>JAHHHR010000011.1 GCA_019359245.1 Nostoc desertorum CM1-VF14 | reverse complement strand
GGCTGACCACTGTCATGCAAGGATTTTGGGCTATTTTACCTTCTTTCCTTGCACCTGAATATACTTCTAGGGTCTTTTTATCTACAGACTGTCACCTTTTCTTTCTTTTTCAGCAAGCCCTAATTAGTAAAAAAATATTTTAAGAAAAATTATACTTAAGTAAGTAAGTGGGCATGAATAATTGAAGCTTCAATGAAATCTTCATATTAAAGGCTTCAGCCTTACTACAAGCTAATTTAATAATTTTCTACTGTGTAACATAGATTGATTTATTCTTACCTACTTACTTAAGTATAAGAAATCTGATATTCTAACATCTCAGTGTCATTAAAGACAACAAAGTTTCAGATTTGAGAGTGGAGCAGTAATGCTTCAACTCTTGAGAATTATTATTAACGTTCATATAAAACATGGATAAAATCCAACTTGCTGTCACTTTCGTGGCTGCTATGCTAGTCAGACTTACTGATCTGGCATCAAGATTGTCAAGGAGAATGAAAAGCAATGTGACGATCGCAGCACTTGTTGCGATCGCAGTGCTAGCCGGACATACTGTATCGGCACAGATAACGCCACCCTCCCAGCCACTGGCTTCGCTAAAGACCGTACCGATTCCAGGGCCAGACTATACAGGTTACGTAAAGGATAAGAGTCGCGCGATCGCTTTGGGAAAGGCTCTTTTCTGGGATATGCAGGTCGGCAGCGATGGCAAGACATCGTGTGCGACTTGTCATTTCCATGCCGGAGTGGACAACAGAATTAAAAACCAGCTTAATCCAGGGATTTTGCGCGTGGATGCAAGCGGCAATCCGAATCCTGATGATACTTTCAGTCTCGGAGGGCCAAACTACACCCTGAAGGCGACAGATTTCCCATTCCACAAACTAGCAGATGTAAACAACCGTAACTCCACCGTTATTTCTGACATTAACGATGTCGCCTCTTCGCAAGGAGTCTTCAATACTAAATTCTTGAGTACCACTCCTGGTAATCCTCAAGACAATGTGACTCAACTCGACGATCCAATCTTCAATGTGGGAGGTATCGAAACCCGCCGAGTAGAGCCGCGCAACACACCGACCACAATTAATGCGGTGTACAATTTCCGTAACTTTTGGGATGGACGAGCTCAGAACTACTTTAATGGGGTGAATCCGTTTGGATTAAGAGACCCCAACGCCAAGCTTTACAAAGCAGTAACTTCTCTTACATCACCACAACAAGTCAGTGTGAAGCTCAAGAATTCATCTCTAGCTTCCCAGGCAGTGGGTCCACCTCTTAGCTCATTTGAAATGTCTGCTGACGGTCGCACATTTCAAGATGTCGGTATAAAGATGGTTGGGAAACGAAACCTGCTGAAGGGTTTAAAGCTTCCGAGGGATCTTGGTAAAAAATTATTTTCTCCTAATTTGAAACCACTGGCACAACAGGAGGTGGCAGTTGACGACAGTACCTTAGGTATTTACAGAGCGCCTAATGGAAAGGGACTAAAGAAAAAGTATAAGCAGCTGATTGAGGATGCCTTCCAGCCAGAGTGGTGGGATTCTTCATGGTCAATTCAGGTTGATAAAAATGATGGTAGCCGACAACCCGTCCTCTTGGGCGCGAGGAGTCTTGTCGATCCAAACAAGAATACATATACGCTGATGGAGTACAACTTTTCGCTTTTCTTCGGGCTAGCGATTCAACTGTACGAGTCCACACTAATATCTGACAATGCGCCTATCGACCAGTACTTTGATGGCAACAAAAACGCCTTAACTTCTCAACAATTGAGGGGTAAACAGCTTTTCGAGGGAGCAGCCAAATGCATCAACTGTCATGGTGGGGCAGAATTCACCAACGCTTCCGTGAAAAACGTGCAGAATCAACGGCTCGAAGACATGATATTAGGGGATGGACAACAAGCCGTCTATGACAACGGCTTTTACAACATTGGTGTCAGACCCACTACAGACGACTTAGGCGTGGGTGGTAAAGACTTCTTTGGTAATCCGCTCTCAGAGTCGCGAGTAGCTCAACAAGGCAAATTCCGGCAGCTTCTCGGTGTAGATCCCAATATCACGGTCAGCCCCAACCAGAGAATAGCCGCAGATGGAGCCTTCAAAACGTCCACACTTCGCAATGTGGAACTCACCGCACCGTACTTCCACAATGGAGGGACATTGACCCTCAAGGAAGTGGTTGAATTTTACAATCGGGGTGGTGACTTCCACGAGCAGAACATCAAAAATCTGGATGCGGATATTGAGAAGCTTAACCTGAGCGATCAGGATAAAGATGACCTAGTAGCCTTTATGAAGGCGCTTACTGACGAGCGAGTTCGTTATGAGAAAGCGCCCTTCGACCATCCGCAGTTGTTTATTCCTAATGGACATCCAGGAAACGAAGCCTTCGTCACCAACGATGGCACTGGTAAAGCCACAGATGCCTTGATAGAGATCCCATCTGTTGGTCGTAATGGTAGCAGGACTCCGCCTGCTAACTTCCTTGCGACTCCCTAAACGCTAGAGGTAAATTTTATCCTTAAGAGGGTGTTTGTTGTAAACACCCTCTTATTTGGCAATATTTGGCAACTAAGTAGGCGTCAATAAATTAAAGGTTTGTAGTGAGTGGTTCCAGGCATGACTACAAACCTTTAATTTATTTTGTTGTTAAGTGACAATAATCTTGATTCGGATACAGTTTATGCGCTGACCCAAATTATCAAAGCAACTTACCATTATTTGCTAGAGTGAAAATTAAAATACTATATGGATAGCAAAGAACTAGCGCAATACATCGAAGCAACTGATAGCATCACTAAACCTTGGCTATTGGTACAACTGCGCCTTAAAAAATTGCAAGAGCGTCGAGCCACCCTCACAAACGATGTCTACACCAAAGAATTAGAAGACATTCACCAAGACATGATGAATTTGGGGGAATGGTGGCGCGGTATTGAAGATGAGGTATTTTAAAGTTATGAGTTTTCCTAACTTTTAACTCTTGCACAGACGCGATTAATCGCGTCTCTAATCCTAACTCCTAACTTAAAACGCAACCTGATGGCTCAAGCTCTCGATCAAGTCGATTACGATACTCTCGATGCCGCAAAACGACGCTTCATCGATGCCGCAAAACGCACGCTTGGCTTTGCAAGCGCCTATGGCATCGTGCCCGCATCGGGTCTTGGAGCAAGTGCTAACGCTTTTAGCTTCAACCTTGCTCCGTTTCTAGAGGCGGGGGCTAGAGAACTTTCGATGACACTTGTCCCCGAAGGACTGGGCACAGCAGACGATACTCGACCTGATGACCTTTCTGAAGAAGAACTGCGACGATTCTGGTGGAACATCGGTATCAAGATCATCTCGTGTCTTACGAACGATGCCGCAACTTCCGGTATGCAGACTATACTTCTCGGTTTATATCTGCCGTCGAGTACTCCTGAAACCATCTTTACCTCTGCCTTCCTTGATGGGTTTTTGGATGGAGTAGTTGAGGGGTGTAAACGAGTTGGGTGTGTGTATCTCTCAGGGGAAACTCCTCAACTAAAAACGAAGATGATTCCAGGCCGGCTTGACATCGCAGGCTCGGTTTTTGGGGTCATGCCGGTTGGTGTTGCTCCCATTGATAGTTCGCGTCTGGATGCCGGAAATACCATTGTTCTTGTTGAAAGTTCGGGCCCCCATGAGAACGGCTTTACTCCACTGCGAAAGCTTGCCGAGTCGCTCCCTGACGGTTACAGAACAAAACTTCCAAGTGGGCAGGAGTTCTGGGAAGCAATGAATGCCGCTTCGTATCTTTACACGCCGCTTGTACAGGCGGTGCTTGGTGAAGGAATTCGTCCCACTGCGATGGAGAACATCACTGGACATGGATGGCAAAAGCTGATGCGGTCGGTGAAGCCGCTGCGGTATGTCATCGAAACGATGCTCCCAGTGCCGGAGATATTTACCTTTGTCGAGGGTCATCTTGAGGGCGGAGCCGAGACAATGCTTTCTGTGTTCAATTACGGAGCAGGATTTGCATTCTATACAGAGTCGCAGCAGGATGCAGAGAGGATCGTTATCCTCGCAAGAGAACATAAGCTCACGGCTGTGATTGCCGGAAGGGTCGAAGCATCCCTTAATCGCGAGGTTGTGGTAGAACCGCTTGGGGTGACCTTGAAAGGAGATACTTTTGGGATTGCGCGAGGAGTATAATGCAGCCCAGGCGTAGGCATAGCCCGTCGTAGACATCGCTTGTTTTCTGGGTATACACTCAATTATGCGATGCCTGCGGCAGGCTACGCCTACGCTGAACTAAATTAGATAAAATTAGTGAAATTACTGAGGTATATAATTTTATATACGCAAAATATGCTTTTATTCCAGGGGAATTAGAGAAAATTATTCTATCAAGCCCTTACAAATAAGTCATTTAGCAAAAATAGTATAGGTCTATTTATAAAACTTTATATGCAATATTTATTACCACTTAAGGCTAATGTAGTTCAAAATACGCATGACTACTGAGGTTAAGATTTGCTAACGTAGTCTTAACATATTGAAAAATTTGCTGAGAAAGCTGAGAAAGTAGCAGCCAATACTAATTTTTAGTGCTGAGTCTTTCTCATCTGTAGATGTGCCGTTTTAGTGTGTTAAAAAGATATATTTTTGTTCAGAGGGGGTTATGGCTGTAAATTTGACCCGAACTACTGCTTCCACAGAACTGTTGAAGCAAGTATTCCAGAACATTGATGCACAAAGTTGTCCAAGATTATTCAACTTTCATATGCACACTGTCTACTCGGATGGGAGGTTGCAGCCGAGTGCATTGATGGAGCAAGCGATCGCTATTGGTCTAAAAGGGTTAGCCATTACTGATCATCATGGTATTATCGGCTATCAAGCATCACTTGCTTGGTTAGAAGACTGGAAGTGGAATAATCCTGGTGCAAGCACTCCTTACCTGTGGAGTGGTGTAGAAATTAATGCCAACCTTTTGGATATAGAAGTTCACATTTTGGCTTACGCTTTTACACCAGAACACCCTAGTATGAAGCCTTATCTACAAAGAAGGGCGACTACAGGTCAAGAATATCAAGCAAGTAACGTGATTGCTGCTATTCATGAAGCCGGGGGATTGGCAGTTCTAGCTCATCCGGCTCGTTACAAGCGATCGCATTTTGACTTAATTCCAGCTGCGTCCCAAAAGGGCATCGATGGTGTAGAAACTTTCTACGCCTACAATAACCCTAACCCCTGGAAACCCAGTGTAGTGGAATCAGAACAAGTACAAAAGTTGGCTAATGAATACTTTCTTTTCAATACTTGTGGTACTGATACCCACGGTTTGAGCCTGCTACAACGCTTGTAAAAATGAATCAATTTTTTTGAACTCTCCTGGTTAAATCTGCCAGGAGGTTATTCTATTTTGAATTTTCGCTAATCAAGCCTGATATCAACCTACATTCGGCAGGTTGGTTTGAACCATATTAGAGTTAACTTCAAGAGCTTGAGAAGCTATCTTGATTGTCTCCTTAGTAGCTTTTTCCTTACGTTCGCTGTAGCGGTCTGTGAGATAATCAACTTTGTCACGCAATAGTAAGGTAAATTTGTAAAGTTCTTCCATGACATCGACGAGGCGATCGCGGTAGGGCGAATCTTTCATAGTGCCGTCTTCGTTAAACTCCTCGTATGCTTTAGCCACTGAAGATTGATTCGGGATAGTGAACATCCGCATCCAACGCCCAAGAATTCTTAATGTGTTAACGGCATTGAAAGACTGAGATCCGCCACTCACTTGCATGACTGCTAAAGTTCTCCCTTGAGTTGGGCGAACGGCTCCAATACTAAGCGGAATCCAATCAATCTGGTTTTTCATAATGCCAGAAATCTGACCGTGCAGTTCTGGGCTAGACCAGACTTGGCCTTCTGACCACAAGCTTAATTGGCGCAACTCCTGCACCTTTGGCTGGCTGTCAGGTACACTGCCGTAAATTGGCAGTTCACGGGGATCGAAAAACTTTACCTCTGCGCCAAATTCTTCAATGATGCGTGCTGCTTCCTCTGCCAAGAGGCGGCTATAGGAACGCTCACGCAGAGAACCATACAAAAACAAAATTCTGGGGGGATGGTCAAATGTCGTCATGGTAATTGCTTATTTTCCTTCAAATTTTGCAAAAAGCTGCTTTGGCCTTCTCGCAATTCAACATCAGGATTTGCCATCCATAACGGAGGCGATCGCACCAACACCAGTAGCCCGTAACTCTGTCAACTCCTCTGCCATTTGCTTCCGAACACCTGCCAGTTTCTCTGGAATCACCCACCACAGGTTCTCTGAAATTGGTTGAATTGTTTCTTGCTCCATTGGTTTGAGCCTTAGTTTAATTCCAGTACTACAATTTGACCTTGCAATCTTTATCGAGCAGGTGTAAATTCTTTATTCACCGACTCAATCAATTGAGTCACCCGTTCTTTAATCTCATCGCGGACTCTAGGAAAAATTTCTGGTTGTTCTGCTGGATCATCTAACTGCCAATCTTCAAATACTTCCCGCACAACCCACTCTGGCGGCAAATTCACGCCACACCCACACAAAGAAATCACTACATCAAAGTCTTGCGCTTGGAAATCACTAAGGGGTTTGGAGTGTTGATCGCTAATGTCGATACCAATTTCTTTCATGGTTGCGATTGCTTCTGGTCTAACCTGACTTGCTTCTAAACCAGAGCTAATTACTTCAATTTTTCCCTTACCAAGGGTTTTAGCAAAGCCTTCCGCCATTTGAGAACGCGCAGAATTCTTTTTACAAACAAACATCACACGTTTCATCGTTCAACTCCTCCGAATAATTTGACTAAATTTAAAATGTTCTCGATTCAGATGGCGAAAAATAACGTTTTTCAAACCAGAAAGCAACATTAACAAGAGCAATTAATACAGGTACTTCGACAAGAGGCCCGACGACGGCAGCAAAAGCAACACCCGAATTAATACCAAATACTGCGATCGCAACTGCAATTGCTAGTTCAAAATTATTTCCGGCGGCTGTAAACGCTACACTTACGGCTCTAGAATAGTCTGTCTTAATCCGCCAAGCCATGTAAAAGCTAACCAGAAACATGATCACGAAGTAGATGATCATTGGAACTGCGATCTTCACCACATCTAAGGGTATTTGAACGATCAAATTCCCTTTCAAGCTGAACATAACTACGATTGTAAATAACAGAGCAATCAGCGTGATCGGGCTGATTTTAGAGACAAATTCCTCATGATACCACTGCTTGCTTTTCACCTTTACTAGGAAGAAACGAGTGAAAAATCCAGCTAAAAAGGGAATACCGAGATAGATAAACACACTTTGGGCAATTTCGGCAATACTTACATTAACAACACTGCCTTGTAACCCGAATAGTGGCGGCAGTACAGCGATGAAGAACCATGCATAAGGGCTATAAAAGATAACCTGAAAAATACTGTTGAAGGCAACCAATCCAGCCGTATATTCTGTATTGCCTCGTGCCAAGTCACTCCACACAACTACCATTGCAATACAACGAGCTAATCCAATCAGAATCAATCCCGTCATGTATTCTGGATAACTGTGTAAAAAGGTAGCCGCCAACGCAAACATCAGAATTGGCCCAATGATCCAATTCTGAATTAGTGACACACCAAGAATTTTTCCGTTGCGAAATACATCTCCTAATTCTTCGTATCGCACCTTGGCTAAGGGCGGATACATCATCAGAATTAACCCAATGGCGATCGGTATATTCGTTGTTCCTATTTGGAACTGGTTGATAAAGCCTTCAACTCCAGGAAAGAAATAGCCCAGAGCAACACCGATAGCCATTGCTAAAAAAATCCATAAGGTTAGGAAGCGGTCAATAAAGGAGAGGCGTTTTAAAGTCTTTTTGTTCATTACAATTAACCCCATACATGAATGCAGGAGCTTCGAGCAGGAATTTCAGATTATTCAATCCAAAATTGAAAATCTAAAATTCGGTGAGTTGTATCAAGAGTATATTTCTATCATTTCAAAAAAAATTGATTTGTCAATCCGTATGAAACTATAGGTAAATAAAACATTACAAAAAAAATTGATGAATTTTAAGTCTCGCAAGGTGGACGAATAGGTAATATTGGGCTAAAGCGGCGAAATTCTGCTAAATACTGTTCCAGGGCTACAAACTGCGGCAGATTGAGGCTGTAGTAAATCCAGCGCCCTTCTTGACGAGCGCGAACTAAACCCGCTTCTTTCAAGGTTTTGAGGTGAAATGACAGTTTAGACTGAGTGGTTCCCAGGTGGTCGCACAGGTCACATACGCATAGTTCTTGAGAGCGCAGAAGTTCTAATACTTTAATCCGTAGGGGGTCAGACAGGGCATGAAAGCCAGCAGCGATCATATCAGGAGTGAAGGTGCTATTAGAAACCATCAACTTTTATTGAATTATTCCTTTATGGTAAAGTCTAAATGATGGGTTAACAATCTCTTTGTTCTTCCTCTTGTTTTGGCTAAGGTATTGTTGAAAATGATGCAAGGGGGCAGGGGAGAAGAAACAGAAAGGGTATTCGACCCCTCCAATACGAGAAAGAACTACTTAACAGAAGTAGGGGACGTAAGAACATGTTCCCCCCTTCATTCCACGGCTCTTGGTTGGGGTCATTTACCCCTGCTCCCTGCCCCCTCTCCCCCAATCCCCACTCCGTGGGGGCCCCGAGTCCCCCTGCCTCTTGAGGAGATTATATTGAACTAGCAGTTTCCTTAGCAGCTTCTCGCAGCCGCTCCACATCGCGCATCGGCGGCGCACCAAAAAGCCGCTTGTACTCCCGGTTAAAATGCGAGGCATCGTCATAACCCACGCGGTAGGCAGCACTGGTAGCATCAAGCTTTTCCCCCAGCATCAGACGGCGAGCCTCCTGGAGCCGCAATTGCTTTTGGTACTGCAAGGGACTCATTGCAGTGACAGACTTGAAGTGATGGTGGAAGCCCGATACACTCATTCCCAGCTCTCGGGCGATGCTTTCAATCTTGATCGGCTCGTTAAAGTCTTTACGAAGTTGCTCGACGGCTCTAGCAATGTGGTAAGTGTAGCCACCCAGAACTGCAATATGACGGAGCCGATTACCTTGCTCTCCCATCAGGAGTCGGTAAATGATTTCCCGCTTAATCAGTGGTGCGAGAACATGAGCTTCAGCAGGGGAATCTAAAAGCCTGACGAGACGCACTACAGCGTCCAACAGATTTGCATTCAATGGACTTACATCAATAGCTTTCACATCAGCACGGCTGCGCGATGAGGGATACCCTGCCTCGACCATCACTGAGCCAACGAGGGTAGGGTCAAGATCGAGGCGAAGGCTAAGGAATGGTTGTGCCTTGGACGCTTCGAGAATTTGGCTGATAATTGGCAGTTCGACCGTAGCAAGCAGATAATGCATTGGGTCGTACTGATAGCGATCGCTACCCAAAAGAACTTCTTTGCTGCCTTGAGCGTTCGCACAAAAGGCAGGGATAGAGACACTATGAACGCATTCTGAAGGTGAAGAGGAGCGATTGAAGTGCAAACCTTTGAGCGGCTCAATCGCCCCATCATGAGGAATCGCGTGTGCGATACGCTCTTTGAGTTCGTCTCTGTTGGCTTGCGCTCTGTTTACCTCGCGCTTTGCCTGCGAGTCGTTCATTAAATCGCGATCGGACTTTTCACTCGTTTTGGCAGCATTCATTTCTAAGTTTGCAGAATTGTACAACGATCTTAGACGATCGTCCTATTACTTGTTCTTCAGGATTCATAGAATGAAGCTAAAGCAATGGAAAATGATTTCGGCTTCTTATAAGCATTCTAGATTTTTATTTAATAGAAAACTCAGTTTTGATTGGGTAAGAGATTTGCCTCCTAGCTACCAAAATTGCAGTTTAGTAAAACCTGAAAGTTGGAGACGGAAATGAAACTGCTTGCTACGACTATCATCTCTTTTTCCCTGCTTACTTTGGCGCTTGCTCATGCAGGTCAGACACAAGTTATATCAGACAATAGCACACGGACAGTGGAGATTACTCGGAAAGGTTTGCAGCCTTCTACTAGAGGATCAACCGAATATTTCACAGGTTCCGTCCGCATCAATTCCCTGTTTTCAGCACACGACCCGTCACGCACGGCTGGTGCTAGTGTAACCTTCGAGCCTGGTGCTAGGACAGCATGGCACACCCATCCACTGGGACAGACCCTGATTGTGACTGCTGGGTCTGGTTATGTCCAGCAATGGGGCGGACAAATTCAGGAAATCAGACCGGGTGATGTCGTCCGAATTGCGCCCGGACTGAAACACTGGCACGGAGCTACAGCCACCACAGCCAGTCCACAGGTTTGCCATTCACGAAGAACTCAATGGCAAACCTGTGGACTGGCTGGAGCATGTCAGCGACGAGCAATATCCCAACTGATCTTTGCATCTGGTGGTTTTAAGACTTTGTTAGGTAAAGAATTAAGGAAAAAAATCATGACAACGAACGAAAATGGAAAGTACACAGGAAAAGTTGCGTTTGTAACCGGAGCAGCGAACGGCATCGGTCGAGCTACGGCGCTGGCATTTGCCCGTGAGGGCGCTAATGTAGTGGTCGCCGATGTTTCAGAACAGGGCAATCAAGAAACGGCACACATGATCGAAGAACTCGGCGGACGAGCGATCGCCATCAAGTGCAACGTAACGCAAGCCGAGGACGTAAAGGCGGCTCTTTCCAAGACCATCGAGACCTTCGGGCGGTTGGACTTTGCTTTTAATAACGCCGGTGTGGAGCAGAAAAATACAGCAACAGCAGAAATCGAAGAGGAAGAGTGGGATCGGATCGTAGACATCGACCTGCGCGGCGTTTTTCTGTGCATGAAGTATGAAATTCCGTTGCTACTCAAGCAAGGCGGCGGCGCGATCGTGAACACATCATCGGGTGCTGGGGTGATAGGCATCAAAGGCGGAGCCGCATACACCGCCGCAAAACACGGCGTGATCGGACTCACTAAGTCGGCCGCTCTCGACTATGCCTCGCAGAATATTCGCGTCAATGCCGTTGCCCCCGGTTACATTGACACACCGATGATGGATCGCTTCACTGGCGGCACTGCTGAAGGACGCAAGCAGGTAATCTCCGAGGAGCCAGTCGGGCGGATGGGTCAGCCCGAAGAGATTGCCAATGCCGTCATCTGGCTGTGTTCAGACGCGGCTGCCTTCATCGTCGGACACACCTTGGTCGTCGATGGCGGTCAAACGGTGCAGTGATTGTTCGTCAAAGGCAGACGCGTCGAACCGAAGCTAACCAATCCACACATTTGAAAACTTAATGAAACACCTGGTTATACTACCCCTCTTGATTAGTGCAATCAGCGCGACGACGGCGGCAGTTGCGCTCGACAAAATGAATATCTCCCAAGCACCCGCCCAGAACTCCACTGTGGTCGAGGGGGCAGACAACTTCTATAAAAGTGACAAGGTGACTATGCAGAAGGTTACGTTCAAAAACCAATACAACATGCAAGTTGCTGGGACTCTCTTCATTCCCAAAACCTTGAATCAGAGCGCTAAGAATCCCGCAATCATCGTTGGGCACCCAATGGGTGCAGTCAAAGAACAAAGCTCGAATCTGTACGCCCAAAAACTGGCTGAACAGGGATTCGTCACCTTGTCCCTTGATTTGTCCTTCTGGGGCGAGAGTGAGGGGCAGCCCCGCAACGTTGTTGCGCCAGATATTTATGCTGAGGATTTCAGTGCTGCGGTGGATTTTCTAGGCACCCGGCCATTCATTGACAGGAACCGGATTGGCGTTCTTGGGATTTGCGGCAGCGGCAGTTTCGTCATCAGTGCCGCCAAGATCGACCCGCGCATGAAGGCTATTGCGACGGTCAGCATGTATGACATGGGTGCGGCCTACCGTAATGGGCTGAGGCATTCGACAACCCTCGAACAGAGAAAGAAAGCGATCGCGGAGGCGGCTGAACAACGCTATGTGGAGTTCACCGGCGGCGAGACCAAATACACGGGCGGCACGGTGCATGAGCTTAACGAGAACACCCACCCCATTCAGCGCGAGTTTTACGACTTCTACCGCACTCCCAGGGGCGAATACACCCCCAAAGGTTCGTCGCCGAACCTGACAACGCACCCGACACTGACCAGCATCGTCAAGTTCGGGAACTTCTACCCGTTCAACGACATAGAGACGATTTCGCCTCGTCCCATGCTGTTCATCACGGGGGCAGATGCACACTCCAGAGAGTTCAGTGAAGATGCTTACAACCGTGCTGCCGAACCAAAGGATCTCTACATCGTTCCGAACGCGGGACATGTCGATTTGTACGATCGGGTAAACCTTATCCCGTGGGACAAGCTTGCGTCCTTTTTCAATCAGCATCTCAGTCGGTAAACGAGCAACTGGCAGGAGAAAACATGCTACCCAACTCGAATGGAAACTTCACAGTTAAGGTGGCCTTTATTACCAAAAAAGTTTTTGCTGATGCCACATTGAACCGTCGGCGTGCCCTTAGCCACTGATTAGCAAGTACGCTCTTACGGAACTCAGTAGTTACTCAACAAAAAGAGGAATAAGATGATTAAAGACAAAGTTGTGATTATTATCGGCGCATCATCAGGGATTGGTGAAGCAACTGCGAAATTGCTTGCAGGCAAAGGCGCTAAAGTTGTATTGGGGGCGCGACGTGAGCAACAATTGAGAAAACTGGTTGATGAAATTCAAACAGATGGCGGACAAGCAGTCTATCAAGTGATGGATGTGGTTAACCCATCTGATAACGCCCAGATCGTCAAGCTTGCCAAGGAAACATTTGGAGGCGTCGATGTTATTTTCTTGAACGCTGGCATAATGCCAAATTCTCCACTTTCTGCATTGAAAACTGATGAATGGAATCAAACAGTTGACATCAATATCAAGGGTGTACTCAATGGTATCGCTGCTGTGTTGCCAACCTTTATTAGCCAAAAGTCTGGGCATGTGATCACAACTTCATCGGTTGCTGGATTAAAAGCTTATCCAGGTGGTGCGGTGTATGGTGGGACGAAATGGTTCGTGCGCGATTTCATGGAAGTTCTACGCATGGAGTCTGCTCAAGAAAGGACTAACATTCGGACTGCGACAATTTATCCTGCGGCAATTAACACTGAGTTGTTAAATCAGATTACCAGCCAAGATATGGCTGAAAAAATGACTCAGTTGTATGAGCAATATGGCATCTCACCAGATCGAGTAGCCAATGTTGTGGCGTTTGCGATTGACCAACCAGAAGACACAAACGTGAACGAATTTACGATTGGCCCAACCACGCAGCCTTGGTAAGGATAGTGCTGGTGGTTAGGCTGAGTGCGATCGCCTATGGCGGGGCGTAGCCCATCGCAGCCGTGCAAGAGATAGCTGCTATACGCAGGAGCGTTTCCTGGACACAATGCGCCACGTAAACAAGCAGTTAAGTAAAGCCACCGGAGGACTATATTTGGTTCGGAGCAAATGTTCTAGTTGTCGCGAAGCCTGAAAATAGCTGTCGTCTAACCCTTCAACATTCACCTCATGCAAGGCATTTTCATTCAATATATTTGCCTGATCTTGATCATTCTCGGATTGGTTATGATTGCGAATAAGCTGCGACTGGCTTATCCGATCGTGCTTGTACTGGGCGGACTCGTGCTGAGTTTCATCGCTCCGTTTTCAAATATCACCATTAACCCAGAGCTAGTTTTCCTGATCTTTCTTCCACCCTTGCTGTATGAAGCGGCGTGGCAAGTCTCGTGGAAAGAATTCTGGAAATGGCGAGGGCTAATCATTGGGTTTGCTTTTCCGATCGTCATCTTAACGTCATGCGTAATTGCAGTGGTCTCCAGTGCGCTCATTCCCGGTTTTACTCTAGCGATGGGCTTTCTGTTGGGTGGCATTATCTCACCGCCTGATGCCGTTTCTGCGACGACGATCATGCGGCGGGTCAACGTGCCGAAATCCCTGGTCAGTCTGGTTGAAGGCGAAAGCTTGCTTAACGATGCCTCGTCGCTGATTGTGTTTCGTTTCGCGTTGGCGGCAGTTCTCACCGGACAGTTTCAATTTCAAGCAGCAGCCGTCAACTTCGTTTTCGTGATTTTAACGGGAATCGCGATCGGTCTTGTTGTGGGATTGATTTTCTATGGCATTCATCGTTTATTACCCACAACGTCCAGTATCGAAATTGTTCTAACCCTGGTTACGCCTTACTGTATGTATTATGCTGCTGAACACTTTCACTGTTCAGGCGTGCTAGCGGTCGTTAGTGGTGGATTGCTCTTATCCAGCAAGCGCGATCGTCTTCTGAGTTACCAAAGCCGGATTGAAAGCATAAATGTATGGGCGAATCTGGTCTTTGTCTTGAACGGGCTGATTTTTTTGCTCATCGGACTCGAATTGCCGTTTGTGACTCGGCAGCTTGGTAACATTAGTTTAGGCAGTGCCGTTTGGTATGGATTAATCATCGCGATCGTGCTGATCGGAACAAGGCTGCTTTGCACACTAGGAACTTCTGTTTTGATGAGAGTTATGAGCCGCTTTATCACGGTGTCAGACCCGAATCCAGGATGGAGAGGCCCGTTGATTTTCGGTTGGGTGGGAATGCGCGGTGTGGTATCGCTGGCATCCGCACTTTCCGTCCCGCTCCTCACTCAAGCCGGACAGCCATTTCCCTACCGTGAGCTAATTCTCTTCATCACGTTTATCGTCATTCTCATCACCCTAGTTTTTCAAGGGTTAACGCTTCCCTGGCTGATCCGCACAGTAAACCTCAGAGATAGGTTCACCCTGATTCCTGAGCAAAAGCAGGAGATGATTATTCAAAAGAAATTAGCGCAGGCTTCGCTTCAATTCCTAGAAGAAAAATACAGTGGCGAGCGTGCGCGAAACGAACATCTGGATAATCTGTTCTCCAAGCTCGAAATTAATCTGAAGTTTTTCAATCGCCAGCTTGAAGAATCAAACTTTGCTTGGCAAAACTCATTAAAAGGCTATGAATCGATTTACCTGGAAGTGCTGGAGCGACGACGAGATTTACTGAACAAAATGAATCACCGTGCCGAGTTTGATGAAGCGTTGCTCAGGAAGTATCTTTTATTGACCGACGTGGAAGAATTCAGAGTCCGGAAGATAGGTGCACAAGAATCTGACACCGAGTGAGAAGAAACGATCAACGGTAAACAATATCAGTTCTACATTAAAGGAAAAAAACAATGCAAACGCGCAAACTGGGGAACAGCAACTTAGAAGTCTCGGCGATTGGGCTGGGCTGTATGGGAATGAGCTTTTCTTATGGCCCACCCAAAGACATACAGGAAATGACCGCCCTTCTGGGGGCTGCTATTGATCGCGGCATTACATTCTTTGACACCGCCGAGGTCTACGGCCCGTTCACAAACGAAGAGCTTGTGGGCGAAGCCCTCGCTCCCTTTCGTGGGCAAGTGGTCATTGCCACCAAATTCGGGTTCGACATCAGTCCGAATTCTGATCCCCGTGGCATGAAGGGTTCACCCGGACTGAATAGCCGACCGGCGCATATTAAGGAAGCCGTAGAGGGTTCGCTCAAGCGACTCAAGGTAGAAACAATCGACTTGCTCTATCAGCACCGGGTTGACCCAAACGTGCCGATTGAAGATGTGGCAGGAGCGGTGAAAGAACTGATTCAGTCAGGTAAGGTGAAGCACTTTGGACTCTCGGAAGCAGGAGTGCAAACGATTCGTCGCGCACACGCAGTTGTGCCAATCGCGGCTCTCCAGAGTGAATACTCGCTGTGGACGAGAACTCCTGAAAAAGAAGTAATACCGACCCTTGAGGAACTCGGAATCGGCTTTGTCCCGTATAGCCCATTGGGCAAGGGCTTTCTCACGGGCAAGATGGACGAAAGCACGACCTTTGACAGTTCCGACTTCCGCAGCACCCTACCTCGCTTCACGCCGGAGGCTCTCAAGGCGAATCAAGCCCTGATTAATCTGCTTGGCAGCATTGCAGAACAGAAGCAGGCTACACCTGCTCAGATTGCGATCGCTTGGCTCCTTGTCCAGAAGCCCTGGATTGTTCCAATCCCAGGCACCACGAAGCTGCATCGCTTGGACGAAAACATCGGGGCAATCTCAGTCGAACTCACGCCCGACGATCTGCGTGACATCGATGACGCCGCTTCCAAAATCACGGTGCAAGGCGCTCGATACCCTGAAAAGCTAGAGCAAATGACCGGTCGTTAAGCGGTAAAAAATGTGTTCTTTGCTTCAATTGCCGCATCGTTGTAGCGTTTATCTGCGGTAACAGGTGTTGTAGCAATGATTAGGATATCGGGTATGGGCTGAAGAGTAGTTTTTGAGTTGTCGTTGTGAGAGACAATAACTTTACTAGCAGCTACGCGCAGCGTCTCCAAGAGTTGGTCTTACCCTGCGCTATCCCGATTTCGTGGCTTGAGGATGTCACTGGTTTATAGTCGATTCTTAGTTGGAATCACAATCATCGAGAAATAAGGTACTTTATCTGGATCAACTTCATCCAGGGGTATGATGCGTTGCTGTGATGTTGATGCCCGCTCAATATATCTTGCCCGTGATGCCAGCCCTAATTTATGCAGGATATCTCGTACTTTGGTAAAGTGACGGCCTAGCTTCATAATTGCTGCTGCGTCGGTCATCAGCAGATGTGTAGTCAGTTCTTCTGCTGGTAATGGCGCGGGTAGGACAGTGAGAATATCGGTGTAATAGGTGAAAGGTACACCCAAGGCTACCGGACAAGCCATCAGCGAAGAAACTCCGGGGACAACTTCTGTTTCATACTGGTCACATAACCGCGTGAACAGGTACATGAACGAACCATAGAAAAATGGATCGCCCTCGCATAGCACTACGACATCTCGACCCGCCGCTAAATGGTCGGCGATTGGTTCAATTTCTTTATCATAAATAGACTTGGCCTTTTCTGGTTCCAAAGCGCGGGGGAGGTGAAATAACACCTCGATTTGATTACCAGGTAGATACTGCGCCACGATCGCTCTAGCAATACTTTCTTTATCTGTGGCTGATTGATAGGCTACCACAGGAGCTGCACGTAATAACCGCAGTGCTTTCAGAGTCAATAGTTCGGGATCGCCTGGCCCGACACCAATTCCATAAAGACGACCTTTGGTTTCCATATTCATTCTTCCTCCGTTGCCAAGGCGTTAACTGCTGCGGCTGCGATCGCACTTCCACCGCGCCGACCATGTAAGGTTAAAAATGGCACATTTCTACTATCTGCTGCCAATGCCGCTTTCGATTCGGCTGCACCGACAAACCCAACTGGAAAGCCTAAGATAATCGCAGGCTTATTAGCTCCTTCATCGAGCATTTCTAACAGCCTAAAAAGTGCTGTGGGCGCATTACCGATTGCGATCACTGCCCCTTGGAGGTGCGATCGCCATAATTCTAAAGCTGCCGCCGACCTTGTAGTACCCAGGCGCTGGGCAATTTCTGGCACTTGCGGCTCATTGAGGGTACAAATAACTTGATTCTTTGCAGACAACCGTCGCCTGGTAACACCATCGGCAACCATCCGGCAATCGCACAGAATTGGCGCTCCTGCCGCTAGTGCTGCCCTTGCGGATTGCACTGCGGTTGGTGAATATCCCAAGTCAGTGACAATATCCGTCATTCCACAGGCATGAATGAGACGCACAGCAACTTTTGCTACATCTGGCGGTAGCACATCTAGGTTCGCTTCTGACCGGATGATTGCAAAAGAATTGCGGTAAATTTCGTTGGCATCTCGGATGTAGTCGGGCATTCGATTTGGGATTTTGGATTTTGGATTGACCGATGAAAATCGAAAGGCTCAGATTGCCGACTTCTCTAAAAAGTTGGGAATCTTGTTGTTCACGAATGATTTAGGAATAATATTAAACAACTGGTGTAATTGGGCGATCGCATATCGATTAGCAAATGTCCCAAAAGACTCATCAGAATTTAAACGTTGAATTTTATATACATATAGCATCCGCTCTATTAATGCAGGTAATTCGGCAAAAGTTACATTTTGATATAATTCACGTCCGAATTTCTCCTTGCTGTCACCAACATAAATGTGATAGCCTTCCACAGTTCCATTGTCACCCTCAATGCTGACACCAAGCAGAGTAATATCACTCTTGCTATGCTGGGCGCAGGATTTTTCGCAGCCGCTAAAGTGGATATTAACAGGGCAATCCAGAGTGAGGCGAGTTTCAAGATACTCTGCTAATGCTAATGCATGACTTTTGGTATCTGTGGCAGAAGCGGCGCAACCTTTTTTTCCAGAACAGGCAACTAATGTACTCTTGATGTTGGTTGCTGAGGAATCTAATCCTAAGAAAGCAATTTCACTTTGGACATCAACAACCCATTGCTGAGGAATATCTGTTAAGAGCAGATTTTGCCAGGGGGTTAATCGAAGAGTGCCGCTACCGTATTTCGTTGCTAAATCTGCTAAACCCCGCATCTGGTTACTCTCCAATCGTCCAAGGGGTAAGACGACACCAATGTAAAATAAGGCTTTCTGACGTTGAGGATGGATGCCAATATGCTGATACTTAGCATTTGACCTCTCCCCCAACCCCTCTCCTTGTAGGAGAGGGGAGAATTCCTCCCCCTTCCCTGCAAGGGAAGGGGGTTGGGGGGTTAGGTCACTGTATAAAAGAGAAAAAGGTAAACACTGTTCAACTTCCTGAAGATAATTTTCACAACCTAAAGTATTCAATAACTCTAATAGCCGTAGCCGACGCTTACCTGTAGTATTACTATGAGCTAGATATACATCCGCCAAAGCTGCCAAGACGGGCAAACATTTCTCTGGTGGTAACAAAATTCCCATATCGCTGGGTGGTTGACCCTTTGCGCCGACACTGAGATAGAGGCGGAAATAAACATTACCGTCAACTAAGACAGCAGCAAATAGGATATCATTCAAGCGATCGCACACCCGAATTATCCCACCACCATCAAAGCAAACGCTAAATTTTGCCGACAGTCCCGAAAGCGCCGGATGTACAGCAATATAATCATCCCAACCTTGGACAAAAGGGCGCGTGTCGATTAATTCTAGCGGGTCGATACCAGCAGTTGGGCTGGTCATAATATTACGGATGTGGTCTACAACAGGATTACGAGAACCTAATCCCATATCTTGTAGATGTTTCAGAACCTCAGCATTAATCCCCGTGCGGATTTCGCGGACTTGTAGATTAGCTCGATTAGTCACATCTACATAGCCGCCACCGTGCTGTTCTGCTATATCTGCGATCGCACGGCACTGCTGACTACCAATAATTCCACCTGGTATTCTAATGCGAGATAATATACCATCGGTGGCGGGTGTAGCATAAAACAAGCCAGGACAAGTGGCAAATTCAGAAAGCAAACTTGTAACTCCTTCCCCGTGCAACGCAGGGAGTAGACGGTGAGTGTGTCTTCTCTGACATCTTGAGAGTTGGCATTCTGACTTGGGTGATCCCATCACAGCTGCGGCACAGTCCCGGAATTTCACCGGAGTTTCCCAACTCCAAGCTTTAGTAATTTAGCACGAGAACGCAGTCAGAATATTTAATGCTTCATATTTTGAATCAACCTATCCACGCCCAAAGAAGCTCATGTAGTAACCGCCTAATTAGTTTAATGACAAGACTTCTCCCTGGTTTTACTACACAAAACTATCTTTTTCTGATTCAGAGAGGGAAAGATTTGAACGAAAAACATAATTTTGAGCAACTTTCCAATAGCGCGAGAACCGCTTGAGGTCAATATAGCCATCATAGTCAAAAAATGGTTCTACTTCTAGCACTTCCACTGCTATAGAACCCTCCATTTGATTGCAGATATCATCAAATCGGGGACTCGGACTCTTAGCTGTGACAACTAAATTCGCATCATGTTCTTGAGCAAAAGCTAAAATTTCTTGTGCGACATCGCCACGACGGATAACAACGGGTAACTCCAGCAAGCATTCGTAGATAAAAGTGATGCGTTTGAGACTCAGTTGCCATTCTTCTATCAAAGCCTCGTCCCAAACCCAGATAGCTGGCGCATCGGGGTATTTTTGTAGTACGGGGTTGTATGGACTGAGGCAATCTCCATGTATCCAAACAATTGGTTTATTCATCTTTTTTGGTCTTTTACCTTACTTTTTACCTTTCTTTCCACGCTGCCAACTTTGGCTATTAGCTTGTTTGCTAAATTCCCCTTTAGGAAAAAGTCGCTGTTCTAATTCTTCATAGCTACCTTCAAAATCACAATGACCATAAAGCGGACATTTCTGGCAATAAATGCCTTTGGTGTAGCGTTCTAAATTTTCACGGTTGAAAAAATACGGTTTCTGACTAAAGGTGCTGGCAACCCACTGCCATGACATATTATTACTAGCAGGATCTCCATCTAATAGGTGTTCGAGAAACCATTTTGCTCCTGCTTGCCAACGAATACGCAGCCAATGGACAATGTAAGCTGCTAGCCACATTCGGGCGTGGTTATGGAGATAGCCAGTTTCTTTCAAGTCACGGCTAAAACTGTCGATGCAAACTCTACCTGTGGTTCCTTGTCTAATATCTTGAGGCAATTCGGCTGCATATTCAGCCACAGTGTAACCAGTTTTGTACTCTTCCTGGTCTTTCCAGATTCCATCTCCTAACTTGAGATACAACCGTTGCCAGTAGTCGCGCCAACCTAATTCGTTAATTAATTTCGTAGCTTCGTCTTGGTGCTGTACCCGTTCAAGGACATAATCTCGAATTTCTCGCAAACTCAAAACGCCATAGCGAATGTAAGGCGAAAGTCGCGTGACTGCACCTGTGAAAAAATTTCGTGTTTGCGCGTAGCTCACTGCATCGATTTTTTGCAGTGCTTTGTGTGCAGCTTTGCGTCCGCCTACCGTTTCACTAATGTGGTGATCACGTTCTGCTGCATCTGGGAATTGTTCGCGCAGGTAGGCTACCAACTCATCGCGGTTGGTAAATTCGCGTTGCATATCTTTAGACATTGTAAGCAAATATAAATAAGTGGGTAGGCATAGCCTGCCGCAGGCGATCACTGAATATATGTACAATTCTAAAGCGATTCTAATCTCTCACACACCCATCATGAGCAACATTCCCCAAGTTGGACAACCAGCGCCAGATTTTTCTACCCCTGACCAAAATGGCAATTTAGTCACTCTCGACGATCTCAGCAGTCAGTGGGTTGTCCTCTACTTCTACCCCAAAGATGACACACCCGGTTGTACCACCGAAGCGAAAGATTTCACCGAGCTGTATCAAGACTTCAGCGCACTGGGAGCGAAAATCTTAGGCGTGAGTCCCGATTTGGGTAAGTCCCATTGTAAATTTATCAGCAAACATAACTTGTCAATCACTCTGTTGAGTGACCCAGAACATATTTTGACAGAAGCCTACGGCGCTTGGCGCTTAAAAAAATTTATGGGCAAAGAATATATGGGTGTTGCTCGCTCAACTTTCTTAATTTCACCTGATAAAATGATTGTCTATACTTGGCCGAATGTGAAAACCAAAGGTCATGCTCTGGTAGTTTTAACTAAATTACGGGAATTATCAGCCACATAACGTGACTGAATGCAGGTATAGTTACAGCAATGCTACATGAATCATATTTATAGTAATAAAGCAGGATGTGAGCAGCTTATTTGAGCAAGCGATCGCCGATGCGTTGAACTCAGCCAATCCTCAAAAAGTTCTGGAAGGCAAAGTCGCTAATGCTATCATCCAGGCAGGCTTTGATTTAGTTAGTTTTAATAAAACAGTAGGTCTAAATGGCGAAGTCGGTGAAATCGATGTGGAAACCAGCAACGCTATCATCGAAGTAACAACTCAAACTGCTCGGAAGTTAAAGCAAGTTCAAAAGTTGATATCAAACTCTGACTTGAATCCCTTGAATAAGCCTGTTATTCTTTATGCACCTAATTATAAATTTACTCCGGCTCAAGATATCATTGCTACTGGCAGTTATGTAGTTTGCAGTCAAGATGAATTATTAGAATTATTATCCATACTAGGAGCATAACCGATGCCAGAACCCATTTCTCTAATTTCTAGTGCTGAGATTAAACCAGGAGAATTTTTGAGTTTTCTGCAATATTCTGGAGTATTACTACATCCAGATAATGTATATGATGGACGTATTTCTAGAGACAATACTCATGTTTGGATTGTTTTAGATAACACTGAATTAAAAAATTTTAATCCTGATGAAATTGAACTGATAACCCAGAAGCTTACAGCTAAACCTCAGACTCACATTCTACTTGATGTCAGCAAAACTTCAGGAAGCGATCAATTAGCGCTAGAGTTTGCGTGTCAGTTTGCCAAAAAATGGTCTTGTGTTGTCTATGATGCAAGTCAAAAAGTCTACTCAGCACAGGAATTGTTAGGGTTATGCCAAACAGAATTAGGTTTTGTTTAGATAGTATATAGAGTTGCATAGATTATGGTTCAATTTATCCAAGCACAAAATGTAGGGCTTGCTTATTTGGAGGAGAAATTTAGTCTACAGCTAGCCGAAGATGAGGCATTCTTCACAGAATGTTTTGAAAATTTACCGGAAATTACAGATTTAGAAAAACAAGATTTAGACAGAATAAAACTTCATTTTCTCCGTTTAGTCAAGCGTCCTCCTTTGTCAGAAGAAACGGTGAAATTAGTAGTTTTATCTCCTTTACTCAATTTAGCTGGATTCTATGATGAGCCTTTTTATATGAGAGGCGAGGAATCAATAGAAATTTCTGCGGAAGATGAAGGAGAAATAATTAGAGGTAGAATTGATATTTTAATTATTCAAGAACAATTTTGGTTGTTAGTAATTGAATCTAAAAGGTCTAGCTTTTCTCTTTTAGAAGCCATACCTCAAGCACTTGTTTATATGTTGGCTAATCCTAATCAAGACAAACCTACTTTTGGATTAGTAACAAATGGTAGTGATTTTATTTTCCTGAAACTTACCAAGGAAAATCAGCCAAAGTATGCTGTGTCCGACCAATTTACACTTTTGAAACGAGAAAGTGAACTGTATCAGGTTCTAAGTGTATTAAAAAATTTGAGTCAAAGTTTGAGTTAATAATTATGTCAATTCGTCCTATATACCTTGATTGCCACGCTACTACAGCCGTAGATGAACGAGTGTTAGCAGCAATGCTCCCCTACTTCACAGAAAACTTTGGCAACCCATCTAGTATCGGTCATGTTTACGGTTGGGAAGCAGAAGCTGCTGTTAAGCAAACGCGAGAGATTTTAGCAGCAGCAATTAACGCCACTCCTGAAGAAATTGTTTTTACCAGTGGTGCAACAGAAGCGAATAATTTAGCTATTAAAGGTGTTGCTGAAGCTTATTTTAAAAAAGGTCAGCATATTATTACTGTTGCTACGGAACATAATGCAGTTATTGACCCTTGTAATTATTTAAAAACTCTGGGTTTTGAAATTACTATTCTCCCAGTTAAAAAAGATGGACTGATTGATTTAAATGAGTTAAACAAAGCTTTCCGTCCTGAGACAATTTTGGTTTCGGTAATGGCTGCAAATAACGAAATTGGCGTTTTACAGCCTTTAGCAGAAATTGGGGAACTATGCCATGCTTACAACATCATTTTTCACACCGATGCAGCCCAAGCTATTGGTAAAATTCCCCTAGATGTGCAAGCGATGAAAATTGACTTGATGTCGCTAACCGCACACAAAGTATATGGGCCAAAGGGAATTGGGGCGCTGTACGTCCGCAGGCGCAACCCTAGAGTGCAACTAGCTCCCCAGCAGCACGGCGGCGGACATGAGCGGGGGATGCGGTCTGGGACATTGTATACACCGCAAATTGCCGGCTTTGGGAAAGCTGTAGAAATCGCTTTGGCAGAACAAACAACAGAAAACCAACGCCTCACCCAGTTAAGGCAAAGCTTGTGGGAACAGCTTTCCCAACTTGAAGGAATTCATCTCAACGGACACGCTCAAGAGCGATTGGCGGGAAACTTGAATATCAGCGTTGAGGGAGTAGATGGAGCCGCACTTTTGCTAGGATTGCAGCCAGTAATGGCGATTTCTTCTGGTTCTGCTTGCTCATCGGCAAGTACAGCCCCCTCCCATGTTCTGACAGCACTGGGGAACTCCCAACAGCTAGCTTATGCTTCAGTGCGGTTTGGGATTGGACGGTTTAATACCCAAGAGGAAATTGATATTGTGGTAAAACATGCGATCGCTACTATTCAAAGTTTACGCAAAACCTCTTTTATGGATTCTCGCCAAGGAAAGCAGCAATTTGATCTAGCTCCTGCTGATTGAGGCGAAATTCCCCAGCAGCGATGATTCCTTCCACCTGCTTGGGATTGCGTGCGCCAACGATCGCAGCTGTCACCGCCGGATTATTTAAAGTCCAAGCGATCGCCACCTCACCGGGGGAGCGATCGTGTTGCTTACCAATATGCTGCAATACCTCCACCAACTTTAGGTTACGAGATAGACGTGGTTCCTGAAATTCATTACTCTGTTTGCGCCAATCATCATCTGGTAAATTAGCAACCCGCTCAGATGTCATTTTTCCTGTAAGCAAGCCAGATTGCATAGGTGAATAAACAATCACACCCATATTATTTTCCTTACAAAAAGGCAGAATTTCCTTTTCGACATCAGGCTTAACCAGTGAATAAGGCGGTTGCAATGAGGTAACTGGGGCAATCTTTTGGATACGTTTCAACTGTTCTACATTAAAATTTGAAACTCCGATATAGCGAACCTTGCCCTCATCCTTGAGCTTGGAGAGAGTCGTCCAGCCTTCTTCAATTTCTGACTCTGGGTTAGGCCAGTGGATCTGGTAGAGGTCAATGGTTTCAATATCGAGTCGGCGCAAACTGGCTTCAACTTCCCGCCGCACTGAATCCGCCTTTAGACTACGACCAATTTCGCCCTTTTCATCCCAAATCATTGAACATTTAGTGAAAATGTAAGGGCGATTAGATCGACCCTTGAGCGCCTTAGCAACAACTTCCTCCGAATGCCCCAGACCATAGATAGCTGCGGTGTCAATCCAATTAACGCCGAGGTCGAGAGCGCGAGCGATCGCTTCCATCGATTCCTGATCATCCTGCGCTCCCCAACCAAAAGCCCATCCACCTCCACCGATCGCCCAGGCTCCAAAGCCAATTGGGGTAATGTGAAGCTCCGAATTACCGAGCTGTTTGGTTTGCATATCTATATATCTCCAAGGATTTTTGAGTCAATTGCTAGTTTAGGTTGCAAATATTTTCTCAACCGCTATCTGAGGTGTGAATGACTACTGGAAAAAACACAACAGCGAATCACTCACTACTTATGTAGGATTACTAAATCCTGAAGGTTGTGTTGATACATGCTACTTGTATACTTAGTACAGCACAGCGTAAATCCAGCTACTATCTCAATTAACAAGACAAGTGGCTCAAATTCCTTGTCTTCTGACAGAGTGTACTAAACTTGCTCAAAGATAGTATGTCAGCGTTTATCAGTATAGAGAAATAATATGTCAGAAGATTTAAAAGGCAAAGTTGCGCTAATCACTGGTGCAAACAAAGGTATCGGGTATGAGATTGCACGCCAACTAGGTTCTAGAGGCGCTACTATTCTTGTTGCTGCAAGAGATATAAAACGTGGTGAAGAAGCGGCGAATAAACTTCGTTTAAATGAGATCGATGCTCGATCAGTTCAACTTGATGTCACCGACCAAAAAACAATCGATTCTGCGGCTAAACAAATCGAGAGCGAATTCGGAAAACTTGACATCCTTGTGAACAATGCTGGCATGATAAGTGATGGCGATGCCTACGGCGGTAAACTACGCTTTCCACCCAGTCAAGTTGATATTGAAACACTGCGGCACACTTAAGAGACGAATGTATTTGGAGTGTTTGCAGTTACAAAAACGCTGTTGCCACTCTTAAAGAAGTCAACAGCAGGGCGAATAGTTAATATATCAAGTGGTTTAGCTTCTCTGACTCAGAACTCTGACCCAAATTATGAGTTCGCTAATTCTAAGTTTCTTGCCTATAACTCATCAAAAACAGCACTGAATGCGCTCACAGTTCTGTTTGCTGCTGAACTTAAAGATACCCCAATTAAAATCAATGCTGCTGACCCTGGTTTCACAGCAACTGACATTAATCAAAACCAAGGATACCGCACAGTTGAGCAGGGAGCGATCCCTACGGGGGGCTACGCCTACGCAGCAGTGAGACTTGCCACTCTACCTGATGATGGTTCTAGCGGAGGCTTTTTTGATGAGGATGGCGTGGTTCCGTGGTAGGAAGTAGGGGGCAGGGAGCAGGGAGCAGGGGGAAAAACAGTAGTGTTGAGTCCAGAAATTAAGATAATTTATTTTTTGGATTTCCCTAAGGGAGCATGGGGCATTGAGCACCAGTTAGGTAACTGGGTTTATCCACCTTTTATCTCCGTTCATCCACCTTGTCTCCTTGTCCCCTTGTCTCCACTCCCCACTCCCCACTCCCCATTTAATATGGATTTGAATCAATCCGTCCCCTTTTAACACTCCTGAGATAGTACCCAGAGGTTGGTCTGTTTCTCAAGTTAAAGGTATCGCCACTGCGAACTTTCCAAATTTTGTAATTGGAAAAGGTCAAAGGCGTTCGGGGTTCGCATACTTCCGGTAGATGATTGCCAAGTACAAAGTACGCGTCACCCCTACCCATAACTTTCACCAAACCGTTTTTATCCACAAGAACCGATGTACTTTCACTAACCGCTATACCTAAAACACTGTTAGATACACCGTCCTTAATTTGACGAGCAATGAAAGCCATAATTCGACCCATTCTTTGCCGCCTGTCGAAGTGCGTATCTACGATGGTTCCCTTCAAATTACTCCAATTGAAAAAGTTGTAAGTAAAAGTAATGTCTCGGTAGGGATCATCGAGTGCATCTCTTGTTTCAATGCCTTTTTCAGAAGAAGCACAAGCATCATAGACACAATCACTTTGGATCATCGCACCCGCACTAGTACCACCAATACCACCTCCTTTAAGGTAAACTGACTTAACGGCAGCCTCAAGCTTGGTATCTTTCCAGTTGCGGATGTACTGACATTGGTCGCCGCCAGCAAAGAAAATTACATCAGCATTTCTAACTTTTTCATAAATCTCAGCTTTGTTTGCTTCTTCTCTATTGCGAATCAGAAGAGTTTCCACAAAGTTTACGCCTTTCATGGCATAAATTAGCCGATTGTAATCGTGATTACCATTGGTGCGGAGAACTACAACATTAACTCTAGTGCCGGAGTTACTACCTCCCCGAACTTGGTTGATCATCCACTGGATTGCATCATCGACATCGGGACCACCCCCACCCAAGGTAAGGACTGGGCCTGCTAAGGAAGGTCTAGCATGGTCGAAAGAGGGAGGACTAGAGGGGGAGGGAGAGGGGCGGACATTACCAGTGTCACCCAGGAAGTAGCGTTTCCAGCTTGCAATAAAACGGGTTATTAGGAAGGTTCCCATCTTCAACAACTTGATTCCTGTACTTTTCAAGCGCCTTGCTATGCTTGGGAATGCCTTTGTCATACTAAGCTTCTGGAGCAAACTGCAATTATTGCTAGGCTGTTACGCACTTTAATTGCTTATTTATCCGTGAAATTCGTCCTTTGTCATTAGTCATTTATCTGTTGCCCTTTGTAAATAATCAATAACAAATGACAGCTTTAACGAAAAAATATGCAGCTTAGATGCGTACTAGCTTAACTCTGGCACTAGATAGGGTAAAATTTCCAGCGTACAGGGTTTGTACTGTTTGTTAACGTCAAATAGCGCAGAGTAATCATTAATTCTCTGCGCTACTGTGCGAAAATCTCCACATTGGGTGTGGCGTTTAATCCCAGCCAGATGAAATCCAAAATCTACTAGGTATCGGTTATCAAGAAAGGCATTCGGAATAACTAAGAACACCAAGCAAATGACCTATTTGCGTTCTAGCATTGCTATCAAACTTGCATTAATCATATCCCCCAAACATAAACAGAGAGACTTGTTCATCAGTAGCATTCATTAAAGCGTGGAGATTACCACCTTTTAGCATGGCAAAGTGTCCGGGTTGTAGTGTACGGATTTCAAAGCAGCGTTCTCGCTCTGGCATTTTGCACCAATCACCTACTACCATAAAGCCTTGACCATCCATCATCAGAAAAACTTCCTGATTATCACGATGGCGATGTAAACCAATCCCACAGCTAGGATTGAGGACGTGCAAATCCATGTAATCTACGGCAAAGAATCGTTCAAAACCGTTGCCATGATTTTTACTACCAAAGGCGTTGAAGTTCCATGAGTTTAATTGGCGGCCCAATTCAGGTTTACTGGAGTAGTTCCCATAATTAGACATCAAATTGCGATACTCCAAAAAGCCAACACCGCCGTGAGGGTTAGGACTGATACCTGTTCCCAAAAAGTGATCCCATCCCCGGAGGATCATGTTGAATTCGTAATGGTAGTTCGCCCCATTTTGGGAGTCCCAAATTTTTTCGCTAAAATCTGCCCAAGCAAGTTCCACATGGAGGGGTAACACAGGATGCATTGTGTTTGTGGGGGCGACGTCCAGTATATAGCGATCGCTTAATACTTCTCGGTTGAAGTCTGCTATGCTGCCATGTACTAAGTCATTACGTACTTGAAGTTCACCGCGATCAAGGGCATTGCGTCCCTTGTCGTCTAGCTGACTTCGCAGATCATTGCCTGGATAACCCCAAAATTCAACTTCATAGCGATCGCTCAGTGGATTATACGGCACCAAAAGCAAAGTAGGAGTTGCTACACCTGCCACTTTAATCCAGAGTTTAATTTTTTCTCCTAATTTATGGTTGGCAGCAACGGATAATTTACTATCAGGGCCCCCACGGTAAGAAACTCGCAAAAACGGCCCTGTCCAGTCTCCCACAGTCACCAAACCTCGAGTCAAAAAGGTGTCGGTACTAACGAAATCCTTAAGATTTTGCTTTTGGAAATCTGTTTTATTGTCCTGCTGAGTCGGATCGAGAATATTAGCATCATTCCCTTGAGGCCCATATAAAACCAGAGATTCATAGGGAAATAAATACTGGAACTCCCCAGTTAAATAGAATTCACGTTCAGCCGCTAGTTGGGCGCGTTCGAGAAAGTTCAGCAACTTCAGCAGCGGATTACCCCGACTATAGTCAGGCGGGGTATTGGGATCAACTTTAAAAACACTATCAGAATGAAGGATAAACATGGCAAAGGTTAAGATTAGATTGTGTGATACAAGAAAGCAACGAATTTTAAGGGTTCTGTACCAGGGTTACGAATGCCATGCATCCCACCGCTCTTGGTGAAAATAACGCTACCTGGTTTCACCGGGAGTTCTTTAAATTCGCGGCTCCCCAGTCCCATAACTTGACGTTTTACAGTCGGGTATTTGTCTGTTGCGGGATCGTCGCCGGCACGCATATAGGCGATGCCCTCTCCCTCGGTGATGTAATATAATTCTTCCGTACCAATATGTTGGTGAGTGCCTTCCACAGTGCCGGGAGGAATTGTTACTTCATGGAAGAAAATGTTGGAACCGCCTAGTTCTCGTTGAACAATCCAGCGCATATCAATAATGTTGTTGTCTGCTCGATCTGGATTGTCGCCATCCATCATGGCATTCCGATAACGTACAGGCTTAATGTCCGGTGCTTGTAAAAACCAACCGCGCTGGAAGTTGATTAGGTAGTTGAGATCCTCAACGGTATTTTGCTGTGAACTGGGTTCTTGGGTGCGTGGTTCTTGGTGCGATCGCGAATAGTCATTATCCCAACATGCATCAGCATCACTAATTTGGTAGCCAGTGGGGAAATTGCGATCGCTTTCACGAAATGCCAATTCTATCTGCGTCAGCGCTTTGATATTTTGCAAAGCTGGGTTAAATGCCTTGACTCGCGTAATCGGTCCATTGCGCCCCATTTGATCCAGAATCTGAAAATCGTGGTAGCTGGTGGCGGGAGCTTCTAGGGTTTCCCAAATCTCCACCTCGTAAGCATCAATCCACGGGCAATAGTGCAGCTTTACCCTGGACTCTGCTTTTTTGCTTTCATCTTCTGGTGACAGCCTCACCCAGGCAATCACATCACTACCGAGCAACCGCTTTTTCTCGCGTACCTGCTCTACTAAACGACCGGATCTGTATTCCAGCCGCAGAAAATTACTGATAAACTTGCCATCGAGATATACTTCTCCCTTCAGGGCATTGATACCCAGGTAGCTGCGAACCTCTCGCACATTGTAACGGTAGCGGGGGCTGCGGGTAGCGTTAAGGTATTCAGCATGGTAAATGCGATCGGGAAAGAAGACGATTTTGAAAATCTCGTTCCAGGGATTACTTTGAATATCGTTAAATGCTGGATCCATAAAGTTAAAGCCTCTTAAGTAATTCGTCAGCTACCCGAAAAGAATTGGCCTGAATTGTCAAGGTTGGGTTTGCGCCTCCCGAAGTGGGCATAAATGAGCCATCGGTGACATAGAGGTTATCAAAGTCCCAAGCTTTGCAATTGCGGTCTAGCACTGAGTCTTTGCGGTCAGTACCAAACCTTGCTCCTCCAAGAATGTGGTTGGCAATCCGTGCCAAGGCGTTTTCTGCCAGGTATACGCCACCCTGACCTTGAAATTCAAATTTGAATTCGCCTGGAATTGTATTACCACCCAGCTTCAAAACCTGGCCACACATTTCAGCCAAGGTATCCATGAGATATCTGTCGTGGCTGTGCCATTCTTTAATGATGTGAGCCACAGGACGACCCCATTTATCTTGAATCGTGGGATGGAGTTCAATCCGATTGGTCTTCAGGGGTACTTGATTGGCCATAAAGCTGACGGATAAACCCCTACCCATGTTGTTGTCCAAAAAGTCCGTCAACCCTTGAGCCGCTAAACTGGTGTTCTCGATAAAGCCTTTCCAAAGAGTGTCTAAATCCCGACTACCGTGGGTACGCCCCAAAGAGATAGGCAAGGCTTGATCGGAAGTATTGTTATAGATTGCTCCACCGGCCCAAAGACCTCTGCTCTTGAGAAAGTCGTCAGTAGCGCAAGCATCGGTTGCCCAATCAGCATCAAGAGCTAAGGTCTTATCGCTACGGGTGGGCATGAGGGCGCTAGCACCTCCAAAACAGTGGGTAAGGAAGTATTTACCCAGTAAATCATTTTGGTTGATGCGTTTGTTAAATTCGGAACTGAGCTGTGCTGACAGCTTCAGTAATCGAATCGATTCAATGGCAGAACAAGCTACGATTACCAACTTTCCTTGAACAAACCGGGTTTTACCACTCGGATCGCGGTATGCTACTCGGCTGACTTTCGACCCCTCACTTTCTAGATGGGTGACTACGCAGTTTGTGCGAATTTCAAAGTTTGGTAAATTAGCGATCGGGCTGAGTAAAGATACCCAAGTATTCGATTTCACACCCAAAGGACAGCCAAAGCGATTTACATAACTGGTTTTGAGGGTTTCAGGGTCTTTGGGAACTTTGCGTCCACTGGGTTCATGATCGCGGGTAATCACCGCTAGAGGTGCGCGGTATGGCTTAATTGGCTTACCATTACCCAGTTGTTCACCTAGCTTATCCATACCAAATTTCGCATAGTTGCTAATTGGGTTAGGTTCTAAAGGCGGTTGATAGCTATCTTTACTAAAAGGCTTGAGCTGATTCTCGGCGGTGCCGTTAAGACCTACAAGGTATTCAGCTTTAACATAGTACGGTTCTAGCTCGTCGTAACTGACAGCCCAATCACGCGCTTCCCTTTGCACATCGTTATTTGGGTCATTCTTCAGGTCTTTACGTCCGGCATTAAAGCTTTGTAGACGTAAATCGGTAGGCGTAAAACGTAGCGAAACACCACCATAAAGTTGAGTACCGCCGCCTACCACTTGAGCTGTATAGCCTTCAATTGTGGCTCTATCTTGTCCATTGGGATCGCGATAGATATGCGGCTCGTCGTTAATATCTGGTTCAACGTGGCTAGAATAAAAGGCTTCGTTCTGATTAGCAACTCCAGGAACGCGGATACGCTTTTCTGGTCCATCAGCAAACAATTCGTCACGCTTAAAGTCACTTAACCCCTGAGGACTCTGATACTGGGGTCTAAATAGTGGGCCTTTTTCCAGAATCAGCACTGATTTCCCAGCCTTCGCTAAAGTGTAGGCAATAGGGGAACCTCCAGCGCCACTACCAATGATCACTACATCAAATTCAGTTTGCATATATGTTCTCCTGAGGATATCAATTAGCCCCGATAATCGCTGTTAAGTCCAAGGGGTGGTTCTATAGCTTTGCGCCAATCAAATAGAGTTTTGCCGTTCTGATCTCTATATCTTTCTGATAGATAAGCCCAACCTGTTCCTCCTACGTTGCCACCATATTTAGGATGAGAAAAAGCACCTGTAAATGTGTGACGGCGCAGTAATTGAAGGAAGAAACGAGGTTCTTGGTATTGTTGATAATTCCAACCATTGACTTGGTTAGTAGCCATTTCGTTATACAGGTCAATGTATAACTCTTTAGAGACATCTTTTGGTTCAACGTAGGGATTACGCTGTCTCAATATCCGGTTAATTTGAGCTAAACAAATTTTGTAATCAATTAAATGATGGTTTTCTTCTCTAGCTAAAATGTTGTCAATAAAGTTTGCGGCTCCGACAGATTCATCTAGACGATAAGCATAGGCGTATTGTACTTGCTTATCTTGTTTACCCAAAAAATTGTAATGACGTTTCAAAAAGTTTTCCCCTTCCTCAGTTCGGAAAGGCAAAATATGATCTACTAATCGAGCTACGATGTCAAATTCCCAATCTTCAAAGTTCAGTGGCTCAGTACATAATTGGGTAAAAAATCTTGACCATAATTGCCCGTTATCAAGCTGGGCCCGCTGGGGATTTATTGGGTCTATAATTGCCTGTCCATCGATGATAAATTTATAGGTGTGAAATTGTGATTTTGGTACCACAATCGATAAAGCATAATATCCTGTGGCTTCCCCGACAAAGTTGACAGGCTTGAGCGGAATTGGCTCATAAAGGTTGGCGAAAGTCCCGATTACAGCAACATTTTTTGGCGGTGTTTCTCCTTGTTGCTGATATACGAAAGTTACTACATTGGAAGAATAACTTTTGACAAAATCCTTGCCATCGCTGTAATTATCGATAATTGGAAATCGCCAAGGTTCCGCAATGCGAGAGCGTGGATCATTGTCAGTCAATTGCCCAAAGTTATGACGAGGATCTTTATTATCTCTAGCAAGAAATTTAGTGCAGTGGTTTAGTACATACTGGTCGTCTGTTTTTAAAATCTCAACAGCCATGAATTTTTCTCCTGGTAGATATCTATCGACCAAATCAAGTCACAATAAATCGCAGCAATTAGCATTTTGGAATCAATCCAAGTTAGCTTTGCCGAACTATACAAAAAAGTGGTGTTTATGGAAACAATAATAACTTTAACCTTTCCGGAAAATTGACTAATGATTTCCGAAAAAATGATTAAATTTTATCCGGGATGTTCTGGATTAGGCACGAGGATAATTTTACCAAATGCCTGTTTTGCCTCAATTCGCTCGTGGGCAACACTTGCTTCTTGTAAAGGCAAAACGGAGTCAATCACAGGTTGAAATATTCCCTGGGCGAAGTGTTGCAAAATTTGGTCGAAATCTTGCGGTTGAATCAGAGCAAATGAACCGTGAATGCTGGCATTTTTCATCAGTAGATCCATGACATTAATTTCTGCCACATCACCACTGAGAGTCCCAGCACAAACAATCCGCCCTTTTTTTGCCAGCATACTAATAGACGATCGCAATGTTGTACGTCCTACTAAGTCAAGAACGAGAGTGGCACCTTGCCCCTCGGTTATCTTGATTACCTGCTCTACTAAATTAGGAGAGTGGCGATCAAGGATAAAATCGGCTCCTAGTTGGTATAGTCGCTCTGTTTTGTTCTTGTCACTGATGGCAATCACTTGGGCATTTTGCCAACGGGCAATTTGAATTGCAGAGGTTCCCACTCCACTGGATGCTGCATGGATCACAATTCGCTCAACTGGCGCGATCGCCCCGTTATAAAATAGGGCAATCCAAGCAGTTGTGAAAGCTAAACCAATACTCGCCGCTCCAATGTAACTCAGCTGATCGGGAATGTGGTGTAATTGCTTAACTGGTAGCGTGGTGTATTCCGCATAAGCACCATTTCTTTCTCTTCCCAGGGCTTCAAAAGTGGCAACAATGCGATCGCCTATTTGCCAATTTGTTACCTCTGCACCCAATTCCACGATTTCCCCTGCTACATCCATACCCAAAATATGGGGGAGACTTTTTTGAATGAAAAACTGTCCTGAGCGGTGAAATATATCTGTGTGATTTACCGTAGCAGCATGAACCTTGACTAATACCTCATTGGTCATGGGTATCGGGGTAGGAAAGGTTTCGTAGTGCAGTACTTCTGCACCCCCTGTTTCATGCATGACGATCGCTTTCATGAGTGTACTCCCCTATACCATGACCAAGCCATTATTTTATTGAGAAAGAATCAAGACGCTATAAGGACCAATGCCAACATTGGCACGGAAGGACATACCATCGGAATCATTGGGATTGCTCCGATCTGCAAAGGTGTCATAACCAGAATGGTTGCCAAAATCTGGGCTGTAACCATTCCAGTCGCTATTAAACCTTACCCACCAAGTTCCGCCTCCAGGAAAGCCCAGGCTATAGCGATCATAGGAGCGATCGCCCATATTCACAATCACAACTACATCATCCCCTGGGCCGCCGTTATCCCAACGATGGAAGGCGATAACTTTGTCGTTATTGTTGACATGATGTACATTCACATGCTGTCCACGTAAACCTCTGGTGTTGTTATACCAGTTGCGCCGTAAACGAATTAACGACTGATATAGATCCCAGATACCACTAAATCTATCTTTCTTGCTCCAATCTAAAGTTCCAGAATCACTCCAACTTCCCCATTCCAGAAATTCCTGACCTTGAAAAATCATCGGGATTCCAGGAGATGTAAAAACGAGAGCCGCCGCTAAGGTAGAGCGTTTGCGAGCAAACCAGCTATCTGCATTACCACGCCAAATTACTTCCGGGAGCCGGACTTTGCGGTTAATTTCTGCTACTTCATCATGGTTTTCGCTATAGATGACTCGCTTCCAAGCATCGGTTTCAAACCTTTGCAAAATTGCGTCCCGAACGCTGTACATATTACGCGCACTATCGCTGGGAGCCACCACCGCTTCAAAAATCGAATAATAAAAGGAACTACCCCACTGGGAATCAAACCCGGCTCCCCCTGCCCCTGTATTACGGTTGATCCATTCGTTATTTTGCAAATCTTCGGCAATGGTAATCTTCCACGGCGTCTTGCTATCTATTTCATTGTTGATCCATTGCATCAAACTCCAGCCTTCAGGAATGTCATTTCCAGGCTCGTTGTTCTTGCCGTAAATATTACGAATGTTGACAGTGGAATCAAATCGTAAACCGTCTATCTGATATTCTTCCAGCCACATCAGAGCGTTGTCACGGATATATTGCCGCACTTCACCCCGGCCATAGTCTGGGCGAGGACCAAAATCGGTTTTGACGCGTTGATCGTTGTAGAAATAGATTCCATCCCCATTATTTTGATTCCAACCATCAAACCGCCTTAGAGAATAATCTAGTTCTTCACTACCGAAATGGTTATAAACTACATCGAGAATGACAGCTATACCAAATTCATGGGCTTTTTTAACAAAGTTTTTAAATTCACTAGGATCGCCATAATTACTTTCTATATCAAAAGGGAAAGCAGGGTTATAGCCTAAAGAGTATTCTCCTGGAAAACCAAAAATTGGCATCAGTTCAATGGCATTGATGCCTAAGTCTTTTAAGGTGCCTAGTTTATCGATAATTGAATTTAAATCTCCGGGCTTGTTCTCGCTTCTATTAAAAGAAGCTACATGCAGCTCATAAATCACCAATTCATTCCAGGCTGGCATATTGAAAGTATTGGTTCCCCAGTCAAACTGATCTGTGACAATTACACCATCGCCGCCCTCATTGTCTAGGACATGTTTGCAATAGGGATCGGTACGCCACCATACAGAATCAGCGGGGATGAAAGGGCTTTGAATTACATAGCGGTACTTTTGACCTTCTTTAGCTCCAGGAACATCCACAGACCAGTACCCATTATTTTCAGAGGTGAGGAGATTTGCGGATGTAGACCAGTTATTAAAATCTCCAGCCACATAAACTGCTGAAGCAAATGGCGCCCAAACTCGAAAAGCTGTTCCTGTTTTATAGGGAATAGCCCCCATTCCAGTAAGGGTAGAGGCTTTAATCGCAGGCATACTTGAGTTAACACTTATTTCGGTTGGGAGCGTCATAAATTAAAATTATCTCCACGATATGACTGAATGGTAAAGCGTTGGCGTTGCTGATTCAGTTTGATTTCAAAACTCTTATAGAGGTGTGAACTATAGCGTCTCTATAATGGGGATTCATGCTGCAATTAAGCAACGCCAAAGCCAGATTAAAATTGCTCCGCTGAAAAAATTACAGCAGTGCCTGTTGTGGATTTATCAAAAGTAAATTAAGATTTTATGCAAGTTTAAAAAAGTTTACATTTATGCACTGTTCAAGGACAGCTTGATTTAGCTGTCCCTAATGTCATATATAGAACAGTATACTTGATTGATTACCACGCAATTTGCGATCGCTCTTGTACAACTCGCTGATATACTTCTTCAGTTTGCTTGGCTAATTTCGGCCAGCTAAAGCGTCGCTCTAAATCTTCATAAGCGTTATCTACCAACCATTGCCGATACCCTGGGTTTTTCAATACTTCCAAAATTCCCCAAGCTAAAGAATCGGGATTGTTCACCCAAGTCACAATGCCTGTTTTGGTATGTTGCACTACTTCTGGAAAACCACCAGTATCAGAAACTACTACCGGAACACGAGAAGCAAAGCTTTCTAAAGCCACAATCCCGAAGGGTTCGTAAAGACTAGGAAATACTGCACAGTCAGCGACAGTTTGGAATCTATCTAAGTATTGATCAGAGAGAAAACCTGTAAAATAGCAATGATGCCAAATTCCCAAATCCCAGGCTTGGCGCTTGAGATGGTCAGTATTGCCGCCACCAACAATTACAAATTTAACGTTACCTGCCATTTGCGAAAGGATCTTAGGTGCGGCATTGAGCAGTATAGGTACACCCTTTTCGTAAGTCATGCGACCAAGGTAATAAACGATTTGCTCATTGTCTGTGGCGAATTGGCGGCGAAAATTCAGAGCATGAAAATCTACGTTATGCTGTTTCTTTTCGGCTCGGATACCGTTATAAATGACATCGATTTTGCCCCAAGGACTGTGTAGCGCTCGTTCTACTTCTTGGCGCATATAGTTGCTACAAACAATAATCCGCCAAGCGTTGTAAGCCAGCAAGGTTTCTTTGCCATTTATATAACCTTGAATGTCTGTGTGAATACCGTTATAGCGTCCGTATTCCGTAGCGTGAATTGTGGCAATTAGTGGTATTTTGAAATTATGCTTGAGAGCGATCGCAGCATCTCCTACCAACCAATCATGGGCATGAATTAAATCAAAAGGCCCTTCTTCTAAAATCAACTTACCACCGTGATCTCCCATACTCAAGTTGAGATTGACTACCCAGTGGAAAAAGTCGTTACTATGTGCCACTGGCACTCGATGCACCTTTACTCCCTCAACCACTTCATACATCGACGCATGACCAAACTCTGCTGTAATTAAGTGGACTTCATGCCCTAGCTTTACCAGTTCCGGGTACAATTCCGCTACATGTCGCGCAATTCCCCCAATAATCCTTGGCGGAAACTCCCAACTCAGTACCAGTATCTTCATCTGCTAGACTCCCCGACACATTACAAATATCTAAAAAACTACATTTACCTCAAAATATAAGGGTGGCAAATGCAGTAAGTATATTTACTAAAATTTTGAGATTTTTTAACAGTTATTTTGTTAAAGCTTATCAAAGGTTATCAACTGTGGGCTAGCGATAAGAAACAAGGTGTAATTCGTAATTAGAACAATTTAGCATCACCTTCGCAAATCATGTGTCAATAAGGGCTAACAAAATCAACAGCATGAACTCGTCGCGCCCTTGCTGCTTGGCTATATAAAGTACTTTGTCCGCAGCATTAATCAAATCTTGCGGCGAAATTCTGGAATTTGGCACAATACCGCAACGCGGAAGTCAAAAGGAGCCAGTGCGTTGGGCGGCTCTGCCGACTTGTCAAGCTACACTCTTAGCGTTCCCGCATGGTAGCAACTGGCGTTCAAAATTCAAAAGTATTATTGAATAGGCCAAAATGCGCTGCTTGATAGTTGCAGAGCACTTAAACCCCCAAACTTTGTTAAACATAAAATAAAATCCTAGTTCGTAGTGAGCGATTCATCGCTCGAAACAAGGATTATCAGGACTAAATGAGGCGTGATTCTTATATCTCCCGAATTCTATTCGGGAGATATAAGCCAATACGGTTCAGTTAGGCATTTTTTTCTTCTTTCTGTTCCCTCTGTGCCTCTGTGGTAGCCTGCGGCAAGCCGCTGACGCTCCTTCTCTGCGTTCGCGCAGCGTGTCGCAGACAGACGCTACGCGAACGTCGTTACCGCTTCGCTAATGCGTCTACGTTAAAAAATTTGACTTTGATAAAGAATTTTAGCCTTAACTGAACCGTATTAGGATATAAGCGAATTAACTAATTTATTCGGCGTTGCTGATTCCATGTATAAAAATGGTTTTGCATAATACCAAAATCCTTGTAGAGAGGTAGCACTGCTACGTCTCTACATCCAGATTCATACTTTAATTCAGCAACGCCATTTATTCGGTCTTTGAGATGTCACCGCAAGCATTAAGCACTCTTAAATCAGTTTTGATCCAAGCGCAGCACTGCCATAAAGGCTTCTTGCGGTACATCTACAGTACCCACAGATTTCATCCGCTTTTTACCTTTTGCTTGCTTCTGTAATAATTTCTTTTTCCGGCTGATGTCACCGCCGTAGCACTTGGCTAGCACATCTTTCCGCAAAGCGGGGATGTGTTCGCTGGCGATAACTTTACTGCCAATAGATGCCTGAATTGGCACTTTAAATTGATGGCGGGGAATTAGTTCCTTGAGTTTTTCTGCCATTGCCCGCCCGACGTTGTAAGCTTTATCCCGATGCACAATCATCGCCAAGGAATCTACCGGATCGCCGTTAATCATAATATCCAGCTTCACCAAAGGGTTCTCACGGTAGCCGATGATGTGATATTCCATACTAGCGTAACCGCGCGATCGCGACTTCATTTGATCAAAAAAGTCAGTCACAACTTCCGCCAAGGGAAGTTCGTAAGTAAGTGTGGTTCGTCCTTGGGCGAGATATTTCATATCTTTGAAGATGCCACGGCGATTCTGTGACAACTCCATCAAGCTGCCGACATAGGTTTCCGGCGTAATCATCTCTACTTGGACGTAGGGTTCTTCAATTCTTTCGCGATCGTTGGGAGAAGGCAAGCGGCTAGGATTATCGATGTACAGTTCCTCACCTTTGAGGGTAATCACCTTATAAACCACCGAGGGAGCTGTAATGATTAAATCTAGGTTATACTCTCGCTCTAGACGTTCCTGGACAATTTCCATGTGCAGCAAACCCAAGAATCCGCAACGGAAGCCAAACCCCATCGCGCTGGAAGTTTCTGGTTCGTAGTGCAGCGCTGCGTCGTTGAGTTCGAGCTTTTCTAAGGCTTCCCGCAAATCTTCAAATTGGTCAGCATCAATGGGGAACATCCCGCAAAAAACCATCGGGTTCGCTTCTGCGTAGCCTGGTAAGGGTGCCTCTGCTTTCGCCTTACTTAGGGTAATTGTGTCTCCTACCCGTGCATCAGCTACAGCTTTAATTGCTGCTCCCAAATAGCCTACTTCCCCAGCGTGGAGTTCTTCAACTTGCTTTTGAGTCGGAGAAAGAACGCCTAACTCATCAATTTCAAATTCTTTACCAGATGCCATTAAATGGATGCGATCGCCTTTTTTCACAGTGCCATCCATCACCCGGAAATACACAATTACTCCCCGGTAACTGTCGTAATAGCTATCAAATATTAAGGCTCGTAAGCGTTCATTTATGGTATTGGGCGGTGGCGGTACCCGCTCAACAACTGCTTCTAAAATCTCATCAATCCCAATTCCTTCTTTAGCAGAAGCCAGAATCGCACCACTGCAATCTAGACCGATAATTTCTTCAATCTCGCCAATTACCCGTTCTGGTTCTGCCCCAGGCAAATCGATTTTATTCAAAACCGGGATAATTTCCAAATTATTCTCTAAGGCTAAATATACATTCGCCAAAGTTTGCGCCTCCACACCTTGGGACGCATCTACTACCAATAGCGCTCCTTCACAAGCAACAAGAGAGCGGGAGACTTCATAAGAGAAATCCACGTGTCCGGGAGTATCAATGAGGTTCAGCACATATTGCTGACCATCTTTCGCTGTGTAGTTCATCCGGGCAGCTTGCAGCTTAATTGTAATGCCGCGCTCCCGTTCCAAATCCATATTGTCGAGGAACTGTTCCTTCATCTGTCGGTCTTCAACAGTGCCAGTAGCTTGTAGCAAGCGATCGGCGAGGGTTGATTTCCCGTGGTCGATGTGAGCAATAATACAAAAATTGCGAATGCGAACTGCGGGAACGTCAGTCATATACTATCTTTGCCTTAGCAGCAACCAAAGTTAAAAGAGCAATTTACTTAATGTATTTTAATGCTTTCTTAGCCAAGACGCTGCTTTTAATGGGGAGTGGGGAGTAGGGACTAGGAACTGGGGAAGAGTTTTCCTAACCCAATCCCTAATCCCCAATCCCCTCTTCACCCCATCTTCAACTTTTGATCTCAATAGGTGGACTTTTAAGAATATTATGAAAGTCTATTTGTCGCTGCTAGTATTCATCAGCTAGGAGCGTACAATAAATGTAAATAAGTACATGTAGGGATCATGTAGTGATCGTGGGCAATTACTACCCGTAATTACCTATAATCACTAATTTGTCGGCAAAATTTCTAAAGCCATTGTCTAGTCAGTTATATGAAAAATGCGATTTGAAACTTAAAGCTGTTACTTTGGTGCTATTTCGGGGAACTATGTAACTGTCCTCTTGAAGATTTTTTCAGTGAATTAGCCCAAATTTATGAATATAACTACTTTACAAAGCTTTAGACAAAACCAATTCACAGTATATCAAACCTATGAATATGCAAGAGAAAACTACCGAAGCGGAAAACACACGAGCCGATAAGGTAGAAATTGCTGTCCGCCTGGACTCCGAGCTACTAGAGCAAATTCAGCATCTCACCAATGACCCAAGTAAAGTGATTGAAGTGGCGATTCGTCAATGGTTACGGGGTGAAATCCTCAGAGATGACGAACTGACACGTACCCCTGTGCGTACCCCTGTTCCTCCTCGGGGTGAATGGAATGATTAACACTATTAATCAGCTGTCAATGCAATTTAAAAAAGTAAAGTTTGTCAATCTGGATTTCAAAACACCAATAAATACCCAATAAAAAACGAAAAAGCTGTAAAAATTTTTGCATAAATTTGAGCAGCTTTAGTAAAATTACGGTCGGATACCCTTTGTCTATCCAACTCAATTAATGACTATTACTGCTAATTCCCAATTGTCAAATGTATTTTCCCAAAATCTGGAATCTATTACCAGTAAGACTGACGGCTCATTACCAACTCTAGGAGCCGAATTGGTGTATACGCAAGATGAGGCAGGGCGCTATCTGACCTTTTGTTGGCAGTACAGCGAACTGCTGGGGTTAAATACCGAAAAAGTAGTTGAGGAACTGAACCAGACTCAAGCCTTTGTCCCGGTGGATAAGGTTAGTTATTTGGAACGATTGCACCGAATTTTGACAAGTTTAGTGCCAGAAAGGTTTCAGTGTTGGTTTAGCTACCACCAGGAATTATTTGAGTTGGACTTGGTGATGAGTCCGATTATGCCGAGTTTGGGAACAACTGCCACCACAGTTTTAGTGATGGGACGGTTAGTGCAAGCGACACTGAACAAAAAAAAAGTGCCTGTGGCATCAAAAACGCCCACACAAATAGAGGTGGCAATACGTTCACAGCAACACCAAAAACTGGTAAATCGCATTACCAGAAATATTCGCCGGACGTTGGATTTAGATATTATTTGGCAGCAAACAGTTGATAGCTTGGGGAAAGCACTGCGGCTAGAGCGCTGTATTATTTGTCCTTATCAGCCCTCTAGCTCAAAAGTGGAGGTGAAGGCTGAGTATTGCCAGCCAAAACTCAAATCAATGCTTGGCTCAAAAATAGATATAGCTTCTGAACCTGCCTTTGGTCAGGCTTTGACAGCCTTAGAACCAGTTGTAATGGAAGTGCCTGGATACGCAGGGTCTGGGCGGCAGAAAACTTTGGTGATTGCAACTTGCTATCAAGACCAGGCTAATGGGTTGGTTGCCTTGAGTTGGCAGGATGAATGCTACACATTAACAGAACCAGAATTAGAACTAGCAAAAGAAGCAGCAGATCAATTGGGAACTGCGATCGCTCATGCTACTTTATATAAAGAATTAGAAGCGGCGCGTCAAAAAGCCGAAGAAGCTTCCCGCCTCAAAAGCGAGTTTCTGGCTAATGTATCTCATGAAATTCGTACCCCCCTCAACGGCATGATTGGTTTCTTGAAGCTGATTTTGGAAGGGATGGCAGATGATCCAGAAGAACAAAACCAGTTTTTGACAGAAGCTCACCAATTATCGATACATCTGCTGAATATTATCAACGATATTTTGGACATTGCTAAAATCGAAGCTGGTAAAATGGAGCTAGCTTATGCGCCAGTCAAGCTAGATGAGCTATTCAGTCATGTAGAAGGTTTCATGCGTCCCCAAGCAGAAATGAGAAACCTCAGCTTTCGGATGCAAATGCCTGCTACCTCTGATGAAATCATTGTCCAAAGCAACTACCAACGGTTGCTACAAGTTATGCTCAATTTAGTAGGTAACGCCATCAAATTTACCCATGAGGGCGGTGTTACCGTCAGCGCCGATTTAGTACTCAAAAAAGCGAAGCCGAACTTTCAAGGTCAGGAATTTCCTGGTATGGTGAGAGTACGTGTGGCAGACACTGGCATTGGTGTTTCCTTAGACAAACAAGATAAACTGTTTCAATTATTTTCTCAGGTAGATGGCTCCCGCACTCGCCATTACGGCGGTACAGGTTTAGGACTGGCAATATCGCAGAAGCTAGTGGAGGCAATGGGCGGCGAGGTACATTTTTACAGTCTGGGCGAAGGGCTTGGCTCAACAGTCACATTCACCGTACCACTATATCAACAACCAGTCATGGTTTTATCTAGTGATAGCGACTCAACAGATAATCCTTGCTGAGTGCTAAGTTATGGAATTTTTGATTTTCAATTTGGGATTTTTTGAAGGAAAAATCTAAAATTGAAAATTGGCAAAGTCAAGAGTCACGGTACTTGGCAATACTGGGTTTGAAGTTTTAAATTTTAAAGTTTTTTAATAATTATTAGTTAATAAACAACAAAGTTGGAAATTGGAAATAATTCCGTCCCTAGTCCACAAAATTGTATAATTATGGGCTGGGTTGAAGAACACAACACAACAAACGTCTGAATGTTGGCTTTTGTTCTGCTCTACTCAAATTTATAAAAATAGAGTTTTGACCCCTCTTTACGGTGAAGTGTACTTAGGAGCATTAAATCCTGTCTCCCGCCAGACTGCAAACCACAACCTAAAAGCTAAAGTAAAGTAGGAGGCTCACATGAAAACTCTGTTCAGACAACATGGAAAATAAAATTTTGGATAATGGTTAACGAGTAACGGCACATAAGGCACATGAATCATTATTATTTAATGCCTATGCCCCATGCCCCATGCCCCATGCCCCATGCCTATCATTAATTTAGCAGGTCTAAAACTATGGAACTCACAATTGACAACGTTGAAACAGTCTTAGATGAAATGCGCCCTTATCTCATGTCTGATGGCGGCAATGTGGAACTGGTAGAACTCGATGGGCCTGTTGTAAAACTGCGCCTGCAAGGTGCGTGCGGTTCTTGCCCCAGTTCTGCAATGACCCTGAGAATGGGTATTGAGCGCCGTTTAAAGGAAATGATTCCTGAAATTGCAGAAATTGAACAAGTGGTGTAAAAGTTAGGAGTTAGGAGTTAGGAGTTATGAGTTTTGAATCAACTCCTAACTCCTCATTCTTAGCTCCTAACCATTTTTATGTCCCATCCTCTTTACATCGCTTTTATCTGGCATCAACATCAGCCGCTGTACAAATCTCCTGGCAGCGGCGTTTCGCTATCTTCTAGTCAGCAGTACCGTTTACCTTGGGTACGTTTGCATGGGACTAAAGATTATTTGGATTTGATATTGCTCTTAGAGCGGTATCCTAAGTTACACCAAACGGTGAATTTAGTACCATCGCTGATATTGCAACTCGAAGATTATATTGCTGGCACTGCTTTTGACCCTTACCTCACAGCCAGCTTGACACCGGATGAACAACTCACCCAGCAACAGCGCGAATTTATTATCCAACACTTTTTCGATGCCAATCACCACACTCTGATTGACCCTCATCCCCGTTATGCCGAGTTGTACCAGCAAAGGCAGGAGAAGGGGCAAGCTTGGTGTTTAGCAAATTGGGAATTGCCAGATTATGGTGATTTGCTAGCTTGGCACAATTTGGCTTGGATCGATCCGCTGTTTTGGGATGACCCGGAAATTGCTACTTGGTTAAAACAGGGTCGGAATTTTACTTTAAGCGATCGCCAGCGCATTTATTCCAAACAGCGAGAAATCCTCAGCCGCATTATCCCCCAACATCGCAAAATGCAGGAGGCGGGGCAGCTAGAAGTTACCACCACGCCTTACACTCACCCAATTTTACCCTTGCTGGCTGATACCAACTCCGGTCGGGTAGCCGTACCCAATATGACACTGCCTAAGCAGCGCTTTCAGTGGGCAGAAGATATTCCCCGCCACTTGCGGAAAGCTTGGAACTTTTATAAAGACCGCTTTGGACAGATACCTCGTGGTTTGTGGCCTTCGGAACAGTCAGTAAGCCCGGCAATACTTCCACACATTATTAACCAAGGCTTTAAGTGGATATGCTCAGATGAAGCCGTCTTAGGGTGGACGCTGAAACACTTTTTTCATCGGGATGGGGCGGGGAATGTACAGCAACCAGAACTGTTGTATCGACCCTATCGCCTGCAAACCGCAGAAGGTGACTTGTCAATTGTGTTTCGTGATCACAGATTATCAGATTTGATTGGCTTTACTTACAGCGCGATGCCAGCAAAAAAGGCAGCTGCGGATTTAGTGGGGCATTTGCAAGCGATCGCTAAAATGCAAAGAGAAAGTCAAAGTGAAGAACCTTGGCTAGTTACCATCGCCTTGGATGGAGAGAATTGCTGGGAATTTTATCCCGAAGACGGCAAACCTTTTCTAGAAGCTTTATATCAAAGCTTGAGCGATGAACCCCACCTCAAACTCGTCACAGTTTCCGAATTTCTGGAAGAATTTCCCGCCACAGCCACCATTCCCGGAGGGCAACTACATAGTGGTTCTTGGGTAGATGGTAGTTTCACCACTTGGATCGGCGATCCTGCCAAAAATCGTGCTTGGGATTACTTGACAGAAGCTAGAGTTATGCTCGCAAGTCATCCTGAAGCGACGGAAGAAAACAACCCAGAAGCATGGGAAGCGTTGTATGCCGCAGAGGGTTCAGACTGGTTTTGGTGGTTTGGTGCAGGACACTCTTCAAATCAGGATGCCATCTTTGATCAGTTGTTTCGAGAACACTTGTTTGGCATTTACAAGGCATTAAATGAACCTGTACCGCCCTACCTGAAGCAACCAGTAGAAATCCACGAAGCGCAGGGAAACCACACCCCACAAGGGTTTATTCATCCTGTCATTGATGGTAAGGGTGATGAACAAGATTGGGATAAAGCTGGACGCATAGAAATCGGTGGGGCGCGAGGGACGATGCACAATAGCAGTGTTATCCAGCGACTTTGGTATGGGGTGGATCACCTCAATTTCTATGTGCGGCTGGACTTTAAAAGTGGCGCTGCACCTGGGCGGGATTTTCCAGCAGAGTTGAATTTGCTGTGGTTCTATCCAGAAAAAACAATGGTTAACAGCCCAATCCCCTTGGCAGATGTACCAGATGCAGCCCCACTTAATTACCATTTTCACCATCTTCTGGAAGTTAACTTACTGACGCAATCGATTCAATTTCGGGAAGCTGGAGACAATTATCAATGGCATCCCCGTTTCAGTCGCGCTCAAGTAGCTTTAAATAATTGTTTAGAGTTGGCAGTACCGTGGGCAGACTTGCAAGTTCCGCCAGATTATCCTTTGCGCTTGATTTTGGTGCTTGCAGATGAAGGGCGTTTTTGCAACTACTTGCCAGAAAATGCTTTGATTCCAATTGAAGTGCCTTAGAACTCAATACGCTTGGTGTTATACCATTTCAAAAAATACCTAGTAGGGGCGTACAGCTAGCTGTAAGCCCCTACAGCCAATTCATGTCTTGTAAAGATTTTCTAAAACATATTGAATTTCTCTTGTCAATGCGTAAATTCTACAAAATTTAGTTTTACTTTTTGAATTTCCAATAGGAGAGTAATGAGGATTTAGCAAAGATCCAGTAATTTTACTGTTTCCAATAAATATATGTCGTAAGATTAGAGACATTTCAGAACAGATACTCTATACTAATGAATCGCTTTTCTCAGAAAATAACGAATTCTCAAGAGAGCATTTTACAGCAAACTCAGCTTGGTCAAATGTGTGGTTCCAAGAAGCTATTTCGCGGTCGTTATGAAATATTGCAAATTTTAGGTAGAGGTGGTTTTGGGATCACGTTTTTAGCCAAAAATGCCATATTACCTGGGAATCCCCTGTGTGTCATTAAACAGCTTTGTCCAAAAGTGACTAATCCTCAAAGTTGGCAGAGGGCATGTACACGCTTTGAAAAAGAAGCAAAAACCTTAGGTCAACTTGGTAGTCATTCACAAATTCCCATGCTATTGGACTACTTTCAGGCAAATGGGGAATTTTTTCTAATTCAAGAATACGTGCCGGGTTTGACTTTGGCACGAGAAGTGCGCCAAACTGGGGCTAAAAGTGAAGCCTCAGTTAAACGGTTTTTGCAAGAATTATTGCCTGTATTACAGTACCTTCATAAACATCATGTGATTCATCGGGATATTAAACCCCAAAATTTATTGCGGTGTGAGTATGATGGGCGGGTAGTGCTGATTGATTTTGGGGCGGTGAAAGAGCAATTAGCTGATTCTTGTGAAAACTCAATCAATCAAGCTGCAAACACCAATTTTATTGGGACTAGGGGATTTGCACCACCAGAACAGTTTTCTCTACGTCCAGTTTATGCAAGTGACATTTATGCGCTGGGTGTAACTTGTATTTATATGTTGACTGCTAAAAATCCTTTAGAATTTGACTACGACGCAGATACTGGTGAAATATGTTGGCAAAAAGAGGTAGATATTAGCGATCGCTTCGGCTATATTTTAGGAAAAATGGTGAAGATTTCGTTAGATGATCGGTTTAAGACTGCCGATGAAGTAATGAAAGTTTTAGGTAATGAAAGCTATTTGCCTACTTTGGCTAACTGTCTAACTTCCCAAAAATTAAACAATAAAAGTATTGCACAATACGGAAATTCTTACGAAGCTTCTGATGTATACATCCCACCTGTGGCCAGAACTGCTAGTGCTATTCGCAAATGGAGAGCAAGACTTAAGTAAACAAGTTAGCACAACTAAGTTAGAGGATGTTTTAAAAGTTGTTAGTGATGTATCAAAAACTTGTAGTTCCTCTAAATTTCCCTTAAAAAAAGGGACTTTGATTCCGGTTCTAACCTTTTTAAGCAGGTTTGGGAGGATTTAAAAGTGCCTAAAATAACAGTTAAACACTTTTTAAACAACTTATTTCTTATTCTCTAAAGTATCAAATGAACAATTAATCATGGGCAATTTAAGCTCTCAAAAACAAATTTAGTAAGCATTTTAACTACATTTAATATTCAGTAATGGTTAATTAATCAGGGTTTAAGTTTAATACTTAGTAAATTATCGCGTGTCAATATACAAGCAAAATTACTAGGTTTAATAGTTCAGAAAAAATTTTTATTCAAATTATTATATAATCGAAAGAATAATTAATTCTATGGCTCTCGTAGTTTTCCACAGATGAGGAAGACTGACACTATTTACAAACGCTAACTATATTAAGTAATTCCCCAATCCCCAGAACAGGGTTTTCTACCAAAAGTAAGCGAGAGTCAATTTTCTTAAGGGAAAGTTCGGGGCAAACTTAGCCTAAGTTGTCATGCAGTCGCGCCTGTCAGATCATGATCTGCTGCTTAAATCCCGATTGCTCAAATCCCCTGAATCCCAATGGAAAGAAGTTTTGCCAAAGTTGTAGCACCCCCTTGGTGTCACTTTTAAGAAATCGCTTTCGTGTCATCCGAGTCCTTTCAGATGAGGGGGGATTTGGCAGAACCTATCTATCAGAAGATGTCGATAAACTCAATGAACGTTGTGTTATCAAGCAATTAGCTCCAAAGTTCCAAGGAACTTGGTCGCAAAAAAAGGCGATGGAGTTGTTTGCCGAAGAAGCACAGCGACTACAAGACCTTGGGGAACATCCCCAAATTCCGACTTTGCTAGCTTATTTTGAGCAAGACGGCTGCCTATATTTAGTGCAGCAATTTATCAATGGCGAGAATTTGTTAAAGGAGTTGCAACAGCGCAAGGCTTATAACGCTAGGGAAATTCAATCTATTTTGCTAGACTTACTGCCAATCCTCAAATTTATCCACGATCGCAAAGTCATTCATCGAGATATTAAGCCAGAAAATATTATCCGTAATAAAAGTGATGGGCGATTAAGCTTGATTGATTTTGGTTCCTCAAAGCAATTCACAGTGAGAGTTCAGCAGAAATCTGGCACATCCATTGGTTCACATGGTTATTCTCCCCTAGAACAGATTAGAGATGGTAAAGCTTTTCCCGCCAGTGACTTATTCGGTTTGGGGGCTACCTGTTTTCATCTGCTCACAGGAAATTCCCCCTTTGAACTGTGGATGGAATCTGGGTACGCCTGGGTGAGTAATTGGCGAGTATATTTGCGGAGTCCATTAAATCCTGAGTTGGATTTTGTCATCGACAAGCTTTTGAAAAAAGACATCCATGAACGTTACCAGTCAGCCGATGAAGTCCTCAGAGACTTGACTCCAAAACAACTCCTCGCACTGCCACCAGCAGGTAAGTCATCTGGAAAAATACCACCAACTAAAGCACCAGATTTACCAAAAAGTTATCACTTACTGAGAATTTTAATTTTGGTAAGTGCTTTTATTTTGTTGTTCGGATTTCAAGAATCTTGGTATAAATATTTTCGCCGAATTCAAACCAATTTATCCTCTAGGCTGAGTCATCACAAGAATTCTGGCAAAGATGAGGCGTTTTTAGGCCAGCAGCTAAAGATTACTTTGGGTAAGGTTTCCTTGGCTAACACTCTCCAAGGACATGAAAAGTCAGTTTTATCCGTTGCCATCAGCCCCGATGGCCAAACAATTGCTAGCATTGGCGACAATCGCACAATTAAACTCTGGAATCTCGCAACCGGAAAACAATCTTCACTCAACGCCTATTCTCAGCAGGTGAATGCGGTGATGATTAGCCCAGATGGTAAAACTCTGGTTAGTGGTAATGATGACAGCACCATCAAAATTTGGAATCTGGCAACAGGAAAACAAATTCGCACTCTTACAGGGCATTCTGACTCAGTTCATGCCCTAGCCATCAGCGCTGATAGCCAGACCTTGGTTAGTGGTAGTGATGACAACACCATCAAAATCTGGGATTTAGCAACAGGGGAGCAAATTCGGACACTAGTAGGGCATACATTTTGGGTGCGATCGGTAGCCATCAGCCCTAATGGCGTGATTCTTGCCAGTGGCAGTTTTGACAAGACTATCAAAATTTGGAATCTAACAAAAGGGTACTCAATCCGCACACTGGAGGGAAATTACCAAACAGTAACAGCTGTAGCTATAAGCCCAGATGGTAAAACTTTAGCCAGTGCTAACCGCGATGTCTACGACGGGTTACGCCTACGCACCATCAAACTTTGGAATCTAGCGACGGGAAAAGAAATTCGCATACTAGCGGGACATACTAACACAGTCACATCCGTAGCTTTCAGTGTCGATGGTAAAATGATTGCTACTGGTAGCCGCGATCGCACCATCAAACTGTGGAATTCAGCTACAGGAGAAGAAATTCTAACATTGTCGGGGCACACCAACACTGTGACATCCGTAACCTTTAGTTCTGATGGCAAGACCCTTGTCAGTGGTAGTGAAGACAATACTATTAAGATTTGGCAGTTGTCTCAGTAAGGAGGAATTATACTTAACTGAGTAGGGTCGCACAACCTATGCGAGATGCTCTGCGAACGCTAATGTACATGAGCATTTAAGCAATAAACAAGCCTTAGTGGGATTACTTGAGACTTTATTGAGAATAGGCTAGTCTTTACTTATTACCATAATACATTCGCCCTCGTCCCTCTCACCCGTCGGAGAGGGATACGTTTTTATTCAACAGAAAGCGGTAGTTTCAAGTGACTTGAATTATCAGAAGATAGTCAATCTGTACTTACCGCGTTCTTGGGGATTGTTGGAAGTAACAACTATATAGTAAGTATCATCTTCGGGCAACCTAGCTCGGTCAATTAAAGCACTGTATACACCATCTTTGTCCTTATCTTGATCTATAGCGATCGTCTTTCCTTGAGAATTTAGCAAGGCTACGTAAGGAGAAAACTCTTCATCAACACTATCTACCCGAATACTTACAAGCTGATTTTTTCTCCCTTGAAAATTGGAAATATTGTAAACGCCGCCATTTTGTTTCAGGGTTGAGCTTTTGGCAGTTAGTTGACCTGCTTCATCTAAGGTATAACTAGCTCTGTCATTCCTCAGAGCCAAACTATAACGGCCTATCTCTCCGGGATCTTGGCTAGTAACTGCAATCTTGTAAGTGCCTTTTACAGGTAGTCGCGCAAAAATGAATGCATCATCGCCACCACTGCTTTTGTTCAAAACGCCTTTTTTGACGATGATATTATTATCAGGATCGTGCAGAAACAACAAAGGATTTAAACTCAAGTTATTTGATCTGCGTGTATCATTACTGCCAATCAGCCTAATTTGGACTAATTGATTTTCTCTACCCTCAAACTCATAAAAATGAAAGTATCTACCTTGAGATTTAAAGTCATTTTTACTCAGAATCCCTAATGCGACATCTGCAAAGTTAATAGGCTTGTAAGTAGGTGCCACGGGTTGAGAAACTGGTGGACGGTTGGAACTTTGCTGGCGAACTCTCCCTGAGTTGGAACTCTGCTGGCGAACTCTACCTGAATTGGAACTTTGCTGGCGAACTCTTCCTGAGTTGGAACTTTGCTGGCGAACTCTCCCTGGGTTGGAACTTTGCTGGCGAACTCTTCCTGAATTGGAACTATTGGATCTTGGCTGTGAATTTTCTGTGTTAGACGAAGTCTGTATTGGTGACTTAACAGATGGTTTGCGTCTTGGAGATACTGATGCTTGAGAAACAGGAATTTGCTCAATTGCTTTTCTTACTGCTTCTGGTTGTCTCTCATCTGGTGATTTAGCAATTATGAAATGTTGGGAATTTTGAGGTTTTCCCAAAGCACTTATAGGCAGTACATTACTTGTGATTAGCAAACTACTACTCAAGCAAGAAATTAAAATGCGATTTAATTTTCGACGATAGTTGTTGTTTTCTACTAGCATAATCACGCTCTTAAATTTGCTGATAATTTTGTTTTTAAGGAATAGACGAATTTTGAGCCGGGGAATTTATATTCAAATTTAAACTACTAGTACAATGTGGCGGAAGTTTGCTTACCTTTAACAAAAGGATTTTTCCCAAAGTCTTGTTTGAGATGGGGTCTGAATTTTGCCAAGCTGTACTAAAACAGTAAATGTCAATTTCGTAAGTATATACTGAGCTACAAGCTTAACTTCCTACTTTTCGGATTTTTGTTGAAATATTTATTTTTACCAAATATGCGCCTACCAGCGTATTTGTATTATTATTAGAATAAAATAACATAACACTCTTTTATATATCTGAAGAGAGAAAAATAAAAAACTAACCTTGAATCTTGTTCAAAGCCTTGCTTGATCGGCAAAGCCAAAAAATCCTTGTTTAGAATCAAGTACGGAGAAACAAGGTTTTAAATATTTTGTAATGAAAGTAATAAAAGAGTACTAAACTCTTCAATACCTTATGAGGTAAGGAAATTGCTAGTTTGTATCGCATCTCAGTGATCTTGACTAACAACAGAGATTATACTGCATGACTTAAGATGATATATACTCCCCTTGAAATGGGTTCCCAGTATGCTCTGTTGTGTGAATCCCGATTGCCAAAAACCCCTGAATCCTGATACAAACAACTATTGCCACAATTGTAGAGCGGAACTGATACCTCTGCTAGGAGGTCGCTATCGTCCCACTCAGGTATTGTCAGATGAGGGTGGATTTAGTAGAACATATTTGGCAAAAGATGTACACAAACTGAATGAATGCTGTGTTGTTAAGCAGTTCGCACCAAAGCTTCAGGGAACTGCGCCACTAACAAAGGCCATTGAACTATTTAAACAAGAAGCGAGCCGACTGCAAGAACTCGGAGAACATCCGCAAATTCCAACTTTGTTGGCTTATTTTGAACAAAAGGGCTATCTGTTTTTGGTGCAGCAATTTATCGATGGGCATAACTTGCTTAAGGAATGGGAGACGCGGGGAAACTATAACGAAACCGAAATTCGCGAATTATTGCTAGATTTACTGCCCGTACTGAGGTTTATCCATGTACGGGGAGTGATTCATCGAGATATCAAACCACAAAATATTATTCGCCGTCAAAGTGATGGGCGATTAGTGCTAATTGATTTTGGAGCCTCCAAACATCTGACGGCAACAGTGCAAAGTAAAATGGGCACTGTTATTGGCTCACATGGTTACACTCCACTTGAACAGATGCAAGATGGAAAAGCTTACCCAGCCAGTGATTTATTCAGTTTGGGGGTGACTTGTTTTCATTTACTAACTGGGATTCGCCCATCTCAACTGTGGATTCAGCAGGGCTATAGTTGGGTTGCATCTTGGCGACAATATTTGATTAGTCCAGGTAAGAATGGGGCTTTTGTGTCTATAGAGTTGGGTCAAGTTTTGGATAAGCTGTTGCAATTAGATATCCTAAAGCGTTACCAATCGGCTGATGAAGTCATCACTGATTTAACACCTCGGCTACCACCATTGTCATCAGTGCCGTCAACTATACTTACCCCAACATTTACAACTACTTCAGCAAACACGGGGCCAGTTTCACCAAAACCAAATAACAACCTAAACAGTAAACTGCTCTTAGGTTCTAGCATTTTGGTATTGGGATTAGGGGGAGTTTGGTATTTCCAGACTCGCACCCATACAATGAGGGAATATTCTCCAACTATTTCTTCCAAGCCGACGATTCAGCCCAAAAAAAGCGTTTCAAAAAATCCTTTTCAGCCCGAACCCCTCAACGGGCATTCCAGCGATGTGAATTCCGTAGCTTTCAGCCCTGATGGCAAAACCCTTGGTAGTGCCAGTGATGATAAGACAATCAAGCTATGGAATCTAGCCAGTAGAGAAGAAATTCGCACTTTAGAAGGACATTCCGATTGGATTTGGACTGTAGGCTTCACTCCTGATAGCAAAACCCTTGTCAGTGGTAGTGCGGACAAAACAATCAAAATGTGGAATGTGGAGACAGGAAAGTTAGTCCGTACCTTAAAGGGACATACTGACGGAGTTACTTCCGTAGCTTTCAGCCCTGATGGCAAAACCCTTGCTAGTGGTAGTGCCAGTAAGGATATGAAAATCAAACTGTGGAATCTAGAGACAGGAAAGTTAATCCACACCTTAGAGGGACATACCAGTGGTGTTCAATCTGTGGCTTTGAGTCCTGATGGCAAAACCCTTGCTAGTGGTAGCTGGGATAAGACAATTAAATTGTGGAATCTGGAGACAGGAAAAGAAATCCGCAGCTTCGAGGGAAATGCTGGGCCGATTCTTTCGGTTGCTTTTACTCCTGATGGCAAAACTCTTGCTAGTGGTAGCTTGGATAAGACAATTAAATTGTGGAACTTGGAGGCAGGAAAAGAAATCCGCACCTTCAAAGGACATAATGATAAGGTTAATTCTGTCGCCTTTTTGCCAAGCACAAGTCCAAATGGCCTCACCCTTGTCAGTGGCAGTAGTGACAAGACAATTAAACTTTGGAATCCAGTAACAGGAAAGCAAATCCGCGCTTTAAAGACGGGTTCTGGATATATTTATGCTGTTGCCATCAGCCCAGATGGAGAAACTATTGCCGGTGGTGGCAGTGGTGAGAACATTCTTAAGGTCTGGCAAACAATTCAATGAAAATCTGTCATGCCTGAAGACGTAATTTTGTATTTTAAAAAAAATTCTACCTTCTAGAATCGAGCTTGTTTTAATGCGATCGCTGACTTCACTATTGCATAATTTGCCATGCCCGGTAAATAATCTATACCAAAATGCTTATTTACTCGATCACAAGTGCAACTTTAAGCGGATTTATATTTGCAGCTAAAGATTGATGCTAACGCTGCTAAAACTTAATAAGCTTTAACTATTACTTGCAGCAATTCAATTGAGGAATGTGATCGTGAAACGCTTTAATGTCTCTAAAATTCTAGGAAGTACTGTTCTAGCTCTAAGTTTGGCTACCTTGCCTACAGTTCTACCTGCTTCTGCTCAGACAACAACAACCCCTGATGCTACTGTTACAGATACTACTACAGACGATACTACTACCGACAGAAATTATCGGGATGGCGATTGGGGTTTGTTGGGCTTGCTCGGTTTATTTGGTTTATTTGGTCGCAAGAGCCGCAAAGCCGATGATAATGTAGCTTATCGTGATCCTAATGCGGTAGGCTCCTCTAGCTCCCGTTCTAACTATTAATAATGAGTTGCCTTCTAATTTAGCGTAAGTCCTAAAGATAATTATGGGTAAAGCCTGCATTAGCAGGCTTTGTTTGTGTGTTTATTTAAGCTTATCCCACCGCTAAAAGGGGATGGAATAACACGAAAGACTTTTGGCTGTTGACTGTCAACTGTCAACGGCGTCGGGGTGTCTTTCATCCCATCTTGAAAAGGAGTGGGTTTTCCCAACGCCTTTTTATAAATAATTGGTAAGAGGATATCTGAAAAGTATCAAACATTTGTTGATCCCCCCTAACCCTTAAAAGAGGGAATAAGAGCCTCAAAGTCCCCCTTAAAAAGGGAAATTTAGCAGGATGTTTTCATACGAAGAAAGAAAAATATTAGATTCCTGTTATTCCCTTTAATGTCTACCTCAAAGTAGTCACAATATAACGAAAGTTCAAGGGTTGCGTTTTTTCTTTGCTTATATGAAATCACCCCGTTTTAAAAAGGGAATTTAGGGGGAATCTCTAAGTGTTCAGTGTAGACAAAAACTTTTCAGGCATTCTTTAAGGCTTATGAAAACTTTTTGACTTACTTCTTTTTAGGTGCATCTATATATATCATACTTCATCCCACTTTTCGTGTTGCGCTTCAGAATATTGAGCTAGGCTTAAATCTAAGATCACTCATAGCTTCAAGAGATGATATCGGCCGCGACTGTAATATGATAATATTTCTTACGTGATCAGCATTTTAGGTGGAAAAAATATCAAAATCTCTGTTTAAACCTTCAAGCATGGGTTTAATCTAAGCTTTTTGTTGCCAAATAAGTATCCACAACTACAAGATTATGATTAATGTATTTTTCCTGCTCATACTATTTTCTTCGCTTTTAGGGCGGATTAAATTTCCTGGACTAAATATTGGTATTCATTATTTATTACTGCCTGCACTTAGCTTTTGTGTAATTAGTTACTCTCTAAAATTAATACCAGAAATCTTAAAAAAGCATAAAACTATTTTGATATCTATAAGTTTACTGTTTTTTTGGATGTGGGTGTCTTCACTGTTTAGCCCCTTTCCAAACACAGCTATTACTTATAGTATTAAATATTCAACTTATTTTATAGTATTTTTTGCGTTTTTAGTTATAACTTTTAGAACTCTCAAAACCTCATCTTTAACATTTTACTATCGTTGCATATTGTATTTATTGCAAATAATTGCAGCTTTGGCTTTTTTAGAAGTGTTCTTTCCTAAATATTGGATTTTTAAATTATTAAAATTTCCCAGCTATTATCCTCAGATTGGTTCAATCATGCAAAATCCTAATCAGTTTGGGGTAATAGTTTCCATTGGATTGTGTTTAAGCTTGATTTTAGAAAAACAGAAAAAGATATCTAAATTTGAATTATATATTAGTGAATTTATTTTTCTCATTCCCTTAGCTTTGTCTGGCAGTAGAAATGGTTGGTTAATTTTTATTTTGGGGATGGTTCTTTTATTAATATATAAAATCATTAGTATTAGAAAAATGATTTTTCTCTTGAGCTTATGGTTTTTATGCATTATATCCATACCAGTATCTACATATAGGATTGGTTTGGGAAATAGTAAAATATTTCCCTTAATTAATTTATTTTCTACTAATCCCAGCGAAATAAGGCTTCCTAATCCTTTAGGTACAGCCTTGTCAAGATTTTCACTTTGGCAAGCAGCTATTATTGAAATTATTAAAAGACCAATCACGGGTATAGGTATAGGAGCTTTTGCAGAACATATAGGACTACAAGTTTTTAAGCTGAAAGGTTATCATGCACATAATATATTTTTAAATGTTTTAGTAGAACAAGGAATTATTGGATTACTACTATTCACAAATTTTTTAGTGAAAATAGCATCTAAAGTTAAATACGCTAATCCCGTCATTCTCATTCCAATTATTATGTTCTTAGCGTCTCAAATGCCAGATGTTTTTGTTGAAGACTATACTTTTACAACTATTGAGTTTTACTTTTTGGCAGCTGCTATCAATTCTCGAAAAGATTTAGTCATGCAATGAAAAACTTAAATTATTTACAATGTTTAAAAAAACTGCAAGAAGTAAACGCCATTTCTACCTAATATTTCCGAATATATTTGATTTTAAGGGAGGTATTCAAGTTTACTCAACTTTTTTTCTCCAAGCTTTACAAGATGTATATCCTGAAGCGGTTTATGATGTGTTTCTTAAGTATGATAAGCGCAATTTAAGACAGCAGCAAAACTTGCCATTTTTAACTTCAACAATATTTCATTATTTTGGAGATTTACCACGATTATTACAAACCATTTTATTTGCTACCAAAATTATTGTTTTGGCTATATTTCAACGCCCCACTATAGTTATATCAACTCATGTTAACTATGCTACTGCTTGTTATGTTCTAAAACTTATGACTGGGATTCCTTACTGGGTAGTTGCTCATGGTTTAGAAGTTTGGGACATTGAAAATAATGCTACAAAATTAGCACTGCAAAAAGCAGATAAAATTATTAGTGTTAGTAATTACACCCGCCAGCGCTTGCTGCAATATAAAAATATTGACTCAGAAAAAATAGTTCTTTTACCTAATACGTTTGACGCCAATCAATTTAGAATAAATCCCAAACCAGCCTACTTGCTAAAACGATATAACTTAACAGATAACCAGCCTGTAATCTTAACAGTAACGCGGATGGGAAGGATGGCAAAATACAAGGGTTATGACCAAATCCTTCATGCTTTACTTAAAGTGCGGTTGTATGTCCCTAATGTTCACTTCATTCTTGCAGGAAAAGGAGATGATATACCTCGAGTTAAAGCTTTAGTTACCAACTTGGATCTGCAAGATTGTGTCACTATTGCAGGATTTGTACCAGATGAAGAGTTGTGCGATTATTACAATCTCTGCGATGTTTTTGCTTTGCCTAGTAAAGGAGAAGGATTTGGTATTGTTTATCTAGAAGCTTTAGCTTGTGGTAAACCTGTACTGGCTGGTAATCAAGATGGTTCTATAGATCCTTTAGCTGAGGGAAAATTGGGATGTTTAGTTGACCCTGATAACATTGAAGAAATTGCCGATAATCTAGTTCAAATCCTGCAAGGTAATTGCTCTAACCCAGTAGTTTACCAATCAGAATATTTGCAACAAAAAACTATTGAAGCTTTTGATTTTAGTCAGTTTCGTACAAGTTTAGCAAAGTTAGTTGGTGGTCATCAGTTACATTAAAGTAAGGTAAATATTTTTTGTATAATTTAATTGGTGGAAAATGGAAGATTCAGTATTTGTTATATTTCTTGGGTTTGGATGTATTTGGATTTTAATGGGAGCTGTTGGTTGGATTGCGTTTTTAAAATCTGAGGGTGAGGAAATTAAATTTGGGAAGTGGGGGCTTATAGTTGCTATCCCAATTCTCATACCAATAATTGTTACTCTGATTATTGGTATATTTTATCACTAATTCTTAATTGCGCCCCTAACCAAAATTACTGTACTTTCTACACCAGAGGCGATCGCTTCTGGAATATTACCTTGAATCGCTTGCTGCAACAATCCTTCGCGCGATGCTCCCAAAACTACAACATCGTAACCTTCGGTTTGCACTAAGTTAATCACACCTTCAGCGACTGAATCTGCTTGGACTGGGAGAGCAACTACAGTACTGGACAGTTTGCGCCGCCGCATCAAATGGCGGATGGCTTGTTCTGAAATTGACATATCTGGCTTGAGTTCGGATGGCTTAAACACTTGTGTCAGGCGAATTTGCGGATTATTGCCCAATGTAATTAAAGCTGGTAGCAATTTAATCGCCAACGGGGAATTGGGCCCACCAGCCATTGGGACTAGCCATCGGTTGAAGAGGGGACTGGGGGCTGGGGATTGGGGAGTTTTGCCTAATTTTACTAACACTACTTCGCAGGTGGCTTGGCGAATTACGGTGTCTACAACGTTGCCAAAAATCCGACCCGGGGTAGATGTGTTACCTTTCCATCCCATTAAAATTAAGTCGATGTGTTGTTCGTTGATTGTCTCTAAAATTGCCTGGGCTACATCGTGAGTAACTCGTATCTGCGTGTGCAAGGGAATTTTCCACTTTTTTGCTAAGACTTCCGCCTGTCGTAGCAAGCGGCGGCTTTTTGCTGTCCTTACCTGTGTTTCTGATGGGGAACTGTGGCGGGGTACTAGCATCACTTGCACGCAATCTATTTCATAATGGCGATCGCGGGCAATAGCTGCTGCCATTTGTAATAAAATACCTGCTGTTTCTGGATTAGCTACTGGCACTAATAATCTACCACTGCCGATGCTGGGCGATCGCGTTTGGTAAACTATATAAGAAGGTTCTGGTCGCAGTTTAAGAGTCCGGTTATCAGCATTGAGATGATCTGCTTCCGCCCGAATAATATCTGCACGAGTAATAATCCCAATCAGTTTCCGTCCATCCACCACAGGTAAGCGGCTGATTTGATAGCGATCGAGTAAATACAGCACATTACTTAAGGTGTGGATTGGTGTTACTGTCATCGGAGCAGGCGTCATAATTTCTTTTAAGAAGATATCGACTAAATTGCGATCGCGGAGCGTGTGCTTTGCACTCTCGCGTATTTTCAGCAAATCTGTTTGCGTCACAATCCCTACTAACTTGCTATCTTCCACCACAGGAAAACCGCGATGATGGGAACGAGCAAAGGACTGCATTGCTTCTTCCAAGCTCATCTCTGCATCTAGGGTTTCTACCCGTTCTTGCATCACATCTTTTGCGGTTAACTTAGTTAACGCTCCTTCCATAGGAGCTTCTTTGGTGAGAGTAATGCCTTTTAATTCCAAAAGTTTCTCATAAAGCGAACCAGGTACTACCTTATCTGCAACTAAGTAAGCAGCTACAGAAACAATCATTAAAGGTAGCACCAAATTAAAATCTGTAGTCATTTCAAACACAATCACAATTGCTGTGATTGGCACTTTAGAAACGGCGCTAAAAAATCCCCCCATACCCGCTAGCGCGTAAGTAGTAGGAGAACCTGCTCCGGTGATGTATAACTCAGTTACACCGATGATGTGCCCTAAACAAGAACCCAAAATCAGACTGGGAGCGAATAATCCCCCCGGCGCTCCTGAACCAAATGCTATGAGTGTGAGGATGAACTGGGCTGCAAAGGCGATCGCTGCTACGGTAGGATGGGTTCCTCCAGTAATTAAAGACTCTCTTAATGCCGTATTATCCCGGAAGGATGGTGGGAGCATTGCCACGACAACACCAGAGATAAATCCAGCCAAAGCTACCCGCAACGGTAAGCTAATATGTAATTTTTGATAAAATTTAATACTAAGTATTAAGCCGCTATTAAACAATGCACCCAATAACCCTGCCAAAATACCCAAAAGCACGAAAAAGGGAATTTCTGGGATGGAGAATTGGCTGGAAGATTGTACCAATTGCAGGTTAAGGTCTAAACTGCCACCACCTAAAAGCCGGGATATCACCCCACCAATAAAGGAAGCGATAATTGCAGTTCCCAGAGTCAGCCCTGATAAATCCTGAAGTAACTCTTCAACGATAAACAATACACCTGCGATCGGGGCATTAAAAGCAGCAGCCAAACCCGCACCCGCACCCGCTGCAATCATTTGCCGTCGATGATCTGGGGAAGTAGGAACCCAGCGACTCATCCCTGCTGCCAAACCTGCCCCTACGTGAACAGTAGGGCCTTGCCGTCCCAGAGTCATGCCCGAACCGATTGAAATGATGGCGCTGATTAACTTTACACCTGCCACGCGCCAAGATAATCTCATGGGCACATTTGCCAGAGAGGCTTTGACTTGGGGAATACCGCTACCAGAAGCCTCTGGTGCTAATCTATCCACCAACCATCCAGCCACGAACCCTAGGACAAGACCAATTGCCGGTAGTGCCAGCCATGCCGGTAAAAGGTGGGTAGTATGGACTCGCCATGTTCCCAGCCATCCCGATCCTACTTTCAATAACACCGCAGATAGGGCAGCAACCAGACCGATGATACAAGCTTCGGCGATCGCTAAACCTCTTCTAGGTTGCCACCAAGTGCGAAAGCGCTGATTCATAGCAATTTTGAATTTTAGATTTTGGACTTTCCTGTGGAACGCTATGCATAGCTTGCTTCCACGTTCACGGAGCGTCTCGTAGAGAAGTGGTACGGCTTTGCTCAGGCAAACGATTTTGGATTACAAGTCTGTACCAAAAAGCTGTTCGGTGGAATCTCAGAGGATGCTTGAAAACCCGTCAAATAGTATAATATAATACCATATAATTCCTGTACTTAATTACGAATTATGTAGCTTGCTTCTCGCACGAGGCGAGTATTAGCATTACGAATTATTTAATTGCTTCTCCCCGTGGTAGATAGCCCTTCTACTATCAGAGATGGAGTATAACAAGAACCATTCCAATCAGCATCATTACCTAGTGTAACCAATTGCTTGAGAGCTGTGTAGACATTACCTGCAACCATCGTATCCTTAACGCGCCCAATTACGTGGCCATTTTGGACGCGATAGCCTAAATCAACGTTGATTGAAAAATCTCCAGAAATACTGCCGCCACCACCCAGCATTTGATCCACAATTAAGCCATTACCCAGTTCTTGAATTAAATCTGGTAGTGATGCTGAACCTGGTTGGATCAGAAAATTAAATAAACCAGGGGTGGGATAGCTACCTAAACCAGGACGGAAACCATTTCCAGTAGTGCCAGTACCTAGTTGGCGACCGGTGGTGCGATCGCCATAAAAATGCTGTAAAGTTCCGTTTTGGATAAATACTAAAGATTTGGTGGGAGTGCCTTCATCATCAAAAGGACAACTGTAAGGGCCGGCTTCTGGGTCTTGGTAGAGGGTGAGACTGGGTGCAATTACTGGGTTACCCAGGCGTTCTCCCCAAGGGGAAGCTACTTCTAAGACTCGCTTGCCATTCAAAGCTTCTTGCACAGTGCCCCAAAGCATATCAGCTGCTTTAGAAGTGAACAAAACCGGGACGCGACCATTAGGAGATGAGACATTTTCTCTGGCCCAAATTAACCGTTGTAAAATTTGGTTAGCTAATATTTCAGGGTGGAGTTCGCCCCGCTTGGTTTGACCATCGGAAACACTTAAAAAATCATCACCGCGCACCCATTCTGCTGATATATAGCAGTTGAGAGTAGTATCGGTGTAGTAAGAATCTAAACCTTTAGTATTGACTATTCTGGTAGTTTCAATATCACATTCCCAGTCACCATTGCAAACAACATCGGGATAGGCATCGCGGATGAGTGCGATCGCTTCTTTGCCCCAGTCTACCAAAATCTCTATCGGCACACTTTCCCCTAAATCTGGGTAGGAGGGCTGAAAGTTAGAGCCTAATTCTACTGCTTCTGGTTCATTTAGCTGACTTAGTGCTAGAGCTTTTTCCACCATCACTTCGGCTAGTACAGAACCGTAAGCCACCGTGAGTCCCGGACGCCCGTTTCGCCAAAGCCGTAGTGCTGTACCTTCAGATTGGTTAGTTTCTAGCTGTTTGAGTCGGTTTGCCTCAAAAAACACTGGACGAGAAAGCGATCGCGACTGATACACCTCAGCAGCTTCTGCTCCAGATTTTCTAGCTAGTTCCAGCAACTGTTCGGCTAGTGTATCTTGTGACAAATTTTCAGAACCCATGATCCTTAGTGAATTGTGGATTTTGAACCGCATATCAACGCACGTTGAAGAAAGTGCGATCGCTAAAAGCCGACGACCAGACTTTCTGCTAATGAACGCAGATAACCATCCAAAAATCATCAGCGTTTCCTTACAGTTATCATTTGAAACGTAAATCAACACTGATGGACGCAGTTAATTATCCCAAATCATTGTCATGTCTCAACGAATCTAGTCATTTGTCATTCTCCCCCTGCCTCCCCTGCTCCCCCTGCTCCCCCTGCTCCCCCTGCTCCCCCTGCTCCCCCTGCTCCACTCCCCGCTCCCCACTCCCCATTTTCAAAGATTAACCTCTTGCAACAGCCAAAAACCAGCAAAAGACTGTGCGTTGGGATCAGACTGCACACCGATAAAATGCACGCCGTTAGCTTTTTGCTTGGTTTCTTCAAAATCTTTGGCTTCTGCTAAGACTTGAGGTTTTTTGATATTTGCCACAATCCAGCTTTCACTAACACCAGTTTCTAAAAGCAATCTTGCCTCTTCACTAGTGTCAAATCTTAAAAAAGCCAACTCCAAACCAGACATCCAGGCTGCTAAGGGCAACGCTCTAGGTGAGAAAATCAAAATCCCAGGAATACGGGCTTCAGGTGAAACTTTCGCCAATTCTATGGGGAAAGCTTCACCAAAGCCAATTTCCCACTCTGGCATCTCAGCAAAATCCGCAGCATCTAAAGTAACAAATGTCCATTGTTGCCCTTCTAAAGCATCTGGTAAACGTTGCGGCAAAGGTTTCTCCAAGCGGACTGAGGGATTAGTCCCCCCTTGATACCCTGCTTCTTGAGGATACACTTCCTCCATGCGCTGTTCTAACCATTGGTTGAGAAGCAAAGTGCGGCGGCTAGGCTGGGCGGGAATTCCCAAGTCTTGGCAAGCTTTAGTAATCATATTGTTCATTTGGCGGCGGAAAAAGCGGATTTTAATTGGTGCTTTTCCAGCTTGGTTAATAGCCTCCTGCAACGCTGTCCGTAACCAACCCGAATTTACCTGGGTACTAGGACAATATTGAGCATAGCGAAACAAAGAATCTACTTTTGTGCTTATATCTAAGGGACTTTCACAGACTAAGATTTCCCAAATTTTTTTCTGATTATCGTCCAAAATCGGACGGGAGTAAAAATCGATTTCCCAAATACTGCCCATGTTTTGCGGTAAAAATATGGCTGTTATGTTTTCCTGATATTTTGATCATACGAGTGTTGGGGCAGCATTGGACATTGAGAAGTGAACACTTGTACTGAGCGTACTCCTACAGTGAAGCAAGCTACACGTAGCGTCTTTACGAGAAGCCGTAAAGCTTGCGGCATAGCTACAGCTTCGCGCGTAGCCTCTCCAAGAGTTGTATTGGGACTTGAAATATAGCGGTTCCCATTCAAATGCGGTACAACATTATATTCCAAGGTGTAGGGAATATGCTGTGCCCCTAGGGGTGTACCTCACGTAAACGAGAACCGCTATAAATGGGTCTTTGAGGTGGATGAACGGAGTTCTGAAGTGAGCAAAATGGTGGCTGAATTTTCCTAAAGGTATGTGAAAGTTTGTTATTTATTTAAAATCTCTAAAGAGTTTATTCCATAACACTTTTGAATTTTGACTTCCGCCTTGCAGTACTAGTGACGGTTGATCCAAACACCTCTGAGTCCAGCTGCTCTAGCCGCGTGGTAATCTTCTATAATGCTATCGCCAATATGCCATGCTGCTTCTGGAGAACATTGATGTTTATCTAAAGCAATGGCAAAAATTTGAGGATCTGGTTTAGCTGCACGTACCTGGGTAGCAATGGTGACAGAAGTAAAAAACTCTCTCAATCCCAAACTTTGCAATACTGAGTAAATCCGAGAATCAAAATTGGATAGCACCCCCAAGGTAACTCCCAACCGCCGCCAGTTGATTAAAGCTGGTAAGACATCCGGATAGACAAACCACGGTTCGGCAGTGCCAAAATGGATGTAAAGTTCGCTAAAAAAAGCCGAAAAGTCAGGAAATTCCTTGAGGACACCCGCACTTTCAAAAGTGTTAAGAGCAATTATCCGCCACCAATCAAACTCGCGCTGGGGAATATCTTGCAGTTCTGCATCTGGAAATATCGGCGGCGGCGCTGCTTTAAAGCTTTTGATGAAGGCTGTATCCAATGTTTCAGCTGAAACTTTAACGTCAAATTCTTGGGCTATCTGGCTATAAACTTTACCCACACTACCTTTGACATCGAAGAGTGTACCCACAGCATCTAAAAAAATAACTTTCGGTTGTTCCATCAAAGTTTAAAAATTTGAATGTTGAATGTTAGATTTTGGCTTGTTTAGAGCTTCTGTGGGTAGAGTCTAGCATCTCCTAAGTAGGTTGGCGGAAAGAAATAAAGCAAATTATCCTGCGATGCCTACGGCGGTAAACTACGGAAATAGACGATGCTGTAGGGGCACAGCAATGCGTAAGTCCTCTTCTTTACAAGACGCTACGCGTAGCTTGCTCCGTAGGAGTACGTTCAGTACAAGTGCCCAATGCCCAACCTTCAGTTACCGAGAAAGTGTTTCTATGATCGGACGCACTAGCCAATTAAAACCAACTTTGAGTTGATGATCTAAAGTTGGCAGCCGATATAAATAAGCAATCCGCCGGGCGACGGATGCCAAGGGGCCATCTAGTTTCATTCCCAAACCAGTGAGAGTAGCGTTGTCTATTCCTAGTGCCATCATTTCTCCCAACTGTTGATAGCGGAAGGGAAGGAGGGGGCGATTAGTCAGAGTTGCCCAGATATTCCAAGCAGTATAATCAGCTTGTTGAAAAGCGGCTTGTGCGGTGGCGGGGACTTGCTGTCCTTCAGCATCATGACAGTCTGCTAAATCTCCCAAGGCAAAGATTTCTGGATGCTCAAGTACTTGTAAAGTTGATGTAGTGCTGATTTGACCACGCTGGTTTTGCTTTAGGGGAAGAGATTTTACCACGGGCGCAACCCTAGTTCCCACAGTCCAAATTACTAAATCCACGGGAATAGTGTCTAACTGGTTTTTGTACTCTAGGGAAATGGAATTTTGCTCTATTGATTCGACTTTGGTTTCTAAATCAATAAACACACCACGGGCATCTATTGCTTTTTTTGCTGCTTCCCGATTAAACTCTGGGGAAGTTCGCAAAATTTGGTCAGCAATTTCAATGATCCGAAAGCGTCCTCTTTCACCTAGTCGGTCGGCTAACTTACAGGCTAACTCTACACCACTGTAGCCAGCTCCAATAATTGCCACCCGAATTTTATCAACATCCGATTCTTCTAAAAATCGCAGGCGTTCTTCTAAACGATAGGCATCAGAGATTGTGCGGAATGGGTAGCCGTAGGCAGTTGCACCTGGGACTAAATCTAGCGGTGTCTCACCTCCTAGCGCCAGTACTAAGCGATCGTAAGGGATTTCTGGCCCGTTCTGTACATTTACTTGTTTCTGCTCGATGTCGATTTCAGACACAACCCCTTGATAAAAACGCACCCCTGTGCCTTGTAAAAGTTCTTCAAACGGTGGGGCAATTTCCCAGGTTTGTAGTTCGCCAGTGAGTAATTCGTAAAGTAAGGGAGAGAATAGGAAGCGATCGCTTTGATCTACTAGAACAATTTCGGGTTTTTGCGTAGATTCCCAAGGGAGCTGACTTAAGCGCAAGGCTGTGTAAAGGCCACCAAAGCCTCCGCCAAGGATACAAATTCTAGAATTTTGTTTAGTCATCGATTCTATCTATAAAAGGATCAATACTAGCTGGGCAACTAACTTCAGGGTAACTGAAACTTTAGGTTTATAGCCTTTCATTTGGATGAAGGCTTATAAACATCTAGGTCACGGGAATGACTTTACACAATTCTTGGAACAGTAGGTTAACTACCTTGCTCATGAGCTTTCCCTGGATGTGCTTACCACCTAGCAACTTTTCACCTTGTTCAGTGACGTTAGCTTTGAGCGAGTCGCGGTAGTTAATCAATTCTCTGGTACCCTGCCAGTTTCTACACCAGTCAGCACATACTGCCACAAACTGATTCTGCACAGCGAGGAACCGCTGGGTTTTTCAAACAAACCATCACCGGACTGTTCTAAGACAAGTACCCATACCTAACCTCATTTTGAAAGTGTCGCGGCTGCGGTTGTGTTTAATTCGTTTGGTATCGCCAGCTAATCGCTTCACGATGGTTTCTCCGTTTTGACGTTCGCGCTCCGTTTTCTTCACCTCCCGCATTTCGTACTTAATAACGGGGCTGCCGTTAACACCCAGAAACGATTCAAAAGGATAAATTCTGGCGATCGCACTCGCAACCCAAACCCGAACTTCTCAAACACGCTCATGTAAGGCTTGAATGCTGTCTCTGTAATCCGCCCTCTGGGTATTGTGTTAAAATGTGAGTGGTTATACTCGACTTACTAACATTAATTCCCAGAATTCTTAATTCTGTTGTCATGCTTCTGCGAGATAGGAGTGAAGGAAACAAAATTTCTCACACTCTAGACATACTCAAGCAGCTTTTTATAATTGAATAGCCCTGGTTAGCCAGGTTTTCGATAGCATCTAAAATGTTTTTGAAACATGAGATTTTTATAGTAGTGAGTTTTCACTAACTTTTAGAGATAGGCGAGATGACTTCTATTTTATAGTTCCAATTAACATTCATTATGCATCAAATTTCAAAGCAGACTATAGAGACAGCACAAAAACATGCTCAAAAATCAGTTGAGCATAGTAAAGAAATACAAGAGTTGGGTAAAAGTTTAGAAAAAGATAGCCAAATTGAGCCGGAACAAAAAAAACGTATTGAAGCCTATGGAGAAACCATGCATGAGCACGCACAGAAATTTCAAGATTTGGCGCACAGATTAACGGAAGATCCTTCAACAAAAGTATTTTCAGAAGCAGTAGAGGAGCATGTAAAAGTGAATCAAGCCCATATCAAAGCAATTCAAGAATTTCAAAAGATAGAGCCGTCAGCTTAAATAAGATATTAGTAATTATTAGTGATTTACGACATTACTAATTTTTTACTCTTTGTCTTCGTAGGCAAAAGTTCCAACGATATACTGAGAACGCCAGTGTTTCTGGTAATGCTATTTTTTAGCAAAAGAATCCCCAACTATAGCCGTCAGGCTTAGTTAGTGGTGCCTTCAAAACGTAAAATATAAAGGTTGATATGCTCGTTGACAGCATTTAGAATTCTTAAATGAAGCGTGAATTGCAATCTGGAGTTGTAAATGATGTCTCCGATGAGTTACACTCACGCATTTTGAATTTTTTTATACAAATGTATAAATACTTAGAAGTAGGTTTCCTGTAAGCCTACTTTTAAGTAAGTTACGCCCATGATCACAAGAAAAGGGATTAAGAGCAAAGGTTAAAGAAATTGAATTTTTTTCCTTTAACCCTTCCCTTTTCGCCACAAGAGCGCAAAAGTCTATTTTGCAAGAGGATGTTAATGAACAGAGTGAAGACAGAGCACCCGCTATGTAAGCACAATTAAAAACGAAAATCTCTTTCCCTGTTCTCTATTTTCAAGATAGGTTTATTACCTACACTTATACTTTAAATTACAACTTCTTGGCGTTGACAATCAAAAACAACCATGTAAGAAGCATTTGGTCTTTCCTGGGAGAGGTGCCGCATATAGCCTTCGGCATCAGAACGGCTGCGGAAGCGAGCAACGATCTCGCGTTGCGTATTAGGAAGTAGACGAGCGATCGCCCAAGAATTGAGGCGTTCTTTATAAGCAATAACCTGATTGTCTGATTTAGAAGCTTTGTAATCTGTATTTTCTGGCATAATTATGTTAACCGTATGAAGTTTAATGAAGGGCGTTAATTAGTTTCTAGGTAGGAATGCACTAACGCTTTTTTTAATGCTGCTGCCACCTTGTTATTCGATTATTTATAAACTGTCAACACTTAAGGCTATATTTTAGACCAATTAAATTGGGATTTTTTGGTGCTATCAATCTCAAAGCCTTAATTTGCAATTGTTTCCAGGGCAAAAAATTCTCAAGCAGAAAGTTTAGCAAGTATTGGGTTTGCATGATTTGTATGCATACACATAAGTAACATTTGTATCAGTATTAAAGCAAAGGGTAACGTTTTAAAAAATACCATTAAAAGAATAGGTTCAGAATGAACAATAACGGTACGCAAGATTAATAAACGCAGACACACTATTAATTTTTCTATAGCGCACTCAGTAAAGCTATATTGTGGGTATTGACGTTTTTATAGTAAGTTTAGAGGATACAAAAATTAAAGTTTTTTTAGATATTTAAAAATGAAGTTATGTTAATAGATATATTAGAAATTCAAACCAAGAGAGAAAAAAACTCATATCTCAAAGTTTTCAAAGCACTTGAAAATGAGAATAACAGAAAAAAGCGTTGATTATGACTGAAGGCGGAGCAGGAGTTGCTCCGTCCCTGAATTCTTTTTCAATTCTACCTATCTCTTTACCACTCCTTATCTAGTAAGGATTCAAATTCAGCTTGTAAGGCGGTGATATCCGCCAATCTTGCCACTAGTAAATTATCCTTACCAGCATCACTTAATCGTACTTTCCAATAACGAATACTGTCTGAGTTGTTCAACCAAAACTGAATCACGGTATCTACTACTTGATCGAGATTCCAATCCCACTTTGCTGGAACTAATTCCACTGATTCTAGAAACGTATCTAGCGTACATGTATGCATTCCCAAGTATTCCACCCCTTGATGAGGTGATTTTTGCCCATTTTTCTGTTGGTGATTAAAAAACTGCAAAAGTGGAGATACTCCTACAATATCAAAAGTGTATTTCATGCTAGCACTCCCAGTTTTAAATTACTTGCAGTAAAGCTTTAGTTTTTTCTAGTATAATGTCTAGCAAGTAGCTAAAGTATCTAGAAAAAGTATAGTTCTGATCTATATCATAGGCATTAAATCTCAGTCAATAATTAGCACTAACAAGCCTTGAGTGCTAATTTATTTTAATAGTTTGATTTATTATTAAAGATGTTTAGTTATTAATTAAGGCGTGTATATAGGGGTCTTAACTGTTAACTGTTGACGGTTAGCAGTTATCAGTCATAAGTCATCGAGAATCAGCCTTCGTGTCAATGTTCAAGTTAAATGCGTAACAGCTTAGTTATCAATAACGCCAGCGTATTACTTTAGATGTAGGGTTGAATTTCATGTTTTTACTTCCAGTTAAAAATACGAATATTGTTAAAGTTAATCACGTCAACTTCTACACTCTGAAGATAATTTGCTAGCTTGAAGTCATCAGTTAGTACAAGATACTTCCCTTTAGATAAAGTCAGTATTCCGCTATCAGTCAGTCCGAACTTGACAAATTTTTCAGTATTAACAGCATCTAAACTACTTACGTATAATTCATCCAAAAGAGCAACATTTTTAACAAATTGAGCAAATATTGCAAAGCACTGAGAACGTTCAGGTTCACCAAGTTGATTTGCAAGGCTATTAACTTCTGTCAGAATATTCGGAGTTGTTACAAGCTTTTGAAAGCTTGCAATAAATGCTAGCAGAAGCTCATAATCTTCTGGTATAAATTGCTGGGTTCGATTAAATTTGGTTATTCGTTCTTGATTGACGCTCCCAACCAAAAAGAGAAGCAGGATATTTGTATCAATTAAAACCCCTTTTTGGCAATAACGACGAACAAGGGAAGCAATCAAATCTTTCATACTTGTCTAATTTTCATTGCTTCTACTTTGCCAGTTTGAGAATTTACTTTAAAAAGTTTATATTCTCGTTCATATAGAACAGGGGTAGAAGTAAGAGAGGTAGCAATAAAGTTTTCCAATTGGCTTTTAGGAGCTTTTTTAGGAATATCAAACCCTAGAGTAATCAACCAGAAGCTTTTATCATCAGACAGTTCAACTTCTTCAAGTCTCAAATCTCCTAATGACGAACCCATCATGTCTTGTATGGATTTTATGTATTCATAAGCAGCATTCACTGCTGTTTTGACATCTATCATAATCTTGGTTCTTCTCTGAACTAATTTGCTAATTCCATACTTTATTATAGTAATTTAACCTTGATTACTCCAGGGTTCGCACATAAGTTACAATATCTACTTTGCCTATTCTTTGAGAATTTTAATAAAAATCAATTTGTTAAATCTGGATTGTGGGAAATATTTTGTAAAAAGTCTCTAACTTCTGTCGGGTTGCGGAGAATAATAACTTGCAGGTTTGGTGTTACTTGACTAAGTTTTTTAATAATTTCAGGACGACGATTAATTGAGTATGACCATACATATTTGAGGAATTCCCAATTTAATCTTTCAGGACAATCTGATGCCATATCAGGTCTGGATTGTCCAGCATACATGAAGCGACGCTTAATCACCCGCGACAAACATAAAATCCGGGGAAAATCCAAAAAAATTACCGTATCTGCAACCGATAAACGAATGTCGAGGTATTGCTATAGTTACCATCCATAATCCAACATTCTCGCAAGGTTAAGCTTTGGATAATACTTTGCCATTTAGCTTTTGGAGTCTCAACCCAACCAGGATTCCAGTACCAAGTATCTAAGTGGATGACTTCTAAGCCTAAGATGGTTCCCAGTTCGCGGGCTAGGGTAGATTTACCAGCACCCCCAGAACCAATAATCAAGATTTTCTTCATCTTAGGTTTGCACCTTCCTTTTCAAGCTTATGAGGGTAAGCATTACTCACCCAAATAACCGTCTTCAGGGCAACTCAATACGCCGCTACAATAGTACCCTAAGAAGGATTATGCCGAAATAGTGATATTATGACGATTGCTACAACTGTAAAAACTGAGTATGAAGCGATTATTGGTCTAGAAACCCATTGTCAGCTGAGTACCAACACCAAAATTTTCTCTAATAGCTCTACGGCATTTGGTGCTGACCCGAATACTAACATTGATCCGGTTTGTATGGGTTTACCTGGGGTCTTACCTGTACTCAATCAAAAAGTCTTAGAATACGCCGTTAAGGCTGGTTTGGCACTGAATTGTCAAATTGCGAGATATAGCAAGTTCGACCGTAAACAGTATTTTTATCCTGACTTACCCAAAAATTACCAAATTTCTCAATATGATCTACCGATCGCAGAACATGGTTGGTTAGAAATTGAGTTGGTAGATGCTGAGGGAAACCCCATCCGCAAACGCATTGGTATTACGCGTCTGCACATGGAAGAAGATGCTGGAAAATTGGTACACGCAGGTAGCGATCGCCTTTCTGGTTCTTCCTATTCTTTGGTAGACTACAATCGCGCAGGTGTACCGTTAGTAGAAATTGTCTCGGAACCTGACTTGCGCTCTGGGCTAGAAGCTGCTGAATATGCCGAAGAATTGCGCCGGATTGTCCGGTATCTCGGCGTGAGTGACGGCAATATGCAAGAAGGATCTCTGCGCTGTGATGTCAACATTTCTGTACGTCCGGTGGGACGAAAGGAATTTGGTACCAAGGTAGAAATTAAAAACATGAACTCGTTCAGCGCCATCCAACGGGCGATTGACTATGAAATTGAGCGTCAAATTGCAGCAATCGAAGCAGGCGATCGCATTATCCAAGAAACTCGGCTGTGGGAAGAAGGCGCTCAACGCACAAGTAGTATGCGGGTGAAGGAAGGCTCTAGCGATTACCGCTACTTCCCCGAACCAGATTTAGCACCAATTGAAGTAACAGATGCCGAATTAGAGAAGTGGCGCAGTGAACTACCAGAATTACCAGCCCAAAAACGCCATCATTATGAAAGTGAGTTGGGGCTTTCGGCTTACGATGCGCGAGTGTTGACAGAAGATCGTCCAGTAGCCGAATATTTTGAAACTGCGATCGCATCTGGAGCAAATCCGAAAGCTGCTGCAAACTGGATTACTCAAGATATCGCAGCCCACCTCAATAAGCAAAAACTTAGTATTACTGAAATCGGTCTAACTCCCATCAATCTAGCTGATATCATCACTCGCATCGAAACGGGCAAAATTAGCAATGCTCAAGCTAAAGAAAAGTTGCCAGATTTGCTCAGTGGTATTTCTCCTGAAAAAGCTTTTGCTGGTCAAGAGTTAATCACCGATCCTAGTGTACTAGAACCCATCGTTGATGAAGTCATAGCCGCTAATCCCAAAGAACTAGAAAAGTATCGCAACGGTAATACCAACCTCAAAGGCTTCTTTGTCGGACAAGTTCTGAAAAAGACAGGCAAACGTGCCGATCCTAAGCTAACTAACGAATTGGTGGAGAAAAAACTGAACGCCTAGCAGGGGAAGCAGGGGGCAGGGAGCAAGGAAGAAGATTTTTCTCCTCTGCTCCCCGCCCCTCTGCCTCTTTTCCATGCCCAATCGCCAATTCCCAATTCCCAACTCAGTATTTTCCCGGTGATTCTTCATAAAATCTTCATACAAAAGATGGTGACAACCCGCATACGTAAAATGCTATGCTGTGGTATGTAGATGCACCCTGATGATCGGGAGAGCTGCCTAAGTGGCTCTCTTTTTATTTAGTTTATGTGGTATTTACAGAGAATCTTTATCATATTTTTAGAAATCGTCTTTATAAATAAGTATTACCCCTGACCTCATCAATGATATGGTGTACTCAAAAGATGCACCGTAATGATTTGGAGAGCGGCCCAATTGGCTCTCCTTTTTTGCTTTTGTCTTTCGTCATAAGAAAGGTAAAAACAATTATGCTAATCGCCAACTGGTGCATTATTATTGCCATCAGCAAATAAACTCACAATACAAGGGACTGGTGTCTGGGGAGCAGAGGGAGAATAATAACTCCTAACTCTGCCAATTTTGGATTTTAGATTTATCCTTCAATCCAAAATCTAAAATTGAATGACTCCTAACTCCGCACTTTATCCAAAGCACAAATTGACCTATCCAACCTGATAGTTGTAAGGAAGAATAATGGCAGATTGGCAAAAAATCACAGGTGGTATTACAGCACCAAGGGGGTATCGGGCGGCGGGAATTACCGCAGGGTTGAAACCTTCGGGATTGCCAGATTTAGCTTTGATATTCTCAGAAGTGGAAGCGATCGCAGCTGGTGTGTTCACCACCAGCCAAGTAAAAGCTGCCTGCGTAGAATATTGTCGCCAACGCTTGCAAGCCAAACATAGCGCTCGTGCCATCCTCTGCAACGCTGGACAAGCAAATGCTGCTACAGGGAGTCAAGGCTACCTTGATACCTTAGAATCTGCTATGGCAGTAGGTCAAGCACTAAACATCCCATCTGAATCTGTGTTAGTGGCTTCCACTGGCGTGATTGGTCAAAGAATTAAGATGGATGCTTTGCGAAGCGGAATTCCCAAGGTAGTAGCAGCACTATCAGAAACAGGTTCCGATGCCGCCGCCGGGGCAATTATCACTACAGACTTGGTAACTAAATCTATTGCCCTAGAGACAACTATAAACGACCGCCCGGTACGAATTGGCGGCATTGCCAAGGGTTCCGGCATGATTCATCCCAATATGGCAACCATGTTGGCATTTGTTACTTGTGATGCCGTGGTTTCGCCAAGTCTTTGGCAGCAGATGTTAGCAAGGGCAGCTGATAGAAGCTTTAATTCCATCACCGTGGATGGTGATACTAGCACCAACGACAGCTTAATTGCCTTGGCAAACGGTCAATCTCGCACCCCAGCAATTACGGAATGGGGCGCAGAAGCAGAGAAATTAGAGGCGATGTTAACAGAAGTTTGTCAGCATTTAGCTAAAGCGATCGCTCGTGATGGTGAAGGCGCAACCTGTCTAATTGAAGTGGAAGTAACAGGGGCCCATGATGAAATTTCAGCCCGACAAATAGCCAAAACCATCGCCGGTTCATCCTTAGTTAAATCTGCAATCTTTGGACGCGATCCAAATTGGGGACGCATCGCCGCTGCTGCTGGACGTGCAGGTATACCCTTTGAGCAAGAAAACCTGCAAATTAAGTTAGGGAATTTCTTAATGTTGGAAAACGGGCAGCCCTTAACTTTTGATCGTGCAGCAGCGAGTGCTTATTTGAAAAAAGCAACGGTAGGTGCTTATCTCAAAGAAGATACGGTGTTAATCTCCGTTAACGTTGGCAATGGTCATGGTGTGGGTAAAGCTTGGGGTTGTGATTTAAGTTATGACTACGTGAAAATTAACGCCGAATACACTACTTGAATTTTTTTTTACAGGTGTACCGTTTCTACTTTCAGGTTGATACAAATACGTTGGTAGGGTAGTACAGCTAGCTGTGCTACCCTAAATCATAGTGTTAACATAATAGTCTTCATAAATAAGAGTTTATATATTAGTAAGTTGTAGAATAAACGGAAACAGCAAATTATATTATAAAAATAATAGTCTCCATAGATAAGAGTTGATATATTAAAAATTATTCATATAGTTAAGGAAAACAGATAAATTTTTCCTTATAGATCCAATTTAATATTTCTTTAATAAATCGATACTTCAAGTTGAGCAATTTGGCTTCAAAGGCTGTAAACTGATTTCAACAAGGTGAATGACACCTCTAAATCACACTAGAGCAGAGTCAAGAAATTAGCCGAGTTTTTATATAAGTAGCCGCGTCATTGATGGAATGGCTGCGATCGCTTGGTCAAATATAGCTTGATTAATCATTAAAACAGCAATAAACACAACGTTTTATTGCCTAAATTGTCATAGCTATAAAAAATAAAATTTACGTTTTCAGGAGATATTATGACAGAATTTTTTAATCAAATTTCCCGTCGCAAATTCATTTTCACAGCTGGGGCATCGGCGAGTGCTGTATTCCTCAAAGGCTGTTTGGGTAACCCTCCTGAAAACCTTACTGGTGGAAGCACTCAAGCACAACCAACTGCTCAAACGGTTGCTAATATTAGCCCCGAACAAGCACCAGAGACTACTACAGTCAAGCTGGGATATATTCCCATTGTAGAAGCGGCTCCTTTAATTATTGCTAAAGAAAAAGGATTTTTTGCAAAGTATGGGATGAGTAATGTTGACCTTTCCAAGCAAGCTTCTTGGGGTTCAGCAAGAGACAACGTAGAAATTGGTTCTGCCGGTGGTGGTATAGATGGCGGTCAATGGCAGATGCCAATGCCACATTTAATTTCAGAAGGTTTAATTACCAAAGGCAATCAAAAAATTCCCATGTATGTCTTATGTCAATTAAATACACATGGAAATGGAATTGCGATCGCCAGCAAGCACGAAGGCAAAGGTATTAATTTACAACTCGCCAGCGCTAAGTCCCTATTCACAGAATTAAAATCCTCAACACCCTTCACAGCTGCATTTACCTTTCCCCATGTCAACCAAGATTTGTGGATTCGCTACTGGTTAGCCGCAGGCGGCTTAGATCCAGATGCAGATGTCAAATTGCTCACAGTACCTGCGGCGCAAACTGTTGCCAATATGCAAACAGGAACGATGGATGCCTTTAGTACAGGCGACCCCTGGCCTTATCGTCTGGTGCGAGACAAAATCGGCTACGTAGCAGCATTAACCGCAGAAATTTGGAAGAATCATCCTGAAGAATATTTTGCCATGAGAGGCGAATGGGTTGATAAAAATCCCAAGGCTACCAAAGCAATTTTAAAAGGAATTATGGAAGCCCAACAATGGTTAGATAATTTTGATAATCGCAAAGAAGCGGCTCAAATTCTGGCTGGACGGAATTATTTCAATCTTCCTTCAGCAGAAATACTGGCAGATCCATACCAAGGCAAATATGACATGGGTGATGGTCGCCAAATTGATGATAAATCAATGGCTGCTTTCTACTGGAAAGATGAAAAAGGTAGTGTTTCTTATCCATATAAGAGTCATGATTTATGGTTCATAACAGAAAATGTTCGTTGGGGATTTTTACCAAAGGATTATCTAGACAATAATGCTGCTAAGGCTAAAGAACTTATCAACAAAGTCAACCGCGAAGATATTTGGAAAGAAGCTGCCAAAGAAGCTGGGATTGCTGCTGCTGATATTCCCACAAATACATCCCGTGGTGTAGAAGAGTTTTTTGATGGCATCAAATTTGACCCTGAAAAACCAGAAGAATATTTGAAGAGTTTGAAAATCAAGAAGGTCAGTATTTAGAGATGCGATTTATCTCTTGTAGAGACGCGATGAATCGCGTCTAGAGATATCGAGCATTTGCAAATGACAAATAAAAAGTAAATTTTGAGGAGAATACAGCATCATGACAATAGCTCAAAAACGCCCTGCAAGCCCTAAATTGAGTAATGGCTTTGTATCCAGCCTGAAAAAGCAGTTTCCTGACCTGATACCACCAGCGATCGCGATCACAATCTTCCTCGTTCTCTGGCAACTCTTCGCTTGGATTCCAGGAGCCACATTACCAGGGCCAATACAAGTTATCCAAGACACTTGGGTTTTGATTTTTTGGCCATTTTATGACCGAGGTGGTATTGATAAAGGTCTATTTTGGCAGATTCTCGCTAGTCTGCAACGGGTTGCTATCAGTTATACCCTAGCTGCGATCGTTGGTATTGGTTTAGGCATTTTGATTGGTGTCAATAGAACCATGTCCAAAGCTTTAGACCCCATCTTTCAATTACTGCGGACTGTACCCCCTCTAGCTTGGGTTCCAATTTCTTTAGCAGCTTTACGACAAAACGAACCCGCCGCCTTATTCGTAATTTTCATCACTGCAATTTGGCCCATCTTAATTAACACTGCTGTCGGCGTTACCCAAATTCCTCAAGATTACAACAACGTCGCCAAAGTTCTGCAACTTAGCCGCAAAGAATATTTCACTAATATTTTGATTCCTTCGGCATTACCCTACATTTTTACCGGGTTGAGAATTGCGATCGGTTTAGCTTGGTTAGCGATTATCGCCGCCGAAATCGTCATGTCCGGTATTGTCGGAATCGGCTTTTTTATCTGGGACGCTTATCAAAATAACAACGTCAGCGAAGTAATTTTGGCTCTAGTTTACATCGGTGTTGTTGGGTTGCTTCTAGATAAAGCAATGGGTTGGCTGCAAAACAAGATTTTACCAGCAGAGCAAAAATAGTCATTAGTCATTAGTCATTGGTGATTTGTAGAAAGCTAAGGACTAATGACCACGTACTAAGGGCTAATGGCGAAAGACAAAAGACTAATGACAAAAGACTAATGACAAAGGACAAATAAGTATGTTCGTAGCTGTTGATCAAATTGACAAAGTTTTTGAATTAACTGGTGGTGGTAAATATATCGCCCTCAAAGGAATCGACCTCCAAATTAAAAAAGGAGAATTCGTTTCTTTGATTGGTCACTCCGGTTGCGGCAAATCCACTCTATTAAATATGATTGCGGGTTTGGATTTGCCTACAGAAGGTCTTGTCACTCTCGAAGGACAAAAAATCACCAAACCCGGCCCAGACAGGATGGTGGTGTTCCAAAATTATTCGCTATTACCTTGGCGGACGGTAAGAGAAAATATTGCCCTCGCCGTGGACTCAGTAATGAAAGGTTTACCAGCAGCCGAACGCAATGCCATTATCGAAAAACATATAAATATGGTGGGTTTGCGTCCCCATGCTAATAAACAACCAGGAATGTTATCAGGTGGACAAAAGCAGCGAGTTGCGATCGCCCGCGCTTTAGCGATTCGTCCTAAATTACTGCTGCTAGATGAACCCTTTGGCGCATTAGACGCACTCACACGCGGCAATTTGCAAGAACAACTGATGCAAATTTGCGAAGAAAATCAAGTTACCGCCGTGATGGTGACACATGATGTCGATGAAGCCGTGCTGTTATCTGACAGAATCGTGATGTTAACCAACGGCCCCGAATCGAAAATCGGCGACATTTTAGAAGTGGATATTCCCAGACCCCGTAAGCGGATGGAAGTAGTAGAACATCCCAGCTACTACAGCTTGCGGAGTGAGATGATTTACTTCCTCAATCAGCAGAAACGCATCAAGAAAATTCGGGCGAGAAAAACTGCCGACGTTGCCCGTCATGGATTAGAAAAAGTTAACCTAGAAATTGGCTTTTTACCTCTGACAGCTTGCGCCCCCTTAGCAGTTGCTAAAGAAAAAGGCTTCTTTCTCAAACATGGTTTAGATGAAGTTAACCTTGTGCGAGAAAGTAGCTGGCGGGGTATAGAAGATGGCATCAGTGGAGGTTATTTAGATGCGGCGCAAATGCCTTCAGGGATGCCGATGTGGCTTACTTTGGGAGGACATAATAACCAACCTCTGCCCGTTGTCACCGCCCTCACCATGACCCGCAACGGTAACGCCATCACCTTGGCAAAACACTTTTATGACGAAGGTGTACAAACCTTATCGGATTTTAAAAGATACCTGCTTCGCACCCGTGAACAACGGCACACAATGGGAGTAGTACATGCCGCATCAATGCACAACTTGTTGCTGCGTTACTGGCTAGCGGCTGGTGGAATTGACCCCGATAGCGATGTGGATATGAAGACCATTCCCCCAGCGCAGATGGTAGCCGACCTAAAAACTGGAAGTATTGATGGTTACTGCGTAGGCGAACCTTGGAACTACCGCGCTGCTGTGGAAAATGTCGGCTTTACCATCGCTACCGATTTAGAAGTTTGGCTAGGACATCCCGGTAAAGTTCTTGGTGTGCGGGAAGATTGGGCAGAAAATTATCCAAATACGCATATCGCCTTAACCAAAGCTTTGTTGGAAGCTTGCGTGTATTGTGCAAATCCCCAAAATACCCAAGAGATTCGCCAAATTTTAGCAGGGCGGGATTATGTCAGCACTGATTTAGAATACATTCAACTCGAAGATCCAGATAGTCTCACCTGTGACATAGACCATCCGTTGCGAGACTATGCCCATCACCAGTTTTATTCCGATTCCGCGATCAACCGCCCCAGCCGCACCGAACAAATTTGGATTATGAGTCAATTGGCGCGTTGGGGTGACACTCCCTTCCCCAGAAATTGGGTAGAAGTTGTTGAACGGGTTTGTCGAGTGCGTGTTTTCAGCACCGCCGCACGAGAATTAGGTTTGGATATTAGCTATATTCGCCAACCGATCCAACTGTTCGATGGTACTCCCTTTAACGCCGATGATCCGATCGCTTATCTCAACAACTTGAAAATTAAACGTGATTTTTCAATTGCGGAAGTTGTTCTTGATGCACCGAGAAGGAGACTCGCATCATAAAAAAATCGTGAGAGAAAGAGGGAGCAGGAGAAGTAGCACATCACGCGCGAACCTTTTATCTCCGTTAACGAGTATTTGAACTGGATGAATCCACCTTTTATCTCCGTCAACGAGTATTTGAACTGGATGAATCCACCTTTTATCTCCGTCAACGAGTATCTGAACTGGATGAATCCACCTTTTATCTCCGTCAACGAGTATCTGAACCGGATGAATCCACCTTTTATCTCCGTTAAAAATCTGACTTTTTACATCATCTGAAAAAACCAGCAAAAGACCTAACCCCCTACCCCCTTCCTTGTAGGGAAGGGGGTAAATTCAAAGCCTCTCCCCTTCTAGGGGAGAGGTTTGGAGAGAGGTCAGAATATTCATTTTCGCATCGCCTACATTTAGCTTTTTAATCCCCAAATACCAAACACCATGCAAAACCGCAACTCAACAGCTACAACCACACTAGGAAAACCATTCGTCGCTGCAAGCACCAGCCGCAGACCTTTCCTAGAAATTAAAGACGTTACCAAAGTCTATCCGACAAAGCAAGGCCCCTTCACCGTACTCGACGGCGTTAACCTCAACGTAGAACAGGGCGAGTTTCTTTGCGTCATCGGCCACTCTGGCTGTGGCAAATCGACACTTTTAAATATGGTATCCGGTTTTAACTTTCCTACCTCCGGTCAAGTGTTGCTCGAAGGAGAACCAATCACCAAGCCAGGCCCAGACAGAATGGTTGTTTTCCAAAACTATGCTTTGCTACCTTGGCGAACTGCTTTTGAAAACATCTACTTAGCTGTCAACGCCGTTTATCCCAACAAACCACAAGCCGAAAAAAGAGCGATCGTCCGCGATCATCTCGCAATGGTGGGACTAGCTGATGCAATGGAAAAAAAACCAATGCAAATGTCCGGTGGTATGAGACAACGGGTTTCCATCGCCCGTGCTTTGGCGATTCGTCCGAAAGTTTTAATTTTAGATGAACCTTTTGGGGCGCTGGATGCCATCACCAAAGAAGAATTACAAGAAGAATTGCTGAAAATTTGGGGCGATAACCGTTGTACAGTGCTGATGATTACCCACGACATCGACGAGGCACTATTTTTAGCAGATAAATTGGTAATGATGACCAATGGCCCACACGCGAAAATTGGTGAAGTCATGGAAATTCCTTTTTCTCGTCCCCGCGATCGCGCCCGCATTATGGAAGATCCACAATACTACCAACTACGTAATTATGCCTTAGACTTCCTCTTTAATCGCTTTGCCCATGATGATGTAGGTTAAGCTGATCTTCTCCTAACTTTCATTCTAAAAAATGGTTCCTTCCAGACGAGTTTATTTATTGTTGGTTTTAGGTATAGCGATCGTCCCGATCCTATGCCTTTTTTTCAGCATTAAAGCAGCGATCGCCATCACTGTAATATTTGATACGATCGTTCTCGGATTGATGGTTGTAGATGGTTTGCAGGTACGGCGTTCTCATGTGCAAATTAGCCGCGAATTACCGTCACGATTATCCATTGGGCGGGATAACCCAGTGGTGTTAAAAGTAACATCGCCAAATACCAACGCCCTAATTGAAATCTGCGATTACTACCCAACAGGATTTGGCATATCTGCACCCACACTCAGCGCTATTATTCCCAGTAATACCACTCAAGAATTGACATATACCGTCAACCCAACACAGCGCGGCGAGTTTCCTTGGGGAAATATTCAAGTTCGACAGTTGGGAATTTGGGGATTAGCTTGGGATGATTGGCAAATTCCCCAAAGTTTGCCAGTTAAAGTTTATCCTGATTTATTGGGATTGCGATCGCTCACAATTCATTTGACATTGCAATCATCTGGATCAATCCGCTAATCTTTCAAATTGGTACTAGATGCACCAAAAAATCAAATTGCCGAGCAGGTGGTTAACCTATATCTGCAATTCAAAGCGCGGAATTAACTTTAGCTAACTGCATTGATCAATCGAGTGCGAGATGCTATTTTCAGCACCTCGCAACACTTGCTTAAAGAATTAAACAACCACAAAATTGTTGTTGGTTAGTGTTAGACCAACAGATAATTGTGCAAATTTTACTTGAGTAAACTTAGCCGCACTACCATCTTGGTCAAAGAACAGTCCACCTGTAGAATTGTCATAAATAAATCGTTGAGTACTAGTGGTTGCAGATATTCCGAGGGTAAACTGACTTGTCCCAAGTGAAGGTGTTGCTAACCCGCCACCAAAACCAGCAGCCGATACCTGAATCAATTCATTAGTGGTGTTAAAGTCATAAATAGTATCAATACCTCCATTTAAACTACTGAAAGCAAAGGTATCAGTACCATCGTTTCCATAAAGGGTGTCATTACCAAAACCACCTGTGATGATATCATTACCCAAACCACCATATAGAGTGTTATTACCTAATGCGCTAAAAGCAGAGAGAGTATCGTTGCCATCGCCGCCATCCAACAGATTCTTGCCTGTTGAATAATCAACAATCAAGTTATCGGCACCAGCGCCACCATTCAGGGTATTATTTCCTGATGTTTTGCGATAGACTCCTTTGCCGTACTCACCATCTTGGTCGAACTCGTAGCCAGAGGCGGAGAGAGTATCGTTGCCATCGTCTCCATTGAGAAGATTAGCGCCTGATGAATAGTCAACATTCAAGTTATCACTACCAGCACCACCGTTCAGGGTATTATTACCAGTGGTGTTATAAAACTTTCCTCCGTAGCCGTAGCCGTAGCGAGAGGCAGACAGATAATCGTTGCCATCGCCTCCATTGAGCAGATTAGCGCCTCGTGAATGGTTAACACTCAAGTAATCGTCACCAGCGTCACCGTTGAGGGTGTCATTACCAGAGGTGTTATCAAACCTGTAGCCCTCGAAGTCAGAGGCACTAAGAGAATCATTGCCATCGCCACCAGAGAGCAGATTATTGCCTTTTGAAATGTTAGCACTCAAAGAATCGTCACCAATACCACCGTTGAGGGTGTTATTACCATTGGCAAGATTGACCGAGAGATAATCATTGTCATCGCCACCATCCAGGAAATTATCGCCTATTGAATAGAAACCACTTAAGCTATCATTACCAGCACCACCTTTGAGGGTGTTATTACCAGACGCATCAGGGTCGTAGTAGCTACTAGAAGCCGATAGATAATCATTACCATTGCCACCATCTAGTAGGTTATTGCCTACTGAACTGTCAGCACTCAAGCTATCGTTACCAGCGCCACCATTGAGGGTGTTGTTACCAGACTTGATATCGTAGTCACCTAAAGCTGAGAGAGTATCATTACCATTGCCACCATCCAAGAGGTTATTGCCTGTTGAAGAGTCAGCATCTAAGTAATCGCCGCCAGTACCGCCAACCAGGGTGTTATTCCCCGCACTACCAAGGAGACTATCATTGCCCGTACCACCGCGCAGCAAATCGTTGCCACTTAAGCCATCAATTTTGTCATTGCCGCCTTGACCATTAATGACATCATCTGAATTATATAAACCCGTAATGTCGTTATCGAGGTCATTGATAAAGGTTACGGTGTTCTTGATGGCTAGGCTTGCTTCAGTGATATTGGCATCTAAAACATTAAAGCTGGGGGTGATGCTAGTTTGCCCATTAAACAGGATATTACCAAGAACTGGTGTTGTTCCAGAAGCTTTCAGGTTATCCAAGTTTTCTAAGTTTAAGTTTTGGAGGATGAGCTTTGTACCAGTCACCCCTTCAAAGGTGATTTCAAGGTTTTTGCCATTTTGGGTCAGCAACAGATTTCTAGCAGTCAAGCCAGCACCTTGGAATTTTATGGTATCCACTTCGGCAATCACTGCTGCTGTCGGGTTTGTGCCTTTACCTACCCCACTGAAATCGGTGATGGTATCAGTGCCGTCGCCCAAGTTATAAACAAATTTATCTTTGCCACCGCCACCGGTCAGGGTATCATTACCCTTCTGAGCTGTAATGGCATCATTACCCGCTTGACCGTTAATCGTGTCGTTGCCGTTACTGCCCAATAGGGTGTCATTACTGATGGTTCCAATGATATTTGTCATAATTTTTACCTTAATTTAATCGATTGTTGGAGTAACTTTACTTCTAAACCCTGAGCTAGTGCTGTTTTAGCGCACAAAGAACTTACCGAGAGTTGAGACTTTCGGTGAGTTTTTTATGTCACTTTTGGGGAACAGTAATTTTTATCAGAAATTCACGCTGTTGACCAGCTTGTAACACGTACTATACAAATTCATGAGTGTGTGAATGAACTGAAATAGACCGTCGTTTCAAGCTTTTTATATCCATTTTTGATTGAATAGTGTAGGCGTAGCCCGCCACAGGCATCGCTCAAAAAGCTTGGTCAAATTAAACTTAAATTCCTAAAAATTACATTCCTTACTTTAATTTTTCAATATGTAATTCCTACTATCTTGAAAATAGAGAAAAGTTAACTATTGATACGAAAAGGGATTTTCATACCCTCGTTGTGGGCTATTGCCCGTGGATGTGTAACTTAAAAATAAGAAACATCTAAATAACACTGTGATAACCATATATGAAGATTTACCGAGATGTCTATACTAAAAACACATCTTTGCATACTCTTCACATTAATCAATTTTAATGTATATAAACATACTTATGTTTGCGTATATTGGACATTTTATAGTCAAGAATTTATTTGCAGAAAGCAACAGGCAAAAAGTTGTCTGAGCCGAGGCATTCCAAGAGATGAAACTTGTGAGATGCTTGAAAGAACAATAAAAAATACAGAATTAATGGTGGCGATGCTTACGGTGGTTGCTTACTTGTACTGGGCTTGTCTTGAGCGTAGCCGTAAAGCCTGCGGCATAGCTACGCTTCGGGTACAGCCTGTTGTAGAGAAGTGCGGGCTACGTCTACGTAGTCAGCAAGATAAAGAAAGTGTGTAGTGATGCCTTTGATATAAGTAATAATTACTATATATGATCAGGATATAAAAATATAGAGATGAATGAACCGATTTAGCCAGGAAAACTTACAACTCAACCGTACACATACTGAAAGTGAGGAATGTAGATACCTATAAACACGTAAAGCTTAGGTTGCCATAACTAGGGCGGCTTAAGGCAAGGTAAGCCAATATCTATATTTTTCCATTAACTCTTATTGCATTAATTGCATTAATAAATTGAACGCAAGATGCTATCTCAAGCATCTCGCATTCTCAAGATTTCTCACTTAGCAAAGGAGTGCTAATCACGATTAAACAACCACAAAATTATTTTCGGTTAGTGATAATCCAAAAGATAGTTGTGCAAATTGTACCTGAGTAAATGCATCGGTACTACCATCTTGGTCAAAGTACAATGCACCTGTAATAGCGTTGTAGATAAATCGCTCTTCGCTAGTAGTTGCAGATGTTCCGATAGTAAACTGACTAGCTTTAAGTGAACCTATTGACAACCCGCTATCAAAGTCACCAGCCGATACCTGAATCAGTTCATCAGTTGCACTGAAGTCATCCAATCTATCAATACCTTCATTGAAACTATAGAAAGCAAAGGTATCAGTACCAGCTCCGCCATAGAGGCTATCATTACCATTAATACCTGTGAGGATATCATTGCCATTGCTCCCCACAATCAAGTCATCGTAATATGTACCTGAGATGTCTAATTTTTCGATATTCTTGTAACTAACCCGATTCGTGCCAGCCGTAATTGAGCCAATGTTAGTAGTGGCATCGAAAGTTGAGGTGATTCCCTCGGTAAGATTATTATCGGTAAAAATGGGGTTATAGGACAACAAATCGTCACCTGTGCCCCCATCGATGTTATCGTTGCCACTAGCGCTTATATATATAGAGTTTTTCATTTTATAGGTGCGATGCCTGCGGTGGGCTAAAATCCTAGAGGTTAGCAAAACTACAAACGCAGAGATGATCCGACTTAGCCAAGAACACCTGCAAACTATCCGCATCCATGCCGAAAGCACCTATCCAGACGAGTGCTGTGGTATAATTATTGGCTATCTGGCTAGTGAGGGCAAAATTGTGGTAGAAGTTATACCAACAGAAAATGCCTGGAATACAGAAGCGGCGGCTGAATTTTCTGGGGAACGCACAGCAGAAAGTAAAAGACGGCAATATGCGATCGCACCCCAAGTTATGTTAAAAACACAAAGGGAAGCACGCAACAGATCACTCAACATTATCGGCATTTTTCACTCCCACCCAGATCATCCTGCTATCCCTTCAGAATGCGATCGCCTGTACGCTTGGCAAGGATACTCGTATATAATAGTTTCCGTCCAAAACGGCAAAGCTGGAGAACTCCAAAGCTGGAGCCTTGATGATACTCATCATTTCCAAGCAGAGGCAATTGAAAATATAATTTAACGGCTTAGTTTAAAGACGCATATCGTTTTTCGATAGGATTAATATTCCCTCCCAGATCATAACTGCTATGCTAAATCCCAACCTGGATGAAATCCAGTTGACCAAAGACGATTACGAACGCTACTCCCGACACCTAATTTTGCCGGAAGTAGGGCTAGAAGGACAGAAACGCTTGAAAGCTGCCAGTGTAATGTGTATCGGTACAGGTGGACTAGGTTCACCACTACTTTTATATCTGGCGGCGGCGGGTATTGGACGTATCGGGATTGTCGATTTTGATATTGTCGATACTTCCAATCTGCAACGGCAAGTAATCCACGGTACATCCTGGGTGAATAAACCCAAGATTGAATCGGCAAAAAACCGCATTCACGAAATTAACCCCTATTGTCAGGTTGATTTATACGAAACCCGCCTGACTTCCGAAAACGCTCTGGAAATCCTTCAACCTTACGATATCGTGGTGGATGGTACTGATAACTTCCCCACCAGATATCTAGTTAACGACGCTTGCGTATTGCTAAATAAGCCCAACGTCTACGGTTCAATTTTACGCTTTGAAGGGCAAGCTACTGTATTCAACTATGAAGGTGGCCCAAATTATCGTGACCTTTTCCCAGAACCGCCACCACCAGGAATGGTTCCCTCTTGTGCAGAAGGCGGCGTATTAGGAATTTTGCCAGGAATTATTGGTTTAATTCAGGCAACCGAAACTGTCAAAATCATTCTGGGACAAGGGAAAACCTTGAGTGGACGGTTGCTGCTATACAACGCCTTAGATATGAAATTCCGGGAGCTGAAGTTGCGTCCTAACCCAATTCGCCCAGTGATTGAAAAACTGATAGACTACGAACAATTCTGCGGAATTCCACAAGCTAAGGCAGAGGAGGCAAAACAGCAGATGGAAATGCAAGAAATGACCGTTAAGGATTTGAAGGAGTTACTTGATAGTGGTGCGAAGGATTTTGTACTGCTAGATGTCCGTAACCCTAATGAGTACGACATTGCCAAAATTCCTGGTTCAGTGTTAGTGCCTTTACCAGACATTGAAAATGGAAATGGCGTTGCTAAGGTAAAGGAAATATTAAACGGTCACCGTTTAATTGCTCATTGTAAGATGGGCGGGCGATCGGCAAAAGCTCTTGGCATCCTCAAGGAAGCCGGGATTGTTGGGACGAATGTCAAAGGCGGAATTACCGCTTGGAGTCGAGAAATCGATCCTTCTGTTCCAGAGTATTAACAAGAAAGGCAGGAGGCAGGAGGCAGGAGGCAGGAAGAATACTGTCGGCGATCTGTTTCCTGCCAAACCAGAGCGAGTTTGCGGTTTAAGTACCCCGCCAAAATCAAAGTTAAACGCAAAGGAACGCAAAGTTATTCTCTGCGTTCCTCTGCGTTTAAAATTTCAACCTTCTAAGATGCAACAGAATCAGCAGTTGTCTTAGCTACAGGTTTAACCTGACTCAACAAACTGTGTAGTTTTTCCCCTTCAATAACTTCTGTTTCTAAGAGTTGAGTAGCGATCGCTTCTAGTAAATCTCGATTCTGTCTAAGAATCTCTAAGGCTTGCTCGTGGGCTGTTTCCACGATTTCCTTGACTTCGCTATCAATCGCTTTCGATGTGTCTTCACTCACTGCCCGCCGGGGATTAGCTCCACCATTACCCAGGAACATTGCTTGCTGTCCTTGTTGGTAAGCCAGTGGTCCTAAGACTTTGCTCATACCATAAGCTGTTACCATTCGTTCTGCCAAGTCAGTTGCTCGTTGCAAATCGTTGGAAGCACCTGTTGTAATACTGTTAAACACAATCTCTTCGGCGGAACGTCCACCTAACAAAGTCGCAATTTGACCCCGCAGTTCATCTTCATTCATCAAAAAGCGGTCTTCAGTTGGTAATTGCAGAGTGTAACCCAAAGCTGCCATCCCACGAGGAATAATCGAAATCTTTTCTACGCGACCGTTTCCTGTGGTTAGCGCCCCGACCATTGCGTGACCAACTTCATGGTAAGCAACAATCTTTTTCTCAGTCTCGTTCATCACTCGACTCTTCTTCTCTAAACCGGCGACTACCCGCTCAATTGCTTCAGCAAAGTCTTCTTGAGCAACACTTTGACGCATATTACGGGCTGCTAATAATGCCGCTTCATTCACCAAGTTTGCCAAATCTGCACCAGCAAAACCAGGAGTACGAGTAGCGATCGCTCTTAAATCTACATCATCTCCTAATTTTACCTTTTGAGCGTGAATCTTGAGAATTGCTTCACGACCAGATAAATCGGGACGATCTACCAACACTTGGCGGTCAAAGCGACCAGGACGCAGCAATGCCGAGTCAAGGCTTTCGGGGCGGTTAGTAGCTGCTAGGACAATCACCGTTGCATCCCCAGCTGCAAATCCGTCCATCTCCGTTAGTAGCTGGTTAAGGGTCTGTTCTCGCTCATCGTTACCACCGTAGAAGCCATTACTGCTACGAGATTTACCAATTGCATCTAATTCATCAATGAATACAATACAAGGAGCTTGTTTCTTTGCTTGCTCAAACAAATCCCGCACTCTGGAAGAACCTACACCGACAAACAATTCCACAAACTCCGAACCAGAGATACTGAAGAATGGAACTCCTGCTTCTCCTGCTACGGCTTTCGCTAAAAGTGTTTTACCAGTGCCCGGAGGGCCTACCAACAATACACCTTTGGGAATCCTAGCGCCAATTTGCGTAAACCGTGCCGGAGTCTTGAGAAAATCCACAATTTCCACTAACTCAGTTTTCGCTTCTTCTACCCCAGCCACATCTGCAAAGGTGATTTTAGCTGATTCGCCTTCAACGTAAACCTTAGCTTTGCTCTTACCAATAGAAAGCGCACCTTGGGGACCACCGCCACCACCACGGGCGAGAAAGAACTGCCAAATACCAATAAAAATCAGTGGTGGAATCACCCAACTTAAGAGGGTTGTAAACCAAGTATTCTTAGGTGGTGGTGTAGCAGCGAATTCAACTCCCTTTTCTTCTAGCAGTTTAGGTAACTCTAAATCAAAGATTGGTGTAGTTGCAAACACCGGGGCCGGCTCGGTATTTTCTGTTTTTAATTCGTAAAGAATCTGGTTTTGACCAACAGAAACGCGGTTGACTTCCCCTTCTTGTACTTGATGAATAAATAAGCTATAAGGAACCCCAGTCGGGCCAGAAGCAAATAAACCAGGCAAAAATAAATTTAAGAGCAAAAATAGCCCTGATACTGCCAATAATATATTTGCAATGATCCGAAACCGAGGTGACTTAGGCTGTTCTTTAATTGCCATAAATGTAACCAATCCTTAGAATGAAAACTTTTGAGAATGTGACTTTCACAGAAAGTGCGTTATTTACTATCCGAATAGTTGAAGCAGCTTATACTGTTTCTAACCAATCAAAAATTTGGGCTAACTGATCCACTGTTACCAACCCATACTGCCAGAGAGTCATGGCTAGAAAGTTTGGTGTCTGCTCACAATGTCGCAAAGCAAGAGAAATTGCTCCACCAGAAATACCCAATTCTTGTTCTAAGAAATCCACCAATTGCTCTGTAGCTTTCATAACCTTGTTAAATAATCTTAATTAAGTTTTATTTCTGACTTAGCTCAAGAAACTTGATTAAACACCAGTCAAGATTTCCAAAGCTATAAGAGATATAAATCCAATTACTGCCAAGTGACCATTAAGTTTTTCGGCATACTTAGTGAAATCAAGCAAATATTCTTGCGTGATGTAAATCTCAGGTGTTGGCGTACCCGCCCAAACTAGGCGATGGGCTAGGCGCAAAGTCGTTCAATTTGTCTTGATCCTCAAAGATATTAACGCTTCTCATAATTTCTCCGATTTAGCAATGTTTGCAGCATTTTTTATTTATGTAACTAAACTTAACAATTAAATTAATCTTTGGGAACTAACGAGCAAATACGGTTTACCGTACTCAAACAGTTAACACGACTCGAAATGAGAAAATTTGAATGAACAGAACGATGTCAAAGAAGACGTAGTGATCCTTTGCCAGTTCGTTCTGTTCTTGGTGTAGATGCGATGTCTACGACGGGCTACGCCTACGCTGACTTCAAACATTCCCAAGGCGATAAGATTGTCTTGGATAAGGCTACCTTCAGTAGTTCAGGGGCGGCTAGCACGGCGAAAATTAGCTACGATGCTGTAAGCGGGCAGTTATTCTACAACCAAACCAGAATGGTTGCGCGGTTGGTTTTGGCAGTGGTGGTTTATTTCGACTCTGACTGGTGCAGTAACGATTTTGTGGTGCAAAGGATCACACATCTGTTATCTGTGTCAACTTCAGGTGAAAGCAGGGGCACACAGCTAGCTATGCGCCCCTATCATCTGTTCCATTTATATGAAAATAGCTATTACATAAGCGATGTCTACGACGGGCTACGCCTACGCAACATCCAATTTTAAATCTTTTTGTAAAGTCTTCTATAGCAGCAAGCAAAACAAAGATTATACCAGATTAATCCCTAAACAATTTTTAATGCTAGTTGATACTCACTTTGGATCTGCTTAGGCGTAGCTCCTGGTAAACATAGCATCAACTATATACTCAATTTCTCTTGCAGTTCTCCAAAATCAAAAATGTTAGTGATAATTCATCTTTTTAATATCCAGCGCCTAAAGTCAAAGTAATTCTATTCTCTAGCAATGACAATATCGTTAGACTTAATGACTGCATAAGCTTCTTTTCCTTCAGATAGTTCTAACTCTTCTGCGGAAGCCCTAGTAATAATCGAGGTTAATTCTACTTTATGAATAATCTCCAGAGTCACTTCGCTATTAACTGCTCCATAAACAACTCGTTTAACCACACCTTTAAGAATATTGCGAGAACTAACTTTTAATGATTTCTTTTGAATACTAGCTTCTATTTCAGGCTTTTGAGTGTAAATATCTTCCTGTTTATCCTCGTGAATTGGCGGTGATATTGGCGCCCATGTGTGCTGATTGAGACTACGCACGAGTTCTCGCAGAATCTCCGTCTTAGTTCGTTGAGACTGTTCGCAGAACTCTTCTAGAATCTTCCGTTCGTCCTCTGAGGTTTGAAATGTGACCCACCCTTGTTCTTTTCTTGGCATAAATCAATTTTGGTTATTCTGGTTATTCTTGGTATGATTCTACCAAGTATCAATTCGATGTGTTATTTTAATAAAAATATTTTTTATTGAAGGATTCTCTAGATAATTCATCAACTAATCTCATACATTTAACTACATAAATATTTATTTTTCGTCGGTACAAAACAATTTGTTACTTAATATTAACTGAGTAGCAGTAATTTCGTACCAACTAGATTGGTATAAAATTAGTGCTGACTTAAATTTGGTATCAAGGCGGTAACAAAAAAATTGTCATCAAAATATGATTATCTGCAAGCCTTTCGGTCGTGATATTCTCACTGATGAACGTTACATCTTGTAATCTAAACAGGGAGATATAAAGATGTCTGCCACAAATTCTCCACCCCAACTTAAACGGGAGTTAGGGGTTGTTGGTGCAACCTTGATGGGACTGGGTTCGATTGTCGGGACGGGCGTATTTGTCACTATCGGGATTGCAGCAGGGATTGCTGGGCCAGCAGTAATTTTGGCAGTAGCAATTGGGGCAATTGTTGCCACCTGTAATGGACTCAACAGCGCCCAGTTAGCAGCTAATCATGCTGTCAGTGGTGGCACTTATGAATATGGTTACAGATATCTTACCCCCGCATTGGGCTTCACCGCGGGTTGGATGTTTTTGGTAGCAAAGACTGCCTCAGCCGCAACCGCCGCTTTAGGTTTTGCTGGTTACTTGCTCAACATTGGGGGTTTGAGTTCCAGTTGGGTAGTTCCTACAGCCCTCTTAGCTGTAGCGATAATGACTTTGGTTGTTTTAAGTGGTATTCGGCGCTCTAATGTTACCAATACGGTGATTGTGTCGGTAACGCTGTTATCTTTAGGCTTTTTTATCCTTGCTTGTCTACCCCGTGCTACCGAGGTAGGAATTGAGAATTTGACACCTTTTTTCAGAACCTCCCCAGGAGGAGTACTCCATGCTAGCGCCTTGATGTTTGTCGCCTACACAGGTTATGGGCGCATTGCCACAATGGGAGAGGAAGCACGCTCCCCAAGGGAAACGATTCCTAAGGCGATGATTGTCTGTCTGCTGCTGACAATGTTGCTTTACATGGCAGTGGCGATAGTTGGTATTGGGGCTGTGGGAGCAGATGTCTTGGGCAGTAGCACAGGGCAGACAGCAGCGCCTCTAGAAGTGGCAGTCCGCAACGTTGCCGGTTCCGGTGGTGCTTTAATCTTAGGAGTTGGGGCGGTGACAGCCATGCTAGGCGTGCTATTGAACCTGATTTTGGGCTTATCCCGTGTGTTACTGGCAATGGGGAGGCGTTCAGATGCACCAAAATTCTTAGCGCAGCTTAACGAACAACAGACAACCCCATACTGGGCTGTAATATTTGTAGGGATAGCGATCGCTCTGCTGGTACTGTTGGGTAATGTCAAAACTACTTGGTCGTTTAGTGCCTTTAGTGTTTTGATTTATTACGCAATTACCAGTTTCGCTGCTTTGCGTTTGGCCCCATCGGAGCGACTTTATCCTGTATGGGTAGGTTGGCTAGGTCTTGTCTCTTGCCTTTTTCTCGCTTTTTGGGTAGAGTCTTCGATTTGGCAAGTGGGTTTAGGGTTGATTGTCGCAGGGCTAATCTGGCACAAAATTCGGCGAGCGATCGCCTATGGCGGGGCGTAGCCCATCGCGCATGTACGATAAAATTCTTTAAAGAAGGGGGATGAAACAGCTAAAATCGCGTTCTCAAGACTTGCGGAGTTTGTTTGAGAACAATATCACCATTGAATATGTGGCAGAACCCCTCAAAGCTATGCCAGCTGATGCAGAAGTTACAGAGGTGCTGCATTGGATGCAGGCGCACAATTTTGATGTAATCGGCGTTGAGACAGGAGATACTGTTAGCGGTTATGTAGAATGCTCTAGTTTAATAGAAGGTAAATCTGGGAAGTGTGGCGACTATCAACGCGTGTTTCATCCAAAAGAACTAATTGCCATTTCCACCCCACTGATAAAGTTACTACCCATTTTGCAACAAACTCAGCGATTGTTTGTTCTGGACTGCAATCAAGTGAATGGTATTGTTACCTGTGGCGACTTGCAGAAAGCACCCGCGCGAATGCTACTGTTTGGTTTGGTAACGCTGCTAGAAATGAATCTGCTACGGCTGGTGCGGATTTACTATCCTCAAGATTCTTGGCAAAAAGTCCTCAAACCTGAACGCTTAGAAGTTGCTCAAAGGCTATGGCGAGAAAGCCAGGAAAGAAACGAAGCTACCGATTTGTTAGATTATCTGCAATTCTGTGATAAACGAGAGTTGATTTAAAATCAACCAGAACTTCTCCAGCAATTGGGATTAAAGTCCAAGCGATTTGGTGAACGCTTCCTTAAGTCTGCTGAACAGTTGCGAAACCGATTAGCTCATGCCCAAAATTTAGTTAGTGGCTCTTCTTGGACAGAGTTGATTTCTCTCGCAGAGGCGATGGAAACACTGTTAATTCTCTGTGAGGAAGTTGAAGAAATTTATCAGTTTTCACTAACATTAATTGGCTCTACGTTAGCAAGCACCATTCTTATCTAACACAACTTTTAAAGTTTTTAAAATTAAAATAATATCATAAAAGATAGACCACTTCCGTTGGTAGTCTAAGTCCATGTGAACAATATCTTCAAAGTTTTTAATACTAGAGCGACCATAAGCCTGCCATTCACCAGTCATACCCGGTTTGACATTCAACCGAACCCAGTGGTGTATTGAGTAGTTTATCACTTCATTGGGAGTGGGAGGGCGGGTGCCGACTAGGCTCATTTCTCCTACCAGCACATTCCAAAATTGAGGGAGTTCGTCTAAGCTAGTGCGACGAAGAAACCTGCCTATACAGGTAATGCGGGGGTCATTCTCATTTTTGAATATCTGATCGCTTTGAGCTTCATTCTTAACTAAATGCTTAAGTTTATCAGCTCCGAGTGACATCGAGCGAAATTTCCAAATTCGGAAGTAACGCCCATTCAAACCACAGCGAACTTGACTGTAAAAGATAGGGCCTGGGCTATCTAACTTAATTGCGATCGCAATAGGAATTACTACAATTAGTGTAATCCATAGCCCTACAACAGCACCCAAGATGTCAATCATCCGCTTGGCTTTACTGAGTACAGAGGGGTGAACTGGAAGTTTAGCTTTAGCAGCATTATGGGGATCATCTATAAATGGCATATGAAAATGGTTAGAAGTAGAGGTATTAGACATAGTAATTACAGTTTGGGTAAATAAATTTACGATCTCAATCGTCTGTACATTTCCTTATTTCAGTAATTTTTAAAAGCAAGAATGAGATTGTTTAACAGGTTCAGCAAATAAATATGTAACCAGCCAATCTTTAATCTATTATTTAAAATATTTGCAGCGACGTAGCAATCAATACTTCATGGTTGAGCATTGAACATCGTTATGACGGCATCATAATTTTCATAAATTTCAAACACTGAATCCATCTGAGTCAGTTCAAAAATCATCCGAACAGGTGCTTGCAGATTTCAAATTACTAAACGACAGCCATTTGAACGTATAGCTGAAACCACCTTAAGTAAAGCAGTTAAGCCCGAACTATCCATAAAATCTACTTTGACTAGATCAATCACCCAAAGATGTTGGGGGTGAGGTACTAGGCTATATAACTGTTCCCTTAAAGTATTACCATACTTCAAATCTAAGCATTGCTGAGGTTGAATCACAATCAGTCGACTTTCTTGTGTAAGAGTCATAAGTTTTATAGATTTAATTAGCATTTAGCTGATTAACTAGCTAAAAAGCTGACTTTAAAAAGCATGAGAGGTGTGTGGTACACCACATATGCTCGTATCGCAATTAATCCAGAGATTGCTTAAGTATTGTTACAAACAGCTTTTTATCAGTGTTGGTAGTAACTTAAAAGTTCAAATCGGTTTCAAATCCAGACTTACTTCGTGCATCTAATGGGATTTTGCTGTGAATTTTGTGTCACTTTGTTGTTCACTTTGGCGTCGAGCAAACGCGTAGGTTAGTACTAAACGTAAAAAGATCAAGTTGCCTAGAAGATAGCGCTGCCAAAGTCGAGTCGGTTCCATTGCCAGGCGCCACAGCCACTCCATACCAACAGCGCGAATCGAATAGGGGGCACGGGGTACACGTTCAGCCATAAAATCGAACAAACCCCCCACACCCATACAAGTGATACTAGGCAATTGGCTAGCGTATTGATTAATCCAAATTTCCTGTAAGGGTACACCCATCGCTACTAACAGCAGGTGGGGGCGGGCTATCCGAATCGCCTCTAATACTTGCTGCGTTTGTGCTTCAGGAAAATAGCCATGCTGAGTTCCAGCAATTATCAAGCCAGAATACGCTTTCTTGAGGTTAGCTGCCGCATCTTCAGCTACGCCTGGCTTACCACCGAGAAAATAGACTGATAAACCTTTTGCCGCCCCATCTTTGCACAAAGCCGGAACTAAATCAGTGCCATTTAGATTATGTACCAACGGTGTACCCAAGAAAGCGCTACCCCAACGAACTCCACTACCATCTGCCAACAACAAATCACTCTGCTCTAACGCCTTTGCGAATGCTGGGTTCTTAGCGGCAGTCACCATAGTATGGGCATTGGCATAGTATACGCGACCACCCTGCCGCTTTAGTAACCGCATCAGTAACAGTTCAGTTGCCTCGTCTAAAGGCATACGATCAAAATCAGTGTTGAGAAAACTAACTCTGTCTGCCATATAATTTAATATTCGCCATCTGGAGTTGCAAAATAGTGGAATTTAGAGCATTGCTCATGTTTTCTAATCACCGGAATATACTGATAAATCCATCGATAATTAATAAGAAACAGTACGGTTGGTGGTAGGTGAGCAATGCTTGCGACAAAACTGAAATCTTTAAATCTGTCAAGGCTTTTAAGATACTTGCATTGTTTTCAATGTCTAAGTACCATCAAAGATTGGATAAGACTTAAGAACTTGTTTACAAGGTTGAGTAAAGACTTAGTAAAGTATACGTATACTTTCGTACGCAAATACCGATATAAAATACTATCTGATGACTACTTAAATTATTTTTTATACAGTATCCTAATGAAGAATAAAATTATCCAGCTAACTATCCGCTTGGCTGTAGCGTACAGATAGTGTAAATTTCATAATAATTAAGTAGGCACGATAAAACCTAGGTATGTTTGATCTTGTAAAAGCTATGAAATGAGCAGTTTATAAGCTATGCGCTAATCTTATACTTCGTTAAATAGCTTGATTTTTTAACGCTGACTTACTTATGTTTGTTGAATGAAAATATCTTGGTGGCTGACCTCAGCTATCAATAAAGTCATACAATAAAACAACATAATGAGTTGACTAAAAACACAATATCTGGGTCACTGAGTTTAGCCCGAGCGAAGTCGAGGGGCGCAGCCGTAAAGCCTGTGGCATAGCTACGCTTCGGGCGCAGTTTCTTGTAGAGAAGTGAGGCAGGAAGTAGAAACTCCTTACATTTGATGCGTGAATCCTGCATTTCGTATCTTACTTAAAAAGCAAACTACTGTAAGCATTTACTGTTTCTAGTAAAATGAAAAATTAACTTAATTGTATTCACAAGTATCCATTAAGCGGTTATAATCGCACTTCCTTTATAATTGCTAAAACGGCTGTATAGTAAGCATTTCACATTTGCGGATCAGTCTAAGCTATGAATTATATGAAAAAACACAAAATTATGGTTATTGGTAGCAATGTCACTACTGTGCAGCGCGTCAGCAGTCATTGCCTAAAACAAAATGCAGAAGTTTTTCCATATTACTGTATTCCCACACTTGAAGAGATAGCTTTGTTTGCACCTCATGTTTTAGTGTTATGCCTGCCCATACCTGATAAATTCCAACATCAACTACTTCAGCCTTACATTTTGTGGTCAGAAAAACTGATTAATGACATCTCACCACTGGCTACCACTTTTACAGAATTATCTGCCTGTTTATATAAATTCCTCTAAGCTTAAATCAACCCTTGGCGTACGGCTAAAGCTGCTGCTTGGACACGATCATCAACGCTAAGTTTGTTGAGAACCATACGTACATAAGACTTGACGGTTCCAAGTGATAGGTAGAGTTGATTTGCAATCTGCTGATTTGAGTGACCTTGTGCAATAAGTTTAAGAATCTCGCGTTCACGATTACTGAGAATCGGTTCCGCTATTGCTTTAGATACAGGAACATCGGGGGCTACAGGGGTTGACCTAAGCATCCGAGCAACTTTTTGAGCTATTAAAGGATCTAAATAAGCACCGCCTTGAAGTATCAATTGAATGACGGCGATGAGCTGTTCCCACTCAATGGTTTTAAGGCAGTAACCATCAGCACCGGCTGCAAGCATCCCCATGACTTGGATATCCTCGTCAAAGGCACTTAAGGCTAGAACACGAGTGGTCAAGCAGCTACTTTTTATCTGCTGGGTGGCTGTAATCCCATCCATAACTGGCAGATCAATATCCATTAAGACTACATCTGGCTGGAGTTGGTTAGCTAATTCAACAGCCTGTTCACCATCCAATGCCTCTCCAACTATACTAAAACCAGGTTCAAGGCTAAATTGCCCTTTCATTCCTCGGCGGATTAAAGCGTGATCATCAACTAATAGAACCCGCACAGTTTTCTCTTCGTCAATCTTAGGCATCATTCTTGCTACATCTACTTATATTCTGTTCATAGTTGCAATCAACGTTATTGATGGCACTTGGGAGAGTAAACCAAAAAGTACTTCCCTCTCCAAGAGAGCTTTCGACACCAATGTTTCCTCCGTGAGCCTCAATAATTTGACGACATAAGTACAGACCAAGTCCACTTCTTCCACGATGCCCTTGTCCTTGAATAAAGCGTTGGAATAGCTTTTCTTTAACTTGCGGTGCAATTCCTGAACCGTAATCCCGCACCGAAATCTGCACTTGACCTTCTCCATAAGGCCTTATCTCTAAAATAATTTCCCCTTTAGGCTTACTTACCCGCACAGCGTTATCAAGTAAGTTTTGTAAAACCCGTTGAATTTCTAATTCATCACCGTAGACTGTTGGCAGCAGTTGAGAAATTTTACAAATGAAGGCTAACTCACGTGTAGATGTTGCTTTTACCTGACCAATTACTTTAATTAAAATCTTTTCCCAATTGAGGCGATCGCAAACTAAACAAGCGCTGCGTGCTTCATAACGGGAAATATCTAAGAGGAGTTCCACAAGCTGAAGTAGATCCTCATTAGCTTCATCGTACTCTTCAAATACTTCTTTCCAAGTGTCATTTACTGGGCCAAAAGCTCCTCTGCTCATACAGTCTAGAGTATTACGAGTGGCAAGTAAAGGAATACGTAGATCGTGAGACAGTGCAGATATCATGTCTTCAAGCTGTTGGTTACGCACCTCAATACTTTGTTGACGGTGACGAGTTTTATCAGCCATCGCGTTAAGAACTCCAGCTAGTTCCCCGATTTCGTCTTTAGAAGAATGGGAGAGTTGCACTTCCATTTGTCCCGCTTGCCAAAGTTTGCTAACTTGTGTCAATTTCTTTAATGGAAGCTTGATTCGCCGATGCAACAACTGGAGATTTAAAAGCGCTCCTAAAAGAATAACTGATGTGCTGAAGACGTTTATCGCAGTGTTAATATCGTGCAAGCGCTCTACACGAATTTGGCGATCGCTCAAAAGCATCTCTTCGTGCTGAATCAGTTTCTCAATCTCGTTGTGCAAGGAACCAAATAAAGTGTTTTTTGCGACACCGTGGTTACTGGCAGAACTAGAAAGCGCTTTTTCCTGCAACTCCCTTTGCCACTGGTTATAGATATATCTAATTTTATGAAGTTGTTTTATTTGAGCAGGGTTGTCTTGTACAAGATTGTATAGATAGTTGAAGCTTTTGTGGAAGTTGGGCTTCTTCTCACCATAATCTATAAGATTGGTTCGCCCCTGACTGGAACTTTCTAAAAAAGCTTTTTCTTCATTATCTATCACAGCATGAAGTAGACGTTCTCCTTCTCGCTCTACCAATAAAGTATGGGTTACGCAGTCAAATGCTTCATGAGTTAGGTGTGCTATCCAGAGGTTGAAGACTTGCTGTCCAACTAAAAATATCACTAGTACTAAAATACTAGTATGTAGAGGAGTTAAAAAATTACCTTTCCTAGATGAATGAATTAAGAAAGGTATCAAGCTAATAGCTATCACTATCTAAATATCTCCACCACCTTAATTTACGTTACTTAGCATACTAATTAAAATTACCGACTTTATAGATACAACAGCTTTGCTAGTATTAAGCTTCCAATGTTGTTATTCAAAAGCCTTAACTGTTGATATATTACATATAAATATCCTTCAACTTTTATAATTTTACTATTAATAACTCAATTGTATTAAATGACGTAGTAATAATTATGATGATGATATTTTTTTTTGGAATATTAACACGATACAGGAAAATTAATCCGGCTTTACACAAAATTCATAATTAACCTGCTTTGAAATTTATATTAGAGGCTATTTATAAGTTAAATCTAAGGCTGACATTTTTACGGTGTTCCATAGTAGATTCCCCTACCGTTAGTGCCAATAAATACTAGCCCGAATTGCTGCCAGCTAGCCTCCATTACATTAGGCTCATTGCCGATAGGCTGGTCTAAAAAGCCAATGTTTATCCATGTTTTTCCTCTGTCGAGAGAGCGAAAAATTCCTTCGCCCATGCCAACAATTTCCCCATACAAATACAGTGCAGGAATTTTGCTTCCTGTCTGTGGCTTACCAAGGGCAAATAAATAAGCTTTCTTTACTTTAGTAATCTGGGCAAAGTTCACACCGCCATTTGTTGAGCGATAAAGTCCGCGCGAATTAAGACTGAGCCAGACTTCGCCATTAACCCCCGGAACCGTTTTGAGCATAGACCAACTTTCTGAAAACAATGATGAGTTTACAATCCCAAAGGATGCGCCTCCATTGTTACTACGGTATAACTTGCCACTGCTATAGTAGTAAAAAGTGTTGCCATTTAATTTGTCAGCTACTAATGGTTGGCCCCAGTACCAGGAACTTTTAGGGCCATTGGGTAATCCTGATACTTTGCTCCAAGAAGATCCGCCATTAGTTGTGCGAATTGGCTGTCCTTCTTTAATAATTGCGACAAATAGATTTGAGTTGGTTGCTGACATGGCTACACGCAACGCTATTGTGTTCTGCGGAAACGAGGAAAATTTTTTCCATGTCAGTCCCCCATCTGCCGAAGTTGCTCCCGTATAGGTATTGTTCCATCCATTACCTCCGACACGTACCATTTGTGAAGGATTGTTTTCGTTATAAGCAAGGCCATAGGTATGCTGGAACCGAGGACTATTTTCGCCGCCAAACTGCGTAGATGGGTAGACATCTAGCCCATCGCTGTGGTTAAATCCATCCACATCAGCAACACCGCTCAACAATTGAGAGCCACTTGGAGGCGAGACTAGCGCGAAGGTAACTACCTGCTCATGTCCTTTTTCATAGTTCGACCAAACAGATGACTGTGCGTTGATGTTGTCGGTCTGCCATGTTCCAAACCAGTCTGTTAACCAGACCCGTCCAGGAGTTTTTGGGTCAAATTCAATCGCTGAGGTTGCGGAGGCAAAATAGGACTCAGGCCACCAGGGCACTTGAGGTTTCAAAATATTCTTTTTCTGTTGCCATGTAGCTCCACCATTAGTAGATTGAAATATTCCAGGATCATTTTTTGTGACAATATGCTGGTCATCAACAATTAAAAGGTGATTGGAATTATTTGGATCCACAGAAATGGCATTAAATGTAGTTTTCGCGTTAGTTGGTGTAATATTGCTCCAAGTGCTGTTTGCATATTTGCTAACACCTGACGTATGCGTTACATACAGAACTTCGCTGTTTGTGAGAGCCATTCGATTCACTTTTGATGGACTTTTTGGTATTTTGCTCCAGGTAACACCCGCATCAATGGATTTATATATTCCGTCTCCATAGGCATTGCCATAGACTAGTCCAGACACATTTTTGTTAAATACAATACCTGCAATTCCAATATTTGCTTCTGGCTTTTCGGGAAAGGAGCTAACCTTGCCCCATGTCGTGCCACTATCTGAAGACTTCCATAACCCATTCAACTGCGAGCCAAAAAAAATAACATTGGAATTAAAGGGATTAACGGCTAGCCTCTCTCCTAGCCAACGTTGGGTTTCATTACCGCCCATTGGCAAGTCTATTTTCAGCTTAGTCCAGGTTTGACCGCGATCGCTCGATTTAAAAATTGTTCCTAATCCACCCCAAGTCGCAGTATATTTACCTGCTGCTATGTATACAATATTTGGATTATTTGGGTCAAGTGCTAGGGCTTCTCCCCCATAGTAATTGCTCTGTTGCAGCCTAAATTTGTCTGTTAGCGGAATCCATTTGTAATCTTTTGAATTCCAACGATAAAAGCCACCATTATCAGTTTTGATGTAGGCTAAATCTCGCTCTAGTGGATGCAAATAAATGCCTGTAACATAACCTCCTCCTCCGATAGAGACATTAGTCCAGCGATAATCTGATGTAGCACTGCAAGCAAGCTTAAGGGGTGTCAATGTGATGACAATAGCCAGCGCAACTATAGCAATACAAGTTGTTTTCCCTAAGAGCCTCCAGAAACGGCGATCGCTCATACCGATTAACTAAGCTCAAGATATAAAGTAAATTTACATCTTTACATAAAAAATCACAAAAACAAGTGATATATTTAAATCACTCAGTATTTAAGCCAAGTTCTTGTATTTAGCGATAAAAGCCAAGAAAAGTAATGTAGCTTTATTGCTCAAACTTTTAGGAAGTACAGATTAATACGGAGAATTGCAATGTATGACTACAATTATCAAAATCAAATATTGGCGAATGTGTACTATAATATGGAGCTGTTTAAACTCATTTTCTACATCTCCTCTCGCTTTAGGTATCTAGCTTTTTAATAAGGCGGCAGGTAGGGTAAACCAAAATGTAGTACCATCATCGGCGGTACTTTCCACATTGATAGTGCCTTTATGAGCCTCCACAATTTGAAGACATAAGTAGAGACCTAGTTTATCTATGTTATTCCGGCCACGTCCTTGAATAAAGCTATTAAAAAGGCTTTCGTTGTCTAAAGGAGCAGTCCCCGAGCTATTGTATCGAACTGATATTTTTACTTTCTCAGCTCCAAAAAATGCTACCTCAAGGGTAATTTCCTGGTCTGGATTATTTAGTTTTAGAGCATTTTCAAGTAAGGTCTGCACAACTTGTTGAATCTCAAGAGCATCACCATATACAATCGGCAGCGAAGAAGCAATTTTATATTTAATTGCAGACTTTTGTTTCTGAGTGCCATTGCTGCGGATAATGGTTTCGAGAAAAATGTTTTTCCAGCTAATAATGTCGCACTTTAAGCTTTTAGAAACTTCGGTTTTGTAGCGAGATACATTTAACAGAACTTCGACAAACTTCAAGAGGTCTTCGTTAGCTTGACGGCAATCTTCTAGCACATCTCTCCAAGTGTCGCTCACAGAACCAAAAGCTCCACCTAGCATAGCATACAGAGTACCACGAGTGGCTAGCAAAGGAGTACGTAGGTCGTGGGAAAGTGCAGAAATTAGGTATTCAATCTGTTTCTCTTCATTATTAGTTATACGTTGTAGCTTGTATAAATTACGCTTTAATTCCATTTGAGTCATGACTTGACGGCTCAAGGCTTGCAACGCTTCGAGTTGTTCTAAATTCAGTTGTCGTGGTACATGGTCTATTACACAGAGTGTTCCTAAAGCATATCCTTCCGGTGTTATCAGAGGCGCACCAGCATAAAACCGAATATAGGGGTCAGAAGTTACTAATGGGTTGGTCGCAAAACGCGGATCGAGTAGTGTATCTGGAATAATCAAAGTTTCATGGGGCTGCAAAATTGCCTGGGCACAGAATGCCAGATCACGGGAGGTTGATTCAGTGCCTAATCCGACTTTCGATTTGAACCACTGACGAGACTCATCAATTAAGCTGATTAAAGCTATGGGAGTACCACAAATTTGTGCTACTAAACGAGTGAGATCGTCAAAGGCAGCTTCACAAATAGTGTCTAAAATGTGATATTGGCGCAGGGCTTGGAGCCTAAGAGTTTCATTGTCAGTTAATATAATTTCATTCATTAGAAGAATGTGAAGCATGATCTGCGTATATCAAAGATAAATCCTAAGATTTCTTTTGTCATCTTTCTATCGCCATAAATCTGCTATTTTCATTATATTGGCAAGTATCGATTCTGTAGGGAGTAGATATTATAAATCAGGATGATAAATTAGGTACAGTTAGGTGGATAGCTGAGTGGATAATTTTATTTAACTCTAGAGGATGCTGTCTACATCAATGCAATCTTGACCATTAGACAGTTTTGTGATTGCTGTTTAAGAAGGAAACTTTACCAAGACTGATTAATAAAGTTTTCAGCTTCGATATAGCATAGACCTGAAAGTTTACTTAGGCGATCGCAAACCCCACCTCAACTTTATAATTCCGCAGCCAGTTCCCGACTTTAGAGGATTTTTAATGGCCAATCATATCGAAATCTCTGGATACTCTGGCAAATCAGTAGCAAAGCGAAAGCCTTGGCAACTTTACTCACTTCTAGCTCTAGCTACTAATCTAGCTTTTTGGCTCTTAGCCTTTCTTTATCTAAAGCTTACGCCACCAACATATAGCAGTCAGTCAGCTATTAACTTGCCAGGAGTAGGATCAAACGCAAATGTCAATTTACCAGGCATTGGTCAAGCTTCTTATGAAAATTCATCTCCGTACTCTTTTAGTTCTTCTCAAGATCCAAGAGAAAATTATAAATTTCTTGCAGAAAGCGAACCTGTATTGAAAGCAGCAGCAACTAAACTCAATATGTCTTTAGGAGAGTTCGGCAGTCCGCGACTCAAGGTAATAGATAATACTACTCTAATGACAGTTGAGTTTATGGGTACAAGCCCTGAAGAAGCTCAACAAAAATCTTTAGCTTTTTACCAAGCCCTTGAAACTAGACTTAATCAGCTGAGAACCGAAGAAGCTGCCAGACGAGATGTAGGTTTCCAAGTACCACTTGGTTCCTCGCAGAGAAAATTACAAAGGGCACAGAAGAACCTTTCTGCCTACAAAGCGAGTTCAGGGTTGAATTCTGAAGAGCAAATTAAGGATCTGGCAACCAATATTGAACAGCTACGCAGACAAAAAGTCGAAATATTAGCTCAACAACAACAAGCTAGTACTCGTTTAAGACAATTATCGGAGAATTTAAAATTATCTGCTGGGCAAGCTACAGATGCTTTCATGCTTCAAACTGATCAAATATTTCAGCAGAACTTAAAAAACTTTAGTGAAGCTAATGCTAATCTGACTATTCTGGAATCTAAATTTTTGCCTAATCATCCTACAGTAGTTGCAAATAAAGCCGAGCGAGATGCTACTCAGTCAGCCTTGCTAGCCCGTAGTCAATCTCTTCTGGGGCGACCAGTAAGTTTGGCAAACTTAGCGCAACTTAACCTTAGTAATACTAGCTCTGGTACGGCTTCGCGAGAAGCTCTTTTCCAACAGCTAATTATAGTTCAAGTAGACCAAAAAGGACTCACAGCCCAAGCTAAATCAATTGACCAACAGATAGTGCAGCTAGAAAATAGACTGAAAAAGCTAGTACAGCAACAGTCTAATCTGGATGCCTTGAAGAGAGATATGCAAGTAGCTGAGGCAGTCTTTTCTTCTACTTTGACCAGACTCGATATTGGCAAGTCAAATGGTTTTGGTTCTTACCCACTTATTCAAGTTATTGCAAAACCTAGCTTACCAAATAGTCCTGTTGCACCAAAAAAAGCATACGTTTATCTTGGTGCAACTGCTGGCTCCATTTTTTCAACTACCGGGATAGTGTTACTTTGGTTGCGCGAACACAAGCGTAAAATTTCTGAGATATCGAATAATTTCTAAATATACATACTTAGAAAGTACACATTAGTATTAGTAACCAAAATTGAAACAAAGTTTTTTAAAAGTTAGAAAAATAGGAAAACAATTTTTACTAAATATATATAATTAATATTCATAGTTATAACTCGGATGAAACCTCAAAATTTAGAAGAAAGAGTTGTTTGGTACTCTTTAATAGGAACTTATGGCTTTTACTTTATTGGAGCATACTACTTTTCAATATCTATAATTGCATGGCTGTTAGCGCTATACGTAGGTAAGAAGCTTTGGAACCAAACTGAAAATACACCAACTGAAGAAAAAGTAACTATTCCTCCCAGTGTATGGGTATGGATTATTTCTATGTTGGTGATGGAATTGGCTTTGATTATGGGCCATATAGACTTTGAGTTGGGAGTAGGTAAGATTATTACTTCCTCAATTAACTGGGCAAGGAATTGGGCTTATTTGGCATTATTTCCGTTGATTGGTTGCCTTAATATCCGCCCAAAATTGATTTACCGAGGTATCTGTATTGTTTGTCTGCAAAGTTTAATCATAATTCCAATTTTCTATCTAGCACACGCGATACATTTACCAAATGTTTTGTACAGTAATTCTCTACTTCAGTTAATAGGAGGTAATGATCAAATATTTTATAGTGTTAAACTCTACGGATTTGAAGAAGGAAATGTCAATCAAATTCGACTGTCATTGTTTGCACCTTGGCCTCCTGCTTTAGGATTAGTAGGCTGCGTCTATTTTTTTCTTGCTTCTCAAGAATCTGACAAAAAGTGGCGGTTAATTGGCATGACTGCTTCTGTTGCTATGATTATATCTTCAGTTTCACGTTTAGGTATTGTCTGTCTTGCGGCCGTTCCATTTATAACTTGGTTTTTGGTAAATTTTATTAAACCTGAAATACAAATTCTAACGGGAGTAACTAGTTTTTTCGCGGGGATATTTGCTCCTCTACTTATCGATTTTATACAAGTATTTAAACAACAGTTCTCTGAAGCGCGAGCAGACTCTTCTCGACTGAGAGAAGTTTTAGGCCGCCTCGCTTTAAAAGGTTGGAAAGAAGCTCCTATATGGGGTCATGGAATTGTTGCTCCCCGTGGGATTTTATTTACAAAATTTATGCCTATTGGCACTCATCATACTTGGTTCGGTCTACTATTTGAGAAAGGAATGGTAGGTTTAATTGCATTAGCATTTCCTTTATTATGGAGCTTTATAGATTTACTTTATAAAGCCTATAAAAATCAGACAGCCAAGGTCGCTTTAAGTGTAGTCTTAGTTTTATTTCTTTTTACGTTTGGTGAAAGAATAGAAGGTTTAGTATATCTTTATTGGCCTGGTTTAGTAATAATGGGTATTGCATTTAATCACAAATAAACGAAAATTCAATTATTTAATATTATTTAATCTTGATAATACTCATATATACTCATATAAAGTAACGAAATTTTAGGTAATTAAATTAAATGCTAATCAATAAGCTAAAACAGCAATTATCCGGTCAATTTATTCGCAATGTTGGTTGGCTAGGAGGAGCTGAATTAGCAAATCGGATATTTCGTTTAGGAACAACAATTACTTTAGCCCGCTTGTTAAATCCTTATGACTACGGGTTAGTAGCAGTGGTTTTAACAACCAATGAATTTGCAACTGTTTTTACTCTCAAAGCTGGGATTGGGTCTAAAATTATTCAGGCTGATGAACAAGAGATAAAAGTTATATGTGATACTTCTTACTGGCTAAATTGGATTTTATGTAGCTCAATTTTTGCGATTCAGTGTATTGCTGCTTTTCCTATTGCTTTGTTTTATGGAAATAATCAAGTTATTCTGCCTATCTGCGTTGCCGCTCTTGTCTATCTAATGTTCCCAATGTTCATGATTCAGTCTGCACTGATTCAACGAGAGAATCGGCTAAATATTGCGGCCTTATGTAATGTTACTCAATCGTTAATTGCCAATGTTTCAACAATAGCTCTAGCTCTATTGGGCTGGGGGATGTGGGCTGTAGTTTTACCCATTGTTCTATCAACTCCAGTATGGATCGTAATTAGTTATATGAATCATTCGTGGCGGCCCCCTAAGTCTTTCAAGCTGGAACGATGGCAGGAAATCACGAAGTTTGGTAAAGATATACTTGGTGTTGAATTACTAAATAAACTTAGAAGTAATATAGATTACTTACTGATTGGGCGTTTTTTAGGAATTAATGCGTTAGGAATATACTATTTCGCTTTCAATGCTGGATTAGGGATTAGTTTGAATGTTATGAGTGCAGTTACTTCAGCTTTATTCCCTCATCTTTGCCAGGTTCGCGGTGACTTTAACCAGCTAAAGGAGCGATATTTTAGTAGTCTCAAATCAACTGCTATGTTCACTGTTCCACTTATTCTTCTACAGTCAAGTTTGGCACCGTTTTATGTACCGATTGTTTTTGGGCAAAAGTGGGTAGTAGCGGTTCCTATCTTGATTACTATCTGTCTTTCAGCTCTACCGCTCGCTATTTATAATCCCACTTACTTGCTACTCAACGCTATAGGTAAAACCCATATTAATCTCTACTGGAATCTGATTTATACTGTGTTGTTCACGATTTCCTTGCTAATAGCTGTACAATGGGGTATTTTTGGGGTAGCCCTAACAGTATTTATTTGTCAGGTAGTAGCCCAGCCTGCATTCAGCATTTGGGGTATTAGATATTTCTTGACTCAAAATTCACCTTTTTTAATTGTAAAAAAACCATGAATATAACTGTAATTTTAACTATGCAGATTTATTAATCTATTATATTAGTGCTAATTAAAATTTATGCTTATAGAATTTTAGAGGTGAAATGAAATAAAAATCAAATTTAAGCTCCTAAAAACCCCAAGTTTCGCATTAATTAATATTTTTTTAAAGGAGTTAGATTGGTGAAAATTCTTCTGGCAGGTTGGTTCAGTTTTGAGAAATGCAACGTCACAGCTGGCGATTTGATGGCGCGAGATATCGTCTGCGAGTGGGTTGAGAAGGCTGGTTATAGGTATGATGTTGCTCTTGCACCTCCTTTTATTGGTGGTGTCGATTGGCGTTTAGCCGATCCTCATATTTATTCACACGTTGTGTTTGTATGTGGTCCTTTTCCTTATGTCAAACTATCTAATGAATTTGTAGAACACTTCAGTTCCTGCCGTATGATTGGCGTTGACCTATCAATGATCGAGCCAATTGATAATTGGAATCCTTTCGATGTACTTCTAGAAAGAGACAGTTCTGCTTGTACACGCCCAGATATTACCTTCCTATCACACCAAGCGAAAGTACCGGTTGTAGGTATTATTCTGGTTCATCCGCAACATGAATATAAAGACAAAGGCAGACATGAAATCGCACATGAGGCTATTAACCAACTCATTGCCTCACGTGAAATGGTAACAGTGCCTATTGATACAGGCTTAGACCCTAACCAAACAAATCTCAAAAGCGCCGCCGAGATCGAATCGCTAATTTCCCGCATGGACTTTGTAGTGACAACACGTTTACACGGTACTGTATTAGCACTCAAGAATGGAGTTCCGGTTATTGCCATAGACCCGATCGCAGGAGGAGCTAAGATAGTACTTCAGACAGAAACGATTGGCTGGCCTGTTGTGTTTAGCGCTGATAGCCTTACAGATGAAGCGTTACAGCAAGCTTTTGATTACTGTTACACAGAACAAGCGCGAGAAAAAGCCAGAGAATGTCGCGATCGCGCTATTAAGCTAGTTGAACAAGTGCGCGATGAATTCATCATAGCTCTAGATTCACCAAGTTCAGCAAGTGCAAGAGTTTGGCGTGAGGAAGCGCTTGACAAATCCCAGTTAGAACCCCCACGTCTGCCAATTAGAAAAGTAGCTATCAGAAAAGCGAGAACCTTTAAGAAGAAAGCAACATATGCGATCGTTAAGTTGCTTTTAGGCAATAAAAAAACTGAAGCTCTTCTCAGTAAGCTGTAATGAATTAAAATTGCTTGACAGATTTGCGAGGTTTATTCATAGCCAAGAAATAGCCCATAGTAACTATTGATTGGTGATTGCCAGAAATAAAAAAATGCAATTAATAGACGCATCAATGTATTAATTGACGAACTTAGATATTCATATCGAGGAAGGCTAATCTTTATGTCACCGCAAATATCTGTAATTATCCCTGCTTACAATGCTGAACGAACTATCTTAGAGACTATCGCATCCGCTCAACAACAAACATTCTCAGATTTTGAGTTAATTGTAATTAATGATGGCTCAACTGATGGGACTTTAGAATTGCTTAATTCAGTTGAAGACCCCCGGCTCAAAATTTTCTCATACAGCAATGGCGGTTTACCAGTAGCTCGCAATCGTGGTATTTCTCAAGCCAGTGGAGAGTTTATTACCTTTCTCGATGCTGATGATTTATGGACACCTGATAAGTTAGAAGCTCAAGTTGCGGCTTTGCAACAGCATCCAGAGGCAGGGCTAGCCTATAGCTGGACTTATTTCATGGATGATAAAGGAGAGTCTTTTCATACTAGTAATACTGTAACTTTTGAAGGGAATGTTTATAGCAATTTATTACTAGGGAATTTCTTAGAAAGTGGCTCAAATCCTCTGATTCGTAGGCAAGCTATCGACTCTGTAGGAGAGTTTGATTATACCCTGAAATATTGTGAAGATTGGGAATATTGGTTACGGCTTGCAGCTCGTTGGCCTTTTGTCGTAGTTCCTAAACAACAAATTTTTTATCGCAAAACCTCAGGGGCAATGTCATCCAATATTGAGGTAGCAGAAAAATACCATCTTATTTTTATTGAAAGGGCATTTCAATCGGCACCGTTAGAATTTCGCTCGCTTAAAAATCAGAGTCTAGCTAATATCTATGAGTTTTTAGCACAGCTATACTTGACGCGACTTCCTGGCGTTAGTGGGGCAAAGTTGGCTCGCCAAAAGTTGCAAACAGCAATTGCTATGTACCCACAAATTTTATTTAAAAAAAAGACTCAAAGTTTAGTATTCAAGTTGGTATTAATTAGAGTACTTTCACCGAATATTGCTAGCAATCTCCTCCAGCTTATAAGCAAAATTCGCGCTACTAGTATCAAAAACTCCCACAATGATAAAGCTCCTCTATCTAAGGATAATTTCTCGGCTTTGTAGAGATAGTAGTGAGATTTGCATATTTCTAAGATTTTCCAAGAATATCAATAGGTATCAACATTGATACTCATAAGATAGCAGGGCTAATATTTACTTTCGCTAAACTATCTATTCACGATCGCTTGTGATTTAGACTTCTTTGCATTACTTTGTTTCTTTCCGCCTTCTTAGGTAATTTCCAAGGATTTATCATGAATATTGAAACTTACAACACCATACCCCAAGCAAACAACAGCTTCAATAATCAGAACAAAAAAGAGACTTTTTTTACTGTTAAGCTGGTAAAATCTGGTTTAGCAGACATGCTGTGGCAGTTATCTCTTCTATACAGACTTGCTCAATTACTCGATTATACTTATGTACACACGCCAATTAACTATGATAAACGGTACAGGTTAAATTTTTTGGGAAAGACTATCAAAAAGATTGAAAATGCCATAAATAAACTTATTAAAATTGATAGATATTCTCACATAACTAGTAATTTTTTAGGCTTAGATAGACTGAAATATAACATAAATGAGCAAAAATTTATTAAGTATAAAATTATTGAAGTCCCCATCAGTGAAATTTATCAAGAAGATAAAATTTCAGATATTGAACAGCTAAAAAAATATGTAGAAGAGTTTATTAATGAGGTAAATCCAACTTCAAAAAAAGTCATTTACTGTTTAACATTTACACCTGAACTATATAAAGGTTTACGTGCTTTTCATCTATATGATCTACTAAATAATGCAGATCCAGAGGCGATTGCACTCAACCCACTGAAGTTTCAATTATCTGAAAGTTACCGCAAAGCAAGAGAACATAGACCAGTTAATATACCTTTCGATGCTGCAAAAATTAAAGTTGTAATACATCTGAGGAAAGGTGATAGGATGTTAGTCAATGTTAATAAAAAAGTAATTGGAGTTTTAAGTACAAAAGTTAAAGTAGTAGAAAGTTTAAGTGACTTGAGTGAATGGGAGAATAATAACTACTCAAACTCTAATGAGACATATAAAGCTTATAATCTTCTACAAAAAACATTTGATAAATACGGTAAAGATAATTTCTCTGTCATAGTGATGTCGGATGGCTATGAAAGGACATTTCAAAATATACGGCACGCTATATCTAAAGGTGAAATAACATTAAGTCAAGAAGAAAAGCGCCAATTATATCTAGCTGAGAAAATAGCAAATCAAGAGTTTGGGATTTTTTCCCAGCACTCAAATGTTTATACTATTATCGGTGAATCTGAAAAAAATACCTTTCCAAGTATTCATGCAATAGTATCTGCGGATATAGTTATCAAGACTACGGGAGGGTTTGCCTGGGTATTACACAGCCTCTTCAAAAGTCCGACTCGCCCTTCAACCATAATTCAATTGGGGCAAGATGAAGACAAAACTGTTGAGGATATTGGACTTTTTTTAGCAGAAAATATTTCGGGGTTTAAAAATATATAAATTATTTTTATTACCTGAACTACCAAAACAGTAGTTTTAACCTCCGCACATTAATCAAACGTTTATTTCACATTTAAACTAGGAATATTAACCATGAAGCCACAAAAGCGAGCGCTAATTACTGGAATTACAGGGCAAGACGGCTCCTACTTAAGTGAATTATTGCTGGAGCAAGGTTATGAGGTTCATGGCATTATCCGGCGCACTTCCACATTCAATACCGATCGCATTGACCATATTTATGAAGATCCCCATAACGAAGGAGCGCGCTTGTTTCTTCACTACGGAGACTTAACCGATGGCACTACTTTGCGTCGGATTTTAGAAGAAGTCCAGCCGGCAGAAATTTATAATCTGGGATCTCAATCCCATGTGCGAGTAAGTTTTGATTCGCCAGAATACACTGTAGACTCTGTAGGTATGGGAACCCTCCGTCTACTAGAAGCAATTCGAGACTACCAGCATCGCACAGGAATTGAGGTTCGATTCTATCAAGCTGGTTCTTCTGAGATGTTTGGTCTGGTGCAGGAAGTTCCTCAAAGGGAAACAACGCCGTTTTATCCCCGCAGTCCATACGCTTGTGCCAAAGTTTATGCTCATTGGCAGACAGTGAATTATCGAGAATCTTACGGTTTATTTGCATGTAATGGCATACTTTTTAACCACGAAAGTCCACGTAGAGGCGAAACATTTGTAACGCGTAAAATTACACGAGCGATCGCTGGCATAGTTGCTGGAAAGCAGAAAAATCTTTACATGGGCAATCTAGATGCTAAGCGAGACTGGGGATATGCCAAAGACTATGTACGAGCAATGTGGTTAATGCTACAGCAAGCACAACCAGATGATTACATCATCGCCACTGGTGAGACTCATTCAGTACGTAAGTTTCTAGAACTGGCTTTTAATTATGTCAATCTCAATTGGGAAGACTATGTAGAGTTTGATGAGCGCTATCTCAGGCCAACAGAAGTGGAATTGTTAATTGGTGATCCCAGCAAGGCACGGCAGAAGTTGGGCTGGGAACCTTCAGTTACGTTTGAGCATTTGGTCGCCTTGATGGTAGAAGCAGATTTACAAGCACTAGGTTGCACTTCATCTAATGGTAATGGTTCAAAGGTAATTCAGGATATTGCTACTATCCGGCAAGAGTTGGGTAGTTTGCACTTCTAATCAGCGAACAGCAAACAGTTATTAGTTGAAAACATGACAATTACTTATCTGAAAAACAAAAGAATTCTCGTCACTGGTGGAGCAGGATTTCTGGGTCGTCAGGTGATAAACAAACTCTGTAAGGCTGGAGCAGATTTGGAGAAGATTACAATGCCGCGATCGCATGAATGTGATTTGCGTGTCTTAGCAAACTGCCAGCGAGCAGTCGATCAACAAGACATTGTAATTCACCTGGCAGCCCACGTCGGCGGCATTGGTCTTAATCAAGTAAAGCCAGCCGAGTTGTTCTACGACAACTTGATGATGGGCACTCAATTGATTCACGCTGCCTATCAAGCTGGAGTGGAAAAATTTGTTTGCGTTGGCACTATTTGCGCCTATCCTAAGTTCACACCAGTGCCATTTAAAGAAGATGATCTCTGGAATGGCTATCCAGAAGAAACCAATGCTCCCTATGGAATTGCCAAAAAAGCCCTATTAGTTCAACTCCAAGCTTATCGGCAGCAATATGGCTTTAACGGCATCTACTTACTGCCAGTAAATTTATATGGACCGGAGGATAACTTTGACCCCAGTAGTTCCCACGTCATACCTGCCTTAATTTGCAAAGTACACGAAGCTCAAATTAAGGGAGAAAAGAAACTGAAGGTTTGGGGTGACGGCAGCCCCACCCGTGAGTTTCTCTACTCAGAAGATGCGGCACAGGGAATTGTTATGGGTACTCAATTTTATCAAGAGTCTGAACCAGTTAACTTGGGAACAGGGTATGAAATCTCGATCCGCAACTTGATTACCTTAATTTGTGAACTAATGGAGTTTGACGGCGAAATTGTCTACGAAACTGACAAACCTAACGGTCAACCACGTCGTTGCTTAGATACAGAACGGGCAAAAAAAGCTTTTGGTTTTGTCGCTCAAGTGGACTTCAAGCAGGGACTGCGGAACACCATTGACTGGTATCGACAGCAAGCTGTGTAGCTGTAGTGATTGTTTTGAATGTTTGTACACTACGACTAAACGGTTAACCAGGTGGATAATTTTTGTATTTCCTTGGATGATATCAGCAAAAGGTGCAATCGTGGCCAGCAGATAGTACTTTGATTGCTACATCAGAGATTACTCTAATAACAGTACACCTGAAAAGATGGCTGAAAAAAGTCAGTCTGGAAGATGGAAAAAATTTCTGTAATTATTCCAGTTTATGGAGTAGAGAAGTACATATCAGCTACGGTTCAATCCGTTTTGGATCAAACCTATAAAAATTTCGAGCTTCTCATTGTCGATGATGATTCTCCTGATAGGAGTATAGAAATTTGTCAGCAATTTACAGATTCTAGAATTAAAATCATTCATCAGGCAAATCGAGGACTTGCTGGAGCTAGGAATACTGGTATTCGCCATGCCCAAGGAAGATATTTAGCTTTTTTAGACGGAGATGATCTCTGGCTGCCAGAAAAACTAGAAAAACAGATTCATCACCTGGAAAATTCGCCAGATATAGGTGTTAGCTTTAGCCGTTCTGCTTTTATTGATGAAGCTGGACAAGCTTTAGGTACGTATCAAATGCCTAAGCTTAAACAAATCACAACATCCTATTTATTGAGTTGCAATCCGATTGGTAATGGTTCAGCTGCGGTAATTCGCAGAGAAGTTTTTGAAGCGATTAAATTCCAAGATAATCTTTACGGTACTAGTGAGGATTTTTATTTTGACGAACACTTCCGCCAATCAGAGGATATCGAATGTTGGATTCGTATTTCCATTAAAACCAATTGGCAAATAGAGGGAATTCCAGAAGCCTTGACCTTGTATCGGGTTAATTCAAGCGGGCTTTCAGCAAATATGCTCAAGCAGTTAGATTCTTGGGAACAGGTAATTGAAAAGACACGCTGCTATGCTCCAGAAATAGTTACTCAAGGGGAAACACTAGCTAGAGCTTACCAGTTGCAGTACTTAGCTCGTAATGCTGTACGATTACAAGCAGGCTCAATGGCTGTAAAATTAATTAATCGAGCGTTAATAACTAACTGGCATATTCTTCTTGAAAATTCACGCAGTACACTTTTGACGCTAGTAGCAGCTTATTTACTTTTACTCTTACCTCAATATGTTTACAGCAAATTTGAAGCTCTGGTTTTAAATAAAATAGGGGCTAATCAAAAACGCCGTATTCTTCAAGAACATTTCTTAAATAATTAAAAAGTTTCCATGCATAAAGTATAATTGTATCCATTGTTGTATAGAGCGTAATAAAATTCATAGATATTAATTAAATTAAATCAACAACAATAGTCAACAATGAAGAAAGTTTCTATCATTATTCCGGTTTACAAAGCAGAAAAATATATAGCTGCTACACTGCGATCGGCTCTTGAACAAACTTACGAAAACTTCGAGATTTTAATTATTGACGATGGTACTCCTGACAGAAGTATAGAAATTTGTCAGCAATTTACAGACTCTAGAATTAAAATTATTCGTCAAAAGAATCGGGGTCTACCTGGGGCAAGAAACACTGGTATTCGCCATGCACAGGGAGAATATTTAACTCTTTTAGATGCTGATGACTTATGGTTGCCAGAAAAATTAGAAAAACACGTTAAGCATTTAGATAATTCACCCCATGTTGGGGTAAGCTTTAGCCGCTCTGCTTTTATTGATGATAATGGGAATACTTTAGGTATTTATCAAATGCCTCAGATGGAGGGAATAACTCCAGAGATTATCCTTTGCCGGAATCCAATTAGCAATGGTTCGGTAGCAGTCATTAAAAGAGAAGTTTTTGAAGCTATTGAATTTCAAGACAATCTTTACGGTACAGTTGAAAATTTTTATTTCGATGAGCGATCGCGCCATACCAATGGTGACTCAACAGATGTTGAATGTTGGTTTCGGATGTCTGTTAAGAGCGATCTGCAAATAGAGGGTATTCCTGAAGCTTTGACCTTATATCGAGTAAATTCAGGGGGACTATCTGCAAACTTGCTCAAGCAATTAGATTCTTGGGAATTGGCTATTTCTAGAGCACGTTTATACGCCCCAGAAATAGTTAATCAATGGGAAACACTGGCTAGAGCTTATCAGTTGCGGTATTTAGCCCGCAGAGCAGTAAGTCTGCAAGATGGTGTCATGGCTGTAAAATTAGTGAATCGAGCCTTAGCAACTAACTGGCATATTCTCTCTAAAGAACCACGCCGTACACTTTTAACCCTGGCAGCTGCCTATTTCCTTTGGCTTTTGCCCCAGTTCCTTTACAGTCAAATTGAGGCTGTTGCTTTAAAGACCACAGGATATACTCAAAGACAGCGCATTTTGCAGGGCTTGGGGGGGAGCAACGCGATTTCGTGAGGTTGGGCAAACAATGTGCCATGCTGTACCCCTTTGGGGAAGCGAGCTACGCATAGTGTCTGTCTGCGACACGCTGCGCGAACGTAGAGAAGGTGGGCTACGCTTACGCTAAAAACTATTTTCAGCAGTTAAAAAAGTAATAAAAATCACGGGTGGCTACAAGCATAATGACTTTTAACGCGGCTTTTGGAGCGAATCACTTACTTGAGTACCTGTATAATTTGGAATCCAACCTTCGGCTATTGCAAAATAGCGTACACCTTTGAAATTTAACGATGCAGTCGGGCTGCACCAATGCTCAACATTGGCAGGGATATAAAGATAGTCTTGTGCCTGAACTAAAAGCTGTACTTGGCTGCCATCAGGTCGCACGAAGCCATAAATCATTTCTCCTGCCAACACGTAGAGGGGTTCAGCAGCAGGATGAGTGTGGTAACGTCCGTAGGTTGCTATCAGGTGGTGAAGATTGAAGGAACCTGGATGTACATTTAACAAGTCACACCAGAGAGCGCCATTTTCTTGCTGAATAAATTCAAAAACGCTGTTATGGAGTTCTACACAATAACGTTTTTCAGACTCAGTTAAAACGTCCTGGTCTAGCATATCGGGGAAGAGAAGCGATGTTCCTGGGTCGTAATGTCTGAGTTGAATCCCAAGAGGCTCAAGTTCACGAGTTATTTCGCCTAAATCGCTCTCAATTGTACCGTCATCAAGTAGTAGGTTAGCCATGACCAAAAAGACTAATTAACTGTTAACAAGAGTATACTCAACTTTGAGCTAAAAAGCCACTATTCCCGACTGACAAACCGGAGTTTTGGGAATGGGGCATTGGGCATGGTGAGATGAAGGGGATAAAGGAAATGGAGCTTCAGAATAATCAATGCCCAATGCACATTAACAGAATAAATTTATCGCCAGAATGATGTTCATTGGTACCACTAGCATTTAAGCTAGTACGTGTGAACTATATCCAGCATGGAATGTCTGACTTAATTCTGTTTTGGCATCGGCGCGATTTACGCATTTCTGACAATACGGGACTGGCTGCGGCAAAACAGCAGAGTCCGAAAGTGGTGGGCGTGTTTTGCCTCGATCCGAATATTCTGGAACGGGATGATGTTGCTCCTGTGAAAGTAACTTATATGATTGGCTGTTTGCAGAAACTTCAAGAGCGATATGCTGAAGTTGGTAGCCAGTTGTTAATACTCCACGCCAATCCTGTACAAGCAATACCAGCTTTAGCAGAAGCAATAAATGCCAAAGCTGTTTTTTGGAATTGGGATGTAGAGCCTTATTCGCAAGAACGCGATCGCACCGTTATAAATGCCCTCAAAGAAAAAGGCATTCAGTTTCTTAACCAAAACTGGGATCAGATCCTCAACTCCCCAGAGCAATTACGCACCGGCAGCAATCAACCTTACACCGTTTACACCCCTTTTTGGAAAAATTGGATTACCAAACCGAAAGCGAACCCAGTTGAAACTCTGCAAGATGTTGAAGGGTTAACAGAAGCTGAACAGGAAATTGCTAAACTTGCAGGAGCCTTAACGCTACCTTCAGCTAAAGATTTAGGGTTTATTTGGGATGAACAATTAATTATTTCACCAGGAGAGGCGGCCGCACAAGAACGACTAGAGGAATTTACTGCTAAAGCCATTACTGAATATCAAGAACAGCGAAATTTCCCCGCAGTTGACGGAACATCGCAACTGAGTGCAGCTTTGAAATTTGGCGTAATTGGCATTCGCACCGTTTGGCAAGCCACGATAGAAGCACTAGAAAACAGCCGCAGTGAAGAAACAGCTGTTAATATTCGCACATGGCAACAAGAATTAGCTTGGCGGGAGTTTTATCAACATGCAATGTATAACTTTCCCGAATTAGCTGATGGTGCTTTCCGCGATACCTTTAAAAACTTTCCTTGGGAAACTAACGAAGAACATTTCCAAGCTTGGTGTGAAGGAAGAACCGGCTATCCCATTGTAGATGCAGCAATGCGCCAGATGAATGAGAGTGGCTGGATGCACAACCGTTGTCGGATGATTGTAGCCAGTTTCCTTACCAAAGACTTGCTAATTAATCCCCAATTGGGAGAAAAGTATTTTATGCAGCACCTGATTGATGGTGATTTATCTGCTAATAATGGGGGTTGGCAATGGAGTGCTTCTAGCGGCATGGACCCTAAACCCGTGCGGATTTTTAACCCAGCCAGTCAAACACAAAAATTCGATCCAGAGGGAGAATATATTCGGCAATGGGTGTCAGAATTGCGGTCTGTAGATACAGAATATTTAGTTACTGGTAAAATTCCATCTTTAGAACGTCATGCTGTTGGCTATCCTGAACCAATTGTGGATCATAGAATACAGCAACAGCAGTTTAAACTGCGTTATCAACAACAAAAAACTGTTAGTAGCGGTGAGTAAAATTGTGAGTTTTTTAATGTTTAGTTAAGGCTGATATATTAACATAGTACGAATCTTGCTACGTTCTATCTTAGCTTGTTACTCTTTATGTTTTAATTAAGCTTGTTTCACTAACAAGACAAATTGATCATAGCTAATTCCTAATATTTGCTTAATATGCTGTGGATATTTGCAAATATAACGAGAAGTAGATTTTCCATTATGGTAGAGCAATGATAGCCGTTCAAATCTCCGTTCTACCATTTTTTTGTGCGCGAATTATATTTTGGACACGTCTACTATGATGTTGACATTTGTACTAAGTATTAGCCGACTTATCCTGACGTATTTTAATAATCATTAAATAGTTAAATTTATAATATTTTTTTAAAACTATCATTTTTACTTATTTCAGTTATTCTGCTATTTAAATTTTCCCACCCTTGTAATATTTTATTTCGTAAACTTTTTGCTTTTGTTGATTTATATGCATCATCAAGACCACCTGAATAATTTATAATTCCAATTCCTGATAATTCAGATACTTGCTCAATTAGTAGAGAATAGATTTGTGTTATTTCGTCAAATTCAGCATATAATTCATAAATTTTATTAATTTCTTTTTCAGTCAATGCTAACGGTAAGAATGAAACTTGGCTCTTCCATACTGTACGATTCCATTGAGGTAAAGACGTTTCTCTAATAAATTGAGATTTGTTTGTACTAATTGTGTTAGCCCTATCCTTAAATTCACCAAGCAATATTAAGTCTTGATTTATTTCAAATTTAAGCATAGTACGGACTGTACTAATTTGTTCCCCTTGCGTTTTCCATTGACGAAATTCACTTATAAAAAATCCAAGAATAGCACCAATAACAGCACCAAAAATCCCAACAAAATCACGTAGTCTCCATTTATCTATTACTATCGGTATTTCTTGATAAAAGTGCGTGAATAAAAAGGGTAAAGTTAAAGTAGCTAAAGATGGTAAAATAACTTTCTTAGTAGACAAAAAATTAGCTACTTTCTCAATTAAATCTAATTCATATGCAACTAATAAACCCGTATAGAGAAGCCAGCTAAATGGAAGCAAGAAACCTAAGATTGCAGGTAGGTTTTGAATTAAATTTTGACTGAGCATTTTTTTATAAATAATAAGTCCAGTATATGACAGATAATCTCTTAACGCATTAGCGTGAATTTATTACTTAAAAAGCTTATTGAAAGTAAGGGCGATGAGCTTCTACTGTTGAGGCAGCTTACGGGAAGTGGGTTAGCTGCCATGAAGCTTCTTCCCTGTTTGCCTCATGTCCTCAATGTGAATTTCTAATCTCCAGTCCCCAGTCCTTAAAATTGCTAAAGTGAAATTTTACCATTAACATGATATTACGTCTTCACAGGTAAACAAGAAATTGTCCATAAGATGAGCAAGAAGATTAAGTAAATTACGCCAACAAGACTAAACTCAATCAGAGGAATATAGGTTATTTCGTAAATTCTGCCCAAGCCGCGTTCAGTCAGTCCATAAACGGTCAGTACACTGACTAAAAAGGCTCCGTAGATAGTACGTTTAGTCCATATCCCCACAGGTAAACCGTGGAGTTGGGTAAGTACTAAAATGCCAAGAAAACCAAAGATAAATGTTGGCCACTTGCTTTGTCCTAGCATCAACGACACAATGGCACTATGTAAAAGCACTGATATTTCTAAAGTGAATGTCCACCAACGGTTTACATGGGTGCGGTTAAAGATCAACGACGATTGGAGCAGAAGTAAGAACATATAGAGGAAACCAATTAAATGCCCCACAGTAGCTTCCATTGGGTGATACCAGAAGGTATAGATAGCGGCGAAGGAGAAAAAATAGCCGTGGTACAGCTTGATAATTTGCAAAAACTGTTGATGGAATGGAACAGAATTGCCAAAAAACAAACCGCGTCGAGGCGTTTCCAAAATCAGTACGAACACCAGTAGGAGTACAACCGCACCTTGAGAAGCCCAAATTGAAGTATCTTGAGCTAGAGCATCGTACCAAATATAGGTCTGGAGAAAATGTAAAGCGATGAATGCACCATTAATAGCAAGCATGAGGTAGTTTATTGGGTGCAAGGCTGATTTGTATTTCAACTGCGATCGCTGCGCCCACAAAATACACGCCCAGATGCTAAACTGATGCCCAAGGTACATCCCCCAAGCCGTCGCTCGACTCCAAAAGGTTGGTTGGGGAAGCTTCCAGTAGTACCAGTTTAATCCTTGGTCAGGGAGTTTGGTGATACTTGCAGGAATGCTCCCACCGATCCAAATTGCGTAAGTAAGGAGAATACTTACAAAGATGCCTAAAAACAATACTCGGCGACCTGTCATAATAATTCGTAATTCTTAATTTGTAATAAAAAGTAGGAATAACCTCCTCAAAGTCATCCAATTTATCGGAGGATTTAGGAGGATCTAAAGTTTTGGATACATCAGCCATTACTTTTAAAAGATTCTCTAAGACCTAGATTGTCAGGCGACACGTTCTGTCTTTGGTTCAGATACACTTTTAGTCACTCGCAAACTAAGAATCAAAGCTACTAGCATTACTAAAGTTCCACTCATAAAAGGAGCAGAACTCCCAAATTTCATAAAACTAGCCCCTGCCCATATTGGCCCAGCGATGCGTGCCAGCGCAGAGCAAGAACTGGCAATTCCTAATATTTGTCCTTGCTCTTCTGCGGCTGTTATTTGGGAAATCAGACTGTTTAATATTGGTTGGCTGACACTAATTCCCCATGCCACAAGCGTGGTAGCGACCAACAATAAAATTAAGCTTTGTGAGAATCCAATTAGCAGTAATCCTACACCTAACCCTAATATCCCCAAGGTAAGTAACTTTATTTCACCTAAGTGTTTCTTGAAAAATCCGATCAGTCCTCCTTGAATGATTGTGCTGACAATCCCCATGAAAGCAAAAAGATAACTAGTATGTTGAGGGCCCCAGTTTAATTGCTGCTTAGACCATAAAGCTAATGTAGAGTCCATAGCCGCAACAGCAAAGGTTACTAAAAAATAGATGGCAGCAAGCATACAGAACTGTGGACGTTGTGACAGTTGTAGCAAGTTCAGCCGTCGCTGACGGTAGCGATAAGCTTGGATTTTGGCTTTAGTCTCAGAATTTAGAGATTCTGGAAGTAACATCAAAGCACAAAGCAATGCTAATAAAGATAATCCGGCTGCGAACAACGACGGTAGATGGAAGTTAGCATTGTCTGGATCAGATCCGACAAGAAGACCTCCAATCGCTGGGCCAAGAATGAAACCAAGGCCAAAAGCTGCTCCGATTATGCCCATGCCACGCGCTCGATTAGCTGGTGTGGTAATATCTGCTATGTATGCTTGAGCAGTAGCAATATTCCCTGCCATAATTCCGGCAAGACTACGAGCAATAAACAAGATCCATAATGAGTTGGCAAAACCTAACCCAGTGTATGCAATTACAGAACCTAATAAAGTAAGTAATAAAATCGGACGACGACCGTAGCGATCGCTAAATCTGCCCCATAATGGTGCAAATAAGAACTGCATTAAAGAATAAACAGCTACAAGTAGAGTCGCCTCATTAGGTTTTGCGCCGAATTGTTCAGCATACAAAGGTAGTATTGGCAAAATAATTCCGAAACCTAGCAAGTCTATAAATACAGTCAAAAATAAGACGAATATAGCCTTGCCATTATTTTTACTCTCCATAGTGCAATTCACTTTTATAAAAAATCTGTGTAGCTTGGATTAATTTTATAGAAATTAGGGAACTTTTGATAATAAAAACCTATTGAATGCAATAAGTAATTATCTCAAACAAAAGGATTGAATTTGAGTGTGGTTGAGCAAAATAGCGTGGAATAAACCGAGTATAAAAATTAAACCAATCAAACTACTAATAAAAGCAACTATCACCTCGTGCTTTCGTATAGCTTTTTGTATTTTAGTGTCTATGATATGTTCTAATTCTTTGTATGACATTGACTTGAATTTGGCTAAAGATAAAAGTTATATGTAAATTACGTCTGACAGAAGTTTGAGTATGTCTAAAAAATCGAGCTTATTCAATGATGAATTATTTCGACACTCCCATAGTGATTAAATAATTCATCATAATAATTCGTAATACGCTCTCTATGAGACGTTCTTGCTAGCTTGCTTCTCCGTAGGGGTACACAGCTCGCTAACATAATTACAATCCCATTTAGGCAATTCCGGAAAATCAATTACCTATCTAGAAAATAAATTACTTAATAGGCGTTGCAGAGAAAGCAGGATGATTCAGCAACTTCCAAAATTCCACCCCTGCGCCCGATCACTGAGTGTAGTCTTACCCCCTTTAGGGAAGCAAGCTAGGCGCAGCCTCTTGTAGAGAGAGAATGCCGAGAATTCGTAGAGTGTGCGTAATGCCCTATTTAGCTCTGGACTCATTACTGATAACGACACGAGAAGGTAAGTCCGCGTAGCACTACAGTTATATTGCTAGTAAGAGCGTCTTAGAGAGAGCATCTTACAGACCACCTAGAGATTTTGATGTGGGCTGCTGTAGCCTCTTCAATTACGAATTACGTAGCTTGCTTCTCGCCAGAGACGAGTATTACAAATTAGTAATTATTTGGCCAAGTACGTTGGCGTCGTTTTAAAACAGCACATGAAACACCAAACGCTAATATCGCTAAGGTAAAAGTTGGTTCAGGAACTGCAATAACGCTTACCTGATTAATAGCTAAGGCGTATTGTGGAGAAGAACTGTTAAAAACGAGTCGTGAGATGTTTGGAGTGTCACTACGAATTCCCAAGAACACTGCCGAGTTATCTAATGCTAGCGATGAAGTACTTAGAGATGAGAAACTACCCAAGAGGTTATTGGCATTATCAAAAGCTGTGATAAAAGTTTCAACTTCTAAATTACTAATATCTATAGCTATCTGAGTACCAGCACCAAAAACAGGCTGGGCAAAGCTAATGCTCAAAGGCCCTCCATTTCCCTGAGTACGAGGATCAGGAGCGCCAGGAGGAAGAGGTTTAAAACCTGTTGGATCTATACCTCCGAAGAAAATAAAATCTCCTTGGGCAAAGTTAGTCCGAATGCCTGGTGGAGGTAAAGTTTGAAAGATGTATGGTGGAGTAATCTGAGGATTATTAGTTGGAGCTATATTTATATCCAACTCTAAACCACCTTGGGATGTTGCTGAAAAAGAGTTAGGTAAAAAAACAGAAAAGTCAGGCGCAGAGGGATTAAATACTTTACCTAAACTTCCCCAATTAACTTCATCATTACCTCCTAAAGCAGCACGTTCAGTTACAAAAAATGTAGCGGCTTTAACTGGTAATGGAATAACCGTTATTATTGCTGCAATTGTTGGTAAATATTTAATAGATAACTTGAATAATTGATTGATCGTAAATGCCACAAGACTTACTCCTTAATTTTGTAGAAAATATCATCCAAATGGAAAAATTCAATACCCAGGATGAGGCAGTGCGTTGCTCTGGTCGAGAGAATTAAAGTAACTGCCGTGTCCAATGGTTCTGTTGCAAAAACTGTTTGAAGGCTAGCTGGTGGAAACTGATAGAATTTATAGTTTTATCAGCCCAACCTCTTTCTTTTTTTGCAACAGAACTTTTATCCTGGTAACAAACTGCAAAAAACTTTAACTTGTTGTGGACTGGTGACTCAAAGTAATTTTATCCCAATTGAATATTCACATTGGATGGGAGATTTTCGAGGGAAGCGAATTGATTTCCTAAGAAAGATAAGTTACCGCTAGAGGTATCGTAAGAAAAGTCGCTAATTTTAGTAGTACCAAACCCTACTTTAGAAACTTGGATTACGTCACCCTGAGCAAAGTTGTAATCTTTAATGATGTCAAAACCTTCCTTAGCACTGTTGAAAGTAAACTTATCTGCACCAAAGCCACCTGTGAGAACATCATTACCTTCTCCACCAATAATGGTGTCATTACCTAAGCCACCGGAGATAGTGTCATTGCCAGCATTACCGACTAATCGGTTATCTTGGCTATCGCCACTAATGCTGTCACTTTCATTTGTACCGATCACATTGTCAAAGTTGAGTACATTAAATGTCAATTTCCCCAGGATGGGAACGTTGTTGGCAGAGATAGTTTGGGCTTCTAAGTCAGCGGTGGCAGATACTCCAGACAAAGATTGAGACGCATCTATCGTGTTATTGGCAACACCAGCATCAGCAATAACTGTTTCTACTTTAAAGACTTGATCTGTTCCAAATCCATCAGCTTTGGTAATTGTCCCTACACCTGAGAGGGTGATGGCTTTACCCAGTTGGCTGTAGTCTGCTTTATCAAAACCATCTCCACCATCGATGCTGTCGTTACCCCCACTGCCCTTGAAGGTGTCATCACCTCCACCACCTATCAACGTGTCATTGCCCGATCCACCGTCAATCAGGTCATTGCCACCTCTTCCATCAATCAGGTCATTTCCAGCCAGACCAGTTAATTGATTATTTTGACTATCGCCTTTAATGCTGTCAGCCTCATTTGTACCAATGACGTTGGCAAAGTTGACTACATTGAATGTTAATGTTCCCAAACCAGGAACATTAAAGGCAGAGATAGTTTGGGCTTCTAGATCAGCGGTGGCGGATACCCCAGACAAAGATTGAGATGCATCTATGGTGTTATTGGCAACACTAGCATCAGCAATCACCTTTTCTACTTTAAAGAGTTGGTCTTTTCCGAATTTATCAGCTTTTTCAACTGTCCCTACACCTGACAGGGTAATACTTTTATTTAATTGGCTGTAGTCTGCGGTATCAAAGCCATCTCCACCATCAATACTGTCGTTACCCCCGCTGCCCTTGAAGGTGTCATCGCCTGCACCACCTACCAATGTGTCATCGCCTGCACCACCTACCAATGTGTTATTGCCTGCACCACTTAGAAATGACACATTGCCTCCACCACCTAGCAATGACAAATTGCCACCACCACCTAGCAATGACAAATTGCCTCCACTATCTAGCAATGACACATTGCCTCCAGTACCAACAACTACATTATTTTCTTGGGTAGTGGAGATATTATCATTGCTTTCACTACCAAAAATCTGATCTTCAGCATCAGTGCTCAACAAAAAATTATTGTTAGGAATTCCAACAACAATGGACATAGTAGACCTCTTGCAGTATTACAACGATCAAATGTATTTGATCGTTGTAATACTTACATAATAGAACCCCTTGAATTATAAAATTCTGATGAAATCACCTTAAACATAATTAATGTTGTTTTATATATCTGATCAACTAAAGATGCATAAGGATTCAGTTTTTTCAAAAATGCGTTTTTGTGTCGAAAATATTGAGAAGTAATAAAATTAGGACTTACGCACTTTACAAAAAAAGCATCTTGTGTATCAGGAAAATGGTCGTTTCAGCCTTTTACTAATCACCTTTTATTTATTGATTGCATAAGTCTAGTCTGCACTTCTCTACGTTCCCTGCGGGATGCCACGCAAACGCGCAGCGTGTCGCGCGTAGCAAGACTCCCAAAGGGTTATACAGCGTTTTTTAGTGCGTCTGTTACGCGAACAGCGATCGCACCTAAATCGAAATTGCCTAGTTCCCAGACTTATTTGCATAATTTCGGATACATTACCGCAAATGCGCTGATACTTTATTTTCCCCTCTTCATAAATTCCGCAAAAACACCGTTACGCTATTTGTGCTTGTGATCAAAACTTAGAGCATCCAGTTTATTAGGGCGTGTTTATGACCAACCCTGTAAAGACGGTTATCCAAGTCAATCTGGAGATGGCTCTAGAAGTAGCTCAAGAATTGGAGCAAGCTCCATACACTCAACTCGGTGCTTATTGTTTGGAGATTTTACGAGAGATAGGATGTCCTGGTACTGAACTCCCGGTCAACTTACAAACTCGCGATCAGCAGCTAAACTTTATTACAGGCTTTGCATCTTATGCATTTGGAGAGGTACAAAGTGTATAAAACATTAATTGAAGATATATTTTCTGATCCAGAAGAGGCAGAAGAAACTACTTTTCCTGCCACAGATCAAGATTTGCTAATTTTAACAGAAAAGTTTTTAGCATTTGAAATTCCTTCAAAGGTTTTCTTACAAGCTATAGCCATTGCTGATTACGATGGTGTCGCTGCTTTTCGTTACGTTGATAATTATTTGACTACCCGGAAAAATAAGAATAAACGTAAACATAAAAAGTTACTTGTGTTAGGTGCTTCGACTAAGTTTGATCATAATTGATGTGTTTCTTTACAAGCTAATTAACAACCAATCTGATTTAGATAAGATAATGTGCACTACCGATGTAGAGAGGTTTCATCGCAACCTCTCTATACACATTTGTCCCACATCGGCAAAAAATAACAATTAGTAATTTATCAATTACGAATTACGAATTACGAATTATTATTGCTCTCTCCCAAGACAAACTTGTTCATAGCTTTTACCAGCCATATCCCAAGTAAATTGTGTTTCTACTAGTTGTCTGCCGTTGTGAGACAATTGTGAACGCAGATGTGGGCGATCAAATAGTTGACTAATAGCGGTGACATACTCCGTCGGTTTATTTGCTCGTAATGCCCGTAATGGATGACTAGTGCCATCTACGGCTAATCCTTCTAAGCCGCGATCGCTAGCTACTATCGGTACACCAGCTGCCATTGCTTCTAAAGTTTTATTTTTAATGCCAAACCCCGTTCGCATGGGGACAACGCAGATTGTTGCTTGATGTAAATACTCTACCATCGAAGGCACACGCCCAATTACATTAATTCCTGGTTTTTGATCGAGTGCTAAAACTTCTGACACCGGATGAGAACCGACAATATCGAAAGTTGTATCAGGATACAATTTTTGGATTTCTGGCAAAACTTCGTTGCTAAAAAAGCAGACAGCATCAATGTTTGCCAAATTATCCATTGCACCGATAAAAATTAAACGATATCCACCTGGATCGATGGTACGGCTGGGGAAAGAAGCTAAATCTACACCATTAGGAATAACTGTAATTTCACTATTGGGGTTAAACTCTTGTAGTTGAATTTTATCTTCTTCTGTTGTTGCAACAATTCCCGAAAATTTAGCACAGTAGCTTTGCTCATAACGTCGCAAAAGTGGCAGATTAATTTTGTCTCTGAGAGAATTTTCGGAAATGCCCGTTGATAGTTGATTGCGACAAGTAGCGTAAACTGAGCTATGAATATTAACTATAGTTTTTAGTTGTTTGGGAAAATGCGAACGTACATAAATTTCATTGACGCTATGTTCACAGGTAATTACATCGCATTTTCCCGCTTCCACCCAGTTATCAACCCACGTTTGCATCTCAACTGAGTAGCGGTTGAGTACGCTTGGCGGTGTCCCCTGTTGCAAAAATCTACCAAATCGCTGTATTTTCTCCAGTATTCCGGTATTTCCAGAATCTGGCGGGCGTTCAAAAATGGCTAGATGATGCACACAATCACGTAATCCTGCTACTTCTGCATCTGTAACATCGCCCTCGCGTTGAGTTGCAAGGGTAACACTATGACGTTGACTTAGGTATTTCAGTAAATTAAATGTCCTGACTTGGGTTCCCCCGCGCGTTGGTGGGTAGGGAAAGGTGGAAGATAGCATTAAGATGTTCATATAAGTAATGAATTAAATGTGATACATACACCATGACCTGATTTGAGGCTGTATGTCATCATTTGATATTGAATAGACTTCACCCGATGTACAACTTAATTTTTTACCTCTCTCCTAAAAGGAGAGAGGCTTTGAGGCTACTCCCCAACGCTTGCAGGGAAGGGGCTGGGGTTTAGGTCTTTTTTAGTGCATCCAACCGATAATCACTAAAAATCACAACATAATCAAACCCAGTCGTACACCCACAGCAACAGCCTCGGTGCGGCTAGAGACACTGAGCTTTTGAAAAATGGATGAAACATGAAATTTGACAGTATGCTCCGAAATGTGCAAGCTTTTAGCGATCGCTTTATTCCCCAACCCAGAACCAAGCATTCCTAAAACTTCTATCTCCCGTGGTGTCAAGGTTTGCACAGGATTTGCCACCACTTTTTCGCGGATAGATAGTAATTCTATAGCATCCGGGTGCAGCACTACCAAACCAAAAGCGATCGCTTCCACAGCAGCAACAATTTCTGACTCTGTGCTAGTACTGGGCAATATCCCTCGGATACGAGAACGTAATGCTGTCTCTAAGTCTATGCTGTCGAGTTCCTCAACAATAACGATCATTCCTAGCGGATATTGCTCCTCTTGAATTAGCAGCAATTTTTCCCACACTGATTGTTGAAGATTGCCGCTCAAATCTACCAGCACCACATCTGGTTGTAATTGCCCAACTTCTCTTGCCAATACATCCAAATCGGATGCACTCCCCACAACCGTCAGCCGAGAATTGGTAGCCACCACAGCTGATAACCCTGCCCGCACAACAGGGGAAGTGGCAACTACCATCACCCGGATCATGTCGCCTCCACAGCAGTTTTATCAGACTGCACCTCAACGTAAATCACGAATTGCTGCCCACCGCGTAGGAGTTGTAGCGGTACAGATCCTTTACTGTCATGGAGATATTTAGTTAAATCATTCATGCTAGTGAATAATCGCCCCGAAACTCCAATTAAAACATCACCGATTTGTACACCAGCAGTTTCCGCCGCACTGTTAGGTAGGATTGACAACACCAATAAACCCAAGCTACGCCTACTTAAAAGCACAGGTTGCAGTGTAACTCCCAGTTGCGGACGAGTATTTCCCTGTAAAAAACGCTCAACGGTGTTGCTAGGAACTGCCACAGCCAAACCATTAACAATCATCGTATTAATTCCCACAACTCGACCGAGACAGTCGGCAAGTGGTCCCCCAGAATTTCCAGGATACAATTGCAAATCAGCCATAACAGCCCGTGGATTATTTGCATAAATAATTCCAGTTGTCACAGCACCACTCTCAGCAAACGGATTACCCACCGCCAAAACTAATTCACCCACTCGTAGCGCCTCAGAATTGCCAATGGTTGCAGCAGTTAAATTAGTGGCAACAATTTTCAGGGCTGCTAAATCCTGCTGTGGATCAAATTGTGTACGCACCGCATCAAATACCCTTCCGTCTGCCAATTCCACAGTTGCGCGGTTGCTGGTTGCGACATGGGCATTAGTAATAATTAGTCCGTCAGATTGCCAAATTACACCAGAACCGACTCCCAGAGAACCACTTTTCACTTTGACAGTGCAATCGCGTAGTTTAGCAGCTATCTCTGTCAATTCAGCAGCGATGTTAGTTAATGTTGTGTTTGCCATGTTATAGAATTTTTCCCTATGTCAAAATAGAATCAGTGGGCTGACAAGAGTTTTTAGTCGGGTTGGAATAATTGAGAATGCTGCAAGATATCAGTCAACCCAACTTTGGAAAGCAAATTCTGACAATTCCGAGTTCAGAGGCTCAACGTTCGAGCAAAAAGGTGGAAGTTCCGAGTTAGGAGGCTCAACGTTTGAGTAAAAAGGTCGAAGTTTCTAGTTCAGAGGCTCAACGTTCGAGTAAAAAGGTCAAAGTTTCTAGTTCAGAGACTCAACCTTCGAGTAAAAAGGTTGAAGTTCCGAGTTCAGAGGCTCAACGTTTGAGTAAAAAGGTTGAAGTTCCGAGTTCAGAGGCTCAACCTTCGAGTTCAAAAGCTCGAATGAATAGAAAATTTCGATAAATTTTGACACAGCTGGTTAAACTCATCCTAAATTGGATTATTCCTCCTTGGTAGGTCGTTCGCCAATTGCGATCGCTAACTCAACCAACACTCCACCCCGGACAACTTGCACGTTGACAGTTTTACCAATGCGATCGCTATCATTAAGCAGCGCCAGTACATCACCTGTATCGCCCACAGTTACGCCATCGAACGTTACCAAAACATCGCCAAGCAGCACACCTGCATTGTCAGCTGGCCCGGAAGGCTCAACATTAACGACAATTACCCCAGTTGCAGAAGTTAAATTGAGAGCAGTTTTCAGGTTTTTTGGTAAACGTACAGGTTGCATTCCCACACCTAAGTAGCCTTTTGAAATGTGTCCTTTTGCTACTAATTGGTCAACCACGCGATCGACTGTAGCAGTAGGAATAGTCAGAGCAGTACCACGCCGTCCCGATGTATTCATGCCTACCACAAAACCAGCAGCATCTACCAACGGCCCGCCTGCAAAACCAGAGTAAAGGGTGATATCTGGGCGGATGAATTGGTCAATATTTCCGCCACTCATACTCCGCCAAGCACCGCTAACCACGCTAACCGCACCCATCGCCGCCCTTAAGTCACCTTCGCTACCTCTTGCTAACCCTAGTACCAGATGACCAACTTTGAGTGTCTTGGCATCGCCAAGTTTTGCCACAGGTATTTCTAGATTTTCTAGTTTAAAAACAGCGATATCAGTGCTAGAGTCATGACCGATGAGTGTTACTGGTGCAGTGTTACCACTTGATAGAGTGATGGTAATATCGTCGTAGCGCTGGAGGGACTCATCAGAAGTAACAATAATTCCATTGCGCCAGTGAATGCCGCTTGGGGAAACACGAGTACCCGCATTAACTGCAACCACACTGCTTCCAGCTTGTTCTACGGTATCAGCTAAACTGTTGGATAAAGCTAGTAATGAAGACATAAGATTTTTGTGAAAACGTTCTTAGATGTTCATATCTTGCCGTTTTACCAACCAAGATGACATCGGAAAAATGGGGAGAACTCATCCTAGAAAAATGGCTAGGATTTCTATTAGGACTTTCAAGGTGACTCGTAAAATAAGATTGTTTTTTCTCAGCGTTCTCTGCACCTCTGCGGTTTAAAAATAATTTATGATGCTCCCGGACACAGAGTTGGTTGTATGAAACCACCCTACGTTTGAAAGCGGGAGAGGTTGGGGGTGGGGTTCTTTTATTATGGGTAATTTGGCGGATATGATATTAGGAGTTAGGAATTAAAACTTCTAACTCTTCTAATTCTTCCTTTACAGATAAAGGCTGATAACCCAATGCAAAAGCTTTAGAACTATCCAAAGAAACATCTGCTGGTCTAGGTGCTGCCATTTTCACATCTTGTTGTCGGCAAGATTTAAGACCGGTAGCGGGGAGTTGAAGCACTTCCACTAATATTCGTCCAAAATTATAACGCGAAATCCGCTCTTTTCCACCTAAGTGAATAATGCCGTTAACTTTTTCCAATGCTAATAAAAGTCCTTTGGCGGCAGTTGTCCCACTCACTGGGGTGCGAAATTCATCTATAAATAAATTTAGTTCTTTTTCTGCTTGTAAAGTTTGAATAAATGGCTGAATAAAGGTTTTAGCTGTGGGTGTTGCTGCGCCAAACATTAACGGCATCCGACACACTGCGGTCATAGGATGTCTTTCCAGCATACCTACTTCTGCCATGACTTTTTGTTCACCGTAAAGATTGACAGGACACACAGAATCTGTTTCTCGATAGGGAGCATTTAAGCCATCAAAAACTAAGTCAGTTGAGGTAAAAGCACAAGGAATAGAATTATCTGCACACAGTCCGGCAATATTGCAGGATGCTGTGACGTTAATTGCGTGCGATTCTTCGGGATGGGTTTGACAAAAATTTGGTTGTGACAGTGCAGCAGTATGAATGACTGCTGTTAGTTTGACATCACTAAATATACGCTGCAATTCCTGAAAATCTGTTAAGTTCACTTTTAGCATTTTGATGCCCGGAATCTCTAAAGAATGGGAAAAATAAGTGCCATAAACTTCCCATTCTTGTTTTGCAAGCTGGCAAAGATGCCATCCCAAAAAACCGCTCGCTCCGGTGATTAACAATTTTTTCATGTCTAATCGTAAACCGCTTAAGAGAAAAAATTATTGCTACATCAAGTTTCTATTTTACACTGAGTTCTAGTTAAAGAATACTATTGAAGTAATGTCTGAAACTGTTTTTCATTACGTATTTTGCTAAAGTCTGGATCAGTTTGTGCTAATTTCTTGTATTTATCAGGAACCTGCTGGATTGCTTTGTTTAAATTCTCAATTGCTAATTTGAGATTGCTTTGTAAAGCATAAGAGCAAGCTTTGTTGTAATATGCTTGATGTAAATCTTTCTTGATAGCGATCGCTTTATTATAAGACGCGATCGCATCTTGGTAGCGGTGTAGTTTTGTCAGAGCAATGCCTCGATTAATTAAGGCTTCATACTTGTCGGGTTGAATAGCGATCGCTTTGTCGTAAGATCCAATAGCGTCTTTGTAGCGTTGCAACGACGTTAAGGCTATGCCACGATTATACCAAGCTTCATATTTGTCGGGTTTAATGGCGATCGCTTTGTTGTAGGATGCGATCGCATCTTTGTTGCGTTGCAACGATGTTAAGGCTATACCACGGTTAATCCAAGCTTCAGGACTCTCAGCTTTGATGGCGATCGCTTTGTCGTATGCTTTTATTGCATCTTCATAACGCTGTCCATCTAATAAATTATTACCTTGATGAAAGAAATCTTCTGCTTTCTGGGTAACCTTCGCTTCTATGAAAAGCTGGGTTACATTAGTTTCTTGCACAACTTTTGTAGTCTTTTCCGTTGATGAGTTTGCCCCACCACTACAGCCAAATGCCAAGAAAGCTATCAAGCCAGATGCAACGAAGCAGCGCCGAAAAACCATGCTGTACCTATAGAATTTATAAAATGATGTTAAAATTTATTCGTTTTTTGAGTATTATTAAAATACACTATTTTTTACCATTTATTTACTTCAATTTTGTAAAATAAGTTTGTTGATGATGCATAGATCCTTTTAAAATCAAGCGTATGTTACATTATCATATTAGATACACATAAAGCAATTGCTTAGAACCTATTTCACTCAAAAAACAATAATTAGTGTTGTTATAGCAATGCATGCAGGAGTTACGAACAAAAAGATCCCCGCCCCGACTTATTGAAGAAGTTGGGGATCTGAGCCTCTCGGTGGAGAGGAAATCAAATAGGATTGCTATATATACGTTGCGTAGGCGTAGCCCGTCGTAGACATCACACTTGTGTAGTAATTTCCCTTCTAATATGGATTAAATAATTAATGTCCAATTTAAATCATTAATGCCCACCTCTCAAACTCTATTTTAGAAAGGATTTGAGTCAATAAAACTAAATCTTTAAATTGGACAATCAATCTTGAATGTAGAGACGCTGAGGGAAGTGCAAAGGTTCGCAGAGAATTAATTACTCTGCGTTTCTCTGCGTTTTAAAATCCTAGTTTTCTTGTTTGGCAGCACTTTCATGCCACTTACTTAATATAAGGTCAGATAAGGCGCTCAAGCTGACAAAAATTAATACACCCAACCCCGTTGTGAGAAATAATGCCGCAAACATCCGAGGAATTTGTAAGTTGTAGCTGGAAATTAAAATTCGGTAAGCAATGCCAGATTTTGCCCCACCAGTACCCGCGACAAATTCGGCAACTACTGCGCCAATTAATGCTAAACCACCGCTAATTTTTAAACCGCTTAAGAAATAAGGCATGGCACTAGGTAAGCGGAGATAAAGGAGAGTTTGCCAGCGAGAAGCTTTGTAAAGTTGAAATAGGTTGAGCAAGTTCCGGTCAACGCTGTTGAGTCCTAGTGTAGTGTTGGATACGATGGGGAAAAAGGCGACAATCCAGGCACAAACGACTAAGGCGGCAAAAGTGTTATTTTTGAGCCAAAGAATGATTAAGGGTGCGATCGCAACTATCGGAGTTGTTTGTAAAATTACTGCATAAGGAAAAAAACTGCGTTCAATCCATTTGCTTTGGGTGAACAGAATCGCCATTAGTAAACCAGAAATAGCCGCAGCAATAAAAGCAACTACTGTGATTTGCAATGTAATTAATAGCGATGGAAAAAGTTCGTTCCAGTCAGTAATTAAAGTTTTAAATACTAATAAAGGCCCAGGGAGGATATAAGGAGGTAGATGTGTTATCCGCACAAATATATCCCATAACAATAATGCGATAATGCCAACTACCATCGGTGCCAAAACTTCAGCAGAAAAAAACTTGCTTGATGTCTTTTGTGATTCGGTACGACGGATCAATAGCATATAATGACTTAAAAATTTTAAATTGGCGCAAAGCTCATAGCTTGGGCTAGATGCTGAGAAACCTGCCGACAATACTGGTTGTACAGCAATGATGTGCGAAAGTCATCGTCACGGGGGTAGGGAACATCAATTTCTACATCAGCTACAATCCTTCCCGGGCTTGCCCCCATAACTAGCACGCGATTTGATAAGTATACTGCTTCATAAATATTGTGAGTAACAAAAACCACCGTCCAGCGTTGTTGAAACCACAAATCTAGTAAATCACCATTGAGTTTACTACGAGTAATTTCATCTAATGCGCCAAATGGTTCATCCATCAACAAAATATTTGGCTGAGTAACTAATGCTCTAGCAATTGATACCCGCATTTTCATCCCACCTGATAACTGGCGGGGATAGTTTTCCTCAAAACCTTCCAATCCTACCAGCGCTAATGTCTGCTGTACCAATGCTTGGCTATCTTTTTTAGACATTCTCGCCAACTTTAGCGGTAGGCGCACATTCTCCTTAACGTTTGCCCAAGGCATAAGTGCGGCATCTTGGAAAACAAAAGCCAGCTTTCTTGCTTGCTGAGTTATACCCCAGTCAATACTACCAGAACTCGTGCGTCCCAATCCGGCAATCAGTCGCAGAACTGTACTTTTACCGCACCCGGAGGGACCAACTAAACTAACAAATTGCGACTCTGGAATTGCTAAATTCAGGTCTTGCAGAGCAACAGTGCCATTGGTATATACCTTGCTAATCTGATTTAGGGTGATAAGGGGATGGTGACTCATTCATTTTGTAGATTAAAACTTGACTGTATGAAATAATATGAAAAATATTTTTAATGGTTAATCTAACTATCAGTTAAAACTCAAACTCGTTCAAAGTATTAATAACATTTCTTCGAGCCGATGTTAACTAAATATTCCTTAAAAATACTGGTAATGCAAATTTAAATGGTATCTATTTGAGTTTAACTGAACAACTTAGTGTTACAGTAGAGGGTTATATAAAATAGCAAACTTATGAGTAAGCTGATAGCATTCGGTTGGTATGGAGGGAAATATAGTCATCTTGACTGGCTTTTACCACTCTTGTCAAAAACTACTCACTACTGTGAGCCTTTTGGAGGTTCAGCAGCAGTTTTGATAAACAAAGAACCATCACCTGTAGAAACTTACAATGATATTGATGGCGAACTAGTTAACTTTTTTCGTGTACTACGTGATGAGAAAAATGAACTCATCAGAGCTATTACTTTTACTCCTTTCTCAAGACGTGAGTTTGAACTTGCCATTTCTCAACCCACAAAAGAGTTATCTAATTTAGAGAGAGCTAGACGATTTTTTGTCCGAGCTAGACAAGTAAGAACAGGATTAGCTCAGACAGCAAGCTCCGGTAGATGGGCACATTGTTTGTTGACAAGTCGTGCAGGTATGGCTGGGGCTGTCTCAAGATGGTTAGGGAGTATAGATGACCTTTCTAAAATAGTTCAAAGATTTCAGCGAGTTCAAATAGAAAACTGCCCAGCAATTGAAGTTATTCAAAGATATGACAGCGAAGAAACACTTTTTTACTGTGACCCTCCTTATCCACATGATTCTCGTGGCGACAGTAATGCTTATGGGTATGAGATGACAGATGAAGAACATCATAAATTAGCTTATGTCCTTCACAATGTCAATGCTAAAGTTGCTATCTCAGGATACGACTGTACCCTAATGGAGGAACTATATGGTGACTGGCGACGTATTCCAGCACCGTCAAAGTACTGTCACTCTGTCAAAAAGTTACGTACAGAAGTCCTATGGACAAACTATGACTTAGAATATCAACCTGTACAAATAATATCTCAAAGTAAGTCCAAAAAGTCTAAAACAGCTATTATGTCAACGCCTCCAGAGATTCTTAACTCAGCTTTTGATAGAGCATCCGAATACATTAGAACGGGCGATTCAATGATGATTGCTCCAGAAATTGTTGATAGAGTCGAATTTGTGTGTAGACATCCTCAAAATAAGTCTGGCATAAGGCTTCTATTAGCTTGCTTGTTAGCGAAAGTTCATCAACCCCATCTAGATATTCGTAAGCCATTTACTGAAATCGGCACAAAAGATTCTTACTCTGGTCGTTTTTATGATGAATCATATATAGCATTTTTTATTAATGAACGTAACTTACAAGATGTATGCAACCCAACAACTGCTTTTTTAACACCTGCACTTCGTACTAAAGCAATACCTTTAACTTTAGACGCTAAGTTAATAGGAAAACCTGCAATATTATACCAGACTGTTATTCAGCTATTTGATGATGTTTATACAGAGCGTGTAGCAACAAAAGACCTTATTGTAGAAACTATAAAATGGCTTTTGATTATCAAAAAAGAGAAAAATCAACGAATTCAAAGTCTTATTGCTAATTTAAACACTCTTGATGCTCAGGCAATTCCTCTTTCTGCTGAAGCAATTGTAAAACTTATTAAACAGCATTTGGATTGTCCGAGAGCAAGTCGTTTGCCAGTGCTTATTGTAGCTGCTGCTTATCAATCAGCCTCAGAAAATTTAGGAGAACGATGTTTACCGCTTGAAAGTCACAATGCGGCTGATAAACAAACTGGTTCTTTAGGTGATATTGAAATCAGACTCATAAATGGTAGCAATTTAGTAACCAGCTACGAGATGAAAATGAAACGTATTACTATAAATGACATCAATAATGCTCTTCAAAAAATTACACGAAGAGTAGAACAAACTGGATATAAAATTGATAATTACATATTTATAACTACTGAAACTATGGATAAAGATGTAGAAGACTATGCTGCTAATCTCTATGAAAAGACAGGAGGTATAGAGATTGTAGTACTTGATTGTCTTGGTTTTTTACGGCATTTTTTGCACTTGTTTCATCGTTTACGGATGCAGTTTGTGGAGGAGTATCAAAAGCTTGTGCTTGCAGAACCAGACAGTGCAGTTAGTCAACCCTTAAAGGAGGCTTTTTTAGCATTGCGCCAAGCTGTTGAGAGTGTTGAAGTGGAAATCAACTCAGATGTTGAGACTGAATTAGATACTCCACTTTGAGAAATAGCTAAAAATCTGGAGAATAGCAAGCGGCCTACTTCTTGTAATAGTCTACCCCTTTATTCACAAATTGCAAGGTGTATGCTTCCTTGTAATTAACGTTGGATTTAGAAATTTTAGTATCAACCATGCTCTCAAAGAGTGATGTCCACTTTTGATCACTCATCGTCCCAATACCTTGCTTTTCTGCGGCATCAGAAAGGATAATTCCATATTCTTTTATCTTTTGAATACTATAAACAAGTTGCTCATCCGTCATTTCTGGATTATCTTTTTTAATTAATTGATTCCCTGGTTGGGGATTTTCCAGGTAGCTATACCAACCTTTAATTGAGGCATCAACAAATCGCTGCACTAATTCAGGATTTTTTTCTACTAGTTCTTTTTTTGTTTCAATAGTGGTTGCATAGGGTTGATAACCATAATCTGCTAATAAAAATACTACTGGCTGAAAACCACCTTGCTTCTGAATAGCAAAGGGTTCAGACGTAATATAACCTTGCTGGGCTGAGTTTTTGTCAATCAGAAAAGGAGCAGGATTAAAGTTGTAAGGGCGCTTTTGATCTTCGGTAAAACCATACTTAGCTTCGAGTAAAGGCCAATAGGTAATATTAGCAGAAGCAGAGACATAAATTGGTTTGCCTTTGAGGTCGGCAAGGGTTTTAATTCCTGGGTTGGGATGTGCAATAAGACACCAGGGATCTTTCTGAAAAATTGCTGCGACTGTGATTTTGGGAATGCCTTGTGCTATGGCATTCACGGCATCTATGCCATAACCCATGAAGAAATCTACCGCACCCCCCATCAACAATTGAGTACCACTGGCAACCTGCGGGCCACCCATTTTGATAGTTACATCTAAACCGTAGTCTTTGTAGATACCCGTGGCAATCGCCTGGTAAAATCCGCCGTGTTCTGCTTGTGCTATCCAGTTCGTGCCAAATGTAACTTTATCCAACCGAGAATTGCTAATTGACGGTTGGTTGCTGTTAGTACAACCAGCAATGAAGCTACTACCAATCCAGATAGAACAGTATTGAATAAAATTGCGGCGATTAAGGCGATTAATTGCTGTTGATGAGGGTAATGACGGATTCATAAAACAGTATGGTGCTCTCTCTTATTTGCCGTTGTAGCTAAATCTAAATGTACATTCTAGAATCAACTTTTGATTCACTAGCGAATAGGGCTGAATTTCTAGAGCGCCTTTAAAAGCTTTGATGGCTTCGCTATATTCTCCTAGTGCTGCATAACACAAACCCATGCCGTGAAGTGCCCCAAAATGTATCGGATTTATCTGCACAACCATCTGACAATCTGCCAAAGATTTTTGATAATCTCCAATACTGTAATAGAGAAAAGCCCGGCGGTTCCAAGCTTCGGCAAAATCTGGCTGGTCTTTGATTAATGCTGTCAGTGCTGTTTCGGCTTCAGCAATTTCACCTGCATCCAGTAGCTTCTGACTGCGATCAATTATTTCCAGCCCATAGATTCCCTTTTGCTGAAACCAAATTCGCCAGATTTTTCTGGTTGCTTTTTCGCGGACTGTGGCATCTGGGTTTTTCAACTCTTCAAGTAAGGAATTGATAGATAAAGAATCCATGAATTTGAGATCAGTGAATATACCTTTGTATTAACTTTCTCACAAAATATATCTATTAAATGATTTTTAAAGCCATCTTTAAAATTGCGGTAATTTATTGCTAATTATAAAATTTCTGTGTTATTTATTGTATGCAGTATACGACTAATACCACACTCGACATTTAGAGCCATAAAAATAAAAACTGACTACAGGTAGTTGACAGATCCTTAGTGACTAATAGCTGATAAAAACATCCCCAAAAAAATAATGATTATGCCAAAGCAAAACGACGTTTCCAGGCATATTGTTCTTACTTCTCATCCTAGTAGCTTTGGCCCTAAACCAATCCCCATTCAATGGGGAGCAGCCAACGCTACGGAACGCGGGCCGATTATTGCCACGCTAACTAAGCAGGCACATCGCAATGTAATTGGTACTCACTCTGGCAGTTATGCGATTTATCGTGCTCTAGCAGTAGCTAGCGGTGCTTTGCAGTCGGATCATCGAGCGGATCTGACGAATACATCTCCAGTAGAGCATATTGGACCTCACCCTAGTTGGGCTGACCCTGATAAGATAGTTCCCTCGACCCATTTGGAGCGATGCCTGCGGCGGGCTACGCCAACGCATCTGAGGTTTTTGCATCGTATTGCCAACAAGGATATGATATTCGTCCCACGATCGCTATTACTCAAGCTCACATTAATATGCCGGAACTGCAAGATGCAGTAGAGAAAGGTCGTTTGCAGGTAGATGGCAAGATTATGAAACCAGGCGGTGATTTGGTTGTCACCAAAGCCGCAGTTGAACCAGTTTGGTATTTACCAGGAATTGCCAAACGCTTCGGCATTGCAGAATCACAGTTGCGTCGCGCTTTATTTGAACAAACTGGCGGGATGTTTCCAGAATTGGTGACGCCGATCAGATTTGGAGGTATTTTTGCCGCCAATTGGGGGCGTAACAGTGTATATTGTCGGTGATTTAGCTGCGATCGCAGATCCCAATAAACCTGTAGCAGTGCGGGTTCATGATGAATGCAACGGTTCTGATGTGTTTGGCTCAGATATCTGCACCTGTCGCCCCTATCTGGTACATGGCATTGAAGTGTGCGTCCAAACGGCACAAGAAGGCGGTGTGGGTATAATTGTCTATTGCCGCAAAGAAGGTCGCGCTTTAGGAGAGGTGACGAAATTCTTAGTTTACAACGCCCGGAAGCGTCAAGAAGGAGGCGATCGCGCTGATGCCTACTTTACCCGTACAGAATGTGTCGCTGGGGTGGAAGATATGCGGTTTCAAGAATTGATGCCGGATGTGTTGCATTGGTTGGGCATCACCCGCATTGACCGGATGGTGTCGATGAGTAATATGAAGTACAACGCCATAATTCAGTCGGGAATTGAGATTGTGGAAAGGATACCCATCCCAGACGATTTGATTCCCCCCGATGCACGGGTAGAAATGGAGGCTAAGAAAGCTGCTGGATATTACACTACAGGGGATGTGTTAGATGCAGATGGTTTGGCTCAGGTGAAGGGACGAGAGTTGGTGGAGTAGGGAGTGGAGAGGAGAGGCAGGGGGAGCAGGGGAGGCAGGGGAGGCAGGGGGAGAATAACTAATGACAAATGACAAAAAAGAATTAATTGCATATCTTCGTTCGCCGGCGGCGATTCGGGAACGTTGTGGGCAACTGTTTGGATTGGCAATTGAGGGAAAGTCGCGTTATTTTAGTTGCGATTTAACGCAGTTGACAAAAGTAGCAGATTATGTAATCGAAGTCATACGCGGCGAGTACCCGAATCTCGAAATTCCATTTCACAGTCGTTGGCGACATTTTGAGGTTGGTGGTGTACCGCGTTTAACCCAGTTAGATAGCCAGCTAGCGGGACTAACGCCTTTGGAAAAAGCTGCTGCTAAGTTTGATTTGGTAATTGTCAGCGTATTGTTAGATGCGGGGGCGGGGAATGATTGGCGTTATGATGAGCAGGAGACTGGGTTAAATTTGGTGCGATCGGAAGGGTTGGCTGTAGCCAGTTTCCAAATGTTTCGTCAAGGAGCTTTTTCGAGTCATAATTTGCCTCAAGTAGATGCTCAAAGATTGCAAGTATTTACAGAAGCAGAACTCACAACTGGGTTTCAGGTAAATACAAATAATCCTTTGGTGGGGATTCCTGGGCGGTTGAAATTATTACAAAAATTAGGTCAAGTTTTAGTTGATTCACCTAATTTATTTGGGAATGAAAACCCCCGTCCAGGGAATTTGGTAAATTATCTCTTGGGCAGATCTCAAAACGGACAGTTAGCAACTGCAACTGTTTTCAATGCAGTTTTAGAAGGACTGAGTGAAATTTGGCCTAGCAGATTAGAAATTGCTGGGGTGAATTTGGGAGATGTTTGGCAACATCTAGCAATTGCTGATGATGGTTTAGTGCCATTTCACAAATTGTCTCAGTGGCTGACATACTCTTTATTAGAACCATTACAGGAACTCGGTTTGGTAATAACTGGTTTAGATGCCCTGACTGGATTACCAGAATATCGAAATGGGGGATTGTGTATTGATTTGGGATTGATTAATCCGAAATATACAGATGTTTTGCGTAGGCGTAGCCCGCCGCAGGCATCGCCCCACTCAGTAGGATCAGAAGTTATAGTTGAATGGCGTGCTCTGACTGTGATTCTTTTGGATCAGATTGCCGCGACAGTGCGCGAAAAGTTGGGTATGAGTGCCGAAGAATTACCACTGGTGAAAATCCTTCAAGGTGGAACCTGGACAGCTGGGCGCAAAATTGCTGCTGAACTGAGAATAGGTGGTACATCTCCTATCCAAATAGATAGTGATGGCACAGTATTTTAGCTTGAAAAGAATTTTTAATTTCAGCAAAGTGCCTTCATAAATTAGGCGTGATACTAAAACAATCAGCTATCAAATAACTATTGACTAAAATATGCATAACCAAGTCACACTAATTGAACATCCATTGATTCAGCACAAATTAACGCTGATGCGTAAAGCTGAAACTAGCACAACAGAATTTCGCACTCTTCTTAAAGAAATTAGCCTGTTGTTAGCTTATGAAGTCACACGGGATTTTCCGCTCAAATATGAACCGATTAAAACACCACTAGCTACGATGAATGCACCCATGCTTGCTCCTGAGAAAAAGTTGGTGCTAGTTTCTGTGATGCGGGCAGGACAGGGAATTTTGGATGGGATGCTGGAGTTGATGCCATCAGCACGGGTGGGGCATATTGGTTTATACCGTGACCCGAAAACCCTAATTGCTGTTGAGTATTATTTTAAAGTTCCTCATGATGTTGACCAGCGAGATATGCTTGTGGTCGATCCAATGCTGGCTACTGGGAATTCGGCTGTAGCAGCTGTAGAACGCCTGAAATCAACTAATCCTTTATCAATTAAGTTTGTCTGCTTACTCGCTGCACCGGAAGGTATCAAGCATTTTTGTGAAATACATCCAGATGTGCCATTGTATACCGCCGCCATTGATGAGCATTTGGATGAACATGGCTATATTATTCCTGGGTTGGGAGATGCAGGCGATCGCTTATTTGGTACAAAATAAATAAATTACTAACTTCACCCTAGAAATCAGTATCGTTTCAACCTTGAAGTTTCAAATATGATAGCCTCGCCCCAACAAAACTACCTTACCCCTGAAGAGTACCTCCAAATAGAGGAAGAAAACCCTGTCAAACATGAATATATAGATGGCTACATCTACGCAATGGCTGGAGCGCTTGACGCACACGTTACCATTTCTCTTAACCTGGCATCTCTCCTGCGTAATCATGTGCGTGGCTCTGGTTGTCGTGTTTACATCGCTGACATGAAAGCCAGAATTGAATCTCTAAATCGCTTTTATTATCCCGATGTTATCGTTACTTGCGACCAACGAGATCAAGAAACGCCAGCTTATAAAAGATTTCCCTGTTTAATTGTCGAAGTCTTATCTAATTCTACCGAAGCCTTTGACCGGGGCGACAAATTCGCCGATTATCAAACGCTGGAAAGTCTGCAAGAGTATGTTTTAATTAATACAAAACGTCAGAGGGTCGAGTGTTTTCGACGCAATGAGCAGAGGCTTTGGGTTTTACAATCTTACACAGCAGAAGATAAATCATTTCGACTCAACAGCGTGGATTTTGAGGAAACAATAGCAGCACTTTACGAAGATGTAGTTTTTGAATAATCAACTTATGATTGGGTATGCTACACAATCTTTAGTAAACTAAATATCTATTAATATCTTCAAGGCTTCCTAACCCGGCGGAGGCATTGAGCAAAACAGACACAATTGATTTCATAAAAGTTATGGCGCTCATAGTTCAGAAATACGGTGGTACATCTGTCGGTTCAGTCGAACGGATTCAAGCTGTTGCACAACGCGTTTACAAAACTGTTAAAGCTGGAAACTCACTTGTAGTAGTGGTTTCGGCAATGGGCAAAACCACCGATGGACTCGTCAAACTAGCAAATGAAATTTCTTCAAATCCCAACCGTCGGGAAATGGATATGCTGCTTTCCACTGGGGAACAAGTCACCATCGCCTTACTTAGTATGGCTTTGCAGGAACTCGGACAACCAGCAATTTCTATGACTGGCGCTCAGGTAGGAATTGTTACCGAAGCCGAACACAGCCGCGCTCGGATTTTACATATTGAAACTACTCGTCTAACTCGCCACATCAATGCAGGTAAAGTAGTTGTAGTAGCAGGCTTTCAAGGCACATCCAACGCCGGAGAAATGGAAATTACAACTTTGGGGCGTGGTGGTTCTGATACTTCGGCGGTGGCGATCGCAGCCGCATTACAAGCAAATTTTTGTGAGATTTATACAGATGTTCCAGGGATTTTAACTACAGACCCCCGTTTAGTTGCCGAAGCCCAGTTGATGGATGCTATCACCTGCGATGAAATGTTGGAACTAGCTAGCTTAGGGGCGAAAGTGCTGCATCCCCGCGCTGTGGAAATTGCTCGCAACTATGGTGTTCCCTTAGTAGTTAGGTCTAGCTGGACGGATGCCCCTGGTACTTGGGTAACATCAGCCAAACCCCAAGGGCGATCGCTAATCAATCTAGAAATTGCCCGTCCGGTGGATGCTGTAGAATTTGACACTGACCAAGCGAAGGTTGCTTTGTTGCGCGTACCCGATAAACCAGGCGTAGCAGCAAGGTTATTTGGCGAAATTTGTCGGCAAAAAATAGACGTAGATTTAATTATTCAGTCAGTTCATGAAGGTAACAGTAATGACATAGCATTTACTGTCACCGCACCAATATTAAAACGGGCAGAAGCAGTAGCAGCAGCGATCGCCCCAGCACTGAGGAGTCCATCTAACCCCAAATCTGACGAAGCCGAGGTAATGGTAGAACATAACATTGCCAAAGTCAGTATTGCAGGTGCAGGCATGATTGGCCGTCCTGGTGTAGCTGCAAAGATGTTCGCCACCTTGGCAGAAGCAGGTGTAAACATCCAGATGATCTCCACCAGCGAAGTGAAAGTAAGTTGCGTAGTCGATGCAACCGAATGCGATCGCGCCGTCAACGCACTCCGCAGCGCCTTTGAGATAGAGGCAGGGGGGCAGGGAGCAGGGGGCAGAGGAGAAGCAGGGGAGGCAGGGGAGGCAGAGGGAGCAGGGGAAGATAAATTAATTCTTTTATCCCCCTCACTCCCTAGTACAGACGCGATTAATCGCGTCTCTCTCTACTCCTCTGCGGTTCGTGGTGTAGCTCTCGATTTGAACCAAGCGCGTCTTGCTATTCGCCAATTGCCAGATCGGCCGGGGATGGCGGCGAAGCTGTTTGGACTGTTAGCGCAACATAATATCAGCGTTGATATGATTATCCAATCTCAGCGCTGTCGGGTGATTGATGGTGTTCCCAGACGAGATATTGCCTTTACAGTCTCGCGAATAGACGGGGAAAGTGCAAAAGAAATGCTTACTCAAGTAGCAGCAGAATTAGGATGGGGTGAAGTTGTTTTAGATAGTGCGATCGCTAAGGTAAGTATTGTAGGTGCTGGTATGGTGGGACAACCAGGTGTTGCCGCTAAAATGTTTGGAGCGTTAGCCGAACACCAAATTAATATTCAAATGATTGCCACCTCAGAAATTAAAATTAGTTGTGTCGTGGCACAAGAGCAGGGTGTTAAAGCTTTGCAAGTCATTCATGCTGCTTTTGGACTGGCTGGTAGTGAGAAATTTGTCGTGCCAGCGTAAAACCTAGCTCTAATTCCTTCTATCCACAGGAGAGAATAACTATTTTCTCCTTGCATTATTGATACATCGGCTAACAATGCGATTGTTTTGGCTGACAATGCGATTGTTTCAGCTGACAATGCGATTGTTTCGGCTAACAATGCGATTGTTTCGGCTGACAATGCGATCTACAGTCCATCCTTGGGATGCCATTGTTCCGTCATGGCTACTATTTCTGAAATTCGGCTTCCACCACACCAAACTAAATTAAGTTTTTTAAGCGGCTTGTGGTTGACACCACCCTTTTACTCTGTGATGTGGTGATATTCTTTAAAAGAAATAAATCTTTATATCTAAAGCTCAACAGTAATAACACCTAAGCTATAATCAAACCATTTATAATACTATATTTATATTAATGAATAGTCATTTACTCAATGGACATTATCAAATACTAAAAGTTCTCACTAATAGTGAGAATGGCAAAACCTATCTAGTTGAAGATATTAATCTTCCTAGTAGCGAATTTATAGTAAAACAGTTATCTCCTCCTAGTAGCAATCCTCAAGCTTTAACAATCTTACGCAGCTTGTTTGCTAGTCAAGCAGAAACTTTAGAAAAACTAGGACAGAAGCACGAGAAGCTTCAAAAGCTAATTGCTTATTTTGAAGAAAAGGAAGAATTCTATATAGTCCAAGAATTCATACCTGGAAATCCTCTAAGTGATGAAATTATCCAGGGACAACCTCTGACGGAAGATCAAGTAATTAGTCTTTTATCAGAAATATTAGAAGTTTTGGTGATTTTACATAGCAATGGCGTGATTCATCAACATATTAACCCAGCTAATATCATTCGCCGTAAATCAGATCAGAAGTTCGTTTTGGTTAATTTTGGTACTGTTAATAAAGCCATCCCTAATGATAATCTCGAATATATACCTATAGAACAAGTTAACGGCAATCTCAAATATAACAGCGATATATATGCTTTAGGTATCGTTGCGATCGCAGCACTTTTAGGCTTATCTGGAAACGAAATATCTAATTTGCGAACTCAGAAAAATCGGCTGACAGGTGAAATAGTTTGGTGGAACAAAAACCTAAAAATTAATAGAAAATTAGCAATAATTATTAATAAAATGGTGCGTTTTGACTATCGTAAGCGCTACCAGTATGCAACTGAAGTTTTAGACGACCTTAAAAAGATAACAAATATTAAGCACGATCAGCAAAGACAACATCAGAAAAAACTATTATTAGTTATGGCGGGGATAACTGGCTGTATCGCACTTGGTATTGGAGCGTGGCAATTAAGGTCATCAAAACCTTTAACTGATGCTCAACAGACATTCTACCAACAAGGTGTAAGCAGATATGAAGCAGGAAACTATGAGGAAGCAGTTGAAGATTTTAATCAGGCTATTGAATTAGATCCGCAAAATGCTCTGGCTTATAATAGGCGAGGCGATGCTTATTATCGATTAGGAGACTATGAGCAAGCACAAGCAGACTCTAGCCAAGCCATTTTGCTTAATCCTCAAGATGCTAATGCCTATTTTGACCGAGGATTTGCTTTTTCGGAATTAGGCAAGTATAAAGAAGCGATCGCAGACTATACCCAAGCAATTAAATTAAATTCTGAGAATGCTTATGCTTACTATGGCCGCGGGTTAGCCCGTGTTCAAGTGAAGGATCATAAAGCAGCAATGGCAGATTTTAGCAAAGCGATCGCTCTCAAGCCTCAGTATACCGAAGCCTACTTGCAGCGAGGAATCCTTAGCCGTCGCCTCAGACAAAGACTTGAAGCAATCCAAGATTTTAATACAGTAATTAAGATTAATCCGAGTGATGCTAAAGCTTTTTATCAAAGGGGTTTAACTCAATCTATTAATAAGCAAAAATATGCAGCACTTAAAGATTATACGGACGCAATTAATATTAATCCTAAATACATAGAAGCCTATCTTAATCGTGGTGATATTTACAGCGATCTAGGAAATAAACTCGAAGCTACTGAAGATTATAACGCTATTTTAAAGATTGATCCTAAATTTACTGCGGCTTACATTCATAGAGGTATTCACCGCTCTTCTTTCGGAGATTATAAAGGCGCTATTGAGGATTACACCGAAGCACTTAAACTAAATCCTAATGATGTCGCTGCTTACAACAACCGTGGTAATGCCTATCTCGAACTAGGAAATAAAAAAGCTGCAAATCAAGATTATTCAAGAGCGATAGCAATTAATGCTAACAATGCCTTAGCCTACTATAATCGGGGCGTAATTCGCACTAAGCAGAAAAATAAACAGGGAGCGATCGCAGATTTCAGAAAATCTGCAAAACTATTCCAACAGCAAGGTGAAAAAGATAGTTATCAAGATGCACAGAGGGAAATTGCAATTCTACAAAATAAGTCAACACCAGCGAAAGCTACTCGCCCTAAATCTGGGAAAAGAGAAAAAAATTGACTTTGAAAATGAGTTTTAGCCTTAATCCAAACTTATGGCTTAAAAAAGAGGGAATTATAGCAAGCTTTTTTAAGAGGGGTTGGGAGGATCTTCCGGGGTAAAATATCATTAACACCAAGGGGATTGCAATATGTCTATTCACCGTCATAAACCGTAAGCTTTGACATTTTATGTGTCCTTGTAGTCAAATAAATTATCGCTCAACATGAGTCATAGTACTTTCTTACGGCTCAATTAGGATGGCTATATGCTAACTCTCCTGACTTTTCATCCAGACAACCTGGAATTATTTACCAGCAATCATGTCGATACGGTACTGAAACAAATTGATAGTTCTCACAATATTTGGTTGCGCTGTATTCACTTCCGCGATCGCACTGGAACGGCCAAAATCATTACTGTACGTTCGCTCATTTTTGAAGGTAAGAGGAATTAATACCTTACTGTGTAAGGTTTCAAGGTGTTTGTGGATCTGATAGCGGTGATACCATGTAATACTTGGATCAGAGTTTGTCAGTCCA
>JAHHHR010000010.1 GCA_019359245.1 Nostoc desertorum CM1-VF14 | reverse complement strand
CGCGGTGGAACCACACTGAACCCTTCCCGAACTCAGAGGTGAAACGCTGCTGCGGCCACGATAGTTTAGGGGTAGCCCTACGCAAAAATAGCTCGATGCCAGGTTCTATTCTTTAAAAGAAAAGCCTCCTCATAAATGAGGAGGCTTTTCTTTTGAAAAAAGTTCTAGGTGTGGAAATGGAAAATTTGCAGTAATGGATAACGCCAAATTTCATATACTCTGCTAGATATTGCAGAAAAGTAGGGAATGTCATTTGATGTGATTAAATATGCTGTTGATATATTATTGGCATATGTTTTGGTGACTTGCTTTACTAGATCATTTTAATTCTTTAAAATATGACAACAGTTGGTGAGAATACTTATTGTGTTTATTTACTTCAATATTTCTTTTACATTTTATTGTTAATTACTGCCCTAAAAGTAGCTAAACTTTATATTCGAGAATATAACCTATATTTTCACTATTGCTTAGAAAAACGTAATATCTTGCTTCATGATTACTTAATTTAAATGTCATTACTTATACCATTGTAGTAGCAGCTTAAAAGACTGATATTAGAGAAGTAGTTTAAAAATATAGCTGGTTTGTCTACTAAATGAATAAAAAATGGGCTGCTAAACGACTTACAATCAATCTCACATCAGGTGAGGCACAAAAGCTTGAACAATACTGTTCAATGACGGGGAGACCAGCAACGGATGTGATTCGGGAGTTAATTCGCTCTCTTTCTACTCAAGAGGAAAAAGTGTCTCAAACCCAGTAAATCATACTGAACGAAAAACAAAATCATGATAAGCACATCTCAATTCCTGAGTAAAATATAGTGCTTCACAGTTATCAGTGATTTTCCTGTAAACAGGTGCTATCTGGTAGTAACTAAACACAATCCAGATGTGATTCTGTTCATTGAGTCATGCATAATATGGATGGCTTTGAGCTAATAGTTCACCTACAAGCATCTGCTAATCTGTTCTATTTTTATCGTCTTGAGTGCCAGCGTATTCTAGGAAAATCATTAGCGGAGTTTAGAGGCAGGGGCAACAGCATTCCTGCCCAAACCCTTTCAAATCGACGAATTACTCAATAAGCTGCGGATCGCTCTTGGGAGTGGATGTATGCTCAATCTCTATCTCAGCAGCCCGGCCAATTTGGGTTTTCCATGCTACTTTCGACCCTTCTCCGTCAGGAGGAGGGTTACAGGTGGAATATTACCCGCCCAAAGTAGCGATCGCCACCCTGGAAGTAACGATAAAAAGTTTTATGTCAGTTGAGGGACACAATATTATTTACATTGTCCCATCCCATAGATCAGTAATGGCTTTGTCAGAACCTACCCTTTAGATTTACATACAGCAGTGTAGCGATCGCCTCTTCGATAGCTAAAAATCTAATGAGAGAGTGCGTAAGCGTAGGTTACCGTAGATATTACTTCTTTTCAATCGCGACGGAAATTTCTTTTACGTTGTTTGTGCCTTGCGACTTCTTTGCGCTTGTGTTTTTCCAAAGGTGTTTCAAAGTGACGATGCTTTCTCATGTCTGGAAAAATACCTGCTTTAGAAACTTCCCTTTTAAAGCGACGTAAGGCTGACTCAATCCCTTCATTTTCGCCCACAAATACTTGGGTCATTTTCATCTCCTACTTAATTGGTACTGGGCAATTTCAAGCCATCCAGTAGACCGGAGAGCAAAAAGGGCAGATAATGATTCTGCCCTTAAGACGTTAAAACTTAATTTTTAATCTTAAAGCTTAGTAGCGTCCTCGAGAGTATCCACCACCACCGCCGCCGCGACGGTCACCACCAAAGGAACCACCTCTATCTTCCTTGGGTTTAGCCTTGTTAACTTTGAGATCACGTCCCATCCACTCAGCACCATCAAGAGCTTCAATGGCAGCTGTTTCTTCAGCTTCTGTACCCATCTCTACGAAAGCAAAACCACGTGGGCGGCCTGTTTCACGGTCAGTAGGCAACTGAACCCGTTTTACAGAACCATGTTCGGCAAAAACAGAGGTGAGGTCTTCTTGTGTGACCTCGTAGGATAGATTACCTACATAAATTGACATGCGTTATCTCCAAAATCATAGGTGTGTAGAGATTTAGATTTCGGAGACAAGCTTGTTAAGACCAAAAGGGAAAAGCCTGTCAATACTAAAAACAAACGCTGTAACCGAATTTTATTCTCACTTAATTACCTTAGCACATCATTCAGTTCTTAACCCATCCTAAAAAAGGAAGTAATAAGAGTCAGTGATCGCCTTACAAACTTCTCAAACATACTCTAGGTGATGAATTCATGGGCAGTTCCGACATTGAGTAGCAGATATTCCCCAAATAATTGCAAAATAAATGCAGTTCGTCATTGTTACTACCTGGAAATGCCGAGTACACTTGCTGACGCACAAAATTTAATTTCTGATCTGATCGCCCGCTACTCAGAGCGTGTAGATTATCTAATGATTCGCCTTGAAGAAGCAGAGGGAACTGATATCTTGTTGCGTGGCGACAAGGTAGAAACCCTTAGTGAAGGCATCTCTATTGGTGGACATATTCGCGCCTGTTATAAAGGTGGATGGGGTTTGAGCTGCTTTAATCAGCTAGCGACAATTAAGGATCGGATAGAAGAAGCGATCGCGGCTGCGCGGATGGTTGGTGATGAAGAAACTTTACTTGCACCCATTGACCCGGTGCAAGCAGTATGCGTTCTACCCCTAAAAGGCACAGATCCCCGAAAAATCCCACTCTCGAATAAGAAACAATTGTGCGATCGCTATACTGAATTGCTCAAAAGCGTTGATCGCCGGATTACTACTACTTCGGTGCGTTACGGTGACAGCGCCCAAAAAGTGATCATCGCTACCTCAGAAGGCACTTTGATCGAGCAATCTTGGGTGGATATGGAAATGCGCTTTGCGGCTACCGCCAAAAATGGCGAAACCGTGCAAACTGGACGGGAAACTACTGGCTCTCGCAAAGCTTACGAAGATTTAACTGATTTAGATGAACAGGTCAAAAGTGCAGCTCAAAGAGCGATCGCAGCTTTATCTCTGCCATCGGTGAAAGGCAATACTTATACCGTAGTCATTGATCCAATTTTAACGGGTTTGTTTGTCCACGAAGCTTTTGGACATCTTTCTGAGGCCGATATGGCTTACGAAAACCCCGATCTGTTGGAAGTTATGACCATTGGGCGGCGGTTTGGTCCAGAAGAACTCCAAATTTTGGATGGTGCTGCTCCTGAGGGACATCGCGGGAGTTATTTTTACGATGATGAAGGCACGCCTGCTACTACTACTCAATTAATTAAAGATGGAGTTTTAGTTGGACGTTTACATTCTCGTGAAACTGCTGGCAAATTGGAGGAAGCGCCTACAGGTAACGCTCGCTGCCTCAACTATCACTTTACTCCCATTGTGCGGATGACAAATACCTGGATTGAACGGGGTAAAACACCAGTCAAAGATTTATTTACCGATATCAAAGAAGGAGTGTATGCCCGTAATTGGTTAGGTGGGATGACAAATGGAGAAATGTTCACCTTTAGTGCTGGGGAAGCGTGGATGATTAGAAACGGCAAAATTGCTGAACCTGTACGGGATGTAACGCTTTCGGGGAATGTATTCCAAACATTAGCGGATATTGAGGCAATTGGTGATGATTTTTACTGGGATGAATCCGGTGGTTGTGGAAAAGGAGGGCAAAACGGTTTGTCAGTAGGTTGTGGTGGCCCTAGTCTACGAATTCGAGATGTAGTGGTTGGTGGGGAAACGTAAACACCCGCAGCGATACCCAATATTTTGGGTATCGCGGCAATTAATCAAAAAAATCAATTTGTTAGCCAGAAAGCGACGTTACGCACATAGGTTTGAATATCTTCTAAGGCACGTGGTTCTTTTTTCATGCCATCTTTCGGTAATTTTTAAATCCCTCAACATCCCTCCTAAGTATGAAAAAAAATCACAACTCTAGATAGTAGCGCTGGTAGTTGAGGATGACTAATCTAGATAAAGGTGATTCGATATTCACTCTGGTTTGATTCACTACACCAATCCTCCGTGGCGCGTGCTGGGGATTTACTGCCTGTCTGAGTAAACTGAATAGCCTCGATTAAACGTTCCTTAACACAGCGACAGATATGAAAGCAGATCAACTCCTGAAAAACTATGCCGCAGGTGTCAGAGACTTTACTGGTGTCAACTTGAGCGAGGTAAACTTAAGGCAAGCCGATCTCAGTGGCGTAATTTTAGATAGAGCAATTTTAGATGGAGCTAATCTGAGTCACGCTAATTTAGCCCAAGCCAGTTTGATTGAAGCAGACTTAAATGGAGCAGATTTGAGCAATGCTAACCTCGGTGGTAGCAACTTAAGCGGAGCTATCTTGGATGGAGCTATCTTGGATGGAGCTATCTTGGATGGAGCTAATTTGAGTCAGGCTGATTTGACGGTTGCTAAACTGATTGAAACTAACTTGAGTGAAGCAGATTTGCAAGAAGCTAGTTTGATAGGAGCGAATTTAGATGGAGCCGATTTGAGCGGTGCAGACTTAACTGTAGCCGACTTATCCCAAGCAAACCTCACCCAAGCAGATTTAAATCAGACAAATTTGAGCGGAGCAAATTTGTCTGGAGCCAATATAGAAGGAACAATTCTGGATGAGAATGTGTAATATTCCCCGTCGCTAAATGAAGTATCGGCTATCACGACGGGATACAAGCTCGACTTTATCTAAAATTAAAGGCTATGCGTTACCCACATCTTTCTTTACAATCTTGAAACCCTGGTTTTATAACTATTTTCAAAACTGAGGGGTTAGGCATACTTGACAAATTTGTGTTTAATACTTTCGCTCAAGCTGCGTTTTTATTGAGAATCAATAACGAACGAATAGGGTTATAAAAACCTGAGTGAAGCTTTCGCAAATCTTAAGAAAAATCCGGGTAATGCATAGCCTGCTAGCGTTGGGGAGTAAGCCTTAAAGTCTTTCTTTTAGAAGGAGAGAGGCTTTGAGGGAGGTGAATATTTATTGCATCTAATTCTATAAAGCAGGGCCGGAAGCTCTAAAAGTTCAAACTTTTTTGGAGCGGAGCTTTCCGTTCATCAGAAATTCTCCTTGAGAGCGGAACGCTGCGCTAACGGGAGTAGTCTTGTCATTACACATCGCTCTTGGCTAAGGGAATGGCTGTGCGGCTAAGACAGCGCCCTAAAAAAAATATTTGGATTGCTCTGAAAACTTGGAACTTCAAACTTAGAACTTGGAACGCCGAGATCAAAATATATAACTTGTGTGTACAGATTATCTGCTTACAAGAAAAAGTAATGTGGATATATTTTTATAGACAAAAATACTACTTTGAAAAAGTTTGCTACAAGTAGTGTTATTTATGATTGTCATAATTAAAAAAATTGACTCTCAACTATCAATGGTGAACTCTACCCTCGTCGTCACACTCTATGTCAACCCTATGACAGGGAATGATACCAATACTGGTTCACGGTTGAGTCCGTTTAAAACCCTCACCCGTGCTTTAAAAGTAACCAGAATCCTTACGAAAATTCATCTTGAATCGGGGACTTACAGCGCTGCTAATGGTGAGGTGTTCCCACTGATCGTCCCTGAAAGAGCGACAGTGGTGGGTAACGAAGCGAACAAAGGTATAGAGATTGTAATTTCCGGGAGTGGCGAGTATCAAAGCCCCAGCTTTGGTATGCAATATATCACGCTTCTCTTACTAAATAATGCCAGTCTTTTCGGTGTAACTGTCACGAATAACTCAGCCAAAGGTACTGGTATCTGGATTGAATCGGCTGCACCTACTTTAGCTAACAACACTTTGAAGGACTGTGGGCGGGAAGGTGTATTTACTGCCGGCACTGCCAAATCGGTAATTTTAGATAATATCTTTGTGCAAAATACTGCTAGTGGGTTAGTAATGGCGGGTCATAGCCAGGGAGAAGTACTGCGGAATCTATTTGAAAGAAACCCTTTAGGCATAGTAATTAGTGACTTTGCCGCCCCTGCGATCGCAAATAACAAATTATCAGAAAATCGTACCGCGATCGCACTTTCTCGCAACGCCCAACCTATACTGCGTCAAAATCTGATTGCTAAAAATACTCAAGGTGGTCTATTAGTCAATGGCAATGCGATCCCTGACTTAGGTAATACCGAAGATCCCGCCAATAATATTTTTCGTGATAATAATGAATTTGATTTATACAATGCCACTACACAAAAGCTAGTTTCCGTAGGTAATCAATTAAATCCTGCTTTAGTCAAAGGCTTAGTCGAATTGATCCCAAGCAATGAAGTAGCGGTTAACACCAATTCCTGTGATGATCCAACAGAATCTCCATCGCAAAAACTCCCCACGTCTCTTCAACTAGATGGACATTGGGCAGAACCATTTATTCAGGCATTAGTCAGCATGGATTTAACTCATGCTTTTGCCAATGGAAGCTACCAGCCAGATAAACCTATGACTCGCGCCCAGTATGCAACTCTGGTAACGATCGCTTTTAACCCATTTCCCAAAATTCCAGCCCCTGATTTTACCGACGTACCTAAAGATTTTTGGGCTTATAGCGCTATCCAAATCGCGGCTAGTGGTGGCTTTGTTGGCGGATTTAGCGATCGTACTTTTCGCCCTGAGCAAAGTGTGCAACGACTACAGGTGATTGTCTCCCTCGTAAACGGGTTGGGACTACCAGCTGTTGAGAGCGATGTTTTAGAAGTATATAGCGATCGCCATACCATTCCCGACTATGCCCGGAAAGCAGTTGCCACTGCCACACAAGGAGGAATAGTTGCCAACTATCCAGATCCCCAACTACTTGCACCTTCACGTCCGGCAACACGCGCCGAAGTTGCAGCAATGGTTTATCAAGCATTAGTCGCTATTGGGCGAACATCTGCAATTAAATCAGTCTATGTGGGGTTGCATTCCAGGAGTTGATAAGTAAAATAGGAAACACTGCCTATTGGCTCGCTAACCCGTGGGAAAAAAACCATGTAGTTAAAAGCACGCTAGGCTAATATGCGATGGGTGACAAATCTTAGACCTATTGCCTAAAGCTAATAGTTCCATGTTAACAACACTTCCAGACACCTCTGCCAACTTAGCGATCGCCTTATTAATTAACTATAGTTTCGATCTCAGTGGCTATACTGCCAATGAGCTAGTTGAGCGTTGGCAAATGCAATACCCGCTTAATTGGCTACACCTGGCAGTGATTGAGGCACTATATCAAGGTCGCTATAAAGCTGTTTCCGTGCAGCAAATTTTAGTATTTTGGCAGCGCCGGGATCAGGCTACATATCATTTCAACATGGAATTTGAACGGATGATTTGTAGCAAGTTTCCTCAAAGTTTAACCTCATCGCCTGCTCCAGCTTTACCGCTAGCCAAGAAAAACCCTATTGTAGAGAAAGTTACGAGTCCTGAATTACCACCTGCTAAGATTCGCAACGGCTATCAAAAAAACAATACTGCAACTCTACAACTGAAAAGTTACGAACAAAAAACATCTTTAGGTGAAGAAAGTAAAGAGGAAGCTAGGGACAATAAAACTGTCCTGAAGTCTCCCCTTTCTGGAAAATTTGCTTCTTCAGCAACGCTTCAGTTATCGTCTGCTGTCAGCCAAAGACAAGTTTCACAAGAAATACCGCCTTCACCATCACCAATTCCTCATCAACGAAAGCCAAAACTGCTCCCACCTGCTCCTATTCATGCCCCAATCGGGCAGTTTACTCCAGAAGAAAGCGGTAGCTCTGAGTCTTTTACATCTAAACTCAAAGCGATGTCTGGCGAACGGAATAGGCTAGTTGGGGGGAGTGGGGAGTAGGGATTGGGGAAGAAGAGCAGGGGGAGCAGGGGGAGCAGGGGAAGAAGGGGAAGAATAACTATTTATTGATTATTGCCTAATGCTCAATGCCTTTTAGATTTTTACTCTGCAACTAACTGCTTAAAACGCTCATCATCGGCAATATCATCAAAATCTAGGTCAGTTGCTGCGTCTTCTTTATACCTGGGATTAAGTTCAATTGCTTGTTGTAGAGTTAGCAAAGATAGTTCAACTTGTCTTTGCAGTGCGTAACAGGCTGCTTTGTTGTAATAGGCACTGGCATAATCTGGCTTAATTTCTAACGCTTTGTTAAAACTAGCGATCGCTTCATCATCGCGTCCCAATCTCACCAAAGTATAACCGCGTTTATCCCAGATTTTGGAAGAGTTGGGTTGGAATTCCAAGGCTTTATCAAAAGAAGCTATTGCCTCTTCGTATTGTTCCAATGTTACTAAAGAAAGACCGCGATTTAACCAAGCGACTGCATCATCAGGCTTGATTTGTGTAGCTTTATCAAATGAGGCAAAGGCTTGCTGATGCTGTTGTAAGTTCCCAAACGCAACGCCGCGATCGCACCAAGCTTGATGATAATCTGGTTGAATCTCAATAGCTCTATCATAGGAAGCGATCGCATCTTTGTAGCGTTTTAACCTTCCGAGAGTTAGACCTCGTTTTAACCAAGCCACAGGGTTATCAGGTTTAATTTTAACCGTTTGGTTGTAAGCTGCGATCGCATCTTGATAGCGCCTTTGGGAAAACAGTTCATCTCCCTGTTTTACATACTCATCAACAGTGAATTCTGGTTGTTGTGGCTGTTCCTGTATTTCTTCCTTAACTCCATGATTCACTACCTCTAAGATAGATTCAGGTGTAATTTCAGTTAGTTCTTGAAGAATAAGATCCTTTCTTTCTTGGGCATCTAATTGTAACTCAGAGAGTTGCGAGACAAACTCAGTTTCTAATCTTTCTAACTTCTCCAAAATGAGAATTTTTTGTTGTTGAGCATTCCATTGTAAATCTGAGAATTGCGAACTAAATTCAGAACCAGACTTTTCCAAATTCTCAATAATTAGCTCTTTGTGTTTTTGAGCATCTACTTGTAATTCAGATAATTTATCAGCAAACTCTGACTGCAATACTGTTAAATTCTCAATAATTTTATTTTTTTGTTCTTGAGCATCTGCCTGTAATTCTGATAACTGAAATTTAAGTTCTTTATCTAATATTCCGAAATCGCAAAGTGTGATATCTTTTTGTTTTTGAGCCTCTACCTGTAATTCTGATAATTGAATAGTAAATTGTGACAGTAATTCTGTTAAGCTTCCAATAGCTATATCCTTTTGCTTTTGAGCATCATATTGCCATTCAGAAAGTTTAGATGTGAACTCAGACTTTGATATTTCTAAATCAGCGACGGCTAGTTCTTGCTGTTGTTGCACACCTAACTTTAAATTAGATAGTTCCTCTGCCATAACAGATGCTAATCTCCCTAAATTTTCCAATGCTATATCTCTTTTTTGTTTAGCATCAAGCTCTAACTTAGATAGCCCAGAAGCAAATTTTGACTCTAAAGTTTTTATATTCTCTTGAGATTTCTTTAGTTCAGTTTCTAATCTACTTAAAACCTGTGCTTTTGCGAAATCTAGCTCAGATGTGACGACAGATATATTTTCTTGTTCGCTTTTAATTTTTTGTTGTAAAGCAATCGTTTCCTGTTCTAATTCATAATTAATTTTTTTAGCTTCTTGAATAACATTTTCAGCCTCTTGCTTAACATTAGTTAACTGATTTTGTAAATTTTCCATTCCGTGTATTTGTTGCATTGCTCTATCAACAATTTCACGGATTACCACGCGTCGCAGAAGCCAAAATAAAGCAATAATTGCGACTGGAAATAGACTTAATATAACTAGCCAGATATTGATTAGAATAGTTGTACGGTTAAAAGCCCTCTTTAAATCAGATTGAACTTGCTTTTCGGCTCGTAATCGCGTCAATTCTTCCCGTTCCTGATTCGATAAGACTGGAGTAGGAGTTAGTGCTGGGGGGGCTAATGGTGCAGATTGTCCGCTGGCAATAGTAGCAGGTAGCACTAAAGGGAAAAAGACAATAGTGCTTTTTACAATTAAAGCGAAAATAGCTTGATTTTTGCTCTTCATAACAACCATCTGAGTCTGTTGGTCAGTTTTTGAAGCGGCGTGCCTCTTTCCAATCTATAACAGAATTAAGTAGTTAAATGTTGTAGAGGCAGTGAAAAATGCTTAATAATCCTTAACTAATGCGTTCCCTCGCCTCTTAGTGTACGTAAAACTTCAGTGGTGGAGTGCAGTCAACTTTTTAACATTCTTTTTGTGAGGTATTATTATAACATTGCTAAGTTGTAGCTACTGCCAAAGACTTCAAAAACCATGCAGCACAAATAAAACTTATCAACCTGTGGATGACAGATTACAGGAACATCGACGCTTTCTTAAACTATTCACTGAATTAGGTTTTGCTTTTGTTCCTACAGATGACAGCATACAAAGTGCAGGTTTGCTTACTTCGCACTAACATTAGATTATCTATGGTAAGCAGATTACTTGTTGTAAAATTTACTTAACAAAGGCGGTAAAAATGGGTCGCATAAATCCTTATACACTGCAATTGCAGATTACCCGAATGTTTGAGCAAGGGCAATCATTTTTTGCCACAACCAAAGTACAAGAATGGTTAAAAGAGCGCAAACATAATCCCGAAGATTATGACATTATTTTCCATAAAAAACCTGCGCCTCCTGGTTCAAAAGAAGTAATGGTAGTCGAAATTGAATTACGCCGCAAAGATGGGCAACCTGTAGATACTTGGTTGCAGGAACAAGCAAATCTCCATGCCTGATTTTAAGAACTAGCAATTTTCAATTTAAATTCATATTATCTTAACAGAATTTACCAAAATAGAGCGCTCCGAATTTCGGAACGCTTTTTGTTTGTTATCTTTGTATTGATCGGATCGTAAATGTTTTTAAATTCATCAAAATGAAATCAAATCAGCGCTGGGTTTTTGCATTTTGGGTTTACTTTGGGATTTTGATGTCCATCTCTATGGCAGCCTATCTGAGAATCATCCCAACAGAAATATCAAAATTTCCATATTATGATACGATTTTACATTTCCTCTTGCTAGGAATAGCTGCTTACTTGGGCCATTTAGCATTGAACAAACGTAAAATTCAAATATTCAACATATCTCTGCCACTAGCATCATTGATTGTGATGGTTTTTTGTATATTGGATGAAATGATTCAATTACTTATACCTTATCGCAGCTTTGATTTAGTTGATTTAGGCGCTGATTTATGCGGCATTGTGTTATTTACATGGTTTGCAGAAAGACAAAACTTGAACAAATCTGAAAAACCTCAACCTTAAAAAACTATCTATATAGATAGGCAAATTCTACTTCTGCCTCTGCGCTTTTAGCTCTCCTATAGTAGCTTGCAGTAAGTTACTACGTGGGTGTGTTAATCAAAATCACCCAATTAGGTGAGCCTAATGGATGAGGTAGAAAAAACACAAACTATCGTATCTTGAGGTTATAAATGATTACTCGGGGAACCAATTTATAGCCTCAAAGCTTAGGAAGTGGATGATGTCTAGAAACCAAATTATTGGAGATTCAAAAAATCATTTTTTTGCCAACTTTGGTAAGCGTTTCTTTGCCTGGATGATGGCTCAAAGTAGTAGCACGTATAATAAAATTTTAGGTGATGTCTACGACGGGCTACGCCTACGCAAACGTTCTCTTTTTTCTAGTCTCGAAGGTAAAGTGTTAGAAATTGGTCCAGGAACAGGCCCTAACCTACCCTACTACCCTAAAGATATCCACTGGATAGAAATCGAGCCAAACCCACATATGCATTCCTATCTCGAAAAACAAGCTGAAAAATTGAGCTTAAAAATCGACCTCAGAATTGGTAATGCTGAATGGTTGGATGTTGAAGACAACAGCATAGATACTGTTGTTAGTACTTTAGTTTTGTGTTCAGTGTCGAATATAGATTATACATTACAGGCAATTTTAAGAGTACTCAAACCAGGTGGACGCTTCTTATTTATTGAACACGTCGCCGCACCTCAAGGAACTGTATTGCGACAACTACAAAGCACAATTAGTCCGATTTGGAAAGCGATAGGTGATGGTTGTCATCCAGATAGAGAAACTTGGATTGCCTTAGGAAATGCTGGTTTTGCCAGTGTCCATTATGAGCGATTTGATGCAAAATTACCGATTGTTAGTCCTCATATTATCGGCGTAGCAATAAAATGAAATAAATTTTTATTCCAGAGTTTGCTTCTAAACATTCTTTCTAAATTTGTTTTGAAACATTCTCTAAATAAGAATACTATTTATTAAGGTATATTAACATATTTTGGTAGCGGGCACTTCTACATTAAACTAATAAGTTAATTATTTATTAGTTATTAGTATGCAAAGAAAGCTTGGTTATATTAGATTTTTAGTTATCATAGCAACTTTAATATTATTTGTTTCTAGTAGTTTAAGACATATTTTATTTAAATCTACCGCTCTTGATTTAGCTCTCTTTGACCAATGGGTATATTTGATAAGTCAGAATCTACCCCCAATATCTTCTTTCTTTGGATTTCATGTTGTAGGCGATCATGCAGCTTTTATATTGTATCCAATAAGCCTACTATATAAAATACATCCCAGTGAATATTGGCTATTTTTAGTTCAAGCTCTTGGTTTAGCTTTTGGATGTTTACCGATTTATTTATTAAGCCTACAAGCAGGATTATCTATACCCTATTCAAGAGCAATAAGTTTGTCTTATTTACTTTATCCTGCTTTATTTAATACTAATTTTTTTACTGATTTTCGTCCAGAAAGCATAGCAGTTCCTGCATTATTGTGGGCGATGTGGGCAGCAATAGAGAAATGTACTTATCAATTATTTTTTGCTATCGGGTTAGTTTTAATTTGTAAAGATAGCTTAAGTTTAACGGTAATAGCTTTTGGTATTTGGCTGCTATTACAACATCGAAGAGTTTATGGATTAAGTTGTATTATAATAGGCTTGTGTTGGTATATTTTTACTATTGGTTATTTAACACCTTTTTTGAGAGGTGGGCAAGCTGGGGGAGTTGTGTTTTATGCTTCTCTTGGTAGTTCTCCAAAGCAAATAATCATAAATATTCTCAGTAACCCTAATTTAATTTTAGGCAAATTTTTGTCTCCTGATGCATTATTTTATTATTTTCTTCTCTTGTTACCAGTATTTATTGGATTACATTGGAAGCAGATACTAGTTTTAATACCTGCTTTACCTATGTTGTTATTAAATATTATTTCTGATTATGCACCACAACGAGATTTAGTTCATCATTATTCATTACCAATTTTCCCTTTTATTATTGTATGGTTAATATACTCTATCAAAAAATATCAGCAAGAAAAGAAAAGGCATTGGTTGAAACCTAAAATATTAATATTTTCTGCTATTATTTCTTTTTTTGTCTTAGCTAAATACGATTTTTTTGTAACGCGTTATTTGCCAAACTTGCCTAATCTTCCTGCTTTATCTACTGCTGTTAGTCTAGTTAAAACTAAGGAAAGTGTTTTAACTACAGTGAATATTGCTCCTCATTTAGCTAAACGTGAAACCATTAAGCTAATTAGTAAAGATCGTCCGTCGGAAAAGTATAATGAGATTTTCAAGTATATACTTGTAGATTTAATAAATAATAAATCTGATTTTATTCCTGATTTAATATATCAACTTAAAAATAATTCTACTTTCAAACTTGTATATGAAACTGATGACGTTTTTTTGTTTGTAAGGATATGAAATCTGACTATAAGAATTCGCTTTAACTTTTTAACGAAATTAGTTAAAAAAGTAAAAAGCAGAAGGCAAGAAGTAACGGTAAAGAAGGCTCTTTACAAATATTAGATTTGAGAAAATCTCTGTATTGTTTACCCTCGTAAGTATCGCTCTTCTACACCGATGTTGCCCTGCAAGCCGCCTGTGTGTACCAGCAGTAAGGAATTGCCTTTACGAAAAAATCCCTGCTTTAGTAAATCCATCACTCCGTAAAACATTTTGGCCGTATATACATAATCAAGGGGTACGTCATGTTCCTCCTTGAACTGTTGGCTGAATAGTAGTAACTCATCGTTCACCTTTGCATAGCCGCCAAAGTAGTAATCACATACCAATTCCCAGGAAGCGGGAGAACTATATGGCGAGGGTAAACCAGAGGCGAGGTAATTTGTCAATAGATTTTCGATTTCTTGTGCGAGAAATGCCCCATTTTTTAGAACGGGAAAAGCGATCGCTCTTTGTCCTTCATGCAACGAAAGCGCAATACCTGCTAATGTGGTAGCTGTACCGCAGGCTACGCATATATGATCAAATGCCATCATATCAGCAATTATCTCTGTGCAGCCGCGCACACCATTTAAATTACTCCCGCCTTCGGGAATGATAAACACTTCACCAAAATGTTGTTGCAGATATTCCTCTAACGCTGCTGTGTTGCGCTGTCGATACATCTCCCGGTTCAGGTACACAAGCTGCATACCCTGTTGGACAGCAAAACTCAGCGTTGGGTTTAATGGTAGCCTCTCTTCTCCACGAATTAGACCAATGGTACGAAAACCGAAAAGATTACCAGCCGCAGCAGTTGCATAGATGTGATTTGAATAAGCGCCACCAAAAGTAAGCAGCCTTGTGAAATTTTTTTGCTTGGCCTCTAAAAGGTTGTACTTCAGCTTAAACCACTTGTTGCCGTTAACCAAAGGGTGCATGAGGTCGAGGCGCAGCACATACAGATCAACACCAGCGCGACGGGTGATTTCGCTGTTGATTTTTTGTATGGGAGGAAGAAAAAATATTAACGACATCCGCAACGATTTTAACTTATTATTTGCATTTTTCTCACATTCATTATTGATGATAAACATTGAGTAATTCCAATGGTAAATCAATTTAAATGAAGAATAAAACTTTCTGATGATTAGCTTTAGAAATTGGCATTTTACTAATTGGATATTTCAGGTAAATATAAGAAACATAACGCTCGCTTCACATAATAATCTTTTTGGAGAAAACAAATGGTTGCACTCATAGAGCTTACTCAAGTTACTCCTAACCCAGGACGTTTGACAGTTCAAACTGTTGAAATTGCCCCTCAAACAACTGCTATTCGTTGCCTAGACTGGGATAGAGAACGTTTTGATGTCGAGTTTGGCTTACAAAATGGTACAACCTATAATTCTTTCTTAATTCAGGGAGAAAAAGTTGCTTTAGTTGACACATCTCACCGCAAGTTTGAGGAATTATATCTTGAGATATTGGCGGGATTAATTGATCCTGCTAAAATAGATTATTTGATTATTAGCCATACAGAACCCGATCACAGTGGCTTAGTAAAAAATATTTTGCAATTAGCTCCATCCATTACTGTTGTTGGTGCTAAGGTAGCTATTCAATTTTTAGAAAATATGGTTCACCAGCCTTTTAAATCAATGCAGGTGAAAAGTGGAGAGCGATTAGATTTAGGCAACGGACACGAATTAGAATTTATCTCTGCACCTAACTTACACTGGCCCGACACAATCTTTACTTATGACCATAAAACTTGCACTCTCTACACCTGTGATGTGTTTGGGATGCACTACTGTGATGACCACACCTATGACGAAAATATCAGCTTACTTGAGGAAGATTTTAAATATTACTATGATTGTCTCATGGGGCCTAATGCCCGATCTGTCTTGGCAGCTTTAAAGCGGATTGAAAAGTTAGAAATAGGAACAGTTGCTACAGGACATGGCCCTTTACTACAACAATATATTCCAGAATGGCTCGGACGGTATCAAAACTGGAGTTTAGAGCAAGCAAAAACAGAGACTTTAGTGGCTCTATTTTATGTTGAAGATTACGGACATAGCGAGCATTTAGTCCGTACCATAGCTCATGGATGTGCGAAAACAGGTGCGGCGGTAGAATTAGCTCCTCTCAATAGTTCTGATCCTCAAGAAGTTCGAGAATTAGTTGCACAAGCTTCTGGTTTAGTAATTGCAATGCCACCGCAATCTTCGGTGATGATTCAAGCTGCTTTAAGTACAATTTTAGCTGCTGTTCACAAGAAGCAGGCAATTGGTTTATTGGAGTCGGGAGGGGGAGAAGATGAACCTGTTTATCCTTTACGTAATAAGTTTCAAGAACTAGGATTAACTGAAGCTTTTCCTCCTATATTAGTTAAGGAAATTCCTACCCAAGCAACGGAACAGCTTTGTGATGAAGCGGGAACAGATATGGGTCAATGGTTGACCCGCGATCGCACCATAAAACAAATCAAATCTATCAATACCGAGCTAGAAAAAGCTTTAGGTCGGATTAGCACAGGATTGTATATTATCACCGCCAAAAAAGGAGAAGTTAAAAGTGCAATGTTTGCTTCTTGGGTGACACAAGCGAGTCTTGAGCCTTTAGGAGTAGCGATCGCAGTATCCAAAGATCGAGCAATTGAATCTTTGATGCACGTTGGCGATCGCTTCGTTCTAAACGTTTTAGAAGAAGGCAAATATCAAGGATTAATGAAACATTTTCTGAAACGTTTTGCTCCTGGTGCAGACCGCTTTGCTGGAGTAAAAACATATCCAGCGAAAAATGAATCGCCCGTTTTAGCGGAAGCTTTAGCTTACATGGAATGTGAAATTACTAGCCGCATGGATTGTGGAGATCATTGGGTAATTTATAGCACAGTCCAAACCGGAAGAGTTGCCAAATTAGATGCACTTACCGCCGCCCATCACCGCAAAATTGGCAATCATTATTAAATAGGGCATTGGGCATGGTTATTTTCCTTGTCCCCTCATCTCCCTCATCTTTCCAATTTCTAACTCCCCACTCCCAACTCCCAACAACTTATGTATAAATCTGTTGAAAATACCCCGATTACCATGTACGAAATCAATCGTGGGCGCGTTGTCCGAAGCTTGGAATTTATCCAAGATATAATTGTAATTTCTTTGTGTATCGGTTTATTTAGCTTCATGGTGCTTCAGGTAAGGGATATGTTTCTTTCCTTGCTTCCACCTCTAGATTTTCATGCTGTTACTGCCGATATTCTCTTTTTACTTATCTTAGTTGAGCTATTCCGACTGCTGATTATTTACCTACAGGAACATCGAGTATCTATTGGGGTGGCTGTTGAAGTTTCCATCGTTTCCGCCTTGCGAGAAGTTATTGTTAAAGGTGTTTTAGAAACAAGTTGGAGTCAAGTTTTAGCAACTTGTGCCTTTTTATTAGTTCTGGGAGTACTACTATTTCTCCGAGTTTGGCTACCCCCTACCTTTGAAGGTATCGATCCAGAACAAGAAGTCTCTAAACGCTATAGAAACCGAGTTAAGTCTGAATTAACACAAACCAATGGTCATTAAGAATAGGGAGTAAAATCTTCTGCCATTTCCAATGCCCAATGCCCCATTATTAACAGAGGTTATTATGTCTGTTGCAACATTAACACCCAACCATAGTAGAGATGTACAAGTTGCTGAAATTGGTAAAAATACTCTGATTCTACGATCGCGGACTTGGGACAGATTAAAATTTGAGGTTGAATATTCCCGCCAACGGGGAACTACAGCGAATTCTTATCTAATTCAAGCTGATAAAAAGGCTTTAATTGACCCTCCTGGCGAATCTTTTACCGAAATTTACCTTGAGCAACTTGCACAAAATTTAGATTTCATCTTCCTCGATTACATTGTTCTCAGTCATGTCAATCCGAACCGCAGAGCAACCTTGCAAGTATTACTCTCTCTGGTTCCTCAAGCCACTATAATTTGTTCTCGCCCCGCCGCCAATGCTCTCAAAACCGCCTTTCCCGAATTAGAATCACGTATTCAAGCGGTGCGATCGGGGGATACTCTAGATTTAGGACAAGGACATCATCTATCATTTGTCACCGTACCAACTCCCCGGTGGGCGGATGGACTTTGTACTTATGATGCTGCAACAAAAATTCTCTACACAGATAAACTTTTTGGCGCTCATATTTGCGAAGATACCTTGTTTGATGAAGATTGGAAGGGGTTAGATGCGGAACGTCGTTATTATTTTGAATGTCTCCATGCTCCCCAAGCCAAACAAGTTGAAGTAGCCTTAGATAAACTGTCAGTTTTGGGAGCCAGATGTTATGCCCCTGCACACGGCCCGGTTGTCCGTTACAGCCTCAGCCGTTTTACTTATGATTACCGTCAATGGTGCCAAGGACAAAAATCTCAAGAGTTGAGTGTCGCTTTGCTTTATGCTTCTGCTTATGGAAATACAGCAATTATGGCGAATGCGATCGCTCAAGGTTTAATCCAAAATGGAGTTAATGTAGAATCAATCAACTGTGAACTAGCCGATTCTGCCGAGATTAACCGCATTGTAGAAACTTGCGATGGCTTGATTATCGGTTCACCCACTTTAGGCGGACATGCACCTACTCAAATTCAAACTGCTTTAGGAATAGTTCTCTCTGTGGCGGCTAAAACTAAGTTAGCAGGGGTATTTGGTTCTTACGGTTGGAGTGGCGAGGCAATAGATTTAATCGAAAGCAAGCTCAAAGATGCTAATTATCAACTAGGATTTGAAACACTTCGGGTACGTTTTAGCCCTACTCCTGAGATTCTTCAGCAGTGTCAAGAAGCAGGTGCTTCCTTTGCCCAAAACTTGAAGAAAACCAAAAAACTGCGTTCTTCCCGTCAAGTTGTGACAGAAACCCATGTAGATCGTACCGAACAAGCGGTGGGGCGGATCATTGGTTCTCTGTGTGTTGTGACAACTCGTGATGAAGAAACTCACAAAGGGGTTTTAACTTCTTGGGTATCGCAGGCAACTTTTAACCCGCCAGGAATTATGATTGCGATCGCTAACGAGCAGAATGCAGATTTAATGCATCATCCTGGTGATAAATTTGTGCTGAATATTCTCAAAGAAGGAAGAAATGTCCGACGCTATTTTTCTCGTCACAGCACTTTAGGCGATAATCCCTTTGCAAACCTTGACACAAAAACTGCTCTTAATGGTTGTTTGATTTTGAATGAGGCATTAGCCTATTTGGAATGTACGGTGCAAAATCAGCTTGAATGTGGCGATAGATGGTTAATTTATGCCGTCATCGATCACGGTGAAGTGTTGGAAAATGAAGGTGTCACTGCTTTAGAACATCGTAAATCTGGCAGCTATTATTAATCTGACTTTTTAGGGTATCTGCAAAACCTCTCTCGAAATCTCTCTCCTTTTAGGAGAGAGATTTTGAATTTTCCCCCTTCCCGCGATGAATTGGGGGTTAGGAAGTTTTTCGTGAGGGACTTCCTTCCAGAGAATAAAATATACAGTTCATACAAATGATAATTATTCTCAAAGGGAGAGAGCAGTTGCTGTCGGCAACTGCTCTCTCCTAACAAAATATATGCAAGATAAATGTCTGCACTCAATCCCAAACAAGCAGTAATTAGAGTAACTGCAACGGCGATGTGGTCAGTTGGTTGGCAGTCACATTAATAACTACTGAAGCGGGTCTGATTGAATCAGCCGCTTCCGCTTCAATAGTTATACAGTTATTTCAAAAATTAAATAAGATTGATTCCTATGGCTAAAAATGCCTCACTAAGTTGATATTACTTACTGCACAATCTGATAACACCCATTGGCATTAGGAGGCGCTGTTTGTGTTGAGGCAGTTGTGAGTAGCAGTGAGTTAGGTGCTTGTCCTAAGCCATTACCTGTAGCAATTACATCAAAAATGACTCCTTCCGGGACTTGTTGATTCGCAACTTCTACTGTGATTGGTGGGTTGAAGGCATTATTGATCAATGGGTCAAATTGGTCAGGTAGAACTGGATTGAAGTTATATGTACCAGCCGTAAGTTCTGGGTAAGGAATAGCAGTTTTGGGTGTTAGGTCTGTGATACGAGTTTCATCCACATTTGGGCTAGAGGATTTGCTAATACGGAAATCTATAACAGCGCTAGTTTCCGAAAAGCGATACCAACGTCCTTTAAATTTACCTGGATTAGGCTGTGTTAAATCCTCTGGAATCACAAAGGGTGATTGATTAAATAATGGTTGACCTGAGGGACCTTGTAGTGTTCCTGTGATCGCTACTGTATAAGCACTATTAGGCGCTCCTGTAAAGGTTCTAGAAGCAATTGTACTGGAAGTACCAGATTGCACAAAACGTACATTAATATTTCCTGGTATTACATTTACATATTTACTAGCTTGACGAAAATCTACATTCTCCAAAACTTTTTGACCGTTGACAATCACATCAACTGGTGATGCAGTAGGAACCGCAGCGTTAATAACTCTTAATTTGGCAGGGCATCTATAAGGGTTTAGAAGAGAATCTAGTAGGCTTAGGCTTCCAGTGGGCAATTTTTGTGAAGGCTCTGTAGATAGTTGAGAATAGGCTAAACCTTTGTATGGATAACTAGTCAAACTAATTAAAGATAATGTCAAAGCACCTAAGAATAATCGTCTTGTTAGAAACATATCTTCCTCCTATCGTGAGACAAAAATAACAAATGATCAAGCTTTGTTTTGCATAAAAAATGATGCGATAATCATCACAAAGATTTTTTATGTATGGGGATATAGATGCAGGTTTTGTCAACGTAAAAGACAACGGGCGCACAATAACGTTCGCCTCAAGACATTAGACTTGGGCAGAATATTATTGCAGCAGCACATATAGTGGCTGGCTTCAAGTGTCCAACATGACAAATGCTTTGGTGGAGGCTGCTTGAAGTTTATTGATAGCGCACTTCATGGTTCTAATATTTCACGATTTTTAGGAGAATGCAAGGACAGTTAAGACAGTTAATAGCTGCCATTTAACCATTCAATAATATGTTAGTTGCTTGATAAGAAAATTATATGTGTAGTTATATATATAGGTAGTTGACATAGTGAGCAGTATTTACTTCTGCACCCCAAACCGCCGCATCATCTCCTGCAATTCCACCGCCTCCCCATCCGGCGTGTACACAACCTCACCCGACATCGCAATCACAATTCTCTATGAATTCTGAGTCTCATAGCTAAAGTCCACTTAAGTAGACTTCAGCTATCAGCCCTGAACTTCAGTTCTGGGCGGGATGTCGGTGAGTGTGATGGTTTCACTTTAACAAAGCCTTACAAGGAGAAAGGCTTTAATTTTTCCCCAACCCTTGTAAAGAAGCTTGCTCGGTAGTTAGATTTTCAGGAACTTTACCCATTATCGGCGAATCTTAGTGCCAGTCCCCCATACCCAATATCGTGATCTAAGATTGTTGGGTATTCTATAAATTGCGATCGCCACTATACCGATGATCGAAGTTGAACATTTAAGTAAAATATACGGTTCCACCCCAGCGATCACTGATGTCACTTTTAGCGTCGAGCCTGGGGAAATTTTAGGTTTGTTGGGCCCCAATGGCGCTGGTAAAACCACAACCATGAGAATTTTGGCTGGTTATTTACCGGCAACTAATGGAAATGCGCGGATTGCTGGCTATGATGTCCATGAAAATTCCCTAGCTGTACGCCAACGCATTGGTTATTTACCGGAAACACCACCGTTATATCCAGACATGACGGTGGAGGGATTTTTGCATTTTGTCGCCCGAATTAAGGGAGTATCAGCAGGCGATCGCCCCAACAAGGTAACAGCCGCTATCGAACGCTGCAACTTAGAAGATAAGCGGCGGGTGATTATTCGCAAACTCTCTAAAGGATACCGTCAAAGGGTAGGAATTGCTCAAGCGATCGTCCACGATCCACCAGCAATCATTTTAGATGAACCCACCGTTGGACTCGATCCTCGACAAATAATTGAGGTGCGGAATTTAATCAAAAGCCTTGCTGGTACTCACACAATCATTCTTTCCACGCACATTTTGCCAGAAGTGAGCATGACTTGTAGCCGCGTCGCCATCATCAATCGCGGCAAAGTTGTGGCCACTAATACACCAGAAAACTTGATGACTCAGTTGACAGGCGGCTCAGGGTATGAATTAGAGATAGAAGGAGAAGCTGCCCTAGCGAAACAAGTATTGCAAAATGTCGCGGGTGTGAGTCTGATAGAATCAATTCCGACAACCGGAGGTCATCAACCGCAGACAAATCGCGCTTACCTGCGAGTGATATCGCAACCGGGAAAAGAACCAGGAAAGGATATTGTCGCAACATTAGTGCGTGCAGGCTTTGGTTTACATGAACTGCGGCGAGTAAACGCTACCTTAGAAGATGTATTCTTGCAACTAACCACAGAAGAAAAGAATTTCGAGACTGAGGTAGACTTAGCAGCAGACAAAGAAGGAGAAGCAGCGTAAATGGGTGTAGTGCTGAGTAATATTATTGCCATTTATCGCCGAGAGTTGCAGAGTTATTTTGTATCGCCTTTAGCTTATGCGATCGCAGGCATATTTTGGTTCATCGCCGGGTTATTTTTCGTGATGATTTTGCTAGGGCCAGATGGCATTTTGCTAGGAGTCGCGGCCATAGATGCACAAGGGCAACAACTCGGAGTGCCAACACCGCCGATAGATGTCCCCTACGAATTTGTTCGAGCATTTTTGGATCGCATGGGCTGGCTATTGTTATTTATCCTGCCAATTCTCTCGATGGGACTCTATGCCGAAGAACGGAAGCGGGGCACTTTGGAACTATTAGCCACCTCACCAATCACCAATTGGGCGGTAGCTATAGGTAAGTTATTAGGCGTGCTAACATTTTTTACTACGATGGTTTTACCCATGCTAGTGTTAGAAGCGATCGCCATCAGTGGATCAAATCCACCAATAGCATTCTCAATTCCCCTGCTGGGTCATTTTGGATTAATCTTGCTAGCAGCAGCAATTTTATCTGTAGGAATGTTTATTTCTTCATTAACAGATAGCACAATTCTGTCTGCCGTCTTCACCTTTGCAGTAATTTTATTATTGTTATTGATTGATTTAATCGCCAAAATTGTCCCTGGTCCCGTGGGCGAAGCATTAGGTTATCTGTCGTTACTGAAACATTACAACACCTTAATTCAAGGGATTTTTGATACCAGCGCCTTGATTTTATTTGCTAGTTACATTTTTTTGGGCATCTTTCTCACTGCTCAATCAATTGATGCACTGCGCTTTCAAAGGCAATAGTCATTTGTCATCTGCCAACTGTTCTGATAATTGATAAACCTGTAATTCTTGGAAACGCTTTGTTGCCATTTATTCAGTTATCCACCTAATTTTTAATCACTCAATTTTCGTGCATATATTTTTAATTGTCACTATTTGTAGACAAATGACCAATGACAAATAAGATGAAGATAGTTGCAAAAAATAAACTGTGGAAATATCTGTTTTGGTTGGGCCCGTTCCTTATTGCTGTCGGCTTAACAATTGGGTTAGTCTCTGAACAGTGGGGACTAATTACATTAGCATTTTTGATTACAGGAATTGTGATCAGTGGGTTGGGGGTAATATGGCAAAGCTACCAGAGTAGTTGGTGGAAACGTCGTTCTACACAAGCTGGGACTAATGCCTTGGTGGCAACTTTGGCAGTGTTGGCAATTTTAGGATTGATTAATTTTTTGGGAACTCGTTATCACTTGCGGGCAGACTTAACAGAAAGTCAATTGTTTACTCTTGCGCCCCAGTCACGGGAACTGGTGAGAGTTTTACCACAGCCAGTTAAAGTGTGGGTGTTTGATATTAACCAAAATCCCCAAGACAGAGAACTGCTTGAAAATTATCAGAGACAAAGCGCAAAATTTCAATTTGAGTACATCGACCCGCAAGCTAGACCAGGACTTGCAGAAAAGTTTGGTGTCAAAGATTACGGAGAAGTTTACCTAGAATCTGGCGATAAACGGCAATTAGTGCAAACAGTAAATCAAAATGAGCGCTTGTCAGAAATCAGATTAACTAGTCGCCTGCAACAACTAACAAGTTCAACCACAGCCAAAGCTTATTTACTTCAAGGTCATGGCGAACGTCAACTTTCTGCTGGTAAAGGTGCGATATCACAAGCGGTTCAGGGATTAGGCGACAAAAATTTCACAACGTCACCGTTAAATTTAGGAGAAACTTCTAAAGTTCCTCAAGATGCTGCTGTAGTGATAGTGGCTGGTCCCAAGCGAGGGCTGTTTGAAGGCGAAGTGAAAGCTTTGCAAGAGTATCTTAATCGCGGTGGTAATTTACTGCTGATGATTGATCATAATACCGATTCCAAAGTTGACAGCTTGCTACAAGAGTGGGGTGTTCGTCTAGATAATCGTTTAGCAGTCGATATCTCTAGCGAAAGCGTGGTAGGACTTGGCCCTGCTGCACCCTTAGTCACAGAATATGGAGAACATCCGATTACCAAAGATTTCGGTAACGGTAATTCTTTTTATCCGGTTGCCCAACCACTGGAAATTACCTCTGTGCCTGGTGTTCAGGCTACTCCACTGCTACGAACCAAACCCTATCCCAGCAGCTGGGCAGAAAGCGACCTCCAAAGCGAAAAGTTGGAGTTTAATGAGGGTAAAGACCTCAAAGGGCCTCTAACCTTGGGCGTTGCCTTAACAAGAAAACAATCACCCAAATCTGCTTCCACTCCTCAAGCTACACCGACACCTTCACCCCTACCATCACCAACCACTCAAAGCAAGGCTTCCCCCACTCCCCCTGCTCCGACTCCTTCCCCCGCTCCCTCATCTCAAACAACCACCGAGTCCCGTTTAGTGGTTTTAGGAAATTCTGATTTCGCCACCGATGGCTTGTTTCAACAGCAATTAAATGGAGATGTATTCCTCAACTCAGTTACTTGGCTGAGTCAACAAGATCAACAACCCCTCTCCATTCGCCCCAAAGAACCGAAAAATCGTCGGATAACCCTAACAACCGCACAAGGCAATCTTTTAATATTGTCATCTCTGTTGCTTTTACCTTTAATTGGGTTTGCGATCGCAGTTATTATCTGGTGGAAACGACGATAAGAGAAAGTTAAGAGTTATAAATACTAACTCTTCGCCAATGATAAATGACAAATGACAAATGATTAAAAAATGAAATTGCCGAGAACGACTTTAATTTTGATACTGCTAACGCTGGGTTTAGGCAGTTTTGTTTACTTCTATGAAATTCGGGGTGCGACTGTACGAGAAGAAATGAAGGAGCAAAAGCAGCAAATTTTCTCTTTTGCAGAAGATGATGTGCAGTCTTTAGCAGTTAAAACAAAAAAGCTTACTCTGAATTTGGAACGTAGCCCTGAATCTAGTAACCCTAAGTGGGTAATTAAATCTCCGATATCAGGCCCAGCAAATGATGCTATTGTTTCTTATTTGATGGATTTGTTGGTCAAGGGTAATAGCAATCAAACCTTATCAACTCCAGTAAAAGAGCTTGGAGAATTTGCTCTAGATCAACCCCAAGCAACTATTAATATCACCCTAAAAAACCGACAAAGCCATCAGTTTATTTTAGGAAAATCTAACTTTAACGGGCGTTTCTTGTACGCTCAAGCTGACCCAGCTACTAAACCTGATGGAAATATAAATGTGCTGTTGGTATCTACAGATTTTGCAAATGCCGTGAATTGGGAACTATCAGAGTGGAAACAACCTGTAGATAATAGTCAGAAACTACCTCCGCTCACCATTCCTAAACCGACTCCGGCAAACAGCAAATAATTAATTTAAAATCTGGCGATATTATTATGACAAATCCGACAGCAACATTGCTAATTTCTTGCCCCGATCAACGGGGACTGGTGGCAAAATTTGCTAATTTCATCTATTCTAATGGTGGCAATATTATCCATGCAGACCAGCATACAGACTTTGCTGCTGGGTTATTCCTTACGCGCATTGAATGGCAGTTAGATGGATTTAATTTGCCGCGAGAATTTATTGCCCCTGCATTTAATGCGATCGCTCAACCATTAGGCGCGAAGTGGGAAATACGTTTTTCTGATACAGTACCACGCATTGCTATTTGGGTAAGTCGGCAAGACCATTGTTTATTTGACTTAATTTGGCGACAACGCGCTAAAGAATTTATTGCTGAAATTCCTTTAATTATTAGTAACCATTCTAATTTAAAGGTAGTTGCAGAGCAATTTAATATTGAATTCCAGCATATTCCCATCAATAAAGATAATAAAGCAGAACAAGAAACCCAACAATTAGAATTATTACGCAAGTACAAAATTGATTTAGTTGTATTGGCTAAATATATGCAGATTGTTAGTGCAGATTTTATTAGTCAATTTCCACAAATTATTAATATACATCATTCATTTTTACCAGCTTTTATCGGAGCAAACCCTTATCATCGAGCTTTTGAACGTGGTGTAAAAATTATTGGTGCAACTGCTCATTATGCCACTGCTGATTTAGATGCAGGGCCAATTATTGAACAGGATGTGGTGCGAGTTAGCCACCGTGATGAAGTTGATGATTTGGTGAGAAAAGGTAAAGATTTGGAGAGAGTTGTATTAGCAAGAGCGGTGCGATCGCACTTGCAAAACCGTGTATTAGTCTATGGTAATAGGACAGTGGTATTTGAGTAATCTGCTAAAGCCGCAAAGTACGTCGGTAAGGGCAGGCATTGCCGTGCCCCTACAGCATGGTCTATTTACGTAGTTTACCGCCGTAGGCATCGCAGGATAATTAAGAAAAGCCTGAAAACTTCCTCAAGCTCGTTAATTCACATCACAATGCATTTGTACAGTGCGTAAATCCTAATTTAGAAGTAATTAGGAATCAAACTGTACTAATATCGTTTGATAGCTAAAGTTAGCCCATCGGCGATGGGGACAAGAGAGAGAGTAACCCGTTCGTCATGATGTAACTTCTCGTTGAGTGCCCGAATTGATTGGGTGCTTTCATCTTGATTTTGCGGATCAGCAACTTGTCCTGACCATAAAACATTATCAATGGCAATCAATCCACCTGGACGAATTAATTTCAGCGATCGCTCATAATATCCATCATAATTTTCTTTATCAGCATCAATAAAAGCAAAATCAAATGTCTCGGCTTGTCCAGTTGCCAACAGCTGATCTAAAGTTTCTAAAGCTGGTGCTAATCGTAGATCGATTTTATCGGCAACCCCGGCTTCTTGCCAATACCGCCGGGCGATCGCAGTAAATTCTTCACTCACATCAGCAGCGATAATCTTGCCATCAGCCGGTAGTGCCAAAGCTACAGAAAGTGAGCTATAACCTGTAAACACTCCAACTTCCAGGGTTTTCTTAGCTCCAATAAGCTGCACCAAAAGTCTCATAAACTGCCCTTGTTCTGGTGAAATCTGCATTCCACTTCGGGGATGGCTGGCGGTTTCTTGGCGCAACTTCAAAAGAATCTCCGGTTCTCGCAGCGAAACGGATAAAAGGTAATTATAGAGTTGGTTATCAAGACCTATAGACTGTTTTGGCATGGTAGATGAGATAATTGGAAGAATCTACAGTTATACTATCGTCCAAGAGTAGTTTTTTAGAAATCCCAATTGAGCTTAATCTCTATCAGCAATAATTTGGCTCCATAGTTGGGGATAATCAATTATCGGCTTTTGATTTAAAGGGCGTTCAGCTATTATCTGCAAAATCGGATTAGAGTTATCGTAAACAATCCAGCGATCGCACAAAGGTAAGTATAATTCAATTAAGTTCTTTTTTGAGCGTTCGTAGCGACGGCGAATAGTAGCTTCTGGGATATTGTGACCGCCACTTTCTACACGTCTGCGTACTCGTGCGATCGCTAGTTCGGGGCTTTGTAACCAAAAGTAAATTAAGTTGATAATATAACCTTTTATTTTACATTCTCTCAAAAAGCGGGCAAAGTTGCGTGCAGCTAAAGTTGTTTCACTCATCAAAATCAGCTTCAGCATTCACCAAAGTTTCTAGTCCTTCTAACATTAATCGTCCGGCTTGGCTGGCTACGGATTCCGGGAGGAGAAAGTCCGCCTGCTATTTCATCGGCGTTGACGTATTCAAATACTTCTAGGAAGTAGGGAAGGATTTGCAAGGCGGCGGTAGTTTTACCAGAACCGTTTGCACCGCCGATAATGTACAGGTTGGGCATTATTCTAATGGTAATTCTAATTGTGCAGATGATTGGGGCTGAGATTTGGTCATGGTGCTGTAACAGGCGAACAATTTGGAAATTTAAAAACCTGCCAAAATGGCAACCTCATTCCAATTAACCAAGTTAAATTGTACAAAGATAAACGACTTCAAGGGTTTTGTTATCAGGGGCTACCACGTAAGTAAATTCCTTTTGTAAAAACACTATTTACTAAGTGATTTACAAAAATAACTATTTCTACTACAGCAGTTTGCAGCTAAATGAAGTATAGAACCAAGGATTCACAAATCAAATTATTCTTCTCCCTCCTGCCTCCAGCATAGCTGCCTCCTGCCTCAAAACTAGTGACTTTGTACCTCATGCAAAAGAAAACTGCTGTAATTATTAGCAGAGGGTTTTTCTAGGCAAATAAATATTAATAATTAGGTTTGGCATTTGCTGCAACAGGAATATTAAATGCGTATGGGCGTTGTTGAAGTACGCATTAGCCCCCAAATAATGGGCAACGTCTGTATACATTCCTGTTCACTTCAGTAGCAAATGGCAGAGTGGGAGTTTGAAAGCTGACTGATATGCTTCCTCCCACTCTCTTTTTATAAAAAGGCGTCAGAAAAACCCACTCTTTTTAAAGATGGATGGGAAACGCCCGAACGCGGTTGACGGTTAACAGTTAACTGTCAACAGTCTTTCGTTCTTTTAAGGTTGGGATGAGCTTAACAATCAGTATCTCGCAGTATCCCGTAAAAACTCAATAATCGCTGCATTCAACACTTCAAAAGCACCAGTTGAGGCATCATGGTAGCAGTTAGACAAAATTTGTAATCTAGAATTGGGGATATGCTGATGTAATTTTTCACCATGACTAACAGGAAACCAACTATCTTGCTCACCCCACAAAACTAGTGTAGGACACTTAATTGCACTCAGGTTATTTTGAATTTTGGTGAGCATATTTGGCTTCTTTTCTTGCCAATTATCAATTTCTCGCGCTGCTATTTGTAAGTCTTCGGCGACTTTCGCAACCGTACCAGGAAATTCAATAAACGGGTAAGTTATCCAATAAACATCTTCCTGTGTCAAAATTGACGGATCAAATAATACCCCACGCCTTTCTATTGCCATAATTTCTCTCAATAGAGGTGCAAACAAATATGCCAGACGTAGATAGTCAATTGTATAGATTATTTCCAAGGGAGTTTGGGCAAGTACCCACATAGCCCAATGGGGTAGACGTTCGGCAAAAACAGGTACGTTTACTACTACAAGCTGCTCGACTAATTGCGGGTTTTCTTGAGCAAGGGCAAGGGCAATTAATCCCCCCAGAGATTCAGCCACAATCACTGCGGGTTCATCACATAATGCTTCAATAACTCTTTGAAACTCAATAACTTGATGACCATTGTGTTCTCTACGAGACAATGGTTTTTCGGAAAAGCCAAAACCTTTAGCATCAAAACAAATTACCCGAAAATATTTAGATAATGGTGTTATGCTATTTCGCCAATTATAGCTCCAACTACCCATCCCATGTAGTAAAATTAGCGGTTTACCTTTACCTTTTTCGCCATAAGCAATTTGTATAGGATATCCTTTAGCATCAGTAATAACTAGACTTTGCCGCCCTTTAGGGAAAGTAGCTTGCCACCAATCTTTCATTCCGTTATCAATAAATAATTGAACCAGTTCTAGAGGTTTAAGTAAAGAGCAACTAACAAGCAGCAAGCTTTGTGCCGATGTCTAAATCCGAGTTGCAAAACTTAAGTAGTAATTACGAATTATATCAAATCCATTTATATCAAAATTATTCCTCTTTCGCCTCCCTCTACGCCCTCAGCGTGTTTGGGGTTTTTTAATCATTCGGATGCTACCAGATTTGATATTACAAATTATTTTAACCGCCTGCTAAAAAATTCCACAGCATTCTAATTAGTAATACTGGCAATGCTACTAAAACAATGGCAATCAGCAACAATCCAACTAAAACGGCAAAGATAAACCACTTATTCGCACTCTTTTGCTGGCTTGGAAACTTTAAGTAGTCTTCTAATAGCTGGATATTATTAGTGTTAGCTTTCCAGGTAAAATCAAAAAAATCTCCTAAAACTGGGACAGCGCCTACCAAGCCATCAATAATCACATTCAGAACCATTTTGCCTAAGGTGGCTCTAGATACGCCTAGCCGTGCTGCTTCTAGGATGATGTAGCTAGAAAACATGATTCCCAAAAAATCACCACCAATAGGTATTAATCCTAAAATTGGATCTAGACCAAAACCAATCTGCGTACCGGGAATGGTAATAACATTATCCAGCAGCCGACTTAACTGACGCAGACGCTTCAAAGTGGGTGCTTTGGCATCAGGTTCAATCATCGAAAACCGAGAAGGAGAATCAGGCATCAAAGCGATCGCTAACTTTGTATTGAATCGTTAGACATTTTACTCCCCTACTGAACTTTTGCAAAAATTTCCTCAGGGATTTATAACGATAATTTACAATTTAATCTCTTTTATCAGATTCTGACTGTGCTTTTGCCGCATATCTTCGCCGACAGTCACGTTCAACTGATCGCCAATTAACAGAACAGCAGCGCTCATCGATAGCCAAAGCATTAAAACTATCACAGCCCCTACTGCACCATAAACTTTATTATAATTGCCAAAATTCGCCACATAAAGCCGAAATAGGGCAGATAATATTGCCCAGAAAACAGCTGCTAAAATTGCTCCAGGCATGATTGGTGTGCCTGGGTTCCACTGGCTAGGACCATAGCGATAGACAAAGCTAAAGGCGATAGCAACAATACTTAAAGCTAAGGGCCAGCGTAACAACTGCCAAAGATACAACAAGAAGATCAAAGAATCATTTCCGCGCACTACCATTCCCAAAAGTAGATCGCTGGTAAACACTAAGAAAGAAGCCAACACTAAAAGCAACATGGTACCGACTGTTAATCCTAGAGAGACAAGTTTAGCTTTCCAAAAAGGGCGTATATTCTCTGGAGGAATTTGATGGATTTGGTCGAAGGCGGTCATAGCGGTATTTACCGCCCCAGAAGCAGTCCAAATTGCTAATATAAAGCTCAGAGAAAATAAACCACTGTTTCTAGAATTGGTAATTTCTGTGGTAGCGAAATCACGGATTAGAATCAGGGCTTCTTCAGGCAAAACTTGACTGAGTTGTGCCGCTAGCTGTTTAAAGGTAGCTTGTAAAGATTCTGCCAATAAACCAATGGCTGTGAGGACAGCAAGAACTGCTGGAAAGAGCGACAATATAGCATTGAAGGCAATTTCCGAGGCAAGTCCCATCAGTCGCCTTTCGATTGTTCTGGCAAAAGTTTTTTTGAGTGTGCGCCAATTGAGGTGGCGAAAAAAACGGAAAAAACGAGGCTTTGGCATAACTCAAGAGTTAAAACTGGCGAGTTTATTAATTACTGTGCCAAATTTTGTGTAGCGATCGCATTTATCTTTTTAACGCAAGAATACCGAATGGGGAGTAGGGGAAGCGGGAAGCAGGGGAAGCAGGAGACGAATAACTAACTTAATTAATACCTAGTGACTCTTGACTAATGACTAATGACTAATGACCATTGACTAATAACTAATGACTATTAATTTATGAATCAAAATTTAACACAACAGTGGTTAACAGAAATTCAAACACTCAAAGAGCAGATGGCGGGACTTCAGAGCGATCGCGATGTAGCTTGGGAAAGTGCCCAAAAATGGCGTCAGCTTTACAACACAGAAGCAGAACAACGTCGCACAGATGCCCAACTTTCCCAACAGGCGATCGCATCCCTTAGGGCAGACTTGCATAAACTCCGGGGACTGGAGGTTGAGACACTAGCTGCTGGGACACCTGTAACAGCGATCAAACAAGAAATAGAACAACTAAAATCTGTGGAGGACTTGCAAGCTAAACTCATCGCTGTAATCAAAGAACGCGATCGCCTCTTGCAAGCTTTGAAAACTGAGCAGGATAACCACGCTCAAACCCGCAATAGCCTGACTACTGCCCTGGGTGATGCTATTGATAGCTTGACACAGGAACGAGCCAGAAAAGAAAAAGAGAGTAAATAAAGAGTTTGTAGTAAGCTCCTTAACCGACAAAAAAAGGATACAGAGCAACTAAATTTATTTATGGGGATTATTAATTTTGAATTTTAAATTTTGAATTCGGAGCAAAGCGACGTGATGCTATCCTTCTATTGGCTGAATGCCAGATGCAATTAATGTCTCTATCGACTTGCTATCTAGGGGTTGGGAGAAAAAATATCCCTGTGCGTATTTACATTTCATTGCTCTAAGTCGTGCCAGTTGCTCTGCTGTTTCTATGCCCTCTGCTATTACATCTATATTTAGACTTTGTGCTAGGGTGATGATCGCTTGGACAATTTCCAAGTTTTCCCCATTAACACCAATCTTAGTAACAAAAGAACGATCAATTTTCAAGGCATTACTTGGAAAGCGGTGCAGGTAACTTAAGGATGAATAGCCTATACCAAAATCATCTAAATGTAATTGGATGTTCATCTTTTGCAGTTGCAATATCATAAAAGTTGCTGATTGAATATTTTCCATCAGTACGCTTTCGGTAATCTCCAGCTTTAAATTGCTGCCTTCTAGACCAGTCTCTTGGATAATTTGGTTAATTTGTTCAATTAGCTCAGGTTGTAAAAACTGTTTAGTGGAAAGATTTACACTGATTGTCAAGGGTGGGTCACTAGGAAATTGTATTTGCCAAGCGCGCATCTGCCGACAAGCCTCGCCCAGTACCCAATAACCAATAGGGATAATCAACCCAGTTTCTTCTGCTAGTGGAATAAAATTGTCTGGAGGAACTAATCCCAGTTGTGGGTGCTGCCAGCGAACAAGAGCCTCGAAGCCAATAATTTTGTAAGTTTCTAACAAAACAATTGGCTGGTAATAAACCTGAAACTCCTGGCGTTCAACTGCCCGCCGTAGATCCATCTCTAACTCTAATAGCTTTGTTACTTGGCTATACATGGTTGAGTCAAATATCTCATGGCGTGCCTTACCCAATGCTTTAGCACGATACATTGCTATGTCAGCGTCGCGCAGGAGTTCCTCTGGTAGGCTGTAACTACCCGTGCTTAGGGCGATGCCAATACTAACGGTAGTAAATACCTCATATCCACTGAGTTGGAATGCAGATGTTAGAGCTTCGTGTATTCGCTCCACTACGCTTATTACATCATTGATGTTGTTGAGATCATCAAGCAAAATTGTAAACTCATCTCCCCCTAGACGGGCAACTGTATCTCCAGCACGCAGACAGTTCTCCAGCCTACGTGCAAGGGCAGTTAATAGTTGGTCACCAATCATGTGGCCAAGACTGTCGTTGACAACTTTGAAGCGATCTAGGTCTAGAAACAGAACAGCAAATGTATAGTCTGGACGTCGTTTCGCCAGCATAAGCGCACGTTCTAGCCGTTCCATAAATAAAGCGCGATTTGGCAGACCGGTTAGTACATCATGAAAGGCGTCATAAATTAATTGCGCCTCTGCAAGTTTTAGAGCAGTAATATTACGAGAAATACTTAAAACAAAATATACTGAACCATCGCTAGCTAATTCAGGCACAAGACGGGTATGGTAATATCTTGTTTGGGAAGCGATCGCTAAACTGCATTCAAACTCTGTTTCTTGCTTAGTTTCAAAAACTTGCTGAAGCTTGCGATCGCATATCCAGCAAAATTCTTCTGGCAAATTTAACTCTGCGTTTGTTTTGCCGATAAATATTTCGGCTGATATTCCTGTAATCTTTTCAATAGCTGGATTAACGTAAACGTAGCGCAATTTAGTGTCAAATCTGGAAATAATATCAGGTGCATTTTCAACTAGTGCTTTAAATTCTTGCTGGCGACGCCCTAGTGCTTCCAATATCTGCTTACGTTCAGTGATATCCTGAAAGACACAAACTGCACCTGTGATGTTACCGTTGTCATCTTTAATCGCTGCAATACTATCATCAATTGGGATTTCTGCACCGTTTTTAGTAATAAGTATTGTTTCTTCTGGTATATCTACACTAACACCCGATTCTAGGACTTGTGTTATCGGACTTTCAATTATTGTCCGATTTTTTTCATGAGTAATATTGAATACTTCTGCTGTTTCTTTACCAAATGCATCTGAATAATTCCAACCCGTCAGTTCTTCTGCAATAGGATTCATAAAAGTCACAGATCCAGATGCGTCGCTAGTAATTACAGCATCTCCAATACTTTTAAGTACAGTAGTCAGCCATTGTTCATTCTGTTTTAATTTTTTTTCCGTCCGATGTTTAGAAAGAGTAATTTCAATAGTGAACTTTAATTCTTTTTCTTTGAAAGGTTTGAGAATGTAGCCAAACGGCTCTGTTCCCTTTGCTCGCTCCAATGTTGATTCATCTGCATTAGCAGTAAGATATATTACTGGAATATTAAAAATATTATGAATTATCTGAGCAGCCTCCACACCGTCCATCTTCCCTTTGAGATGAATATCCATTAAAACTAAATCTAGAGAATTATCTGCTGCTTTCCTAATTGCTTCTTCTCCAGAATCGGCAAGCCCCATAACAGTGTATCCAAATTTTCTTAGCCGGCTTTGTATATCCATTGCTACGATGATTTCATCTTCAACAACTAATATATTTACTGGATTCATGAGTTTTTTAACTTATAACTTTAAGAAATTTTATTCGGAAATATAATTTTATACTTCACTCCGTTATTGATGCTAAAATCGATATTGCCTTGTAGCTGATGTGTTAAACCTTTTACTAATCGTAGACCTAATGATTCTGTAGATTGAAAGTCAAAATCTTGGGCGAAACCGACACCATTATCATTGATAGTAAGTGCAAATAAGTTTCCTTCTATGGAGGAAAAATTAATACAAATTTCTCCCGGTTGTTTTTCAGGAAATGCATATTTTAGGGAATTTGAAATAAGTTCATTGATAATTAAGCCGCAAGGAATAGCTGCATCAATGGCTAGAAAAACCTCCTCAACGTTTATTTTCAAGGTAATAGTGCTGGAATTAACGTTGTATGAATAAAATAAATTAGTTACTAAATCTTGGATATAGTCAGCAAAATTTATTCTTGCCAAGTCTTGAGATTGATATAGTTTCTCGTGGATCAAAGCCATTGATTCAATCCGGTTCTGGCTATCTTTGAATACCTCAAGGGCTTGATTGTCCTTGAGATACTCTGCTTGCAGGTTGAGCAGACTAGAAATAATCTGCAAATTATTTTTGACCCGGTGATGAATTTCTTTCAATAGCACCTCTTTTTCTTGAAGCGATGCTTTAATTTGCTCCTCTGCTTGTTTACGTTCCCGTCTTACCTGCGCCTCACGCAACTCGCGGGCAACAGCAGGAATAAGTCGCGCTAGATTGCCTTTAATGATGTAGTCATGGGCACCAGCTTTCATGGCTGCTACTGCGGTATCTTCACCAATAGTGCCTGAGACAATAATAAATGGCAGGTCAAGTTCGCTGTCTTTGACCTGCTTCAATGCAGCAGGAGCGCTAAAAGTGGGCATGGAATAATCGCAGATGACAACATCCCATGTTTGCCCTGCGATCGCAGCTTTCATAGCTGTGGGTGTATCAATCCGTTCAGAGGTTACTTCATAGCCACCGCGTTGCAGTTCACGCAGCACTAAAAAAGCATCATCTTCTGAATCCTCAACAAGTAATACGCGCAGAGGTGTACCCATACCCATCTAAAACTATACTCTCGGCGGTGATTCGTTTAAAACAAACCAGTACAACCCTAGTTGTCGAACTGATTCACTAAATTGGGAAAAATCCACTGGTTTGCGAACATAACTGTTGGCACCCAAACTGTAACCATTGATTAAGTCTTGCTCCTCCTTGGACGAAGTCAGAATGACCACTGGAAGGATTTTTGTTCTGTCGTCGGCCCGCAGGTGTCGCAAAACTTCCAGACCATCCATTTTAGGCAACTTCAAATCTAAGAGGATCAGATGGGGCATAACGTTCATGTCGCGATCGGCGTACGCACCTTTACCAAAGAGATAATCAAGGGCTTCTACCCCATCGCGTGCCACCACCACGTCGTTCATAATATTGTTTTTCTTGAGTGCGCGTAAGGTTAGCGCTTCATCGTCGGGATTGTCTTCTACAAGTAAAATCATGTTGTATAGTGTTTCCTATAGTTAGAGGGTGAAGTAAAATGTTGCGCCTTGCTCTACTGCACTTTCGGCCCAGACACGGCCACCATGACGGTGAATAATTCGCTGCACAGTAGCTAGTCCAATGCCAGTGCCTTCAAACTCAGTCATAGCATGCAGGCGCTGGAAAGCACCGAAGAGTTTCTCAACATAGGCCATATCGAAGCCTGTGCCATCATCACGGACAAAATACACATGGGTGTTATCTTGCTGCAAAAGACCAAATTCTATGCGTGCTTTTTGATGTTTTCCTGTAAACTTCCACGCATTACCCAGCAGGTTTTCTAGTACGATCCGTAACAGATGAGTATCACCATTGGTAACTAATCCCGGTGTAATGGCAAACTCTACTTGGCGTTCTGGTTCTGTTTTGTGCAACTCTGTAGCGATCGCCTCTACCACTGCGCTCAGATCAACCTCTTCGTAACGCATCTCACTGCGCGTTAGTCGTGATAGATTCAGTAAATCATCGATCAGTTGTGCCATTCGCTGGGTAGCTGCACGCACTCTCTGGAGGTAGTTTTGGCCTAGCGGGTCTAGCTTGTCACTATAATCTTCTAGTAGCGCTTGGCTAAAGCCGTCGATGCTCCGTAAGGGGGCCCGCAGATCGTGAGACACAGAATAACTAAATGCTTCCATCTCTTTGTTAGTAGCTTCGAGTTGTGCTGTGCGTTCTGCGACTCGCCCCTCAAGCTCGACGTTCAGGCGCATAATCTCTGACTCCGCTTTTTTGCGCTCATTAATTTCAGTTTGTAATTCTTCGTTAGTGTTTCTAAGTTCGGCAGTCCGTTTGTTAACCTCAATTTCTAACTCATCACGAGCCTTTTGCAAAGAATTTTCCATCCGCTTACGTTTAAGAAGTTCCTGATTGGTGATTATGGCTGCTAAACCGACGATCGCAGAAGCTAGAATGCTGCCAAAAATAGTTAGTAAAGTTGTTTGATGAGCGCTGGCATTCGCCTCTATTGACCGCTCTTTCAACAACTCATTCTCTTCCTTCTCCATAGCTGTAGTGAGCATTCGGATGTTTTCCATGCTCTGCTGACCCTGATCTGTCTGAATTATTTGCAGCGCGGACTCTAAATCTTTGCTCCTGGCCTTAATCGCCTGTTCCATCAAAACCAGTTTTTTGGCAATAAAGGGTTCAAGGTTATCGAGCCGCCGTTGTTGATTGGGGTTATCCGCAGTCAATTGACGCAGAGCCTTGAGTTTCTGATCAATATCACCAGTTGCACTGCGATAGGGTTCCAGATACTTGTCTTTGCCCGTGAGAAGATAGCCCCGTTGTCCAGTCTCTGCATCTTTGACTTGTGACATTACTTCTTTAGTCTTTTCAAGCACCTCGCGTGTATGTGTGACCCGTTGAGCATTTTGTCTATACTCAAGCAAACTCAGATACGAGACTGCGCCAACACCAGTCATAATTGCGACTGCTATTACAAAACCGCCCGTATTCTTTTTGTAAATAGCCCATTCCATTTTTTACCTTCCTAATTGAAAAAGTAGCCGCTGACTAAAGTGGTAAAAACGGTGAGCCAGCCCTGTAGACGGTTAACACCCGTATGCAAGCAAAAGGGTGACTAGCAGCCCCAGTTCAAGTGGCTATATCTTCGTTCCACCAAACAATACCCATGAAACACTTTTGGTATTCTTGAATAAGAAGTATGAAAATGATTTTGTTTAATGTCAAAACCCATATAGAAACGCGATATCTCGCATCTCTATATTTGTATTCATACTTGAAATCAGTAATACCAAAAGTTTTTCACCGTACTACTTGTCATAGCCTTGGGAACTGATACCAAGTTTCTTAACTTCGAGAGCAAATTAGCTCTAATAAAGGATATCTATAATTAGTTAATTATTGTGAGCGTATATTTTCTGACTCATAAAAAGGCAAATAATAAGTTTTGTTCAATTATTCAGTATATTTCCCCAGCGATCTTCAATAGATTTTCGCTTGCATAAATTATGGCAATGTGATATGTAACCTCAGCAATTGCACTATAAAACTTTTAGTTATTAGCTTGATATTAAATTGACACATTGAATACGTATACTAGATAGAGACATACTAAATACGTAGGCTTTAGAGACATAAAATTACTTTTGCGTCCATTCCGGCCATTTGGTTTCCATAGCTTTTCCTTATTTAATGTAGAGACGTTAAATGTAACGTCTCTACATACAGCAGATTGCAAATAAGGGAGGTACAAAATGCAGGACTCACGGATTCAGATATAAAGAGTTTCTATCTCCTGTCTCCCAACTCTTGGAGAGGCTGCGCCCGAAGCGTAGCTATACCGCAGGCTTTACGGCTGCGCTCAGTGACCTCCTGCCTCCTGCCTCCTGCCTTCAAACTCGTAGCTTTGTACTTCATGCAAAAAAACTGCTGTAATTCTAAAGATGGCTATTAAGCATCATCTAAAGCCGCAATTCCAGGCAATACCTTGCCTTCAAGCAACTCCAAGCTAGCGCCGCCGCCGGTAGAGATGTGGCTCATTTGGTCGGCTAAACCAACTTTTTCCACAGCCGCTACTGAGTCGCCGCCGCCAATGATGGTGGTTGTGCCAGTTTTACCAATTTCGGCGAGGGTATGAGCGATCGCTTCGGTACCTACCGCAAACTTATCAAACTCAAACACACCCATTGGCCCGTTCCAAATTACCGTTTTGGTATCTGCAAGAGCTTCTTGGAAAACTTTCACTGAGTCTGGCCCAATATCTAAACCCATCCAACCGTCTGGGATATTCTCAATGCTAACGGTTTGAGAATTGGCATCAGGGGCAAAGTTATCTGCCACTACCACATCTGTGGGAAGCAATAAAGCAACGCCTCGCTCTTTAGCCTTAGCTTCCAAAGACTTCGCTAGTTCTAACTTGTCTTCTTCTACCAACGATTTACCGACATTCAAACCACGAGCTTTGTAGAAGGTGAAAATCATTCCACCACCGATGATCAGCTTGTCGCATTTCTCCAGCAGTGTTTCAATTACACCAATTTTGCTGGAAACCTTGGAACCACCAATAATTGCTGCCAAAGGACGTTGGGGATTTTCAATCGCATTTTGCAGATATTGCAATTCCTTCTCAACTAAATATCCAGCCACAGAAGGACTGAGGAATTTTGTCACGCCTTCAGTAGAAGCGTGGGCGCGGTGTGCAGTACCAAAAGCATCATTTACATAAAAATCAGCATTAGATGCCAATTTTTTCGCAAATTCTGGGTCGTTTTTCTCTTCTTCTTTGTAAAAACGGACATTTTCCAGCAACAGCACTTGCCCATTTTGCAACGCACCAACTTTAGCTGCAACTTCATCGCCAATAGAGTCATCAGTTTTAATGACTTCTTGCCCCAGTAACTCAGATAAACGCTTGGCAACGGGAGTTAGGCGTAATTTATCATCCACACCCTTGGGACGACCAAAATGGCTGGTGAGAATGACCTTAGCTCCCTTCTGCGTCAAATCTTTAATGGTTGGTAAAGCGGCACGAATGCGAGTATCGTCGGTAATATTGCCTTGATCATCCACAGGCACATTAAAGTCGACCCGCACTAAAGCACGTTTCCCAGAGATATCAGCCGAAGATAAACTTGCTAAACTTTTTTTGGACACACCAAACTCTCCTGATTGCCTTTTTGTTATTGTTTTGAAAGTAGAACCATCAAGATTTTACCGGAGTCAGGGGTACCCAAGTGACAGAGATATTTAAGACAGTACTATTTCCTATTGATCAAAGCCGGGAAACGCGGGAAGCTGCTGATGTAGTTACCAACGTAGTCAAAAAGTACAGCAGTCGCTTGGTGCTGCTGTCTGTGGTGGAAGAACCGGCAAAAGACGCGCCTAGTGCAGATGATCCGATGGGGTCACCAGAGGTAGTTGCCAAGCTGCTAGAAAATGCCCAATCTTTATTTTCTGGACAAGGAATTCAATCCGAAATCTTGGAAAGGCAAGGTAAACCAGCTTTTACTATCTGCGATGTCGCTGATGAAATCGGCGCCGATTTAATCATCATGGGATGTCGGGGGCTAGGCTTGACTGAAGAGGGGGCAGATGATAGTGTTACCACTCGCGTGATTAACCTTTCCCCTTGCCCAGTGCTGATTGTGCCCTAGTAGTAGGCCAACTCAAAAATGATGGGTGAAGGCAGGTAGGGGGAGCAGGGGGAGCAGGGGAAGCAGGGGGGAAAGAAGTTGTTTTTCTTACCATAAACCCCGCAAAGTTTCTTTGGTGGTGCAACAAGTCGCGGGTTCTGAATCCCTGATTGATTAATTCTGACTTCTGAATTCTTCAATAAGAAATAAGATGCGTTTGTTTTGTAACATTAGCCCCTCTGCGCGATGCGCTGCTGGAAGATCACCACCATAAGTAGAAAGCCGCCACGCAGCACGAGCTGCCACCACGGAGTAATAGTCCCCTCAAGATTCAGAAGATTGTACATCATTCCTAAGAGAAGGACACCGACCAGCGTCGGAAACACGCTCCCCTGCCCCCCTGCAAGAAACGTTCCTCCCATGACGGTCGCGGCGATCGCATCCGTCTCCCAGCCAAAGGCAGCTACAGGCTGACCTGCCCCTAAACGGCCTGCGAGAACAACACCGGCAAGCCCTGAAAGCAAACCGCTGAGGGTGTAGACCACAAGCTTGACTCGGTTTGGGTTCACGCCCATGAGCCGGGAAGCCTCCTCGTTGTCACCAACAGCGAACATATGCAACCCTAATCGGCTCCTGTGCAGCATAAACCAAGCTGCAAAATATAAGAGCGCAACCATAATCACGGGGATAGGGACAGAAGCAATGAACCCCCTACCAAGCCAAACAAGTCCCGATGCTGCCGATGATATGGCAATGGACTTTTCCTCGGTGATACTTAACGCCAGCCCGCGTGCAGCGCTGGCAGTAAATAATGTAACAACGAACGGCTGGAGACGCGCACGCGACACCAGAAGACCATTTACCAGACCGAGCAACGTGGTACTAGCAATGCCGCCAACGATTGCCACGAAACTTCCTTGCCCGGCGAGCATTGCTGCGACTACACCGCCTAGAGCGACGAGGGAACCCACGGAGAGATCGATTCCTCCACTCACGATTACGACAGTCATGCCCAGTGCGACGATCGCGAGCATACTGTTCTGTCGCATGATGTTCATGAGATTAAGAGGTGTCAGGAAGGTTTCATAACGAAAAGATGCGAAAACAGCCAAACTAAGGAGTATAAGCAGCAAGCCCTGCGAGGTGAGGAGCTTGGCAACACGCTTCCCAGCAAGCGCAAGTGACCTTGTAGCAGCCATGACGCGTTAAACCTCCTTAGGACGCTGTAAAAAAATGGCGAAAAGAATGATTATGGATTTTAAAACTAATGACCAGGTGAAGGGAATCAGGAGCATATTGAAACTCGTGGAGATCACCTGCATAAGCAAGGCTCCGACAACAGTTCCGAGGACATTCGCACGGCCACCGGAGAACGGCGTGCCACCGACAACAACAGCTGCGATCGCATCGAATTCGGCGTTGACACCGACCTTGCTAGGATCGCCTATACCGAGCCTTGCCGTCTCGACGAGTCCGGCCAACCCAGCAAGCAGGGCACTAATTATATAGACAATGTATTTCACGCGTTCTGCACGGATGCCCGCAAGCCGTGCGGCCTGCTCATTGCCGCCGACTGCAACAATATGACGCCCAAAAAGCGTAGAGCGGATACAGAAGAAGGCTCCTGCAATGACGACTCCCGCAATTACCACCTGAATTGGTATAGAACCAAGATAGCCCTTTCCGAGCGCTTCAAATGTGGGATGCACGAAGGGAACGAGCTGACCATCCCCGATGACCTGAGCGACCCCACGCCATAAGATCAAAGCTGCCAGGGTGGTGATTAGGGCGTCAAGTTTCAGACGTGAGATGAGAAAGCCATTGAGAAGACCAACCAACAGAGCACAGCACAAGGCGAACAAGATGGCAACAGTCATTCCATACTTAATAAGCAATGCCACAATGACTGAAACCAATGCCATAGTAGAGCCAACCGTGAGATCGATGCCACGCGAGGCAATGACAAATGTCATCCCAACGGCAATAAACATTGTCGTGGATACTTGGAGCAACATGTTCAAAGTGTTGCTAACTGTAGCGAAACGCGGAGTGAAGATGGCGTTCGCAACATAGAGAATTAGGAGCGCCGCAGGTGCGCCGAAGTTTGGGTTCCACAGGGTTCCCCAACCCGGATCAAGCTTTTTACTAGTCATTTATGTTCTGCTCTGTTTCATCGATGGCTTCCTGACGATCTGCACCTTCCGCCATTACGTGCAAAATTGCCTTTATGTTCTTCTGTTCGCCACTCAGTTCCGCGACTGACCGCCCGTCGCGGAGGACGACGACACGTTGTGAACCTTCAACTAGCTCTTCCACTTCCGATGAAATCATGAGAACCCCCAGCCCTTGCTTTGCTAGTTCGGCGATCAGCCGCTGGATCTCGCCCTTTGCACCAACGTCGATACCGCGAGTCGGCTCGTCGAGGAGAAGAAGTTTTGTATTCTTGCACAGCCATCGTGCCAGAAGAACCTTCTGCTGATTGCCGCCCGATAGTTCGTGGATCTTCTGTTCAGCACTGGCCGCCTTAATTCCAAGGCGCTGCATGAAACGGTCAACAAGCTCGTTCTGTCGTTTCCTGGAAACGATGCCCCATTGCGTCAGGTTCGGTAGTGCAGCGAGTGTGAGGTTTTCTCGCACCGAAAGCTCAGGAATAATGCCGTCCGCTTTCCGATCCTCTGAAAGGAAAGCTATCCCAGCGTCGATGGCATCATGAGGATCACGCAGGGACAAAAGATTACCTTCAAATTTTACGGTTCCATGTTCAAGCGGTTCAGCCCCGAACAGAGCACGCAGCGTTTCACTTCGACCAGAGCCGAGCAAACCCGCAAGCCCGACGATTTCACCATGCCGGATTTCAATCGATACACCATCAAGCCGTTTCTTATATTTGAGAGCTTCCGCTTGGAGCAACACTGGCCGACCTATCGCATTTTGCGACCCTCCTGCGAACGCCGTGACTCCTTTGCTCACCTCTTCTGGTTCACGGCCGAGCATAGAACAAACGAGTTCCAGACGATTGAGCGTTGCCAGCGATCGCGTTACAATGTTGCGTCCATCACGTAGAACCGTCACGCGATCGCACACGGTATAGAGTTCTTCAAAACGGTGGCTGACGTAAATGATGGACGTCCCTTCCGACTTTAGCCGCCGCATGACATCAAAAAGAACAGAAACCTCAGTTTCGGTAAGCGAACTCGTGGGTTCATCGAGAATAAGCACACACGCACCAAAAGATATGGCACGCGCGATCGCCACCATTTGCCGATGGGCAATATTTAGCGAACCAACTACCAAGCGCGGGTCGATATGCAACCCCAGGCGCTCCAATATCTCGGACGCCTCGGTATTCATACGCCGTCTGTCAATAATCCCAAAGCGATGCGGCTCTCTGCCAAGAAAAATATTCTCAGCAACAGTTCGGAAACCCACGAGTTGGATCTCCTGGTAGACAGCTACGATGCCAACCGCCTGCGCTTCGTTTGGGTTTTGGAATGCGACAGGAGTGTCGTTATAATCCATAACACCGGAGTCCCGCCGATATGCTCCCGTCATAATCTTAATGAGCGTCGATTTGCCAGCACCGTTCTCTCCAACCAGTGCATGGATCTCCCCTGCCTTTAGATCAAAATCGACGCCCTGGAGCGCCGAAACGCCAGAAAAACTTTTCTTTATGCCCCTCATACACAAGACACTTCGGGTTGCCTGAGTCATCGGCTTTACCTCAATACGGTTCAGTTAAGCATTTTTTCCATCTCTCTATGTTCTCTGCGCCTCTGCGATCGCCTGCGGCTACGTTAAAAAAATTGACTTTGACAAGGAGTTTTAACCTTAACTCAACCGTATTAGGATTTACCTAATTTTTGTCCTGATAGCCGATAGTGGAAATCCTTTACTTTGCACCATAGTCATCCTCTTTATTCATCGTCGAGGTTCAGCATATTTCCTAGCTATCTTTTTTTATTTATAAGACAGAGACTACTTAGTATAGATCGGAAAAAATAAGCGACTTCCGTGGGGACTCAGACCCATGTTCCCCCCTTCATTACACGGCAGGGGGCATTTCCCCCCGCTCCCTGCTCCCTGCCCCCTGCCTCTTTGTTGACTTCCGCCTTGCGATACTAGTATGCTTCATCCACAAAATCTTTGGCGTTTGTCACATCGAAGAGTCTGTCCTCAAGAATTATTCTAGGAGGAATCTTTTTGCCGGCAAAATACTTCTCCATCGTAGCGAAAACAAGTGGGCCAAAACGCGGGTTTGACTCTACACTCACACCAAGTTCGCCACGAATAATCGCCTCAAGGGCGGCTTTTTGACCGTCGATTGAAACGACGATCACATCCTTACCAGGCTTCATGCTTGCTGACTTGAGAGCCTGGATGGCACCCAATGCCATTTCATCATTGTGAGCATACACTGCGGTAATATCAGAACCCTTAGCCTGAATGATGTTTTCCATTACACGCACAGCCGCAGCCCGCGAAAAATCTGCTGTCTGCGTAGCGATGATCTTCATATTAGGATAAGTGGCGATCGCACCACGAAACCCCTTTGCCCGATCAATTGCGACCGATGACCCTGCTGTTCCGGTGAGTTCCACGATAGACGCCTTGCCATCAGTAGCCTGAGCTAGCCATTTGCCAACGCGGCGACCTTGGACGATGAAATCCGATCCAAGAAAGCTGACGAAATGCTCACCTGGTTTTCCCGCAGCTTCACGGTCGATGAGAAACACCGGTATTTTTGCCGCTCTTGCTGCTTCCAGAGCAGGCGTAAGACCCTCATATTCGCGTGGCGCAAGAAATATGGCATCGACTTGTCTTGCAATCAAATCTTCGATGTCGGCAAATTGCTTTGAGGTCTGCCCTTGGGCATCTGTCATCAAGAAATCGTAAGTTTCCTTACGTTTGGCGGCCTCGTCTTTGATGCTATTCGTTTCGGCGATGCGCCACGGGCCGATGTTTTCGGTCTGCGAAAATCCGACAATTTTTTTCGTTTTCTCGCGTACACAGCCAGACAGCGAGAAAGCCGCAACAGTAATCACAGCGTAGGCGCTAAATACCAGAAACCTTGAAATATAGACTCGAACACCTGAGTATCTAAAACAGGCTTCATTCTTCATCTAAAACCTCCAGGGGACCCCGATTATAGCAAGCCATACTTATAAAAAGGCGTCGGTAAAACCCAATATTTTAAAGATGGGATGAAAGACGCCTTTTTAAGGACTTCCAAATAAACAAATATACCATCCCTGCGGGACACTACGCATAGCTTGCTTCCCCAAAGGGGTACGCTATAGAGGCAGGGGGGAGGGAAAGTCGTAGTGAAGTCCAGAAATTGGATAATTTATTTTTTGGAGTTCCCTCAGACCGTTGACGGTTAACAGTCAACAGTCTTTGGTGTTATCCCATCCCCTTTTAGGTGTGAGATGAGCTTAATAGGCTGTCAATAATTGCCGAATTAACCTGGCTACAGCCTTTTGCGTGAAGCGGTTAGCAATTTGTTGACCCAAACGTTGCACATCTGAATTTACCAATAACTGGGCAATTTGCGGCGCAAGTTGCACTGGGTCAAAGCCTCGTGTTTCTCTAAGAATACCTAATATACGTTTGATATGCTCCAAGGTTTGTTGTTGCTCAACTGTCGCCGCCGGAGTTTCATTAACTGCTGTCAACCCAACGCGTTCCCGCAGCAAATAGGTGAAGTTATGCAAAACATTTTTACCTAAAGCATCGAGTCCGTTAACAGATTCATCTACTAGCTTGTCACGAATAAAAGCACCGCGTTCAGATGCCAGAAATTCTATCCCCTGATTCAGCACTAAATTAAAGTCGTAGTCTTGACTATTACGCGCATTTTTTAACAAGTTTTCTAAGCGGTTCCAGCGAAATCTGCCATCTTTAAATAGCAAATCTTGCAATGATGCTCTTAATTGCGGTGCTGGATCGGTTAACAGGCGTTTAGAAACGTAGGGATAAGCTTCGCTGAGGACTTTAAAGTTAGGATCTATATATATCGCAATACCTTCCAGCGTCACGAGGGAGCGAATAATTAAGGCATAGTAGGGCGGTACACGGAAAGGATACTCATACATCAAAGCCGATAGTTCATCGGTGATACTTTTAATGTTAAGTTCGGCAACGCTGGCTCCTTGGGCATCAGCAAAGACTCTAGCAAAGGCTGGGATAATTGGTGTTAAATCGGTTTCTGGTGATAAGAAATCTAACTTAACGTAGTCTTTTGCTAATCCTTCAAAGTCGCGGTTAACAACGTGGACGATCGCTTCTATTAATCCATAGCGCTGTGGTGGCTTAATCTCGCTCATCATCCCAAAGTCGAGGTAAGCTAACTTACCATCGGTTGTTGCTAACAAATTACCAGGGTGGGGATCTGCATGGAAAAATCCATGTTCTAGCAGCTGGCGCAGAGAACACTGCACACCGACTTCAATTAGATAACGAGCATCTATGCCTTGGGCGCTAATTTCTTCTGTCTGGGTTAATTTAGTGCCGTTAATCCACTCCATCGTCAAGACGCGGCGATTGGTGTATTCCCAGTAAATTTTCGGTACATATACGTCTTTCATGTGACCGTATAACTGGAAAAATCGCTCGGCATTTTCGCCTTCATGGATGTAATCCATCTCTTCAAAAATGCGATCGCCTAATTCATCAAGAATCCCAACTAAGTCACTTCTTACCCGTTTGACCTTTTTCTGCACCCAAGCAGCGAGGTTACGCAAAATATACAAGTCAATGGTAATACCCTCTCTTAAGTCAGGGCGTTGAACTTTAACAGCGACTTCTTCACCAGTTTTTAGTTTACCTTTATAAACTTGTCCCAATGAAGCCGCAGCAATTGGCTGGGCCGAGAGTTCGGCGTAAACCTCTTCTGGAGGAGCGCCTAATTCTTCTTTGATAAACTGGTAAGCAATTTCGTTGGGAAAAGGCGGTAATTGGTCTTGTAGCTTAGTTAATTCTTCTAGGAATACGGGAGGAACCAGATCCGGTCTAGTAGATAAAGCTTGCCCAATTTTGATGTAAGCAGGCCCTAATTTGGTCAGCAATACTCGTAGCTGAGTGGCTCGGCGGCGGTCATTTTTGACGACAATTCCCCGTTTACTATCCGACCACAACCCAAAAGCAAAGGATAGAGCTGGCCCCAACACGGCGAAAATCCGCCGTACAACTTGTAGGGGCCTGTTTTGGTAATGCGCCGCTATGACCACAGGATCGTAAAGCGTCTCAGGTTGGGCTGCTGTCCTCAACTGTTGGGCTGCTAAGAGTCTTGGCGAGCGTACAACTAAGCCTGGTGTACCATCTTCTGGCACTACATCAATAACGTCCAGTTCGCCTCGGCTATTTGTGCCGTTGCGACTGTCCTCCTGAATCGGTCGGGAACTAGGGGGAAGTGTCTTAACAATCATGAAAAAGGCCACCAGTCAGAACGATCACATTAAGGATTGTAACAATATGTTGAAGAATTGGGTACTGGGGATTAAGGACTGGGAATTAGATTATATATAGAGGATTAGGCTCAACTAATTTTTTCCAATACCCAGTACCCAGTACCCAATCCCCAGTCCCCAGTAGTTTGCTACACTTAAACGGGCATCCTAGTTCAATATTAGTAGGTATTGCTAGTTGCCCGAAAGCTCATACTCATTGTCTTCTAAGTTAGAAGTATCTGGCATCTGCCCTCATGGAGAATTTGGCTTGATGTTGCTTTGCCTGCGAATTGAAAACTTTGCCCTAATTGACCAACTGGAATTGGAATTTGGCGCGGGACTAAATGTGTTGACAGGTGAAACTGGCGCTGGAAAATCGATTATCTTGGATGCCATTGATGCGGCTTTGGGTGGTAAAGTCTCTAGTCGAGTCATTCGCACAGGGACAAGTCGGGCAATGGTAGAAGCTACTTTCACCTCAAACGCCCCCCTAGCTGCTTGGTTGACCGAACAAGAAATAGATTTGCTTGATGAAAATTCCGTAGTCATTAGCCGAGAAATCACAGCTACTGCTAGTAATATCCGCAGTCGATCGCGGGTGAATGGCGTGTTGGTAAATCGGCAGATTATGGGAGGAATGCGCGATCGCTTGGTGGAAATCACAGCCCAAGGTCAAACCGTACAAGTGGGACAATCTGCTCAAGTCCGCGATTGGTTGGATTTATATGGCGGTGACTCTCTGATGCAGCAGCGTCATAAAGTTGCCACTAGCTTCAGTGCTTACCAACAGACGCATTTAGCACTAGAAAAACGCCGCACATCAGAACGGGAACGGTTGCAACAACTCGACTTGCTCACTTATCAAGTGCAAGAATTGGGAGCAGCCAATCTGTGCGAACCTGATGAATTGGAACAGTTGGGACAAGAACGGGAACGCCTAAATCATGTCGTCGATTTGCAACAAATGAGTTACAAGGTTTATCAGGCTTTGTATCAAAACGATAATGAAACTCCCGCCGCAGGTGATTTATTGGGAGACAGTGAGGCGATATTAAATGACATGGTGGAATATGATACCCAACTGCAACCCCTATTAGAATTGGTGCGGGACGCGCAAGCTGCGGTAATGGAAGTGGGAAGGCAGATTAATGCTTATGGCGATGGATTAGAAGCCGATCCGCACCGGTTGGAAGAGGTGGAAGAACGAATTCAGGAATTAAAGCAAATTTGCCGCAAGTATGGGCCGACACTTACAGAAGCGATCGCTTATTACCGACGTATCCAAGGGGAATTAGGCCAACTTAACGACAGCGAACAATCTATCGAAAAGTTAGAACAGCAAGAAAAGGTGTGTTTTGAGAAACTCACCCAAGCAAGTAATCAGTTAACTCAATTGCGGAGTAAGGCAGCTGCTAATTTAGAATCACATTTGATAGCTGAACTCAAGCCCCTAGCGATGGAAAAGGTGAAATTTCTGGTTGAAATATTACCAGCTTTCCCAACTGCTATGGGAGCAGATAAAATTACTTTTACATTTAGTTCCAACCCTGGAGAACCACTGCAACCTTTAACGGAAGTTGCCTCTGGCGGAGAAATGAGCCGCTTTTTACTGGCGCTGAAAGCTTGTTTTTCTCAGGTTGATGTGGCTGGAACAATGGTTTTTGATGAAATTGATGTCGGGGTTTCGGGAAGGGTAGCTCAAGCAATCGCGGAAAAATTACACCAGCTAAGTCAACGTAACCAAGTATTGTGTGTTACTCACCAGCCTTTAGTTGCGGCAATGGCCGATTGCCATTTCCGCGTCGACAAGCAAACTGTCAATCAAGGTAAAGGGAAAAAAGCCAACAATGGTAACACTGAGCAGCGTACTGTTGTGCGAGTTACTACATTGGATAATTTAAGCACACGCCGGGAAGAACTAGCACAGTTAGCTGGTGGTAAATCTGCAAGTGATGCGATCGCTTTTGCAGAATCTCTGTTATTACAAGCTGCTAACCATCGTCAAAAAATTAAAAATTAAAGATACAGCGTATTTCAGATAGATGAAGTACATGGGTAGGGACACAGCATGTTATGCCCCTACGATTATCTGTACCTCACCTTGGCGTAGCCTCTGGCGTTTGCGTAGCATCCCGCAGGGAACGTAGAGAAGTTGCAATCTGCTGTAAATCTACACTTTAGTGCGTTAAGGACTCCGCCCCAATACGGTTCGGATAAGCAGGCGAGGAAAGAAGGCAATTGTTCAGTAATTCTTCTCTCCCCCTGCTTCTCTTCTTCCCCTGCTCCCCCTGCCTGCCTAAACAAAGAAATTCCTTAACCGAACGGATTGGACTCCGCCCTAACGCACCTTACATACACTTAGATTTTTTCACGTAATCAAATCGGATTTATCCAAGAGTAATCTGTTTCTTGAAATTTTAAAACAGCATTGCTATCTTTTTACTCATAATGCCCATTTGTCAAGTCCAATTTGTACCGATTTAAGTGATCTTAACCTACAAATTTCAATAGTAAAAGTATCTAAAGATTTGACATAAGCATCTAAAGATTTCTCATTGTAAACATAAATTATTTTTTTTATATTTATCGGTATAACCAGAGTAAATTACAGGTCATTTTTAGTCGGTAAATTTCATAAAAACACTCTCTAATTCAGTCCTAAAAGCTCAAAATTAGCAATAAAAAAACAATAAAAAAGCTTAATTGTACTTTTTTGACATTTATAAATGAAGCAAAATTTATGTCCTAATAGGAGGATTAATTTTAATGGCATCTGATTCAAATTCTGTTTTTAGTAATCCCGTTAATGGTGGTGATCAAGCTAGCAACCCCAGCGATCCTTTCGCACCTGGAGGCGCTTTTGGCATCCCAACGGCTGACAGCTTTGATTTTGATGAGTATGGGATTCCAAAAGAAGGTAGTTTCGATTCTGCTAAGTATGGTATTCCACAAGAAGGAAGCTTCGATTCTGCTAAGTATGGTATTCCACAAGAAGGCAGCTTTAGTTTGGGTAGCTCTGGAATTCCAACGGCTGGCAGTTTCGACTTTGCTAAGTATGGAATTCCACAAGAAGGCAATATACCACCAATTTCTGGTGCTGGTGACAGTAGTTTCCCAACTACTTAGTGCCAATTGCATGACTTTAAGGGCGAATTGAAGTTAGAACTTATCCCAAAATATGGGTTTTTCTACCTTTTAATGACGCGATGTGCGATCGCTAATTCAAAATTTCACCTGATGTAAAAGTTAACAGTTTGCAGTTGAGTTTAATACGGACTTAACCCCCAACCCCTTCCCTACCTAGGTTGGGGAGTAAAATTCCATTCCTCTCTCCTAAAACGAGAGAGGAATGGAAGTGAGGTCAAAACTGTACTGCACCCAAGAGAGAACTGCTACAAGCATTTAAACATTATGAATTACATTAATATCTCTGGTTATCTTCAACATTTTATTTCCACCAGGTTGAAATTCGTATTCAACCTTTTCAATATCTACCTTGTAACCATTTAAAGTGTAATATTTAACTAGTTTATCTAAATGTTGTGAATGTTTCCACATTAAAGTTATGAGAGGAAATATTCGGATTTCTTTAGCAATACGCAGCATCTCACCTATAGAATTGAGGTGAAAATCGTAATCGAGGTGATCTGAATATAAAAATAATAAATGCGAACAAAGAGCTATATCAAATCCTTGATTTTTAAATGCTAATTTAGGAAATTCACCGACTGTGTATCTGTTGCTCTTTTTGCCAGTTTCATAATCAGACAGAAATTCTTGAATAACTTTCACTCGATTCTGTCGTAAATCATCTGGAGATTTATGATAGCTCCATACCCAATCATTCGATGTAGCCCTGACTTGGTTAATGATGTTATCCACCACTTCATTAAATCTTTGCAATATTTCATCACTGGAAAATTGGTATAGTGGATCAACAGAAATTACACTTTTACCCTGATGTGTCATTTCTGCATTAAAGCTTGCTGGCCCATCCCCAATCCCAATGATTTTTTTATTTAAATCTGCATTTGTTAAATTGAATATTTTTATATATTCATCCATTGATCTCCCAAAAGGAACTACTTTATCTAGAACCATTGCCATAGAATTTACCTCGTCAATACACTGATTAAACAGGATAATAGCAAAATTAAACAACTTTATACATTGCTAAACGGCAATCATTCAGAAGCACATCAAGCTCTTTTACAACTTTCAAAGGATTTCTACCTTTTAACACAGCAGCTATTGCAGCCTCATAAGGATTTCTACCTGTTCTTTTGACAGCAGCTATTGCAGCTTGATTTGATAATCCTCTGATACTCACTAGCCATGCAGCTAACACATATCCAGTACGTCCAATTCCACCAGAGCAATGTACAACGACTTTTTCATTTTGTTTATCTGCTTCTATTAAGAAAGGAAGTATTTTTTGTGTGAGGGTTTCTAAATCACATAGATGGAAATCTGCAATTGGTGCCCAACAAACTAGTTGATTGCCAAATTCATGTTTATAAGTATCTAGAAGTTTAGAGTAATAAGCTAGCTGTTCAGCAGTAAGAATACAGCAAACTCGCTTGATATTTTGGTACTTCATAAAGTCTATCCAATCCTGAACCTTATTGTTAGTGTATCCAGGTCGCGCAGCCCCAAAAGCTATTTGCTCGTTTTCCCAAGCTGGGGCAAATTTATACATCTTTAACTGTCTGACTTTTGAATATTGCAAGTTGTTGTTTGCAGCCATAAAATAGTTATTTTTTGATTAATTGCCCATGAAAGATTGATATAAAATCTTTTTAGGGATTAAATATAATGATTTAAAAACTCGAAACTCCCTTATTGTGAAAAATTTTAAATATATAAAACTAATATTTTATTAAAAAAAAAACTCCGTACAGATCGAAAAGGCTGATTCCCTATCCCCTGCCTATCGCGCTTGCGCTTCTCTGCGAGACGCTTCTCTACGAGAGGCTACGCCAACGCGAACGCACATCAGACAAATAAGTATGGCTAGACGAAGACGATACTGCGCGAACAGAAATCAAAGCGGATTGCTATAGTTCAAAGATAGGATTTTTAAATACTCTCTTACAGTAGTAAATAACCCCACCTCTAAAGCATCGGCAATCAGAGCATGACCAATAGACACTTCAAGTATGCCAGAAATTGAACAAAATTTTTCTAAGTTTTGTAGATTTAAATCATGCCCGGCGTTCACTCCTAAACCAATTTCTTGAGCCTTTTGTGTTGCTTTTTGGTAGTCTTGAAATACAGACTCTACATTGCCATTACGAAAAGCTGTAGCATAAGGTTCTGTATATAGCTCAATGCGATCGGCTCCAATCTCTTTAGCACGTTTAATTTGAGTTAAGTCAGTTTCTATAAACAAGCTGACTCGAACTCCGAGGTCTTTTAGTTCTCGAATAATTGGTCTGAGCCAAGAGCCATCTTTAGCCAAATCCCATCCGTGGTCTGATGTGAAAGCATCTGGTGCATCGGGAACTAAGGTACACTGCGTAGGTTTTATTTTTCGGATTATCTCTAAAAATTGAGGTGACGGATTACCTTCTATGTTAAATTCAACAGTCAATATCTGCGCTAGTGCATCGACATCTTCAGGCTTAATATGTCGTTGGTCTGGGCGTGGGTGAACTGTAATTCCCTGTGCGCCAGCTTTAATACAGGTAGAAGCCGCTTCAATCACACTCGGTCTACCGAAACTTCGAGCATTTCTGAGTAAAGCGACTTTGTTAAGGTTAACGCTGAGATTGGTCATACTGCAAATATGTTAGAGTTCGTTATTTACCGCTAAATAATGCATCTGATAACACCATATCTTTACACAATTTGAGATTTTGGGGGAAATGTTGGAAGACTTGTGTTTACAGCGCAGTCCCAAGCAGGGAGGAGAGACAAAGCATAGTCTTTGGCGGGTTGGGGTTCTTCGAGTTTAATAAGTAAGCAAACGAACATGATATCACTATCACCTAAATTATATGGGAGTATCAAATTTATTTTTATAGTGGAGGCATCCATTCAAAATGGTATGAGGAAACCTCATCCGGCTATTTCCTATGACACACTCCTTAAGTTAGGTACTGATGCGTGTTTATGTATATATATTGGTAATAACTATACAGATGACTAATGTGGGGCTAAAAGAGTAAAAATGAAATGTATTTTGATTGACAGCGAACCACGTTATCCAAACCTAGATGAACAGAGAGTTGATAAGCTTTTTCAAATTTAAGATAGGCTATTCTTGATTAATCTTAGTTAACTATAGTTGCCGAGTAAGCAAAATAAAATCCACTAGCGGCCTAATAGACAGTTTGCAATGCAAATTCTTAAAGTACTAACCAGAGTTTATCTTAGTCCGATAGACTTGGATGAGGCGATCGCTTTCTATGAAAATCTTTTTACAGAAAAATGTTGGTTGTGGTTTCAATATTCTGAGGCTGAGTTGGAACTCGCAGGTGTGGGTTCTATTCTTTTAATTGCTGGTTCGGCAGAAGCACTCTCTTCATTCAAGAGTACACATGCAACATTTCTCGTCGACTCACTCAATGATTTTCGAGAAGCACTTATTCAGCAAGGTGCAGTGATTCTGGCGGAACCTAACAAAGTTCCCACTGGAGCCAATATGCGAGCGATGCATCCTGATGGAACCATCATTGAGTATATTGAGTTTGGATAATTAATTTTTAGTCTAAAAAGGATCTGCTGTGAAGATTGCAATCAGATTAGCGAACTAAAGTAATACCTTAAAATGCTGGCAACTTATACGCTAGTTGTGCGGGAAATTTAACTAATCTAAAAATTGAATTTAGTTGTGGCTCAGGCAGGAATGCTTGAGCCTTTTTACTGCAAACTTGCTTGATAAAAAGTTAGGCGATCGCAAATGATTATCGAGAGTTTGAACAGCGTCTAGAAGCTTTTCAAATAATTTGGCAAGAAAGACAACCCATCACCAGCTTTGGCAATCAAGCTGTAACATTGAATTTAACTGAATATGAAGAAGATATCCTCAACGAACTTGTGACTCGTGACTACAACCGTTTTACTCTAACCTTGGGCAAGCTCAAAATTCCTGATGAAGCTTTACACCCTGGTATCAACGTTGATATTGCGTAGCAACTCGTTCTTTGGGAATACCTTCTGCGAAGCAAACTATTAGCTGGTAGAGTGCAATCCGTAAGCCTAGATAAAATTTAGGAAGATTTCTTCCCATCTGAAACCATTTGCGAGAGAATATAAGCTGCGAAATCTAGTAGCTGATCCAGCAAAAAGCCAATGATACCGATGTAGAGGATCACCTGAATTATGTAATCGACATTGCCAGCTTTATAAGCTTCCCAGAGGGTAAAGCCAAGTCCTTTTGGGCCTGTTAACATTTCTGTAGCAATAACTATAAACCATGCTACCCAAATGCTAACTTTCAAGGCATGAAATATATGAAATATAGCTACTCGAAAGTTCTTGTTCTGTCTTTGAAAATGCTGCATCCCTATTGCTGTATTAATAATCATTGTCCAGAGAGTTCCAACGAAAACTACTGTAATAGCAGCCGATTCGCTCTCTTGAAACGCTATTAGGGCAATAGGTAGCAAAGCTATAGGAGGGATACTATGTGGTATCTGGAATATCAGCCTAAATAGCTGATAAACCATGCTATTCATACCTATTAGGTATCCGATAAAACTACCTAAAACGGCGGCTGGAATGTATCCAACAAATAACCGTTGCAGGCTAGCTAAAATGTCTAAAAACATATATTTTCTCTGCCTCAGTTATCATTGAAGAAATTTAGAAAATACTGCGGCAACAACACTGAATAACTGAGATAAAATGTGTTAAATTACACGTTATATTTGAAAACTACAAAACTTTTTATATCTTCTCCTTGTTGATGATTAATCAAAAAATTTAGGATTATTACGATGTGTTAGTAGTAAAGCAAAGAAGAGGTAAAACTTGACTTTAGTAAACTTTATCAGAAAAATAAATCCTGATTAGTAAATTAAATACAATTTCAAGAATTTACTTACTTGATGATTTTATTAAGTATGAATATTTAAAAATTTTAATAAATAGCGAAATTTGTTATTAGCGATACAGATAAAAAATAAAACAAGAAGTACAAAAATGAAATTTATAAAAAGGCGTTCGGAAAACCCACTCTTTTTAAAGATGGGATGAGAGACGTGTTTTTAGGGCGTTGACGGTTAACAGTCAACCGTCAACGTGTTTAAAATTCAAGCTTGGCGATTATTTCCCCAAATTACGCTTCATTTGTTCTAGCTCATCCTGAGTTTCCCAGTTACGGAACTTCTCTTCTAAGTCATCAAACCCACTAGAATAACTGCTAGTTTTATTCGACCATCCACTGGTTTCAAAACGCTGCTGAGTTTGCGCTTTAGCACGGGCTGTCTGTGCTTCGACAGCTTTAGCTTGTACCTCCTGTCGCCGTTGTTGAATTTTTTGCAGTAGTTCCTGAGATTGGTTAATGCGTTCTTTCAGCCCTTGCATATGTCCCCAGCGTTGATTTCCTTCGCGCAACAGGGCTGCTTCTCGCTCACCCGCAGCGGCCGCTAAATCTTCCCTACCAGCATTTTTGGCTTTTTGAACACGGATATGCCAACGCTGAATTTCTTGGGCGGTGGACAGAATTTCTTCTTGCGATCGCTTTTCTTGTACTTGTAAATCTGCGATCAGCTTTAATGTGCCTTCCTCTTGCTCACGCAGCTGTTCTAGCAGCGCCTCTAACTCCAAATGTGGATTATTACGCAAGAATTCTTCTAAACGGTTTTCTAGAAACCGACTCAAATCATCAAATAAGCCCACTGCTAGAACTCCAGAGATCGGGTGCGTGACTATTTTATTGTAGTAATTATTATCGTGGGCGGAATTTAAATTTTAAAAAACAGAATTCAGGAGGCAGAATTCAGAATTAAATTTTGTTGACAATCCTTCGGGAGTAGCACTTTTGCAACCCTTGCAAATTTAGGGGAACTTCTGGGTGTTAGTTAGATTGCAAAGTTGGGAAAAATGGATTTGGTGAAACTACGCAAGCAACACTGACTTGCAACATGAGGCTTTAATCAGTATGAGTTCTGATTTTCAACCACCACCTGAGAGTTTGTCCATACTAGTTTCTGTCGGAGGAGTAGTTACCGCTATCATAGCGATCGCAATTTTTAATGTTTGGTCTAAGCAACTTTCACAAACTTCTATAGCAAAACCAGGAATATCAACATCCGAAACTGCTTCACGGCAGTCGGTACAACCAAAGGAACCCCAAAGCTCCCTCTCTTTGGCTAAAGAAGCTGAAAGAGTTGCCAGCCTTGATGCAAAATTTGTAGTTTTACCAGGTCAAACCACTCCTAAGAATCAACTAACAGTAACGATAATTCCCTATGTTGCTCCTGGAGTTGGAAAACTAACCTCAGAGGAAACGACAACTGCCCATCAGGCTTGGTCATACTTTCAGCGCAACTGGAACGATGAAGCTGGCTTAGTCAATTCCGTTGATGGCTTTGCCTCGGTCAGTATGTGGGATCAGACAGCAGCGATCGCAACCTTAGTCACTGCTAAAGAACTCAATATCGCGCCTGCGGCTGAATTTGAAGCCAAAATGAGCAAAATTTTGAAAACACTGGCATCTATGCCCTTATACAAAGATGAACTACCCAACAAGGTCTACAATGCAAAAACCCTCGTACCCGTTAATTATGACTAGAGAAACGCGAAGAATTTGGTTGGTCAGCAATTGATTTAGGTCGGATGGCAATCTGGCTGAAAATTATCGGGGCAAAGTATCTAGAAATGCGGCTAGAAACAGAAGCAATTTGAAAACACTGGTAAGTCAAGCATCTAATCAATAATGGACATAAAAAACTGGCGTTGCGGAAAATATGGACATAGAGATCATAAAGTATGTGCACTCACAGTTTCTAATGTTGCTACCCGCAAAAATATAACTTTATGGTACTACTTATTTTTTGGCATGGTTTTTAACTCAACTTTTTTGTGAATATAATCTCTGTAATTGAGGAAAATTTTCCAGCTATTGGTTGTTATGAATCAGAGTCAAATAAAGCATTTATGCTACTTAAGTCCATACTAGTTATATCTCGTTTTTGGGCACGAGATTTAGGTCAGAAACATGGTTTTTATGAAGATTTTGAAAATTCCCGCCAATGTATGGATGCTAGATTTTTTACTGCAATAGCTAACAATCGCCAAGCGATCAAAAACAGCTAATTGCGTATAAAAAGCAAAATTATTACTATCTCTATTGCCGCTTACCTTAGATCGATGCCAAAATATGAATACATATTTTCAATTCAAATATATAGGGCATCAACCATGAATTTGAGTGTAACAGTACTAGAACTATCTGGAATTTTAGATGGCATTAGAGGTAATGAGCTACGTCGTCAAATGGCCGGCATTCTGGCGAAAGGATGCGATATTGTGTTGCTTGACATGAAAGAAGTAAACTTTATCGATAGCTCTGGTTTAGGCGCTTTAGTATCAGCAGCGCAAATGGTGCAAAACGCTAATGGTAAACTTTTTGTCTGTTCTATCAGCGATCAAGTCGGGATGTTGTTTAAACTGACTAAAATGGATAAAATTTTACAAATATTTGCTGACCAAGAGGAATTCAAGCGCCAAGTATTGGCAATAAAGTAAGCTGTAGACAATACAAAATTTTAATCTGCATCTTTGACTATACTAGCTAAAGTTAACTTTTACCAAAGATAAGTCATCATCAAGATTATCTTGAGCATTTAAGTTGAGAATGTCCGCTAATAGTTGCTTTAAATGACATCTATCTTTCAGGCTATGTTTAGTTAGTAAGTCAATGAAAGCATCAATACCCCAAATTTTACCATCTGGCTGATTAATTTCATAAGCACCATCGCTAAAGATGTATAAAGTGCTGTTTTCTTCAATATCAGAAATAGCATCCTCAAATTGGATATTAGGTAAAAAGCCGATTGGTAAATCTAAAGAACTTAGCTGTTTAACTTGGATGCTTGTTGTAGAGGTATTAGATAACAACAGCGCTGGTGGATGTCCGGCATTGGCATAAATAAGTTGACGTTTAAGGCGGTGATAAACTCCATACCAGATTGTGAAATATTTATCACCGTGCTTCCCCATTTGAAAAGCTTGATTGAGCGCTTTTAAGACTTCACTAGGTTGACAAAAGTTAGTGTTCGGTAGAGATTGCGATCGCAAAACATTCAGCACAGATACAGATAGGAGAGCTGAACCCACCCCATGCCCTGATACGTCCAACAAATAAATTGCTAAATTATCCTCGTCGAGCCAATGATGATCAAAGCAATCACCCCCTAGCTGTGCTGAGGGAATAAACAAATTTTCTGTAGTTACTGCTCCTACAAGTGGTGAGGGTAAAAGCGATCGCACATAACCAGCCGCCTGTTCCAATTCTGCTTCTAAAATTTGCTTTTGGGTTTGCAAATCCTGATTTAGTGTTTCCAAGGCTTCTTTTTGACTTTGTAAATCCTGATTTAACTGGTGTAATCTTAGCCCTGCTCTTACCCGTGCTTTCAATTCATTCATCTCTATTGGTTTAGAGATAAACTCATCTGCTCCAGCGTCAAGTCCCCTAACTCTGTCTTCCTCCTCTCCTCGAACTGCTCCCCTAGCAGTCAATAGAATAAAAAAAGTAGTTGCCAACTCTGGATCTACCTTAATTCGACGACATACTTCTAGCCCATCTAGTTGGGACATCATCCAGTCACAGATAATCAGAGCAGGACGTAGTAATTGTGCTTGTATAATTCCTTCTTCGCCATTGCTGGCTACACTGGTATCATAACCTTGATTTTGCAGTGTTCTTTTCAGTACTGTTCGCACTATAGGGTCATCATCAATAACCAGAATTTTAAACATAAATTAAAATTTACTAAGTAAAAGAAAAGTAAATAGTTACTCTAATTAAACTTATATGCAATTGAGTTTAGAATGTATAGTGAAAATACTCAAATTAAATAAATTAATTACCGAATATGATTATCTCAAAATATTTTATTGGTTAAGAAGTGAAAAATAAAATTTATCTCAAAGTTAACACAGACCTTACAGCCTCGCATCAAGTGTTGTCTTGGTTTGAGCAGATGAATCAACCACCTATTCTCGATAAAAATATTTGGTGGCAATGTCAAACCCTGATGATGGAAGGCTTTACTAACATCGTTGAACATGCCCACAAAAATTTACCTGTTGAAACTCCTATTGAGATAGAAGCTGTGCGGTTAAATGAATACATAGAAATTCGGATTTGGTCTCAAGGTGAACCCTTTGACTTAGAGCATAAATTGCAACAAACATCTGAATTTGAGGATAATCATCAAGAGCGCGGTCGAGGTTTAAAAATCATGTCCGCCATTTCCGATAAGTTGAGTTATGAGCCGACAGTAGATAATCGTTACTGTTTATTTATTAGTAAATATTACTAAGTTTACAGCAGTAATTTAGAGTGAGGAGTTAGGAGTTAAGAGTTCTGATTAAAAATTCTTGAATGCGTTTAAGAAACTCTTCTAACTCTAAGATTAAGTTAGTAGTACCTCGGCGTTCTTGATTGTAAGCTAGTTGTTCTAGTTTTTCTGCTGCTAGATGCATGGTTGTAGCTCCAACATTGGCACTAGCACCTTTAATTTGATGGGTTTGGATCGCTAGTTGCTCATAGTCATTATCTGCGATCGCAATTTTAATTACCTCTAAACGAGGTTGAATATCTTCAACAAATATTTGTAGTAGTTCCAATTCAAAGTCTGGGTTGTTTTCTGAGAGTTGATGCAAGCGTTCCCAATCAATTGGGAGGTCAACTGAATCTACATCTGTCACATCTGTTATAGAAGCTATCTGCTCCAAGGCATCTGTTTCTTTTTCCCTGAATATTACACTGCCCCAACGCTCTAGCGCCGCAGCCAATTTTTCTTTGATCACTGGCTTGCTGAGATAGTCGTCCATTCCTGCGTCTAGACACATTTGTTGATCTTCTTTCATGGCATTAGCTGTCATCGCAATTACCACAGGACGGCGACCACTGACAAAGCTGCTTTCTTGCCAACGATGAATTTCTTTTGTGGTTTCAAAACCATCAAGAACTGGCATTTGGCAATCCATTAGAATTAAATCGTAGGGAATTTTTTCTAATAGCTGCAAGGCTTCTTTCCCATTACCAGCAACATCGGCACTATAACCCAAGCTTTGGAGTTGCTTCAAGGCAACTTTCTGATTCACTAGATTATCTTCAGCTAAAAGAATTCTAAGTTTGGGGGAGTCAGTGCCAGGAGAATGATAATTGCTGTTGTTTTCGTAATTTTTCACTTTTAACTCCTGACTATTGAATTCTCGCTTCTCTTGTTCCGGCTGCGTTACTAAAATAGTCATGATGGTATCAAGGAGCCGGGACGGTTTAACAGGTTTGACCAAATAAGCCGCAAATCCTATTTTTAGCGCTCGTTGGATTTCATCCCTTTGATTAATAGAAGTAAGCATAATCAAAGGTAACCCGGCGATCGCTGGGTTACCTTTGATTTGTTCTCCCAAAGTCATGCCATCTATCTCTGGCATCTGTATATCAATCAGAGCAACTTCATAAGGATTTTTCTGCTTTGCGGCCTCCTGAATAGCTTTAAGGGCACTAGCAGCTGAAGCAGCCTGATCTACCAGCATTCCCCAACGAGTAGCTTGATGGTGGATGATTTTCCGATTAGTGGTATTATCATCCACTACTAACAAGCGCCGATTAGTCAGAAGTCCGCGTTCGCCCTTGGCGTTGGCAAAGCCATCGCTTTCGTCTTCTGAGCAAAGAGAGTGAAGTTGCTTGGGGAGAGTTACTTCAAACCAAAACTTAGATCCTTTGCCCAACTGACTTTCTACGCCAATTTCTCCTCCCATTAAGCTCACCAATTGTTTACAGATGGCTAATCCTAAACCTGTGCCGCCATATTTACGGGTGGTGGAAGCATCTACTTGGGTAAATGGCGTAAAGAGTTTGCATTGGTCTTCAGAAGCAATACCAAGACCAGTATCTGTAATAGTGAAATAGATGGTGACTGTAGTAGAGTTTTCTGATCGCAATTCTGCTCGTATTACTACCTCTCCATTGCTGGTGAACTTGATCGCATTGCTGATCAGGTTCATAAGAATTTGCCGCAAGCGGCCAGCATCGCCTTGCAGATGAGTGGGAACATTGGGATAGATTAACGCGGCAATTTCTAATCCTTTATTATGGGCTGGGGGAGCTAATAATTCCAACACCTCTTCCACGCAGGTAGATAAGTCAAAATCTAGAGTTTCTAGTGCCATTTCCCCAGCCTCAAGTTTTGACAGATCCAAAATTTCGTTGATTAGGCTTAAGAGAGCGTCTCCACTAATGCGAATTGTTTCGATAAAATCTCGTTGCTCCGAGTTTAGGGGAGTTTCTAACATTAAGCCTGTCATGCCCAACACAGCATTCATCGGAGTTCGGATTTCATGGCTCATGTTTGCCAAAAAGGCACTTTTGGTTTTAGAAGCTAATTCAGCTTGGTGACGAGCAACTTCGAGTTCTCGTCGCTGTTGAGTTTCTGCGTTTAACATTTGGGCCTGGGCTAAAGCAATACCTACTTGATCGGCTATTTGCCGTAAAAGATGAGTTTCAAAGCTAGACCATTGGCGGGAACTGCCGCATTGATGGACAATTAGCAAACCGCAGAGTTCTTCTTTGACAAGAATGGGTATGACCAAATTGGATTTGACTCCAAATTGTTGCAGTAATTCTATGTGGCTTTTTTGGACTTCGACTAGATCCAAGTCAGCAAGCCCGATATTTCGTTTTTGACGATACTGCTGTAGATAGTACTGCTGTGTATATTCCACTTGAAAGTAAGCATCAGTAAACTTTTTGTCTTTGATTGTCAGCCAGCCAGAAACTACTGCCTCAACGATGGTGGCTTCAGATCCACCTGCCAAAGGTTGATAAATCAAAACTCGGTCGCTATGGAGAATTTTTTGTACCTCTGTAACACTGATTTGGAGAATTTCTTTGATTTGTAAAGACTGACGGATCTTGAGGGTGATTTCAGTAAATAGTTGCGATCGCAAGTTTTGCCGTTGAAGTTCTTCTTCTGCTTGCTTGCGCTCGATAAACTGCCCTACTTGCTCACCAATAGAATGCATTACTGTTGCCAAATCTGGGTCAGGTTGCTGAATCTCATTACTAAAGCAGGTAATGACACCAAGGATTTTTTTACCAGTACGGATCGGAAAACCGAAAGCTCCGTGCAGTTCTGCTTGGGCAGCGATTTGAGAGCGAAGGAAATTCTGATCCTTAACAACATCAGCGATCCAAACAGGTTCTGCACTAGCCCAGACACGACCAGGCAGTCCAATTCCTGGCGCAAACGTAATCTGTCGACTGAAGATGTCAAATTCTTGCATCTCAAGGGAGATTTTATACCATGTATTTTGCAAGGACAGTAGATTTGCTTGCTGATCTATTATCCAAAATTCACTTAAATTCCATCCCAAACTTTCGCATATTCCTTGTAGAATTTGGGGCATGGCTTCGTTGATTGTAGTTGACTCTGCTAAAACACGTGTTGTGGAGTACTGTGCTTTCAAATGTTGTTCAGTTCGTTTACGTAAACGAAGCTCCTCGTCAACATCACTGACATCAATACCCGTGGCAACAATGTATTGAACGTTGCCCTCATAGTCTTCCAAAGCAGTATTAGTCCAGGCAATGAGTCGCCGACTGCCATCCTTTATTACCCAATAGCTTTCGTACTCTTTGGGTCCCTTACCAGATCGCAACTGCTCAAAAACAGCTTTAACCATCTCTACCTGTTCAGGAAGTAGAAACAGATTCCAGAAATGCCTTCCTCTTACCTCATCAAATGAGTAACCAGTTGTTTGTTCACAAGCTTGATTAAAGCGAAGGATTTGCCCTTGTGTGTCAAGAACTATTACCAAAGCGCTGGCTGTATCAAGAACTGCTGAGATAAAGTTGCGTTCTGTGTTTAGTGTTTCCTCTGTTAATTTACGCTCTGTTACCTCACGAGAAATGAAATAGTAGATTATAGCCAGAATCAGAAAACTTAGAAAAATAGCGATCACAAGTGTCAAAACTGTGTTTTTAGCACTGGCTTTTGCAGCTTGTGACTGCTGTTGAAGCAACCTTTTATCCTCATTCTCTATCTCATGGATGACCTTGCGGATGTCATCCATGAGATGTTTTCCCTGATTTGTCTGGATTACCTGCAACGCCGCCTCAAATCCCTGATTTTGACGTAGGTATATAGTCTGCTTGAGTATGGCAAGTTTTGCAGCTATTAGAGATTCCAGGGTTGCGAACTGCTTTTTTTGGCTAGGTTGATCTGCGATTAAATTCTTCAGTTCTGCAATTTTTTGATCGATGTTTGTAACTACTGCTTGATAAGGTTCCAGATAACTTTCTTGTCCAGTGAGGATGTAACCGCGTTGTCCAGTCTCAGCATCCTTCATCTCGGACAGTAATTCTTCCAGTTTATTGATTTTTTCTTGGGTTTCTTGTACCTGATTACTAGTATCAATCAATATGCGTGTGTTTTGATAAGAAATCACGCCAATTAAAACTAAAATTGCCGATGCTAACCCAAACCCTCCAGCTATTTTTTTAAAAAATTGTTTGCGTCCCTTCTGTGCGTGTTTGCGTGTATGACTCGTTAATACTAAACTTGCTAAATTGCGCCGCATTTCTAGTTGCTTGATTACCTGGCGGCCTAGAATTCGTAATGCTTCAACTTGTTCTGGAGAGAGGTTTTTTGGTACACGATCAATTACACAAAGGGTTCCTAGCGCATATCCTTCAGAGTTAGTCAGTGGTACACCAGCATAAAATCGAACATTAGGGCTGGAGGTGACTAGCGGGTTTGTAGCGAACCTTTCGTCTTGTGTCGCATCAGGCACAACAAAAACCTCAGGTTGCACAATAGCATGGGCGCAGAATGCCACATCTCGAGGTGTTTGTAGAGCATCCAAACCAACTTTTGACTTGAACCACTGGCGATCGCTATCAACTAAACTAATTAAGGCAATGGGAGTTCCACAAATATATGAAGCTAAAAGGGTGAGGTCGTCAAAGGCAGGTTCTGGACTAGTGTCGAGGATTTTATACTCCGAAAGGGATTCGATTCGCTGTGCTTCGTTATCAGGTAATGGTGCTTTCATTTTTAAGTCTGATCTCCGGCTGAAGTCGTTGCTAAAATTAAGAATTAAAAATTAAGAATTGGTGCTTTCATTTTTAAGCTTATAAATTACAAATTATTAAGTAACTCCTAAAACTTGACCCGCAACTGACCTATCAAGGAATTACCACCGTAGGCACTTCCCCCTGTTTTAATCGATAGGGTAACGACATCGAAAATTCTAAGTCACCAAAGCTCGGTTTGCCAGACACTCGCAGACTCGCTAACGCTGTGCTATCGGACCAAGCCAGCGCTCTGACATCTCTGTGGGTTCTAAGTTTTGAGTCTTGCTCTGCTGATTCAGGATTTACGTTGGTGGCTTGCTCGGTCAATCCTGAAGATGGTTTCCAGGTTTGATGTGCTTGGGCAGCTTGTAACTTAGCTTCTGATAATGTCCAAATACCTACGCTACAGATGACTCCCAATTGAATCTGTAAGTATCCTAAAACCAACTCAATGTATAAATAATATCGGATAAAACCATCTACCATAGGTCAGTACTACAGTTGTATAATGAAAAACTTGCTGCCAAAAAGTTTTATAGCTGCTAGTTGATATATTCGGCTTGGGATTATGATGCCCACAATCTATGCTTGTTAAGACATGGCAAAGAAAAAAGGCTTTGCTTTTTTTTATAAAGTGAAGCCGAGACAGAAGTATGTATATAGATAAGTCACTGAGTTTAATTGCCTAAAACCAAAAAAACCTCACCCTGTCCTATCGGACATCCCTCTCCTTGATAAAGAGAGGGACAGGTTTTGCTTAAGCAAAACCAGGGTGAGGTATCTCAGAGGCTATGCGATAAATCGTAAATAGCCTCACCAAAGACTTGTGTATACACCGTAGAGAAGGTTGGGGGGATGTGGGGCAACTCTTAAGGACTTGTGCGTACACCGTAGCCTATCTACCGGGAATCACGATAGCAGATTTCTGAGATTTGGTGTGATCTTCAAGTCAATAGTTACTGTGATTTTGACGAGATACCAACTGTACTTGTTGAGTCTGCTGTTCTCATCTCAGAGTTTTCAGCATTGTCAACCTCAAGAGTTCGGAGCAATTCTCGAACTACATCTGTCGCTGGTCTTCCTGTCGAAGCGCAGTAAGACTTAAGTTTGTTCATTTCCTCGGTTGTGAGATTTACTGTCAGTCGTTTAACAGCCCATTTTTTATTCATAATCACCTTTCGTCGTTAATATGTTTCTTGTAGCCGAAATCACCAAGTCATCAAGATTGCTCCCGCAATGTATAACCTACAACACGCACTGTATGAATCAAACGCTTTTCCTTATTGTCTTCTAATTTTAATCGCAGATAACGAATATATACCTCAATAATATTAGAATCACCCATGAAGTCGTAACCCCAAACTTTCTCTAAAATTTGGTTTCTAGTAAACACCTGGCGCGGATGTGAGAGGAGATATTCTAATAAGTCAAACTCTTTTGCTGTTAACTCAATACTTCGTTTTCCCCGAAAAACTTCACGGGTGCGGCGATTTAAGCTTAAATCTTCAAATTGCAACAAATCCTCGTCTGTTTCTTGGGTACGTCGGAGATGGGCGCGAATTCTAGCTAACAGTTCCTCAATGCTGAAGGGCTTAACTACATAATCATCGGCTCCTGCATCTAATCCTGCCACGCGATCGCTCACTTCATCTTTTGCTGTCAACAAAATTACTGGTACTGTGCTACCTGTTGCTCGCAAACGGCGACAAATTTCTAAACCTGTCAAACCTGGGAGCATCCAATCTAGAATCGCTAAATCTGGTGATGAGTCTCGCGCCAGGGTTAAACCAACAATACCATCATGAGCTACGCTGACTGTGTATCCTTCACTACTAAGTTCTAATTCGACAAATCTCGCCAGTTTAACTTCATCTTCTACCACAAGGATATGTGCTGTTATGAGTTTGCTCCTAGAGCACTTTGCAAATAACCATGTACAATTGTCAAAGGTGTGCGTAATTCGTGAGAAACATTACTCACAAATTCTTGCTCTTGCTCCCATGATTGCGAGAGGCGCGATAGTAGCATAGTTAAGGTTTGAGCTAATTCTTTGACTTCGCTTGGTGCATTATGGAAATATAGCTGCGCTTGCCCTAAATCTTAAGCAGAAATCACAGAAGCCATTTGATTTAGCTGGCGCAAGGGTTGCAGAGAATGCTTAATATAAAATGCGATCGCAGATGTTAATACAATAGTTGCCAAAATACTAGTAATGCTTAAACTGAGAAATGCTATAAGTTAATTTACTAGTAGTTAAATTAATTTCTGATGAGAATCACCTGAAATTTTCTACTTTTGTATGTTTTCTTGTTTGAGTACAATGGCTAAAAGTCTATCTTGCTCGTTTATATAGAGATAGTATAGGACAGAAAATTTTTGATGTAATTTTAAATAGGTAACAAATCGATAGTTATTTAGTACATCAAATTTCTGTCGCCAACCAAGCACGCAAAACCTCTGCCACTGTCCACGCTTGGGCTATACATCCCCGTGGAGCCATAGGAGCATCACCATCAAAAATTTCACTGAGACTGCCAACACCGTGTGCAGTCAGATGATTAGCCATTGGTTCCAAAAATTGACGAGCCTGCTCAGGATTTTTGTAAACGCGCAGGTGTGCTAAGACAAACTGCCCTAACAACCAACCCCAAACTGTTCCCTGGTGATAAGCTCCATCACGTTGATATTGATTGCCCCCGTATTTACCCTTATACTGAGAATGGTTGGAAGCAAGCGAGAGTTCTGCGGATATGCTACGCGATCGCAATCCATGAGAAGTCAGTAACATTCGTCCACAAGCTTCCACCACACCCTTTTGCTGGACAGGTGTGAGTGGGCTTTCTGGTAATGAGACAGTAAATATTTGGTTAGGTCGCAACAACGCATCATCACCATCAGGGCTGTCTATAACGTCATAGCAATAACCTATATCTTCATTCCAGAAGCGAGAAAATCTATACTGAGCACGGTCTGCCATTGCCTGATATTCTTGGTGTGGTTTACCAAGCTGACGGGCAAACTTTGCCATTGTCCGTAAAGCATTATACCAAAGGGCATTAACTTCAATTGGTTTGCCAATTCGGGGCGTAACTACCCAATCGCCAACTTTGGCATCCATCCAGGTTAGTTGTACACCTGCCACACCTGCATAAAGTAAGCCATCGGCTGCATCAAGATGAATGTTGTAGCGTGTACCGCGACAGTGCCAATTAATGATGTCTGCAAGCACTGGAAACAGTTCAGCCAACAAATTAGCATCGTCAGTAGCGCTGTAGTAAGCGCGGACTGCTTCAAAGTACCAAAGAGTGGCATCGACTGTATTATATTCTGGTTGCTCACCCGCATCGGGAAAGCGATTCGGCAACATTCCTTGGTCTACGTATCTGGCAAAGGTGCGGAGAATTGAGCATGCTACCTCTGGGCGACCAGTCGAAATTGTCAAACCCGGTAGACTAATCATTGTGTCGCGTCCCCAGTCGCCAAACCAGTGATAACCAGCAATGATAGTTTTACCGTGGGCGTTTTCTGGCAATGGGCGGTCAACAATAAACTGGTCAGCAGCTAGTATTAGGTGCTTGATCCAGGCAGGTGATTCCTTAGTGTTGGATCGGTTACTATTCCAAAGTCCTGTTAGTTTCTGCTCTTGAGCGCGACGTAATTTAAGTGCAGCTTCGCTATTGAGATTTGATTGTTTTTCTGTGGTGGCTACAAATGCGATTGTGTCTCCAGGATTCAGTGTAACTTCAAAAGTCGCAGCGTGGAGATGGTCTTCTTTATCTCTCAATCCCCGATAACGTTCAACAGCCAAGTCGAAGCCATGATACCAATCGTGGGCAACAGCACAGCTATCATCTAAAGGCGAATCGCTCAACAGATACAGTGGTACAGCATCTGGATAAGCAGTTACACAAATCCCCTGTTCCACCTGTTCAACAGACATCTGCCAACCATTGCTTTGAGTGTCGCTGTGATAATCGCGGTAGTTGACCAATGCTTTGAGGGTCAACTTCATAGGTTGGGTGGCACGACGCAGAGTATATTGGACATAGGTTGTATTAGCGCCTTGTTGCATCCACACCCGTTTTTCTAAGAAAGCATCAGCAACAGCAAAACGCCATAGGGGAATTGTACCTTCCAACGAAAAGCGTTCAATATTTTGATAACCGTGGGGACTGATGATACCATCTGCCCAACGATTGGTATATATAGAATAAGAGCGAGTATCATACAAAACAGTTTCATCTAGTTTTGCCAGCATTAAAGTGCGACCCAGAGGTGGTTTTAATGCTGCTACCAGTAGTCCGTGATAGCGCCGAGTCAATAAACCTGCCACAGTCCCAGAGGCGTAACCACCAATACCGTTAGTAACTAACCACTCCCGCGATTCTGCAATGTCAAGATTGCCGCAGGTCTCCCGCCCAAATTCAATACACATAAGAGAGCAATTTTCGGTTAATCCCAACTAAAATCTTACCTGCTAATCAGTGGCCAAATTGGTCATTTAGGTGCAAAATTCTGTGAATTCTTTGGAGAAAAATATGGAGAGTTTGGGCAACCAGTACTTGCAATAATTAGTTGGTTTGCAGATGAAACAAATGGGTATTGGTAGATCGAGCTAATTCGTGAAGCTGCTAGAGCATTTAATCGTTTTTACCTCGAAGCTGCCTAATCAAAATGTTAATTTTGTTTAACTTACGAGCCTTATAGTCAAAATTTAAGTTAATAAATTTATTTAATTTTTATCAATAGTTGCTTTTTTCAATATCACTAATCAATTCATCAATCCTTGATTGAGTCGTATTCCAAGAACACATAAAACGTACTCCCCCCACACCAATAAATGTATAAAACTGCCAGTTTTTTGCTTTTAATGCATGAATGACTTGTTCAGGTAGTTTAACAAACACAGCGTTGGCTTCTCTAGGAAACATCAAGTCAACATTTTCTATGTTCAATAATTTATTTTCTAAGTATTCAGCACATTGATTGGCGTGTCTGGCGTTTTTTAGCCAAGCGCCAGTTTCTAATAAACCCAACCAGGGAGCAGAGATAAACCGCATTTTTGAGGCTAGCTGACCTGCTTGCTTGCATCGATAATCAAAATCCTCTGCTAACTCTTTGTTGAAGAAAAGAATGGCTTCACCTAATGCCATTCCATTCTTGGTACCACAAAAACACAACACATCCACTCCACTTTTCCAAGTAATTTCAGCAGGGGTTTTATTCATAGCGGCAACTGCATTTGCAAAACGAGCGCCATCCATGTGGATCTTTAAGTTATACTTTTTTGCAACTTCTTGAATTTCCAGAAGTTCTTCAATAGAATATAAAGTTCCTAATTCCGTTGATTGCGTGATGCTAATAACTTTAGGTTTGGGATAATGAATATCAGTCCGTTTAGTGACTATTGTCTCTATAGATTCTGATGTTAACTTGCCATTTTTACCAGGAGCTAGTAACAGTTTAGAGCCATTAGACGCAAATTCAGGTGCGCCACATTCATCTGTTTCTATGTGAGATGTTTCATGACAAATGACGCTGTGATATGACTGACAAAGAGCCGCTAAAGATAAAGAATTCGCGGCTGTACCATTAAAAGTAAAAAATACTTCACAATCAATCTCAAAAAGTTCCCGAAAATAATCTGTGGCTTTTTGAGTCCATTCATCATTTCCATAGGCTGGAACACTACCTTGATTCGCCCTAATCATATATTCCAGTGCTTCTGGACAAATCCCAGAGGAATTATCACTTGCAAACTGTTCTAATTGGCTAATCATAATCTTTAATTTAATTTTTATCAGTAATTATAATTTTAGTGAATATTTTTTAAATTTGACAACTCCAAAATTGAAAGGGGATGTTATGACGATTCTCGCTTGACTGAGATACAAAAACCCCACCCCAAACTCCCTCCCTACAAGTGAGGAGCTTGCTCTGATGTACCTTATGTGATTAGGAAACGCTATATTAATCTCTTAAACGATCTAATTACTCGGCTAATTGCAAGAGCTTGTGATGGTAGTAAAATAGAAATTTATCTAGCTTTAATTAATCATTTGTGAATAAAAAACTTTTCGAGTTTTTTTAATCTGAAAGCTGAATCTTTTGATTTTCAGGAAATTAAATATAACAATTGCTATGTCTTCCAGCAACCTGTTAATTAGTTTTTGTTGTAGCTTTTTTCCGAGTATTTATAACAACAATCAGCATATTTATGCTAAGTAGTTCATACTATTGTATGATTTTGCTCATGTTCATAAAAACTGGAGTCTTAGTTTTCCGCTACTGAGACTTTAAACTACTATAGTGTCTTTGTCAGCCTTGCGTTGGGGGGATTCTAAGACGTTAAATATTGCAAATAACTTAAGTATTATGCTAAAAAAATAAATTTTGCTAATTAAAATGCTAATCATATACTTATAATGTACCATACAATGCCCGACCAATAGCTATGACATCACTATTGGACATATTTGTCCTTTAAAGGTACATATTGGGAAACCCTGTCCCTTAGCACTGGCTCACCAATGACTAATGACTAATGACTAATAACTAATGACTGAACCATTGATTGAACTGAAAGGTGTTTCTAAGTCCTTTGGTAGCCATAAAGTTCTAGATAATGTAGACTTGACCATTTATCGGGGAGAAGCACTGGGGATTATTGGCCCATCAGGGACTGGTAAATCAACAATTTTACGGGTAATCGCGGGGTTGCTTAATCCCGATGAAGGAGAAATTTATGTGCAAGGAGTGCGGCGAGACGGTTTGATTGAGGATGGTGCCCAGCAGGTTGGCATTGGCATGGTGTTTCAGCAGGCGGCGCTATTTGATTCGCTGACGGTGGAGGAAAATGTGGGATTTTTACTTTATCAAAATTCAAAGCTACCGCGATCGCGTATTCAAGAATTGGTAAAAGAAAAATTGGAAATGGTAGGTTTGCCAGAAATAAGCGACCTCTACCCAGCTGAACTTTCCGGGGGAATGCGAAAACGGGTAAGTTTTGCCCGTGCAATTATGGCTAACCCCGATAATCCTACAGAAAGCCCAGAAGTTTTACTATACGATGAACCAACAGCCGGACTCGATCCCATTGCTTCAACAGTAATCGAAGATTTGATCCGCCATTTGCAATGTTTAAATGGAGTTTGTAGTACCTATGCTGTTGTTACCCACCAAGACAGCACTATGCGCCGCACAGCTGATAGACTTATATTTCTCTATGAAGGTAGAGTGCAATGGCAGGGTACAGTTAGTGAAACATACAACACAGAACATCCCTTGATTAGACAATTTCTCAGTGGAAGTGTGAAAGGACCGATTCAAGTCGTCAGTTAGAAAGTGAAAAATGAGAATTGAGGAGTTAGGAGTTAAAAGTGAAGAGTTAAGAATGAGGAATTAAAAGTTAACGCTTCTCCAAACCTCTCCCCTGCAAGGAGAGAGGCTTTGATTCTTGCTCCCCGACGCTAGTAGGGAAGGGGTTGGGGGTTAGGTTTGAGAGAAAGTTGCACACGGCGTAAGTTAAGAATGAAGAGCGAGAGTTAAATTAAACTCCTAACTCCTAACTCCTAACTCCTAATTCTTAACTCCTAACTCTCAACTCCCAACTCCCAACTCCTAACTAATTATTGGGTGGAGGCAAAAAAATGCGAGGTCTTATGACAAGCCGCTTCGCGTCTGGGCGAACATTTAGAGAAGGCTCTGTGGGGTTGTTAATCCTGCTAGGAATAGGGGTATTTGGATTACTCTTTCTGTGGTTAAATAGATTCACTGCTGCTGGCCGTGCATACAAAGTTATCGTGGAATTTGCTAACGCTGGCGGAATGCAAAAGGGAGCAACAGTTCGCTATCGAGGCGTTAAGGTAGGAACTATTTCCCAGGTGCGACCAGGGCCAAATGCCATTGATGTAGAGATTGAAATTGCCAAAACTGACTTAATTCTTCCCCGGAATGTAGTGGTTGAAGCTAATCAGAGCGGACTAATTAGCGAAAGTATTATCGACATCACACCAAAAGCAACATTACCTACTGGGGTTGTAATTGCTAAACCCCTAGATAAAAATTGTGATCCCAGCCTTATAATTTGTAATGGCTCTCGGTTAAAAGGTCAGGTTGGCATCAGTGTTGATGAGCTAATTCGCAGTTCAACTGAGCTAGCTGCTGTATACAATAACCCTAAATTTTATACAAATGTCAATAGGGTTTTAGAAACTACCACAAGCGCAGCATCCAGTTTTACTGAGCTAAGTCAGGATTTACAAGGTTTGACCAAAAGCTTGCGGCAACAACTAAATACATTTTCAGCCACTGCTAATTCAGTGCAACGAGCGACAAACCAACTTAATGCATCTGCGACTCAAACTTCAAATCAAGTCGGTGCAACTGCAACTCAAGCAACTCGTTTGCTGAACAACCTGGATAACTTGTTGACAACAAATCGTTCGACGCTGGTTGGTGCTTTAAACAATATCACCGAAACCAGTAACCAACTGCGTGTTACAGTCGGTAGCTTATCACCATCTGTGAATCGATTAACTCAAGGACAATTACTCAACAATTTAGAAGCTCTTTCAGCAAATGCAGCACAAGCCTCAGCTAATTTACGCGATGCTTCTAAAACCTTAAACGATCCCAAGAATGCGGTGCTACTGCAACAAACTTTAGATTCAGCACGAGTAACGTTTGAAAATAGCCAAAAAATTACATCTGATTTGGATGAGTTGACAGGTGATCCTACTTTCCGCCAAAATTTGCGGCAATTGGTGAATGGTCTAAGTGGTTTAGTATCTTCTACACAACAGATGCAGCAACAAGTACAAGTTGCTACTACTTTAGATTCGGTGAAAACTGCTGTGAGCAAACCAAAAAATTTAGTTCCTACCCCAGCACCAACCCAGCAGGCGATGTCTAATGAAAAGTCCTTACCTGTGTATGTAATTAATCCCTCACCTGCTAATTTTGAAAGTGCCGACACAAACCTTCAACCAACCCCTAGCCCATCTATCCCTAACTTATCCCAAGAAAACCTGTTGAAGCAATTGCGGGACTATGGTAAGCAACGGGAGCAACTAGAGACTGGAAAATAGGCAATATAGCTTTACCGAATTTTAGATTTTAAATTTTGGAAGTTCCTAAGAGATGGGAGAAGCAGGCTACTTGCTTCTCCCATATTATATTATGTAATTATTCATTTTTAACCAGTCAGGAATGGTATACCACCTCTGCAAACTATCAAGCTTCATAGTTTATCTTATGATTCGTCAGTGCAGAGTCTAACTCCTACATTTATCCTTCAGATTCTAGTAGAACTTCATCGACTCTACTTCCCCCAAACCAGTAAAAGCCATCATAAACAATGTTGCTGTGATCTGCGCGATCGCCTGTTGTTATTTTTTGGTCAGGTCGGGGAATTCTATTAATAAGATTCAGTAATTCGTGCAGCGTTGACCAGAGAAAGGCTTCCCGTAGGATAGCAACTGATATTGGTTGTTGTGGGTTTATTTGAACTGTGTTGTAAAAATATTTTGAGTTTTGAGGATCGGCTGATGGATAAATCAATTATTCAGTTGGTTGACGAATTACCGACTGACAATATCACTGTCAAAGTTTTAAAAGCTCTTGATTATGTAGCACCGGGTGAGTGGAGCAATTTGACGGGATTTGAGAATAATATTCGTAGCATTACTGGAGAAAGCGATGCTAAGGTAATTCAAAAAATCCGCGATCGCGCTGTTGTTTTATACGAAGATCCTCAACAAGGCTACCAGTTCGCAATCAAACTTTATCAAACAATTGATAAGGCAGACACAGCTATGGCTGCGGCGGCTTTAGCGAATAAAGTTAGTGAGAAAATTGGATTTCTGTCTTTTTTAGGCAAAATTACTCCGAAAGCTGACGTAACTCAATCCATTGACTTGGTACTGAAAATCGCCGTTGAAATCATTGCTTTTTGCAAACTCAATGGCATTCCTCAACCTAATCCCCAAGAGTTTGCTAATTCTCTCGCTAACAATTATCAAAATGCATCCCTAATGCGGATGGTAGCGCTAGTTTGCCTAGACGGAATTCTGCCTTTAGGCCCCGACTTTCTTAGCAAGATTCAGGAAGTTATTAGTGGCACTGATGTTGGCGTAATCGCTCAAAATCCAGTTTTTTTAGCTATCAATAATTCTCTCCCAGGCAGTAATCCTTCTGATAAAGTTGGTTTTATCAGTCACAGTTTCAACTCTGTGCAAGGTTGGATGAATAACTTAGTATCCAAAACAGGCATAACCCCGCAATCAATTTCTAGTAGTTTAGGTAGTTTTATTCAGATTGCTGATGATAATTTAGATTTAGTAGCAGCATTCCTAGATCAAACTACCAATTACTACGAACATACGGGAATTCAAACTGTAGCTCGCAGCTTGATTTTGCAAGCCTATACTTTAGTCAAAGAGGAAATTAAGCAAGAGGAACAAAAGCCTATTCAAGATGTTAAATCTGCTGTTAAGTCAGATAACAATCGGTATGAACTCAGCAAAACAGTAGAAGTCTGGGATAGTGAGGAGGAAGATTGGTATCAGGGAACAATTGAGAAAATCCAAGATGACCAATTCTTTATTCATTACCTTGGTTACGGTTCATCTTATGACGAGTGGGTAGGCGAAGATGACATTCGGACTCGCGATCTTCGCTCTACGGATGACAATGGATATGCAGTGGGTCAAAAGGTAAAATGTTGGGATGATGACCAAGAGGCTTGGTATTCTGCAACGATTGAGCAAATCCAAGGTCAGCAATACTTTGTTCACTACATTGATTATGATTCATCCTATGATGAGTGGGTTGATAGCGACGAAATTTCCTAACTGTTGAATTAGCACGGGGTCGGCGAGAGCAATATCTCCGATGGGCTATTGAGTGTCGCGCCCTGTGTTAATCTGTAGTACTTTTAAAAATTACGAATTATATCATATCTGCTTGATTGCTTAAACCCGAAGAACCCCACCCCGCCAAAGCATAGCTTTGTCTCCCCTCCCCGCAAGCGGGGTGGGGTTCTTTTATTATGGGTAATTTGACAGACATAAGATTACAAATTCTTTTAACACTTGCGCTACGATATCCCCTATTGCCTTTGTGCAATCTATGTAAGGAGTAGTACAGGCCAAACACATGACAAAAGAATTCAATACACAGTGTGCAGAAAATCTGGTTGCGATCGCAGATCAATTCGCTAGGCTAGGGAAGGTTACAGACGTTAAAGCATTTGGAAGTGGTAATATCAATGACACCTTCTTAGTAAATCTAGATTCTTCAGAAGAACAACATTTTGTCCTGCAACGCATCAACACGCAGGTATTTCGGCAGCCACAAATGATTATGCAGAATATGTGTACTTTCACTGAGCATATTCGCAAAAGATTACAGCAGACACCCTTGAATCGTCGCTGGGAAGTGCCACGCGTACTGTTGACCAAGGATGCTCAAGACCATTGGAAGGATGCAAACGGCTCCTTTTGGCGGGCGATCAGCTTTATTGAAGGCTCCCAATCTTTTGATACTATGCGCGATCGCTCACACGCCAAAGAAATCGGTTATGCCTTGGGAATGTTCCACAATCTGATCAGCGATTTGCCACCAGAAAAACTCGCCGATACCCTTCAAGGATTCCATATTACACCGCTTTATCTCCAGCATTACGAGGAAGTGTTGGCGAAAACTAGTGCTAGTCGATCTTCGGAAGTTAATTATTGTTTGCAGTTTGTTAGCGATCGCCAAACCTTTGCACATATTCTAGAAAATGCCAAAGTTGAAGGCAAGTTACCCTTGCGTTTGATGCACGGCGATCCAAAAATTAATAATGTCATGTTTGACATTGCTACCCAGCAAGCTGTCAGCGTCATCGACCTCGACACCGTGAAACCCGGTCTGGTACATTACGATATTGGTGATTGCCTGCGATCGGGTTGCAATCCGGCTGGAGAAGAAACGGAGAATTGGGACAGTGTTTATTTTGATACCGACCTGTGCCAGGGAATCTTACAAGGTTATCTTTCGGTAGCAAAGGCATTTCTGACTGAGAATGACTATGCATATATATACGATGCAATTCGTCTGATCGCCTTTGAACTAGGATTGAGATTTTTTGCTGATTATTTAGCAGGGAATGTCTACTTTAAAGTTAAACACTCAGAACATAACTTGGCAAGAGCGATCGTCCAGTTTAAGCTTACCGAAAGTATTGAATCGCAAGAAACGCAGATTTATAATATTATTAAAGATATGAAATGAGCGAACAGATATTTTCTCTGCAACCCTTTCCTTCTACAAAATCCCTGCCTAATTTGAAAATTGCAGGTAATATTGCCAGAAATGGTAATAAACTTACCATCCGCTATACGCTTGGAGGCGATTTAAAAGAAATCGTGATTCCTCCACCATCAAAAACACCATTACGCAAGCATGAACTTTGGCAAGACACCTGCTTCGAGTTCTTCGTTGGCATCAAAGACTCTCAACGGTATTGGGAATTTAACCTCTCTCCCGCCGGACATTGGAATGTTTATCGCTTTGATGGATACCGTCAAGGAATGCAAGAGGAAACAGCTTTTGAAAACCTATCGTTTAATGTTCAAAATCAATCCGATGGTTTAACGCTTGCGTTAGATGCCGGTTTGGGTAAAATCATCTTGGCAGAACAAGCTCTTGAAGTTGCCATTACAACTGTTATCAAAGATAAAGATGGTGAAGTGGCTTACTGGGCGTTAACTCATCGAGGTACAGAGGCTGACTTTCATATTCGGGACAGTTTTACCGTTGAGTTGTAAAGACTGATATTGAAAAATTTACTGTGAGTAGCTGACTCAAGATGTCATCCTGAAATAATGCGGCTATTACCCAGGATATATTTTAGTTTTAATGTAATCATATATACAGCGCGCTTAATCAAGTATAAGCGTAATTGCTAGTTATGTATCAGGTAATTTCTATAGGAAAAGCTAATGGCAAGACAGCCCATTATTCTGAATGGTAAAGAGTTCAAATTTCAGAAGAACGTTAAAGAATACTTTAAGCAAATGCTTGAAAGGTATCGTAATGGTCAGGCGGTTAATACTGATGATCATGAAATGCTTCTCGCCCTCATTGACCGTCATCCTGAAGCTGACAAAAAGATTGGATGTGGTGTAAAGCGCTTCTATAAGGATAGAACGGATATGCCTACAAGTTGTTTCTGGATAGAGCGTGAAGATGGCAGTAAAACTGATTTTTCTTACTTAACAGCTATAACCGTAAAAGGAAAGTCACTATATCAAGAATTCTTTGAGGCTTGTCGAAATGCAATTCAGGACGACCTCAAAAAGACTAAAGAACAATTTTTTGATAAATCTGCTGATGAGAATGGCAAAGTGGAATGTGACATTACAGGCGAAAAAATTGCTATTTACGAAAGCCATCTCGACCACAAAAAGCCTTTAACATTCCAAGTTATTGTAAATACCTTCCTTACTGCCAATGAGATTGAGATTAAGCCTGAAATGCTTTCTCTGTCTCAGGATGCTCAATTTCAAACTACCTTTTTAGATATTTCAATTAAAGAGAAATTCAAGCGTTATCACCATAAAATAGCTGATTTAAGAATAATAAAAACTGAACGGAATCTTAGCCTTGGAGGCTCTGAAAGAATCTTAAAGTCTAAGAACCCAGTAATTATTCCAAAAGAATTATTTGATAGTTAGTTTATGATAGCTTTTGTGTCGATAACCTGGATACTGGAAAAGTTGTAGATAATTAGCCAAGTTGGCAACCCAACTATTTTAGCTACTAGGATCGACAAATCAATTAAAATTTTAGGTTGGTGTCCGCACCATCCCAACCTGTATTAAATCTTCACCCATCCTTGGCAATGGCATCAACAGCGACATAGTTAGAGACAAAGCTTTCGCTATTATACTTGCGGTAGATGCACAATCAAGAGTAAGTATGTTGGGACGAACTAACCTACTATGTAAGACTACACTTGGGTTAAGCATTTTTTCCTTCTCTCTGCGCCTCGGCGATAGCCTGCGGCATACGTTAAAAAATCGACTTTAACAAAGGATTTTAACAAATATCTCAACCATTGCGATATTTACACATCTAAAGATTCATGCTTGTTACTTTATAACTTCTATATATAGTCAATAATTTATAATTAGCATTGTTATAAGACAAAAAATAAACTAATTTGCTTATTTCGGTTGATAGAGTTAATTAAATCTTAAGCGTGCAGAATATAAGATATATAGCTACAAAGCAAATTATCAACTATTAATTTATGCAAAAGATTTATGGCAATACTCACGGGATAAGAGCTAGTCAAATAAAACAATTACAACGGCTTTACGAGCAAAATCAACCGGCAGATAGATTAGTTACACCAGAATTTGCTCAAGCCTTAGCTGTAATTAGTAAAGAAATTCATCACCCGATTTGTTGTTATATCAATCGGCGTGGGCAAATTATCCGAATTGCTGTAGGAACACCTAATCAAACTCAAATTCCACCTGAAGAATTACCCCGCCGCAGTGCAGAACGCTTGAGTGGAATCCGTTGTGTTGCTACTCAATTGAAATCAGCAGTCCCTGATGAAGCATCGTTGATTGCAATGATGCGTCAGCGCTTAGATGCTCTCGTAATATTAACCGCGATTGATAGCGAAGTAAAAGAAGCTTTTCTAACTTACCTTTTTCCCGATCCAGAAAGTCCTTGGGTAATTTCACCTCCTCTAAGTTTGGATGATTTAACCGAACAAGAATTTGATGATCTAGTTCACGAATGGGAGAGAGAAATTGCTGATGCTGGGGATGGAATATTCCTATCTCAAGAAATTGTCTCTGGCCAAGACAGGGTGCTGCTGGTGGGAGTGCAGACAGAAGATTTATCTGTGCAACGGTTTGAAGATGGGCTGGCAGAACTAGTGCGTTTGGTTGAAAGCGCTAAGGGTATTGTACTGGATATAATGCGGCAAAAGCGCGATCGCATCCATCCCCAAACAGTAGTTGGTAAGGGAAAAATTGAAGAAATCACCCTTTTGGCTCAAAAACTAAGAGCTAATCTAATCGTTTTTGACCGAGATATTTCTGCATCTCAAGCCCGCAACTTAGAACAGGAAATAGGCATCCGAGTTGTAGACCGCACAGAAGTAATTCTAGATATTTTCGCTCAACGCGCTCGCACTCAAGAAGGTAAATTACAAGTAGAGCTAGCGCAACTCGAATATATGTTACCTCGGCTACGCGGTCGTGGTCAGGAGATGTCTCGATTAGGTGCGGGTATTGGTACGCGAGGTCCTGGTGAAACAAAACTAGAAACGGAACGGCGAACAATTCAACGGCGAATTGGTCAACTACAAGAAGAAGTAAACCAATTACAAGCACATCGCGCCCGCATTAGACAACAACGACAACAGCAAGAAATTCCGGTTCTGGCATTAGTTGGCTATACCAATGCTGGTAAATCTACTCTGCTAAATGTGTTAACTAATGCAGAAGTTTACACCGCAGATCAACTATTTGCTACCCTAGACCCAACAACCCGCAAGGTAGTAATTACAGAACCAGAAACACAAGAACGCAGGTCGATTCTGCTCACAGATACTGTAGGGTTTATTCACGAACTCCCGCCACCACTGATGGATGCATTTCGCGCCACATTGGAGGAAGTTGTTGAGGCAGATGCCATGATTCATGTTGTGGATTTGTCCCATCCAGCTTGGGAAAGTCACATTGCGAGTGTGCTGGAAATACTCGAAGAAATGCCTGAGATTCCAGAAAAAACTTTGATTGCTTTTAATAAGGTTGACCAAGTAGATAGCGAAACCTTAGCTAAAGTTCAACAAGATTATCCCGAAGCTGTGTTTATATCAGCAAGCCAGCGCTTGGGTTTAGAGACTTTAAAAATGCGATCGCTGCAACTAATTGACGAACCCGTTAAAGCGATTGCAGTCCCACAAAATTCATACTAACCAAAGGAAATTATATGACACCGACGATCATTGTTCACGGTGGAGCAAAAACCATCACAGACGATAAAGTTGCAGCCAACAATGCAGGCTGTACAGCAGCAGCAGAAGCTGGTTGGGCAGTGCTAATTAGTGGAGGTACAGCCGCAGAAGCTGTTGAAGCAGCTATTCGAGTTCTCGAAGCTGACCAGACATTTAACGCCAGTCTTGGCGCAACTCTCAACAGCGACGGAGAGGTGGAGTTAGACGCGGCGATCATGGAAGGCTCATTAAGTTGGGGAGCAGTTGCAGCAGTTCAGGGTATCCGTCATCCAATCTCAGTCGCACGGAAGATTATGGATGATAAACCCAGGCTGCTAGTGGCGCAGGGTGCAGAACGGTTTGCCGTAGACTGCGGAGCCGAAATGTGTAAAAAAGATGACTTGATAGCTGATGAACAGTGGCAGGAGTGGAAGGAGGATCAAAAAGTTGTAGATCGCCCCAACACTGTAGGTTGTGTGGCTTTGGATGCTAGCGGCATCCTAGCTGCTGGCACTTCAACCGGCGGTACTACGAAGCAACAACAAGGTCGCGTTGGTGACACTGCGCTTGTTGGCTCTGGCTTGTACGCTGATAATAAAATCGGCGGTTGCTCAACAACAGGTGATGGCGAGTCAATTATCCCCGTGGTTTTGGCTAAAACTGCGATCGATTTCTTGAGTGGAGACAGACACCCAGAAGAAGCCGCACAAATGGCGATCGACACTTTGATTTCTAAGGTTGAAGGTGAAGCTGGGTGCATCCTTATAGATCGTCAAGGACGCGTTGGCTGGGCGTATAACTCATCACACATGGCTTGCGCTTATATGACCGAAGGACAAGACAAGGTGGCTGCTTTTACGGAGAAATAACTCATCCCAATTCGTAATGGGCTACATCCCCTTACGAATTGGTAATGCGTAATTAATGAAGCCAAATCACAAATCACATCTGAGTTTTCAAGTTTGAATATATAGCTTTGTTATGCCAAGTTGGTGTTACTTGGAAATTCAGGAAACTTGTTTAATATAAACAACCGCATCCCTTTGTGGATGCGGTTCCTCGGAGGAGTAGATGTCAAAATACGACTTTCATTATTTTCAAGGGAGTACTCTTTCTGATCTGTTTGCTGAAGATATCACAGATACATCTTATGGGTTTATTTTAAATTACCCTGCAACTGCCAGTTGGGCTGCTTACCCCAACCGAAAAAAATATTTTATTCAAGATGGCAGTAGTGAAGCCACTAAAACATCCTTCGACAAGATTTGTCAAAAGGAACCTTGGAAAAATCTGGCTGTGTTAGGCGATCGCATTCCCGGAATTGTGATTATTCCACCACCAATATCGCTAATTGGCTACTGGCAAGAGCATTTCGGCTTCAGCCACTCCAATATGTCGATGATGGATTGCTCCACTTATCTAGATGACCTTAGCCACAGCGAACGCTTTGACAAACTCATTAGTCTATTTCCCTTTGATCACCTCAAACCGAAAAAACACGCTGTTGATCCAGATACTCATTATCACTTACTCAGCAAAGTAACACTAGCTGAACTGGGGGTGCAATGCCCAAAATACGATAGCTACAATCTGCACCAAGTCAATCTCGAAGACATTCAGTTACCACAATTTCCCTACTTAATTAAAACGTCTCACGGACTTTCAGGAGAAGGCACTTATATCATCAAAAGCCCCAGCGATTTAAACTACTGTTTTGAAGAAATCAGGAAATATCTTGATATTAAGTTGCTCGATACGATTATTGTTTCAGAGTTCGTCAAAAATGAGGTGCAGAATCACTGCGTACAGTTCTATGTCAATAAAGTAGGAGACATAACCCTGATTGGCACTACCAGCCAACTAGTCACTCCAGAAGGTAACTATTTAGGCGGACTGATTGACTACCGCAACACTGACATGAGCAAGTTCTTTGAGATGATTGCCAACCTTGGTCAGTATGCTCACAAACAAGGCTACTTTGGCGTGATTGGCTTTGATGTGCTAGAAGACCAAGACGGACAATTTTATGCGATCGATGCCAATTTCCGAGTCAATGGCTCGACTCCGTTGTGCTTGCAGCGTAATACCCTACTGGGGCTGGGAAAGGGAATAGCTAAATATTCCAGTGACTACCGCATGGAAGGGACATTAGATTCAATTTTAGTCACTTTAAAACCAGAACTAGATCGCAAGGATTTGATTATTCTGTCAGCTTTAGAGAAGGTCAAATACGGAAAGATATTCACTGAAATTTATGCGATCGTTACTGGAGAAACTATCCAGGAAATGCAGCATATTGAGCATAAATTACAGGATAAGGGATTACAATGCCTCCATTAGGGACTTCCAACTAAAAAAGTATCCCACTGCCTTTAGGGCAGGGGAAATAACAGTCGTATTGAATCCAGAAATTAGGATAATTTATTTTTTGAAGTTCTTTTAAACAGCGCCACTTTTGAGGTTTGGCGTTATAAAGGCTTACTTATATATCGTTGAAACTGATGTTCTTTGCTTAAGCCTTAAGAAGATATCTGAAAAGTTTTTTGTCTACACTGAACGCTTCCAATTCCCTTCTTTAAGAGGAATTAGGCGGGATAAACAAATACTTGATACTTTCCAGACACCCTCTAAGGTAATTAACTTCATTTTATTACAGTTGAGGAAAAATGAAAAGGAATAACTTAGAGTACTACGACTTGAATGCAGATAAATGGTGGAAGGAAGACGAAACTTTATATCTGTCTAACCATCTTAACAAGTCGAGATTTGAGTTTTTTTCCAATTTTGTGCAAGATTGGGAAGGACTGAAAGTTTTAGATATTGGCTGTGGAGGAGGATTAGCTTGTGAATATGTAGCAAATCTAAATGCTTATGTATCTGGAATAGATTTATCCTTGAATTCAATTAAAACCGCCCAAGAACATGCTAAAAAGAATAATTTAAATATTGATTATCAGCGTGGCATAGCTGAAAATCTCCCTTATGAAGAAAATAGCTTTGATGTTGTTTTGTGCTTTGACGTTTTAGAGCATGTTGATGATTGGCAAAAAGTTATTTTTGAAGCTTTTAGGGTTTTAAAAAAAAATGGATTATTTTTATTTGACACAATTAATAGAAGTTTTAAATCTAAATTTATCATGATCTGGCTTTTAGAGGATACTTTAAAACATTTACCGTCTGGACTCCACGACTGGAATAAGTTTATTAAACCCCAAGAGATCAAAGAAATAATGGAAAGGGCTGGTTTTGCAGATTCTGTAATTAAAGGATTTGATTTGACAGGTGGCACTAACTTTAAAACTTTGAGAAATGTTTTGCTTAAGGGCTTAAATAATCAAACACAAAGTGACAAAGTAGAATTATTTGAAATAGAAATTAATGATGATACTTCTGTCTGCTACATTGGTAAAGCAGTTAAACTGAGTGGATAAAATATAAAGTTTTCTTGAGTTTATCAAACCAGAATTCAGAGGTCAGGGGTTAGAATTCAGTTGAGTATTCTGACCGGAGTTAACAGAAACGTCTCCTGCTCCGCTCCTGAATTCTGGTTTTTGAATTTTTCTTCAATATATATCTTTTACCTTAAACAAAATAAAAGATATTACTTATAAGCATTTTTCTATTCATAAAGATTAATTTGTGTTTGAGGCTACATTTAAATTTAATAATATACCCTCACTTTTATAGATACAACTTTTTTAGGAAACAGATAAAATCAGGGATATTTTATTATTCGCTTCATCCCAAAGAGATTTAATAAGGATAAAAAGCATGAAATTTCAAATAGAATGCAATACGAGCAAAAGTAACAAAGGATGCCTAATTTGTCAGCAAAAATTTCAGACCCATAAAGCTAGATTAATTATATGCAATGACCAAGGTGAAGGCTATGGAGATATATGCCATCAATGTATATCTAAAGGCGGAAATTGGCTTCAATTTCAGATCCAACAATTCAGCCAGAAAATGCTAGTTTTAAAATGAGCGAGAGCATATTAAAAAATGGTCTTCAGGCTATGATTAGCCATTTTGGACTAGTATAGGGCTAGTATTTAATTTTTGAAAAGAACCCGTACAACTCGAAAAGGCTGATTTCCTATTCTCTACTCCCTGCCTATCGCACTTACGCTGCGCTTCTCTGCGAGACGCTTCTCTTTCAGAGACGCGAACACGCACCATGCGAATAAGTATGGCTCACGCTGCGCGAACAGGAATCAAAGCGATTGCTATAGTTTACCAGAGAAGAGTGTATCTGAGGCAACTGAATGAGTGAGTTGCAAATCGGTACTAGTGGTTGGGTTTATAAGCATTGGATGAATATTTTCTATCCATCAAATTTGCCTAGTGACCAGCAACTTTCATTTTATGCACAACACTTTACCACTGTAGAAATTAATTTTTCCTTTTATCGTTTGCCAGAACGGTATGTGTTTGAAAATTGGCGCGAACAAACACCACCTAATTTTATTTTTGCCGTCAAAGGTAGCCGCTATCTCACCCACATGAAGAAACTAAAAGACCCGATAGAACCACTATCTCGTCTCATGGAACGTGCATCTGGGTTGCAAGAAAAGCTCGGCCCTATTTTATTTCAATTCCCTCATACTTGGCACATTAATCTTGAGCGTCTTCAGCCATTTTTGGAATTACTGCAAACTTACCCACAACAACAATTTACCCTTGAATTCCGTCACACAAGCTGGTTGATTCCCCAAGTTTACAAACTACTGGAAAGTGCAGGTGTAGCCCTTTGCCTACCTGTAAGCCCAACGGTTCCTCTTGATGTGTGTTTAACTGCTCCTTGGACATATATCCGTATGCATAGTGGGCAATGGGATGTTGGCTACAGCGATGAAGAGTTATCTACATGGGCCGAGCGTATCCGTTTATTCCTTACGCAAGGGATTAATGTTTATGTGTACTTCAATAACGACCCTAATGGATATGCTATTCGTGATGCTCAAAGATTATATATTTTGCTGGGATGTTGTTGAAACAAGTGTTGGTCTGAACTTGATATTAGAGGCAGCCAAGGAAAGGCAACCTCTGCCCCTATTAATATTTAAAAACTTATTCCTTTACTTCTATCAGATTAGTTGGCTGCCTGATGGGAAATAGGACTCGCATTAGCTGAACCACTGGTACTGAGCGCTGTTCTTGAACAAAAACCAAAAATACAAGTGCAGCCATCCGTAGTAAGCCTGAGAGAACAAACAGCCCTAGCAAACCTTCCATAAAAGGTAAAGTCACTAGAAAGCTACCAAGAGTAATACCCATCGCTCCAGTTATACCAGCAACTGCTCCTGCGATCGCAAAGTAACTAGATTGATAACGCAGGGGTGCTATTCCCATCATCAGATTGTTGGTACACAAATCAATTGCTGCCCACGTTCCGCCAGCTAGTATATGCAACAAAGGTAACCAGATCCAAAAAGAAATTTTATCGCTTCCAACTCCTAGCCACAGCAGAGGTGTCACCGCCACCAAAACTCCCACTAATAGCAGTAGCGGACGATTCCCAATTCGGTCGGCCAGTTTCCCCCACAAAAGCAGCATTAACATATTCGCACCAGTTCCTAAACCGTGATAAATCGTTACCACACTAATATCTATATCCAAGTTATCGAGCATATAGAGGTTAAAGAAAGGAGCGCTGATGTTAACAGCAAAGCACCAGATGCTCAGGTAAAGTACAAACTTGCAAAAATTAGCATCTTTGAGAAAACTAAAATCTATACCATGAGACTGCGGTTGGGATGCGTCTGAACCTGTGGCTTTTAAAAGCTGCGGGTTTACATCGGTCATCCAGAACTGACAGATTTGACTGATTAATCCTAGCAAAATTCCTAGAACCAGGACTGCACCATAGCCTTGAAGTGTTCCACCAGGCCAAACCGATACTGCTAAACCTAGCAGCGGCACACAAATAAGGTTAGTCAAGCCAACAAGGCTATTGCGAAAGCCGAAATATCGCCCCCGCAAACGCACAGGTACTAACACAGCAGACCAACCAAGCCAAGGCGCACGACCAAAAGCTTCAATGATATTACTTAGCAACAGAATTGCCAATGTCAACTGTACTACTTGGTATCCAGCCAGATGAGATGAAGTAACCAGCACAATCGCTGGCAGAAGAATCAACCACACCAACCGCGATGGGATGAAGATAGATATGAAATACCAGCGGAAGCTGGTACTTCGGTTTACCAAATATGCTCCCAGTGGTTGAAGCAGATTCACCATCTGAGGAATAGCGGCGAGCAAACCAATTTCTACTGGCCCAGCACCCAACTCTAGCAAGAAATTACTGAGCAACGCGCCGCCGATGACACCATAAAAAATTGTAGCAAAGATACTCTCATAAGTAAGCGCTGTAAGGCTTGTGCGAATTTCTGGCTTAGAAATTTTCAAAAACAGTTTCGGAGTTGGAAAAAGTACCGTCTCTGTTAATGCCCTATCCTCTGAAATTTCTTGAATGAGGACAGGGGGAAGAGAGCTAGCTTCTACTAAAATGTCATCTTCTTGGGACTGAACCATATTATCTAATCAATATTTAAAGAGTTAAATTGTTATAGCTACTGTTAGAAAAAATTAGTAAGACTTATATAATATTTCATTAATAAGCTTTAACGCATTGCAATTCCTTATTTGTCCGGAAGACTAGGGCGTGCTCTCAAACTACTCGTTTAGCCTCCTAAATTTTGAGATGCCCTAAATCCAAGCTACTTGCTCTACTTGGGGAGACACCAAACGCTCGTTCGCTTCCCTTCGTCCCAACGGGAGAGGCTAGCTAGCGCCTGCCGTAGGATGCCCGAACGCGAATTTATCTTTAGGAGAAGGGCTGTAACGAGAAGACCGCATTCCCTTAAAAAGACTTGATTCAGAGTCTCTTAGGTTCCCCCAATTTATGGGAGAATTGGGGGGACCTAAGACTTTAAAAACACGCCCTAGTTGATAGTAAGTATTGACTATAGATTGCTTTCGCAGAGAAGACAGGCATATAGCTGCGCTTGAGCTTCTAATCAAAAAAGCCAATTAATTGACATAAATTTAATTCTATGTATAGATAATATTGCGCTAGAAACTTCCTAATATATATATTTAGCAGTTAATTAATATTTTGTGGCAATCAAATAATCGATATTTCCCAAATTCACTCTTAAGAATTAATACCTTTGCAGAGGAATCTTAAAATTTAGCTGGCACTAGTACACTTAGACATAAATAATGCTGAATTATAACCAATAATCATGATTGGGGTTTAAGTTGAACTACTTTGAGTAATTTTACTAGATGACATGGAGATAGAATTTCCACTTAGACGCTGTTTGTCTATTTACAGCAGTTTTCTTTTACATAAGGTACGAAGTCACTGGTTTTGAGGCAGGAGGGAGAAGAATAATTTGATTTGTGAATCCTTGGTTCTGTACTTCATTTAGCTGCAAACTGCTGTAACCTGCTAATACCAGCGATGCTAAATAACTAATATGGAACCAATTGCATAAGCCTTGAGGAAATTATTCACTGGAAATTTCTATCGTGGGGTATCATTGCTCATTTTACGGAATGTGCAACGATGGGCTATGCCCCGCCGGAGGCGATCGCAGTAAGTACGAATAATCAAAAATTTTTATGGCACATACGGAAATTAACGATATATCGGCAGATAGCTCTTTAGTTGATCCAGAAAAAGATTTACTAGGACATGCGAACTTTGCCAAGTATCTAGCGGAAAGTATTTGCAGAATGACCTATCCTGAAGGTTTCGTTATTGCAGTTTACGGTTCTTGGAACTCTGGCAAATCTACATTATTAAACTTTGTAGTTCACTATCTTCAGCAAAAGCCAGAGGAGGAGAAACCAATTATCGTACCTTTTAATCCTTGGTTATTCTCTGGACATGAAAATATCACAAGACGCTTTTTTGACCAATTAAAAAACGCTTTAAGCCAAGAGTCATCTGTGCCAAAAGGTTTGAGAGAGAGAGTAGCTGATTTTGCCGCCATTATTTCAGACATTCCTCTACCTTATGCTCAAACTGGCAAGGCATTAGCAGCATTATTGGACGATAAGGACAAGAAAGCTTCCCAATTAAAAGAAGAAGTAGAAGACACGCTAGTACAGCAGCAACGGCGAATAGTCATAACAATTGATGATATTGATCGGTTGGCTGCTGAAGATATCAAGGAGTTATTTCGTATTTTCAAAGCAATGCGAAATTTTACTAATCTTGTCTATCTTCTAGTTTTTGATAAAGAAATTGTAATAAGAACAGTTGCAGATACTAAAGAAATATCTGAAGAAGCGTACTTAGAAAAGATTATTCAAGTTGGTTTTGAGTTACCTACCCCTGATAAAGCTTCACTTCGCAGGCTACTTTTTGAAAAGCTTGATAACATATTTGAGCAAACACCAAAGCAACAAATAAACCAAACTCGCTGGGGTGATATTTACTTTCAAGGAATAGAACACTTTATTACTAACATCCGCGATATTACTCGTTTGATTAACACTTTAACAGTGACGTATCCAGTAGTAAAAGATGAAGTAAACACTGTTGATTTTATTGCTATTGAGTCTTTACGAGTATTTTGCCCAAAGATATATAGTATAATCCATCAAAATCCTCATATTTTTGTAGGAAAGATAAACCTTTCAATAGGCGAACTCAAGAATCTTCTGAATACCTGGATTGCTCAACTGCGAGATGAAGACAAGCAGCCTGTTAAAAACCTGCTAATGCACCTTTTTCCTAAGTTAAAATTCATTTTGGGTAATACTTATCTAGATGAAAAGCAAGAGTTGGAATGGCGCGAACAGCTACGTGTGTGTAGTTTAGAAATATTTCCTATTTACTTTCGCCTGTCTTTATCAGTAGGTGAATTGTCTAATATTCAGATAAAAATTATCCTTGGTTTGGTTGAAAATACAGAGAAATTTAGAAATTATTTGATAGAACTTACTAAACAAAAACTTCCAAACGGCACAACACAAGCCAGGGTGTTTATAGAACAGCTAGAAAATTCCACTGAAGAAATTCCTGTGAATTACATTCCTTCAGTTGTAGAAGCTTTGCTTGATGTAAGCGAGCAATTATTATCTCAAGATGATGAATCTAATAGCATTCTTGCTTTTGGCAATGAAGTTATTATTAGCCGTTGTATCTCGCAACTCTTGCGTCAAATTAATGAAACATCACGGTTTGAATTGCTAAAAAAAGTAATTACCCAAGGGAAAGCATTACCAATAATTAATCATGAAATTGCAACACTAAAAGAGCAACAAAGTCAATATAGTACAGATCAATCTAACTATGAAGAGAAATGGCTTGTAAACGCACAGCACCTCAAGGAACTGGAAGAAATGACTAGAAAAATAGAGGTAAAAACTGATACCAACTATAAATAATATAAACTCTGAATTTATTTATAGTGTTTCTTGGTTGCGTACAATAAAGTGGGTTAAAAATAAATTTACTTATTGGTGATAAAAACACTACTGTTAGATATATAAATATTCTATAACCCACGAAAGATTTAGATATCTTCAGCACTTTCTAATATCAGGGAATATACTTTATTCTTCACATTGCACTTATGGAAGCGTATGACGTTGTAATTATTGGCGCTGGTCATAATGGCTTAGTTTGCGCTGGTTACCTACTGAAAGCTGGTTATAGCGTTCTGTTATTGGAAGGGCGATCGCTACCTGGTGGGGGTTGCACAACTGAAGAACTTATGCCTGATGAAGCGCCTGGTTTTAAATTTAATCCTTGCGCGATTAACCATCTGTTTATTTTCTTAGGGCCAGTTATCCAAGAGTTAGAACTGCATAAGTACGGCTTGGAATATCTTAGCTGCGATCCAGTTGTCTTTTGCCCTCATCCCGATGGTAAGTATTTCTTAGCTCACAAATCTGTGCAAAAGACTTGTGCAGAAATTGCCCGTTACAGTCAGCGTGATGCTCAAAAATACGCTGAGTATGCCGATTTTTGGCAGCGCTTTATCACAGGGATTGCTCCTTTCTTCAATGCACCGCCCAAATCAATTGTTGATATTGCTGGTAATTACAATCTCAATAGTCTGCAAGACTTATTTTCTATTGTGGGAGGCTCTAATACAACCCTTGATTTACTTCGTACTCTACTCAGCAGTGCCACAGATAACATTAACGAGTATTTCGATTCTGAGTTTCTCAAAGCACCTCTGGCTCGACTTTCAGCAGAACTGAGTTCCCCTCCCTCACAAAAAGCTATGGCCTTTGGGGCGATGATGATGATGTTGCGTCATAAGCCCGGTATGGCAAGACCTCGTGGCGGTACTGGCGGACTTGTAGATGCTTTGGTGAAGCTGGTAAAAAGTGAAGGTGGCACGATCCTCACCGATCAAAAGGTAGAAAAAGTTTTGGTGGATGATGGTAAAGCTGTTGGTGTGCGGGTTGCTGGTGGCAAAGAATATCGTGCCAACAAAGGTGTAATTTCAAGTATTGATGCCAAGCGCTTATTCCTGCAACTGATCGATACTAACGATGTCGATAATGCCGATAGCAACTTGCGCGAAAGGTTAGACCGCCGCATCGTCAACAACAATGAAACCATCCTCAAAATCGATTGTGCTTTATCTGAACCTTTGCGTTTTGTCCACCACAATCACCAAGATGATTATCTGATGGGTTCTGTTCTGATTGCTGATTCCGTCACTCATGTAGAACAGGCTCATAGTCTGATTACTCTGGGCAAAATTCCTGATGAAGACCCGTCGATGTATGTAGTGATGCCTACCGGGCTTGACCCATCAATGGCACCGGAAGGCAAACACACATTATGGATAGAGTTTTTTGCCCCTTATCAAATTGCTGGTGCAGAGGGTACAGGTTTAAAAGGTACGGGTTGGACGGATGAACTGAAAAATAAAGTTGCAGACAGAGTGATTAATAAACTGGCGCAGTATTCGCCCAACCTTCAACATTCAATCATCGCCCGTCATGTAGAAAGCCCGGCTGAGTTGGGAGAACGGCTAGGGACTTATAAAGGTAATTATTACCATATCGACATGACCTTAGAACAAATGCTTTGCTTCCGTCCGTTGCCAGAATTAGCTAACTACAAAACACCAATTGATAACTTGTATCTTACTGGTGCTGGAACTCACCCGGGTGGTTCAATTTCGGGTTTGCCGGGACGCAACTGTGCGCGTGTGTTTTTGCATAATGAGGAACCCATCGCCCAGAAAATCAAGGAAGCAGGAGGTTCGATTAAATCTGCGTTTGCATCTGTCTTGAGGAATGAATCAGACTAAGAGGCTATTTGTAAAAAAAGTAAATATTATCAGGATATTGCTTCATTTGAAAGTTGAGTCTGAAGTAGGTAAACGGCAGAGGTTTCTTGAGCAAGTTCCTGATGCTTTTTTGCCCAAAAACTCAAAAGTCTAGAAAATGCTTACAGATACTTCCTGTGACGCTTTCAGATTCCCCAATAGACAGAGAACTGCAACCGTAATAGTAACTAAGATGTGGGTGTAGGAGAGTTATTAAGGAATATTTACAATGGCAACTGAAACTAACAAAGTGATTGAATTATCTACTGAAGCTAAAGCCTATAACGGTGTCGATCGCAATGCTTGGATTATTGGATGGAATCCCCAACAAGAGTTATGGAACGGGCGTTTAGCCATGATTGGCTTTGTTTCTTACCTACTTTGGGATTTGGCTGGCTATAGCTTAGTACGTGACGTACTCCACTTGGTTCGCTAAATCTTCGCTTATATTTATCCCCCTTTGGGGGAAATCAATAAAGAACAACTTAGTAGCGTCTTAGTACTTAACCTACTGGTGATGTAAAGTCTAACGCCAAGGTTATAGATGGACGCACTAATACAATTGCGAAGGAGAAAATATGATAACTAAAGATACAATACGTGCATTAGGAGTATTTGCTAATTCTCAAGGAATAGAGCAAGCAATTAATGAATTGAAAACTGCAAACTTTCCTATGGAGAAAGTTTCTGTCATTGCTAAAGATGCGGATCAGGGCGATCGCTTAGGTGAGGCGCAGATGAGCGATCGCATCGGTGATCAAGATGTCAATACAAGCGGGCCAGTAAGAGAGGCGCTAGCAGCAAGTACTTGGGGTAGCGTGTTAGTTGGTTTGAGTAGTCTGGCACTTCCTGGTCTAGGAGCTGTACTCGCAGCAGGTTCTGTAGGTGTAGCATTAGTCACTAGTGTAGGAGGTGTTGCTCTGGGAGCCGCAGCAAATCAGAATTTACTGAAGGCACTAGGTGATTTAGGCATACCTGAAGAGAAAGCCAGAGTTTATAGCGATCGCCTCCAGCAGAGTTATTATTTGCTCATACTAGAAGGCTCACAAGAAGAGATTCATCGCGTTGAACCAATATTACGCGATCGCGGTATTGAATATTGGGGCGTTTATGATTCTCCGCAGGCTTCAAATGGTGAGGAAAATTAGCACTTTGTTCATAACAAAAAGGTTTTTCACAGGTGTTACTATATCTGTACCTTAAATCCAGAATTTTTAACGAATTCCTATAGCGATTATTGTGCGGGTTATCTTAGGAAAAATAACGGAGTAAACCTGATGGGTACACAGCAGCATACCTGTGAAATCAGCCAACTCCTAAAAGCTTTTGATGCCTTAATCCAGCTATCTCAAGTTAGCTTTGACTATCAGTTAGTGCTGGCAGATATTTGGATAAAGGCATTTTCGGAACTGACACAGGAGTTGGCCTCTTACGAAGCCAAGGGTGAAACAATTGGCAATTTGCGACAGTTTTTGGAAGTCTGGAGTAATATATTTGATCGAGAATTTGCACAGAAGTTCCGTTCAGAGGATGCCCAGGCAATTCAAGGGAAATTTTTGAAAGTAGGCATGAGCTATTGGCTCGAACAACAACATCTGCTAAAAGAAGTTCGTAAGAAGCTTGATCTGCCGATTTGTAATCAGGTGGATGAAAATACCTCTTGCAAAAGTCCCTAATACCCCACCCCCAAAAGCTCCCCGCTCCTCGGGAGGGGAGCCTTTGTTTTACTCAGATGCGGGGTGGAGTTCTTTATTTTTGATTTATGCAAGAGGTCTAAAGTAAGGTTTAATTACATCTCCTTTCTACCTTTTTTGCTAATCCTAAAGCTAGATGTTTTTTCTGAAATTAAAGGCAAAATTGTAATAAGTAATTAACCAAATATAACAACATGAACACTGATAACCTAACCAATTCTAACAATACCGAACGAACAACACTTGAAGGGGGAAGCAAAGAAGCTCTCAATAAAAAAACCTCTGTCCAATTTCTACTTAGCACAACACTGGGAGTGTTAACAATTATCCTAGCGGCTGCAAGTGCTTATTATGGGCTTATTCGGTTCTAACCCTATTTATTGATCAGGAAATTTTTGTTTTTTTGATGACATTGAACAATTTCAGATATAATATGATCCTCAGCAAAATGTATGGTAGTGCTTTGAGTTTATCAAAAGCCCTTATTTGGGTAAAGCACTACCATATTTTTCTGAGGTTTTAACTTTCATTTTCTCATCCAAAATGTTATCAAAAAACGATGCGCGAGTCTATCGAGCTAATAGAAAAGCTAGTTAATGGTATAAATACCTTCAACCGTCTGCGTGAACAAGAGATTGAGATTGGGGTAACACCTAAGCAAGATATCTACCGGGAAGACAAGGTAGTACTGTACCACTTCCAATCACAGGCGAAAAAGTTATTTAATATTCCGATCCTAATTGTTTATGCGTTAGTTAACCGTCCTTACATTGTAGATTTACAGGAGGGGCGATCGCTTGTTACGAATTTACTCAATCTTGGTCTAGATGTTTACTTGATTGATTGGGGATATCCTAATCAAGATGATCGCTGGCTGACTATTGATAAATATATCAACGGGTATATCAATAACTGTGTAGATGCCATCCGCGATCGCCACAACTTAGAGCAGATTAACTTATTGGGAATTTGTCAGGGGGGAACCTTCAGTCTTTGCTACAGTTCCCTTTACCCAGAAAAGGTAAAAAACCTGATTACTATGGTTACGCCAGTCGATTTTCACATCAATGAAGGACTTCTCAATGTTTGGAGTGGAAGCAGTTTAGGGACACAAGCATTAGATGTGGATCTTCTAGTTGACACTTTAGGTAACATTCCTGGCAACTTTCTCAACTTTGTCTTTGTAATGCTGAAGCCTTTTCAGTTAGGTGTCAAAAAGTATATTGATATACTGGAGATTGTTGAGTATGAGGACAAGTTACTCAATTTTCTCCGCATGGAAAAGTGGATTTTTGACAGCCCGGATCAAGCTGGAGAGACTTTCCGACAATTTATTAAGGACTTCTATCAAGGAAATAAATTAATTAAAGGTCAAATTGAGATTGGCAACAAGCGAGTAGATTTGGGAAATATCCGCATCCCAATTTTAAACATTTATGCCGAACAGGATCATCTAGTTTTACCGGCATCATCTTTAGCTCTTGAGAAATATGTTGGCAGTGTTGATTATACAGTGCGATCGTTTCCAGTTGGACATATTGGTATGTATGTAAGCGGCAAAGTTCAAAAAGACCTACCACCAACGATTACCGATTGGCTGAAGGCGCGAGAATAAAATATTCGCTTTCTCAAATGTTTGTATTCTAAAATACAAAATTGTTTAATATCACGTCCTTTCTTTGGGTGGACGACTATAGCATTATTTACTTCTAAAGATTGATTTTTTGCTAAAAATATTATTGTAAATTATTGTTAAGTAAGTTAAATTTGTTTTTTGAATGCGCTGGATTTAGTAAAAAAATCATTAAATTCAAAGCAATTATTAGCAAAGTTATAAATAGGAATTTATTAAAAAAACACATTTATTTTATTACTTTCAATTTTTAATTCACCAAAGTGATGAGAAGTATGGAAGAAGCTTATATTGTCTCAGCAGTACGCACACCGCTTGGTAGATTTGGAGGTGTCTTAGCAGATTTGTCTCCAGTAGACTTAGGTGCGATCGCCATGCGTGCAGCCTTAGAACGAGCCGGAGTATCAGGAGAAGCTTTAGACTTGTATGTTTTTGGTAATGTACTTAGCGCCGGACATGGACAGTCATTGCCTCGTCAAGCAGCTTTCAAAACTGGGATTCCGCAGAAGGTAAACGGATATGCAGTAAATATGGTGTGTTCATCGGGAATGATGAGTGCGATCAACGGTGTTAGTGCAATTCGTTCTGGTGATGCCCAAATGGTACTTGCTGGAGGCATGGAATCTATGTCCCAGACGGGGTTTTTGTTGTCGCAACGAGCTAGATGGGGATACAAATCCTTATTAGGTTCACCAGAACAACTCACCGATGTTTTACTTCAAGACGGACTCACCGATCCCATCAGTGGCGAAACGATGGGAGAGCAAGCAGAACAACTGGCAACTGCTTACCAAATTACGCGGGATGAGTTGGATGAAGTAGCTTTCTTTTCCCAAGCTAGAGCAGCCGAAGCGACTGAGAAAGGCTTGTTTAAACAAGAGATTGTACCAATTGAGATTGCAGGTAAGAAAGGTTTACAAGTTGTAGATCAAGATGAAGGAATTCGCCCCGAAACTACTTTAAAAACTCTTGCTGGACTGAAGCCTACTTTCAGATCAGATGGCGTGTTCACGGCTGGTAACAGCAGTCAAATATCCGATGGAGCGGCAGCTCTAGTTTTGGCAAGTAAAACAGCAGTAGAACGCTACCAACTCAATCCCATAGCACGGCTGATTGGCGGAGTCTGGACAGGAGGAGAATCTTGGCGGTTCCCCGAAGTTCCCATCATGGCAGTGAACAAGCTTTTAGACAAACTCAAAATGAAAATTTACGATTTTGATTTGTTTGAAAACAACGAAGCATTTGCTCTAAGCAATGTATTGTTCAATCGGGAGTTGGGCGTTCCTTATGAAAAATTAAATGTCTATGGCGGGGCGATCGCTTTAGGACATCCCATTGGGGCTTCAGGAGCGCGAATCTTAGTAACACTGCTCAACGCTTTGCAGCAGCAAAACGGGCAGTTTGGATTAGCAGCAGTTTGTCACGGGACTGGTGGCGGGACTGCGATCGCACTGGAGAGGCTGAGGTAATTCCTATGGCATCTTTGGGATTGGAAGATCAAGTGATTTTGGTAACTGGCGGTAATCGGGGAATTGGGGCTGCGATCGTCAATCTGCTTTTGGAGTTGGGAGCTAAAGTAGCTTACACCTACCGCAGCGATTACAATCCGCAGATGGGGAGTTTGGCAATCTCAGCCGATGTCACCGATAAAGCAGCTATGGAGGAGGTGACACAAAAGGTTGAAGAGCAACTTGGCCCAATTTACGGGGTTGTCGCTAATGCTGGAATTACACGAGACAATTTTTTCCCAAAACTGACAACGGCAGACTGGGATGCAGTAATCGACACTAACTTGAAAGGAGTCTACAACACCTTAAAACCCGTTATTCCCAAGATGTACGAACGGCGTTCTGGCTCTGTTGTCTGTATCACTTCAATTTCCGGCGATCGCGGAAATCTTGGTCAGACAAACTACGCAGCATCTAAGGCAGGAACCATTGGCTTGACAAAATCTCTGGCTCTAGAAGCGGCGCGTTACGGAGTACGGGCTAATACTGTGTCACCGGGATTTATTGAGACTGATATGCTCACCCCGATTTCAGATAAAGTCAAGCAACGGATTTTGTCTGAAATTCCTCTGTCTCGCTTTGGGAAACCGGAGGAGGTTGCTTGGGCTGTAGCATTTCTGCTCTCGCCAATAGCTAGCAGCTACGTCACTGGTACAGTTGTGCGAGTCAACGGCGCTCATCATACATGAGTGGGGGATTGGGCATCCCTTCGGCTTCTCTACGAGACGCTACGCGAACGCTCAGGGCAAGTAGGCATTGGGCATTGGAGGGATTAGGAATTGAAATTCCAGTCCCTAATAAATGACAAATAATAGTGGGAGTAACTGTGAACATGGGGTTTGAAAAGCGGCAAATAGATGTAAGTGGACTTAATATTCGCTACTTGGCAGGGGGTAATGATGATCCACCATTAGTGCTGCTACATGGAGTCGGTGATAGCGCCGTTGATTGGTCTTGGGTAATACCTGCTCTAGGAACTAAACATCGTGTTATAGCCGTAGATTTCCCAGGTTCCGGGGATAGTGCTAAACCCAAGCGTGAATATTCGCTGGAATTTTTGACAGAATTCTTAGCCAATTTTCTCAACGCTTTAGAAATTCAACGGGCAGTACTGGTAGGCAATTCTTTGGGTGGTTTGATTGCTTTGCGCTATGCACTGTCAAACCCCGAACGTGTACCAGCATTAGTACTGGTAGACAGTATGGGATTTAGCCAAGTGGTCAACCCAATTCTGTCAAATTTGACTTTGCCCTTGTACGGAGAGTTAGCGATCGCCTGGAGCAAAACACCTTTGGGCGCAAAGCAAAGAGCGTGGTCACGGGCGGCATTGCTTTTTGCTAATCCCTTACAAGTTCCCGATGCATGGCTAGCAGAACAAGAGCGGCTAGGGCTTATTCCAGGCTTTTTGGAAGCCAATTTATCTATACTGCGTTCTCAACTATATGTATTAGGACAGAAGCAGATAGCACTCGAATATTTACCAAAGATAGAGATGCCTACCCTGGTTGTATGGGGTACTAATGACTTAGTTCTGCCAAATTACCAAGCTCAAGATGCAGTCAGCCGTTTAAAGCAAGGACACCTAGCTTTGATACCCAATTGTGGGCACTTACCCCAAGTCGAGCGTCCGCAATCATTTACCGACGCGTTGAACCAGTTTCTTGCTTATCACCTTTGACTAGGGGCTGGGAAACAATTGTTTTAATCCCGAATCCCCAATTTTTTTTTAAGGAGTAACACTAATGCAATTAAAGCCAATCAATCAGCAGGTTGTTTCCGTCGTTGGAGCCTCCAGTGGTATCGGACGGATCACAGCTCTTGAGTTTGCTAGACGCGGGGCAAAAGTGGTAGTCTCCGCTCGCGGTGAGTCGAAGCTAAAATCTTTAGTGGAAGAGATTCGCAGCTTTGGCGGCGAGGCAACTTATATTGTGGCCGATGTGGAAGTATTTGACCAAGTAAAGGCGATCGCAGATAAAACTGTGGAAGTCTACGGGCGACTCGATACATGGGTACATGTCCCTGCTATCGGCATTTTTGCCACTTTCGACAATACAACACCAGAAGAGTTTAAGCATGTTATTGATGTCGATCTGATGGGACAGGTGTATGGTGCAATGGCGGCCCTACCCCATCTGAAGCGTGAGGGACGGGGGGCATTGATCCATGTCTCTTCAGTGGAAGGTACGCGATCGCTCCCCTACCAAAGTGCTTACTCGGCAGCCAAGCATGGGGTCGAGGGTTTTATCGAAGCGATGCGCGTTGAGTTGCAACATGAAAAATTGCCTATCAGCGTCACAAGTGTGAAGCCAGCAGTGATCAACAGTCCCTTCTGGAACAATGGCCGGACGAAATTAGGCGTAAAGCCTGCTGGGATACCACCTTACTATGAGCCTAAACTTGTAGCTGATGCCATCCTCCATGTAGCCGAACATCCAACTCGTGACTACTTGGTTGGGGATGTAGCTAAAATATTAGATTTGTTACAGCGCATCTCACCACCATTAGTAGATTCACTGTTATTGCTCGTCGGCTTCAAGTTACAGCGTAGTTCCGAGCCGAAATCTGAAGATGCATCAAATAATTTTTACCAACCAGTTGCTGAAGACGACAGAGTTAACGGTGATTATGGTCACTTAGTTATACCTAGTGTTTCCGACTGGATAGAAAAAAATCCGGTTCTTCAGTGGGGTGCGATCGCTGGTACAGCAGCATTAGCGTTGCTAGTAGCTCAAGTCATCAAAGAGCAAGGATAGATAAGGATTTTGTTGAAGGAGGCACGAGGCAGAAGGGATAATTGGATGGAGTCTGAATCCCCATCTAATTAAGCGAATCGTCATTTAAATTGCACCATTTTCATGGCAATAAAAGCTGCAAAGTCTCTCCCTTGCCCCCTGCTCCCTGCGATCTCAATGTGCAAATTAAATGCTTAATAGTTTATAAGTTTCCCTCCTGCCTCCAGCAATAACTACCCTCTGCCTTATTTGATAACTTAACTTAAGTAATTATTAGGATAGTTAGTAATATTCCTTGGTATTGATTTTTAGACTGTAAAAAACTTTGTAAAGTTGACATTACCCAAGGTAACTTTAATACTAAAATGCTCTCCTAATTCGCTACTAAAGTTTAGTTGAATACTCTTGGTACTTCTAGCAGTAGCTTGCATCACAGCAGTACCTAAATCATCCAACACCATTATTTCAAGTTCTTCTGGTAGATACTTTTGGTTATTAGTTGGACACACTTTCACAAAGATATTTATTTCTTGCTCAGAAATGGGTATCAGTCCAACTATTAAAGCGATTAGTTTACTTTCTGGTTGTCGCCCTAAATCTAGCAGTATACCTTTTTGCACACTAACAGTCGAATTGTCTGCAAAGTTTCCAGCTAAAATTTGTTCAGCAGACCGAAATCTAAAAGCTAGCTCGGCTGCTTGCGGAAGCAAAAGCGACTCAACCGTTTGCCAACCGATATCAACAACATTCATCAACCATTTGCTCAAATGAATTGGTTGTTTTTCTTCTTCAGGCGTTTCACTCAGTTGGACGATCAACTCTTCGAGCGATCGCAACTCGCTTAGAGTTACTGAATTACATTCGGTCACCATTTTAAGAAATCCTAACAGAGTTGCTTCTCTTAGAGATTCATTAAGCTGTACAGCTACATAGCCAATTCTGTCTGAGCAAACTTCTGGTGGAATATGAATCACTTTTTCGCCTGGTAACACTGGAAGGCACTCGATCTTACCTTGACCAATAATTTGTAAATCAGCGACATCCATTACTGTTTGCATTGCTGAGTTCCAACTTAAACTTGCTGACCAATTAGTTTCAACCCCCATGCAACGAAGGTAGAATTTTACCGCGGATACCGCTAAGGTATTGAGATAAACTTGCTTAGCTTTTTCTGGACTGCTATGCTGAGAGCAAAACTGTTCTGCTAATGCACGATCTGACAAACTGATAGGGACAGTAAAGGTTAAAGATTCTGAACAGTATCTCATCATTTATTAATCTCTGATTTAATTTACATCACTAACACAATACTCTTTTAACTTTGAAGAAAACTTATTTATGCATCGGTAATAAAAGCTGCTGACTGTGGGAATTTTTATTTTAAATTCTGTAGAAATCTCTTTCCAGGATTTTCCCAATAGTCGTCGTGTCGCTAATTCTTGAAAGTTGACTTGAGGAAATTTTTTTATATATTCATTTTTAAAGATATTTTCTGGATCTGATTCTATACATTCTTTCAGGATATCTGTAAGGTTTTTTGGTTCTTCCGGCGAGGCAATAAAATTATCTAAGTCAGTAATTGTTATTATTTGTATATTTGGCGAACTCCGAACTTTTTTAATAGCATTTTTAAAAAACCGCCGTTCTAAAAGCACATTGGCCCACGCCATGACACTACCGCGTTCTGCATCGTACTTGTCAATTTTTTCACAAATATAAAGTAAGAGTTCCTGACGTGCTTCATCATAAATATTTTCATAGACAGCTACTGAAAATTGACTTTTTTGTGGATGGCAAAGCCTACAGGAGCGCACAATACCATTAATCAGCTTTGTTAAAGCGAGTCGCCGTTCTAGCGATCGCGCTGGGTATTGTTGAGCCGAAATAGCTAGTTGTAGTAGATGTGAATCTAGTTTATCTTGTTCGGGATGATGCATTTGAGACTGCGAAAGCAAAAGTGAATCTCTATTTTTCTCTCGCTTTCCATCTCGAAATTTTACGCCAAACAATTGTTTTCGTTATAAATCTTTACCTTTAAAAGCTTTTGCAAATACGATGAGCTGTTCTATATAGCAATTAGATAGTCAGAGGATATCGCTAAACAAATGTAACCCTCGCGTATCCTTTATAGTTCCATTACTACCATGCTGGATAAAAATAATGGTAATTGCCTTACGGGGGCAAAGATTTAGCCACCGCACTAAACCTCATACGTTGAGCAAGTATGATCACCATCGCTCCAGATGGCAAAATACTTCCGACAGATATTTTGGCGGATTTTGTATAAGTATGCCTTTCAACATAGTCATATATGAATATACTTTCCGCTCTAATCTCAGCAATTAGACACTTGGAAGGAAAGTTTTAAATGTTTTAATATTATTAATAAACTTGCAATTAAATGCAAAACCTCTTCTCAAGAGACAGTTGTTCTTCTAAGTTAATTATTTGTAGCTAGGTAGTAATTAAAAATGACGCAAAATACATTGGTTGATAAAACCTTCCGTGACAACGATGGCAATATTGTTTTAGCTCAGATGCCAAATCTACCGCTTATTGTTTGGATAGTAACTAGTTCACTAACCCTAATTTTTACAAGCGGCAAAATCAATACAGTATTAGACGTAGTAGCAACCGGCTCTTTGTTTACTTGGGCGTGGCTGGAATTATTTCAAGGCGTTAATTATTTTCGGAGAGCGTTAGGTCTTGCCGTATTGATTGGTCTTATCGCTTTAAAAAGTAGTTATTCATACTACTAAGTAATTAAGCACAATTAGTATCCGCTCAGAAAATTGGGGTAGGGAGTAAAAGTAGACTCTGCACAGAATAATTCTCTACCCCAGAATTTTGAGCGGATACACACATAAGATATCGAAACTAAATGCTGGCAAAAAAGCAATTATTCAGTCAGCCCTAGAGCAATGAAAGCAGGTCAGCGTTGAGTTGATCTTTGTGCGTGTCGGTCAGTCGGTGGGGTGCGCCAAGTTTCAGGTGAGGTTTCTAGACTTGTGTGTATACCGTAGGCTTGCGGGAAGGGGTTCTTGTACCTCACAAAGTCCGAGAATCGCTATATTCAGACCTGATGATTTCTTCAGCTAATTTCTCAATAAATCAATCTCTTTGTTATATTTGCGATGAAATTTCAATAATTCTAGATAAGCAAATGGCACTATTATTGGCCAAAAAATAGTGATTAAGACTAAAATTATCCTAGAAAAAGAGCGCTTTTCTGGACTCATTTCTTTATCATCCGTCAAGAAAAATAACCATTGGTTAAATAAACATCTTGCAAATGCTAAATAAACGATGATGCCAAGAGAAGTCAGAAATAAATGTAACATTAAGCCTCTAATACTAATAGTAAAGTTTTGGTCAGCATCAAAAATTTTGATTGCTTTGCCAATATCCTTAAACTTAGTGGTAGATAAATATGCCACTAGCAAACACTGATAAGTTCGTTAAGGTTCCTCCAAAGTAAGAACTCCCAACCCTTTATTACCAGGCTAAAATGAGTATAAAACACAAACCTGATGTATGCTAGTTGGATTGGGTAGACCAGGCGGCAGATTTGTGATATTTAGCTAGATATCCGCGTGGATGATTTCTGTGGGGCAATTACCCTGATGCTCAACTGTTGCATTGTAGATTTTATCGAAGCCTCTACTTCAAGAATACGGTGATGCGTACTAAAGTAGTACTGGATAGATTTCTTGGTAAGCTGAGATTGTAGTGATCTCCAACAACAGACATGAATTGCGTAGGCATAGCCCGTCGTAAACATCGCGACTTGAGCAATTCAGCAGGCAGAATATAGCATAGGGCGACAATGCAAAAACTCCTTTTTAATGACAGAGATAGATTTAGAGCGCAGGCCCTATTCCTTGGTAAAAATATTAACTTACAGAACTTGGAGAATTACGTTTGCTTGGCGACTATGCCAGTAATAGTTTCAGTCGGTGAACACGGCTGTGCGGTACTGCTGAACTATGGTGCAGTTGTCCTGTTTAATCTTGAGCCTGTAGAAAAGGTAGCCTTTTTGACCAAACTATCCTCTCAAGTTAGTGGCTCTTTTGCCAAACCAGAAACAGAAGAGGTAGAAATTCATCTTAGCGTAGCAGAAAGTGAGCGAGTTAAAGAAGGAAAAATTTCGCTGCATGAATTTAGTGTAGAACGCTTGCAGATAGTGGCTGATATTCTCGCCAAGAGTGTCGTGCTGTCTCATTATGAAACCAGTCTAGCGGGTGTATTTGATCAAATTGAACCCTTTGCAGCTAGTCTCCAGCGTGAAAACAGGAGTAGACGTCAGAGCCGGGAATTACTGCGTCAACTTGGGACTACCCTATTAGTTCAACATAAGATTGTTGGTCAAGTAGAAATTATCGATAAGCCGGAGTTACTCTGGGAAGCTCCACAGCTAGAAAACTTATATCTGCGCTTGGAGGATGAATACGAAATCCGTGAACGTCACCATGCCCTAGAACGCAAACTAGATTTAATTTCCCAAACTGCACAAACAGTGCTGGAGTTCATGCAGCATAGCAGTAGCCAGCGAGTAGAGTGGTATGTGGTGATTCTAATTGTGGTGGAGATTCTGCTGTCACTATACGACATCATTTTCAAAAGCTAACGCTAAATATGGAGAGCCTAAACCTATTGGATTAACTGAAAACCGCTATATTCTACCAGACGATTTATAATCACCTGGGCTAGGTGCAAAATGTTAATTAAAAACATTCTTCCCTACGAACGTGATAGAAAATACTTGTATGATTTATGATTTTTGACTCATAGTGTAAGGATTACAGATAATGCACGTTCTCAAAAGATCCATCAAACCAGCCACTTATATATCGTTCCTCCACATTTACCAAACTACTTGGGGAACTGCTGGTGATATTTGTTTAATCCGTGAATCTGTAGCTGATGAGAGTACAGCAAAGTTTATCGGTCACAAAATCCAACTAGCAATTCCAAGAGGGTTAGAGCGCGATCGCATCGCCAACTGTCCGATAATCAAAGTTGCAGGTAATGTCGGCGATGGACATCCTAAAGAGCATCCATTGGAATGGGAGGTTTATGAAGGCGTAGATCCAGAACTAGCTTTAGCGGCTCTCAAACCTTGGGGCTTCAAGTTAATTGAACTATAATGTGACAATTCTATATAACGCTTTTTTATTACTCTCATTAGAGAATATTTAAGACCTTGTTTGTCCGTGCTTGGTTCCAAACAAGGATTTTTTTGGTTTTGCTGATAAAGCTTGGCTTTGAAAAAGATTCAAGGTCAGCATTTTATTTTTCTCTCCTCAAAGACTTAAAAGAGCGATAAATTACGAATTAGTAATTAACCTCAGTACCCTACTAAACAAAACGCACACCAATTAATTAGTGTGCGTCTGCGGTTAGATTTTAGAAATTCTCGAACTTAGCGATCGCATCTTTCATTTTATCCACCACCTCATCGACGGGTATAACTCCCAATTCCCCAGAGGCGCGGGTACGAATACTCAAGGTGTTTGTTTCCACTTCCTTAGCTCCCACCACAGCCATCACGGGTATTTTTTCTTTCTCTGCATTGCGAATCTGTTTACCCAAGCGATCGCCACTGGTATCAACTTCTGCACGGATGCCCAACGCACGCATCTTCGCCACCACATCTTTAGCAAAGTCTAGCTGTGTATCACCCACTGGTAGCAATCTAGCTTGCACTGGCGCTAACCACAAAGGGAAATCGCCTGCATACTCTTCAATTAAGATCCCAATCAGGCGTTCTAGCGAACCAAAAGGCGCACGGTGAATCATCACTGGACGTTTGCGAACACCATCTTCAGCGACGTATTCCAACTCAAAGCGTTCTGGCAAATTGTAATCTACCTGCACAGTTCCTAATTGCCACTCCCGATCTAGGGCATCACTAAAGATAAAGTCAAGTTTGGGGCCATAAAAAGCCGCTTCCCCAATTCCTTCAAAATGTTCCATCCCCAAGGTTTCAACTGCACGGCGAATTGCACCTTCGGCTTTGTCCCAAACTTCATCGGAACCCATGTACTTATCACTAGCAGGATCGCGGAAGCTCAGTCTAGCTTTAAAGTTCTTTAGTTGCAGACTATTGAACACCGACAAAATCAAATCCACTACACTGAGGAATTCGCTATCTAGCTGTTCTGGGGTGACAAACAGGTGAGAATCATCCACGGTAAAACCGCGCACCCGCGTTAAACCGCCTAATTCGCCTGATTGTTCGTAGCGGTAAACAGTACCAAATTCCGCCAGTCGCATAGGTAATTCTCGATAAGAGCGTAACTCACTCTTATATATTTGGATGTGGAAAGGGCAGTTCATCGGCTTCATAACGAAGCCCTGTTCCTGTGCAGCCGATTCCTGATCATCTGCCATTAAGGGGAACATATCTTCTTTATATTTCTGCCAATGTCCAGAGGTTTTAAATAAATCTACTCTGGCAATATGAGGTGTTACTACAGATAAGTAACCCCGTTTTAGCTGTTCTTGCTTGAGGAAATCTTCTAAAGTACTCCGCAACAAAGTACCTTTGGGCGTCCATAAAGGTAAACCCGGCCCCACTTGGTCAGAAAATATAAATAATCCCAGTTCCTTACCCAGTTTCCGGTGATCTCGCCGTAGCGCTTCTTCTTTGCGTCGTTTATATTCAGCGAGTTGTTCTGGGCTTTCCCAGGCGGTGGCATAGATGCGTTGTAGTTGGGCTTTGGTTTCATCCCCACGCCAATAAGCGCCAGCAACGCTTTCTAATTCGATTGCCTTGGGGTTTAATTCACTGGTATTTTCCAGATGAGGCCCCGCACACAAATCCCACCATTCATTCCCCAGGTGGTAAATCGTGATTGGCTCGTTTTTGATATCTGCTAGGATTTCTAACTTGTAAGGTTCCTTAATTTCCTGAATCCGGCGTTCGGCTTCTTCACGGCTGACTTCTTCCCGGATAACTGCCAGTTTGCGATTGATAATCTTTGCCATCTCTTTTTTGATGACTTTAAGATCATTTTCGCTAAATGGTTCTGGATTGTCGAAGTCGTAGTAAAAACCGTTTTCAATCCAAGGGCCGATTGTAACTTGCGCCTTGGGAAACAGCTTTTGTACTGCCATTGCCATTACATGGGAAGCAGTATGGCGAATCTTCTTTAAATTTTCCGATTCGCTCGTACGCGGTAAATAAATTTTTTCAACTTGTTCTGACTGTTGTGACTGATTTGATGAATTTGACGACATTGGCTGCTGAACCGTTGGCGAAGTGATTACAAAAGGTGATTTATCTAGATCTGTAGGCTTATTCAACTATAACGACTTTGGTTTTTGCCAGTTCAGCTTTATTCAAGAAAGAATTCAGGAGTCAGAATTCAGCATGAATTGGAGTCTGATGGTTACTGAGCTTGTCGAAGTACTGGCAAACGCAGCCCGTTCGCTCTTAGCGTCTTAAAAAGAAGGTGTCTGCGACACGCTTTTGCGAATGTAGAGAGCGTCTGAATCAAAGGATTTAAGCCTCCCACTGAATATGCAGATTTAGTGGTGCTTCTTCAGCTATACCTATAGACGCCTCTCTAAAGGATCTGTACAAACCCATTAGGAAGATTATATAATAAATTCTGTATTCTTTGTTACATAACTGTACATATTCTAAAATGATGAGATAAATAATTAATAAGAAATATGTTAAGAAACGTAAATAAGGTTAATATTAGTAAGAAAGTTGGAAATATGCTTCTCATTTATGTCAGACTCAAATTTACCAGGGACTGAGTTGCTGAAAACGGTTTTAGAACCCTTGCTGGAAGATTTTCATCATTGGTTTGTGCGATCGCGCCATTTACTCGAAACTGAGCAGCTATCATTTATGAGTGACCAAGAAAAATCTGACTTACTCTTACGTGTTAAACAAGCGCAAGATGAACTAAGTACGGCAAAAATGCTATTTAATGCTACTGATAAACAAGTCGGGATTGATATGGCAACGTTAATGCCTTGGCATCAATTAGTAACAGAATGTTGGAATGTGGCAATGCGCTTTCGTCAAGCGCGTGAAGCATAAGTCGTTGATGGGAGCATCTGCTAGATTTTGCCAAACTACTTAGTAATGTCTCTTGATTTTGAATTTTGAATTCGGAGCAGAGCGACGTGACTTACCTCTTTGCGTCTACACCAGATGAGAAATCACCCATTCCATTAAATAAATAGTACAAAACTCTTAAGATTTTCTTAACATTATTTGGATTAACAAAATAATGTATCCTATGCTACCGTAAGTGGAATAACGGTTGACAATTAGCTCCATATAAATGTAAGCGCACAAAGAGTGCCAAAAGTGCTTGTCCTAACTGTAAGTCACAGTGTCGGCGAGGCAAAACGTTACAAAATAAAAGATAAAAGTTTTAAAAATTGCTGTCCTGGAGGAAAATTCAATGTTACACCTACTTTACATTCTTGCTTTTACAATCCTTGCATTTATAGCTGTTGGCAACTTGATTCGTAACCTGATCATGTTCAGTTTTGATCGGGAGCGAACTTATCCGACGAATTCCTCGCCAGTGAATAATCAAGGCAGCTATGGTTATTATTCATCGAAAAAACAGTTTGTACCCCATCCAGAATTATTAGATAACGCGGGCAACTTAATTAAAGAGCCACTTTTGGTAATGCGTTCGATTAACGTTGAAGATGCGCGTCAACATCTCGATGCACTCTACGAAGCATCCCCAGGACATAAAAGAGAGAATTCTGAAGAAGCGTAAAAGTTAGGTATTAGAAGTTTGGATGTAAATTATTGTTGCTTTTACATCCTTAATCTTTCTCTTGGCAGAAATTTATGAGAAGTGATACGTAAAACCCCGAATAAAATTTGGGGTATATAAAATCGATGGATGAATTTGTTCATCCATCGATTTTATGTTTAAAGCTTAACCAGATACACAGATTAGAGTAATATAGCAACGATGGTATCATTGCATCAAAATGATACCGTAATTTTGTCTAGATATAGAATTCTATCGCCCTGCCATCGGTAGATTACTTCTAAAAGGAGTTTGCTGCAATGCCCACAACACCTACTACTCGACTGATTTTGGAGACTTTACTTCCTCATCTCAAAGTAGCAGCAGGCTATGCCCGTTTTCTTCAACCAAAGATTGCTGCACTTCCCGCTAAAGCACAAGGAAACTTTTTTAGTGCTGCACTTACTGATGCGGATGTAGCTATTCAAAATTTAGTAGAAGTAGTATTACTGGGCACTTTCCCAGATATTCGCTTTTATGGTGAAGAGTATGAAAGCTCTAACAACACCAAGTATTTTCGTGCTACCGAACTCGGTTTAGAAGGTGATTACTTAGTCACACTAGACCCAATCGATGGTACTAAGTTTTACATGGATGGGCATTCTAATTATCAAATTATTCTCAGTATTTTAAATTCAGATGACTTTGAAGCAGTACTCGCTATTTCCCCTGCACAAAATATTTATTTTTACGCCCTTCGAGGTGAAGGTGCTTTTAAAGGGACTCTGGAGACGAGTTTAGAGGACTGTGTCCCATTACACATAACATCCACCAAACCTTCTATTTTGTTGGGATGGGGAATGAATTTTATCGCACATTTACTAAAAGATCGATATCAAGTAATCGATATAGAGACTGATTATTCTAGTGATATTCAAATTCCCAACCTCAATGGTATTCTTAGTGGCGACTTGAGTGGAGCAGTCATCAAATCGGGCAAATTTATTGATGGTGCTGCACTTGCTTTTATTGCAAGAGAGGCTGGCTGCATTGTAACTACTCTGGACGGTTCGACTTTACCGCCACTGCATACTTGTCAAAACTATAGTCTGCCTGGATTGATAATAGCTGCCTCAAAATCTGTTCATCAAGACCTACTGAAAGCGATGCAAAGCGTAGCTGTTTGAAGATGAAAATTTGTATTGTTGGCGCGGGTGCCATCGGTGGATATTTAGGAGCAAAATTGGCACTGGCAGGTGAAACAGTAACGCTAATTGCGCGTGGTTCTCATTTGGAGGCAATTCAAAAAAATGGGTTGAAGTTGCTGATGACAGATGGTTCCAGCCAAATTGTTACTCCGTCTCTAGCAACTAGCGAGATTCAAGAAGCAGGGACACAAGATGTAGTAATTTTAACTGTTAAGGCTCACAGTTTGCCTGCGATCGCACCTCTTCTCCCTGCACTCTACAATCCTCACACGATGGTGGTAACAGCCCAAAATGGCGTTCCTTGGTGGTACTTCCGCAAGTATGGCGGTGAGTATGAAGGTACGCGGATTCAATATGTTGACCCGGATGGGATTATTGAAGCTAGTATTGGTGCTGATCGCGCCATCGGTTGTGTTGTTTACCCGGCAACTGAGATAATTGAACCAGGTGTGATTAAGCATATTGAAGGCGATCGCTTTACTCTCGGTGAAATCGACGGCACTAAAACCGAACGCATCCAATTATTGGCACAGACTCTCAAACAGGCAGGATTCAAAGCACCAATCCGCAATCAAATTCGCACAGAAATTTGGATTAAGTTGTGGGGAAATGTGGCATTTAATCCGATCAGTGCGCTGACTGGTGCTACTCTAGAGGATATTTGCCGTTATCCCCTCACTCGTGAACTAGCACGGCAAATGATGACAGAAACTCAAGCGATCGCTGAAAATTTGGGTATAAAGTTTGGCATCACTTTAGAACAGCGAATTAATGGCGCAGAAAATGTCGGTGCCCATAAAACCTCAATGCTACAAGATATTGAAGCCGGACGCCCCACCGAGATAGATGCTATTGTTGGTGCAGTCGCAGAATTGGGAAAACTTACTCAAATTCCCACACCTCATATTGATGCTATTTATGCCAGCGTCAAGTTGTTGGAGGCGACCAAAGTAAGAATTTGACAGTCGCTAATTACAACATTTCATTAATTCATAACAAATTCTCTGCGTACCTCCGCGTTCCTCTGCGTTTAAATTTCAACCCTCAATTCCCCATGATTTTACGCGTTTAAGGTGCGGAATTTAAATTATTTATATAATTATCAAGTTCATGAATAAAAAGAAGATATGGCTATCAACTATACTAGTTGTAGCATTAGTAATCAGCATCATCGGACATAGTAATTCTTTAAAAGCTGTCTCATCTTTAGGTAAAGATACGCTGACAATAATTACTTCGCCAGATTATCCTCCTTATGAGTTTTATGATACGAAAGGAGGCAATCGCCAAATCGTTGGCTTTGATATAGATATTGCCAAGACCCTTGCTCAAAAACTAGGGTTTAAACTTCAGATAATGGAATCCGATTTTAATGGATTAATTCCTGCACTCCAAGCAAATCGCGCTGACTTTGCAATGGCTGGGATGACTCCGACTCCAGAACGTCAGAAAAATATTGACTTTTCAATTATTTATTACGAAGCCAAAGATACCATTGTCGCTCCTAAAGGTAGCAACCTAAAACAGCCCCAAGACTTATTAGGAAAAAAAGTTGGGGTACAACTAGGAACCATCCAAGAACAAAATGCTCAGAAAATTGCTAAAAAATTTGCGGGTATTCAGCTAAAGCAACTTAACAGAGTGCCAGAAGTAGTTCAGGAAATCAAATCTGGGCGAATTGATGCAGCAATTGTTGAGGATACCGTCGCTAAGGGATTTGCCCAAGCTAACCCAGATTTAGAATTTAATACAATTCCGTCAGAGGAGCAAAGTGGATCAGCGATCGCTTTTCCCAAAGGTTCTTCTTTTGTAGAACCGTTTAACAAAGTTCTTCAACAAATGAAGGATAATGGCACGTTGAATAAACTTGTAGCCAAATGGTTTTCACAGAATATTACCGCTAATTCTGCATCTTCAACTCCTGCTAAAGGCGGATTAAATCTCGATTTCACCAGAATTCTTCCAGACATCCCCTTTATTCTTCAGGGAATCCCTTTAACTTTGTTGTTTACGCTATTATCTGTATCTTTGGGCTTAATCTGGGGAACAATCCTGTCTCTATTAAAAATTATCGGCATCAAGCCGCTTACCTGGGTTGCTAACGCCTATACCTCTGTTTTTCGAGGCACACCTTTGTTATTACAGTTGGCGTTGGTTTACTACGCAACACCCCAGCTTACAGGCTATGACATTTCAGCATTGCAGGCTGGGGTGCTAACTTTTACCCTAAATTCTGGTGCTTATATGTCAGAAACCATCAGAGGTGGGATTCAAGCGGTGGATAAAGGGCAAAGTGAAGCGGCAATGTCTATGGGTGTTCCCTATTGGTTGATGATGTGGGATGTGATTTTGCCCCAAGCATTGAAAAACATTCTGCCAGCATTGGTAAATGAAACTATTGGATTACTCAAAGATTCCGCGCTGGTGTCAACCATTGGGGTGGTGGAAATATTACGCAGCGCCCAAATCGTTGGTGCAAATAAGTATATTTATTTTGAACCACTGCTATTTGCAGGGTTAATTTACTATGTTTTAGTAATGGGCATGACCTTGGGTGCATCCGCTTTAGAAAGGAGGTTACGGGAAAGTGAATAATGTAGTAATTCGCACGGAATTCTTATGTAAATCCTTTGGTAAACTCGACGTACTCAAAGATATTTCCTCTGAATTTTATCAGGGGGAAGTGGTTGCCATATTAGGCCCTTCTGGTTCAGGTAAGTCTACCTTTCTGCGATGCATAAACTTATTAGAACAACCCACCAGAGGGAAAATCTACTTTCACAAGCAAGAAATCACCAATTCCAAGGCGAACATCGCTAAGGTGCGCCAGCAATTGGTAATGGTATTCCAACATTTTAATTTGTTTCCCCACATGAGTGTGCTGCAAAATGTCACCTACGCACCGATAAAGGTGAAAGGAATAAACAAGCAAAAAGCACAACAGCATGGCTTAGAATTGCTTGCCAAGGTAGGTTTAGAGCCAAAAGCGTCTGTCTATCCTTCTAAACTATCTGGGGGACAGAAACAGCGAGTAGCGATCGCTCGGGCATTAGCAATGGAACCAGAGATGATTTTGTTTGATGAACCCACCTCTGCGTTAGATCCAGAGATGGTCAAAGATGTGCTGGAAGTGATGAAAGCTTTAGCGCTATCTGGAATGACAATGGCGATCGTTACCCATGAAATGGGCTTTGCCCGAGAAGTTGCCAATCGGATTATGTTCCTCGACCAGGGAATTTTAGCAGAAGATAGTACCCCTAACGAGTTTTTCCAAAATCCTAAGTGCGATCGCGCCAAGCAGTTCTTGGAAAAAATGCTTTAGAACAATTGAATGAAAAGGCGAGGGAAAGGGACAGAAGAGGGATAGGTGCTGCAATGAAACAAAATCTTGAAACTGGTGAAACTTTGCCGGGATAATTGTCTAGACGGCTGATGCATTAACTTAACTTTGTAGTGCGATCGCAAAGTTAAAATTAGATAGCACTGATAAATTTAGAACACAAAAGTGGCGTATACCAATGCTGCAATCCATTGAGCAACGCATTGAGGGTGTCATCAATAATCTTCTGCCAGCAACAGCGTTGGAAGGGAAATTTGGTCTACCGAAAACATTGAGTGAGCAATTAGCACATCACCAGACCCCAGGTATCAGTATTGCAGTTATTAATGATTTTAAAATCGAATGGGCGCGTGGATTTGGGGTGTGTGAGGCCAAAACAACTCGTGAAGTTACACCAAACACATTGTTTCAAGCAGCCTCAATCAGCAAACCTGTTTTTGCTTTAGCAGTCATGCATCTTGCACAGCAAGGTCGTCTCAATCTGGATGAAGATGTCAATACCTATCTCACCTCATGGCGTGTACCTGCGATCGCAGATTGGCAACCCCGAATAACGTTGCGGCAGTTGTTAAGCCACACTGCTGGCTTTACGGTGCATGGCTTTCCAGGCTATTCCAACTTAGATCCATTGCCAACCACACTTCAAGTTCTCAATGGCGAACCTCCAGCCAATACCGATAAAGTGGAGGTTAATATCATCCCTGGTTTGCATCATCGCTATTCGGGTGGCGGCATAACAGTTGCTCAACAGGTATTGGTTGATTTGCTCAAGCAGCCTTTTTCGGAAATTATGCGCGAATTGGTACTCGATCCGTTGGGCATGACAAATAGTACTTACCAACAGCCGCTTCCCAATGATTGGTCAGAAAAAGCAGCAACGGCTCATCCGTTTTCTGGTGTTCCACTTGAAGGCAAGTACCATATTTATCCTGAAATGGCAGCAGCCGGTTTGTGGACAACGGCATCAGATTTAGCCAAAGTTGGCGTTGAACTGTTGCGAGTATTGCATGGGTTCTCTCCTATTGTGTGGAGTAAAGAGACGGTAGAAGAAATGTTGCGTCCCCAGCAGATCGAGCAAACCCAAGGAGCAAATGAATCGTTTGTGGGTTTAGGGAATGGATTATTTGTGGGATTAGGATTCTTTGCGGGTGGTGGAATTGGTGATGGTTTCTACTTTTTTCACAGTGGTAGAAATAAAGGGTTTGTAGCATTGATGCGTGTTTACGCGCATATTGGAAAAGGTGCTGTTGTCATGCTCAACTCGAACGAAGTTGAACTGATACAAGAAGTGATGCGAGCGATCGCGCTTGAGTATGACTGGCCTGACGTGTTTGAGAAAGAAAAACCAATCATCACCCTGTCGCAAGCTGAGAAGTACTCAGGGTTATACTTAACAAAATCTGGATTGCAGTTCAAAGTAGTGACCCAGAATGAGAACTTGTTTATACAATGTGACCAGCAACCACCGTTACAGTTTTTTCCTACATCAGAGTTAGAATTCTTTGCTAAAACAGTAAATACAAGTATTTGCTTTGAAAGGGATGACACAGGCAATATCACTGCAATGACTTTAAGCCAAGCAGGTGTCACCAGTTTAAGACAACAAGCGGATAAGCAGATTAGAGCAGAGAGACGGGGGTGAAAAAAGCAAGCGCAGCCCAACCTACAAATCTTCTGAAGCGAGTAGTATTAGACTGCGTTGCGATCGCAATAAGTTTAGAAGGGTTGAATTTACCTTAACAGTGTTGTTGTTTTTTAAATAGTGATAACAGCAAACACACGAGTCCCATTACTACCAATGACACTGAAGAAGCAGGTTCTGAGACAGGCTGAGGGTTTTGCAGAGGCTGATAACTGATGAAATTTTCTTGAATTGGGCTGAGTGATGCCAAAAGTTGCTCAATATCGCTAGATATATCAGTGTCATTGCCAACACTTTTAGAAGAGATGAGGCGGTTAAACGTTTGGCTACTCGATTCATCAAAATTTCCTGTGAACCCAAGAAAATTTTGACCTATTTTACCTATAAGAGAGTCAATCAGATTGTTAACATCAGTCTTGATACCTTGTGGGGATAACTGTAGACTGCTGAGATTATTGACGTTTCCAATTGTTGTATTGTCAGTATTCGCTAACCAATTGCCATTACCAATAATTTCATTTCCACTGGTAAAAACCCAGTTACCATTACCAATAATTGTGTTATTAGTACCAAAGTCCCAATTACCGTTTCCGATGGTTGCGTTGTCACTGCCGAAGTGCCAATTACCATTACCTAATGTTGCATTATTACTTCCGTCGTCCCAATACCAGTTGCCGTTACCAAGGGTTGTGTTACCCTTTCCAAATAGCCAGTTGCCATTACCGATGGTTGTGTTGTCATTATTAAAGTTCCAGTTACCATTCCCAATGGTTGTACTGTTACTGCCATAATCCGAGTTAAAATTACCAATAGTTGCGTTATTGCTACCAAAGTTCCTGTTACCATTACCAACAGGTGCGTTGCTCTCATTGAAGCGTGGGCTACCAGGATTAGATGTATTCGCACCGTTACTAGAGGGTATATTATTACCATTACCAAGGACTTCTTTCAACGGATCGAAAGGTGATTGTTGAAGCAAACTACCAGCACCTGCGATCGGATTACCACCACCTGCAAACGGATTACCACCATTAGCACTACCTGCAACCGGGTTACTACCTCCTGCAACCGGGTTGCTGCCTCCTGCAAACGGATTACCACCATTAGCACTGCCTGCAAACGGGTTACTGCCACCTGCAAACGGATTACCACTGCCGCCACCTGCAACCGGGTTACCACCTCCTGCAAATGGGTTAGTAGCGCCACCTGCAAACGGATTACCACCATTAGCACCGCCTGCAACCGGGTTACTACCTCCTGTAAACGGATTAGCACCGCCTGCAAATGGGTTAGCACCGCCTGCAAACGGATTACCACCGCCTGCAACCGGGTTACTACCTCCCGCAAACGGATTAGCACCGCCTGCAAACGGATTACCACCGCCTGCAACCGGGTTACTACCTCCCGCAAACGGATTAGCACCGCCTGCAAAAGGGTTACTACCTCCCGCCAATGAGTTGTCAATATCCTTGAAAAAGTTATCACCCAAAACTGACTTTAATCGATCAAAGATTAATTTTTGAAGTCCACTGCCACCATCGCCTGCAAACGGGTTAATACCGCCACCTGCAATGGAATTGTTACCGTTACCTAATAACAGATTGCTACCACCCGTCAACGGGCTACTTTCAGGAGACAAACTGCCATTGGTAGCAAAGGAACTACCGCTATACGGGTTACTAGCGCCACCTGCACTTGAGGGATTAACTCCACCACTAAGGGGATTGACAGCAGACTCTTCCATTGGCATTAATTTTCCTATTTTTAGTTAAAAAATTATGGGGTCTTCAGTACTTCTTATATCAATTGTGAATTTGCTAAACCCAAAATCTCTCTAAAATAAAGGCTTTAATTATCTTACTGTCAAAATAACAGAAAACATTTTCTAAATCCTTACCTGTAAAGAGTTACAGGGCGTAAAATAGCAAACTAGTACAATAAGGCAGAAGGCACATCACCGATAATACACGTTTTTTAGCTTTATCGAATGGTATGTTTATTTGCGCCAAGCTGTACTAGCATACTATGTACTGAAGAATGAAGAACTCGTTATTGTTCTCCTTATTATCTGCTGATTTTTGCAAGAATTCTATTAAGCAAACGGGATTTATCAACCACCAAAAGGGTTACCGCCACCGGTACCGCCAGCAAATGGGTTACCGCTACCGGTACCGCTAGCAAATGGGTTACCGCCACCTGCACCGTCACCAAATGGGTTACCGCCACCTGCACCGTCACCAAATGGGTTACCGCCACCTGCACCGTCACCAAATGGGTTACCGCCACCAGCACCGCCAGCAAGTGGGTTACTGCCACCAGCACCGCCAGTAAATGGATTACCGCCACCGGCACCGCCACCCAGTTCCTTGTCAAGCCTTGAATCAATTAGCTTGTCAATAGTAGCCCTCAAAGCGAACCCGTCCGGAATTTCAGTTGTGCTAATACCATAGGTCTGCCTATCAGCACCAGTCAAAGGGTCGCTGCCACTACCACCTTGGTTGCCACCGCCTGCGGGTGAGCTACCGCCTACCAATGGGTTGCCACCACCTGCGGGTGAGCTACCACCACCTCCAAATGGGCTACCGCCTGCGGGTGAGCTACCGCCTACCAATGGGTTACCACCACCTGCGGGTGAGCTACCACCACCTCCAAATGGGCTACCACCTGCGGATGAGCTACCACCACCTCCAAATGGGCTACCGCCTGCGGGTGAGCTACCACCACCTCCAAATGGGCTACCGCCTGCGGGTGAGCTACCACCACCTCCAAATGGGCTACCGCCTGTGGATGAGTTACCACCACCGCCAAATGGGCTACCGCCTGCGGGTGAGCTACCACCGCCTCCAAATGGGCTACCGCCTGTGGATGAGCTACCACCACCTCCAAATGGGCTACCGCCTGTGGATGAGTTACCACCACCGCCAAATGGGCTACCGCCTGCGGGTGAGCTACCACCACCTCCAAATGGGCTACCGCCTGTGGATGAGCTACCACCACCTCCAAATGGGCTACCGCCTGCGGGTGAGCTACCACCGCCTCCAAATGGGCTACCGCCTGTGGATGAGTTACCACCACCGCCTGCGGATGATTGGTTTGATGGGTTTACACCGCCTGCAAAGATATTCCAGAAGTTGTCGCCAGCGAAAGGATTACCATTATAGGGTAAATTATCGGGTAAATTAGGCTGACTGCCACCTTCACCAACACCACTGAATATTTTGGGGAGGTCTTTCTCAGGGACAACTTCTTTCAAGCGATCGAAGGGTCCAAAATTAGGAGAGGAGTTACTGCTACCAGTATTACTTGAATTTTCCGCCATTAGATTAATCCTCATTATTGGATAAAAAATATTGCTAGTATTGCAACATAAAATAGACAAAACTCAAGTCTATTTAATGAATTTATCGTTAGCAAAACTAGTTAGTAGCTACTAGATTATTTGTTTATCTCTATTAAGTGTAGATAACAATTTTTTAATCAATGCTACTTCCACCTACAATTTATACGATTTAGTTTTGAAGGACAATGAAAAATATTTTGATATATTTATCAGAGTTGTAGAGATTTTTTAGATATATCTTAAAAAGTTAATTGAAATGTTTGTATAATAAAATTCAATTTTGGTTAAATATTATATTGCAATGAATAATCTTTTGATAAATTTGCCAATTTTTTAGATATTTAATTAATCTGTTTTTATCCGGGGTTATATGGCTTTTATCCGACGTTATACCACGAGGCTGATAATAATAAATAGCACGGTTACTGGCACCCTGCAATACTTACATTATATTAAGTAAGTCGGCGATAAAAAATCAACCTATGCAACAAAGCGTAAGGTCAGGAAAGAGAATATAAGTGAATCGTTCCAAGGTTTTTATAAAACTCAACATACCTTAGTTTTATTGTGCCGAATTACTTAGCGCCACTACGAAGTGCAGCAAAAAAAGCTTCAATGCAGGAATTACTTCAGATAAATCAGCAAATTCAATCCTGGAATTGTGCGGGAAAGTGTCCACAAAACGAGAGTGATGTAAATTAAACCCAAACTCCATTGATACCAAGCAAGTGCAGAGATGATGCCAGGTAGGTGTTCGTCTCGCAGACGAATATCGTTAAATCCCAATTTAACTAGGTTGTTGAGACTAAAATCATAGTAGTTGAGCCAGTTCCAACGGCGATCGCACAAAAGGGGCATATATCGTTCACGAAATGTCTCATTCCTTGGTATCACTGGCAAACGTCCAATCAGCAACCGTAACTGGCGAAATGTGCCGTCTTCTGTGAAGTAAGAAATGTCCATTAAGTTGTGATAACGGCCTTGTTGGTAAAGTCGGATCAATAAAGCCATTGGGATGGGGACAATAATTATGAAAAGACACCCTAATGTCAGCCAAGGTTGTTGAGCATTGCGAAAGATGGCTAATAAGCTCAATAATTCTAAAACGCTAAAACTCACTAATATCGAAATGGTTTCGTAGGATGTGGGAATAATTGGTACAGGATGCAGCCGACGATAGCGATCTACTAGCCAAAATAGTAAGCCGAAATAAGCGATCGCAACTCCTCCCACACCAAACACTAACCAAAAATTCGTACCATAGCCACTCAACAACAGCAGTACACTCAACCCCAAGCAACTCCAAGCTTGCAGTAACCACCCAACGAGCGAAAGGGGTTCACCAACAATTAAGCGAGCGCTCAGTTGTGTGTATTTTTCTAAATCGATGTCTGCTAAAGTGAGTAACTCATTGCTGCTGCGAAACAATTTTATCAGACGACGCTGGGCGATCGCTTCGGCTTGAGTTGCAGAAAAACCCAAATTAATCAAACTTGCGACGGATGCGCTATTAATATTTGTAGCTGTCAAACGGCGACTCATTTCTACTAATCGCAGTTGTTGTTTTGTGTATTCCAGTTCATTAGCATCGGCAACTTGTTGTTGCTGACGAAAATTTTGCCCCAAATTCCGCAAGATATTTTGATTACCTTGCAATGTAGGGATGCAGAACATCTTACCAATCTGACCAGGATTACCTAAAATTTTCGCTTGATTAGAGTTAAAAGTTAAACCAGGTACACTTAAACAAGCTTCTGGAGAAAACCTTGCATCGCTAAAATCTGCTTGGTTAAGAATGCTTGCACCTTGCAAATTTACCGATTGATTAAACTCCACTTCTCTAAATGTGACAGCTTGCTCAAAAGTTGCATCTGTTAAAAGGAGGAACTGATTAAAATTTGCTTTAGTAAACTGGGCTTGATTCGCAAAGTGGACATCAGAAAAATCAGCATTCTCTTGCCACTGCCCACTATTGAATTTAGCCAATTGCTTAAAAGTTGCTTGGTTAAAGTTGGCAGTCTTTTCAAAGATACTGCCTTGAAAATCAGCGAGTTCCTGAAATTGAGTTTGTTTAAAATTAGCTTTGTCAAAAAAAATACTGCCCTGGAAATTGCTTGGTTGCTTGAATTTAGCACCGCTAAAGCTGACGGGACGAGCAAATCGGGTTTCAGCCCAATTAGAGGATTGGAGAAAAGTTGCACCTTGGGCATCCACAGACTGAAGAAAGAATGTATTAGAGAACTTCATTTCGCCATTGAAACGAGTTTGCACGAGTGTCAGGACACCACGAAAGACGGCAATTTCAATCGATGGAGTTGACTTTGTTCCCAAGAGCGATCGACAATCTTTGGAGTTTGTGAGTGACTCCAGACAAACGAAGCGCAAACGCTCTAGTTCTTTTTGTTCGGTAACGGTAAAAATCGAAGCAATGGCTTGGGCATATAAGGGTGTTCTTAAACCCAAATCGCTGCCCACAAAATCCCCTAAAATTAAGGTATAGCTGAGGTCTAAACCCAGAGGTTTTGCACCTAGGTCTTTTCTCAACAGTTGGTAAAAAGCATCACGAAAGCTAGTATTTTCTGGGCGCAAATCAATCACCATCTTTTGCAAATCCACCGTCAAATTGCCTTCGCGGAGTGTGGGCGTGCGTAGACGTTCTTGTAATAATTCCAGAGTTAAAAGTGTGCGTTCTGGTTGCGTTTGCGCTGCTGAACTGGGGAGGGGGAAGAGCAGAAGAATTGATAAAACGCAAAGGAACGCAATCGCAAAGCGTCTGCCTGCGACACGCTGCGCGAACGCAGAGAAGGGAAGTGCAGAGGGACTTAAAGAAAGCCCTCTGCATACTTTTGCGTTTAACCTGTGCGTACTTACCCTGCGGCAAGGCGTACCCCTACGGGGAAGCAAGCTACGCGTAGCGTCTCGTAGAGAAGCGCCCATGCGTTTAAAAAATAAATTATGCAAATTGTTCGATCATTCGTCGCTAATTAGTAGAACAATTTTACCCATCACAGAACCGCTTTCAATTAGTTGGTGCGCCTTAGCCGCTTCTTTCAAAGGAAACTGGTGACTAACATGGATTTTTAACTTGCCTTCATCGATCCAGGTGGCACATTGTTCGAGAATTTCTGCATGGTGCTGGAGACTTTCTTCCATTCCTAGCAACGCTGGTGTGAGCATTAATTCTAAACCAATGCGGAGATTGCGTTGTCTAGCAGTTTTCCAAACAGTATTGGCATCTGGTTCGAGAATCGTCACAATATCACCATATACTCGCACTGCGGGGAAGGTTTTGTGAAAGGTTTCACCACCTACGGTATCAAAAGCCAAGTCTACGCCTTCGCCACCAGTCCAATCTAATGCTGCTTGCACAAAGTTTGTTTGTTTGTAAAAAATTACATGATCAGCACCTAGTTGTTTGACAAAGTTAGCTTTTTCTTCAGAACTCACTGTGGTAGAAACAGTAGCACCTTTGAGTTTCGCCAACTGAATTGCTACATGACCGACACCACCAGCACCCGCATGAATCAAAACTCTTTCCCCAGGTTCCAATCTTCCCCGTTCGTATAAAGCTTCCCAGGCAGTGATTAATACCAAAGGTGCTGCTGCTGCTTCGGCAAAGGAAATAGACGCGGGTTTACGTGCCACAAACCGCTCATCCACAACGGTATATTCAGCATAATTACCTTGGTGTGCGCCTAATCCGCCGTAGCAAAAATATACCTCGCCACCTGAGTGAAAACGCTGAACACCAGTACCCACTGCTTCTACTACACCTGCACCATCACATCCTAAAATTGTCGGTGTGCGATCGGGGTAGAAACTGCCTCGGCTACGAAGTTTAGTGTCAATCGGGTTAACGCCAGCCGCCACCAAACGCACTAAAAGTTCAGTATTTCCTAGGGGAACAGCAGGGTTTGGCACTTCCTGTACTCGCAGAACTTCGGGACTGCCAGCTGCTGTCATCAAGACTGCTTTCACTACTCTTTTCTCCTGGCTTTAGATGCACGTTCATTTGCAACTTTACCGTAAGGGGAGAACACAAAGTTATGGATATAATAATGCTTAAGAAAGGATTGCCCGTACCTCATTCTTAAAAAGGGAAAAAACCGCGAAACATTATGTTTCACGGTTTTCAGTGTGGTGTGAGGAGTTTAACTATATATCATTATAAATTAACTGCCCAGTAACAACGCACTCGTAACAATTTTGGTAACGAACTTTTTTTGCGATGATACTCTCAGGCTTCTGGCTTTTCACGAGATGTGGAAAAAACTTTGTCTATACGCAATTGTAAATTCTTTTAGGCTATAGTTTTTCGGTCTTTCAACATAAAATCAACTAACGTGATCCGCTACTGGTTTTCGCGAACCATATTCCTCTATAACTTTGCTGAGTAACTAAAATCAATATATTGATTTTAGATTTTCATGGGGCTTCAGGATTGATCAAATGATGGATTCTCAGATTATTTATTGCAAGCCAGGACACTGCTTGCTTTATTCCCAGAACTTGAACTCACGCTGCTCTATCTATGCCCAAGGGCGAGAAATTAGCCCCTATGGAGGCGATCGCTCTCCTTGAAGACACATTCAATTCCCTCCCTATCAATATTGGCTCAATTAGTATTTGATTGGCTCGTCACTCCATGTCTACGTTAAAAATTGATTTTGGCAAATAGTTTTAGGCTTCACTGAACTGTATTGATCTATGTTCCACAGATTCCGTCCTTGAGAACAGGGTGGGGTATTATTCGCAATTGATGACATTTGATTGAGTCATGTCGTCTCTGGCATTCAAACCAATATCTCGACGAAATACTTTGTAAAATTTTGAGATGGTTCCACCATAACCGATGCTCTTTTTACCCGTAGATACAGAAAACAGATTAATTCATGTGATACTAATTGATTTATTAAAAATAACTCAATTACTTAATTGTGCAGCTATTTAATTTGTATTTGATAGCAAAAATCAGGTTATTTATGTTGGTTGAACAGTAAACTTAGTTGAGCGTTGGAGAAATCATCATAGATTTAAGCAACTAAAAAGGTTGAATCGAAAAGACCGTATTAGTATTAGCTGGATGGCTTGCAGCCAGAATGTAAATGCTCTCTCAAGCCTCGAAAATAAGTTAATAGATTTATATAAGCCGCCACTGAATTAGGCGAAAGTCGTATCGCCAATTAGAAAAATAACTCCATCCGAGATAGGACTACAGCAAAGCCTACAACAGCTAGCAAAGTTAAATACTATAATATTTGGCTTTGATCCAATCGCTGACGAAGAGCAACTGACAATATGCTTTTGAAGTAGAACCTTAACTGAACCGTATTACACAGTATCTTATTTGCTTGATATTTTGAATACATTGAATATTGTTCTTTTCTATGACATAATAAATAACTGTATTATAAAACACTTAACCTCATGTTAACATTAGACCCTTGCCAATCAAAGCTTTCAGCTTTAACGAGTGAATGAAGCTATTAGTCGAGTTCAAAACGGATTCCTGTCTAGCACAGAGAATGCCTGGATATGTGTTGTAAATATTTGAGCTTTTAAGTAAATATACATATATTTATTAGCTATTAACTTCATATATCCAAAGTAGTAGTCTGACACAGAAAAAATAATGCTAGCTAGCAGAAATTAAAGTTTTCCTAAAAGTACATACTACAAAATTTGTAGTAAATGCCTAAAAATTGAAATGAAAAACTTATGAAAAGCGCAAATTACCGAATATCAATCTATAGTCAAATAAAACTTATCTTATTAACAGTTGTTACAACATTAGTACCGTTTTCTTTCATTTCACTAATTTTTACACTAAAAACAAACTTATCTCCATCTATTTTAACTAGAGATACAGCCGTAGTAGGAGACATACCTTTTTATGCAGGTTTGTTTTCAAATATTGGTGTATTGCTTTGGTGTACTTCTGTAGTAATTTGTCTCTTCAGCTATATTATACTCAGGCAAGATACTAAGGCTAATAAAGTAGCCTCATTTTTATTGCTGTCAGGATTATTAACATTTTTATTATTATTGGATGACTTCTTCTTGCTTCATGAAACCTTTTTCCCAATATATTTTGGTATTAAGAGTCATGTAACTTTTACTATTTATATTGTATTAGCATTAAGTTTATTTATTAGATATATCAAAATCATCAAGAAAACTGAGTTTTTTATTTTATTGTCTTCTATTGCGTTTTTTAGTTTATCTATTATCAGTGATGTTTTGACTGATAACAATATACTTAATATTTCTCTTGTCTTAGAAGATATGTTTAAGTTATTAGGAATTACTAGTTGGTTGACTTATTTTGCCAGGACATGTTTGCACGAGGTAAGCAATATGATTCCTGGAAGCCTGGATAAAGATAAATAACGTATAGAAATTTCATTGAGCAACGCATCTTTGGTTTAGAGGCAGCCGTAGCAGAACAACAAAGGGAATTCAATTGGTATTGTACCTGATAACAACCGTAAATCTGTAAGCGCTTGCCAACCCAGAAGTAAAGCTGTAACAGCACCAATTTTTAGTTAAAACAAATAGATCGCTTTGATTGAGGCGATCGCTATCATATTCATCTGCGGTTAGGCACAAATTAACTGCGATCGCACTGTGGCAATCGCAATCACATATTACAAATAATTTTTTGAATTGTTATTTCCCCCGTCTCTGTTGCTTAACTGCATAGCCGTAGGGCAAAGGCCAGTTCGGTTCTTCATCCAAATGGCAACGGGCACGAATCGACCAGTATGGATCGCGGAGCATTTCTCGACCGATGAGAACCAAATCTGCACATCCACGAGTAATTACTTGGTTGGCATACTCAGCCTCCTTTATCATCCCCACAGCCCCTGTCCTAATCCCAGCCTCTTCTCGGATTTTGGCAGCAAAAGGCACTTGATAACCTGTCTGCACGGGAATCCTGGCATGAGGGACTAAGCCTCCTGTGGAAACATCGATCAAATCAACGCCTAATTCTTTTAGTTCACGGGATAATATAACTGACTGCTTGAGATCCCAACCTCCCTCCATCCAGTCGGTAGCAGAGAGGCGCACAAAAAGCGGCATCCCGCTTGGCAGAATATCTCGGATTCGTTTTGTAACCTCCAGCAACAAACGCATTCGGTTCTCCAAGGAACCTCCGTAACTATCTGTTCGCTGATTACTTAGCGGTGAAAGAAAAGAATGCAGTAGGTATCCATGAGCCGAGTGGATTTCGATAATCTGAAAGCCCGCTTGAAGGGCACGCCTGGTTGTGGTAACGAAGGCTTCAATCACCTCTTCAATCCCAGCCTCATCGAGGGCTATGGGAACGGGGCCGCCCTCTTGAAACGGAATTGGGCTTGGCCCGACTACCGGCCAACCTCCTTGTTCAGGTGTTAGCGGTGTACCACCCAGCCAGGGAACATTGCAACTCGCCTTCCGGCCAGCATGGGCTAATTGAATTCCTGCGATCGCTCCCTGTTGACGAAGGAAGCGTACAATCCGAGCTAGTGGCTCGATGTGCATATCGTCCCAAAGACCAAGATCGCCAGGGGTAATTCGTCCTTGGGCTGTCACGGCTGTAGCTTCGACTATAATCAGCCCAGTGCCTCCAGCAGCCCGACTCCCCAAATGGACAAAGTGCCAATCATTTGCGAATCCATCCTCTGCCGAGTATTGACACATTGGTGACATTGCTATGCGGTCTGGCAGGGTGATATCTCGAATTTTCAGTGGACTAAATAAGTCTACTTCCGGTACATCCGAATCGTGCAGACTTGTTGACTGACAGCCAGGGGAATCTGTTAACTCTAATTCAGTCTGGGCTGGGGATGATGGCAAGGTTGTTAGTTTCTCTGTAGTCATGCTGTTACTTTTCCGTGCTTTATGGACTAACACCCGTGTGCGAGTTAGTTTGTCAAAATCGATTCTAGATAAAAAGTTTCAGATATTGGGTGTCTGGTTTTTTGTCGCTTACCAAACGATTTTTAACTAATCCCCCTAATTCCCCATCCCTCTATAGAGTGGAGATGCAAGGAACTTCCAAATAAGGTGTTGCAGAACAGTAGGATGCCACCCTCAAAGTCCAGCAAACCATTCATAGCCCTGATCCTCCCAATAGCCTTTACGAGGCAATAGATTGCTAACGAATGTAATTTGAGTCACCCACTTGCTTTGCTTGTAACCCAGTTTAATTGGGGATGCTAGACGCATAGGCGCACCATTATCAACTGATAATGGTTGTCCATTTTTTTGATAAGCCATAAGAGTTTGGGGATGTACAGCAGAGGCAATATCCCAGCTTTCATAGTAGCCATCAGCAGATTTGAAGTAGACATAACGGACGTTTGATTTAGGCTGTACCAGTGCTACCAAGTCTCGCAATCGCACACCTCCCCATTGAGCGATCGCAGCCCAGCCTTCAACACAGACATGACGAATTACCATTGAAGTCAAGGGAAGCTTTTGAATATCCCCCATACTCAATTGCATCGCGTTACTAACCTCACCATCAATCGTCAGGCGAAACTGCGCTGGATCAATTTGCGGGGTGAAGTCAAAGGTATTAATCAGCAATTTGTCTGGTTCTATCGCACTAACAGGAAATTCAGGTACAGGTTTCTGAGTTAGTAGGAGTGCTTCAAGACTTTGGTTCAGTGGCTCAGATATTTGCCGCAGATTATCTGAGAACAAATTTGTCCCACAGCCACCTAAAAGAAAGCCTATCCCTGAGAGTCCAGATACTTGCAGTAATTGGCGACGGGATAGGGTGCGTTTGGGAAGAATCAGACTCATAGAACCTCTACAGGAACATAGACTTAACTAGACGGATACTTCCTATCTTCAGGGCAAGTAATATTTTGTTAGTGAAGAATATCTACGCTTTGATGCTTTTGATACTAATCTATGAGCAACAGAGGAACAAAGTGACTTTTAAGCAACTGTTGGGAATATTTAGGAAAATCTGACCATCATGCCAGGGCTAGCTAGCAATTAGGGTGGGCACTGTTACCCACCCTAAAACTCTAACTTGCTACTGCCTCAGCAGGGGCTGCCTCAGCAGCAGTTATAGGTAAATAAACACTAACTTTTTTACGGGTTTTGCCCTTTCTCTCAAACATTACAACACCGTCGATTAAGGCAAACAGAGTGTCATCGCTACCGATACCGACGTTGTTACCAGGGTGGAATTTGGTACCACGCTGACGCACGAGAATGTTTCCTGCACGCACAACTTGACCGCCATAACGCTTGACACCCAGACGTTGGGCATTAGAATCACGACCGTTGCGTGTACTACCTGTTCCTTTCTTATGAGCCATGATTTCCTCTTGTGTATCTTCTTCTTATTATTATTCAGCAGCAGTTTCAACTTCTTCGGCAGGAGTCTCGTCTAAAACGGGAGTTTCCTTTTCTGGTGCTTCTTGGGCAACAAACACTGCACCGTTAAGGGTGATGGAGTCAATCATAAGTCTGGTAATTTCCTGACGATGCCCCCGCTTTTTGCGGGTTTTCTTTTTTGGCTTCATCTTGTATACCAAGACTTTACGACCTCTGTAATGTCGCATTACAGTCCCTTCTACAGTTGCACCTGTTACTAGTGGCTGTCCAATGCTGACTTCGCCATCGTGCTGCACGAGTAATACGGAGTCTATTGTAACTTTTTCATCTGGTTCAGTCGGAAGCAGTTCAATATCGTAAAACCGCCCTGGCTCTACTCGTATTTGTTTGCCGCCAGTTTCAATAATCGCGTAAGTCATGGAATTGTCCTTGAGGTTGCCGTACAGGTAGCTGGTTTTTATCTCGTGTAGAGACGCTTTTGCCAGCTTTTGTAATATGTCTACCTGATCCGAGCAGGAATTAGACAGACAATCTAACATACTATTTGATTAACAGGTACTAAGTCAAGCTTTTATGTTGCCAAAAGTCTTCATGGCTGAATCACCCGCGCAAAGAAATGTAAAATGCATTGATAATTCAAAATCAATGTTATTCAGTTAAATACTGCTTCCATCTTAGGACTGAGTTTTATAAATTAATAGAAATATTTAGATTAAAACTTGTATTTTCTTATCAGAATCTACACATTTTTATTCTTTGTTTTAAAATTAAACTTACACTCTTAATGTAAAGGTTCTTCAGAAAATTTAGTGATTCCATAGGAGTCAAATTACTAGATTGAAACCTGATATTTAAAACAGGAGACAAACTATCATGACACAGCAAAATGCTACCCGACTTTTTGAAGCCGTAAAACAAGATCAAGCACTACAGCAAAGACTCAAAGCAACAGCTAATCCAGAAGCCTTTGTCAAGATTGCTCAAGAGCGTGGCTATGATTTCAGCGTCGAAGAACTGGACAGTGAAATCAACAAATTGTCTGAAGAAGATTTAGCCGCCATTATTAATCCAGGATGGGGGAATAGACGGCACATTAATCCTAGATAATTCCTGTTTGAGGAAAGCGAAAATATAGGAACAACTAAATTGACAAGTTTTGCTCCTTAAGGGGATATCGTTGCATCATCTCCTTTAGGGGCATTTTTGTTAAACTAAGCAACTCTTGGTATTAGTCATTGCTTATTAGTCATTTGTCGTTGGCCAAGAGTTAAAATTCTTCCCTTGCTTCCTCTGCCTCCTCTGCCTCCTCTGCATCTACATGGGAGCATCCCACCTGCTTAACTCATGAGTTAGGATGACTATATTTTAATCAGGTGATATGAAAAGAATAGAAGTTGAGCAAAGAACTATCTTAATTGGTTTGGCAGGTAGCCACGGCTATGGTTTAAATCGTCCTGATTCAGACTTTGATTATCGGGGAGTATTTATCGCACCCAAAAGGTACTATTTAGGATTTGATCACATAGAACAAAAAGATACTGGTTGGGATGAACCAGGAATATTTCCATTCGTGGATGGTAACAAAGATACAGTTATATACGAATTAAGAAAAATTCTCCAGTTATTAGCAGGCGCAAACCCCAATGTTTTAGAATTGCTATGGTTAAATAATTATCCTTTTTTAAGCACAGTCGGACAGCATTTAATTAATCATAAACATTTATTTTTGAGTAAAAAGGTAAAACATACTTACACTGGTTATGCCTTTGCTCAAATTAAAAAGATGGAAACTCATCGTAAATGGTTGTTAAAGCCACCACAAAAAAAACCAATACCATCTGACTTTGCTATAGAAGACGAAGTACCCCTGAGCAAAGATGAGCTAAATGCTTTTCTGGAATATCTTTATAACTTAATCAGAGGACGGATTGAGTTTTTAGAAGAAGCGGAACAGTTATACCAATTGTTGACGGCGGATATTGATTTTAAAGGAGTGTTAAAACAATACACTTTACCCGATGAAACTTTAGAATATACCCAACAGTTAACCAATAGCCGTAAAGATTTCATCCGCTTGCTTCAGAAAAGCCAAAGTTATCAAATAGCTTTGAGAGAATGGAAGGCTTATTTATCTTGGCAGGAAAATAGAAATCCGGCTAGGGCAGAAACGGAAAGAAAGTCGGGTTTTGACCTTAAACATGGGATGCACTGCATTAGATTATTACGCAGTGGAGTAGAAATACTGCGGCAGGGTAAAGTGATTGTAGATAGGAGAATAGCTGGTGATGTTGAGGATTTAAAAGCTATTTTAAAGGGTGAGTATTCTTATGAACAGGTGATGACAATAGCAGAAGATTTGGTCGCGGAAATGGAAATTGTTTACGAACAATCTGCCCTACCTAACAAACCTGATTTGGAGCAAATTAATGATTTGTGTATGGAATTGGTGGAAATGCAGAATTGGTAAGTTATGGACATCCCTTCCCTACGGGACGCTACGCGTTAGCGGAGCTTTCCGCTTTAGCGATACGCTCAGGACAAATGGGGATTGGGCATGGGGCATTGTTAATTAAGTTTCTTCCCCATTCCCTATTCCCTATTCCCTATTAAAAAGTGTACATTAAGTCAGCGAAGCCATAGAGGCTGATGATAAGCAATAGCGATGCTGTTAATTGGGTAATTCGTGTTTCGGGTGAGGGAGCGATCGCTTCCCGCACTAAGATGGAAATAGATGCCCCAACTACTAAGCTCAAGCCTAAGATTAAATAGGGCGGTTTGTCCGGTAAAATACTGGCTATTGCCAGCATAGCGATCGCTAATAAAAGCATCAATAATTCTACAAACCTGGGTGGGTTGTATTGGCTAGATAGAATAAAGCTGTTGAACCAAAAAGACCAAATTCTCATATTTCAGTGCTGAGTTAAGAGTTAGGAATTAAGAGTTATATAGTCAGTGCTAAGTGAAGAATTAAAAGTGTGAGATATGAAGCAGCTTTCCATTCAAAACTCTTAACTCTTAATTCTTCACCGGAGGCGAAGCATTTCCGGCTTTGCTCCTAACTTTTAACCTCTAGCCCCTAACTTTTGACCTGTGCCGTTCTTTTGTGCAGTATCACTTTCTGGAAGTTCAACGCCAAAGACGCGGCTAAAAACTTTGGCGACTTTGTAGCCAGAATCAATCGATTCTAAGGGGTCTTTCCGCAGTCTATGACGCAAGCATAGTGTAATTACGCGGTGGATATCATCAACCGTAACTTCAGTACGTCCTTCATAAGCTGTTAAGGCTTTGGCGGCGCGGTTACTAACAATGTCACCCCGCAAACCATCTACATCCAGTTCTGAGCAGACTTCAGAAATTTTTACCCGTAGGTCATAGTCAATTTTTACTTCTGGCAAAAGCTGTTGAGCATTGACAATTTGCTCTTGGAGTGCTTCTTGCTGGGATTTGTAGTTTTCGAGAAATGTTGGAGGATTTTGGTCAAAATCTGCCCGTTGTTCTACGATTTGCACCCGCAAGGCTGGTTCTTTTACGGTGTGAATTTCTGCGTGCATCCCAAAGCGATCAAGCAACTGGGGGCGTAGTTCACCTTCTTCTGGATTTCCAGAACCCACAAGAACAAAACGCGCTGGGTGACGGATAGAAATACCTTCTCGTTCTACAGTGTTCCATCCACTCGCGGCAGAATCGAGTAGCACGTCTACGAGGTGGTCGTCTAGTAAGTTGACTTCATCCACATAGAGAATGCCTCGGTTAGCCTTTGCCAGTAGTCCTGGTTCAAAGGCTTTGACACCTTCAGATAAAGCTTTCTCAATGTCGATTGTGCCACAAACTCGGTCTTCTGTGGCTCCTAGCGGCAGGTCTACCATTTGGACTTTTTTGTGAGCTATAGGAATTTCCGCCCCTTGTTCTAACAGTTGGCGGACTTCATCGCTCATCAAATCGGGGTCGCTAGGATCGCTACTAAAAGGGTCATTGGCAACCACAGAAATTTCTGGCAGCAGATCCGCCAGCGCCCGGATAGTTGTGGATTTCCCGGTGCCGCGATCGCCCATGATCATTACACCACCAATTTTGGGGTCAATCACGTTCAATAGAAGCGCCAGTTTCATTTCTTCCTGGCCCACAATTGCCGTAAAAGGAAATACCACGCGACGCGCACTTGCCGTGGATTGAGCAGTTGGACTCACTAAATTACCTTAACAATATTTTTCTTATTACAGTTCTCTATTGTGACACAGGTGGGGTCTGGGGGAGTGAGAAGATTGGGGGCAGGGGGCAGGGGGCAGGGGGCAGGGGGCAGGGAGCAGGGAGCAGGGGAAGCAGGGGGAGCAGGGGAAGTTAAAGAAGAAAATTGTACCTTGTTCCCAATGCCCAATGCCCAATGCCCTATTTCTCATTCCAATATCTATTGGGCACAAATGCCTACTAGCTGCGTCAACTATCTTAATTTGTCTGCTTTAGTTTTTCTGGTGCAAAAGTTCCATCAGTAGGGAACAAACAACTACCAACTCATCAGTTTTGTACTAAGCATAAATACTTGTAGACTATATGGTTAGTAGATTCAATCGTAAAAGCGAACAATGGCGTGTGTGGGTAGCTAATGCATCATTCAAATCTATGAAATCACCTTTTATTGTTCAGAATTGGCGACGACTACTCAAGTCTCTTTTTCCGATTCTCGTTTTAATATCCTTTATTACCGTATTGTTAGTGGACAGTTTCACCCCTGCTGTCGCACAGTTACCCCGGCAGGAAATTCGCGGGGTTTGGATGACCAACAATGATTTTAACACCCTCAAAAATCGGGAAAAAGTGCAGGATGCGGTGAGTCAATTACGACGGCTGAACTTCAACACAATCTATCCTGTGGTGTGGAATTCTGGCTATGTAATGTATCCCAGTGCGATCGCACAACGTGCAGGTATTCAACCTTTTGTCTACAAAGGTTCAGATGGACATGATATTCTTGCAGACCTGATTAACCAAGCCCATCGCAAAGGACTGCTGGTGATTCCCTGGTTTGAGTTTGGGTTCATGGCTCCCCCAACTTCAGAATTGGCACTGAATTATCCTAATTGGTTCACACAAAAGCGGGATGGTGGCCAAACTTCCATTAGTGCGGCTGGTGAGGTTATGTGGCTCAATCCGTTCCATCCGCAAGTGCAACAGTTCATCACAAATCTAGTGCTAGAAACTATTACCCAATATGATGCCGATGGCATTCAGTTTGACGATCACATGAGCTTGCCTCACGAATTTGGCTATGACCAATATACAGTTGCTTTGTACACCAAAGAAACGAAGAATCCTCCCCCAACTAATTCCCAAGATGCGGCATGGGTAAAGTGGCGGGCAGATAAAATTACGGCGTTCATGGTACAACTTAACCAAGCTGTGAAGCAGAGAAAGCCCCAGGCGATTTTCTCTGTTTCTCCTAATTACTATGATTTTGCTTACAAGTTTCACCTGCAAGATTGGCTAGGTTGGATGCGGCAAAATATTGTGGACGAGTTAATCGTGCAAGTTTATCGTCCGGATCTGCAAAGTTTTGTGGCTAAGATTTCCCGCCCAGAAATTCAAGAAGCGCAACAAACAATTCCAACTGGAATTGGCATTATGACAGGTTTACGAAATAATCCAGTTCCCATGCAGCAAATTAAGTCTCAGGTGCGAGCTGCTCAAGAACGCGGTTTAGGCGTAACTTTCTTTTATTATGAAAGTCTTTGGAACGATGCTCTAGAACCTTTAAATGAGCGCCAAGCTGGATTTCAAAGTCTTTTTCCATCTTCAGCACTCCGTGCCAAAGTTGAATAACTTTTTTGTTGAATTTGAGTTCGACGAAGTTAATACAATTCACTTTCAGAACTCATATTAAGAATCTGCTTTTATTTTTGAACTTATTTGCGTAGATAGGGAGTAGGGAATAGCCTTTAGAGAAAGCGTTCCCTTCGACTTCGCTCAGGGAACAATCCTTCTAAATTTTCAGCATCCTTGTAAAACTTGAACAGCAGTCAACTTTAGATCAGCAAATACCAGTGAAGCGATCGCTCCGGAGTTTCCCGAAAGTGCGATGCCTATGCCCGCCGTAGGCATTGCAGTAGCAGTAATTGATTTTTGGCCGCAAAGCTAATTGCTCTTTTTACCAATGCGATCGCTCACATTGGGATTTGATTGTGAATAACCAAGTAGCCTAGCGCAACTTTAGACGATTAAATCATCTAGGTTATTTAGGTGTACCCAGAGCTTGACGGTTTTATCATAACTGCAACCGTTTTAGTAACTAATGCTTTGTATGAGATATTAATGAAACATCTCACAATTACCCGATTTATCTTTGAGTTAAAGACTATTAATACTAACAAGTAAAATAAAGATAACGATAAAACTACTAAATCTGTATGTCTCAAGTTTCTATTATCATTCCTACTTTAAATGAAGCAACTAACTTAGGACGTACATTGCGCCAACTGACTTTACTTAATCCTCCTCCTTTTGAGGTGATAGTGGTAGATGGTGGCAGCCAAGATCAGACGGTGACAGTTGCAAAGCAAATTTTTGAGTCATTTAATCAAACTTTGAATGTACAATTCCTTTTATCTCAACAACCAGGCCGTTCTCTTCAGATGAACTATGGAGCATCAGCAGCAACTGGAGATATTCTTTGCTTTCTTCATGCAGATACTTGGGTTCCAGATGATCTAATTACCGTCATCAATAAGACGCTGGCAGAGCCTACGGTTGCCTGTGGGGGGTTCATTTCTCTGATGTCAGGATCTCAAACAACTCGTTGGGGTATCTCTCTACATAATTATTTAAAAACCTACTACGCACCACTATTATTTAAGCCTCACCTATTTTTTCGAGGATTGCGTCTGTTGTTTGGAGATCAGGTAATGTTCTGTCGTCGGATTGATTTTTGGGATTGTGGCGGATTTGATGAGGCATTGCCGATTATGGAGGATGGAGATTTATGTCTGAAGTTAGTTAAAAAAGGACGTATTTATCTGGTGAATCGTATTGTTCATTCCTCAGATCGTCGCGTAGCCAAATGGGGTAGCTTCAAAGCAACTGCAATTTATCTTTATATTGGGTTTTTGTGGGGGATTGGCGTTAATGCAAATTATCTCAAACAGTTTTATCAAGATATTCGCTGATTTAAGCTCCAGTCATAATGAAGATAGGATATCCGCGTTGAGGCATTAAGAGGATAGTCTATTTTCAAGTAGGAGCGAATGTATTCGGGAATAGAGGGTGCAACTTTTAAAAAATCCTGACGATACCACTTCAAGATTTTATTACAGTAAAGTGTTTTGCTCTCGATGTCATAACGGACTTTTTCAGGGTTATTTATGAAACGACTGGCATCTTCATCTAATTGCTGACTGACTTGCTCAGGAAAGTAAGCTCCCGAACGTAGTAAAGGACAACCAACCGAAGCACAGACGATCGCAAAATGAATTCGTGGCTCCTGCAATTTTTCCCGTAGAATAGAGTTCTCAATTTTACCTAAACTGTAACTTTCCCCAAAGATAGAATAAGCGCGACGTTGGAAGAACCACAAAAAAGCTAGCCAGTTGGGAATCCCTAAAATTCGCGGACGAATCGATTCTATCGGGTATCTCTCCAAAATTGTCGAAATGGTGAACGCATTGTAAAGGTTGATCCACAATGCTAATTGTTCGAGATTGTTGCTATTAGATTTCAAAGGCAGATTTTTTTCGCAGGGTAACCAATCTGCAATTGCTTGGGGTTGCTCTTTTTTCCAAGCTACATAGTCTACACGACCCTGTTGATCAACATACTGACGCAATAACCTGTCCCAGGGTTCAAAATCAATCATTATCGCTGTGTTGATATATTAGCCGTTTTTTTACTTATAACAATCCAAACTGAGAAAATAGGAGGATTAGAACTAGGTTTTTTAAGCTTCTCAGTGATTTTGTCTTTCACAAATGATTTAGGATTGCTATACATTATAAAGTTAATAGTAAATTAAGTCCAGACAATTTTTTTAGCTTGCCTTAGTAAAAGTTTGTCTGAGCGTAACCTTATTTTCTTCTATTACTAGTATTTCTATCAAGACAGGAACAGCAAAGTTCGTAATTTATTCATCCTCATTTAAAATCCCTCTTCAATTATGAGAAAGCCTCTAAGCTAGAGGGTAGTTAGAGGCTAGGAACTTTGTTATCTGCTTTTATAAAAGCTACCTCTATCACCAAACCTTTGCCTCTAACTATGGAGTATTTGATGGCATATATGAATAATCGTCCAAGTTAAGTTTATATGTAATTACTGATACAAAGGAAAAATACTACGATTATGCAGTCCAAAATTCCAGCAGGGCTAATATCTTAATTTCTCACTCTAGGTGTACAAAGCTTAATTTAACGCTGAAACTTCTGATAGATTATAAAAACTTTTTTTTGGGTTACAACCTTAGATATCTCAGTATTAACTAATGGAATTACAAAAGGATTGACTGCAATGGAAAATATCAACGCGGCAAAAATGACAGAGCGTTATATTGCTTTGGCTATCGGAATTTCTTATTTACTTTTAGGTTTAGCTGGCTTTGTACCAGCTTTAGTTTCATTGCCAGGAACGAACGAATCTTTTATTCCACTTGATGAATCTACTGGCGCTTATTCTGCGGGATTTGGTTATATCTTTGGTCTAATTCCTACCAACTTTTTGCATAACCTTGTACGCTGCGCTGTAGGATTGTTTGGAATCACTTCTTACAGTAATGCTAGCACTGCCCGCTTGTTCAACCGTGCTTTTGCAATTTCTTATGCTTTGCTGGCTGTCATGGGATTGTTGCCTTTCGCTAAGACATCTTTTGGCTTAATGCCATTGTTTGGTTACAATGTTTTGCTCAATGCATTAGCTGCGATCGCAACTACTTATTACAGCATTGTCATACCAGCTAAAGTCAAGGGCGTTAATGTAGCGGAAAATATTTAACATCCTTTTGTATCTAATAAGTTTGGTGGCAGAAAAAATAATTTCTGCTGTCAATCTTTTCCCCAGCTGCTAAAACCTCTAGCGCATGGCTGATGTATCTATCAATAGAGATTGATTAAGCAAAAATTGAACTAACTTTATGGATGCAAAACAACTGAGTCAAGAACTGCGTCAAGGAAAAGACCCTCACATGAGCCGGAGACGAGCGATTATTGGCTTGTCTATGCTTGGGGGTTCAATGGGACAAATCGTGACGCTCTACCAAACAGGGATCGTTAACCACCTCCCCGATCCGCCAATCCCCATATTTGATGCAGATCGAGTTGATGCATCTAACTACGCTTACAGCCGATTTAACTCACCCGATGGGCCAATCATGGTAGTTACTTATGCGCTCACTGCCTGGTTGGCTGCCGCCGGAGGGCTGGATCGCGCCCGGCGTAATCCTTTTATACCAATTGCAATGGGCGTTAAGCTCGTGTTAGACACTGCGGTTTCTGCCAAGTTAGCTCAGGAAGAATGGAGCGAGAACAAAGCCTTTTGTGAGTACTGCCAAGTTGCAACAGTCTGTTCGATCGCGTCATTAGTGCTTGCAGTACCCGAAATTCTTGCGGCTATTCGCACCCTCCGGGGAAAACCTGACAAAAATATCGCAGCAAGCAACAGTACGCAGTAATCAAAAGTTTTAGAATATTTCTCTCTGTATTCTCTGTGCCTCTGCGGTTCGTTTTAAATCCTCCGGTGTAGTGTCAGCTAATTGCTGATTGAGGCGATCGCAATGACACAAAACAACAATCCTCCTGACTGGACACGACGACAACTACTCCAGTTCGGGCTAGCAGGGATGATTTTACCACTCGCTGCCTCTCAACTATCCAATTGCCAAAAGCGGAACTTATTAGTTATGGAAAGCTCAAAGCAAGTTGATTCTAGAGCTACTGAAGGACAGTTGTTGTCCCGGCCAACTCGCCCTACAACAACCGCTTTGACTGGATTACACCCACTAGGGCTAGATGGGCAGCGAGATGGTTTTGTCTATGTACCTAAAACCTATCAAGCAGATCAGCCCGCTCCCCTGGTGTTGATATTTCATGGAGCCGGAGGCGATGCAGAGGGGGCGCTTAAAATCCTCCGTCATCTGGCAAATCGCTTTGGGACAATTCTGTTGGCAGTAGACTCACGCCAACAAACTTGGGACATTATTCGGGGTGGCTATGGCCCTGATATTGCCTTTATCGATCGGGCACTAGCACAAACTTTCAGTCATTATGCGATCGCTCCGAACCAGGTAGCGATCGCTGGTTTCTCTGATGGTGCTTCCTACGCCCTTTCGGTTGGCATTACCAATGGCGACCTGTTTAACCACATTATTGCTTTTTCACCCGGATTCATGGCTCCTGCTAGCCAATCCGGGAAACCGCGTGTATTCATCTCTCATGGAAAGTTCGATACGGTGTTACCGATTGAACGGTGCAGTCGCCGAATTGTGCAGCAGTTAAAACAAGCAGGCTATGACCTAGAATACCGTGAGTTCAACGGGTTACATACAGTTCCTACTGCGATCGCCGAAAGAGCTATGGAGTGGTTTACTCAATCAGCACCGGATAAAGTGTTTCATTCGTGACATCAAAACTATGAAAACTGACCCAGGTATCGCCATAGATTCCAATCCTCCAAAAGTGGAGCCTCAAAAAAATAGATGGGGAACTATTGGGATACTGTTATTTTTAGTTATTTTTGTTAGCTTCTTCGCCTCCAGACTAGAATTTGTTTTAGGTAAAACTCCCAGTCTAGATAAGACTTTTACACCTGTGACACAGGCTGCACCTCAAGAAGTTGGTTCTTATGATGTTTTGGGATACGCGATTAATAAAGAAGAGGCAACACGTTTACTAAATACAGAAGAGGGACGCAAACAACTATCCGCTGAAAATGGGGCATTTGCTGTTACTGAGGAAACTTTAAAGCTAGGGCGGGATGCTTTTTACTCGGAAACTTTTGGTAATGAAATTTTCCAAACTGATGTAGTTGGGGCGCTGAACGGCCCGATTAATATGATAACCGTGGGTCAGGCGATCGCTAAACTTGGCGGTAAGCATACAACCAATCTCCGAATTCCTATAAATGAAGATGTAACAGTTGGTGGACGCACTTTTAAAGCTGGCACACTTTTGAATACAGGATTAGATGTCCTTGCAAATTCCCTTGTACCACTGGGTATGCGTGCCAGCTTCACTAAAGGTAAGTTGAGATTTGGTATTACGTGTGCTTTATGTCACGCCACACTTGACAACAAGACTGGACGCATTCTAGAAGGCGCACCAAATAATGACGTTAATACGGGTTTGGTTTTGGCATTTGCCACTAATTCCGCAGCCATGTTTCGCCAAACAGATGTTAATCCTACCCAAATTGCGGCGGGAGAGCATACTTACATTAACGCTGAGGGTATAGAATCCCGCTTACCAGATGCCAAAACTTTAGAAGATGCAGTTGATGCAAAACTCCTAACTTGGCCGCCTGGAAACTTTGATTCCACTGGCACTCTAGTAAACAATCCCTCACAAATCCCATCATCTTATACTTTTGATGCCTGGCCTTACGGTTGGAGTGGTCATTCGGCAATTGGTTGGTTTCACGGTTTGACTACCTTAAATAGCAACGTCCACGCCACAAATTCAGATGCGACAAATGGCGCTGATGGGAGTCAAGCTTTATTAGGCATTGATAAGGAAACCTATTTAGGCGTGATTCTGCAAAATGCCGCAAATCCAGCTTTTAAATTACCTGAAGATGCAAAACCATCAGAATTTTTCGACAAAATCGATCCTACTCCTGGAGAACCTGCAATTAATGAAGTAATTCGGATGCCTGGATATCCGAAAGGTTCACCCTTTATGTTAGATGGTTTAATGGCATCTTCCCCTGGCTTCCCCGTTGGCGAACAGCTTAATGCGATGTCTGCTTGGCAAAATACTCTGGCACCACCACCGATTCAAGTTAGTGATGTTGCATCTCTAGAAAAAGGGGCGGCTGTATTTAATCGTGCTGGCTGCATAGACTGTCATAGTGGACGCTACTTTACTAATCATGATGTCATCGCTCAAAACGAGATTGGAACTCAACCATCACGCGCCCCAACATTAGCGCCATTCGCTAAGAACTTCACCACACCCCAAACCTATCCCAACAGTGTCTCTGTTCCCTTACAATCTAATCCTCTGGTATTAGAAGTTCCTACAGATATTACCCCACAAAAAGCGCAACAGTTAGCTTTTGGTATGAACAATCCAGCCGGTGGTTATAAAGTAACAAGCTTGATTGGGTTGTATCTAACTGCGCCTTATTTACATGATGGAGGCGTGGCTGCTAGTGCTTCAGCATTAAAGCAAGCTGAACAGGACGGAAAATTTGTCGTAGCAAATCCTGAGCAACTTGGTATGGCTGGTACATTAATGCAAAATATTTTACCCGATGCACAAGCAAGCTTACGGGTGTTAGTTGACCGTAATCTTCGTGAGGCAATGGTTGCAGTTAACCAAGCTAATCCAGATTTGCAACAGTCGAATGTAGACGGCAGAGGACACGCTTATTGGGTAGATGCAGAAGCTGGCTTTACCACTCAAGAACAGACAGATTTAATTCAATTCCTGCTCAGTTTGGACGATCAACCAGAAATTTTACCAAGTTCACGCTAACTAAAAACATACATGGAAAGAGAAATTAAAGATTCAGATGGAATTACATGGACTTGTATTCAAGCATTTTCGGGTCTTTCTGACACCTCAAAAGCTCAAGAAGCAGCTGAAGTCGAAGGAGAATCAGATACTTACTGGGTTGTGTGTACTCCTAGTGGTGGCGCACAGTCTGTACGGCTGAAGTTAAAAGGCAAATGGGAAGAAGAATACTCTGATGAGGCGTTACTCAAGGAAATTAAAACGCACCAATAATTGGCGTTGTTGATTAATCGGAAGAATATAAGTTTCTCAAAGTCCTCCTTTTTAAGGAGGATTTAAAGTTTTGGATACATTAAGTACCATTTTTAAAACAACCTCTAAGACGCACAAAAAAAGCAACTAACATTATGACAAATACAGTAATTATTACAGGCGCTTCTCAAGGAATTGGCAAAGCTACAGCATTATTATTTGCCCGTCACAACTATGATGTGGTGTTGGCCGCTCGTCAACTTGACCGTTTAGAAGCTACTGCTGCACAGATACGGGAACTTGGACGAGAAGCGATCGCAATTTCAACAGATGTCAAAGATCCTTTACAAGTAAATAATCTGATCCAGAAGGGAATAGATCATTTCGGTCACATAGACGTATTAATTAATAATGCAGGTATCTTTTGCTTAGGGCCTGTTGAGGATTTTAGCTTAGATGATTGGCATCAGATAATTGATACCAATTTGTGGGGCTACATCCATACTATTAATGCCATCCTGCCCCATTTCTTAGAACGTCGCAAAGGAACCATTGTTAATGTCAGCTCTATTGGTGGTATAGAACCAATTCCTTATCACATTCCTTACACAACCACTAAATACGCCGTAACTGGCTTGACAAAATCGTTACACGCAGAGTTATCACCTAAAGGCATTCACGTTAGCGGAATTTATCCCAGTTTTATCAGTACTCAACTGATGGAACGGGCAATCTTTCGCGGTAAGGACGAAGAAACGGCTCAAGCGCGTTCTGAGTTGGTAGGTAAAGCAATTCAAGCTCCTGTACTAGAAAAGCCTGAAGATGTAGCAAAATCAATTTGGGAAGCAGTAAAGGATCAGCGTTCTGATGTCATGGTAGGCACAACAAACTTTTGGAAAGCTGTTTATCACTTGTCTCCTAATTTGATGCAGTCAGCTTTTCGCCGCCTCTTCGGTATGGAAGAACGAACAGGCAGGGGAGCAGGGGGCAGGGAGCAAGGGGGAGAACCCCATACATAAATTTAGGGGGGGAGCAATGCTCCAAAGTGAGATGGGTAAGCGCGGGAGGTAGGGGAGGCAGGGGGAGAGAAATAAATAACTGTATTCACGGGTGTTCAGATAGTAAAAATTACTAAAATATTCTCTTTGCTCCCCCTGCCCCCTGCCCCTTTTCCTCTTCTTTGACTCTGCCATTGGAAGTAACAACCAAGGTAGAGGTTATGGCAACAACTTTTCAGTAGTGTAGAGGCTTAAAGTAACCTGGAAATTTCTCAATGGCATATCAGGGCGTAATTTTAGATGTAGATGGGACACTTGTTATCAGTAATGATGCCCATGCTCAAGCCTGGGTAGAAGCATTTGCAGCATTTGGCTATGAGGTAGAGTTCGAGCAAGTTCGACCACTGATTGGCATGGGAGGCGACCAGATTATTCCTAAGTTTGCGCCAGGACTTTCTGATAAAGAAGGAAAAGGTAAGGAAATCGCCAACAAACGCAAAGAACTGATCATCAACAAGTTTGGGAAAAATCTGGCTCCTGCCAGTGGTACGCGGCAACTAATATTGAAGATGCAGCATGAAGGGTTGCGTTTAATCATCGCTACTTCAGCAACGAGTCAAGAACTGTCAGTGTTGCTCAAAGCTGGACAAGTTGATGATTTACTCAGTCAGGATGAGGCGGCAACATCTAGCGATGCCGAAGCTTCCAAACCCGCTCCAGATATTGTGGAAGTGGCTTTGAGTCAGTTGAAGATGCAGCCATCCGAGGTAGTAATGCTGGGCGATACTCCCTACGATATTGAGTCTGCAAATAAAGCTGGTGTCGGCGTGATTGCGTTTCGTTGCGGTGGTTTTGATGATAGTCAGTTAAAAGATGCGATCGCAATTTACAATGAGCCTGCTGACTTGTTAGCACATTATGAAACCTCACCTCTAGTAACCAAAGCAATGACGAGCAAATAATCATTTAAAAATGTCGCCGTTTACTGCTTTGACCAGTTGCTAAGTTTTCCAGCCATGTTGATGCTTCCTTGTACAGTTTGAACTGGCTTTCACTGGCACGAAACTCTCTTGTGTGAACCATTCTTCTCCCCTGAACCCAATTTGTGCCGTGGTACTTGTGCAGCAATTCGTGATATAAGACAAACTCACTCACAAATTCAGGGACACTATCATTGTCAAGGGTTAAGCTGATCACCACCCTATCTCTAGCTGGCTCATAGTGCCCAAACTTCCGGTAAGTGTGAATTTGGCTCCATGCAAGACGCGGTTTGGCAAGAGTTGCAGCAAAATATTCACAGTTTAGTTTGTCAAATAACTCATTTAGGTTATAAAACTTACCTTGTGGGTTTTCTGCAATTACTTCCACAATTAAATCAAGCTCTAGCAGTACATTGCTATATTCTTCAGAGCTGGCAAACGACCTAATTAGTCGCGTATTATCTTGATTTCTCCCAAAAAGAGCAGATTCTACCAACGCTGTCATTACTTCTTCGGGCGCATTAATAAATCCCTCATTAACAATAATATGAGCAGTATCACCAGACCTTTTACCCTTGTATAAAAGTGCAAAACTAGTGAACTCAATCATTAGTTTTACTGATTCCTTTCTATGTTTTGCTAACATTTTCTTAGCAATTTGCTGCACACGACAAGTACTTTCTAGGTGAAGTTTTAGGTTAACCTCGTCCGTTAAAAACTTCATCCAAGAGTAGATTTGCCGCGATGAACGGCTTAGGTTTGCTGGTGTTGCTTGTTTGTTAAAACAAATTTCTTCAATTGCTGTTACTATTTTTACTAAACTTTGTGTTATTTGTTGAGTCTGTGTAGATTTTAAAGTAGAATTAGATACTAAATTAAAAATTGATTGCAAAATAATATTCTGTTGTGTTTTAATATTTTTTAATCGGATATTATCAATGTTCATTTATTATGATAATGTTTCGGATTTTCGGATAAAAGTTTACTACAAAAACCAATCATTAGACTTATAAATTGTTAGCGCCAGACTTTTGTAAAAGCAATAGCCAGAAACTTTTCAATAGGTCAAATATAGCTTTATTGAAGTAAACTCACTTTAGTATCAGAAGCGATCGCTTCATAGTCGGCTTAGACTCCAGCACAAGCATGGCGAGGCTAAAGCAGGGCGCTATATTGCACAAAACCCACCATTCCTAGACATATTGATATAGTAGTCCTAAATCCAGGGCTATTCATTCTCATCTAGTCCGCCTCAGAATGAATTCTGAGTCTAATAGCGAAAGTCGTCTAAAGACGACTGAGAAAAGTTTATAGTCCGTTTTAACGGACTTTAGCTATGAGCCGCGGAACTTCAGTTCTGGGCGGTTTCTGTCTAGAACGAAAAACCGTTTAACACTTGATATTTTTGTGCTACTAAGCAAGACGACGTAACAACATGATAGAACGGTCTGTAACTGGCACAGTTTGCTCACCCATAATCAATTTTCCTGGGCTAAGGAAACGAGATTCATTAGTGTCAATAACTATTTCCCATCCCCTGTCCTTAAAAACATTGGGTAAGGCAAACTCAATAGTTTCGTAGTGAGCATTAAAAAATAACAGAAAGCTCTCATCAATAATCCGTTCACCACGGCGGCCAGGAGTAAGAATGCCCTCGCCATTCAAGAAAATTTCCATAGCTTTGGCATAACTAACTAGCCACTGCTTTTCAGTCATTTCGCTACCATCGGCATTAAACCAACCAATATCATTGATCCCAAAACCGTGAATAGGACGACCTTGAAACCACTTACGCCGTCTAAATACTGGATGCTTATGACGAAAATCAATCAGTTCGCGGCTAAAATCTAGTAGTTCGGAATTAGACTTTTGTAAACTCCAATCACGCCAGGAAATTTCATTATCTTGGCAGTAAGCATTGTTATTACCCTTCTGGGTGCAACCAATTTCATCTCCTGCTAGTAGCATGGGTACGCCTTGCGACAGCATTAGAGTTGCTAAAAAGTTGCGTCGCTGACGTTCCCGTAAGCGGATTACGTCTGGGTTATCGGTTTCTCCTTCTACACCGCAATTCCAAGAGCGGTTATGGCTTTCCCCATCCCGGCTATCTTCGCCGTTAGCCTGATTATGCTTTTCGTTGTAGCTGACCAAATCATTGAGCGTGAAGCCATCATGAGCAGTTATGAAATTAATACTGGCACTGGGATTACGCCCGTTTGCTTGGTAAAGGTCAGGGCTGCCAGTAAAACAATAAGCAAATTGTCCGAGGCTATCATCCTCACCACGCCAAAAATCCCGGACAGTATCACGATATCTGCCATTCCATTCAGACCAACGTAAAGGAAAATTGCCAACTTGATAACCGCCTTCTCCCAAATCCCAAGGTTCAGCAATCAGCTTCACATCTGCCAGAACTGGATCTTGATGAATAATATCAAAAAAAGCTGCGAGATTATCTACTTCATATAGTTCTCGCGCTAATGCCGAAGCTAAGTCAAAGCGAAAGCCATCAACATGCATTTCTGTTACCCAATAGCGCAGGCTATCCATGATTAACTTCAGAACTTGGGCATGACGCACATTCAGAGAATTGCCGCAGCCTGTGAAGTCCATGTTGTAACGGGAATTATCTTTAACCAAGCGGTAGTACACAGCATTATCGATGCCTCGCAACGATAATGTTGGCCCTAAATGATTACCTTCGCCAGTGTGGTTATAAACTACATCTAAAATCACTTCAATGCCAGCAGAGTGTAAGTCCTTGACCATCTGCTTAAACTCGGTCACTTGTTGTCCGAGTGAGCCACTAGCACTGTAACCGGAGTAGGGTGTCAAAAAATTAATGGAATCGTAGCCCCAATAGTTTTTGAGTCCTTTATCCGCCAGAAATCCTGGAGAGGATAAGAAGTGATGCACAGGCATCAATTCCACAGATGTGATTCCTAGTTGTTGAAGATATTGAATTGCGGCTGGATGTGCTAGCCCTGCATAAGTACCACGTAATTCTTCTGGAATTTCTGGGTGTAGCTTAGTAAAGCCTCTAACGTGAGTTTCATAAATAATAGTTTCGTGCCACGGTATAGAAAGTAGTTTGTCGTCTCCCCAATCAAAAGATTGATCAACAACAATACACTTCGGCATAACTTCGGCATTATCTAAATCAGAAAAAGCCAAGTCTTGTTCTGGTGCATCTAAAGAGTAGCCAAAATTAGCTGGATTATCGCTAAAGTCCCCATCAATTGCCTTAGCATAGGGATCAATTAGTAGTTTATTAGGGTTAAATCGATGACCAAGTTCTGGGGCCCAAGGGCCATGTACTCTGAACCCATAGCGTTGTCCAGGCCCTACTCCTGGTAGATAAGCGTGCCAAACAAAATTATTTTTTTCTGTTAAAGGCAAGCGAATTTCATGATTATCAGCATCAAATAAACAAAGTTCCACACCTGTTGCATTTTCGGAAAATAAAGCAAAGTTCGTGCCTTTACCATCCCAACTAGCACCCAAAGGGTATACATTCCCAGGCCATACAGCTACATACATAAAAAATTACCAAGAGCTAATTTTACTGTTAATAACGAATCTAAAGATGTGTTTAAAAATAACTTGTATAACTTAATCTCAAGGTTAAAGCTTGTATATTTATTTGGATTAACTCAATATTACTACTTTAAAGCTTTTATCCTTAAAAAATTTCAAAGCAGATAAAAAGAAGTGTTTTGGATTTCAGACAGTAATAAAATTTTTATATTATTAATTGACAATATTGAGAGCATCTTTATTACTGTTGGACTCATAAATATATTAATAAGTTTATTTACAACATATTTTAAGCATTCATAAATTTACGAAAAATAGCAAATACCTACATCTACCAAAATGAATAAATTTATTTATATCAGCGTGTATATTTACTTAAAGCATCTTTTGTGAAACTCTCATATCAATTTTTCTATTGGCTTATTGTTGTAGCATTTATCTGCGATCGCAGGCATGATCTACAGTATAAGATGTCAAACATGGGTTACTTTTAGCGAATGCACATCATTGTAGAAGAAATAACTTTACTACATCAGCCCTCTGTCTTCATAGTCTTTTTTTAACAAAGATATTGTTATGAGCCAGTATATTTTCAGTAGCCTCACGGCTGATGAAGAACTTAATTTTTCTGATGAAACAGAGGTTTTTGTCTTCCCCACTTCTTTCGCCCAGCAGCGATTGTGGTTTCTCGACCAATTAGCATCGGGCAATCCATTTTACAATGTGTCAACAGCACTTTGCCTGAAAGGTTCCCTCAACTTTGTCGCTTTAAAGCAGACATTCAACGAAATTGTTCGTCGCCACGAAACCTTACGCACTACATTTGCGATGGTAGAGCAGCAACCAGTGCAGCTAATTGTACCAAGCTTAACTATACCTCTTCCCCTAATAGATCTACGCAATTTCGATCAAGAATGTGAGATACAAGTACGGCGAATTGCAACCGCAGAGGCTCAACATCCTTTCAGTCTCACTACCGGACCATTGCTGCGAGTGAAGCTGCTACAAGTAGATGAAGCCGAATATGTGCTGCTGCTAAATCTACATCACATTGTTGCCGATGGCTGGTCAATTGGGGTGCTGATTAGAGAACTGGGGGTATTATACAAAGCTTTTGTAGAAGATAAGCGATGTCTGATGTCTACGCTTCTGCCAGAATTACCCATCCAGTATGCAGATTTCGCCCAATGGCAACGGGAGTGGCTGCAAGCAGTGGGGGAAAACGGCTGTTCGCCTTTACAAACGCAGTTAGTTTACTGGCAAAAGCAATTAGATGGGATTTCGGTGCTGAATCTCCCTACCGACCGACTAAGACCAGCAGTTTCAACCTACAGGGGTGCAAAACAATTTTTAGAACTACCACATTCCTTAACTCAAGCGCTAGAGACACTTAGCTACCAAGAAGATGTAACCTTGTTCATGACAATGCTTGCAGCGTTTCAGACTTTGCTCTATCGCTACACGCAGCAAGAGGATATTGTAGTAGGTTCAGTGATCGCTAATCGTAATCGTAGTGAACTAGAGGGGTTAATTGGTTTTTTTGTCAATAGTTTGGTGCTACGTAGCGATTTATCAGGAAACCCGACGTTTCGAGAATTATTAAATCGAGTGCGAGAGGTAACTTTGGGAGCTTATGCCCATCAGGATTTGCCCTTTGAAAAGCTGGTGGAGGAACTTCACCCAGAGCGAGATTTGAGCCGTCATCCGTTATTTCAGGTCGTATTTAGTCTGCAAAATACTCCCATTGAAGCACTAGAGTTACCTGGGTTAAAGCTTTCGTTATTCGACTTCGACAGCAAAATTGCAAAGCTTGATTTAGAGTTCCATCTGTGGCGAGACTTGGAAACTCTGAAAGGAGAAATCGTGTATAGCACTGATTTATTTGATCAAAGCACCATTACGCGAATGCTGGGACATTTCCAAATACTGCTGGAAAGTATTGTTGCCAATCCAAAACAGCATATTTCAGATTTAGCTTTGCTTACTGAAGGAGAACGGCAGCAGTTATTAATTGATTGGAATGACACTAAGAAAACGTACCCAAATGGTAAGTGTTTTCATCAGTTATTTGAAGCAAAAGTAGAAAAAAGTCCTGATGCGATCGCACTAGTATTTGGTAATCAACAACTCAGCTACAAAGAGTTAAATATACGCAGTAACCAACTGGCACATTATCTCAAAAAAATAGGTGTGCAAACTGAAACTTTAGTTGGCATTTGTGTGGAGCGATCCGCAGAAATCATAATCGCCATGTTAGGTATCCTCAAAGCTGGAGGCGCATACTTACCTTTAGATCCCAGCTATCCTCAAGAGCGTCTTAACTTCATGTTGCAAGATGCACAAGTTTCAATATTACTAACAGAAGAAAAATTAATTCAGCATTTTACAGAATTCTCAAATCAAATTATTAGTATAGATAAACATTGGGCAACTATTAAACAATATAGCCGAGAAAACCCAAACAGTTGTGTAACACTTGAAAACTTAGCTTATGTCATCTATACCTCTGGCTCAACAGGGCAGCCAAAAGGCGTTTTAATCGAACACCGAGGGCTATCTAATTTGGCAGCAGAGCAAATTGAGGTTTTTAACTTACAGCCGAGTAACCGCATTCTGCAATTCGCATCATTAAGTTTCGATGCCTCAATTTTTGAGATTGTGATGGCATTGCAAACAGGAGCAACCCTTTATTTAGCAAATAAAGAATGCCTTCTACCTGGAAAATCTTTGTTCCAACTATTACGCGAAAAAGCTATTACTCACGTTACCCTTCCGCCTGCGGTTTTGGCAGTTCTACCTACAGAATCATTACCTGCATTGCAAACTATTATTAGCGCGGGTGAATCATGTTCTGAGGATATAGTAAAACGTTGCTGGAATCCTAGCCGTAGGTTCTTTAACGCTTACGGGCCTACTGAAGCAACCGTTTGGTCAACTGTTGCCGAAATTAAATCTGTGAGTGAAAAACCGCCTATTGGTCGCCCAATCGCTAACACTGAAATTTATATATTAGATAAGCATTTACAGCCTGTACCAGTTGGCATTTTAGGCGAATTGTGTATCGCTGGTGATGGGTTAGCACGAGGCTACCTAAACTGCTCTGAGTTAACTGCAAAAAAGTTTATTTCCAATCCTTTTCATGATAAAAAAGGAGCAAGGATTTATAAGACGGGTGATTTAGCCAGATATCGAGCAGACGGTAATATTGAATTTTTAGAACGCATCGATAATCAAGTAAAAATTCGTGGCTTCCGTATTGAGTTGTCAGAAATTGAAACAGTTATAAGACAGCATAATAATGTAGAAAAAGCAATTGTAATTGCTCAAGGTAATCTATATGATAACAAGCATTTAATAGCTTACATTGTTTCTAAGCCACCGCAGGAGCAAACAATTATTGAACTACGTCAATTCTTAAAAGAGAAATTACCAGAATACATGATACCAAAAGCTTTTGTAATTCTGGATTCTCTGCCGTTAACGGCTAATGGCAAAGTTGATCATTATGCATTAAAAGCAATTGATACTCAGAGCCGCTCAATAGATAAAGCCTTTATTGCTCCTCGTACTCCAACTGAGTCAACCTTGGCAAAAATCTGGGCTGAAGTCCTTAATGTTGAGAATGTAGGTATTCATGACAACTTCTTTGATTTAGGAGGTAATTCGCTGCTGGCTATACGTTTATTAGACCAAATAAACAAACAGTTTGAGCGTGATTTACCTTTATCTAACTTGTTTTTAAATCAAACAATTGACAGTTTAGCAATTGCACTATATACAAAAACAGATTCTCTGGCATGGTCTCCTTTGGTTCCGATTCAACCGAATGGCTCAAATCCGCCTTTCTTTTGCGTCCATCCAATATTTGGTGTTGTCTTTCCTTATTATGAATTAGCTCATCAATTGGGAAAAAATCAGCCATTTTATGGGCTACAGCCTATTGGAATTGATGGGGAAACTCCACTAAATCGCATTGAGGATATGGCTACCCACTATATTGAAGCATTGCGCTCAGTACAACCGAAAGGCCCTTATTTTATAGGAGGTTGGTCTTTTGGAGGTTGGGTTGCTTTTGAAATGGCTCAACAACTCCAAAATTCTGGGGAAGAAGTAGCTTTACTTGCTGTGCTTGACACTGTAGCACCAATTAAGAGCAATCTACCTTCTTTAAGTAATGCTTTCAAGTTTATTTTTACTACAGTAGCGCCATATATGTGGCCCTTTTTCCTTGATTATTTGTATCTAATTACTGCTCATAGTAAGAACCATATTAATAATTTAACTTATCGATTTCCTAATTTTCAGAAATTGATGCGAGCGCTCCAAACAAATCTGTTCTCCCACTTCATCCAAAAGGGGGATGCTACAGTTAACCTTGTATCTGAAGAATCCAAGCTAAGACTTTTAAATGAGTCGGCAATTGTCCCTATGCTTCGTGTTTTTTACGCCAATAGCCAAGCAGTTCTCAACTACGTTCCGCAAGTCTACCCTAAGCGAATTAATCTTTTCAGAACAAAAGTTCAGTTAAACGTTGCTGAGGAAGACGCGAGTATGGGTTGGGATCAGTTAGCTGTGGGAGAAACGGAAATTCATCATATTCCTGGCAATCACCTAACTATGCTGAGAAAACCTCATATTCAGGTTCTCGCCGCACAGTTAAGAGCCTGTATTGAGAAAGCACAAACTTTAAAATAAGGATCAATATGTTTTCTGAAGAGGTCTTTGTTTTTCCAGTATCTTTCGCCCAACAGCGATTATGGTTCCTCGACCAGTTGATCCCTGACAATACTATTTATAATGTGCCGACAGTAATTCGCTTAACAGGTTCACTTAACTTAACGGCACTAGAGCAGACTTTTAACGAAATTGTACATCGTCATGAAAGCTTACGCACTACATTTATAGTCTTGGATGGGCAACCTCTACAGGCGATTGCACCCAGCTTAACAATACCTATTTCTGTATTAGACCTCCAGCTACTGCCAGATGGTGAAAGGGAAGTTGAAGTAAACAGCATTATTAACGCAGAGATAGAACATCCCTTTGATTTATCCTCCGGGCCATTGCTGCGAGTGAAGTTGCTTGTGCTTTCTAAAACAGAAAATATTCTATTACTGAATATGCACCACATTATCTGTGATGATTGGTCTATTGGGGTGCTGATTCGGGAAGTGGGAATACTGTACACAGCTTTTGCACAAAACCAGCCTTCCCCTCTATTAGAATTGCCTCTTCAATACGCCGACTTTGCCCACTGGCAGCGCGAATGGCTACAAGGAGAAGTACTACAAACGCAGTTAAATTATTGGCAGCAGCAATTAAATGGTATTTCTATGCTGCATTTGCCTACCGACAAACCAAGGCCAGTTATACAAAGCTATGAAGGAGCAACACAATTTTTTGAGTTACCACAAAAGCTAACTGATGCATTAGAAAAGCTTTCGCAGCAAGAAGGTGTAACCTTTTTTATGATGCTGCTGGCAGCATTTAAAACTTTGCTATACCGCTACACACATCAAGAAGATATTGCGGTAGGTTCGCCAATTGCTAACCGTAATCGTAGCGAAATTGAAGGTCTAATTGGTTTTTTTGTCAATAGTTTAGTATTACGCAGCAATTTATCTGAAAACCCGACTTTTCGAGAACTGTTAAGCAGAGTCCGAGAAGTAACACTAGGAGCTTATAGCCAGCAAGATTTGCCATTTGATAAACTTGTTGAAGAACTGCATCCAGAGCGCAACTTGCGCCATCATCCATTATTCCAAGTAGTATTTAGTTTGCAAAATGCACCAATGTCTGCACTAGAACTACCTGGATTAGTGCCTAGCTTTTTGAATATTGATTTAAAAAAAACGCGCTTTGATTTAGAATTACACTTATGGAAGTGTTCTGATGATTTTAGGAGCTTATGGGGTGCAAACTGGGAGTATTCTGAAGGACTCCGTGGCGTAATGGTTTACAACACTGATTTGTTTGATAAAGTTACTATCAGCCGGATGCTGGAACATTTTAAAACTCTGTTGTCAAGCATTCTTGCCAATCCAGAACAGCGTATTGCAAATTTACCTCTTTTAAGCGAAGCGGAGCGACATCAGGTATTAGTAGACTGGAATAACACTAATACAGATTATCCTTATGATAAGTGTATCCATCAGTTGTTTGAAGAACAAGTACAGCATTATCCTAATTCTATAGCAGCAATCTTTGGTAACGATCAACTCACTTATCAAGAGTTAAATATACGCAGCAATAAACTAGCACAATACTTACAAAAAATCGGGGTTGCTTCAGAGAAATTAGTAGGTATTTGCATTTCACAGTCTATAGAAATGATAGTTGGCTTATTAGGCATTCTGAAAGCAGGAGGAGCTTATGTACCTTTAGATCCCAGCTATCCTCAAGAACGCTTAAAGTTCATGCTGGAAGATGCACAGGTTTCAGTATTGCTAACACAAGAAAAGTTACTTAAGTCTTTTGAATGCTTTTTAAATCCAATTGTTTGCATAGATAAAGACTGGGAAATTATTACTCAAGAAAACAACCATAGCGTTAAAAGTAGCGTTACATCTAACAATTTAGCTTATGTTATTTACACTTCCGGCTCTACAGGTAAACCTAAGGGAGTAGCCATAACTCACAAAGCTGTAAATCGGCTAGTGTGCAATACAAACTATATAAAGTTGTCACCATCAGATAAAATTGCCCAAGTCTCAAACACTTCTTTTGATGCAGCAACATTCGAGATTTGGGGGGCGTTACTTAACGGCGCTCAACTTATAGGTGTTAGCAAAGATGTCATCCTTTCGCCTCATGAATTCGCGTTACAGCTACAACAAAAACAAATTAGTGTCTTATTTTTCACAACAGCTTTATTTCAACAGATTGCTAGAGATGTTCCGCAAGCTTTTGCTTCATTGCGATATTTACTGTTTGGTGGCGAGGCTGTCAATATAAGATGGGTTAAAAGAATTCTCCAACATGGTGCGCCAAAGCATTTAATTCATGTTTATGGGCCTACAGAAAATACAACATTCTCATCTTATTATCATATCCAAGAGTTACCAGAATCAGCCACATTTATTCCCATTGGTTGCCCGATTAATAATACACAAATTTATATATTAGATTCACATTTACAACCTTTGCCCATTGGTATTATTGGCGAATTATATATTGGCGGTGATGGTTTGGCACGAGAATATGTCAATCACCCGGAATTAACTACTGAACAATTCTTCACAAATGATTTTAATAATAATTCAAAAACACGACTTTATAAAACGGGTGATTTAGCCCGCTATTTACCAGATGGGAATATTGAATTTTTAGGTCGGATTGACAATCAAGTAAAAATTCGTGGCTTCCGCATTGAATTATCAGAGATTGAAGCGGTTTTGACCGAACATCCAGCAGTGAAAGAAACAGTAGTAATTGCTGATGAGGACATACCTGATAACAAGTATTTGGTGGCTTATATTGTTCTTAATGTAGTAGAAGTATCAGATTTAGCATCTGTATTACGTAAGTACTTGAAAGAAAAGTTACCAGAATACATGGTGCCAACAGCATATCTGGTTATGGAATCAATACCATTAACACCGAATGGCAAAGTAGACCGTCGTGCTTTACCTAGAACAGATATAGTAACTTTCGATAGATATGATTATGTAGCACCGCGATCGCAAGTTGAAGAGTTACTTGGAGAAATTTGGGCTAAAGTCTTGGGAAAAGAGCAGATAGGCGTTCATGATAATTTCTTTGAATTGGGCGGTCATTCTCTACTAGCGACTCAGTTAATTTCCCGAATTCGAGATACCTTTCAAATAGATGTAACTGTACGTAATTTATTTGAAGCACCAACTATTGAACAACTCGCTAAGTGCATTGATACAATGTTTTGGGCAGCAAAAGGTGCTGATAAGGCTATAACTACAGGAGAAGAGCGAGAAGAAGTGGAATTTTAAGGAAATTAACGCATCCTATTGCTACTGCCTGGGTGGCATCTTAGCGAACTTGGGCAGGTCTGGGTTCATGTAAATTTTGTTGCCATAAAAATATCTCTCCTTAGAAGGGAAAAGTTTGATCCTCGGCGTCCCCCCCAAGAACAACTTTTCAAGACAGCTTTGCTAGGACGCGGGTTTATTGATTACACTTGCGGTGCATCCTAATTTACACGGTAGCGATCGCACCAAGATGATTTGTTATCGACTGATGATAAAAATTAAAAGACAGCAATAAAAAATCCGATTAGATACACTCAATTTCCATTTTTGGAAACAATAGTTAATTTACCTGATTTTAAGCTTTAAACCGTAGTGTTGTTAGGTAGATTAAGTAATTTTCACTTGTATTTTTTAAGAGCAGCGCAGCCGAGGCGTACCACTTGCTACTCACCTCCTGCCTTGTTTATTGAAAGTTACCATGCTATTTATGTCATCGGATATATATGCCCCAGCCGCAGTAGCGATTAACTTAAACATTAGGAAAATACGCGAATTAGCTGGGTTTAAGTTAAAGGGAATCAATAAAAGCCCTTTGACTAATTTCTTGATGGGATTCATGTATATCCTCACTGCTTGCGTTTTTCAGCCTTGGGAGTTTTTAACAAACTCACTAAGCTGTTATGCTGCCGTCTTCCGGCAAAAATCTCTAGTAGAAATCAACCTGTATTAGGAAGTGGGCTATGCATATTGGATTTCTCAACCCTCAAGGCAATTTTGATTCAAATAATAGTCATATAACGAAACACCCAGATTTTGGGGGTCAGCTGATCTACGTTAAGCAACTTGCCATAGCTATAGCTCAAATGGGTCATAAAGTTGATATTCTCACCCGTCAAATTATTGACCCGGAGTGGCCAGAGTTTGCTGAAACATTTGAGACATATCCAGGGGTTGATAACGTCCGCATTATCCGCTTACCAGCTGGTCCAAAAGAATTTCTCGCTAAAGAGTTGTTATGGCCTCATCTGGTTGCTGATTGGGTACCCAACATCTTGAAATTTTATCAACAAGAAGGTGGCTTACCCGATGCTATGACTGCTCACTATGGCGATGGGGGAATATGTGGCGTTCTAATTGAAGAAGAGACAGGTATACCTTTTACCTTTACTGCTCATTCTCTCGGCGCTCAAAAGATGGACAAACTGGAAATCACCCCAGAAAATCTCACAGGAATAGACGAGCAATTTAATTTCAGATATCGCATTTTAGCCGAACGCCTGAGCATGAATCGCTCGGCTATTAATATCACTAGTACACGACAAGAACGCTTTGAACAGTATTCTCATCAAGTTTATAGTGGTGCAGTGGATGTAGACAACGACAACCGCTTTGCACTGATTCCACCGGGAGCAGATTTCTCGATTTTCGGTACAAAGGCACGTTCCGAAAATGAGGAAGCTACCTACCAACACATTCAGGATCAATTGGTACGGGACATTGCAGAAACCCGTCGAGATTTGCCCGTTATTGTAGCATCCAGTCGATTAGAGCTTAAAAAAAACATATTGGGGCTAGTGCAAGCCTTTGCAATGAGTCCAACACTTCAGGAACGAGCTAACTTGGTGCTAATTACAGGGGGACTGGACGATCCTTTGCGAGAAGAAGCTAGTGACGCCATAGCTGAAGAGGTATTAGCCCCTATTCGGGAAGTGGTCAAAGAAAATGACTTGTGGGGCAAGATCAGTGCCTTTGGCTTATCAGATCAGTCTCAAGAGTCACTGGCAGCAACCTATCGGTTTTTGGTTAAACGCCGCTCAGTATTTGCGCTGACTGCACTCTACGAACCCTTTGGGCTTGCTCCCTTAGAAGCAGCAGTTGCAGGTTTACCAGTGGTAGCAACTAAAAATGGTGGCCCCAGCGAGAGCTTCCGACAGGGAGATAAAGAATATGGCGTACTCGTTGACCCAGAAGATCCTGCTGATATTGCACGGGGGTTGGAGCGATTGCTATGTAATGCTCAGGAGTGGGAGTATTTTGCCCAAGCTGGTCAGCAACGGGTATTGAAGAAGTACACTTGGGAATCTACTGCTGAAAACTACCTGACTTTGCTAGAGCAGATTTTGGCTTCACCGGAAATCCGCCCTCGCGCTGAACTCCTTCCCATCCATCCCTACTTCCGTAATCCAGAATCGCAAACCGATGTTTTTTTGGAAGAATTGAGCGACCTCTACTTTGGAAGTAATCAAAAGGTACTAATAAATGCGGGTTAAATAAAGTGCAAAACTAAGGTCAAAGCAGAAGTTGCTACAAAAAAAGTGGAAGTTCTTACAAGGAAAGCGCAGTCTGTAGCAACCTGTGCGAAACACTGAAACGCCTTGGCAGAAGTTCTTGCAGGGAAGACGGAAGTTGCTACAGACTGCGCGAAACACCAAAACGTCTTGGCAGAAACTCTTGCAGGGAAGACGGAAGTTGCTACAGACTGCGTGAAACACCGAAACGCCTTGGCGGAAGCTCTTGCAGGGAAGACGGAAGTTGCTATAGACTGCGCGAAACACCGAAACGTCTTGGCAGAAGTTCTTGCAGGGAAGGCAGAAGTTGCTACAGACTGCGCGAAACACCGAAACGTCAACCCTGGAGCAATATTTTTTGATGGATGCTAAATGTGGAATTCAGGCAGCTATGAGCAGCTATCACAAAATGTGCTGACTGCTTCAGCAAATTGTTCGTTTTGTTCTATCAATGCCATGTGTCCACCTGGTTTTAGGGTGACTCTTTCAGAGTAAGGTAATTCTGCTTTCATGCGATCGCTCGCCACAGGTTTAGTTGCTATATCTGAAGCCCCACACATTACCAATACAGGAACGTTAATAGTTGCAAGTGTGTCTGTTTCGTCGAACTTCAACATTCCCAGCGTGCCACGAGCCAGAACACCAGGTGAACCCAATGCTGATAATAAGCCTGCAAAACTTAGTTGACCGCGTGTTTCAGTACCGGTAAATCCAGATAGTTCGACGGTGATATACAGCGAACCGTTGAAATAAGAGAGCCAAGTCATTAACCAAAAAACCGGCCACAACACAATAGTCAGGTACAACACAGGTTCGAGTAGCGGTTTCTGTAATTTCCGTACCAGATTGCTAAAGATGCAAGTTTTTACCGGATTAGTGTAAGTAGTATCTACAAGAATTAAGCCAGCCACCCGACTTCTTAATTGCTCTGGAAATAGGCGACAAAATGTCAGGTTAATCATTCCACCCATGCTGTGCCCCAACAAAATAACAGGTTTATCCCCTGCTATGGCAATTACAGCTTCCAAGTCACGGGCATATTTTTCTATAGAGTGATCATTGTTTTTCGGTTTAGAGGATTTTCCTAACCCTGGTAGATCCCAAACAATTACTCGGAAGCGATCGCTTAATTGTCGCTTGGCATAATACCATATAGCACTGTTTGGCCCCCAACCATGTGACAAAATAATTGGTTGACCATCTTCAGGGCCAAAAAACTCTACTTGCAACACGCTCCCATCTGGGCGTGGCAAACGTTGCACAGTTTTGCTACGCATAAACTTGGGTTCCTGGTTTCCACGACGGCGCAGCAGTGGCAAACTGATAAAACGCCCGCCAAAAGTCCACAGAACCATTACTAGTCCAGCTACTAAGTAGGGTGTTCCTACAAGTTCTCCTTCGTACCACTCATAGAGAATGTAGATTCCCCCACCAAGTACCCCAACAGACAGCAGTTGAACCAGCCATACAAGTAGAAAAATATGAGGCATGAATATCATGAGCCTAAACCTTGTAATACCTTGTTAACTGCTTTTAGCTTCATACCATAGTTAGAATCATCCAACTTTCACTCTTAAGAATGATTTATCGAACATAATTCAGGAGTCAGGAGTCAGAATTCAGTTGGGTATTCTGACCAAAAAAGCGGATAGCGTAACGTTAGCGACGTAGGAGCGTCTGAATAATTAGCGTTTTTGCACCCCTACAAAATAATACCAATTTGATGGTCAACAAAAAAGCCGCGGATCTGAATCCCCGACTGATAGCGCAGCGTTAGCGAGGAACGAGCGTCGCGTTTTGATTCTGACTCCTGAATTGTGACTTCTGAATTCTTCTTCAACCAATGTTGTATAAGAATGACTTTTTAAGAACAAGTATTTCTGCTTCCATGCAATCTATCCGCCACAGGTTTAGTCGCTATATCTGAAGCCGCACACATTACCAATACAAAAATATTAATAGTTGCAAGTGCTTGTGTTTTGTCGAACCTAAATATTACTAGTGTGGCAATAACAGCTTCCAAGTCAGGGGTATATTTTTCTATAGAGTAATTACTGTTTTTCGCTTTAGAGAATTTTCCTACCTGTGGTAGATACCAAAAAATTACTCGGAAGCGATTTCTACGACGGGCTACGCCTACGCTTAGTTATCGTTTGGCATAACACCATACTGTACTGTTACTGTACTGTTATCTTCCCAATTATGTGACATTATAATCACTTGCTCAGAATATTGCACCTGCACTGAGGTTCACCATTAATGAGTAGATGTATACTCCTTCAGCTAGGGGTAATTATTAAGATTAATAGTTACCTTAATAATGAAGCTAATTGAATGTATAAAGCATTATGAATGACAACAAGCAACCTTTGAATAAAACTGATACCAATCCTTTCGTTGGTGAAGAAAAGATTGTTAGAAGTGAGAATGAGAAAAAATTGCCTTTAAATAAAGTCGAAGAAAATTCTGAATCAAATTCAGAAGAAACATCAGACTCTTCATCAGGTTCAGGCATTAGTGCTAGGGTAGCTGGAGCTGCAATTGGTGGTGTATTAGGCGCTCGCTCTGGAGGCATTATCGGTGCTGTCGCAGGCTCAGTTGCTGGTGCCATCATTGGTAAGGGAACTGCTGATACAGTTAACCGCGCTGTAGATAATTTAGGGGATGCAGCTAACTCTGTAGCAGAGGGCGTTAAGCATTCTATAGAAGACATAGGCACAGCAGCCAAAGAAACGATTGAAGAAGTCAAGCCATCTATCAAAGGGACAGCAGAAGCTGTCAAGCAAACAGTTGAAGAGTCCAAGCCTTCTATTAAAGGTATAGCTGAATCAGTTAATGAAACAGTTAAAGAGGCTAAACCTTCTGTAGTAGACGCAGTTAAAAACGTATCCGAAGAAATCAAACCTACCATTAGAGACGTCAAAGAGTCAGTTCAGCATACAATTGAAGGCGTTCAACCTTCTGTAGAAAGGGCTGCTAACTCTATTCAAAGCGCTACTGATGAAATTAAGCCTTCTGCCAAAGCTGTAGCTAAAGAAATTGAAGGTGCTACTAAGGATGTTCGCTCAACTGTCAAAGGAACAGCGAAGGCAGTTGAACCATCTATAAAAAGTGCTGCCGAATCCCTCAAATCATCGGCTCAGAATGCGACTGAATCCGTAAAATCCTCGGCTAAGAGTGCAAGTGATTCAGTTAAATCATCAGCTCAGAATGTGACTGAATCTGCAAAAGATTCAGCCCATGATATTAAGTTATCTGCCCAAAATGCGGCAGAATCTTCCAAGAAGGAAATTAACGATAACGATACCCGTATCTCCAGCAACCCAATGCCAGAAGTCGTTATCATCAACAAAGACGGAATTATTGAAGGCAAGACTAGATAAAGACTAGTTTTTAAGCAAAGTTCCAGGCAGGGTGGATTTAACAAAAGGTTTACCTTTTATCTAAAAGGAGCCAATTAGTGATCGCACTATAATTGGGGAACTCCAAAAATTAAATTATCCCAATTTTCCTGTTATTAGGGTGCATCAGTACAAATAATTTCTTGGTATTTCCAGGTTTTATCTGACTGAAGCATCCTAAATATTGGAGATTTTTTAATTTGGAAGTCCCTTAGCTATAGACAGGATTCCTATTTGATTTTTAGGATAGCTAGGTACAAATCGAAAGTGGTTCTTCCCTACTCTCCATCTACATAAGTAAATTCAAGAATAAAGACAGCTTGTTATACCATAGTTACAGTTATGAAACTTTCACCCCCAGGAATGATTTATACGTTGTTACAAGTGTGATAATAAGTTGAGATTAATTACTAGTAAGTAACAACTGTTGCGAAGGGGTGTAATTTTGAATACGGTAGAGTTCTTATCTTATCTTCGCAGCTTAGATATTCAAGTTTTTATTGATGGTGAAAAGTTTCGTTGTAACGCGCCTGAAGGAACTCTTACCGTAGAATTGCGTGCAGAAATTCAAGAGCGTAAAGCAGAAATTATTGAATTTTTAAAAGCAACTAATCGTACTCATAACCACAGCTTTAGACCTCTCGTACCTATTTCGCGGTCTGAAAATCTTCTCCTATCCTTTGCTCAACAACGGCTGTGGTTTCTTGACCAATTAATCCCTAATAATCCTTTCTATAACATTCCAGTAGCACTACATTTAACAGGTTCGCTAAATAAAGCCGCGCTAGAGCAAACTTTTAACGAAATTGTCCGACGACACGAAGCTTTACGCACCAATTTTGTCATCCAGTCAGAGCAACCAGTTCAGGTAATTAATCCGACGCTAACAATACCTTTACCAATAATAGATTTACGGCAACTGCCACAAGCCGAACGAGAAATACAAGCACAACAATTCACTAACCAAGAAGCTCAACGTCCTTTCAATTTATCAACTGATTCGTTGCTGCAAGTAAAACTGCTGTGGTTGGATGAGACAGAATACATCCTGCTGCTGAATATGCACCACATTGTCTCCGATGGTTGGTCTATTGGGGTGCTGATTCAAGAGATAGCAGCACTTTACACAGCCTTTACTAGCAATCAGCCTTCTCCTCTGCCGAAACTTACAATTCAATATGCAGACTTTGCATACTGGCAACGCCAATGCTTGCAGGGAGAAGTATTAGATAAGCAACTCAATTACTGGCAGAAGCAATTAAACGACATTTCTATATTAAATTTGCCAACCGACAGACCAAGGCTAGCTGTTCAAACTTACCAGGGTGCAAGGCAACCTCTGCAATTATCAAAAAGTCTGAGCAAAGCACTTTTAGCTCTCGGACAGCAAGAAGGAGTAACTTTATTTATAACCCTATTAGCAGCATTTAAAGTTTTACTTTATCGCTACACACAACAAGAAGATATTGCGATCGGTTCCCCCATTGCCAATCGCAACCGTAGTGAGATAGAAGGATTAATTGGTTTTTTTGTCAATAGCTTAGTACTGCGTACCGACCTATCAGGAAACCCAACTTTTCAAGAATTATTGAATCGAGTCAAAGAGGTAGCTTTAGGGGCTTATGCTTATCAAGATTTACCTTTTGAAAAACTTGTAGAAGAACTGCATCCAGAGCGTAACTTGAATCAAAATCCGCTTTTTCAAGTGGTGTTTGCTCTGCAAAATGCGCCTATGTCAGCATTAGAGTTAACTGGTTTAACTTTAAGCCCCTTACCATTTGATACAGAAACAACACGCTTTGATTTGGAGTTCCACCTGTGGGAGCCAAATACTCAAAATGGTTTATGGGTAGATAGCTCAGAAGGAATTAGTGGGTTTGTAATTTACAGTACTGATTTATTTGATGACGCTACTATCACCAGAATGTTAGGACATTTCCAGACATTACTAGAAGGTATAGTTGCAAATCCAGAACAACGAATTGCACAATCATCCCTTTTAAGTGAATCTGAGCAGCATAATTTATTAATTGAATGGAATAATACTCAGTTAGATTATCCTCAAGATAAATGTATACATCAGTTATTTGAGAGTGTTGCAGAACAGAACCCTGATGAAACTGCACTAGTATTTGGCAATGATAAACTCAGCTACAAAGACTTAAATATACGTAGTAATCAGCTTGCACATTATCTAAAAAAATTAGGAGTTAAAACCGAAGTTTTAGTTGGGCTTTGTGTAGAACGCTCTTTTGATCTGGTAATTGGGATGTTGGGCATTCTGAAAGCAGGTGGAACTTATGTGCCTCTAGATCCAAGCTATCCATCTGAACGTTTGGATTTTATGCTCAAAGATGCTCAAGTCTCAGTTTTACTAACTCACAAGCAATGGCTTGAACGTTTAGAAAATAGTAATTCAAATATAATCTGTTTAGATAAAGATTGTAAAATTATTGCTCAAGAAATTGAAGATAATCTTCCTACTGAAGTTGTATTAGACAACCTTGCGTATGTAATTTATACCTCTGGCTCAACAGGAAAACCTAAAGGCGTACAAATTGAACATAGAGGATTATTAAATCTGGTTTTTTGGCATCAAAAAGCTTTTGCAGTTTCACCTAGCGAGCGAGTAACACAGATAGCTGGGATTGCGTTTGACGCTTCCAGTTGGGAAATTTGGCCTTACCTTAGTGCTGGAGCAAGTATTTATATTGTAGATGATGAAATCAGGCGATCGCCTGAATATCTCCGAGATTGGTTAATATCGCAAAAAATCACAATTTCCTTCTTACCAACGCCTATAGCAGAAAAGGTTTTATTATTAGATTTTCCTGAAGATGCCGCTTTACGGATATTGCTTACAGGTGGAGATAAACTAAATCAATATCCTTTAGCTTCCCACTCCTTCCAAGTATTTAATAATTATGGGCCTACTGAGAACACAGTTGTTACAACTTCTGGTCATATTTCTGTCAAGAATAAATATAATTTAGCACCTGCAATTGGTAGTGCGATCGCTAACACCCAAGTATACATATTAGATAAACATTTACAACCTGTACCCATTGGTGTTTCAGGAGAATTATATATAAGTGGTGATGGATTAGCACGAAGTTATTTAAACCGCCCTGATTTAACTGCGGAATGCTTCATTCCTCATAGTTTTACTAATAAGTTAAAAGCACGACTTTATAAAACAGGTGATTTAGTCCGTTATCGAGTAGATGGCAACATTGAATTTTTAGGTCGGGTTGACGAGCAAGTAAAAATTCGTGGCTACCGCATTGAGTTGGGCGAAATTGAAGCAGTGCTGAGTCAACATCCAGCAGTACAGCAAACTGTAGTCATAATTCATGAGGATGAAGATGAAAAGCGCCTAGTAGCTTATCTGGTAGCGAAAGCTGAATACAGCAGTGAGCAGGAGAATGTGCAATTAATCCAATTGCAGAATGAGCAGGTTTTGCAATGGCAAATGCTTTATGACGAAACTTATAATCAGCCTACTGCTGATTCAGATCCAACATCTAATTTTATCGGCTGGAACAGCAGTTACACAAATCAGCCTATTCCAATAGAGCAGATGCGTGAGTGGATAAATAACCAAGTAGCGCAAATTTTGGCTTTGCAACCCAAGCGAGTGTTAGAAATTGGTTGTGGAACAGGTTTAATTCTGTTCAGAATTGCACCTCACTGCACTAAGTATTGTGCAACAGACTTTTCCCCAGTTTCACTTAATTACATTCAGCAGCAGTTAGAAAAGCAAGAAATGCCGCAGGTAACGCTGCATCAGCAAATGGCTACTGACTTCGAGAAAGTAGAAATAGCAGCTTTTGATGCAGTAGTTATAAACTCAGTTGTACAATATTTTCCTACTATTGATTATCTGATTCGTGTATTAGAAGGTGCAGTGAGGGCAACTGCTCCGGGTGGCTTTATCTTCATAGGAGATGTACGTAGTTTGCCACTTTTGCAAGCTTTTCATGCATCAGTGCAACTGGAGCAAGCTGAACCTTCCCTTACCCGTTCTGAGTTACAGCAACGGGTTCAAATGCAAATTTTCCAAGAAACAGAGTTAGTAATTGATCCAGCTTTTTTTAGTGCAATAGAGCAATGCTTTCCTCAGATTAGCCATGTAGAAATTCAACTGCTGCGGGGACGCGATCGCAATGAATTGGCTCAATTTCGGTACAATGTAATTCTTCATATTGATGATAAAACTATTAATAATACTGGAAATAATTCAGTCTTGAACTGGTCTGAAGAGAATTTAACAGTGTCAGCAGTGCATCAGTTATTAATTGAAACTAAACCAGAAATATTATGTATTAAGAATGTACCTAATGCGCGGGTGATGGCAGCAGTGAAAACAGCGGAATGGCTATCAGATGTAGAAGGTTTTAAAACTGTAGGTCAAATGCGTAAAGCTTTGCAAAAACTTGAAAATTTAGGGGTAGAGCCAGAGGATTTTTATACACTGGATGTACCTTACAAAGTTGATATTACCTGGTCAAATTCAAGTATTGAAGGACGCTATGATGTGGTTTTTGTACAGCAAGAGAAAATAGCTAAGAGAGCTATTTTTCCACATAGTACGGCTCACTCTCGCCCCTGGCAATCTTACGCCAATAATCCTCTACAAGCCAAAGTTGCGCGTAAATTAGTGCCGCAATTGCAGACTTACACAGCACAAAAATTGCCTGAGTACATGATGCCATCAGCTTTTGTAATATTAGAGTCTTTACCTCTGACAGCTAATGGTAAAGTCAATCGCCGCGCTTTAAAAGGATTCTATGATGCAATTCAGCCCCAATTGTCTGAAAATTACATCGCACCTCGGACTCCTGTGGAACAAGTGTTAATGAAAATTTTTGCTGGGGTTTTGGGACTTAAGCGCGTAGGAATTTATGATAATTTCTTTGAATTAGGGGGCCATTCATTACTAGCAACTCAGCTTGTCTCTAGAGTGCGCGATACTTTGCGTGTGGAGTTACCTTTGCGTAGCGTATTTGAAGCACCGACAATTGCACAAATATCTAAAGTAGTAGAAAGTTTTAAAGAAAGTAATGCTCAAAGTCAAGCGCCAGTTTTAGTACCATTATCACGTGAAAGTCGGCGGATTAAGTTATCTTCCTTAAACGAAGAGGCCAAAGGGCTTTAGGGACTTGTAGTGAAATTAAGATACTAGAACCTCTTGCTGAAAAATCTAGGGACAGAAATTTTGATAGGTCTTCCTCAGTTTTTCTTGGTTCTCCATATACGTTTTGGTATTTAAGGACGAATACCTCGTTTATGTAGTTCAGTATGTTTTTGTTTCATGTTGTAGCCTTTATCAGCACTTTTAGGGAGAAATGAGCAGGCAATCGCTGCTGTAATCCTTGTTAACAGTGGCATTGCCTGTTTTCAACTGCTGATTAAACTCTACGAACTTTAAGCTTTGACTAAACCGCCGTCGATAGATGTTCTGTCACATCTGGCTCATCTAGCTATAACGGCTCAAACTCGTAAAGTCACTTTCTCCGGCACTACATTTAGCTCGTACCCATCATATATAAAGTATGTTGAGAGCGATCACTATCACTTGTGATTACAGTCCCTAACAAGTTGTCTAAAACCCCTATCTTCTCGTCAACTTTCAAAAGCTTTCGGTTTATTCAATATCGTAGGGCTGGGCAATGAGGCAACCGCGCTCGCGCCAGAACTGATGCAATAAAGCAATAACGGACTGAAAATTCACGCTTCCCCCTTGTTTGGTTGGCACAGTGCATAAACCATTGTTGCCTAGAAGCAGGCACAGTGGGGAGTTTCAAGGGGACACAGAAGTTTTCCAAAATAATTTTGGAAAAATAGTTGACACAAGGAGATAGGTTCGTTATATTGAATAAGTGCCTGAAGCGGAGCGCGAAAGAGCGACGCCAAAAGGTGAACCGAACCTTGAA
>JAHHHR010000009.1 GCA_019359245.1 Nostoc desertorum CM1-VF14 | reverse complement strand
GCTTGATAATGGCTATTTTGTACTTACTTTGTTTACCATCATACATTTCAATTGATGATGTATCAAAAAATGTCTTATATCAAGCGATGTGAATTGATTTTTTATTGTTTGTGAGAAATTTGCGTTGCCTCTTCGAGTTGTCTGAATAGTATTTCACTCACTTGAATTGTCAGATTTGAAGGCAAATCGTCTGGGGATAAGTAGGGCTGACTCATAAGATTTTTTTTGTTTTAAGACGTTAACAAACTGAGGGTTTCGCACGATTAATATTACAGAACATCCTAGTTCTCATGATTCTTGCTTTTGCGTCACAATCCACATCAAATCTAACCACAATTGAGGATAAGCCTTTTTAAGCCGCGATTTGGGATCGTGCAATAGATTTGTAGCATTCAAGCAAACAACTTCAACTAGACCAAGATATTCTGCCACTTCTATCAGTAAATCTTTTTCTGCTACTACAGCAGCAATCAGTTTGTCAGGACAGTAAATCCTTATATATTTGGCATGAGCAATATACGCTCCTTTTGAACGAGAATTTAGCACTTTTACATAACAGTGGCGTAGTATTTTCCACGCTCTTGGGTGAGCTTGCTCAATAATAAGGGTAAATTGTTGGGCTAAGTTTTCTTCGGTAATCATCACTCTCTCCATTATTGTGCTAAAAACTGTAGTTTTTTCTCATCTCTGCACAGTAAAGATGGTGCAGTATTACTATGAGTAAAATTAACAATTTTTAGTTTGGGTAAAATTTACCCATGCGGCAGAATTTGTTGGTAAGTTTTCTACGGCTTTTGTTACTTTCCTATCAAGCATCAAAGCTGAAACCGATTACTAAAACTGTATCAATCGCTGCTTTCAACCAAATTAATTGGTATAAAGCGAAGTTACTAAAAAAAGAATTAAGCAGCCAGAATAACTATTGTGCAAATGGCAGATAAATTAGAGCAAAAATTTTTGCAGATCGCAAGAAAATTGGCGGGATTTATGATATTCTGGTTTTAGAGGGAATCAAGAGTGCGATCGCCACCAGAAAGGGCGGGGTACGCCATCGCACAAAAAGTCTTTGAATAAAAATGGTATACATTCAAAGATTGTGCTTTTGCCTTGGTAGATTTAGTTAAATCCGCTACGGCTTTTTGAAACTAAGAGATTAAAGCCAATGAAGCAGGATAGTAATCTTCGTAATAACTTGAAGTCAATTAGAACCCGTCTAGGCATGAGCCAGCAAGACTTGGCGAACATAGCTACTGTTACCCGTCAAACCATTAGTGGTGTAGAGTCGGGACAATATGCTCCCTCAGTTGCGATTACACTCCGCCTAGCAAAAGCGCTTGGCTGTCAAGTTGAGGATCTATTCTGGCTAGAGCAGGATTTACCTGAAATTGAAGCAGTTCTTGTCAAATCTGTTCCTTGTGATCAGCAACTACGAGTCAGTCTGGCTAGGGTTGGGGGGCAATGGATAGCTTATCCCTTGATTGGCAAGGATGCTTTTCGCCAAGACATGATTCCAGCTGATGGTGAGGCAGTTGCGGTGGACGGGTTCCCCGGCATAAGCAAACTGCCGAACCCGAAGGGAGAGAGTGAGAGCCGGAATGGTACAGATAAAGTTCGAGTCCGGCTGCTCGACGATAATATGGACACACTTCACAACACAGTCGTGATTGCTGGCTGTGCGCCTGTGATTTCACTTTGGGCGAGAGCTACCGAACGTTGGCATCCCCAGTTGCGAGTCCAATATAACTTCGCCAACAGCATGGCTGCATTACACAGTTTATGTCGAGGTGAAGCTCACATCGCTGGGATGCACCTATACCACTCCGCAACAGGTGAGTACAATATTCCCTTTGTACGTGATGTTCTTTCTGGAAGAGAAGCAGTTGTGATTACGCTCGGATTCTGGGAGGAGGGACTAATGGTGCAGTCTGGTAATCCGATGGGAATCAGAACAGTTGCCGACTTAGTGCAAGCGGGAGGAACTATTGTCAATCGGGAACCAGGTTCCGGTAGTCGTTTACTTTTGGAACAAACACTTCAACAGGAGCAAGTGCCATTCCATGCAGTCCAAGGCTTTGACTGTATTGTTCAAAGCCACCAAGATGTTGCCCAAGCAGTAACATTAGGAGCTGCCGATGCAGGTATCAGCACGGCATCTGTAGCTACTACCTTTGGGCTAGGATTTATTCCTTTGCATCAGTCACGATATGACTTAGTGATTCTCAAAGAATATCTGGAAGAAGCGCCAGTACAGCAGTTGCTTAGTACTTTGGGACATAGGTTAGTTCACTCGCAATTTGAAGTTCTTGGCGGCTATGATACAACTAGAATCGGGGAAGTTGTAGCGACCATTTAGAGTGGATTGCAATTTTGGTTGGTTTGATCATAGGGGAAAACTCTGCATAAATTTGAATTCCTGCTGTAACCACTCTTGAGGCTTGAGCAACCATTTGGGATTCTGTGACAACAACTGATAATGCTTAGGTCAAAGTTTCCAGGCTTTGAGTTTCTCTATATCGATTCATCTCTGCGATTATACGCAGAGATGACCAGGACTGGGCTGCAAAGTTAAGCGATCGCTTCCACTACACGCGATCGCTCATGAACCAACAGACTCAACAAACAATTGTAGGATAAATCATCATGTCCGACGACAAAATTAGACAGATTGCTTTCTACGGTAAAGGCGGTACTGGTAAATCTACCACCCCCAAAATACCCTAGCTGCTATGGCAGAAGTGGGTAAACAGATTTTAATTGTGGGATGCGACCCCAAAGCTGACTCTACCCGTTTGATTCTGCACTGTAAAGCCCAGAAGTCAACTTTTGACCAGGAACTCTGACAGTATAATAAGTTTTGATAAATTTTAGTGTATATTAATAATTTTCAACCTCGCTTTGGGCAAAAGACCTTGTAAGTATCTGCATACTCAGGGAATTTGCACAGTGAAAGCTAGGGTGACATGAACAATAGAGCAAACCAAAGGCATGAGGAATACAATATACTACAATATTTCTGTATATTCAACCGAATGTTGATTTTTGTTGCAGAGATGCTTATATCATGCAGCCCTGATGCTGGAGAGGTAACCCTGCGGTTGTTGCAAAATTTTCAGCCTACCAGACTTTCCTGGCTAAAGCTCAGACATTTATTTGTGAAAACGCCAGATGTTTCTCGTGACTTTTCACGTCATCTGGAAACGTTAAGGCGAAACCTAACCCCCCAACGCCCAACCCTTGTAGAGAATGGGGAGAATTCAAAGCTCTTCCACGAAAAGGGGAAAGGTTTGGAGAGAGATTCTCCAGATCCGGTCAAAAGTCAGACTGTTCCTCTACCTGAAAATGAAACAGAAAGGCTCAAAATATTAGCGGATTACAATATTTTAGATACCCTACCTGAACAAGCATTTGATGATATAACTGCTCTTGCTGCCTACATTTGCGAGACTCCAATTGCTTTAATTAGCTTAGTTGATGCCGATCGCCAATGGTTTAAATCTAAGGTTGGACTAAAAGCTAGGGAAACACCTAGAGAGTGGGCTTTTTGTGCCCATGCTATTCTTCAACCAGAAGATATATTAGTGGTTCACAACGCCATCAAAGACGATCGCTTTACTAACAATCCCCTAGTTAAAGGTAATCCTAAAATTCGTTTTTATGCTGGTGTCCCGCTAGTTACGCCCAATGGTTTTCCTCTCGGAACGTTGTGTGTAATCGATACCATTCCTCGTTGTTTAAGTTACCAGCAGTTGGATGCACTGCGCCGCCTAACCCGGCAGGCGATCGCTCAGATCGAACTTATGCACGAAGTTCGAAATCGTAAACAAGCAGAGATTGAAGGAAGGCAGTTATCGCTAACCGATGAACTAACAGGTTTGCATAACCGACGTGGCTTCTTCCTGATGGCTGAACAACAATTAAAAATTGCTCATCGCATGAAAGCGTTGTGCTGGGTTATCTTTATTGATTTAGATGGGCTAAAACAAATTAACGACACCCTTGGTCACGACATAGGAGATGCTTTGATTGTTGATGCTGCTCGATTACTCAAGCAAAGTTTTCGGAACTCGGATATTGTCGCCCGCTTGGGTGGAGATGAATTCATTGTTTTCATTTCCAGTTACTTTAAGGACGCTGATAGTGTCCAAGCGTATCTGCAAGCAAATATCGCTAACTTTAATCAACAGCAAAAACGTAGCTATGAACTTTCGATGAGTATGGGGATAGAGCGTTACTCACCAGAAAGCAATATGTCACTAGAACAACTAGTCGCCAAGTCTGACGAATTAATGTACGCTCATAAGCGTCTCAAGCAGCAATCTATTGCATGAAGGAGACGGGGATCGGTTCTTCTCTATGAAATATGCAGGAGGCAAGAGATAGAAACTCTTTATATCTGATACGTGAGTCCTGCATTTTGTAATTCACTTACTTGCAATTTGCTGTTACAGCAGGTGTTAGCTGAAATTCCCTCCATGCTGCTAATTTACCACTTGGCTACCATGACTGCGGGGGTCATCTTGATTAGCCGTTGGTGCTACTGGGGCTGAAAATTTGGAAACTTTTCCGCTAGCTTGAGCATAGGGAAGAGATGAACCAGTAACTAAAGCTTCTAAATTGCTAGCCATAATCGTGCGGGGTTGATCGCCGATCGCTTGGGCGATGGTTTCCCCTTGCTGACTCAAAAATACAAAATGGGGAATCCCATCTACCCGATATTTCAGCATTTCTGGTAGCCACTTCGTATTATCCACATTCAGCATGACAAAATTCATCTTGTCAGCATACTCTGTTTCCAGTTGAGCGATATCTGGTGCCATCTTCTGACAGACAGTACACCAATCAGCATAAAACTCCACTAGAGATGGCTTGCCGTTGCTGACAGCTACGTCTAGCGGTATGGAAGTATCACTTAACTTGGCTAGAGTTGCCGAGGTTGTTTCAGTTCGCAATCCTAAAATGAGGGCAACGCTAAGAGCGATCGCTACCATTACAACTAAAAAGTTTCTCAAACGCTTCCCTAAGTTGGATTCAGACTTATCGGGAGAATTAACAGGTGAATCAGTACTCATAAAAAAATTATTAAAATTTATTAAACAATTTCTTCTTAAGTTTAGCTGACTCTAACCGCTCTTAAATTAGCAATTTTCTTGAATAAAAAGTAATATTAAATTTACGTGAAGTTATTGCGTAATCTTTAAAATTATAGTGACAAATAATACATTTTGGGTTATTGATGCAAGATGCAAAGATATTTGAAAGTACTAAGACTATTTTGGGGTGCTGCGATCGCAGCAGAGTTAGAGTATCGGATTAACTTTTTCATAGCTACCCTCAGCAGCTTGGGAAATCTTGCAGGCAGTCTCTTTGGACTATTCTTGTTTTACCGGAATGGCTACACTTTTAGTGGCTGGTCATGGGATGCAGCTTTAGTAGTTCTAGGAATTTTTACTTTACTACAAGGATTTTCTGCTACTTTTCTAGCGTCGAACTTGAATCGCATTGTCCGCCATGTCCAAGAAGGCACTTTAGACTTTATATTATTAAAACCTATCCGCAGTCAGTTTTGGCTTTCCACCCATACCCTTTCACCTTGGGGAATGCCTGATCTAGTTTTTGGTAGTATTATTATTGGCTATGCAGGTAAACGTCTCGGTGTAGGGATAGACGACTATCTACTTGTTATGCTGCCGTTATTCTTCAGCTTGGTGATTTTGTACAGCCTGTGGTTTATGCTCGGAGCGATGAGCATCTGGTTCGTCAAAATATACAACGTTACCGAAGTACTGCGTGGTTTGTTAGAAGCTGGACGATATCCCATCGTAGCATATCCTACTGCTTACCGCTTTTTCTTCACCTTTGTGGTGCCAGTAGCTTTTTTAACTACTGTACCAGCCCAAGCGCTACTAGGCCGAAGCGAAATTAGCTGGTTAATAGGTGCGGCAATATTAGCAGTAGCGTTGTTTTTCGCTTCCACTTGGTTTTGGCGATTTGCATTGCGATTTTATACCAGTGCTTCGAGTTAGAGAGCTACAGCAACGCCTTTCAACTAATGTAGAGCGACAGATTGTTTGACCATAGCGACAAATAATTTGTCAAGTTCTTCAAGTTTGTAAGCTTCGCTTTAGAAGAATCTGATTTTTAGCGTTTCTGATATGAAGCTATAGAAATTGCTTGAACAAGCAATGTAGAAGAATTTGGATTGTTGACAAAGAATCTGCCGTTTTGGTCAAATAATTTGTTGCCCTACATTTTGGCTAACAAAAAACGCAATAAGCGAACTAAAATCGCCAACTTGTGTTATATTAGTTTTAGTTGGGAAAAGAGAATACTTGCCGAACACTAGATCACCCTTGGTGGTCTGAGGAAGATGGAACGCCACCTTCTACTGTGCTTGCTAGTAACTTATTAATAGTATAACTACTTAGCAGTGTCGTAGCGATCACACCGAAAGCGAAAGCTTGAAGAGGGTCAAAGCGGAAACAAACACTACTACAGTCGTCAAACAACAGAATAACTATTAGACCACCCGGGCACACCAGCGCAGCCAAGGCAATCTGCTGCGCTCTGTATAGGGAGAGTTTAAACTGCCGTCTCCGGTTTGATTGGGGCAACACTCATTCGCGAAAAGTGGATGAGTGCAATCAAAACCAACATGTAAGGAGTAGTTCATTATGAACAACGACAACAACCCCAACAAACGGCAGGGGCAGTCAAAAAAGAGCAAGTATAAGCAGTTCCTAAAATGGCTCTGCAAACCACAAACGCTCCGTCTGCTATTTAGCGTAGGCCCAGCTATTTATCGAATAGTCAAGTGGCTGATCGAACTATTGCAGATATAAACTGCTAAACTCTTCTATACAAACCTCACTCAAACCTTCTCAATAAGGAGGTTAAACATGCTCCATACTGCTCTAAGGATGATACGGATATTTCATGATTTGACGCAAAAACAACTGGCAGAAAAGCTAGGAATATCTAAGTCGCATATTTCGGAAATTGAATCGGGGAAAAAAACTCCCTCGCTTGAGCTACTTAATCAATATTCAAAGGCTTTTGATATACCCGTATCTTCGATCATGTTTTTTTCCGAAAGCTTGAATAAAGACGTGAAAACGGAACAAGTGAGAACATTCGTTTCTTCTAAAATTCTTGCACTCCTCAATTTCATTGCGGAAAGGTCTGAGCGTTCCTATGCAGAGGAGTAGGTATAAAGAATACCCGTTACATCAGTCTCCTTTTTACTGCCTGATATCTCAAGGAAAACTTGCAAAGCTACTGTATATAACTCGGACAAAGCTTGACGAGCTTACCCGACTGGACGATCTGTACATAGAGAAAGAAAAATTTAACCCTAGAAAGAAACGACTCTTCTTTGTACAAGTTCCAAAGGGGCCATTAATGAAAGTTCTTAAACGCATTAAAGACCTTTTAAGCCAAATCGCAATGCCGAGTTTTATACATTCTCCAGCAGTGCGACGTTCATACATAACTAATGCGAAAGCGCACATAAATAGTCATGAAGTACGAAGTCTTGATATTAAGCAATACTTTGCTTCTTCACAATCTTGGCGTGTTTACTCGTTCTTCCACAAGGTAATGCGATGCTCTCCAGATGTTGCTGGTATATTAACAAAACTGTCCACCGTTAATGGGCATTTGCCGACGGGAAGTCCGCTGAGTCCCATCCTTTCCTACTTTGCTCATATCAGTATGTGGGAAGCGATACATGAACAGGTAAGAAGCGCAGGATGTACTCTAACTGTATACATGGATGATGTTACGATTTCTGGTTCCTCCGTACCGGATAAGTTAATTTGGCAAGTTAAGAGGGAATTCTTGCGTTGTGGACTCCGTGAAAACAGGGACAAGGAAAAGCGCTATGTCGGCAATAAGCCACGTAAAATAACAGGAGTGATTGTCAATGATGGAAAATTAAAAATACCTAATTAATATACAGCACAAAAAGATGCACGAACACCGCCAAGCAATTATGCGAGAAACTGAACACACCGAAAAAGAACATTTAATACAGTCACTGAAAGGTTTAGAATCGCAAGCGCAACAGATTATAAAGGCAAACGAGAGTATGTAGATACTAGGTGTACTCTATATGACTAAAAAACAATTCTTACCAGAAGCAGCATTATATTATCGTAGCCGCGATGGCAGCCTTCATCCTTTGAATAGCAGCGAAGAAAATTTACCTATTTTAATTAGAGAGAACTTCGCTGGTGAATCCTGCTATGTTCCTCAAGGCACAGCTGTGAGCACGCAGAATGTTTTCTATAGCGTTAGTAGCATTCTTAGACGGACACAGGACAAGAAGACGATAGAGGCTCTTCGCAAATGGGAAGAAAGAGTGGGAAGGAAAGAAGCCAAGCGCATTCGGGATGAAGCAATCGGAGCCGGAATTGCTGTTCATTTCTATCTTCACTCATACCTAAAATACGGAGAAATAAAGACACTTAAAAACTCTTATAAAAGCTACGTCGAGGCTCTCGATACATTGCTGCCGAATTTTGGTGACTGTCTTTTCTCCGAACAGTATATTATTAGCTTCAAGCATCGGTACTTCGGTAAATTTGATCAGCTAGGTTTCTATCGCGAAAGCCTGACTCTTAGTGACTTAAAAACATCTCTAAAGCCTAAGCTTTCTTTGACTTGGGTTAAAGACAAAGTTATTCAGTTGGCTGCCTATTACATTCCAATTGAAGCACTATATGCTGTCGAACAAGCCGCTTTAATTTATTTGAACAGTAATGGCTCCTATAAAGAATTTATTTTTACTCCACAGGAAATGGAACTTTATAAGGATCTGTGGCTCGAGCGGCTGAACGAGTTTAGTGAAATAGATAAGCAAGCTGCTTAGTAACTTAATAGGGAGTAAATCACTCTGGGCAGCATTTTCATCTGTTGCGTGGCGGCTCGTGTAGAGCGACAGATTATTTGACCACAGCGACATATAATTTGCGAATGTACAGCTAGGGGTGGGTTGAAAGGGCTGACCCCGCCCACTGCTCAGTTTATATCTGCTACGGGTTTCAACAACCATCCCGGCTAGGGGTGGGTTGAAAGGCCATAGTACTATTAGCGTTGCCCTTAAAATCAGCTGTTTCAACCACCATTCCGGCTAGGGGTGGGTTGAAAGGAAATTTTTGTTGTTACTACGTGAGATATTTGTTTCTATTAGGAGGGTTGAAAGGCGCACTTCGTTCGGGAATATTTTGAACTTTTTAGCATATTCTAAAAGTGTAGTGGAATCAACTCCACCACATCACAGTCGCGACATTAATTTGCGAAAACTCAGTATAATTAAATTGACTCTAAAAAACAGTCAAAGCGACACTAATTTGCAAAAAACGACACTAATTTGCGAATTGCGACATTTAATTTGCGAATGTACAACAATCGGGATGACTGGATTCGAACCAGCGGCCCCTTCGTCCCGAACGAAGTGCGCTACCAAGCTGCGCTACATCCCGTCACAAAAATGGCATTGTAAATTAAGAATATCACAACCTGTGCAAAATGACAGAATTACATCTTCTATATATGATCGCTTCATCCAAGGCTTTGCTTGCTACGATTAAATTTGTATAACTCTAGTGGTAAAAGCGGATTGTGACTGTAAAACCAGACTGGTTGCGGGTAAAAGCACCTGGGCGTGAGCGCATCGGTAACGTTAAAGACATTTTGCGGGATTTAGCCCTTAATACAGTTTGTGAGGAAGCGTCCTGTCCGAATATTGGTGAATGCTTCAACGCTGGGACTGCCACGTTTTTAATTATGGGCCCGGCTTGTACACGCGCTTGTCCCTACTGTGATATTGATTTTGAGAAAAAACCCAAACCACTAGACTCTACGGAACCTGCCCGACTAGCGGAAGCTGTTCGCCGCATGAAACTTAATCATGTGGTAATTACTTCTGTAAACCGAGATGATCTGGCAGATGGTGGTGCGTCTCAGTTTATAGAGTGTATTAATGCGGTTCGCACTGTTTCACCTAACACTACAATTGAGGTACTAATTCCTGACTTGTGCGGTAATTGGAATGCTCTAGAGTTAATTCTACAAGCTGCGCCAGAGGTATTAAACCACAATACAGAAACTGTTCCACGCCTCTATCGCCGGGTGCGTCCTCAAGGAAACTACGATCGCACATTAGAATTATTACACCGCTCTCGCCAACTTTCTCCCAGCACATACACTAAATCTGGGATCATGGTAGGACTCAGTGAAACTGATGTAGAAATTCGCCAAGTCATGCAAGACTTACGGACTGTAGATTGCGACATTTTGACAATCGGGCAATACCTCCAACCTAGTCAAAAACACTTGCAAGTAAATGAATTTATTAACCCAGAACAATTTGCTGCTTGGAAGGCATTCGGTGAAGAAATCGGATTTTTACAAGTTGTTTCTTCCCCTTTGACAAGAAGCTCATATCATGCAGAACAAGTCAGGGAATTAATGGAACGTTATCCCCGCAGTCAATTTTAGATTTTAGATTGCTAAGAGGATGGGGTGATTGGGTGATGGAGAAACTGTTGATTAATGAATAATCCAAAATCTGTAGTAATTCTGGGTGCAGGTGCTTGGGGTGCATCTCTAGCAAATCTCGCCGCAGCCAATGGTCATAGGGTGCGTGTGTGGTCGCGTCAAGGTTCCCAAACTCTAGAAGCAGTTTTAAAAGATGTCCAAATAGTCGTATCTGCTATCTCAATGATTGGTGTAAGGGATGTTGCTTTCCAAGTCCAGTCTTTCCCCCTTTCTCCAGAAACAATTTTTGTGACGGCGACGAAAGGTTTAGACCCCCAAACCACCTGCACGCCGTCACAAATTTGGCAAACAGTATTTCCTAGCCATGCAGTGGTTGTCCTTTCTGGGCCTAATTTATCTAAAGAAATTCAACTAGAGTTACCAGCAGCAACAGTGGTAGCCAGTAATATTCCCACGGCTGCGGAAGTAGTGCAGTTAGTATTTTCATCTCATCGTTTCCGGGTATATACCAATCCCGATCCCTTGGGCGTGGAATTGGGGGGAACGCTGAAAAATGTCATTGCGATCGCAGCTGGTGTGTGCGATGGTTTACAACTGGGAACTAATGCCAAAGCTGCTTTAGTGACCCGTGGACTTACAGAAATGGTTCGCATCGGTAACGACTGGAGTGCAAAGACGGAAACATTTTATGGTTTATCGGGTCTAGGAGATTTGTTAGCAACCTGCAATAGTCCCTTAAGCCGCAATTACCAAGTCGGCTACCAGCTAGCTGGTGGTAAGTCACTAACAGAAACTCTCGCAAATTTACAAGGAACTGCTGAAGGAGTGAACACTTGTCAAGTTTTAATGCAACGAGCCAAGCAACAAAACATTCCTGTTCCAATTACTGAGCAAGTTTATCGGTTACTTCAGGGTGAAGTCACACCCCGGCAAGCACTTGATGAACTGATGCTGCGAGATATCAAGCCAGAATACAACTACTAGTAATCTGTCAAGTTGAAATTGATAGCTTAAGACCGACACGTAAGAGGACGGGTCACTCACTATTTATGTCACTCACTCTCCGTATCGATTGAATTTTTGCAGTTAATACTAATAACTTAGACGATATGTATTAGTTCTACTTATACGTAAATAATCCTGAGAAAAAATTAGTAAATCATCAGGATATTACTTTTGTAGCCATGTAAAGGTGACTATGCCAATTATAAAGATGACATTCACTGAAGGATGTTTATACTGTGTTGCAAAAGTTACTATTAAAAACCATCTAGGTTGAAATGTTAACTAAGTAGTTTGAATATTGAAACCCCAGCCGCGGATTTGAATAGCTATTGGTTCAATCAAAAGTTTAGCAGCCGATTAAGTTCAGTAATGCTGTATCCAATGAAACCTTTACAGTTATTTTCTAAAAAAATTGTAATGGAACCTTCAACCATGTTAGTTCATCGTAAATCACGGGAACAATAGCAACAGTTGAATAGCTGACCGTAATCTAAGCTGACCGAAATCTATTGTTACCTGGAGCCATTGAGACGATCTTTATGCCAGCAACATCTTTTTATGCAGATGCCCCCTACAATACCAAAAAGTCCCGCCAGGCTTTGGACTCGGATCTCACGGTTGACGAAAGTGAGTTATCGGTAGATGACCTACAGGAGCTAGAAATGGCTGCTGCTGACAATGCTAACTTTGCTGCTAATACTAACCGTCGTAGTACCGACCTAGTACGTCTATATCTTCAGGAAATTGGTCGGGTTCGCTTGTTAGGGCGGGATGAAGAAGTTTCAGAAGCTCAAAAAGTTCAGCGTTACTTGCGGATGCGGATAGTGCTTGCTAACGCTGCAAAGCAAGGGGATGAAGTGATTTCGCCTTATCAAAGGTTAATTGAAGTTCAAGAACGTCTAACCTCAGAACTAGGACATCGCCCGTCTTTGGAAAGGTGGGCTGCCACTGCTGGTATAGTAGTCTCGGATCTTAGACCGACTCTGGCAGAAGGCAAACGTCGCTGGGCTGAAATTGCTAAGTTGACAGTAGAAGAGTTGGAGCAAATTCAGTCTCAAGGACTCCAAGCAAAAGAACATATGATTAAGGCAAATCTTCGCCTAGTTGTGTCTGTTGCTAAGAAGTATCAAAATCGTGGTTTGGAATTGTTAGATTTAGTCCAAGAAGGCACACTAGGTTTGGAGCGGGCTGTAGAAAAATTTGACCCCACTAAGGGTTACCGCTTCAGTACCTATGCTTACTGGTGGATTCGTCAGGGGATTACACGGGCGATCGCTACTTCTAGTCGCACGATCCGCCTCCCTGTCCATATTACCGAAAAATTAAACAAAATCAAAAAGGCCCAACGCAAAATTGCTCAAGAAAAAGGTCGCACTCCTACTCTAGAAGATTTAGCAACTGAGTTAGAGATGACACCAACCCAAGTCCGAGAAGTTTTGTTGCGGGTTCCTCGCTCCGTTTCTTTGGAAACCAAAGTAGGCAAGGATAAAGATACTGAGTTAGGCGAATTACTCGAAACTGACAGTGTAACTCCAGAAGAAATGTTAATGCGAGAATCTTTACAAAGAGACTTGCATCATCTTCTGTCAGATTTGACTAGCCGGGAACGTGATGTAATTTTGATGCGGTTTGGTTTGGCAGATGGTCATCCTTACTCTTTAGCAGAAATTGGTCGCGCTCTCGACTTATCACGGGAACGAGTCCGACAAATAGAATCCAAGGCTTTGCAAAAGCTACGCCAACCCAAGCGTCGCAACCTCATCCGCGACTATTTGGAGTCTCTAAGTTAGTCATTTGTCATTTGTCGTTAGTCATTTGTCATTAGAAAAATATATTTGACAAATGACTACGGACAAAGTAAGGATTTGATTCCCAGGTCAAAAGCTTTTTACAGGCTTGTAGCAAATTATTTGCATTTAATTTTACAAGAGTTTCCCCAGGCTTTGCTTAGATATCTTGAAATGGGGATAAACTAAACAATTCAAAATCTAGTTATTCAAAATTCAAAGTCAAGGGATGCAATCGTTATAAGTATCCTAACTATTAGCTGTATGCAAATTAAATGCAATACAGCTTATTAGTTGAATTTTAATCAAGATTTGATGAATTGTTCTTAAATATTTAGTAATAATTCTCAATAGGCAATGATTGTTGCAAATTGCTCCCAAGATTTGTTATATTCTCAATTAACGAGCTTTGTTGAGAAATATTAGTATGACTGTCTACACGACTACTTCACTCAAGGCAGAACTGAACGAACGAGGCTGGCGATTAACTCCCCAGCGCGAAACAATTTTACACATTTTTCAAGAACTTCCGCAAGGTGAACATCTGAGTGCGGAGGATCTTTATCAGCGACTAGAAACTGATGGTGAAGGGATCAGTCTGTCAACTATATATCGGACTTTGAAGTTGATGGCCAGGATGGGAATTTTGCGGGAACTAGAATTGGGCGAGGGACATAAGCATTATGAGATCAACCAGCCCTATCCCCATCATCACCATCACTTAATTTGTGTTAGATGCAACTCAACTATTGAGTTTAAAAATGACTCAATTTTAAAAATTGGATCTAAAACTGCTCAAAAAGAAGGTTTCCATTTGCTTGACTGTCAAATGACCATCCATGCAGTGTGTCCCAAGTGCCAACGAGCACTAATGCCGCTTTAGCACTTGGATGGATAAATAAGACGAAACTACTCAAATTAGCCAAATAAGAGGAATTTTGAGCAGTTCGCAATTTACTGTTATTTGAGGCAAGCAACGAATTGGGAAGTGATACTAACAACACGAAAGCGGATGTTAAAAGCGTCCGCTCTTAAGATCCTTGAGACTTATGCCGTAGAATTCCTGGGCTTGTTTAATCGCTTTTTTGGTGTCAGCTGCCATTACACCGTTCAGCTTGCCTTTATAAAAACCCCGCTCCCGTAGTCGCGTTTGGATTTCGAGGGTATTAAATTCGCTTTTAGGGGCAGTATTTACTGAGCTGTATAACTTAGCTCGGGTAGTTGGGCCAGCAACGCCAGTTGCTGTTAAGTAGTTAGCTGCCTGAAATCTCTTTACAGCATCAGCAGTATAGGGGCCATAGTAGCCATTTGGCTCTCCCTCTAAATATCCTGCCTGGATCAATTGTTCTTGAATAATTCTAACTGGCTCGCCGCGATCGCCTACACGGAGTTTATCTCGATTGGCTACCTTTTCCTTTTTGGGAGCCTCTTCACCATCACCGATGCCAACTCCGGGTAATTTACTTAATGTTGCTGGGCCAACAACTCCATCAACGCTTAATTTATAAGCATCTTGGAACCGTTTGACAGCTTCTTCGGTAATTGGACCAAATATTCCTGTGGCATTCCCGTAATAAAAGCCTGCGACTCTTAAGCGTTCTTGCAAAGTCCTGACATTTTCACCTTCATCCCCCTTAGAAAGATAGTTGGAATTACGGCGCTGGGTAGTTGCTGAACTAGCTGAACTAGTAATAGTGTTGGGCTTTTTGGCTTGTGTACTGACAACAGTGGCTTTTTTAGCTTGTGTAGTCGTAGTACTTGGCTTTTTAGCTTGCCAGCTTTCTAATTTTTGCAGGGTTCTTGCTCCAACAATGCCATCCACTGGTAAACCAGCAGCCTTTTGGAAGCGCCGCACAGATTCTTCTGTGGACACGTCATATACTTGGGTGACTGGAGCTTGATGAAAACCTGCTGTTTTCAACTTTTGTTGTAAATTTCTGACAGAAGGGCCTTGATCGCCTTTTTCCAGTGCCATGACGCTGCTAACAGCGCCAAGAATAGACAAGGACAGAGCAAGGGGCAACATATACTTCCAAGCCCTACCAGAAAGCCGTTTCCAGTCTGGTGCAGCTGCTTTGTTAAACAAAGAACTGAAGGAGACCAATTCACTGGGTGTACTGTCTTCGTAGGCGAAAGCTAGGTGCAAATACGCAAGATTCTCCATATTTATTTCCTACACCATTGATTTTTCTTCGATAACTGCTTCAGCTTGATGTACTAGGTTTCTTAAAGCTTCTAATGTTCCTATACTTACATCCTCCCACAAATTGCGCTTATGTGCTTCTAATAATTTTTCAGCAATATCACGCAGAGCATAAGGGTTCTTTTCCTGAATAAATTCTGACACAGATGGGTCGAGCAAGTAAGCTTCTACTATGCCTTGATACATATAATCTTCTACACATTTGGCTGTTGCATCGTAAGCGAATAAAAAATCTACCGTCGCCGCCATTTCAAAAGCGCCTTTGTAACCGTGACGCATGGCTCCTGCAATCCACTTGGGATTAACTACGCGAGAACGATACACCCGTGCAATTTCTTCTTTTAGTTGGCGGACTCGTGGTTGAGCGGGTATGGAATTATCACCAAAATAAGTTTGGGGATTTTTTCCTTGTAGAGAACGCACCGCAGCTGTTAAACCACCCTGAAATTGGTAATAATCATCAGAATCGAGTAGGTCGTGTTCACGGTTATCTTGATTGTGCAGGACAACTTGCATTTTCGCCAAGCGTTGCTCGAAAGCTTCGATATTGGGGATTGGGGATTGGGCACTTTTAACAGGCAGAGGGGCAGGGAGCAGGGGGCAGGGGGAAGTGATTGCCTCTCCTCTGCTCCCCGCTCCCTGCTCCCCTGCTTCTGCTCCCGAAGAGTAGGCGTAAGAACTCCAGTTAATGTAGGCACGGGCTAAATCTTGGTCATCTGTCCAGTTTTGCGATTCGATTAAACCTTGGAGTCCTGCGCCATAAGCACCTGGACGAGAACCAAAGATGCGATAGCGCGATCGCACTATTGCTTCTTCTAAAGTTAATCCTTGGCTTGTCCACAAATCAGTCTCTTGGCGAACCGCATCTGCTAGGGGATTTTGTTCTGGCGGTTCATTCAAGCCTGCCACTGCTGATACTGCTTGATCAAATAAATCAATTAAGTTGGGAAAAGCATCTCGGAAAAATCCAGAGATTCGCAAGGTGACATCTACACGGGGACGCCCCAAAATCGCCAGGGGCAAAATTTCAAAATCCACTACTCGCCGTGCTGCACCATCCCATACAGGTTGGACTCCGAGTAAAGCCAAGGCTTCGGCAATATCATCACCTCCAGTCCTCATGGTGGCTGTTCCCCACAATGATAAACCTAGTGTTTTTGGATACTCACCATGTTCTTGAGTGTAATATTCAACAAGAGTTTCAGCAGCTTTTCTACCGATATCCCAAGCTGTCTCTGTGGGAATGGCGCGAATATCGACAGAATAAAAGTTTCTCCCAGTTGGTAGAACTTCTGGGCGGCCGCGTGTGGGTGCGCCCGATGGGGCGCTTGGGACATAACCGCCATCGAGTCCGTGTAATAAATGGGTGATTTCTTGGGGGGTTTGTTGTAAAGCTGGAAGCAGGCGATCGCGTATCCAGTTAAGGACAATGGAGAGTGGGGAGTGGGGAGTGGGGAGTGAGGAGTTAGAAGTTATGAGTTGTTCTACTAAAAGGGCGGCGTGTTCTTCTAGGACTTCGACAATATCACCGAATGTACGGCATTCTGTGCCATTGACTATTGAGTATTCACCGCTAGGCATTGACAAATCGGCTGTGAGGGGGTCGAAGTCTAAACCCCAATCTTGAGCTATGGCACGGGTAATACCTGAAGAATGGCGATTGGGTATGCGAGCGATCGCTACTATTAAATCTCGTAGCTGCCTTCCTTGTGGGCATTGCCCAAAAATGTGCAACCCGTCGCGGATTTGGGCTTCCTTCAATTCACAAAGATAGCCACCGATGGAATTCAAGATTAAAGATTCAGAATTAAAAATTTCTGTTTCATTTTGGATTCCTAAATCTAGATGGAGATTTTCTTTGATCACTAGTTCGTGGATGCGATCGCGAATCACTGGCAAACGCGAAGGATCTAAACTGTCCGCTTCATAATACTCATCAATTAAATTTTCTAACTGCTGCAAAGAACCGTAGAGTTCTGCACGAGTCATCGGCGGCGTTAGGTGATCTATAATCACCGCTTGAGCGCGACGTTTGGCTTGGGAACCTTCACCAGGATCATTGACAATAAACGGGTACAAGTGGGGAAGCGCGCCGAAAGCCACTTCTGGATAACAATTACTCGATAAAGCCACACTTTTACCCGGTAGCCATTCTAGATTTCCGTGTTTTCCCACATGAACTACAGCATCAGCACCAAAAGTTTCTCTAACCCAATAGTAGAAAGCTAAATAAGCATGGGTTGGTTCTAAATCCGGTGCATGATAATTCAAACTGGGGTCATTATCATAACCCCTTGCTGGCTGAATTCCCACAAAAACGTTGCCGAGTTGAATTCCGGGAACGGGGATAGAGGCAGGGGGGCGGGGTGCAGGGGGCAGAGGTGAAAACTTGTCTCCCCTGCTCCCTGCTCCCTGCGCCATTTCCCAACGCTCACTAATACCTTGCTGCACTGCTGGCGGTAAAGAAGCAAAATACTTTTGATAGTCTTCCCAAGAAACACTTTGGTTTACCGGAAGCCATTCTTGGCCTTCCGGATCATTGGTTACGCCAGCTGTTAGCTGTTGAATCAACTCGTCTCCTTGAGCAGGCAGATTTTCTACTTCATAACCAGCCAGACGTAAAGCTTGTAGGATTTCTACACAACTAGCCGGAGTGTCGAGTCCTACACCATTGGCGAGGCGGCCATTGCGGTTGGGGTAGTTTGCCAAAATTAGGGCAATTCGCCGTTTTTGGGGTGGTTTGGATCGTAGACGCGCCCAATTTGCTGCTAGTTTAGCAACGAACTCGATGCGATCGCTCACTGGTTCATAAATTACTACATCTGTCTCTAGATGGGGATTACGAGTTTGTACGGCTTTAAAAGACACAGCACGAGTAATAATCCGCCCATCTACTTCTGGTAGCGCCACATTCATCCCAATATCGCGGGGAGAAAGCCCTTGAAACTGTGACTCCCACTGCTCAATTGATCCGCCACTGAGGATTACCTGCAACACAGGCACATCTAATTTTTCCCAGAGTTCAGTTTGGGGTGTTTCGGTTTCTAATCGTGCTAGAGAGAAACTGGTGGTATTTAGCAGTACAGCTATTGATTCAGCTTCTTTGGGTTGGAAAAATTCACTCAACTCAACCTGAACATCGGGTTCACGCAATGAAGAAACAAACACTGGTACAGGTTGTAAATTTTTCTGTATCAAAGCTTCGCATAAAGCATCAATTACCTTAGTGTTTCCCGCTAAATAGTGAGCGCGGTAGAAAAGGATGCCAATTTTGGGCATTGGGGATTGGGCATTGGGGATTGGGCATTGGAACCCTTGAGTATCCGAGGTGGATGAATCCAGTTCTGAGGTGGATGAATGAGTATCTAATTTTTCTTGTCCCCTTGTCCCCTTGTCCCCCACTCCCTCAATCCCCACTTTCCACTCATACAATCCCACTCGCCCAACTGAACGGGGTGGCGCAGGATTATATGCAGTTAACAGGCAAGTATCAGAGATAAATTGGAGAGCATTAACGAAATTTTCGACGCCGCCTTCGCTAAAATACTGCCATACTTGGTTAACAATACCCAAGGACACGGTAGACTGAGAAATTAAGTCGGGATCAAAAGCGTCGTCCCCTGGCATTACAATGAGGGTTCTACCATTACGTTGCACAATTTCTTGGACTACTTCTAAGCCATAACTCCAGTAGGAACGTCCTCCTAACAGGCGTAAAATGATTACCTGGGCAAGTTCCAAAACTTGCTCTCCATAAGTGTCTATGGTTAATTGTTGCTGTAACTGCAACAGGTTGGCGACTCTTAATGCAGGAAAGCTTGTAGGTAATTTTGGAACCGCAGCTGCCAAAGTTTGAATGTCGGTATCAGCAGCTGTAATCAACACGAAAGGCGCTGGAGTTTGTTCTAAAAAAATTAAACCCTCTGACTGATTCCATCCACCCGATGTGCTACTTATACGATGCATAATGCTGTATTACCGTTTTAAACTATTGGTTAGTACAAAAAAACAAACTTTTTCCCTGGATTCAGCCCCATCTTACCAAAATGATTGAAAATGCTTAGTTCTCCTGATTTGAGCTTTTCTCGAACCTTGCCTATTGTTGTATTTAATCAGCTTGGGAAATTGTTGGAACAGATGGCTCAAAGGGAGACAAGTGCCGCTCTGATACTGACAGAAGCTGTGTTGATGCGGGTTTGCATACCTGCAAAATGGCAAAGGCAAAGGTTTACATTGGTGGTTTCTGAGCAGTTTAGTGCACTCTTGGTAGGAAATTTAAAGGAGGGGGAGCAAGGAATTGGTTCGGCACTCAATGCTAAGTTGACATTTAATTTAGAGGCGATCGCAACATTTGTCTACGAATTAAGAGACTTGTTTGAGTGCGATTCCTATACTCGCCAAAATCTCGAACGCTATCATCAAATTGTTCGGCCCAATGATGCCACACTCCAAAGTCAATTCTCGCTGTTGTTATTAGAATATCTTTTAATTCAGCCAAACCAAGAAATAATAACACCTCCAAGCCCAACTGCGCCGATAGTTTATATCTGCCAGCCAGTGGAAGATGCTTTAAAAAAGCAGATTTCCCAAGAGCGGTTATTAAATCAGGTAACAACGCAGATCCGCAAAAGCTTAGATTTGTCAGTAATTATGGCAACAGTAATTACACAGGTGCGTGAGTTTCTGGAATTAGACAGATTAGTAATCTATAAATTTGAAGCTTCCAAAGTTAAAACCCAACAATATCAGTCTTTTATACACGAGAAGAACGGTAAACACTCGTCTTCTGTGTTAGTCAATAATCAGCCATTACTAGAAGACTGCCAAAACTATGGAGGTTATATTGTTTATGAAGCCCGTGCTACAGATGCTATTACATCGGTATTAAATTACACCGAAAGAAATTGTTTTAGGCGAACCTCTCAATGTTGGGAAAAGTATCGCCAAGGCTTTACCTTAGCTGTAGATGATGTCGAAAAAACTTATGCTCTAGAAGAGTGTTTGCTGAATTTTTTGAGGGAAAGCCAAGTTAGGGCTAAGTTGGCAGCACCAATTATATTTGAGGATAAACTGTGGGGATTGCTGATTGCTCACCAGTGCGATAATCCACACCAGTGGACTGAGAGTGAAAAAAACTTGCTGACTTCGATCGCAGAACAATTAGCGATCGCAATTCACCAAGCTGAGTTAATGCAAACGCTTACCCAAGAAAAACAAACTCTCGAACAACGAGTTATTGAACGCACAATGGCTCTGCGTGATGCTCTCCTCGCCGCCGAAGCTGCTAACCGTCTCAGAAGTGAGTTTCTCGCTACTATCAGTCACGAATTGCTCACGCCTTTAACTTATGTGATTGGAATGTCGTCTACATTATTACGTTGGCCTTTGGGTGAATTGAGTCAACGACAACGGGGTTATCTGCAAACAATCCACGACAGTGGAGAACATTTATTAGAAATGATTAATGACATCCTTGATTTATCGCAAATCGAGGCTGGTAAGACAGCTTTAAATATTTCGGAATTTTCTTTAGTAAGTGTTGCTGAAAATGCTGTAGAGTCACTGCGAAAAAAAGCAATTAGTGAACAAATTAATCTCAACCTTGATTTGCAAATCGATCCCAGGCGCGATCGCTTTACCGCCGATGGAGAACGAGTAGAACAAATTCTTTGGAATCTGTTAACTAATGCTATTAAATTCACCCCTGAAAGTGGCAGCGTAACTTTACGTCTTTGGGTGGAAGATGATACCGCTATTTTTCAAGTGGAAGACACTGGGATCGGTATTCCCGAAGAACAATTACCATTAATTTTTGACAAATTTCAGCAACTCGATACACCCTATCGCCGCCGCTATGAAGGTACTGGGCTTGGACTGGCTTTAACGAAACAACTTGTAGAACTTCATCGCGGTCGCATTGAAGTAGAATCAACTGTAAGTATTGGTTCAATTTTTACTGTATGGATACCAACTCAAGTAACGAGAGTGGTGAATGGGGAGTTAGGAGTTAGGAGTTAGGAGTCTGCTTGTTTGGTTGTTTTTGCATTTTCTCCATGCCAACTGATTTTCCTAATTTAATAAAACTTCTGCGTTACGGACTGATAGTGTCTTGTCAAGCGCCTGTTGATTCACCGTTGCATGAACCAAGGATAATTGCTGCGATCGCACAAGCTGCGGTAAATAATGGTGCAGTTGCTGTACGTATCGATACGCCAAATCATATTATCGCCGTGCGTGAAAAGATTCAAGTACCAATTATTGGGTTATGGAAGCAATTAATAACTGGGTATGATGTGTATATTACACCACAGTTTCATCATGCTGCTGCGATCGCCAAAGCCGGAGCAGATATTATTGCTATAGATGCAACTATTAGAAACCGCCCTGGTGATAAAACATTAGCAGATATCATTGCCCGAATTCATCAGGAATTAGGTAAACCAGTAATGGCAGATGTTGATACAATTGAGGCGGCAAAAGCAGCCGCAAATGCTGGTGCAGATATTATTGGGACGACACTTTACGGCTACACTGCTGCAACGAAACACCTTTCTCCCCCTGGATGGGAACTTCTCACCCAAATTGTGCAACAGCTAGATATTCCAGTAATTTGTGAGGGCGGTATTTCTTCACCTCAAATGGCTCGTAAAGCTTTAGATTTAGGAGCTTACGCTGTTGTAGTTGGTACTGCTATTACTGGAATTGATTTGCAAGTTAAAGCTTATAACTCTGCGCTCAATGCAGAGTAATGAATTAGCGAACAGAAGTACTGATTTTTTTATGAAGCTAGGCTAATAAGCATTTTCTCAAAAACTTTTAACACAGGCTCCTCTCCATTATCTCTAGTAAAAATAGTATAATTTGGACTGGAATTCACTTCAATCAACCAATATTGGTTATCTCGATCTAAGACTATATCTAAACCACCATAATCAAGGTCTAATTCTTCAAAAATTGGTTTAGCAAAATTAGCAATTTCTAACAATATTTGTGGATCATTGATATATTTTGCTTTTGCACCATCCCAATGTAGAGGACTAAGATTGCCTGCAAATTTTGCATCAGTTATATCTTTTTCATAAAGTAAAACTAATTGTTTATTTAAGAAAACCGCTCTATATTCAGATTTTATATGAATATATTCTTGAGCGATCGCTACATAATCATACTTTCTATTATTTATATTAAAAATTTCTTTTAAAGCAGCTTCAATCTCATCTATATTATGACATAAAAAGACGTTACATCCACCAGAGCCAGAATTCTTTTTAAGAATAACAGGTATTTCGAATTTATCTTTTACTTCTAATACAATATCTTGAAAGCTGGGAAATTTTAAGTATATTTTATACTGAAGATCACAAAAAGGTGAAAGAAAGCCTACTGTCTGAGGAAGTTTAACTTTTTGCTTTAAAATATGGTAGGTGTATTCTTTATCTTTTATTATTTGTGCCACTGATTGATTGATTAGCGGAGTACTATAATTACAAAAATAATGCTGTTTATTATTCAGTTTTATTTTTACTAAGTTCTCAGTTGGATGAATAATTTCGTAGTTAATGTTTAACTTTTCACAAGCTTTGAGCAATAGCAAAAGATTGTCTAACATAAATAATTAAAATTACGAATTACGAATTATTTCAACTTGTTGTTTGCCGTTTAAAAATCACCATCTCATTACCAACAACTGGGTTACGCGCTATCAGCTTATCTTGAGAGTCGATAATTTCTAAATGAGTAAAATCAAGTTCTTGAGAACGTTGTAATATCTCCGCAGCTAGTTTGTCCTGCTGAGATTCTGGAAGAGTGTACCAATCGTCACTGATTTTGACAGTCAAGTTACTCGTGCGGAAGTTGGCTTGAATTGACTTTATCAGACCAGAGGCAATGCGATCGCTAATTTCGGCTACCTGATTCTCAACAGCCGCTATCAAAGCTTGTTCAGGTGTTAATTCTATAGTTGGCGTGGGAGTTGGTTCTGGCTCCGGCGCTGGTGGAGTAGTTTGTACTTCTGGCGGTGGTGTAATTTCCTCTGGTGGCTGTGGCGGCTGCGGTTCTGGTGCGACTGACTCCGGTGGAGTAGTTATCGTTGGTGTCGGTGCAGGAACTTCTTCAACCGGTGGAACTGTTGCTACTTCAGTAGGTTTACCAGTAAAGACAGTCGCAGTCGTCCAAACGATAATTACAGCAATTCCAGTAACAATTCCCGTCAAAGCTGTATCTGATAACTTTGTTGACAAATTTGATGGTAAAAACAAGCGGATTGTTCTTAACAGTCCACCCCATCGCAACTGAAGTTGCTGGAAAAAACTGGGTGTTTCCTTCGTACCGGGTGGGGGTGCTGTCTCCAGTTTTTCCACCGTTACTTCTAAAACCCCAATTGTCCCTTGGAGAAGTTGGATAATTTTAGCCTTCCAAAATGGCTGAACTCTTTGGTAAGGTTTTTGGGGAGGTTGAGTTACCTGCTCATCCGTCGGTTTTGACTGATTGTCTTGTGGCATGGAACTTTCACCAAAAGCAGCGAATCAAAGACAAACAACCTACATTATTACTGGTGCTGCCTTCTTTTGCCTTAATGTATCACTACATTGCACATTGCTTCAGATAAACTGACTATTTATTAAATTTGGTGAGTTATGAACCTAAAACGCCGTCAATTTTTATTTTTAAGTAGCCTCAGCGCCATTGGTGCAGGATTTTTAGGCTGGACATTTCGTCAAAATCATCAAAGTGCTGATATTACCGATTCAACAACCGCCATAGCCGCCACCTCAGCCAAAAAAGGCTTATTATTACGTTTTGTATCTGTGGCTGATACAGGGACTGGGGCTAAAGGACAGTATGCTGTGGCTAAAGCGATGAATGCGTATCACAAACAAAATCCTTATGATTTAGTCGTTTTAGCTGGGGACAATATTTACAATGACGGCGAAATCGAAAAAATCAATGCAGTTTTTGAGCGTCCTTATCAAGCTTTGCTGAGGCAAGGCGTGAAATTTCAGGCTTGTTTAGGTAATCACGATATTCGTACTGCCAATGGTGATCCGCAAGTCAAGTATGCCGGCTTCAATATGAATGGAAAACGCTACTATACATTTCGCCGTCGCTCTGTGCAATTTTTTGCTTTAGATACTAACAGTAATGCTGATTGGAAAAACCAGCTACCTTGGTTAGAAAAAGAATTAAGCCTTAGTAAAGCTCCTTGGAAAGTCGTATTTGGCCACCATCCAATTTATTCATCCGGTCACTACGGAGTCAATCAAACTTTTATTAAAACCCTCACTCCTCTGTTTCAAAAATACGGCGCTCAACTCTACATCAATGGTCATGACCATAGTTACGAACGCACTCGCGCTATTAATGGAACGACTTATCTAGTTACTGGTGCAGGTGCAGGTACTCGTCCTGTAGGGCGTTCGGAGTGGACAGAGCATTCTGCTGAAAAGCTGAGTTTTGCAGCCTACGAGGTGTATCCAGATAGAATAGAAGTAAGTGCGATCGCTACTGATAATCGTGTTTTTGATAAAGGCATTATTCAATTAAAATCAGCTTAGTTATATGACTCAGCACAACCTTCCTCCTGCACTTAACAATATTGTAGAATCATCTCAAACACCAGATGCGATATTTTCTGCGCTATTGCCAGCTGTAGGCGATTTTTTACAATCTGATAGATGTTTTTTATATCTACACAATCCACAGGCAAACCTCGGTAGAGTTGCCTTTTGTTGGATTCGCACTCCAGATGTACCTACTGTTTATAATGAAGACTGGGCAGCACAACCACCAACTGTAACAGATGAAGATCCGATGTTTGCGGCTGCGTTACGTGCCGAACCTTCAATCTTTGTAGAGGATGTAGAAACTGCTGAACCTCAAGTTTTAAATCGGGAATTTGAAGAGAACAATTTTGGACATCGCGCCCTTATTCATGCTCATATTCGCCAGGATGGTCAACTCTGGGGAATTTTACAACCATGCATTTTTGGACATCCCAGAATTTGGACTGAATATGAACGAGGGGTGATTAATAATCTTGTCGAAAAAATCACACCTATTGCAGTTGATTATGTCAAGTCTAGTTTTGATTAGCTATAGACTTGGATATAATTGGGAGCATCCAGTTTTGGCGAATCGCCCTCAGACTATAAGTCTGGGGCTACACAAACGAAACTCACCTTCGTGGGTTTCAAAGAGTCCGCGAAGGCGGACTTCGTTTGTATAGCCGCGATTTCCAATCGCCAGGTATTTCTTCCAAAAGTGGATGCTCCCATATAATTCTCTTGCTCCAGACAATTAGGTTGTTTAGATTTACTCAGTTGATAATCCTCAAAAATAACTTCATACCCATCTCCTTGTAATGATATTTCTTGCTCTTGCTATTGCTGTTGGGTATGGCTGATTTATCTTGCCTAGTGACTACTTAAAAAGTGTTTTACTAGGTGCAATATATAAGTTTGGGTTTGTGGATTTCTGCACAAGAATACTATGTAAAGTCTGCAATAACTCCTTGGTCGTATATGGTTTAGCAAGAAAGTTTTTAACTCCAGGTATCTTAACCAGTTTCTCACTAACGTTCAGACCGCTGACAGCCACAACCTTGACTTGGGAATTAATTTTTTGCAACGTAGTGATAGCAGTTGCACCATCCATTAAAGGCATCATCATATCCATCAACACTACGCTTATTTCATTTTCGTGTTGAACATAAAGTGCGATCGCTTCAATTCCATTACTAGCTGTCAGTACTCTGTAGCTGTAAACTTCTAATAATATTTTAGTAGTTTCTAAAATTCTGGTTTCGTCATCAACAACTAAAATTAATTCTCCATTACCTTTAAATAACTCCAGGTCTTCTACTAAGGGCGCTTTTGCTACTTCCACTGCCGGCAAGTAAACTTTAAATTCCGTACCTTTGCCGGTTTGACTAGTCACAGTTACAAAACCACCATGACTTTGGATGATACCTTTGGCGGTAGACAAACCCAATCCTGTACCTTTGCCAATCTCTTTAGTGGTAAAAAACGGCTCGAAGATTCTATCGATAATCTCTGAGCGCATCCCCATGCCTGTATCTGCAACAGTAATAGCAATATAAGAACCAACGTGGGCATTCAGATTCATGCGTGCATAATCTCCATCAATCAAGAGATTTTCCGCAGAAATTTCGATATGGCCACCTTTGGGCATAGCATCACGAGCATTAACTACTAAGTTGATCAGTAACTGATGTAGGTGCGTTGCATCGCCAATTACAGCCCAAAGTTCAGGCTGAATATGCTCTGTCAATTCAATCGATTTTGGAAAAGTCTCTTGGACAATTTGCTGAATTTCTAAAAATAAATGGTTCATTTGCACAACGGTACGCTGACCATCAATTCCTCGGGCAAACTGCAAGACTTGCTTAACTAAAGCAGCCCCACGTTTAGAATTATTTTCTATAGTTTTTAACATCTGTTGATTACGCTCATCAGTATCGGGCGTTTTCATCTGTAACAATTGTGTTGTCGTTAAAATCGGAGTCAGTATATTGTTCAGGTCATGAGCTATGCCACTAGCTAGGGTGCCAATACTTTCTAAACGTTGCGCCCGTAGAACTTGAGTTTCTAAATGCTTTTTTTCGGTAATATCAGTATTTACGGTTAAAATCGATATTGCTTGCCCGTTGCGATCGCGCATTAAAGTCCAACGACTGGCAACAATAATATCTTGCCCCTTTTTATTAACCTGGTGTAATTCACCATGCCAGAAACCAGACTTAGCTATATTTGCATAAATATCCTGGATTTGAAATAGGGTTTCTGGTAGATATAAAATTTGCTTAACATTCTTACCAATTACTTCCGTAGCTTTCCAGCCATACAAATGTTCTGCTCCTTGGTTCCAAAAACGGATTTGATTGTCAAAATCTTTGACAAGAATTGCATCGCTCGTAATATCTAGTAAAGCAGCTTGTTCGCGGATTTTTTCTTCTACTTGTAAGCGTTCAGCAATTTCACTTTCCAAGCGTAAATTTTGTTCTTGCAAGGTTTTTGTCAGAGATCGCAACTTGAGATGAAGTTGAATTCTAGCTAAAACTTCTTGGTGCTGAAGCGGTTTGGTGAGATAATCGACTGCACCCAGTTCAAAGCCTTTGACTTTATCCACGGTTTCGGAAAGTGCAGTCATAAAAATGATCGGAATATCTTGCGTTAATCCACTCTTTTTCAACAATCGGCAAGTTTCAAAACCATCCATTCCCGGCATGAGAATGTCTAACAAAATTAAGTCTGGTGGGGCATATTCAGCCCTAGCGATCGCGCTTTCGCCGTCTTCAGCAATCAAAACCGTAAATCCAGCTTTGCCTAAAAAATCATAAAGTACTTCTAAATTGATAGGAGTGTCATCAACGATTAAAATGACACTAGATCTATTAGAATCATTTTTCATATAGCCCCAAAATACTTTTGAAGAAACTCTAATATTTGTTTGCCTTTAAAACCTTTAGCCAGTTGATATAAATGGCTAGCAAAAGGCTGCAACTTCTCATCTATTTTTTCTAGTTCTACAGATCGTTCAGCAATACTTATTAAATTTCCCCGCATAGCCAAATCTAGCAAAATTGCCAGTTCGCTTGCTGAAGGAGGTATAATAGTAGCCTGAGATGCCAACTGTAAACTATTAGTAAGACTATTGTTTTCGTCTTTTATCTTTTTTGCCTTACCTTGATCTTCATATATCCATTCTAACCCTAAGTGAACCTGTAACTTTTCTAATAGTTCTACTCTTTGGATTGGTTTTGGCAGAAAACCATCACATCCTACTTTGCGACTTTCTTGTTGATTAAATTCAAATACACTAGCTGAAATAGCAATCACTATCACTTCTTGAAAGTTTTGTAAGGCTCTGAGGCGACGCGTAGCTTCAAATCCATCCATTTTTGCCATTACCAAGTCCATAAGAATCAAGTCTGGCTGAAATTCAGGAACTTTGTGAAGGCAATCTAAACCATCAGTTGCTTCTAGAACTTCAAAGCCTAAAGGTTCTAAGATATTAACCAATACAGACCGATTTTCCCATTTATCGTCCACTACAAGAATTTTGTGTTTAGGCCCTAAAAAACCAATGATGTTAAGTTTATTAGCATCAATTTTAGTATATTGAAAAACTTCTGGTAATTCCAAATCAAGCCAAAAAACACTGCCTTTACCTAATTCACTTGTAACATATAATTCACTTCCCATCATTTGAACCAATTGGCGGCTAATAGTCAAACCCAATCCGGTTCCTTCTCTCTTCAAGCTATCTTCACCTACTTGCTTGAAAGGTAAAAATATCTCTTCTAATTGCTCTGAAGCAATACCAGTTCCTGTATCTTCTACCTGGAATCTAATTTTGGATCTTGATAATTGACCTGCTAGGCTACCTGTATTTATTGTCCAGTCTCTATCCTGATTTACATAGCCTACTTTAAAAGTAATGCTACCTTTTTTTGTAAACTTAACCGCATTACTTAGTAAATTAATTAAAATTTGACGTAAACGTTTATTGTCGGCGCGAACTAAACTAGGTAGTGGATATAAAGGGCGATAAATTAAGCTGATTCCCTTATGTTCAGCCCGAATCCGGCAAATTTCTACTATTCCTTCTAAAAAAGCTGATAAATTAAACTCTTGTAAGTAAAGCTCCATTTTCCGAGCTTCTATTCTAGAGATGTCTAAAATATCATTAATCAATGTTAGTAGATGTTCGCCACACTGATGGATAATATTTACGCCATTCCTTTGCTGAGGAGTTAAAGATGTATCTGTCTGGAATATTTGGGTATAACCCAAAATACCATTGAGTGGGGTTCGGAGTTCATGACTCATGTTAGCGAGAAATTCACTCTTGGCACGGTTAGCAGATGCGGCTATTTCTTCAGCTTTTTGCCGTTCGCTAATTTGCTGTTGTAATTCTAAGTTTTTATCTTGTAATTCTAGAGTGCGCTCTTTAACTTTTATTTCTAATGTCCGATTATATTCTTCTAAATCATTATATAGACGAGCATTTTCTAACGAAATAGCTGCTTGTGATGATAAAAGTTGTAAAACTTCTAATCGTTCCGGTGTAAAAGCTCCAGCAATCAATCTATTTTCTAAGTAAAGGATACCAAACAGCTTACCTTGATGAATAATTGGGCTACATAAAATAGATTTTGGTTTGTGCCGAACAATATAGCTATCCGTCGTAAATTTTCCCTCACAGGTAGCATTGCTAAGTACAACATTTTCCTGAGTCCGATGTACATAATTAATTATATATATAGGTAATTGCTGACTCATCTCTACAGGTGTTGATTGCCGTACATTTATTTCAGTTTGACCAAATCTACCTGAAGCTTCGATGAATAAATTACCTGCTCTCTCTAAAATCAAAAATCCTATTTCTGCACCAGCATTTTCTAACACAATTTGCATTAATTTAGCTAGCAATTTTTCAAAAACTATTTCTCCAGAAAGTGCTTGTGAAGCTTTGATAAATGTTGCTAAATCAAAAGGTTTGCTAATACTTGAATTTAATGATTGAACAAGTAGGCTCTGATTAGGGCTGTGCATTCTTTGCTCTAACAGCCGGGCAGAAATTTGGGGATATTTGATTTCTAAATCTCTAAGCTTTGCTGTTGCTCCCCAGCGCATATATCCATAGTAAGCATCAGTGAGATAAGCCTGAGCTACCTTTTCTCTACCGCACTCAAAATAAAACTTTGCTGCTAGTTCATTGGCAAGAGCCTCTTCTTGGATGTATCCTTGTTCCTTAGCTCCACCAATGGCTCGGTCATAATATTCCAATGCTTGCCAATATTGACCTAATACTCGTGCTTTCTCTGCTTCTACCAGATCATGTTTATGCTGAAAATTCATGGGTGCATGGTCTGCCCATTTCCGCATTTTTTGTTGATTAATTTTCACCTTGTCTAGAAGATTTTCTTGAGATGCGAATGAAGCCGATGGATAGATTGCAAGTTGTGCTAGAGAATCGTAGAAATGGAATAATGGCACATTTAACCAGCCTGTCACTCCATCTAAATACTGTTCCGCTTTGATAGAATTTTCTATAGCTTGAGTAAATTCACCAAATAGATAACATAAAATTAGTTTATTAAGGAATACATAGTGTATTACTGTTCGCTCGTTTGATTTTATGTGCAGTTTTAATAATCTATCTTCATTGTAAGATTCACCAATTAAACGGCAAGGGTTTTCTGATAATCCTATTAAATTCAAAACTGCTTGGTGAAATACTTGATGCCATTTCAGGGCAGTTTCCTGATGGATTTGAGCAATCAGCTTACCATATCTTGCCATTTCCTGTTCTAGACTTTTTAATTCCGAACCACTCCAGTATGAATATTGACACTTATTGCTAGCTGAATATCCAGTATGTACTAAATCCCCAGAGTCTAATCCGCTAGAGTAAGCATCTTCTAAAAGTGGTAAAGTATCTCTAACATGATGCTTCCAATGGATTATAAAAGTTGATACTTTAAATAAGACTTGGCTTCTAACTTCAACAGCATCTAACCGCTCTAATAAATTTAAAGCTAATTGTCCAATTTGATAAGCAGCTTCAATATCTTGTGATAAGCCACTAAAAACCACTCCATAATCAGCAAAACCGCTAGCTGAAAAAGGCGTATTTCCATTTTTAATAGATAAATTTACTTGTTGGCAAGCCATCAAAATAAATAATGCAGGTGCAGATTGATAGGCAGCAGGAACTAAACTTGATATAAGCCTCATAGCTGCTAGCTTGTCAACGTCTGTCATTGAAGGCAAATTTATTAAATCTTCTATTTCTTTGCCTGCTAAATTATTTGTAGTTTCTTGAATAGCTTGCTGAACATCTAATGCAGTTGGTGACTGATTGAGTTTTACTCCCAACATTTCCAGAACTTTTAGTCCAAGCTGCACTGCTTCAAGTAGTTTTCTTTGCACTTCACAACTTTTGATACGCAACTCATAAACTTTGACTTTTTCCAGTTGCGTTTTAGCTTGTTGTAGCACTATTTCAGCTAATATCTCCATTTGCTCAAAATCACCGCTAAGAAATGCCGCTTCTGCTGCTTCCTGATGCAAAGTTAATGTAAGTTCATATTTTTGATTCCAACTAGAAGCTGTCAATAGGCTCAAAGCTACCTTAAAATAGCGCATAGCTGACTCATAAGCGGCTGCTGCTTTCGCTTTCTGTCCCGCTATGAGATTGAGCGCAGATAACTCATATTTCTCTAACTTTGAAGTTAGTAAATTTCTACCATAGTTTAGGTGGTTTACTAAATAGAAAATATTTTCTTTTCGTTCTTCAAGCGAACTTTTTTGTAGAAGTAATTGCCCAATTTTTAGGTGAATTTCTTTTTTCTTAATATCTGTAATTAAAGAATAAGATGCTTGCTGCACACGGTCGTGCAAAAACTTGTATGCAATTATTTTCTGTTCTTGCTCTATTAGCTCTATTATCAGTTGTTCTTCTAACTGCTCACTAACAACCAAAGGTATTTTATAAGACGAATCTATAGGTAAAATTAAACCTGCTTGCAGAGCCTCCCATAGTTCTTTAGCCGTTTCTGAAAAAGATTTTTGGTTAACAATACTTAAAATATCTAAACTAAATTTATCGCCAATGCAAGCAGCTAATTTTAAAACTTCCTGTGTTGTTGGTAATAGTCTTTGAATTTGATTAACCATTAACTCAACGACATTATCAGTAATATCAATGTCTTTGATAATTTCAATATCCCACTGCCAAAAACCTGTATTAAAGTTAAAATACAACAAGTTATCTTGGTAAAGTGATTTGAGCAACTGAGTTACAAAAAATGGATTTCCTTGCGTTTTACTAAATACTAAATTAGCTAGTTTATCTGAATTCTCTAGGCAACTACGCAATGTATCGTTAACTAACTGATTAATATGAGAAATGTCCAAAGGCTGGAGAACAATATTATTGACGTTTGCACTAGATTTTTTTAATTCTTTTAGAGTTAGTATTAATGGATGAGTTGGACTCACCTCGTTATCTCTATATGCTCCTATTATTAATAAATGTTTACCCTCAGGGTCATTAATCAGCAATTGAATTAGCTTAAGAGAAGCTGAGTCTGTCCACTGTAAGTCATCCAGAAAAATTACTAGTGGATGTTTGGCTTGAGAAAATACATAAATAAGTTGTTTGAATAATCGATTAAAGCGATTTTGAGCTTCGTTAATTCCTAGCTGTGGTATTTCGGGCTGAGAGCCGATGATTTTTTCAATATCAGGAATAAAGTCAATAATAACTTGGCCGTTGATACCAACCGCTTCTAAAAGTTTCTTTTTCCAGTTTGTTAGCTTTTCAGCATTTTCTGTTAATATTTGTCGCATTAATTCTTGAAAAGCTTGAATTAATGAAGCATAAAAAATATTACGTTTATACTGATCAAACTTTCCAGAAATAAAATAACCACGCTGCCGAATGATAGGTTTATGAACTTCATTCACTAGCGAAGTTTTACCAATTCCAGAATAACCATTAACTAGCATTAACTCAGTTGCACCAGAACTAACTCGTTCAAAAGCATTCATCAATTCCACAACTTCTCGTTCTCGACCGTAAAGTTTTTGGGGAATAAGAAAACGGCTAGATAAATCAAGTTGACCAATAGCAAAATTTTCAATTTTACCAGTCGTTTCTAATTGATGTAAACATACTTCTAAATCTGCTTTTAATCCTAAAGCATTTTGATATCTTTCTTCAGCAGTTTTAGCTAATAATTTCATGACAATATCGGAAACTGCTATCGGAATTTTGGTATTTAATTTGTGAGGCGGGAGTGGGATCTTAGCAATGTGTGAATGAACTAATTCTAAAGGGTCATCTGCGACAAAGGGCAGCTTGCTAGTTAGTATTTCGTAAAATGTCACTCCTAATGAGTAAAAATCAGTTCGATAGTCTATTGAGCGGTTCATTCTCCCAGTTTGCTCAGGCGAAATATAAGCGAGGCTACCTCCCAGCAAATTGAAATCATTAACTATCTGATTTTCTCTAGATAGGCGTGATGCAATGCTAAAGTCAATAATTTTTATTTTACCTGTGTTGGGATTGATGAGGATATTATGAGGTTGAATATCTTTATGAATAAGATTATTTTGATGTAGTTGATATAGTGTTACAGCTAATTGAATAGCAATTTGCAAAAAACTGTTTAGTTCCAGACTACGTGTGTTAATAATATCCTTGAGCGTCTCTCCTTCAAAATCTTGCAAGATAAGTGCTACGCCATTTTGTGTACTTTCTAAACCTAAAGCTTGAATAGCTCCTTCTATCTGCAAAAATCGCAGTATTTGATACTCATGCTTGATGTAGGCAATTTGTTCTCTAGTGGGATACTCAGCTTTTATAGTTTTGATAATTACTGAGATTCTTTCTGGCTCTTTAAAAGCACGATAAAGGCAAGTATTTCTACCATCATAAATAACTTTGATGAAGTTGTAATTGGTAAGGATAATATTCATATTTATATTGCCACTTGAGTGAGCTAAATTTTTAAATTAGCTACAAAACACTTATTGTGGTACTAAAAAGCATTAATTATAAAATGTTTAACTGCTTCGTGCGAATAATTACAGGATAGTTGTGATCGGTTCTTGCTCGTTGATTATATGTTTAGGGGAAATAATGTTGCTTACCCACTCTACTATCATTATTTGAAATCTTGTGATCTTACACTGCCGATTATTAACTTCTATTCTATGAGATTTATCTCAATTCTAAATCCTACTGTGATTTAAACTGGAAATTATTATTAATTTTTGACATATTAAAGAGAAATCATTACTAATGACCAGGGACGGGAGTGTGTTTCACTCTAGGATTTTCCAAATCAATTGGCTCAAATCGGTTTTGTCTTGCGGTAACTTTATCCTTTAAGCTACATATATTGAGGCTATGGCGGATTACCCTTGTGGAGGTCTTGATGGCGATAGTTAAGCGTCGTATCGGTCTGGAGCAAGAATTTTTTCTGGTAGATGAAGCTGGTAGCTTGAGCGATCGCGCCGATGAGTTTTTAAAGAGTTGTCACTTCAAAGCTCAAGCACAAGGTTTAAACCCAAATTACTTTGTGGCAGAGTTCGTTAAAAGCATGGTAGAAATTAACACACCTCCTGCCGACACTGCCAAGGAACTAGCGAGAGTCTATCTCAAAAATCTCAAATTGGCGATCGCTGTAGCGCAACAGATGGGTTTACGCCTTTACCCTCTGTCTAGCTATCCTTTGCCTACTATGCCAGTTATGCGAGATCACCCTAATTACCATATCCAAGCGCAAACTGTCGGCATTTCAAAATTTTTGCACGCCGGGAAATGTACAGGTACACACCTGCATTTGGAAGTCCCGCCTGGGGTAATTGACCCTCGTGTTGCAGTATCTTATAACTCGGCATCAATTGAGCGAGAAGAACTATTAAATATCTATAATTTAGCTACAGCTTGCGACTCTGCACTTATTTCCCTGACGCGGGCGTGTCCCTTTTATGAAGGACAGGTGTTCGGGCTAGCCGTGCATACAATTCGTTATCGAGGTAGCGAAACCTTCGGTTGGGAAGGAGTTTATACTAATTTACAACCTGTCGGTGGACTCATGCCTTATGCCGAAAGTGTTGAGAGCTTAGTTGAGCAGCAGTTCGCTCGTTATTATGCTTGGCTGCAAGCGATGGAAAAAGCCGGAATTCAACCGAACCTGTTCAAAGAAGCGGGAGTTAGCTTACTCAAGTCAGCTTGGAATCCAGTTCGACTCAACAAACTTGGCACAGTAGAAATCAGGTGTATAGATAGCAACTTTCCCTCTGTAATTTTATTTGTAATTACATTACTGGAAAAATTAGCTGATCGAGTCAGGCACGAGAAGTTAACAGTAAGGCCATCTAAAGGAATGCAGATATTTGAACTAGTTGGCAATCGCTTGTATGTACCAGATTTTGAATATCTTAATGGGGAATTGCTCTACGCCTCAGCTACAGAAGGAATTAAAAACCCCAAAGTTAGAGCTTACGTCGATTCCATTTTGCAGTTTGCCAGCGCTGTTGGTGGCGAAGGAGCAAATTTTCTGGCAAAACTCAGCAGACACCTTGATCAGTATCAGACGATAGAAGCCAGCATCTTGCAAGACTTTACCCCAACAACTACTCAACTTTCATTAGATGCAGGTTTGCGTTTAGTGCGCTCAAGTTGTGACAAGCTAGAAGCACAGGTTTCATCGATAGATATAGAAAATCCCCTCGCAGCTATGGATACTGATGAAGGATTGTTGCTACAGCATTAATCGAATCTTAATTCATACAAAACCCCACAATTGCTGTAACATTTCTAATCAGGAAAAATCTTTCCAAAATGATTTACTAACAATTCCACTAAGCTCCCACTCCACACCTGTGATTAAATTCATGGAATGTCAGACAATAAACCCAATTCGCAATGGGCTTCTCTACGTTCCCTGCGGGTAGGATGCCTCTCAGCTTGTCCATCTTACCAATTGTTGCTCCAAAACTTGTACAAAACCGATCGCAATTTGAATTAAGGGCCAGCCTACTAAACAAATAAATGTTGCTCGTTGAGTAGTAATATCTAACCCTTGGCGTACTGCGACAATTACCGCCAATAAACTCCACAACGCCAATATAAGCTCAATTGGTCGTCCTAGTAAGGGAATGAGAGTTAAAAAATTCAGTACTTGCGGTGCATAGGCAAAGCCTATCGGAATAAGTAAGTCACCGTAAGTAGGATCGATAGGTTTGAGCCATTGCCCAATCTTCAAAATTGTGAATGTCCAAAAATAGTATCCTGCAACAATAGCGATCGCATCAATCAAAAGACCCGTCAAAAGTACAAAAACTGTAGCTCGATTTATTAATAAAATTACGCCACTACCTATGGCATGAGAAATAGCAGCTAGAATTACAATACTTAGAGCTAAACTCTGGTTTCGCTGTGTATTGCGAGCATTCTCATAGAAGTCGCCATTCAAAGCTAGAGCATACCGAAGTGTATGACACAAACCATGCCTTGATTTATTATTACTGCTCATTTTTTCTAACTAATGAGGGATGACAAATTACAAAAAGTAAAATTTTATAGAATAAGCAATTAAAAATCAAAAGCTTTAAGCTCAATATTATTTTATTTATTAACTATATAAAACAATAATCTCAAATGCGTAAGATTGGCGGACAAATACTGCTATGGTTGCAAAGTGGAACATTAAGGCTGTTGGTTTTAGCAGGTATAATACTTCTCGCCTGGGGAACTTTTGCCCCTGTGGGAACATTGGTATGGTGGTTGAGTCAAAGTTCTGAAAGTTTGGGTATTAAGAAATATCCAACGAAAAAGTTACTCAGGGATAACCGTTTACTGAAAGTTGACAAGTCGAAAGATATTGATTGCTATATAGTTTTTTTACCAGGAGTAGGAGATTTTTCCGCCAACCAATTAACTCCAGGTGAAGAATTTTTTTTAAATAAATTAGAGCAAATTCATCGTAATTGTGTAACAGTGCGGGATGTTTTTCCTTACTCCGCTGCTAACGAAAGTTTAGGAGGGCAACGGTTATTAGCACCTCTGTGGAGTGCAGCTGAAAAAGCAGATGGTTTGTTCTCTAATACAGATGTTTTAATTAAAATCCGTAATCTCTGGCGGTTTGCTATTTCTGCCGATGACCGTTATGGACATATTTATAACTTGGGAATTGCGAATGCGATCGTCGATCGCATGAATGCCGTATATCCTTTATCCAAACGTCCTAAACAAGGGCTGAAAATGATTTTAGTTGGAACTAGTGGTGGAGTGCAAGTTGCTCTTGGTGCGGTTCCTGATCTCGATCATTGGCTAAATGCTCAATTAATTGTTGTTTCGATAGGTGGTGATTTTGATGGCGAAAAAGGCTTTGATAAAGTTGACCATGTGTACCAACTCGTAGGTAGTCGAGACTGGATTGAAGATATTAGCCAGATTGTATTTGCTTCACGCTGGCCAATTACAGTAGGCTCACCTTTTAATCAAGCTCGTCTTCAAGGACGTTATACAGTTATAAAAACAGGTCCTCATGCTCATAGTGGGTCTCAAGGCTATTTTGGTACAACAACAATTGGACAAAGCCAAACAACTTATGTAGAATTAACATTTGAAAAAGTCAATCAACTGCCAATTTGGTCTAATCAAAATCAACCGTAATAAGTATTGAGCTTTTGCTGAATGCCAAACTAATTAATTAAATTATAATCTGGACTATACTCTGGTAATAATTCTCGGATAATATTTGGCATTTCTACCTCAATCTGAGCTAAGATATCTTTTCTTCTATGGAAACTGACATTATCGAGAATAATCACTAGCTCATGGAATATACTATGTTTTATCTATGCCCCCAACCTGTATGAATGATGGGGTTTTTTGTTGTTTTTTAGATTTTGCATCACTGAAATAAGACGTTGAGGAGAATCAATCCAGTACCACACATTAGTTATTCCAGAAATGTAGTACTTTGTCATAAATTTTAAGGGGAGCAATAAATGTAAATTACTCTCTAATCGATAATTCCTAATGTTGTTCCTCCTATAATTGCAGGGCTTAAGGCTTGTAAATCAAAGTTACCGCTTGCTGGGTTAACAAATAAAGGGTCTTGCCCAATGATGTTACCGCTTCCGCTTCCTGTATTTTTGAAACTGCCGTTGTAAACAAGGTTATCTTCAAAAGAGAAACCTGTAGCTTTGGAGATGGGGTTAATGGCTTGTCCACCTTTCCCGAAAAAGATACTGTCTTCAACATCTACGTCATTGGCTTTGTTAATGAATATTTCACCTGTTGTCAAGACTTGAGAGTTTTTGTAGGTCGTGTTGTGCAAGACATCTATGGGATTATCCGCTCTGAAAAGTTGGATACCTGAACCACCATTCTTGTAGATTAGATTATCGCTGATTAGGACTTTTCCTTTATAGGAATCGTTACCGATATAGGCACGGTCAACCATTACGCCATGCCCTTCAGTAATTTTTCCTACGACATAGTAAGGAACCAATTGCTTATTATCGAAAACAGTATTGCCTTCAATAACTACTTTGTAATCTTTGGTATTTTTATCAGAATTCCACAGGTGCAACACTGAGATTCCCTGAGTTCCAAAAGGTGAGTACCAGGAATTTCCAGAGACAACGTTATTTTTTACGGTAATGTAATCTGCTTCAATGGCTGCAATTCCACCACCGGGAAACTTGGAAATATTGTTGCCTTCAATTGTGATATGATGCGAGCGCTTTTTGGAACCTTCTTCACTATAAGTAATGTTGATGCCATTCCCAGAGGTGGCGGGATTATTTAGATTTGTCTTTTCTTTGAGCGCGTAAGCTAGTGTGATTTTGTCTCGCGCACCTTTGAGAGTCAATCCTTCAATATTAATATAAGAAGAACCAGTGATTGAAATGGCATTCCAATTATGTTTATCTGTAGCTAAAACTGGGTTATGTCCTGACAATGCTTTAAAAGTAATCGGCGCATTGGCACTACCATTTTTATTCGCGATACTTAAAATATTCGCATAAGGATTTGTGTAAGTACCATTCATCACATAGACGGTATCACCTGCGGCTACCAAGTCCCCAGCTTTTTGGAGGGTGCGAAATGCGGCTTTCTCGTTCGAGCCATCATTTTTATCATTACCTGTTCCAGAAACGTAGTATGTTTTGCCAGCCATTGTTTTACTCCGAATATGTGTAAGGGGAATTGGTAGTACGTTCTCAGCAAGAAACAGCGCAAAGCCGGAGACATTTCCTGTCTTCTCTGCGTTTGTTGAGTGGTCAAACTTGAATTGGTTGAAACTTTAGTAGGTTTACCCCTTAACTTAGGGGAACCAATGTAACAACTTAGTCGAACTTGTTGTACGCGGTGTAACTGAGCCTTGGGAACTCATGTATTAAAACTAACCTTTATATAAGGGAGTAACTTCAGTAAATATTCTGAAATAGGTCGCATTTATTACAACAATCGCCAAAAACTTATGGAGATTCGTGGTAGAGTTCTGTTAATTTCCAGGGTGATATGGCAGTGGAGAGCCTTTTGTGCAAGGATTTGATAAAGTTTCTCTAACAATTTTTAAAGAAACGATGCTTCCTGCAAGGTAGGACACAAACAAAGGAAGAAATAACAAGCCAAAAAAATTGGCACAGCTTCATAAAGAAATAGTATGAGAATTTGCCAGTTCCGCATTTCTCACAAGCTTGAGGGGTAGAAGGAGCACAGGGGCTGAGGTCATCGGTGCAAAGAGGAAAGAACACCGTCTCCAAAAAAATGAATAATTGTCGCGTTTGATAGTGGTAACATGATATCTGCTCGTGTTTGCTCCTAACCAATTCATGTCTTCCAGGATTCACAATCCCGAAACACTTCGTCGATTACCGCAACAAACCCGCAGTCGCCAACGGGTCAATCAAATCTTGGATATAGCTGCTCAGTTATTGGAAGAAGTTGGCTATGAAGCGGTTTCAACCGAATTGATTGTAAAGCAGGCAAATATCTCAATTGGTTCACTCTACCGCTTTTTTCCTGACAAGGAGGCTATTGTTCATGCGCTATCAGAGCGATATGCACAGCAAATGCGAGAGTTATTTGCGGCTAGGTTTAATCCCTCAACGATTAATTACCCCTTAGCAATGTTGTTGAGTGAAGCAATTGAAGACTTTGATAAATTTTATACTACTCAACCAGGTTGTCGGGTAACTATGCTGCGATCGCGAATATCTAGCGAATTACAGGCAGTAAATCAGCGAGTTGACCATGAGATTGTAGAGCAATTAGATAACTTCTTTGCTTTACGGCAACCGCAAATGAATTCACAACAACGGCATTTAGTAGCTTTAGTCAGTGTAGAAATTGCGGGGGCGCTTCAGTTAATGTCGCTCGTCCAAGACGATCACTTACGACGGCAACTAGTAGCACAGACTAAACAAGTTTTGATTGGTTATCTTCAACCACTCTTTCCTGACAGTATCGATTGCCCAAGTAAATGAGGAGTTTATCTATGTCTAAAAAAATTGCAATTGTCGGAGCCGGTCCTGGTGGTCTAGCCACAGCTATCCGTCTTGCTGGACTAGGGTATCAAGTGCAAATATTTGAGGCAGCTGAACGTATAGGTGGGCGGATGCGTGGCTTAGAAGTCGATTCATACGCTTTTGATACAGGGCCGACTATTCTCCAACTGCCACACCTATATGAAGAGCTTTTTCAGGAAGCTGGCTTAAATTTTGCTGACTATGTTCAACTCAAAAGATTGGAACCTTATACTCGCATTCGATTTTGGGATGGCACACAACTGGATTTAACCTCGGATTTAGGAGCCTTTAAAACACAATTGGCAAACCTGCGTTCAGATTTACCATTAGCATTTGAGCGCTGGTACACAGAGCATATCCGTAAATATCAATTGGGCTATAAACCTTATCTAGGCAGTCCTGTACGATCTCTATTGGGTTACTTGCGTTGGAATGAAATTGTCTCTCTAGTTTCATTTCGTCCTTGGGAAAGCTTATATCAACACTTTTGGCGATTTTTCCAGGATGAGCGTTTAGTCTATGCTCTCAGCTATCCCTCGAAATATTTGGGAATGCATCCTACTGTGGCAGCGAGTGTATTCAGTCTGATTCCATTTTTGGAATTTGCCCAAGGAGTATGGCACCCATTGGGAGGATTCCGGGCATTGGCGCAGGGGTTGGGCAAGGCTGCTCAAGATTTGGGCGTGCAAATTCACCTCAATTGTCCAGTACATCAAGTCTGGATTGAGCAGGGGCAGACGCGTGGTATTGAATTAGCAGGTGGTGAGCGCCTAAATTTTGATGCAGTAGTGATCAATGCTGACTTTGGATACGCTATTCGTCATTTGCTACCAACTTCAGCACGAGGTCGCTACACTGACCGCAAGCTTAACCAAATGCAATTTTCATGCTCTACCTTCATGCTCTATTTAGGTATAAATCGCCGCTACGAAGACTTACCACATCATCAAATCTATTTATCAGAACAGATTCGACGACGCGATCGCCCTTGGGTAGATGATTCTGCATTAGATGAAACTGATCCGCCGATTTATGTCTGCAATCCAACAATTATAGATCCCAGTAATGCACCAGATGGACATAGCACATTATATGTGTTAGTGCCAATTCCAAATACTTCTTATGCTGTTGACTGGGATATTAAACAAAAAAGCTACCAAGACTTTATTCTTAAACGTCTAAGTTTACTAGGATATGACAATATTGAGCAACATATTGTCACCCAGAGGTGCTATACAGCATCAACTTGGCGCGATGATTATCTAGTTCATTTGGGTGCTGTGTTTAATCTCAGCCACAATTGGAGCCAACTTGGGCCATTTCGCCCTCCAATTCGTTCTGAAAATATTAGTGGATTGTACTGGATTGGTGGTGCAGTTCACCCAGGAAGTGGATTACTCACAATCTTAGAAGCAACACGCAGTGCTGCTGGGTTTATTAACCAAGATTTCCCGTTAACCTGAGACAGCCAAGAAACAACCTGACTTCACAGCAATTAGTTAAATTGAAGCGGCAAAAGTTTATGATTATTGAGGCAGTAATGCTTCCTGTTAAACCTGGTCTAGAATCTGATTTTGAAGATTCTTTCAAAAAAGCTTCTAAAATTATTTCCTCAATGGATGGATATTTGTCCCATGAATTGCATAGATGTATAGAAGACCAAAGTAAATATTTATTACTTGTGAGATGGGAAACTTTAGAATCTCATACTGTTGGATTTAGAAGTTCTGTTAAATATCAAGAGTGGAAAAAACTTCTGCATCATTTTTATGAGCCATTTCCCACTGTTGAACACTTTGAAGAAGTTGAAATATGAAAAATAAGATGCCCGACTTTTAAAATAAGTCGGGCATCTATGGCTTGTGAGTTTATCTTTAAACTCGTTGCAACTGCGCTACTCTAGGGTCGACAATTTTTTGTCCCAAGCTATCAAATTTAATTGCCACAGACATCTTACTACCAGTTCCGAAAACATGGGTAATTTCACCAACTCCAAAAGTTTTATGTAATACTTGATCGCCTACTTGCCAATTCTGCTTCGTGTCTTGCTTTCCATTCGGAGTAGAGGCACTTTTAGTATAACTTTGACGGCTCAGGCGTTGAGTGGATAATAATTCTTCTGGTAATTCGTCGAGAAATTGCGATCGCATGGCGGGTTCACGAGAACCATACAAACGCCGTTCCCGCGCGTGTGATATATACAACCTTTCTTGGGCGCGAGTAATCCCCACATAACATAGGCGGCGTTCTTCTTCCAAAGATGCAGGATCGCCCAGCGAACGGTAGCCGGGAAATAGCCCTTGCTCTAATCCCACTAAAAACACTACGGGAAATTCCAAACCTTTGGAAGCGTGCAAAGTCATCAAAGAAACGGCTGTTTGTCCTTCTTTTAAATTATCCAAATCGGAACTGAGGGCGGCGCTACTCAGAAAGTCTCGCAGGGAAACCTCTTCGTTTTCTTCTTGAAATTGCAGTGCAGCGTTGTAAAGTTCCTGGACGTTTTGTACCCGATCTGTGGCTTCATCTGTGCCTTGACTCATCAAGTCTTGAACATAACCAGAATCTTCTAGTATTCCTTGCAAAACCTCAGTCACGGGAAGCGTGCCAATTTGTCCTTGCCAACGGCTAATCATTTCGGCAAAGCTATTTACAGCTTTTGTTGCCCGTCCAGCTAATGTATTAACTGATGTTTCATCGCTGAGTATTTCCCACAAGGTTGTGCCTAGTTGTTGGGAAGCGTTCACCAAAGCATCAATAGTAGTTTTGCCAATTCCCCGCCGGGGAGTATTGATGACTCGTAATAAACTGACTGTATCAGATGGATTAGCGATCGCTCTTAAATACGCAATCACATCTTTAATTTCTTTGCGATCGTAAAATCTCATTCCTCCCACAACTGTGTAAGGAATTTGATATTTCACCAACAATTCTTCAAAAGGTCGAGATTGGGCATTCGTCCGATAAAGTATGGCAAAACTACCCCAGCTTAACTCTGGATTTTGCTGTTCTAAAGTGCTAATTTGATTAATCACAAATGCCGCTTCTGCCAGTTCTTCATCGGCTTTGTGACAAGTAATCTGCTCACCCGGCCCCCGCGTTGGTTTGAGGACTTTATCAATCCGTTGGGTGTTATTTTCAATTAATTCATTAGCCGCTTGCAGAATGTTTTCACAAGAACGATAGTTTTCTTCCAGCTTAACCATCGTTCGGGTGTCATCATCTACTAAACCATCACCAAAGTCTTCCTGAAATCCCAGCAAGATGGTGAAATCTGCCATCCGAAAGCTGTAAATTGATTGATCGGCATCGCCGACAACGAAAACTGAGCGATTTTGCCATTCCCATTCGCTCTTTCTGGTTTCGCCATTAGTAACCAATAAATGAATAAGTTGATACTGAGTGCGGTTAGTATCCTGATATTCATCTACGAGGATATGGCAAAACTTGCGATGCCAGTAACCCAAGACTTGCTCGTTTTGCTGAAATAATCTAGTTGGTACGAGAATTAGATCGTCAAAGTCGAGAGCGTTATTTTCTGCTAACTTATCTTGATATAAACTGTAGACTTGGGCAATCACCCTCCCGCGATAATTGGGTTGATCTTGCTCAAATTCTTGGGGCGATAAACCTTGGTTTTTAGCGTTACTAATAGCGTAGCGGACAGAGCGAGCATCAAATTTTTTATCGTCTAAATTAAGCTGTTTATTGACGATTTCTTTAATCAGAGTCATCACATCTGATTCATCAAAGATAGAGAAATTACGATTCCAACGCCGTCCTTTTTCGTCTACATATTTTTCAATATCAAAGCGGAGAATCCGAGAAAATAGACTGTGGAAAGTGCCACACCATAAATCTTTGATCGTGTTTTTGTAAACTTGCGATCGCAATTGCGTTTGTTGGTATTCAGTCAACAAATCAAAACGCTGTCCGTGTTGTTTCATCGCCAGCTGTTCAGCGAACAGCCGTTGAATCCGCTCTTTCATTTCCCGTGCGGCTTTGTTGGTAAAAGTAACCGCCAGGATATTTTCTGGATCAACACGGTGTTTTAGAATTAGATTGGCAATGCGATAAGTCAGCGCTCGTGTTTTACCGGAACCTGCGCCAGCAACAACTAGCAACGGGCCGCAGTAATGTTCGACAGCTTGACGTTGGCTAGGGTTAAGGTGACTGAGAAAGTCGATGGTTGTTGTCATGGATGTGAAAAAGCGATTGCCTGGCGTCACATCAATAGAGAGTTGCTATTGCCCAGGTTACAATATCTTAACGAAACTTGGTTAATAAAGATTGTATGGCAATATTCTTAACCAGAATGGTACTCTATCATGATTTATGTAGAAGCAAGAAAAAGCTATGCTGTCAGTCAAAGGCACATTTCAAAACGGTGTGGTTCATCCTAATGAACCAATTGAAGGGCATGAGGGGCAGTCAGTTATAATTGTCTTTGTAGAAGAAAACCGCACACCTGAGCCAGCAATGCCAGAAGACTCCGATTGGGATAAACTGAGGCAGTTGATTAAAAACTGTGCAGTTGATACAGATATTGACGATTTGGCACACCAGCATGACCATTATCTCTATGGAATGCCAAAGCGAGAATCATAACCTTGACGAAAGTTTTTGTAGATACAGCCGCCTGGATTGCCCTTCTTAATGTTAGGGATAATCTTCATCACCAGGGAAGTGAGGTAATGGATAGACTTCTGCGCTTAGAAACGCTTTTAGTGACAAAAGAGTTTGTACTATTGGAGGTTGCAGATGCTCTGTGTACACCAGTCAGCCGTATTCAGACAGTTGCTTTCATCAACAGTTTGAGAGTTTTAAAAAGTGTGCAAATTATCCCTTTCGATCAAAAATTGCTGGATGAAGGTTGGATGTTATATAGCCAGCGTCCTGATAAAGATTGGGGATTAACTGACTGTATTAGCTTTGCGGTGATGACACAGGAGGGGATTACTCAAGCCTTTACATCTGACCGTCATTTTGAGCAAGCGGGATTTACTAAATTGTTGTAAATATAAAAATACTGCCATTTAGACAAGGTTTGTATTGTGGCAATTAATGAATTGCCACGACAATACGTTAACTTTTCTATGTAGATAAGTTAGCGACCAGTTATTCCTGCGCGTTGTGTCGTAAAATCAGCGACGGGGAAGCAAAAATTATAAAAATATTGGGCAATCTTTAACTTGTTCTGTTGTCAATAGTAGGGGCAATACCCTGCGGGAAGCCGCTTCTCTACGAGACGCTACGCGAACGCGTCTACATAAATTGACTATACAAATTTTCGTAGGGACACCTCAATGTTCCGTAGCGTGTAGTTTATTTGCTTGACAAACGCTGTAATACCTAACGAATAAGTATTGTCACCAATAGGACTATTCACTCCTTGAGTACCCAATTGAGATAGGGTAGCAATACACAGTACATCATGATTCAACCGTTAAATTTTTAAAGATGAAAAATTTCTTTAATTTCAGGTTTAACCAATACAAGGAGGAGTGGATATGGATATCAGCTTAATTGTATCCAACATTTTGAATCCGCCAATCCTGTTTTTCTTTTTAGGCATGATTGCTGTTTTTGTCAAGTCTGATTTAGAAATTCCCGCACCAATGCCCAAACTCTTTTCGTTGTATCTGCTGTTTGCCATTGGTTTTAAGGGAGGGGTAGAACTAATCAAAAGCGGTGTAACTCAGGAAGTCGTTCTAACACTCGCAGCAGCAATGATGATGGCTTGTGTTGTTCCAATTTACACCTTTTTTATCCTGAAGTGGAAATTGGATACTTACGATGCGGCTGCAATCGCAGCAACTTACGGTTCTATCAGTGCCGTCACCTTCATCACGGCTAGCGCTTTTTTGACTGAGCTTGGCATTCCTTTTGATGGTTACATGGTGGCAGCCCTTGCCCTGATGGAATCTCCAGCGATTATAGTTGGTCTAATTTTGGTGAATATATTCGCCGTCGATGGAAAGCGGGACTTATCGTGGCCGGAAGTTTTGCAAGAAGCATTTCTTAATAGTTCAGTTTTTCTATTAGTCGGTAGTCTCTTTATCGGTGTCTTGACAGGAGAACGCGGTTGGCACGTATTAGAACCCTTTACTCAAGGGTTATTTTATGGCGTTCTCACTTTCTTTTTACTAGATATGGGATTAGTCGCTGCCAGAAGAATTAAAGACTTGCAAAAAACCGGAGTTTTCCTAATTTTATTTGCCATACTAATTCCTATACTCAATGCAGGCATTGGGTTGGTAATTGCCAAATTGATCGGTATGCCTCGCGGAGATTCGCTGTTATTCGCTGTATTGTGTGCCAGTGCTTCTTACATTGCTGTTCCTGCGGCTATGCGAATGACTGTTCCCGAAGCAAATCCCAGCCTGTATGTTTCAACCGCTCTAGCAGTAACATTCCCGTTCAATATTATTGTGGGAATTCCGTTATATCTCTACGGAATTAACCTATTCTGGAGGTAATAATATGCACTTAGTTAAAAAGATAGAAATTATCGCCAATTCTTTTGAGCTTGCCAAAATTTTAGATAGTTTAAACAAATCGGGTGTACATAACCATGCCGTAATCCGAAATGTTGCTGGTAAAGGATTGCTAGGAACGACAGAAGATTTAGACATGACCATGCTTGATAATGTTTACATTCTCGCGTTTTGTATGCCAGAAGAACTCAAGCGGGTTGTAGAAAATATTAAACCACTCCTTAATAAGTTTGGAGGTACTTGTTACGTTTCTGATGTGATGGAAGTTCGCTCTGTCAGATGTGTAGCGTCGATGTAAGATTATAAATTCAATGAAGCATTTCATGGAACGTCGTGACTTTTTGAAGTTGGGAATGACTGGTGCGTTTGGAATGATGCTATCCGCCAGCGATTTACTTTGGCGGGTGGAACAGGCTAAAGCTGCTGAAATACCCTCAACTTCCCCTGAATCCCTCAATCCTGATGCAGCTTTACAAAAGCTGATGGAGGGGAATCAGCGATTTGTTGCTCATCAACCCCAATACCCCGATCAATCCGCGCTGCGGGTGCAAGAAGTTGCTCAAGCTCAATATCCATTTGCAACTATTCTTAGTTGTGCGGATTCACGAGTCCCCGCAGAAATTGTTTTTGATCAGGGGATTGGAGACATTTTTGATATTCGGATTGCCGGAAATATCGCTACACATGAAGCGATCGGTAGTATCGAATATGCGGTTGTCTTATTAGCCTCTCCACTATTGATGGTAATGGGTCATGAGCGTTGTGGGGCTGTAACTGCCGCCGTCCAAAACGAATCGTTACTCGGTGATATTAGTACTTTTGTGAAGGCAATTAAGCCAGCAGTGGAAAAGGTCAAGAGTCAGCCGGGTGATGCAGTTGAGAATGCTGTGGTTGCCAATGTGCAATATCAAATTGAACAGTTGGAGCGATCGCAGCTTTTAACTGAGCAAGTGCGATCGGGCAAATTGAAAATTGTCGGAGGTCGTTATGACTTGGATACAGGGAAGGTAACTATTATTACTTAGATCGGGAGATGAGGGAGCTAAGGAGCAGGGGGCAGGGGAGACAAGGGGACAAGGGGACAAGGGGACAAGGGGACTTAAATCAGAACTTGCAACAAGTGTTTCCCCTTGTCCCCAATTCTCCTTGTCCCCAAGTCCTCTTTCCCATGCCCCATTCAATCCTGCACAGTCATTGGCAGACGAATGCTGAAAGTAGAGCCAACTCCCGGCTGACTTTTGACAATAATCTCACCACCCATCATTTGGCAAAAGTGGCGGCTAATTGCTAACCCTAGTCCCGTACCTCCATACTTTTTGGTAGTTGAGGTATCCCCTTGTGTAAAAGGTTGAAATAACTGCTGTTGTTGACGGCTAGACATACCTATACCTGTGTCGGTAACGGTAAAAATAATCATACCTAAAGGAGCATCCAGCCGTAATTCATCCTTGTCTCTTTTGACTGTGAGCGTCACCTTGCCGTTTGTAGTGAATTTGCTGGCGTTGCTTAGTAAGTTTAATAATACCTGCCGCATCCTGGTTTGATCGGCGTACATGGTGCCAAGTTGCTCATCAAAATCCACTTCTAAAACATTGGCATTTTTTTCTATAGCTGGTTTAACTGTGAGGACGACGTTATGAATCAGCGTTGCAATCTCGAATGTCTCAGGATAGAGGGTCATTTTCCCCGCTTCAATTTTTGACAAGTCGAGGATTTCGTTAATCAAGTGCAATAGGTGCTTACCAGCAGAGTTAATTGTTTCTAAATCTGTGATAAAGTCTACCGATAAACCAAGATCGGTAGCATCATCTTCTAAAAGTTGGCTCAAGCCAATGACAGCATTTAATGGTGTGCGTAATTCGTGACTGACATTGGCCAGAAATATGCTTTTTGCTTTGCTAGCAGCTTCCGCTAGTTCTTTAGCTTGTTGTAGTTCTTTTGTTCGCTCAGATACCCGCTCAATCAGACGGTTTAGAGATTTGGCGAGTAGTCCAATTTCATCTTCAGTAGTAACAGGCGCTCGCAAATCAAAATTATGTTTTCTCGCCACTTGTTCAGCTACTTGGGTGACAGTGATAACCGGTTCTGCGATCGCTCGACTGGTACGCCAAGCTACAATAGCTGCGATCGCCACCGAAACCAGCATACTCATAATCACGATGAACCGCTCAACTACTTTTGCCTGCTCAACCGCTTTTTGCCTTTCTTGCTCTTGAACTTCAGCAGTTTGCAGGATATTAGCCAAGTTTTGAGAAAGCTGATCTAGTCGCACGGCCGTTTGACCACGCATAATTGTCAATAACTGCGATCGGGCAGCGGAAATCTGCTGAGGCTGCACTTGTGGGGAGCCAACTTCTTTTAAGACGATCTCGATTTGGTCAACATGAGCTTTTAAGTTATTCTTGTAATCCAGCAATAACGTCTGTAAAGTTGAACTTGTTGCTGCTAGTCTTTTAGGTTTACTGTCGATAAATCCGGCAATTTTTGATTCTAATTGCTTGGCTTTTTCAACATTCTTCAGAAAATCGGCTTTTTTGCTTTCTAGCTGTTGTGGATTTTCCAATACAGCAACTAGGTTAGAGCTATGTAATTGCGCCCCTACTACCGCATCTTTATAATTACTCAGTAGCTGCCCCTGTTCATAGGCTTGATTGAATTGCCTGACTTCCCTTCCCCGGTAGTAGTTGGCGATCACTAACCCAGTCAGTGAGCCAAAAAAGCCAATTCCGATAGCTACAAAATACCCATAGCCAATTTTTTGATGGATGCGCCAAGAACTGGCTTTGAGTTTCCCTCGTGAGGGAAATTCTATGGTCGGGAGTTCGTCTGTCGATGGCTCTTCGGCTGACACTTTTTTGCTTTCTGAACTGCTGTCGATAGGGTTGGCTTTTGAGGAAGGTATTTCTTAAACCTCCTAGCCTTCCCGCAAAAATCACCAAATCAGTTTAGCTTGTGCAAACAATTTAATTGGTGATTAACATTTACATTATCTTGTTTTATAGCAATAGCAAATCATTACTTACTAGATAATTAACATAACCTTATATAGTATGAGTAGTTATGATAGCAATGCTGCTAAGTACACTTACTGACAGCGAATAGAATTCACTTTTTTAACAGTAAGGAATAATTCCCTACACTAAAAGACCTATCTGAGACTGTCTTCTCCTTACCACAACACTTTCCTCAATATCTGGTTGATAGCAATAAGTTCTTGCCATCAAGTATGCCACTACTCTACCTTAACTGCTTCCTTATAAAATTAATACAATCAGGAAAAAAACAAAAGCTTTAACATTCCTTGGGCATGGGGCACTTGTACTGACTTGTATGTACTAAGCTTGTTCTGAGCGTAGCCGTAAAGCCTGCGGCATAGCTATGCTTCGAGCGCAGCCTAAGAAGAGAAGTATGAGTTATTTCTCCCTTATCTGCCTGCTCCCGAATAAATAGGCATACATATCATAAAATACTTCTACAGTCTAGTCTATATGAATACACGAAAACCTTTATTACGTATTAATATCAATACGAATGCGTTAATTGACGAATGCGGCTTAAGATAGCTTTAATATCGGCTAAAATCGGTTTTTAGGCTTATATAAATGAGAGGTAGATAGATTTTTGCATGATTCGTACTTAAATTTAGTACGATTATGAGCAAATGACACGGAATGGGATAATTACAACCTGAGGATTCCAGTTGATTCAAAAAAGAACTCAGAAAGCTGGCTATAGTACATCCTGCCGTCTTCTTAGTTCTATCCTCCTACTGTCTTTCTACCTTGTAGTTGATGCAGTAGATATTATGAGGCAATTATAGTTATAGGACACTAAAACCTTTTTGTGCCCTGTACACAATTGTACTAATGCACTTGTGCATTACCTAATCAACAGCCTTTTGGTTGTAATTATCCAGATTAGAAAAACTCAACTGTCAAATTTACGGGAGTTAAAATGCCAGAACAAGAATTTACCGAAACCACATCTAAAGATACTACAGTGGCAGAGATCAACAGCCAAACGGGAACCATCACCAAACTCCAACCTCCCGCACAGTCTCAAGATGAATGGCAAAAATATGGTGAGCAAATTTCTAGCTTTTTAGCAACATTGCCAGAATATCTAGGAAGCTTCTTTAATCAATACAAGCAACCCCTGATCACTGTTGGTATAATTGTGGGATCAATTGTTGGGGTTAAAGTACTCTTGGCAATATTAGATGCTTTGAATGATATCCCCTTGGTAGCACCTACTTTTGAGTTGATTGGTATTGGTTACTCTGCCTGGTTTGTTTACCGCTATTTACTCAAAGCCTCAACCAGGAAAGAATTAACTAATGAAATTACCACTCTTAAATCACAAGTGGTTGGTAAAGGAATTCCAGAAGCTTAATATCTAAATTATCGCTTCTCTATAAGACGCTACGCCTAGCTTGCTCCTGTGTAGGAGTACGCTCTAAATCAAAATCGCAGAAGTCTGATCATCGAAAGTCGGTGATCAGACTTCTCCCAAAATTACCTACGAAGTTTATTACGAATTAGTAATTATCGTTGAGCCGAGCTTTCTGCTGACAAGTTACCTTTTAAGTTCGGCTTTGGGGCGCGCGAAGATACTGAAGACAAGCTACGCCTACGCACAATATTTTGAGATGGGATTGCCTCCAACTTGCCCCGTTTTACTAAAGCTTGATGAATCATTGCTGCTACTTCAGCACGAGTAGCTGCTTTGTTGGGAGCAAGAATTTTTGAATTTGGATAGTTAACTACCAAACCATTGGCTGTAGCAGCAGCTATTTTGCTGGTAGCATAGGTTGGAATGTTTTTAGCATCTTTATAAACACTTAAAATCTGATTTGGGGAAGTGGGTGCTTTCAAATTTAACCCACTAGCAAGGGCAACTAAAACTTGCACTCGTGAAATATTTTGTTGTGGTTTGAAGGTTTTTTTCGGATAGCCTTTGAGAAATCCGGCACTTATGGTTTTGTCAATTGCTGGAGCTGCCCAGAATTTTGCTGGTACATCTTGAAATGCGATCGCAGTTTTAGTTGGGTCTTGGTCAAAGGCTTTTTGCAATATAGCAGCAAATTCGGCGCGGTTTACAGGCTGATTTGGTCTAAAAGAATAATCAGGAAACCCCTTGAGAATACCACGGGAAGAAAGAACATCTATAAAACGCCGACCCCAAAAGTTATTGGGTACATCGTTAAATGCAATTGGCGGTGGAATGATGGATTTTTGTTTTGCTGGAGTTACTAAAGGCAATGCTGATAATGTAACTGATGACTCAAGTCCTGCTGAAGAGGGTACAGGTGTCTGTAGTTGTGAGGATTGAGTTGGAATTACATGAGTTGATGGTAACACTGTGCGGGAAGAAGTTGTGCTGTTAGTTGGGAATGAACGTGTCGTAGGTTCAACAACAGCCTCAGGTGGAGACGATGGCAAAACGTTGTTGCGGGCTGTATTTGGCTCTACCTTGGGAGTAGAAGAGGGCAATACTTGATTTGGTTGAACACTAGGAGAGGGAGTAGAGGAAGGCGATAGCAACCCGTTGAAGTTCCAGCTAGAATCCCTGCGGGACAATGACCAAAAAAGAATTGCTCCAATAGTGGCGAAGGCAACTAGAATGGCTATAAACTCATCAAAGCCAAGGGCAGTTCTTTGGGATGACTCCGGTTCAGAAGGAGGTCTATTTGTCATCGTGATTACCCTAGTAGCAGTAAAATTGTGTCTAAACAAATTAAGCCACAGATGGCTCTTTTACACCACCCCTTTTTAATTCGTAATTCGTAGCCTAATATTAGGCTTCTGGTTCAATGCCGAACGATGTCTAACGACAAGCCGCTCCGCGTCTACGCAATTGGGCAGTAATTGTGAAAGGCAAGTTTAAATTTCACTTGAGCAATTTTAAGGTTCAAGGTGAAAAAAGACGACATTGATAGTGAAGTGTTAGCGAGTATTCGTACCCTTAGAGGGAAGCAAGCTAGCAAGAGCGTTCGTCTGCGGCAAGCTCTTGCGAACGTAGACACCGCTTATCTCCACAACCGCCTCAGAATAAATAGCTAGGTGTACTAGTTTTATTAAATACCTCAATCGAAACCGGATTTAGACGGTGGCAGAATGTAAAATATTAACTTATTGTTTACCTGTCTTTGTAAAAATCAGGGTGTCTAGTGTCAGAAGAATTCAGTTGCCAAATCTCACCGCCATTTGTGTCTCTTGGTAGCGATCGCGATATCGATTTAGATTCAACCCTCCAAGAACTACCAATGTACAACTTTCCAGTGGAAATCAACCGCACTGGTATGGAAGTGGCTAATTTTTTCGAAAAATACCCTCTGCTACCAGGAGTAATTTTGGTAGAACAAGGAAAGTTTATTGGGATGATTTCGCGGCACCGACTGCTGGAATTTTTGATTCGTCCCTATGGACAAGAGTTATTGGTTCACCAACCATTAGCCGTTCTCTACAGCTATGCGCGGATACCAATGTTGCTGCTTGCTGATACAACATCGATTTTAACTGCAATGCAACTTAGCTTAAAGCGATCGCCAGAATTCTTAGCAGAACCAATTGTAGTAGAAACAGAATCTGGTGCTTATAGATTGTTAGATGTACAAGAATTGAATATTATTTCTTGGCAAATTCGAGGAATTGACAATCTGGTGCGGTATGAACGCAGCCAAGCCCAAATGATTCAAAATGATAAAATGGCAAATCTAGGACGTTTGGTAGATGGCGTAGCGCACGAAATTTTAGACCCAGTGGGTTTTATTTGGGGTAATATAACTTACGTTTCAAACTACAGTCAAGATTTACTCAAGCTGATAGCGGCTTACGAGCAAGAGTTACCATCGGTTCCCCAGGCAATTAATCAGATTAAAGAAGAGATTGAATTTGATTTTTTAGAACAAGATTTGTCGCGATCGCTTGCTAGTATCCGCACCGGAGCAGAAAGATTAAAAAAACTCGTTACCAGCTTACAAAACTTCTGCCATATCGACGAGCTTTATCCCAAACCAGTAGATTTACACGCTTGTATAGATAGTATTATTTTATTAATTAATAGCCGTCTTCAAGGAGAAATTGAAATCGTCAAATACTATGGTCAATTACCTCCAGTCTATTGCTTTATGGGGCAAATCAACCAGGTTTTGATGAATATTTTCAGCGAGGTTGTGGATACTTTACTCAATGAAGCAGTGCGACAGCAGTTGCATATAGAAGATACAAAAACTCTTCAAAAACCCCGAATTGAGATTACTACAGAAGTAATTTCCCAGGAAGCAAGCAACCCAAATGCACCAGATTCTCGCTGGGTATTAATTCGCATTGCCGACAATGGGACTGGAATGTCTCAAGAATTGCAACAGCAAATTATGGAGTCTTTTTCGCTTGAAACAAAAAATAGTAAAAATACTAGTTTAGCAGTAAGCTATCGAATTATCACCGTGAGACATGGAGGAAAATTAAGTTTCCATTCACAGATTGGTATAGGTACAAAATTTGAAATATTGTTACCTCTAGTGTAGAATGTTTACTTAGAAGAATGTCACGCATATTAACAACTTTTTCAAATAAGGAAATTGTTCAAATAATGATTTTGAAATCAGAATGATATCGTGCTGAAATTATTCTTTTATAAGTTTAAAATGCTTAGATAGTATTTAAGGTTTCCCACTCATTTAAAGAAACTTCAAACTCTTTATTAACTTCTTCCATCACTAACTTTTCTGTCTCAAAATAGCCAATTTCTGAAATTTCTCCGGTTTGTGATATATGGAAACGGTAAAATCCAGAATCTGTTATATACAGCAGTTTGCAGCTAAATGAAGTACAGAACCAAGGATTCACAAATCAAATTATTCTTCTTCTCCTTCCTGCCTCCAGCATAGCTGCCTCCTGCCTCAAAACCAGTGACTTTGTACCTCATGCAAAAGAAAACTGCTGTATTGCAAGCCCTACCCTTAAAAAGCAAGGCTGTTTCATTCCCTCACTTGAGTTATTTATTATTAAAATATCGTTTTTAGCAAACTTTCTCCACGTTGGTGAATTTCCCGTGCATAGTCAGTCCAAGCGCCTTGTCCCCAATAACGAAAACAACTGGTTTGCAGCAAAAGGTTATGTAGAAGAACGTTACGGTAATGAGATTGTCTGGTAACAGGTTCTGCTAAATCAATTTGCTGTAATGGGTCAAATTTTTGATGGAATAAACTGCTTAATTGATACATGGGAGACAATACATTTTCATATCCTTTTACCCAACTGATATGATTTGTCCACGAGGCTCCATCTAGATGAAAATTAGAGTCTATTTGCTTTAATTCTTGAATTGCATTCTCTACAGTTTCAGGTTGGTTATTGTCTAGTGAAACCCGCTCCCAAATTTTATGCTGTCCCACTGGCTGACAAGTTGGATAATCTTCAGGTTTGCATCCAGCAGCTTCGATTAATTCTAAATATTCTGTACCGCACATCGCAACAACGCCTGATTTTCCTCCGCCGTTATTTACCATATCCCACCATGCTTGTTTAAACGCACTCGGAAATTCATTCATCATCACGCCGCCATTCTCACCATCTCCAATTTGGCTAACTATTGGTGGCACAAAAACACTACCAATTTGGACTTTGGATAATGTTTTAGCTTCATAATAAGGCTGCATTTGTGCGACTAATTTAGTATCCGAACCTTGAGTTTTAATTAAGGCTGTAATACTAATTGTTTCGCCTTGAGAATTGCGGGCAACTAAACGATGTGGTAAATGTTTGTGGGTAAGAGATTTACCACTAATTGTTTCTACAGAATGTTCTTGAACAAGTAGCCAGCGATATCCACATTCTTTCAGCGCTTTCACAAATTCAAAGAGAGCATCAGGGTGATTTGGCAGGTGCATTTCTGGGGGCGAAAATCCTTTGACTCGCGCTAGTGCTTCCCAGCCAAAAATTGCTGCAAAGTGATGTTGCCATGCGATGATATGCAATTTGATATCTGCTATGGGTGTGGAAGGAATAACTGCATGACCCCACATTGTACCCAGCCATTCTACATAAGGTTGGTAGGTGCGATCGCAAGTAATCCGTTTAAGATTATCGAGAACATCATCGCGTCTCATTTGCCGCAGTCCCCACAAAAGATTACCTGAGTAATCCAACATCACACGAGGATTGCACCCTTGACTGACAAGTTCGGGGATCAAGTCTCCCATGCGGCTGTAACAATGGGCAAAAGGTTCTGCATTGTGGTTATCCCCTTCATGAGGATGTTCAAACATATATTGCAGATTGCTGATGAGTGTACCACCATTTCCAGCAGGTATAGTTGGCTGGTGCATATGTAAGGCGATCGCAAACACAGCATTTACGTCTTCTAAGCGGATATTTGTTGTTGGTAAAAATACTGGCTGATCATGGTTAACTACAGAGAGAACCTCTGTTTCCCAACCAGAAATATTCGGCAAGCCATCAATGATTTCGGGCAAAGGAGCCAAGGTTGTGGGGAAGGAAAGCATTTCTGATTGCTCCGAAACAAGGTATGTCTAATTATGCGATCGCACAGCAATTTCTGATCTGCAACTTTATGTATTGATGCAAACTGCGATCTTCTTGTAGTCCCGCAATATCTGGTAGTTCAATAGTTTGGATATCACATTTGTATACAAAAGTGTTAAAAAATATATCGTAAAATTACTTAATTGGTTACTAGAGACGTACGTACAGATGTAGATCCCTACAGCCGATTCTTTATGTTGCAAAGATTTTTGGAAGCAATCCCTTCTCTCTTCTTGTAGATGGAAATAATATTATTGCGGTTGATACTGGTGCTAATGAGTTACTCAGCGTAGGTACTGATGGAAGTAATTTAAAGGCGATCGCTACAATTCCCCGGCAGACATTAACTAATCCAATTTTTCCCTCTGGCGCATTATCATCGCCATTTGAAATCCAAGCAGTACCCACAAATATCGCCAAAGGACCAGATGGCGCTTATTATATTAGCGAATTAACTGGTTTTCCTTTTCCAGAAGGTGAAGCAAAAATCTATCGAGTTGGTGCTGATGGTCAACCAACAGTTTATACCGATGGCTTTACCCAACTTACTGACTTAGATTTTGATACCGAGGGTAATTTATATGCTTTGCAGTACGCTAATCAGTCACTCTGGAAAGGAAATCTAGATGGTTCTGTAATTAAAATAGCGAACGATGGGACTCGCACAACTATTCTGAGTGGCAATGGATTAGAGTCTCCTACTGCTTTGACTATTGGTGCTGATGGTGCTATTTACGTGACAAACCGAGGCGATCGCCCTGGACTTGGACAAGTTCTCAAAATTGAGAATCCCAAGTCTGTTCCTGAATCTACTTCTACTTTCAGCTTATTAGCATTTCTTGGCACTGTGAGCATTACTTTGTTGCACAAGGGTAAAGCCAAACGACTGAAGATTTTGGACAAGTTTGTTCAAGAGTGTTGAGTTAGCGATCGCTCTCGGTGTCTCCCCTTGTCTACGAGACGCTACGCGAAGGGATAAGTTTTTCAATCAGCCGTTGTCTGCTTGGTGCTGGCGGAGTTGCTATTCGTAAAATTAGTTCTAGCAACCAAGGAGCAAGGCGTTGACACCATACAGCTAAATGACTTTGCCATCCGACTAAAATTTCTGATGAATCGTTTTGCATTCCGGTGACGAGTGCTTTAGCCACTTGCTGGGGAGTCATGGGGATCACCCAGCGAAATAATTTTAAGTCGCGTACCATATCTGTGTCTGTGAGGGAAGGTAGTAATGCAATTACTCGGATATTGTAATCAGCTAGTTCCTGGCGCAAGGCTTGGGTAAATCCTAAGATGGCAAACTTGGTAGCTGAGTAAGTCGCCATCGTCGGTGCAGCCACCTTTCCCATCAGACTTGATACATTGACGATTGTTCCTTGCCTTTGGCTGGCCATACGTCTAGCTATCAGACTAGTGAGATTGTACATTCCGAGCAAGTTTACCGAGAGTTCTTCTTGAACTTGGGGGAGTTTAGATTGTAAAAACGAGCTTTGGTATGCGACTCCCGCACAATTAACCAGCAGGTGAATCTGCCCATAATTGCGCCACAGTTGGGCAACAGCGATATTTACTTCAATTGTCTGCGTCAAATCTAAGGCCACGATCGCAGTTTCTGTTCCCATCGCCTCGATTTCGTTAGCTACCTCAACTAACTTTTGGCGATCGCGTGCTACCAATATCAGCCGCTTGATACCGCTTTGCGCTAGTTCGAGGGCGATCGCTCGTCCAATCCCACGCGAAGCCCCTGTAATTAGAGCAACTTTACCTTGAATCTCCATTGGTTTTATCCTCCAAAATTTAAGTCTTACCAAACTCTTCGTTATTGCCGATACACACAATCAAGAGCTACTCGCTTGTCAGCACAAGGTAAGACAAATAATCAATTGCAATTTAAATCAAACTGAAACTAAGCCTTTAGCAACGAGATATTTCTTGGTTAATCTGCAATCCCTCATAATTGTCTATACGAGGCAGAAATTTATCGTTTTTAAGCTGTTAAAGCCTAACAGACTTGGCTGAATGTATATAGCTCATAGATTTTACTTCTCCTAGATCCGAGCGCTCATCAGCATCGTTGTCATACACACGTTAGCAATTAAATCAAGCTATTGCAATATTCTTTAATAAGTATTTCTTAATACTTATTAACGACAAGTATATATATGCAAAAGATTTTATTAAATAAGTTTTTATGAATACCTCAGTACAAATATCTTACTTCCCTGACAATTAAGCGCTCTTTCGGGAAATTGTAATATCTCAGTCATAGTTAAGAAACAAAAAAGACATATAGGTTTTGGTTTGTTGTTGCAACACCTGGTTTATTAAGCTAGTTTACATAACCACGGCAGTATATTTACTTAAGTCTTTAAAATAAAGGTTTCTGATTTCTGTTTTTTAAAGAATAGAAGAAAGAGAGTTAAAGTATTGTTTTTAATGCAAAGTAGAACGGTATATTTAGTTACCAAAACTTTATAAAGAATGTGAACTTGTTTGGCTTTAGCTTTGAGTTTATCAAAGGAATGCTTGAGACTTGCTTAGTGTATAGCAAGCTTAAATCATTTATGAACAACAAGAACCCCGACTTTTCTAATAAGTAGGGGTTCTAAAGCTTTCAATTTTGATAAATCAAATAAGGCTGGACTAGTTAAATCTGTGAGCAATTAAGGGTTTAAAAAGTCTAAATGCTTTCCTGACTGGACACGCAAATCTTCTACTGTCCCCTGAGTTTCTAACTTGCCTTGATTAAGAAAAACAATCCAATCAGCACGGTTAATTACTCTAGGACGGTGGCTAATCAGGATTGTGGTTTTACCTTGGCGGTGGGACAACAATTGATCTAAAACTTGAGCTTCGCTAACTGGATCGAGTCCAGCAGTTGATTCGTCTAGAATTAGGACTGGTGGATCATTAACAATAGCTCTTGCTAAAGCCAGTCTTTGGCGTTGTCCACCAGAAATATTTGACCCAAATTCGCCTAATACAGTTTGATATTTTTCAGGCAGTCTACTAATAAACTCATCTGCCTCAGCAATTTGGCACGCCTTGACAATTTGATCGAAGGTGAGGTGAGGAGAACCTAAGCGGAAGTTTTCAATGATTGTGCGACTCCAAAAATGAGCGTCTTGAGGAACGAGAACAACTTGTTGCCGCAAACAATCAAGAGCTAAGTCTTGCATATTGTACATTCCAAAGCGAATATTGCCAGAATTAGGTGCATATAATCCGGCTATCAGTTTCGCAAGAGAACTTTTTCCACAGCCAGATGTGCCAATTAGGGCAACAACTTTACCACCAGGAATTGTGAGGGAAAAATCTTCTAGTAGCTCTAGTCTGCCAGCGTAGTGAAAGTTTAGCTTTGTGCAAATAATATCAGCATCACCGGGAATTTTAGCAAAGGGTTTATTACTATCGCTTGGAGATTCAGGTGTGGAATCGATAACTTCTGTTAAACGTTCCGTGGCAGTTTTGGCACGCATGAATTCATCTATAAATCCAATTACAGCACCGATGAGTGCCAAAAAATTGCCATTCATCCCGTTAAAAGCCAGTAGTTGACCGATGCTGAGTTCTTTACCAATAACTAGGATGCTGCCAAAACCAATCAAAGTAACGCTACCAATAGCATAAACTAATCCAGAAAAGATGTTGTTAATAATTCCAATCTGAACTGTGCGAAATGTTATGTTTGAAAGCCGACCAAATCTGTTCTGAAATTCTTCCCAAAATTGAGGACCAGCAGTAGTAGTTTTGAGTGTCAGCGCTCCTTTAAAGCTTTCAACTAAAACACCCTGGTTTTCCGCATCTAAGACCAATAGACTTCTAATTTTTTGTTGAAGTGTAGGCAAGAAAACCACCGTAGATGAACTCATGACAATAGCAACAACGACGGCAACAAAGGTAAGTTTCCAGCTATAGAACACCATGAAACCTAAAGAAATCAGTCCGATAAACAACTGGCTAGGCAGACTGATAACTGCTTGAGCAACTAGCTGATTAATTTGTTGAATATCTTGTAATCTGCTAACGATCTCGCCACTGCGACGTGATTCATAATAAGCCAAAGGCAACCGCAGGATTGACCTAGCAAATTCCAGAACTAGCCCTAGCTCAAGCCGTTGGGCAAAATTGGCAATCAGGTTAGATTGAACTAGTTGTAGACTACTTGACACCAAATTCATCACTACAACAGCAATAATCACACCAGCAAGAAGCTGGATATCTCCCCGAACTAGTACATCATCCGTTAGAATTTGAAGCAGGAAAGGAGACGTTAACGAAAGCAGACCGATAACTATAGCGCAGAGAAAAGCCTCGAATATTATGCCTCCATAAGGCATTGCACGCTTCGCAAAGCGCCAAATACCGTTGACTTTCTCATCCGATTGAGCATAAAAGCGAACCGAATCTGGCTCTAGTAACAGCATGACTTGATCTGACCAAGCCTCCGTTAATTCTTTTCTAGACACATAACGGATATTAAAAGCTGGGTCAGCAATTACATATTTTTTGCCTTTCTGACCATACAAAACAACCCAGTGGTAGCCTTTCCAGTGGATGATTGCTGGCAGTGGCGCTTGGTTCATTCGGTCTAATATTTCTGTTGATGCCCTGACCGAACGCGCATTGAAACCAAGTGCCTCCGCTCCTCGCCTCAATCCCAACAATGTTGTTCCAAGTTGGCCAGTCCCTACCGCTTCCCGGATGCGATTTAGTGTAAAGTTACGGCGATAATGTTTGGCAACGGAAGCAAGACAAGCAGCTCCACAATCTTCTTCACTATGTTGTGTAACAACTTGGTATTTCATTTCACACTCCAGTACCCAATAATATTATGATAAAAACCAAAAAAAATAGCAGGGTTTCGTCCCTGCGTGGTTAAAATTTTGACCAACAGTCTAATTTTACTAAAGTAACTGGGCAAAAAGAAATCAAACTATCTTACACAATGCAAATTTAATTAAATTATCCATTAGTAAGGGGATTGAGCCGCTTACCACAAACCTTTAACTATTCCCGCCCACTTAATTATTACTCAATACGGTTGGGTTGAACGTAGTAAAACGCAACAAATTCCCGAAAACTTTGGGTTTTACTACATTCAACCCAACCTACGCAATTTAAGATTTTGCCTCTAATCCAAGCGGATTAACTGAATTACTACCAATCAAAATCTAGTAGAGAGGATAGGCGCTTTAATATCCCTAACTCTGCAATTTTCCCTATTTTGGCAGTTTTCAAAACTTTTTTAGCTGATTTTACTGTTTGTTTCTTCACTTGTGTTTTCTTCCATGAACTCTTGCCTTTACTGTAAATTACTGTGTTGCTAGAATACACTACGCTCTCCCCACCACACACGCTTGATTCTTCGGTTTCAGTGAGGGATATAAACGTTGAGAAGATTTGAGTGCTTTTCATAATTTTACTTAACCCCATGTACTAAATTATGAGTTTTGAACTTTACACAAAACTGCTTCAATTCAAAATCAAGATAACGAAATCTAGTACGTACCAAAATGGCTGTATTTTCTACAAGTAGAGAGGTATAAATAACTTATACTATGTTATTGCCCATGATATGAAACAATCCGAAGAGATTGATTGTTATTTCTATCACATAGTTTAGAGTTATTTTCATCAACTTAGTTACCAACAGGAAAAAAATCGGTAATTTTGGTATGTAAACCTTTAGGCACACTTGCTCACTCCAAAGGAATAAGCCAGGTAAAAAGAGTTTCGTTATCTTTCAAAAATTACTAGATTGTGATCAATCCACCTGATTCCTAGTAGTGCTGAGTTATCTGCTTGACTATTCAAGGTGAGCAGTATCTTTATCAACAGTACTAGGTAAACCCGTCAACAATTGCTGGTAGGCGACTGTTGACAGGCTTTATTAACTTTGTTCAACAAAAGTATGCGGTGAGAATAAACGTAATGCTAGAATATCTGCAATAAGCAACAAAGCTAATGTCTTAGCAGAAACCAAACTACCCTGTTGGAGCAGGTTAGTTTGTTTAAGACACTTTACCCTAGTAAAGATGCGGTTAATCGTGTCTTTACGTTTATTCTTTCCCTTATACTAAACCTCTTCTACTTGTTGGTGTTGATGATCTCGGAATTTTGGACTACAACACTGTCTTTGATGACGTTACCAGCAATGACTTGTGTAACTATATTCAAGTTCAAATCTAAATCAAATTTGCTGGGTTTCTTGTCATCTTTCTTATCGTATTTTTTGGGTGCGTACTTCTTATAAGACTTGTAGGAAGTACCACCAGACAAATTGGCTTCTTCGGTAACGGTTAATGTGGTGAACAATGTGCTTTCCATAATCTTAGTTCTCGCTTGATTGTTGAGGGTAAGGTAAAAGTAACGTCACTTCAAAGCAATAAATATAAACATTTAAAGAGTATATTTAATTACTTATCTGTTCCGCTAAAAGAAAGTATTATTACGACTCTTGCTCTTCTACTTGTTGGTGTTGATGATCTCGGAATTTTGGACTACAACACTGTCTTTGATGACGTTACCAGCAATGACTTGTGTAACTATATTCAGGTTCAAATCTAAATCAAATTTGCTGGGTTTCTTGTCATCTTTCTTATCGTATTTTTTGGGTGTGTACTTCTTATAAGACTTGTAGGAAGTACCACCAGATAAATTGGCTTCTTCGGTAACGGTTAATGTGGTGAACAATGTGCTTTCCATAATCTTGAGTTCTCGCTTGATTGTTGAGGGTAAAACTAACGTCACTTCAAAGTACTAAATATCAATCGCAAAGAGCATATTTAATTACTTTCCTGTTCCGCTATAAAGAAAGTATTATTACGACTCTTGCTCTTCTACTTGTTGGTGTTGATGATCTCGGAATTTTGGACTACAACACTATCTTTGATGACGTTACCAGCAATGACTTGTGTAACTATATTCAGGTTCAAATCTAAATCAAATTTGCTGGGTTTCTTGTCATCTTTCTTATCGTATTTTTTGGGTGCGTACTTCTTATAAGACTTGTAGGAAGTACCACCAGATAAATTGGATTCTTCGGTAACGGTTAATGTGGTGAACAATGTGCTTTCCATAATCTTGAGTTCTCGCTTGATTGTTGAGGGTAAAACTAACGTCACTTCAAAGTACTAAATATAAACATTTAAAGAGTATCTTTAGTTACTTTTTTGTTCCGCTAAAAGTATTATACGACTCTTGCTCTAAAGGTCAAGCAATTAATTTTTTAAGAAATATGTATTATGCCTATTCAAAAAATATACTACATAGTTCCTCTTTATACAAATTTAATTTTAAAATAAATTCTTTAAATATCAAGAAATCGTAGACGTTAATATCCATATTCATAATAAATATGGCGAACTACAAAGATATATTTTTGGAAAGGTATTTTTAGAAAACTTACATAAGTTCAGATTATATAGAGTTAATACTGAGATAATAACGAGGATACTAGGCTTTAAAGATTAGCTAACTAAAATTATTCATAAATTTATACAATCTGTACTTAAGCGCTTGGATGAAACTCAAAACTGGAATTCTGCATTCTCAAATAAGTATATTTACGTAAAAAACTTTTTCACCAAAACTTTATATACAAGCTTAAAATAAATGAATATAAATTAATTTAATATCAACCCCCGCAAATTCACTTAATTTTTGATAGATGAGAAATGATTGTAAAAACCTTCTATTTATTATACCAGCTTTTTGCAAATAAATAAAGAAAAGATAAAGTTTTATATAAAAATTATAAAGATTTGATGTTCGTACTAAAACGCTTAATTCTTAGTTAGACTTAGCTGTATAGAAACCTTGTAGTTACATACTAACTATATACAGATAAGGCACTTCTCAGCAATAAAAGCAAAAGCTGTCGCTTTTGCCCTGAAAGGCGAAAGCACCAAACCTATATGAGTTTTGCAAAAAATATTATTGCAACGGAAAAGAACTTTTATTTTTTGGATATCCCTAAATCTTGTTCGTCACGCTAACGGCAGGTAAGTTTTTTTTGCTAGATTATTTACGTAAACAAAATGCTTTTTAACGTTTATGCTCATTGACCCACAGCCAGACTTTCTCCGCCTAGTCGAAAAAGACGAATATCTTCCTTCAGTCAGTATATGGACAAGGTTGGGAGGGATATTTTTAATTGGAAGTGTTGGCGCTGCCTTCAGCCTTGCCAGTGTCTTTCAATACAACGTAATAGTAAAAGCTAATGCTACCGTCCGCCCAACCGGAGAAATCCGGTTAGTGCAAGCAGCAGCAGAGGGAACAGTCATAAATATCAAAGTAAAAGAAAATCAAGTTGTGAAAAAAGGAGATACGATCGCCCTCATCGACAACTCCCAATTACAAAGTAGAAAAGAAGAAATACTCGGAAATATTCGACAAAATGAGTTACAACGAGCGCAGTTTAATGCACAACTAAAAGCTCTAGAAACTCAAATCACTGCTGAATCCAATGCAATGCGACAGGCGATCACATCTGCAAAAGCAGACCTCAGTCGTAACCAACGGGACTATAAAGACAGGGGAATTACAACTCAGACAGAAGTGCAAGAAGCAGAAGCCGCTGCTGAATTAGCTAGGGAGGAAATGAACCGATATCAGCAGCTAGGAAATACAGGAGCGATCGCTATTCTCCAAATTAAAGAAAAAGAACAAGCTTTAAAAGCTGCACTTGCCAGATTGGAACGTACTAAAGCTGGACTCAATCCTAGTAATGCTAATGTGGCGATCGCCCAAGAACGCATTTCGCAAGAAATGACAAAGGGTGATTCTACTCTGGCAGCATTGAACAAAGAAAGACAGGAACTCATCAGGCGTCAAATAGAGATTCAAAACCAAATTAGCAGCGCTCAACAAGAACTTAAACGGGTCTTCACGGAATTACAAAAAACTGTGATTCGGACCTCAGAGGCAGGTACTATCCTCAAATTGGAATTGAGAAATGCTGGACAAGTTGTCCGTCCTGGGGATGCGATCGCTCAAATTGCTCCCAAAAATGCCCCTTTAGTAATCAAAGCCCGTGTTGCCTCTTCAGATATTAGTAAAGTGCAGGTGTGTAAAGTTCCAGAAGTAACAAAATGTTCAGAAGGGGAAGTACTAATGCGGCTTTCTGCTTATCCGTACCCAGATTATGGCATTCTCAAAGGTGCTGTTAGAGGTATAACCGCTGATGCTATTACATCTCAAGGGAACAGTAACATTGCAATTGCGCCTTACTATGAGGTGACAATTGAAGCAGAGAGAAATCATTTAAAAAGGGGCGATAAATCCTATCCTATTCAAGCTGGGATGGACGTTACGGCTGAAATCATTTCCAAAAAAGAAACCTTACTAACATTTATTCTGAGAAAAGCAAGGCTGCTAACAGATTTGTAGACTCCTTACTATATTCCACGCCATTGAGAACTACCACAACAATTACTAAATTCCAAATTCACGGATTGTTCGCGCAGCGTCTCGTAGAGGAGAGAGTTACATAAGGGGATTTAAAACCCGACTGTAGCCTACTTCTCGCAGTCTAATTGAGCAGATTTGGCTGATTCTTTTTCAATTAATGCAAACACTTTTTTCATATTGAGCTTTTACCTACAATCATTGTCAAGTTAATGCCTGTTTCCTTTACGTTGGACGTACAAGTTTTATGCAGAGCCAACTAATTCTTTAGAGGGTGTTTGAAAAGTCATCTTATCGGCATCAAAAGTTCTAAATACCTCTAAATCCGCTTTAGAAAGGGGGACTGTGATTCCGGTTCTCCCCTTAAAAAGCTGTAGGGGGGATCTAAAATTGCCTAAAATCACAGCGAAACACTTTTCAAACAACCTCTGACAGAAATCCATAAAAATCCTCCCTGATAGTTGGACAGCACAGTGTCTGTTGAGTTATCAGTTTGCTCTCTAAATTTTATGCAGACCCAACCAATTCTTTACAAAAGTTCACAAACTGCGTTAAAACCAACGTTTTCTCGTTATGCGTGGTCAGTTTTGTTTTGGTTGCTTGGGTCTACTGGTAAACCATTAACTGATTGATAACAAGCGCCTTACCTGGGACTTCCAAGAAATAAATATTCCAATTTCTGAACTCAACACGACTCTTCCTGCGTCCTGCTCCCTGCCTAAATGCGTACCCCTTTGGGGAACCAAGCTACACGTAGCGTCCCGCAGGGATAGAATATTTTTATCTGGAAGCCCCAAACTTCTTACGGATAGTAGGGGTAGAGGTAGGTTGAAAATTTAATGGTTTGACTGACTGGACAATTGATCTATTCCAAATTTGATTGAACTGATCTGCCGACAACGATTGCAAAATACTAAGATTAAGTGGCTTTTGACTAATATATGTGGCGTAGGATGGCTGTAAATAGGAACGGTATTCAGGGCGGTTGAGGAGATGGGTTTCCAAAAAAGCTACGCTGAGGGCTTTGAGATACGAATAAACAGGAGTTCGATCAGGGCCTAGCAAGGCAGCTGGCACAGGTAAAACATTATTTTCAGAAGTAGGTTCTGCGATCGCTGAAAAGTGGGTAGCGTTTTCGATCAAAGCTAGGTACTTATTGGAGTCAGAAAGCCAAGTGAACGGGCGAATCTGCTCAAATACAGGTGGGGCGAAAATATCTTGACTACCTGCTACTAGCACTACCGGAATTTTAATTTGACTGACACCACCCTCACCCAAAATTGAGCTGTTAATCGGATTAATTGCCATGATGACCTTGATGCGATCATCTTTGAGGTCGTAAGTTGTCGGGGATAACTCAATTGCTTGGCACTGCAAAAAGAGCGATAAATTAAAGGATGAAGTAATAGGATTACAGTCTTGGCGCAGTTGGTTAAAGTTAATCTTTGCTCCTGCTAGAGCCAACACAGTATAACCGCCAAAAGAATGGCCGATCGCCCCAACTTGCTGAAAATTGAGTTTTCCTTGGAGGGTAGGATCAAATTTTTCCAGTCGCTGGAGTTCATCAAGTAGATACTTAATATCCAAAGGTCGGTTGATAAATTCTGATGGTTCTGGCGCTCCTGCTAAACCCGAAAAGTATTGTTGAATGCGTTCGGCATTACTACCAGGGTGTTCCAGTACAGCAACAGCAAAACCATAGGATGCTAGATGTTCAGCTAGGTAAACAAAGGGGGAGCGGTCTGAGGCGAGGCCATGAGAAATTACAATAAGGGGAAAGGGAGGCGACAGAGAGTTTTGAGTTTCAGGTAAATAAATATCTACTGGTAGACGGCGATTGCGAGGAAAGTCATTTAACTCCAGGTTTTTTTTCTGCCAGCGGAATTTACCAGGCGATCGCAAATCTAACTGTTGTGAGAAGTCAACGGTTGAATTAGCTGCTTGAGCGATCGCTTCTTTTTGAAGAGAGGCAACAACTTCATCCCTTCTTTTGAGCAATTGTGACAAGTCATCAACTATTCTTAACCCCTCTGTGAAATTTACCCGCATAGTATCGCTAGGAAATTTCCGCAGCAAATTCACAACTGTTAAACCTTCTTGATCAGCAGCAGCCAAAATCAAAGAGGCACGTATGGCATAGAAGCCGTTCTGTCGAGACTCAGTAAGGAGTAATTCTCCTAGCTGTTGCATCGCTTGTTCGCCTATAGGTGAGTAAGTAACCTGAGACACCAAAGTAGGAGTAACATTGAACCTTTGCTGGAGCAGATCCCGCAGTTGAGCGAGTTGTTGGGGGGTAGCACGACTAGCATAAAATGAAAAATCTTGATCGATTTTGCCAACTTTCGCAAAAGTTTCCAGCGAGTCCACAGACAAGGAGAATTCCCCGAAGGGAGGATAATAAAAGCTAATGCGTTCAGCTCCCAATCCAGGAGTTGCAGTCACAAACGTAGATAGCAAACCTAAACCCAGGTATCTCAAAAATTTTTTCATTAGAAAAACCCACTATCTAACCCTGCCAGACAAGTTTGAGCAGGGAGGAAAGCGGGGCGGGATCTATAACCGCTTTCCTGTTTTCTTGGTTTAGATATATCAAACAGGTTACAAGCACAAGAAAACAACTACTTACAGCCATAGTTTCGCATATACACTTTAAATCGGCACTGGCTTATCAAAACACATCAGTAGCAAATTTTTCAGCCAAACAGCATCAGTAGGGCGATAATAGATATATAGATCAAAATATTTTATATGTCTTTCTCGCCCTGCCCTTGTTGTGTTGTCGTCCTCAACCAACAACAGCAGCAAAATGTCTCCTACCAAAACCAGTCCCAGGATGTGCCAGTTAACTACAGCAAGAGCATGGTTAAAAGTTGCACCGTAGTTGAGAATGGTCGGGTTGTCGTTAAACCCTTACAACCACCACTCAATCAAAATTTGGAGTAAGTTTCAGGCATTCAAAGCATTTCAGTTAAAGGTAAAACATCGTGGAAGCGGTTGTAATCAATGTAGCGATGTCCATCGGGTGTGTGGTGGATGATATCAACAAATTGATTGTTCCACAAAATTTCATTAGCAGCATAACTATGACGCGCATGGACGACCTGTGCAACCGTTTCATCAATGCCACTTAAAGAGATGATCAGCATAGTATTTGTCTGCGTTAATGATTCTGGTGTCATCCCATATAGAGGACTAAACTCATCAATAATATGCATCACTGACCAGCTTAACGTAAAGCTAGGTGTTTGGCTGCTCAGGAGTTTGAGATCGTAGAACCGACGCATGAACTGACCTTCTAGAGTTACTTCGTCGCGCATCAAGTAAACTCGCATCTGCGCCTCTAGAATCATATTGCGTCGCTGATTAGCGCTGCGAAATATGAGAGTCGGCATCGCATCATGAGGTGTAATTACAGCAACACGGCTAAAAAGCACGCGGGCTGTGGGTCGGGAGAATCGAGCAAACGCTAGCCCCGTCATCACAGCAATTCCCATCAAACCGATCATTGCTTCAATCGTGACAACAATGTTGGCGTAAGTTGTTTTAGGATACATTGCCCCATAGCCGATAGATGCTAGGGTTTGCACGCTAAAGAAAAAAACATCTAAAAAAGAGCCAGGTCGGGCGTTGGCAATACAATCTCCTCCTATCCAGTAAGCTAGAGCAAATAGAATATTAATCGTTATATAGAAACTACAAATTAGGGTCAGAAAGCCAGCCCAGGGAATCGTTAGTAGTAGATGGTAGGGATCGCGCCAGTAGGAATGCCATGCACCCATACCCATAATCTCAAACTTTCCATCTCGAACTTGAATCTGAATACGTGGGATCAGGCGCTGTTTTTTCTTCGGTAAAAGTCTCTTGAGTTGAAATTTCATTGCAAGTGGCCAAAAGAACGGCAACTGCTTAGTATTGTAAATTAAGTTGCTTTAGGGACATTCCATTGACTCTTAAGGGAACGGAAATTTCAACTTTCTTTTTTTAAAATCAGCAAAAAAAATTAGGGTGTGCGATGCCCACCCTAACAATCAGCGAGAAACTAACTCATTTTTCAGGATTTGGTTGTTGACCTTTAGAACAGCGGTCAAACCACTCCTGATATTTTTTCTGGTGTGACTCATCTTCAACAGCAATGGTAACTCGCACCTGGTTGCAGCCGTGATTTTGCTCTAGTGCGATCGCATTTAATAATAAACTAGCAGTTTTAGGTGAGCTAAACTCGCCGCTTACCGTTAAACCACTGTTAAGATGTGTAACTTCAAGTCTTTCTATATCGGTTAATTCGATGCCAGAGATTTCCTCTTGTCCTAAATCAATTTCTGCAAGTTGTTTGTGTTCTGGGCTAATTTGTTCCACAATCAACTTTTCACGCCGGATAGGAACTTGTATCATCCGGGTTTCGACTTGTTTGCGAACAATCACCTCACCAATTTTACGCTTACTGCTTTCAACAACTAATCGTTCTTCTAGTAAACGAATAATCTGTTCTTCGGTAGCCTCTTCTAAATTTACTGGCTCAACTGGGTTATTTGTAGTTTGATAATTAACTGGTTGCTCAGTTGAGTTTTCTGATAGTATACGTTCGCCTGGTGTTTCTGTTTCTAAATATTCAGGCATATATTCGATTTCTGATTTGTTTAAGTCTATGAAGACAGATTTAGTCGGCTTGTCGATTTTTTTGATTTTCTGGCTCTGCAACCGAAATAAAGAAGGATGTTTATCGGCTAACTGCTGACCATATTCTAGAGTTTCTTGATCCACCTGGTTAGATATAACTAGGTTTAATCGACGATTAGCATCCACAATTAAGTCATGAACTACTCCTACTAGCTGACCTTGCTGATCGAATACAGCAAAATCTTTCACCTTCTTTCTTAAATCTGCTAATGAGGTGCTAGTCTGAGAGTCGGAGTTTGCCTGTCCAATGTTTTTTGTCATCGGTTGGCTATTCATATGTAAATTATGAGTTACTTTTTACTTAACTGAATTAAACGTATTGATCATCTAAATACTATTTAGAAAATGTTTGCGACAGATGTATTTATCTAACCTATATTTACGACAATATCCGCAATCCAAAATCTAAAATTGCATTATCGCAAGCACAGGCAAAGCTAACTTAACAGCCTCACCTGTACTGTACCAAATTAATTATTAGTCATTAGCTACTAACTAATGACTCTGTTAGTTAGCGTTCTTCAATCGGAAGATTACCAGAATTTACATCTAACTCTTCACGACGCACGGTTTCTTGAGTTTCAACTGTGTCATGTTCGACCACTTTTCTAACTCTGACTTCTTCACGCAAAAATGCTTCTTTGCGAATTTCAGGAGTTTCTTCGTGGATTTCTACGCGAGCAACTTCGCCTTCACGGAAGTCTGCTTCGCGCCCAGAAACAGCAGTACCTGCATCTGCTGGAGTTACACGCTCAATCACAACTCGCTCTCTTTCTATTGGCACTGCAACCCGTGCAGTCTCAGTTTCAACGTGCTTGCCAATCGCTACTTCTCCAGTTTTTTGGCGGCGTTTGCTGGCAATTAGCCGTTCTTCATACAATCTCAGAGTTTGATGATCCTGCTCATTTACTCCGTATAAAGAAGGCTCATGTTCGTAATTGTAGGTATCACGATTGTAAGTTGGTGTAGTTGCTGCTGGTTGATAGCTTGTATCTACAGGTATTGTTCCTTCTACAGGTGTTGATGCTTCTAAAGGACGGGTGTAGTCTGTGGGCTGGCGATATACCCCACGCACCCGTTCTTCATAGTCGTAATCAAGCGCTAGGCGCTCATTGAATTCAGGTAAATCTTCTGCTTGCTCTCTAGTCAAGCCAATTGTGTAAACGCGATCAACGTTATAGTCAATCCGGGCACGACCGATTGGTAGTAATACCTTTTTACCAAAAATCCAGAAACCTAAGTCAACGACTAGATAGCGGAAATGACCTTCTTCATCTACTAAAGCATCGCTGACAGTACCAATCTTTTCGTCAGTTCCTTGTGTATAAACGCCAAGACCATTAATGTCGCGACCTTCAAAGGTTTCACGATAATTAGGCTCAAAATCTTCTAATTTGTAAAGAACCATGATATTTTCCTCAAAAATTTTCTTCCCATCTCCTAATAACTAAGTTAGCCATTTAATTACTTATTTACCTCTTTCTGGCGAATGAACTATTTCAAAAGTGAAATTATCAAAAGTTATAGATGTTTTCTTATAGCAGATTTATAGCATAGCCAATAATCAAGTAGACACAAGAAGAAATTACAATATAAAGTGCAATTTCAAGTTTCTACATCCTTTCTAAATATGTAAATTTTTAAAATGGTTAAATTTCCGCCTTCTTAGAGAAATCGGTAATTTTGTTGTTTAATACAAAAATACAGGCAGAGATAAAAATTAACTTTGCCTGCATGATTATTTTAGATAAAGATACCAAACAAACTTATTGACCAACTACTTAAATAGTTTCATGTGTAGTCGTACCATGTTCCTGCACCTGTAAATTACCTTCAGTATCAACATCTAACTCTTCTCGACGAATAGTTCCTTGCGCTTCCACTGTGTCCCGTTCTACTACTTTCTTAACTCGGACTTCTTCACGCACAAAGGCTTCTTTATGTATCTCAGGCGTTTCTTCGTACACTTCTATGCGTGCTACTTCCCCTTCTTGGAACTTAAGCTCATTGGGATCTACAACCTTTCCTGCTTCTGTTGGCACAACTCGCTCAATTAGAACTCGTTCTTTTTGAATAGGTACTGTAACACTTGCAGTTTCTGTTTCAATGTGTTTACCAACCGTTACTTCTCCAGTTTTGATCCGCTGTTTGTTAGCAATTAATCGCTCTTCATACAGCCTAAAAGTTTGATGGTCTTGATCATTCAAGCCGTATAAAGCTGGTTCTGTTTGGTAATTGTATGTATTGTGATCGTAATTCACACCACTGCTTGGAGAACGAAATCGACTACGTACATTTTCTTCGTAATCATTATCAATGAACGCGTCTTCTTTGTACTCAACTAAACCTTCTACTTGCTGCCTGCTTAATCCATCAACATAGACACGTTTTGCAGCATAATTGATCCGGGAAAGGCCAATTGGTAGTAATATTTTTTTTCCTAGAAAATCTACGCTTGTATCAATAACTAAATACCGGAAATGACCATCGTCATCAACTAAAACATCGGACACTGAGCCAACTCTGTCTCCTCCCTCAGTATAAAGATCCAGGGATTTAATGTCGTCTCCGCCAAAAGTTTCTCGATAGTTTGGATCAAAATGTTCAAGTCTATGAAGAGGCATATGCTGTTTCCAGGTTGTTTATAAGCTTTGTTCGCAATTATAAAAAATATTGTGCTGAATCTCCTCCTGCTGGCGACTGAATTAAATTGAGATATTTTATGGTTTATAGTCTTTATGAGTTAAATACTCGAGTTTAACATTCAGGTAATCAATAGGAGTATAACTAAAGTTATATAAAACTCTAGCTTATACTAGGAGAAAGAATTTTTTACTAGAGATGATCTCGAAGGTTGGTCAGCGTAGGCGGACTTATAGAGCAGTAAAAATACAAAGAGATTTGAGGCTGCAAAATCTAACCTGTAAGTGTTTCCTTAAAAGAACTGACTTCTTCCAAATTCTTAAACAGTGTTGTTTTAAGGGTGGTGTCTACTTCCAGAAAGTTGATAGTAGAAAGACAAGCTAGATTTGCCCAACTTAAAACTCAAGCAGCGATAGTTTAATAGCCGTGGGAGTGTCAAGATACCTGAAAACTAAAGCTAAGACTTGCCCAATTATTTACATCCAAGATATATGAGTCGGCTGCTGTGCCATTCATCTCAGTTTTGAGGGCGTTAGCGTTATGCAAGTCTTGTAGCAAGGCTTGTGCAACGTCCAAGGGATTCAACAATGGGTCAATCGCCCGTTGTTCGGCTGTGGAATACTTAGCAGTACTCAAGGCGGCCAGAGTTTCGCTAAAGGGGTTAGTACTAAAAATCAGTTGTTGTTCGCACTCAGAAGCTGGTCCCGAAATCACCCATTGGGAAGGAGCATTAGTTTGGGGTAGGGTGAGGGTTTGACCTGGGGCAATAACGACTTCTTTGAGGAGGGACTTGACGTCCACAGTGTTTGCTTCTGTGGGGGTTTCCCAAGGGTAGAAGGCGATCGCTGTATGATTATTGTTTAATCCCAGCAAGATTAAATATACTGGGCGATCGCTCTGGTTTTCCACTCGATATTGCATTCGACTACCGATAGGCACAATCGGAGTAGGGAGTGATTTTTTAATCGAGTTTTCAGGCTTGAAAGCTCGTACTGTTTCGCGCTGGATGACGACGCGAGGCGAGATGCCACTAATTATTTCTAAGGTTGCCTTGAGAGGTAAGCGGGAAGAACCTTCATTTTCTGTAAGTCGCCATAATTTGGCTGCATACAGGATTGATAATTTTGGCGCTAACCTTTGCACTGTTAATTTTACTGCTTCTCCTACTTCCCCCGTGGTATTGGGAATTAGCTCGCCACCAAGAGAAAATAGACCATAACTACTGGGAATTTCTTGTAGCTTAGCAAATAGATAATCAGCTGGTTTTTCTCCTGCTATTACGGTGGATACATGGGAAAATCCAGCAAAGGCACTTGTCGCGTCTACCCGCTCAATTCTTTCCAATCCTGTATCCAAAGCGATTGTCAAATTAATATTTCGGGGTAAAACCCGGACTGCTTCTTGGACAAGTTGCCCGATTTGTAGGGGATTTGCACCTTCGATTTTGGAAATTTGCGCTTTTGCTGTTAACCCAGTGCGCGATCGCAATATTAATTGCTCTGTTGTTGCTAAGGTGAATCGAGAATTCACTCCGTAGTATAGCAGCACTTGTGGAGGTAATCCTGCCAACCACAGATGCACTGTTTTACCGTCTTCTTCAATATTACTCACCACACCTTCTGCACCAATGATACTTTCTGGCAGTAGAGTTATATCTGGATTTTTTTGACTACTTAATAACGCTGGTTGCTGTTTATTTCCCAATTTGTATAGGGAATTTTCCACATGAGAGAGGGCGATTTGAATTGTGGTAGCTGGGGTGAATTCCCACAAATACTGCGTCAAGGCATAGGTAAATAACCCAGCACTAAAACCAGAAAAGAGTCTTTCTCTCGCAGGCTGCTTTGGCTCTGAGGTAGCTGCTAAAACAATTGGAGTGCTGGATAACTTCTGAGTTTTAAGTTGTTTGAGAAAGTCGAGTTCCTCTGCTGCTAGCTTTGCTACTAACTCCTCAAGGGCGCGAATTTTTAATCCTATTACTGCACTAGGAGCATAATAGCTAGTATCTAATACTGCTGTTACTCGGTCTGTGGGGAGCGATCGCAATAATAGCAGTAGAGTTTCTTCTAATATATAGTTGACTATTTGTGAATTCTGACTCTCATTAGCTGTCACCAGAGCGTTTTGCATTGGATCTGGCGATGTTTCCAATTTGACACGGCTGCCATAACCACTAAAATGGAAGACGACCACATCACCAGGTTTAGCTTGCTTACCCAGGTGATCCAAAAAAGCCACTTCAATGAATTCCCTGCTAGCTTGTTCCTCAGTTAAAGTTAAAATATCTGACCTTTGGAAGCCAAAGCGGTGAATCAAAAGTTCTCTTTGTAGTTCTACATCTGTCAGACAACCACTGAGCGCTGAAATTTTTGGGTATTGGTTAATACCTATCAACAATGCCAATTTGCGCGGGCTGGGTTGTGCCAAAGCTTGATAATAGCGATTTCCCAAAGTCAACCACTCAGCTTCAGTTACCCCCAATACCGCGAGTATTGAGCCAATTCTGTGTAAAAACGTGCGCCGTTTCATAATTAGCTATCAGCCCTCAGCTATCAGTTAGCAGCTTACAGGGCTGAACTCTGTATTGTAAAGTTACAGTCGATACTGTTTGTTGTTCAAAATGTGGAGATAAGGAAAATGAGGTAGCAGAGTGAGAAACCATAACTAATGCCCCATGCCCCATACCTCATGCCCAATGCCCTAAACAGGTACTTCTATCCGCATTGCCCGCGCCAACTCTGCCGCTACTTCAGGACGAGAAAATTCTGGTGGAGGTAGTTCACCCCGTCGCAGCATTTCTCGGACTTTTGTCCCCGATAAATGAATGCGTTCCTCTGGCCTGCTGGGACTGGTTTTAGATGTTGCCATCTGCTTAGTGCGCGTGCAGTAGAAAGCGTGTTCAAATTTCATCGGCACAATGCCTAATTCACCTGGGGCAAATTCATCAAAGATGTATTGAGCATCGTAAGTACCGTAATAGTCACCAACGCCAGCGTGATCCCGCCCAACGATAAAGTGAGTACAGCCGTAGTTTTTGCGGACTAAAGCGTGGAATATTGCCTCACGAGGGCCAGCATAGCGCATTGCTGCTGGATTAATTGCCAAAGTTACCCGATCTAAGGGGTAGTAGTGTTCTAGCAAAATTTCATAGCAGCGCATCCGCACATCGGCGGCAATATCATCTTCTTTTGTCGCCCCGACTAATGGGTGCAAAAATAGACCATCAACAGTTTCTAAAGCGCACTTTTGAATATATTCATGGGCGCGGTGAATGGGGTTGCGAGTTTGAAAGCCAACGATAGTTTTCCAACCCTTGTCTTTGAATAGTTGCCGTGAGGCAGCTGGATCGATTTGATAAGTGGGAAACTGGGGATGAGGTTCGCGCTGCAATAGCCAAATATCACCCGCCAGATGTACAGTACCTTGGTTATAGAGTACTTGTACGCCTGGGTGTTTGACATCATCAGTGCGGTAGACATTAATGGCTTCGCGGGTTTTGTCGTAGTGATATTTTTGCGTGAGTTGCAAAACCCCAATAAATTCACCTCTGGAGTTATCCAGACGGATGAAGCCGCCTTCTTTTAAGGGAGAAGCTACTTCTTCGCTGACCGATAGTGTAATCGGTATTGACCACACAAGACCGTTAGCTAGTCGCATTTCTGTAACAGTGCGATCGTAGTCTTCCTGGTTCATAAAACCGATGAGTGGACTAAAAGCACCAATCGCAATCATTTCTAGATCAGAAACGGCGCGATAGTCTAGTTGCACTCGCGGCAAAAAGTCAGCTTTTGAAAGAAACTCTGCTCTTTGTTCTGGTGTGGCTATACGGTTAACCAACTGTCCACCATGAGGAGCTATAGTATCTGGATTTTGACTCAACGTAATCCCCTCGTTGTATTAACTGTTATTGTTTCAGATTATGTACTAACTTATCAAAATGCTGGTACGTAGAGAAAAAAAAGAGTTTAGAGATGGAGGAAAATTTTTGCAACTAGCCTGTAAGCGATCTGATTAGGTTACGCTAAAGCTAATCCAACCTCAAGTTTCAGAATAGTTCCTTTATAAGGAAATGCTTATGACTGCTGTATCCCCCATTGTTAAACCTGTTAGTCAAATGCGGCTAACACCTGGTAGTACAGTGAATATCCAGGATATCACTTGGGAGGAATTTGAGTCTATTTTGCAAGAACTAGGGGAAAAGCGATCGCTACGAGTTGCTTACAGCAAATCTACGTTAGAAATTATGGTTCCTTTACCTGAACACGAAAAATCAAAGGACTTAATTTCGGATATTGTAAAAATCTTGTTGAAGATCGCAGGGAAAAGTTATGAACCCTTCGGTTCAACCACCTTTAAGCGGGAAAACACGGCAGGGGTAGAACCAGATGCTTGCTTCTACATCCAGAATTACCAAAGAATGATTGGTCGTCGCAAATTGGAACCAAATGATCCGCCTCCTGATTTGGCAATTGAAACAGATGTGACATCAAAAACAACTCTTGATGCTTATGAAGCGATCGCAGTTCCAGAACTATGGATTTACGATAGTAAAAAGCTGAGGATTTATTTACTCAGAGATGGACATTACATCGAATCTGATAACAGTCCTAACTTTCCAAATATGCCTTTAACTCAAATTATTGCCGCTACAGTTGAACGAGCTTGGCAAGTAGGAACCGTACAAGCTTTGAAAGAGTTTGAAGGGGCATTAGATAGAAGTAGTTTTTGATTGAAAAATATTTTTTACCTGTTCTGGTGTCCAGCGAAATCCTCTTTGAAATTCAGGAAGAAAATATTGATTTTTTTCTATATCATTGAGCAAAAATTGAATACTTTGAGTTGTTCCCATACAGCCAACTTAAACCTTCTACTAACGTAAATGCACCAGCCTTGGCTATCTATCTACATTGATAAAATATGTAATTGACAACCATGCTACGTTTAAATTGATATTATACTTAGATAAAATAGTATATGTCTATAATTTTCGTTATTAACATTGACTATATATACATAAATATGTACTAAAATGAATAGAATTAACAGTATGTATTTAAAATTTTATAGTATATATTTTAACATTAATACCGTGTAAAAATGTATAAACCTAGTTTCATAGAGAAACTAGGTTGGTTGAGAGTTTTTCAATTTTAACAGTGCGGTTCGCTAACTAAACTGCTGAATAATTCCACCACCTAACACTTTCTCGCCGTCGTACCACACCGCCGCTTGTCCAGGAGTAATGCTGAATTGGGGTTCATCAAATACCAAACGCACACGGGAGTTTTCCAACGGAATCACCGTCACTGGTGTAGGCGTTGAACGATAGCGAATTTGCACTTCGGCATGAATTGGGGTGGATGGTTCAGCAATAGAAACCCAGTTTACCCTTCCGACAGTGCATTCTGGCTGAGTTACCTTAGTGCGATCGCCTACTACTACTTTATTATTTTCTGCATCTAATTCAATCACATACAGAGGTTCAGCAGCAGCAATCCCCAAACCTTTGCGCTGGCCAATGGTGTAGTGATGGACACCATCATGTTGTCCCAAAACTTTGCCTGATACATCTACAATATCGCCTGTTTTGGGAGCTAAATATTTATCCAAAAATGCCCGCATGGAACCGTTACTTTCGACTAAACACAAGTCTTGACTTTCTGGCTTATCAGCAGTTTTCAGTCCGTATTCAGTCGCAATGCGGCGTGTGTCAGTTTTTTCTAGTTCGCCCAGAGGAAATATAGTTGCTGCAAGTAAATCTTGAGACAAATCATAGAGGAAGTATGATTGGTCTTTGTTGCGGTCAACAGCCCTTAATAATTGGTAACGTCCAGTTGCTTCGTCATAGCTAATTCGGGCATAATGACCGGTGGCGATGCGATCGCACCCCAATTGTTCGTGGGCATACTGCACCATTGGCCCAAACTTCACCGTTTTATTACACTGAGAGCAAGGCAAAGGCGTGATCCCAGCACTGTAACCAGTCACCAGGTAATCGACAATATGCGTCTGAAAGACATCTCGAATATCCACAACCTCATGGGGAACGCCCAGTTGTTCACAGAGATCAGCCGCGTCGATCATACCTTCAGAGCAACATTGACCTTTGCCTTTCATTAGCCAAAGAGTCAAACCAATTACTTCATAGCCCTGATGGTGCAGGATAGCTGCGGCGGTGGAACTGTCAACGCCACCAGAAAGACCAACGACGACTTTTTTCATACAAAGCACGACACGATAGCTGCGTGGTTGTTCAATTGTAGCACACACTCTTCAAAGCCTTGCTACTAAAGCATTTCGGTTTTTCAGCAAGCAAATATAAATTGCTCTTAACTATAATGGCATTAGATCACACGGACATTTAATAGCTTTTCTTCCGCAGCTTTAGAGAATGGGCGCAATCGTGTTTATCTTGGTGTCCATTTCCAATGGGATGCAGATGCATGTGATGTGTCTGGTACAAAATTGGCAGACTTTGTTTTTGAAAGCTTACTGACATAAAATTGTAGTTAATATTTTCCTCGTTCCCATGCAGAGCATGGGAATGCATTCATCTAAGAATAGTTGCAGATGTATTTTTTGCCACGTAGATGAGCTAACTTCACGTTAACGCTATATAGTAGTTGCTACAACGGTGAACTAAATAGTTCTTGATGGAAATTGCCTAAAAATACTTTGACTACTTTCTAACTACTATGTCGAGAGGAATACCAAATCAATTTATCCCAATTAAGATGCTGCGCCGAAGTTCTGAGGGTTGGAAGCCTACTATCAGACTTCTGTCTTTATTAGTGGGAGGATGGTTCGTGCTGATTCCCAAATCTACTCCAGCACAAGCACAAATCTACAAAAGCAAGGTGCTATTAGCTCAACAAGCAGGTGAAACTTTACCGCCACTGCCTATAATTCCCTTTGGTCAACAGCCATCACCGCAGTTACAACCTGTGGACGAAAGTCAATTGGAGCAGGATTTTCAGCCCTCTCAACCATTACAAAACAATCAATTGGAGCAGAATTTTCAGCCCTCTCAACCATTACAAAACAATCAATTTGAGCCGACCTTTCAGCCTTCTCAACCTTCACAGTTTAGTCAATATAACCAGAACTTTGAGCGCTACTTCGTTTACGTAGATGGTAGTGATTTCCAGACGCTACAGGCAATCCGTCAAATTGAACCTACTGCTTATATTCGCCAGTACCAAGGAAGGAGTGTAATTCAGTCAGGTGTTTTTAACAGAGTATCTAACGCCCAACAACGGGTGAGTGAGCTACAGTCACGAGGCATATATAACGCCCAGATTATCAGCTTCGCTAACGGACAAGAGATAGATGTAGGTAATAGAGGCTTTGTAGGCGATCGCAATAATATAAGTGCTACTAGGCCAGTTTCTAGATATTATGTCATCATTCCGACCACTCTAGAACAATTATCTGCGATCGCATCACAAGTTAGGCAGAATTTGAACCGATTTAGTCAAGATTTAGGACAATCTAGCGGAGTCCTCGAAAGGACGCAACCACGAGGGCCACACGTAGCCATAGGACCGTTCTCCGATCGATTCCCAGCCGAGGAATGGAATAAATATCTGCGAAATATAGGATACCGGAATACCAGGGTTTACTACGGTAAGTAAAGAAGTTAGAAGCTATTTAATTTTAGATTTTGAGTCGCACCTTTGGTGCGCTTCCAGCGCAACTTGGATTTTGGATTGAAGGAGAAATCTCAAATTCCACATTCCTGTCCCAGAGCGATTACATGAAGATAGGGGGTTAATCTAAAATCTAAAATCCAAAATTGAATAACTCCCTACTCCCAAGATTGTTAACGCAGGGATTCAATAATGACTACTGTTGTAATTAAACACAACAAGATGATTCCCAGTGGAAGCAAAAGTTGTTGTAAAAGGTACACCAGTATAGGTATGATGTGTAAGATGCCTAAACCACTGGATAGAACGTAGGCGATCGCAACGCCAAACAGTACCAGTAAGAAATATTTCAAAGATTTAGAAGCAAAGCGAAATAAAAGCGTATCTTGATTTGTTTCCATAATTTTACTCACGAAAATAACTAGCTTTTTAGCAGTGGATATTCTTTTTGATTTCCCATTTACCTTTTAAAAAACGAGGTTATGGGAAATCTTGCCCAGTCTGAAGATTAGTTTTACACGTCGTGAATGTTTGTCTGATTGGGTAAGTTATTCAAAGGCTGTTGTTGCCTTTGTAGATCGTTTTGTCTTTCGTAGGTAACTAATAGTTGGAATGAAATAAACAAACTTAACAACAGCAGCAAAAATGAGCCGAAACCAGAGGAATACTTATTTATTTCTCGCTCCACACCACATTTGAGGCAAACATATCTATTGGGATTACGTGTATCTTGGGCAAAGGGGCACTGATTTTGATTGCAATCATGATGACAAGCTTTGTCTAACATCATTGAACCTCCTGTAGGGTAAAAGCTTACATACTTAGCTGTAAATATGCTCTACAGAATCTAGTTAGTTAATACCTACTGCCTGTTTAGTAGACACCACTTTCATGAGTTAAGAAAAGAGGAAAAGGAGTAGAAGCAGGGGAGAGAACCCGATAAATAAATTTAGTTGTTCTGAAACCCTCTCCTTTTTGCAGGGGGAATCCTAAATCCTCCCCCTTGCTTCCGAACCCCTGCTCCTTTGCCTATTTGGTCATTAATATGGGACAGTAACAAGTAATATCTGTGATTTACTAAGCTTGCAGTAGTAACGCTGGTAAAATCTCTCCTCAACCACCTTTTATTGGCGCTTAACTTAACTTCGCCTGTATTAATTACAAGAATAATACAGGTCAAAATGGTTTGCAGTAGGATAAAGTAGGTTTCCTACTTGGTAGGAAAAAGTATTTTGTAGTATATAAGGTCAGAAAAAATAGTAAAAATATGGTTATAATAAATTACAAATGATACATCAAGCTAGCAAATGGGTGTAGAAGAAGCCTTAGAGTTTGTAGATAACTTGGTTTTTCTCAAGACGGGAGAACACTTAGATAAAACTCAAAGGATTATCTTGCGTCATTTGTGGGAGGATGAAAAGCGGACTTACCAGGATATTGCCAACAGCCGTGGTTATACAGAAGCGCATTTAAAAGCAGTTGGTGCAGAACTTTGGCATTTGCTGTCAAAAGTGCTAGGAGACAAAGTCTCAAAATCAACCTTCCAAGGTGTGGTTCAGGGGTTTAGAAGAACCCAAAAGTTGCAAGAAAACAACTATATTCCAGATATAGGGACTAACACCGTTAAACCTCAAGATTTAGATTCTAACTTCGTGGGGCGCGATCGCCAAATATCCGAACTCCACACCCTTGTTAGTGGAGGAGCAAAAGTTATCCTCATCCAGGGTGAAGGTGGTGTTGGCAAAACAACCTTAGCACGCAAATATTTTAAAAGTCAAAGATTTGATTTTGTTCTGGAACTGTGGATGGCCACCACAGAAATCCAAAACATCACCCCTGTGGAGAGTGTAGTTGAGGAATGGCTACGGCGATACTTTAACGAAGAACCGGGATGTGACTTTGGTATCAGCTTAGAACGACTCCGGCGCAAACTGCGAGAACAAACTACTAAAATTGGGGTGTTTATCGATAATCTAGAAACTGCTCTCGATCAAAATGGCAAGTTCCTAGAATATCTTCGCCCTTATGTTGAGCTATTGAGAGTATTAGCAGACCCCGATGTACATTCAGTTACTTTAGTGACAAGTCGTGAGCGTTTGCGGGAGTCTAGTGTAGAGATAAATCTCTACCCACTCGAAGGTTTAGATAATGAAGCATGGCGAGAGTTTTTCCGCAGATGCCATATCAATTGTGATTGTACTATTCTCAGTGAAATGTGCAGAGCTTATGGAGGTAACGCCAAAGCAATGCAAATTCTCCGGGGAGCAATATTGACAGATTTTTATGGTGACATACACGCCTATTGGCAGGAAAATTGTACATATTTATTAATAGAAAGAGAGTTAAAAGATTTAGTCGCCAGTCAATTTACGCGTCTTGAAAAAAATGACTTAGAAGCCTATCGCCTTCTATGCCGTTTAGGATGCTATCGCTATCAAGATATTCCTTCAGTACCTATTGAGGGAGTTTTATGCTTGCTTTGGGATGTTCCAGAACAACAACGCAGGCGTGTAATTAAAGCTTTGCAAGATTTGTCTTTAATAGAAGCGAAAAAAGGACAATACTGGCTGCATCCGGTAATTCAGGATGAAGCGATTAGTCGATTAAGGTTAGTCAGTGAAGAATGGGAGTTAGTAAACCGAAAAGCCGCAGAAGGTTGGACGCAACGAGTTACAGTCATCAAGAATATTACAGATGCATTAACCGCTTTAGAAGCTTATTATCACTATGTAGAAATTAGTGATTTTGAGCAAGCTTGTGATGTAATTGTCCAAGGAAGAGGTAAAAAGTGGGGTACAGGTTTACCTTTAGGTTCCTCGTTTTACCAATTGGGACTGCTCCAGAAAAATTTTTCTGTAATTAGCCGGATAATAGACTATATAGAATCACCAGAAAGACTAATTAAACTTTACAATATACTAGGTTATACATATCGAATTATCGGTTGCATTCGAGAAGCTATAGCTTGCTATAAAAAGTCAGAAGAAATATTAGACAATTTAGATGTCAAGGTAATAAAAATTTCTGTAGTTTTCAATACAGGGCTGTGCAAGCTTGATTTATTGGAGATGGAAGCAGCCGAAGATTGTTTTAAGTCGGTTTGTAACTTGGCTAAACAAGATAGCAATCTTGACGATTACATGGCATATGCTCAGTGTTGCCTAGCTTTTGTTAAATCATCTTCTAACGTTAGAGAAGATGCAGTTTATATTGCTGAAGATGGCTTCTCTGCCATATCTTCATCAACTAGAGTGACTTTTTGGGGAGTTGTGCATAGCTTAATAACTCTATGTTTAACTTACAAAAACTTAGGTGATATTAAAAAATCTTTTGATTTCTGCCAAAAAGCTATATCTACTTCCGAAGAAAATAACTTTACTCAGCTTAAGGCTAAAGCTATAAGTTGTTTAGCTGGGTTATATAGAGAAGAAGGAGAATTTACTAAGGCGATTTTCTATCATGCCGAAGCGATAGAAATTCTGTATAAAATAGGTGCTAAATCTAATTTAGCAGAGGCTTACTATCAATTTGCATTGACTCATCAAGAAATGGGTGAAATTGATAAGAGCAGAGAAAATTTTATGCAAGCGATCGCACTCTTTAACGAAATGCAAGCACCCAGACAAGTTGAGAAAGTACAAACAGCAATGGAACGTTTTGGAAAATAAGTAATTTCAAATTTCACAAAATCTCTGCCAATTTTACCAGCAGAGTATTTGCTAAATCCAATAACCTGAGATCATCTGTATTAATATTATTTTCTTCACCAGCTAACAGATTTTTTACAGCAGATAACCTGTCATTGGTTTCAGAAATTCTCCAAGATTCTTCTAACTTTACCGCGAAATCAAACAGCGATCGCTCTTTTAAATCCTCTCTTACCTTGACAGCTACACTATCATTACTCACCAAAAATTCTTTAATGGTATCTAATTGAAAATTACCTAATATTTCGTCATTTCCCCAGGTTTCTAGCCAGTCTCCCTCCACATCTTCAACGTAAATATTGACAAAATCAACCCCATAAGTTAGCCAGTTCTGCTGCATTTGTCGCGCTGTTGCTAAAGCTTCAGCAAATGTATCTACTTGATTGTTGCAGTGAGCTTCTCTTTTATTAGCCATATAAAGCTGTAATTAGCACGTAAGTATGTAGGCTAGAAACAAACCTGGAATATGAAATTCCTGAAAATTCACGAAAATTTTAAATATTTGCCACCAGAAAGGTAATCACTGTTATACAGGGCCACGTTAACTAGCTGGTTGACAAAATTAGTATCTTTGGGATTGTAACTCAAGAACAATCCTCTCTCTATTTCCCACGATCGCAGTGTATTTTGCCAAGCTTGGTACTTTTGGTGATTAAGTTCTTCAGAAACACTGGTAACTTGAATACAAAGTGGTTGATTGTTACGACTACTAACAATTAGGTCTGTTGCCATCGATAGGTCGGCGATATAACGCTGCCAAAAACTACCTTCTCGACTAACAACATCTTGGGCTATTGACTTAATGATATCATCATCTACCTGATTAAATTCGCCTGCCATCAATTTTTGTTTCCAAATATAAAATTTGGAGTCACTTGCATTAATCCATCTAGGAAAGAGATAACCATACCAATATCTTTCAATCGGTGTCATTTGTTCAAATTTTGCTTTTTGTTCTTCTGAAGGTAGGGATTTGACGATCAGCCAAATTGTAGAATCCGTAATCACCTCTAGGAGAAATGCAAGGACAAAAGGTTTTGCAGTCAGAGAACCTGGCTTAATATTTTTTACCCAACGATTGATTTCATCTAATCTTCTCGCTAAATTGGGATCTATCGAGGAGGCCTGCTCGATAAGGGACTTTAGCTTATCCTTAATGTCTTTTGCTTGCAAACGATGCCCTACTTTCAGAAGATAATGCTTTTTTTACACACCAATAACTAAATCTTAACTTGAAAATGGACTTAATTAATTTCCTAATGTAATTAAATGTTCTCTAAGTCGATGCCCTGTTTACGTAAAACCTCGCGCAGTCGAGTAATTTCTTGCTCTGCCTGTTGGGCGCGTAAACCTTCTTGTTCAGCTATTTGTTCTGATGATAGTATCAATTCATTTCTAGTAGTGAAGAATCTTAATTTACCTTCATAAACTCCCAAACAAAGTTTTAACTGCTGGCTCCACAAATGTCCATAAGTGGTAGGTTGAATTTCTTGATACTTACCATCAACTAAATAAAATCCCTGAAGTTCCATTGTTACAGGATGAAAGCAGAAATAATCTGGTGTACGGAAGGTACCTTAACTTGTTTTTTTAAACCTTTATCAATTGCTGCTGTTGAGCTTGACAAACTTTCCACAATCACGTTTGGATATTTGCCGTCTTCTTGCAAAACTAGCCAACTTTTATATTTTATTTACAGCACTTTGCAACTAAATGAGGTACAGAACCAAGGATTCACAAATCAAATTATTCTTCTTCCTCCTGCCTCCAGCATAGCTGCCTCCTGCCTCAAAACCAGCGACTTTGTAACTCATGCAAAAGAAAACTGCTGTAATTTGTCAAGCTTGAATAGCTGTTCCACAACTATCTTCTTCTATTGGACTGTGATAATTTTCTCGATAGAGATGCATCTACTCGATTTTAGGTGACGTTGATGAAACAACCAAGCAAACGCAGACGGGGTGTAATCCTTACCTTAAAAGGCTGGGATAAATTTCGAGATGCCAAAACTCAAGTCGAATTTGATGAAAATGGTGGAGATAGCTTTTCTTTAGAAGAACTGAGCGATCGCACTCGTTTAGCTCTACACACTATATCTAGAATTTTGGCACGTTTGGAACCTGTAGATAAAAGTTCCTTGCAGTTTGCCTTCGCGGCCTTTAATTTAGAGTTGTCTAAAGAAGATTATACCCGACCTAGCCCCCCATCTGCGGATTTAGAAATCCGACGCACAAATCCACAGTATGACTGGCAAGAAGCCCCGGATGTATCTGTGTTTTATGGTCGCAGTGAAGAATTATTGCAGCTACGACAGTGGATATTAGAAGAACGATGTCGTTTAGTTGGACTGCTGGGAATTGGTGGTATTGGCAAAAGCACTTTAGCAGTGAAGTTGGGGCTGCAAATTCAAAGCGAATTTGAGGTAATCGTGTGGCGAAGCCTACTAAATGCACCACCAGTAGAGGAGCAATTAACCAACATACTGCAATCTCTGCTGTGGGCGTTGCGAAAGGAGATGGTAGTACCCGAAAGCTTTGATAGCAAACTATCGAAGTTGATGGAATGTTTGCAATCAAACCGATGTCTGCTGATTTTAGACAATGTTGAGACAATTCTCTCTGGTGGCCAAGCAGGGCAATGTCGTCCTGGTTACGAGGGATATGGTCAATTACTGAAGCGCCTTGGCGAAGTACCTCATATTAGTTGCGTTCTGTTCACTTCTAGAGAAAAACCCAGAGAAATTGTACCGTTAGAAGGAGACAGAGCAGAAGTGCGATCGCTTCCATTAAAGGGATTAAAATCTACCGAGGGACAACAGTTATTCCAGCAAAAAGGACAATTTACGGGTACAGAACAACAATGGCAAGTACTCATCGAGCATTACGGGGGAAATCCCCTAGCACTCAAGATGGTAGCAGCCGGAACCCAAGAGCTTTTCAATGGTAAAATCGGCCCTGTTTTGGAGTATGTGAAACAAGGGATACTAATTTTTGAGGATATCCGCGACTTGTTGGAACGCCAGTTCCAGCGTTTGCCGAGGGTAGAAGAGGAAGTGATGTATTGGCTGGCAATGAATCGAGAGCCAGTATCCTTTGCCGAGTTAGCTTCTGATGTAGTTACTTCTTCTTCCCAGAGTCAATTACCGCCAGCAATTAAATCTCTATTGCAACGGTCATTAATTGAAAAAAGCGGCGAGCATTTTTTTCTACAACCAGTCGTGATGGAATATACGACGCAGCGATTGGTTAAACAAGTTTGTCAAGAATTAGTAGGGGAAAAGTCTGTCCGCTTACGCTTATTTCAAACCCATACTTTGATTAAGGCAACAGCCAAAGACTACATCCGAGAAACACAAAAGCAATTAATTGTGCAACCATTGCTGGAGCAATTGTTGTTAGAGATAGGAAGTCAACAAAAGCTGGTAACTTTATTGCAGGATGTATTGGAGCAGCAAAGACATCAAGCTCCAATATTATCAGGGTATGCCGGGGGCAATGTTTTCAACTTGTTAGTGCATTTGCAAGTAAATCTACAGGGGTATGACTTCTCAAATTTGAACATTTGGCAAGCGGACTTACAGTGTGTAAATTTAGCTGGAGTTAATTTCCAAAATACTGCTTTTGATAAGTCTGTATTTGCTGCAACTTTTAAGAATATTTATTCACTTGCCTTGAGTCCAGATGGAAAATTGTTGGCTACGGGTGATATGAATGGGCAAATTCATTTGTGGCAAATGGCGGATGGAAAAAACTTGCTGACATTTAAGGGGCATGAAGGTTGGGTTTGGTCTGTCAGCTTTAGTCCAGATGGACAAACCTTGGCAAGTAGTGGTCATGACGGATTGGTCAAATTATGGAATATACAAACGGGATATTGCTTAAAAACTTTAGATAAACACACAGGTATTGTTTGGTCTATCAGCTTTAGTCCAGATGGTCAAACTCTGGCTAGTGGTAGCCAAGACACTTTAATTTGTTTGTGGGATGTCCGTTTAGGTCAGTGCCTCAAAATACTGCACGGTCATACTAGTTGGGTACGTTCAGTCAGGTTTAATCTGGATGGTTCTATCCTAGCCAGTGGTAGTAATGATTGTGATATTCGCTTATGGGATATCAGTAACGGTACTTGTATAAAAATTTTGCGAGGTCATGTTGGCGGGGTATGGTCGGTTCGCTTCAGTCCAGATGGTAAAACTCTTGCCAGTGGCAGTTATGACCACTCTGTTAGTTTATGGGATGTTAATAAAGGTACTTGCATCAAAACACTTCACGGTCATAAAGATTTTGTGTGGTCAGTTTGCTTCAGTTCAGATGGTCAAACTATTGCTACAAGTAGTCATGACTCTAGTGTGAGGTTATGGAATGTGCAGCAAGGTACGTGCGTTAAAATTTTATACGGTCATAACAGTGATGTGTACTCAGTCACTTTTAGTCCAAATAGTCAAACCTTAGTTAGTGCTGCTCAAGATTCTAGTGTACGTTTTTGGGATGTAAGTAAAGGTGTGTGCGTGAGAACTTTACAGGGTCATCTCAATGGAGGGTGCTCAGTCAGCTTTAATCCTGATGATTGTATGTTTGTGACTGGTAGTTTTGATGGTTTGGTTCGGCTATGGGATATTGCGTCTGGGGACTGTAGTAAAATTTTAAAAGGTCACACAGATTGGGTATGGTCAGTTAGCTTTAGTCCTGATGGTTCTATATTAGCAAGTGGCAGTGATGACAAAAGCATTAAACTGTGGGATGTTATTTCTGGTCATTGTATTACAACTATTAACAACGATAGCGGTGGAGTAACATCAGTTACCTTTAGTCCAGATGGTCAAACCTTGGCTAGTGCCAGTAGAGACGCAAGCGTGAAGCTGTGGAATATTCACGATCATAAATGTGTAAAAACATTAAAAGGTCACACGAGTGCAATCTGGTCAGTTAGCTTTAGTTCAGATGGTAATACTTTAGCTACAGGTAGCGAGGACTGCTTAATTAAGTTGTGGGATGTGCGTGAAGGTAAATCTATAACAACCTTGCCAGGTCATGCTGACGGAGTCTGGTCATTGAGTTTTAGTCCTGATGGTAAAATCCTTGCTAGTGGTGGTGTTGATAACTCAATTCGATTATGGGATACCAGCAACTTTACTTGCATAAAAGTGTTGCAAGGGCATACTTCTACTGTATGGTCAGTCAGTTTTAGCCCTGTTGGTTGTACCTTGGCATCTGCCAGTTCTGACCAAACAATTTGCTTATGGGATATCAATAACTTTACCTGTTTAAAAGTGTTGCATACTCATAGTACTGGAGTATGTTCTGTTAGCTTTAATTCTATTGGTAACATCTTGGTTCATACTAGTCAAGATGAAGGAATTAAGCTTTGGGATGTGAAAACAGGTGAGTGCATGAAAACCCTGAAAGTAGATCGCCTTTATGAAAGGATGAACATTAGGGGGGTAGCTGGGTTAACAGCAGCGCAGCGATCAGCACTCTTGGCTTTGGGGGCGGTGGAAAGGAAAGTGTAGGGTAGGTTTTATTAGTGGCGATCGCTGTTAGGAGGCGTGAAGCGTAAAGCCGTTGCGTTTTAACCCTATCCATTTAATAAACTAGCAAAACAATGTTTTAAAACTTTTTAAAACCACTCAAATTTTCACAGTAATGCTGTAAAGCTTGGTTGAAATCCTTGTCATTAATACGAAGTTTATATTGACTTAATAATACTAAAGCTTGACTTTGCATTTCATAAATTACTAATTGCCTTTCAATTATATCGATTTGTCCTTTAAATAAAGTATTTAGAGGGGAATCGCTTTTTAATATATTGAGTAAATTTTTTAAGAATTTTTTATAATTATAATTCCAAATATGTTCTTCAGTATTTAAGCTGTAATTATAGGGTATTTCAAGATTTTGGGGTTGGGGTTGGGGTTGAGGTGGTGAAAATAATAAAAATAAATAGAACATATAGGGATTGTAAAATGTCCTAAAGTATATTAATTTTTTTTTATTTTTAATGACACAGTATTATCAATTATAATTTCATGCAAAACAAATTTATTTAAAGTATTTAAAACATTGTCAATTTCACCTTGCATAAAAAAGCAAAAAATTAATCCTAAATAAGCTTTAACAAATCTTTCTCTTTTTTCTAAACTAAGTGCATTTGTAAAATTTTGTGTTGCTTCTTGGATATAATGAAGAGATTTAGAAATATTCTTATTCTCATTATGAGCATATTTAAGATTAGCTATTCCAGTATTATAAGGTGTTTGTTTTAGTTCTTGTACATCTTTACCCACATCATCAATATAACCCAAGAATTGACCTATTTTTTGAGCAAAATCAATAGTACCTCCTACAGTATTAGTAAAAAGAAAAAAATCCGAACCTAACAAAGTAGCTAAAACTGTTGGAACAGCCATAATTAACAACCAAAAATAAAAAAAATTAAATTGGCATATTTAATATAAAAGGATGATAAAAACTGTATATTTTATCCCTTTATAACGAGAGGTATCGCTGTCCTAAATGTTAAGAAAGATCCGGGTAATGGATAGGCTTTAGCCGGGGGAGTATGTCAATTCTGAACCAATGTATTTTCTCAAGTAAGGTGACAAAACTTCATAAATCAGTGTTAGGGGCTGTCCTTGATGCCAAAATAGGTAGTGACGACCCCAAAAAGGGCCTGTTTGACCAAAAGCCAACTCTAAAGCTACTGATTTACCGTAGTGAATTCCCTGTACATCTCGATAAAACTCTATGCGTTGACTTGTTAAACTTTCCCAAATTGGTAAGTTATTCTTCTGCAAATACTCATTCACATGATTAGCTGTCCACCATGAAGTAGTGTAAGCTAATCGTTGACCGCAAACTTTACGCAGCCACACCTGCCGCCTAATTCTTGGTCTTCCTAATAATTGGATCGCTTTAGGAGCACCATCTGAGTTTATCCCAATCTCAGACATATCAATTAAGTCAACTTCGGTGCGTTCACCTGTTAGCAGTTGAAGGTGTCGTGTTAGAGAACCATCCCCTAAAAGGAGTAATTGCCATATCGGTGCTAATTGAATATGAGGCAAGCCTTGTTGAACTATTTCCTTCCCCCCTTGCGAAACCGGGATTAAGCAGTGCCACATTGTATTACAAACGCTTTCTGAAGACATTTCTAAATATGTTTTAATTTAAAACTTTAAACGGCGTTCATGGTAATCAAACGCCAAATCCAGCAATCATTCCAAACAGTAATAGAAAGCCAATCCAAACGTTTTCCTTAAACATTTGACCATAGACAGAATGAGGCAAATGCGGGTTATACAGTCGAATACACTGCCAAATCCAGGCTAGAGTTGCAAAAAATAGAGTAATCCAGAAAATGAGTTGCAACTGCATCAATACAGCCAGCCAACCCAGCAGTAAGACTGTACCTGCAAAGAAAATTGCAACAGCAATCACAACGTATTCACCAAAGAACAGAGCGCTGGATTTGACACCAATTTTCCGATCATCCTCACGGTCAGATATGGCATATATAGTGTCAAATCCTAAAGTCCATAGTACAGTTGCGCTCCACAGCAGCCAAGTGGAAAATTCTAACTTCTCGCTGATTGCAGTCCAGCTAATTAGAACCATCAAACCCCAAGCGATCCCCAGCACTAACTGAGGTACTGGAAACACTCTCTTTGCTAATGGATACAACACCATTATTGGCACCATTGCCATTGACAACCAGAATGAGAGGGAGTTGAGATAGAGGGCAAGAATTACAATACACCCTAAAGATATGAAGGCAACAAAAATCGCAACTTTGATAGAGAGGGCATGAGAAGCTAAGGGACGCTGACGCGTTCTTTCCACTTGTGCATCTATATCTCTATCCCACAAATCGTTAATCACACATCCAGCCGCGCTGATACTCAAAGTCAATAAAATTATGATGCAAACCAATGGTATTGGTGGCGTTGCCCGATTCGCCAAAAACATAGCCCAAAGAGCAGGAATTAATAAGATTAACCGTCCAGATGGTTTATCCCATCTGAGAAGTTTAATAATTGAAAGCCAGCTAAATTCTATTTGTTGAGATTCTTGCGGAATTAGCATAGTTTATCAGATTAAATGATTTTTCTTCAGAACCTTTTGAGGCATATAACAATTTTGTCAAGTGCGATGTAGTTATTACGCACTCCAGTTTGCATACTTTCCCTGTCTTACACCAGGCAACTTTGGCAAGTTAATTTCAACTTAAGGTTTTTGTGAATAAAGCAGTGTGATCGCCCGCATCAACCCCATCACCAGAAGTGCGATCGCCTGTAGTAAAGTAGCGGATGCGATCGCACTGTCAACTGCGCTCAATTTTTCCATCCCCGCGAGGGCTAATAAATTGAAAACTTCTCATAACGCGATTTGCGTTCTCAAACTGGGGTTTGAGTTCTCATTTGAGTATATTTAGTACGCAAAAGCTAATATTGAGTTCTCAAACTGGGGTTTGAGTTCTCATTTGAGTATATTTAGTACGCAAAAGCTAATATTGAGTTCTCAAACTGGGGTTTGAGTTCTCATTTAAGTATATTTAGTACGCAAAAGCTAATATTAAGTTCTTAAACTGGGGTTTGGGTTCTTTTTTGCGTAATTTACTGATTTATTAGTGATTTACAATGTAATAAAAGTTAATAGAGATTTGCAGGAATTTCCTCAGGCTGATCGATACGGAAGTTTTTTAAAGTAAAGAAGCTTAAATCAGTGAATTCGAGAACTGATAATCAAATAAATAACCGCATTAAAAGGTACATTTTATGGCTAGACTAAAAAGAACTTCCCAAGTGCTAGAAAAAGCAGCACGTCGTGCAGCCAGTATCACTTCAATTGATCCAAACTTGGATGTGAGTAATGGACTCACTTTATTTGCCTACTCAAGCCTAATTGAGGTAATGCGAAATAAAGAAAATACTTACAACACTGCGCTTTCTAACTTAGATAAGATATACCGTGAAATGTTAGAAACAGAGCAGCAGTTGGCAGACATGACAGAACACATACTCATGGGCATTGGGGCTAAATATGGCAAAAGCAGTGTAGAGTATGGTATGGCGGGAGGAGTTCCTAAAAACCAACGCCGCAAGGGATTGCGAGGTGAATCACCAATTGTTAGTAATGAGCCACCGTCAATGATTGTTGGTATGAATAGCAATGGCAAAGTAAAAGCGTAGTAAAAGCATAGCGTGTGTTACGGCTTTAGCTTAACGCACCATCTATGAGTCGGTGCATTAGACGCTTAGATCATGTTTTTATTGAGAAATTCTCTTGAAATATGCACCTAACACAACGCCACTTGCTTTTTAAAGCGATGTCTGGCGACATTAACCCCATCACTTAAAAATGCGTAGAAGCTTTGCTTCTTGTTGCCAGACATCACTAATTTGACACATTTGCTCAGAATGCGTAGGCGTAGCCCGTCGTAGACATCGCCCACATTCACCCCATCATCAAAATTGCGATCGCTACAAGCCAAAAAGGGTGCATAATAGTACTTTGAGGATTGTTAATTGCTAAAATATGCATCTGTGCGGTAATTATTCTGTCTTCATCTTCAACTGCGATCGCAATCCTATCTTCCATTGTTAACCGAATCGGCACATCGTAAAATCCAGATAGCCGCATTAATGGTGCGATCGTTATAAATTTAACCAAACCTTCAGAAATTTTACCAAGCCTGAGATAACGACGGAAGTCGTTTTTAATTCGCAATAAATCTTCCTGTTCAAAGTCTGTCAACGGTTCTAAATTTAAGAAGTCTGTGAATGAACCGTCTGAAAGTTCTTCTAGTTTAAGAAAGCGATGAACATCGTTGAGAGATAAGCTGCTAGCTTCAACGGTGAGCGCCATAGTTTCAGGCGTTGTTTGTCCAGACTACTTATATTTTGCAACATTCGCAATAGATAGGCTGCAATGTAACGTCTTTACATTTCTTGAGCGCTTGTTTTTAGTAGATAAAAATGGATGTAAACTGAATAACTCGGCAATTTCTACCTAGCTTAACGAAAATCTAAACACTGTCTAGCACAACTGAGCTAAGAATAGTTTTAGTAATAATAGCGATCGCACTATAACTAACCATGTCTCAACCAACTATAGAATCAATCCTACAAGAGAATCGCCTCTTTCATCCTAGCTCAGAATTCTCGCAGAATGCCCATATCAAAAGCTTGGAAGACTATCAACGCCTCTATGACAAAGCCAAAGCTTATCCGCAGCAATTTTGGGCAGATTTGGCTGAAACAGAATTAGAATGGTTCCAAAAATGGGATACCGTGCTAGATTGGCAACCACCTTTTGCTAAGTGGTTCGTTGGCGGTAAGATGAATATTTCTTACAATTGCCTTGACAGACATCTCACTACTTGGCGCAAAAATAAAGCAGCATTGATTTGGGAAGGAGAACCAGGTGATTCCCGTACCCTGACTTATGCCCAACTGCACCGGGAAGTTTGCCAGTTTGCTAATGTGTTGAAGCAACTGGGTGTACAAAAAGGCGATCGCGTTGGTATATATATGCCAATGATTCCCGAAGCTGCGATCGCCATGTTAGCCTGTGCCCGAATTGGCGCACCCCACAGTGTGGTATTTGGTGGTTTTAGTGCCGAAGCTTTACGCGATCGCTTAATTGATACCACAGCTAAACTGGTAATCACGGCTGATGGTGGTTGGCGCAAAGGTGCGATCGTTCCTCTCAAAGAACAGGTAGATAAAGCCTTAGCCGATGGTGCTGTTCCCAGCGTCGAAAATGTCCTAGTTGTTAAGCGCACTGGACAAGAAACTTATATGCAACTGGGGGGACGCGATCATTGGTGGCATGATTTGCAAAAAGGAGTATCAGCAGATTGTCCCGCCGAACCGATGGACAGCGAAGATATGCTGTTTATTCTCTACACTTCTGGCAGCACAGGCAAACCGAAGGGGGTAGTGCATACAACTGCTGGCTATAATTTGTATACCCACATAACCACCAAGTGGATATTTGACCTGCAAGACACAGATGTATATTGGTGTACCGCCGATGTGGGCTGGATTACAGGACACAGTTACATTGTCTACGGTCCTCTTTCCAACGGTGCAACCACGGTAATGTATGAAGGTGCGCCTCGTGCTTCTAATCCTGGTTGTTTCTGGGATGTAATTGAAAAATACGGCGTTAATATTTTTTATACTGCACCTACGGCAATTCGGGCATTTATTAAGATGGGCGAACAACATCCCAATGCGCGAAACTTGTCTTCATTGCGTTTGCTAGGAACAGTTGGCGAACCAATTAACCCAGAAGCTTGGATGTGGTATCAGAAAGTAATTGGTGGCGATCGCTGTCCAATTGTTGATACCTGGTGGCAAACAGAAACTGGCGGTATCATGATTACACCGTTACCAGGAGCAATCCCCACTAAGCCGGGTTCCGCAACTCTTCCCTTCCCAGGAATTATTGCAGATGTCGTAGATTTAGAAGGAAACACCGTACCCAATAATGAAGGTGGTTATCTAGCAGTGCGACATCCTTGGCCAGGAATGATGCGGACAGTCTACGGCGATCCAGAACGCTTCCGCCGCACCTACTGGGAACACATTCCACCCCAAGATGGTAACTACACTTACTTTGCTGGTGATGGCGCGAGGCAAGATGAGGACGGTTACTTTTGGGTAATGGGTCGCGTGGATGATGTACTGAATGTATCAGGACACCGACTCGGTACAATGGAAGTAGAATCTGCTTTAGTTTCTCACCCAGCCGTTGCAGAAGCGGCGGTAGTTGGTAAACCTGATGAACTCAAAGGTGAAGAAGTAGTTGCTTTTGTGACTTTAGAAGGTACTTATCAGGGGAGTGAGGAACTGAGTAAAGAGCTTAAACAGCACGTTGTCAAAGAAATTGGTGCGATCGCGCGTCCGGGAGAAATTCGTTTTACAGACGCTTTGCCAAAAACGCGATCGGGTAAGATTATGCGGCGCTTATTGCGGAATCTGGCTGCTGGGCAAGAGGTATCTGGTGATACTTCCACATTAGAAGATAAAAGCGTGTTGGATAAATTACGGGAAGGGGCGTAAGTAATTCTAAATGAGGTTAGTAGGGGCGCATATATGTGCGCCTTTACCGTCTCTCTTCTGATGCATTACGCGATAACGCACCTCATTTATCATAAATATTGGAACATTATTGAGGCATTCAGGGGGATGAACGTGAAGCACAAACTGAAATCAGCATTTGTTCAATCTTTTAGTGGCATGACGCTGAGTATTATCACTGTAATTGGTTTATCACCATTAGCGTTAGCGGTTCCTGCAAAAGTTTCTTTGCATTCCCCTGGACAGTCGGTTGAGAGACAACCACAAAAACTAGCACAGTTTTCAGACACAGGTTCATCACAGCGATCGCAGATGCTGCAAGAAGCCAATGCTTTATTTAATCAGGGAGAGCTGACTGGTGCAGAAGAAAATTTTCGCAAATTCGTTAAACAATTTCCAGACGATGCCTTCGGACACTTTCAATTAGGAAATGTGCTTTTTCGGCAAAAGAAACCAGAAGAAGCAATTAGCTCTTATCAAGAAGCCATTCGCCTCCAGCCAAAATATGCTATAGCTCACAATGCGATGGGTATGGTTTACGCTAGCCAAAGTCGCTGGGAAGAAGCCATTAGTGAATATAAAAAAGCTTTAGACATTAATCCTAATTATGGCGAGGGGCTGACTAATTTTGCACTGGCATTGTGGCAAACCAATAAAAAAGATGAGGCGTTATCTTCTTTAGAAAAAGCTTTAAATATCTTCAAAGAACAAAATAGAAGTGAAAAAGCTAGCCAAGTTGAACGAATCTTGCGAGAAATTAAAACTGCTGATGATCCTAGTGTTTCATGAAAATCACATTATTCTGTGGATACTTTAATGTTACATTTTTTCAGTGTGTTGACTAAATTGCGGTGATGAGAATATCTCGCATAACTGTTTAAAATCTGTATGGGGTGGGCAAAATCGCCTACCCTGTATTGTATGAATAAAATTATTTCTGCTGGAATTACTTTTACTTGTTGATTCTCAAGATATATCACAATCGGGGTTTTGAGCTTAAACCCAATAGCTCTGATTAGTACCTCATAATTAAGGAAGGTTTGAAACTCTTTGGTAAAACGTTTGGATGATCTGGAGAAAAAAGTAGAAAATTATTCTATTAAACAGACTTTAGTATTGACGATTACTATTGGAGTTTTACTTGCTTTTGCAAAGCCAATAGTGGATATATTTATACAGCCATTACTCAATATGATTAAATCTTCTCTTGTCATCTATTAATTTTAAATTGGTGCAATGAATTCAAACTGTTGCTATATACTTACACCCAATAAGTGTAAAACTTACAAGCATAAAGTCGTCTAGCACAACAAAGTTTGTTAGATTTATTAGGATAATAAATAAAATACAAATATAATCTTGTTTGTGTCCATGACTTCCCTATCGGCATTAACTTTACCTGACCACACCCAGTTACCAGACTCAGACGGTACATTCGTGAAAAATCTTCAGGAGCATCCGCAAAGCATTTTAATTACAGATTCAATTAAACCTGTTTTAGAGCAACTTCATCCTGATAGTCAATATTGTATTGGACAAGATTCTGGTATTTACTGGCGATTGACAAATCCTCCTGAGAAAGGGGCTGAAGCACCAGACTGGTTTTATGTACCTAATGTACCACCGACCCTTGACGGTAAAATGCGGCGTTCTTATGTGCTGTGGAAGGAGTATGTTGCACCTTTAATTGTGCTGGAATTTGTCTCTGGAGATGGTTCAGAAGAACGAGATAACACACCGCCATCTCAAGGGGAAGGTGGAAATGTTGGTAAGTTTTGGGTTTATGAGCAGGCAATTCGAGTGCCTTATTATGGAATTTATGAAGTAGCAAAAGCGCAAGTGGAAGTTTACCACCTAGTGGATAATTCTTATCAACTGATGAAACCCAATGAACGAGGACATTACCCAATTGCTCCTATGGGGGTAGAGTTAGGAATCTGGCAAGGATTTTATCAGAATGCAGAGTTACCTTGGTTGCGCTGGTGGGATGCACAAGGAAATTTACTGCTAACGGGTGAGGAACGGGCTGTGATTGAGCGACGAAAAGCAGAAGTTGAGCGACAAAAACGGGAGAGAATTGTAGAGAAATTGCGTACTCTCTCTATTGAACAACTCAACGCTTTAGGAATTGACCCAGAAATGTTGGATTAAGAAACATTTTTTCGTTATAAACTTATGAAATCATATACTTAGTAATGTATAATTAAGCCCAATAGTTCAGGGTGCTTGTCAAGTATTAAACTACTTGCTGGTACTGCTAAAGCATATTGTATGTCTAAATCTGCAATCACCATTACCGTCAAATTGTTCGCTGCTTATCAAGAAGCCTTTAGGGTTTCGGAATTGGTGTTGGAATTTCCCAATAGTATACCAGTTAAAGCAGTATGCGATCGCCTCATAGCTGAACACCCCGAACTTTCCCAATGGCGTGACATCACCCGCTTCGGAATCAATTTAATATTTGTCGAACCAGATACCCTACTACAAGATGGTGATGAAGTCGTACTGATTCCACCAGTTAGTGGCGGTTAGGGGAATAGTTAGGAGTTAGGAGTTAAAAATTCAAAACTTATGCCTTCTCATCTAGTATTCGACTTAGCAGCTAGTTTTACTAAGTGATCTAACTCTTGCTGCATCAGGCTAACAACTAATTCATAACATTCATTGACATAGTGGCGATCGCTGGCTGCTTTAGGACCGTAGCGTTCAAATACAATTGCTGGACAAACCCGCGTGGAGATGGGCACAGGTAATGGAATGTTAGGCAACGGGCCAATTGCTAATCCCCAAGGCAGCCCAAGATATATCGGAAAAACTTCTGGATCAATTCCAAGCAGCCAAGGCATTCCCCATTCGTGGAGTTGCTGCACAATTTTGTAGTAGTCAGCCAGTACAATCAACGTATCGTGAGCGCCCCAGGAAATTACAGGCACAATCGGCACATTTTCCCGTAATGCTAACTTGATAAATCCTTGCCGCCCCGCAAGGTAGATTTTATTACTTAAATAATGCGGTCGAAAGACATCTTCGGCTCCACCTGGATAAACTAGCACACTAGCCCCAGAGCGCAAGGCAGTGTAAGCCATTTTCGGATGAGCCACGATTGCTCCAGCTTTGGCGACTAGTTGTGCTAGTGGTTGGCTAACCTGCCAAACCTTGGGATGCATCAAACCATAAACTGGCTGCTCTACACCAAATCGTCGGAACCAGTCGTACATCATCATTGTCATATCGGGAGCCGCGAGTCCCCCATTATGCGAACCGACAAATAGGACTTTTTTTTCGGGTGGAATATTATCCCAGCCACTAGTTTGAACTCGGAAATAGTAGTGATAGAAAAAGCCCAACAAGGGCATCAGAGCTTCTATGAACTTTGGATCTCGCTCATCCAAAGACCAACCGGATTTTTTGTTTATAAAATGTTGCTTCTTTAACATCGATGCACTCTAACAGGATTGGTAAATAATTAATAAAAATAATATACGGTAGAGGATCAATCACCCGTACATCAACAATCACCATGAAGGCAGCAGCGCCCAACAATCCTAATGAAACAAACGTTTTGCCCGCTATATCCTTTGCTAACCTGCCCGCACAATTACCCTATTTGTTCAGCACAAATTGCTCCAGATCGTGATACTGCCTTTTGAAAAAGCCATGCTGTTTCAGTACACCCTGACTGTGAAAACCTAACTTTCTAGCAAGTTTTTAGAAGCTATGTTGTTCAGCATGACTTGGGCAACAATAAAACGCGAATCCATTTTCTTAAAACCAAATTGCAAGATAGTATCCACCGCCTCAGTCATGATATGACAAGCTCATAACCGACCTCAGCAGAATCTTCTTGTGGGTTTACGTGGAACCCACAAGAACCAATCAAAACGTTGTCTTGCTTACGGGCAATTCCCCAGCGAATTCCTTCTCTTTGCTCAAACCGCTTGGCTCTACGCCCAATAAGTATGATCGCTTCTTCAATAGAAGTGAAAGTATCAAGATCATGAAACTGAGTCACGGCTGGATCGGAGAATATAGCAAAGATAGCCTCAGCATCCTGCAAAGTTGTCTCACCAAGAAGGAGCCTTTCTGTTTCTAATTCAGGAAAGGAATATAGTGAGAAATCGTTGCTCATAGTTGCTCCTTTAGAGCTTACTTCGCGATCGCCACAATAATATGTATGGCGGTTCTCGTTGACGTGAGGTACACCCGTAAAGACACGGCAGTGCCGTGTCCCTACACCTTGTGTTGTACTACATCTGAATGGGAAGCGCTATAAGACAATTTAAAAATCTCAAGGTTGAATAGTTTTCGCCGATTGGTTAAATAACAAGTCTCGTGACTGATCTGGATCAAGCGCTTGAGTTTTCAATGCTTCTGCTTTCTCATAGGCGCGAATTATTGCCGGACGAGCTTTAATTGTCTCAAACCACCGCTTGACGTGAGGAAAATCCTCTAGATTTTGACTTTGGCGCTCATAGCCTACAATCCAGGGATAAGCAGCAATATCAGCGATGGAATAATCGCCAGCTACAAATTCTCTATCTGCAAGTTGCTTATTCAGCACTGCATATAAGCGTCCCGTCTCATTCACGTAGCGGTTAATGGCATATTCAATCTTTTCGGGAGCGTAGGTGCTAAAGTGATGATTTTGTCCTGCCATTGGCCCCAACCCGGACATTTGCCAGAATAACCATTCTAAAACTTGAGTCCGATTACGTAAATCTTGGGGAATTAATTTCCCGGTTTTTTCTGCTAAATATAGCAAGATTGCCCCAGACTCAAATACCGAAATCGGTGCGCCTCCATCTACTGGTTCGTGGTCAACGATCGCAGGAATGCGATTGTTAGGAGAAATCTTTAAAAACTCCGGTTTAAATTGATCTCCAGCCCCAATATTTACAGGAATTATGGTATATTGCAAACCGACTTCTTCTAAGAAAATCGTAATTTTATGACCGTTTGGGGTTGTCCAATAATAAAGATCAATCATGGTTATTTTCCTCAAATTGTGCGTGGCGTAGCCCGCCGTAGGCATCGTTTTTTAAATCAATGGTGCGGACACCTCTTTCGCATTTCTCACAAAATCTGAAAAAAGGGGAGGGCTACGAAAATGTATATATAGTAAGCATTTTAGCACTTTATATCCAAAACTATTGCCCTAGAGGTAAGATGGAAAATCGCTGTCAGGAATGGAGCTACAGCCCCATACTGGACTATTGTGCTGGGCTTTTTCGAGAAGTTGGTCAAGTTAAACTGTAAACCCAAAACCTAGAATTTCAAATACTTAGAGAGTAACTTATGAGCCAAAAAACAGTAAAACTGATTGAAGGAAACTTATTACCAAAAGGAGATTATGTTTCGCCAGGATTTTCTATTATTCAGCCAGATTCATCTTTTCCCAATATAATTTTAGGAAATAAATATGATTCTTTTTGGCTTTACTTGCGGCGGAATATTACCCATAACTGGTACGTGGATAAACGAAAGCAGAATGTGGGATTTGTCAGTAGAGATGAAGCTCATATTTTATACAATACAGCCTTAAAATTTAAGGGGAAAAAAGCTTTAGAAATAGGTTGTTGGATGGGTTGGTCAGCTTGTCATTTGGCTCTAGGAGGAGTAGAGCTAGATGTAATCGATCCGATGCTATCCGAACAATTATTTAATGAAAGCGTCACAGAGTCACTAAAGTCCGCAGGCGTTAAGGAATCTGTGAATCTAATACCAGGATGTAGCCCTGAAAAAGTAGAAGAGATAGCAAATAAATTTCAACGTAAATGGTCATTGATATTTATAGATGGTAATCACGAAGCACCAGCTCCGCTCAATGATACAATTATTTGCGAAAAACTTGCAGAAGCAGATGCTTTAATTTTATTTCATGATTTGGCTTCTCCCGACGTAGGCCAAGGTTTGGACTACTTAAAAGAGAAAGGGTGGAACATAATGGTGTATCAAACTATGCAAGTTATGGGAGTTGCATGGCGGGGAAATGTTGAGCCTGTAATACATCAGCCAGATCCTAACATTAGCTGGCCCCTACCTCCACATTTACAAGGTTATTCTGTAAGTGGTTCAGTTCAAACTGCGGCGGAAGATAAATTTGCCGAAATTCTCAAAGCAGTTCGACCATATACTTTATTGAGTGAAAGAAAGTTATTCTCACTTTATAGTCAGGCAAAACAACTATATTGTTATCTTTTTTGGCTGCCAAAAATGTTACTACCAGCGATCGCTAGAAACAAACCTATCAAGCACGACTAACTTTAACAATTGCAATATTCGTCTCTCTACTACAAATAAGCTATCACTAGCGGCTGGCTGTGTGGCTAATTTTATTGCTTACTACACTTCAAAAATGCATGAGTCATTTTTGAAGTGTAGTAAGCAAAAAGCTCTGCCTTTAGTTGTTTCAAAGAGGCAGAGCTTAAGTAAATGCATTTCTCGGCTAGAGTTGAGAAATGAGGTAGATAAGTTGTTTAAGTTTTGTTAGTCTAATTTCCGTCTATTTGGTCTTTTCCCACAATTCCAGTTGCTTCTAAAGCTAGCTCACCTGCTGTGTAGATTCCAAGTGCTGTCATGCCTCCGAGCTGAGTCACTGCGCTGCCTGAATTATTCAAAGTTTTTACTGTGGCACGCTCAACTGTTTTTGTAACTTTCTTCCACCAACTTTTACCTCCTGTTATTTGTTCGCAGGATTCATCTGATAAGTCTTCAAATAATTCTTCTTGATTTTCAACTATCAGGTTTTTGTTTATAGACATGATAAATTATTCTCCCGAATAAATACGAAAATTTACTTTTTAGGTTTTGAGCAAGAAAATAATATTATTTGTTGCTCTTATTAATTAGATTAATCAAGAAGAATGTATATGCACAGACTTGACAATCCAGATTTGGAAAGGTAGCAAGCCCTATGACAATTTTTTTGCCCTTTTTTCAGTATTTATTATGAGCATTTTTCTTGTTTAAGCTTAGTAAGTAAATCTATGGAATTTAATCCGTTAGGTAGCCTTTATTACTATAATTATCAAGCTTTTCGATATATAATATTTCTGATGTGTTGAGATATAAATAATATTTATAAAAGAATCATAAATTATTTATAGCCTTGCAGGACTTGTTTAAAGTTATCAATAAATATTCCTGAGTTGTTTCTACCTATTTTCCCTGAAATTGATTTTCTGAGCAGGTATCAGTTGTATGAAAGGTTAAACTGGCGTAGCTGCTGTGGCTTGCAAACAAGACATTAGTTTTCGTTTTCGCATGTCCGTGGGTGGCGCGATCGCGTGGGGTGAGAAATCCCTGTGCGAACAATCGCCTTCATTAGTCTTGGCTTAATATTTTGCCTTGTCCGTTATCGGAAACCTTCATTTTTGCGGTGATTTGGCGATCGCAGCCCAAACTCTATGGTGAACCTGAAGAATTGGTGTAGGATATTTTGCTTCGAGTAATGTCGCCAATTCTTGATCAAATACTTCTACCTTTTCTGGCGTCATACTGGCTCCTACGCCAGCACTAGCCCGAATTCGCCCCCGCCAAGCTTCGTGTGTATAAGGTACAAATACATCATAAGAAAATGTGCGGATTTCTCGGAATCCTCCTTCGCCAATGTCTTGTAACCACAGGGGATACAATCCATTACCGCCGTCCAAATTCCACGCTGGATTATGAGCCTTAATTAGTTGTTCTGTTGCTTCAACGACATTACCTTTTAAGGGTATCCAATCAAAATGAGCGATCGCAATCAAGCCATTTCTTTTCAATATGCGAGTAATTTCCTGGACGACCCGGGGACGGTCAAACCAATGCCAACTCTGTCCTGCTGTCACCACATCAGCACTTGCGTCTGGTAACTCGGTATTCTCAGCAGTTGCAACTCGATAATCTACTTTGATTGGGGCAGGTTCGCTTAACTGTCTCGCTTGTTCTAAAAGTGATACTGATGGGTCTATGCCAATTACATAAGCGCCTCTATCTGCAAAGCCCCGCGCTAATGTTCCTGTTCCTGTACCAAGGTCAACAATGTACTGCCCTGGTAAACCTATACCATATTCAGACAGTTTGTTAAATAATGAACTGGGAAAGCCAGCGCGGTGTTTTGCATAATCAACAGCAGTTGCACCAAAATCAATTTTCATATGTTCAAAACTATTCTTGTAACAATTGTTTAGGCTAGAAGTTCTCTACCCAAGGACGTAGTTCTACTTCCCATGTCCAAGCACTGCGGGGTTGGCGTAAAATGCTGAGGTAAGTTTGAGCGATCGCATCAGGGTCAAGAGTACTATCAGGATTATCTAATGGATCTTGGCGGACTGTGGATCGGATTGCACCATCAATCACAAAATGCGCCACATGGATATTCTTTGGTGCTAATTCCCTAGCAATACTTTGAGCTAAACCACGTAGTGCAAATTTACCCATTGCAAAAGGAGCAGACAGAGGATAACCCTTGATACTCGCTGAGGCTCCAGTAAAGAAGATAGCACCGCCGCCAAGCTGTAAAAACCTTTTGGTAGCAGCTTGGGCGACGAGAAAGCCTCCATAGGCAGTTACATCTAGGGTTTTTGCCACCTCACTAGGGTCTAGATCAACAAGAGATCCCCGCACCCGGAAACTGGGATTGTAAATGACAACATTTGGAGAACCGAGTTTCTTCTCAACATCAATAAATAACTGTTCTACTTCATCTAGCTTTGAGGCATCAGCAGCGAAACTAACTGCGCCAATTTCATTACTCAATTGAGTGAGTTTTTCAATTTGGCGAGCCGCTAAAGCTATGGTGAATCCTTCTTTTGCAAATAAGCGGGCTAAAGATGCACTCAGCCCACTACCTGCACCGACAATTAAAGCTGTTGTTGCCATAGATTCAATTCTCCTTGTTAAAAAATTTTAGTCAGTTGAATGCACCCCCTCTAAATCAAATATAGATGGGGTGCGTTAAAACAGTTATATGAAGAGATTTAATGCCTGATTCAGAGAGAACTACCCAACATAAGGGTTCCCGATTTTATCTACAGAAACGTTGGAGGAGAATGGCAAACGACCTGGATTTAAGCGTGGTTCTGCTGCATAGCCAACAGGAACTAAAACAGCGATCGCTAAATCTGGATTATCCCCAGCACCAATCACTTCTTTCACCTGATCCTCAATCCAACCGTTCATAAAACAAGTGGATAATCCCAAACTTTCTGCCGCTAACACCAAATGAGTAGCAGCAATGATCGCATCTTTGATCGCATATTCGCGTCGCTTGTCGCCTAGCCCAGCTTGGAATTGCGGAATGGAGGTTTTAAAGTAGTTTACCGTACCTTCATTCCATGCTCCAGTTTTGAGTCCCCGCTCCAAAATCGGGGTCAAGTCTTGTTCGCCTGCGTTAGGATCGGCAGCAAACACAAAGGTTACAGGTGCTTGGACAATTTGCTGTTGATTCCACGATGCGGCTGACAATGCTGCCTTTTGCGCTTCATCTTGCACAATAATAATTTGCCAGTCTTGGATATTAAAGCTGCTGGGTGCTGCCACGGTCAACTCTACCAGTTGCTTGAGCAGTTCTGGGGTAATGGGGTCTGTTTTAAAAGTTTTGATTGAGCGGCGTTGAGCGATCGCACTTGGTACATCTAAAGGTTGGGTTTGAGTGATCGAACTCATGAGATTCTCCTTCCTGATAGTTGGGTTATGAAGCTGCTGTAGCGATTTTTAGGATTGTCCTAAATAATCTAGTGGTGTCAAAAGTTGCTTGAAAATAGATTACCAGAATTATGCGTTAGCTACTGGCTCATTAGCCGCTGACCAGAATGGATAGTCTGTATATCCCTTTTCATCACCACCATAAAAGGTTGCTTGATTTGCTTGATTTAGTGGTGCATTTAAAGCCAAGCGCCTGGGTAAATCGGGATTTGATATAAATAATGTGCCAAAGGCAACTAAATCTGCTGCTTTGTTTGCCAGTACAGCATTGCCTTTTTCACGGGTATAACCACCATTGACGATGAGTGTACCTGTAAAGCGATCGCGTATATGACTAGTGGGTACAATTATCCCGCCATGTCTAATGTCTGCCTCTGTTGCTTCATAAATATGCAGATATGCCAAATTAAATTGGTTCAACGCTTGAGCCGCATAACCAAATGTCTCCAAAGGATTGGAGTCACCTATATCGTTAAAAGTCCCGCTAGGAGATAAACGTACTCCTACCCGGTTAGAATCCCACACACTAGTTACTGCCTCTGTTACCTCCAACAAAAATCGAGTGCGATTTTCAATGGAACCGCCATATTTATCTGTGCGCTGATTGGTGCGATCGCGGAGAAACTGATCTATTAAATAACCATTAGCCCCGTGAATTTCTACCCCATCAAACCCAGCCGCTAGGGCATTTGCTGCTCCTTGACGATACTGTTCGACTATCTGTGGTATTTCCGAAGTTTCTAAAGCACGGGGAATTACAAAGGGTTTTGGCCCCTCATAGGTTGAAGCCTCACCTTTAGGAGCAATGGCAGAAGGTGCCATAGGTAAAGCTCCATTTGGTTGTAAGTCTGGGTGAGAAATCCTGCCTACGTGCCATAGTTGCAGAAAAATTCTCCCTCCTTGCTGATGTACAGCATTGGTCACTAACTTCCATCCCTCCACCTGTTCTGATGAATGAATTCCTGGTGTGGCGGGATAGCCCTGTCCTTCAGGAGTTACCTGCGTTGCTTCCGAAATAATTAGTCCGGCGGAAGCACGTTGGACGTAGTAGGTAGCATTAAGTTGGTGTGGTACGTTTCCCTCGCCTGCCCTATTTCGGGTTAAGGGTGCCATCACAATCCGGTTTGGTAGTTCCAGATTCCCTAATTGGTAAGAAGAAAATAAATTGATATCAGTAGTCATGTTGTTTACTCCAATTCAAAGCTTTTTAACCCACCAAGGTGGGTAAAGTTTAGTGTAGACGCGGTTTCTAACTGCCCTTTTAACGTTAAGTTGGCAGTACGCTTACTACAGATGTGTGTGGTTCAAATACTAAACAATTGACCGAATAACGCCACCATCTACCCGCAAAGCTGCACCATTAGTTGCTGAAGCTACGGGACTACAAAGGTAAACTACGATCGCAGCTACTTCTTCATTAGTTGCAAAGCGTTTAATTAGGGAACTGGGACGCACATTTTGGAAAAACTCAGCCTCAACTTCACCTGCACTAATGCCACGTTCCTGCGCCAGCTTAGTGATAAAGTCTTCAACTCCTTCTGAACGGGTTGGCCCTGGTAGAACCGAGTTTACCGTGACTCCAGTCCCGACAGTCATTTCTGCTAGACCTCGTGCAATAGCTAGTTGCGCTGTCTTAGTTGTGCCATAGTGAATCATTTCCACTGGGATTTGAATGGCAGATTCGCTAGAGATAAAAATTATCCGCCCCCAGTTTTGCTCTAGCTGCTTTCGCAGATATTGTCGGCTCAAACGGACTCCACTGAGAACGTTAACCTCAAATATGTTTAACCAGTCTTTATCAGTAATATCAAAGAAGGTTTTTGGCTCATAAATACCGACGTTATTTATGAGAATATCAACGTGAGGAACTTCTTGAAAAAGTTGCTCTACCCCTGATGCAGTGCCTGCGTCAGCAACAACACCAGAAATTTTCGCTTCGGGTGTACAATGCTTAATTTTGGCGATCGCTTGGGCTACTCTTTCTTCAGACCGACCGTTGATAATTACTGATGCACCTTCTTGAGCTAACCCTTGGGCTGTTGCAAAACCAATACCTGCGGTTGAGCCACTCACCAGCGCGGATTTACCATGCAATTTCAAGTCCATTTGGCTCTTTCCCCGTTAATTGAAACAAAATTGAGGAGTCAGAAGTCAGGAGTTAAGAGTCAGGAATCAGATATATTCTGATTCCTGACTCCCTTGATTAGAAAAGACTGCAAACTAAATGCATCTCACAACAGGACTTAAATTAAAGATGCTGTGCTAAGGTCTTATTCAAGGTAGTTTTTGGGACTGCCCCTACGACAGTGTCAACCTGGCGACCCCCCTTAAAAACCATCAGCGTCGGGATGCTGCGAATTCCATAATGGCTGGCGACAGTAGGATTCTGATCTGTGTTTAGCTTCACAAATTTTACCTGTCCCTCGTATTCAGTAGCGACTTCATCGACTACTGGTCCCACCATCCGGCAAGGGCCGCACCACGGGGCCCAAAAGTCTACTAAGACCGGAATTTCACTTTCCAAGACTTCTTGCTTGAATGTGGCTTCTGTGACATTTGTAATGGATGACATAAATTGCCTTCCTAATTAATTCTATAATTCGATAATATCGAATAATAAGAATATATGCCACTTGATGAGATAATGCAACTATGAGATTTCTTTATCATCCAGATAGAAAAAATATTTCTTTACCGGGAGTGCTGTATGCATTAGGCGATCCAGTACGGCTAGAGATTGTGCGGCTGCTGGCGACTGAGGGGGAACAATGCTGTGCCCAGTTTGATTTTGCGATCGCTAAGTCTACTATGTCCAATCACTTCAAGATTTTGCGGGAGTCTGGGATAGTCTTTACACGTAAAGAAGGGACACATCACATTAACATCCTGCGGCGTGAAGATTTAGAGATGCTGTTTCCAGGGTTGCTGGATGCGGTATTGAAAGCCGCTCAACCATTGCCTGTGAGTCCTGCAAGTGATAAACAAACAGCTTCAAGGAATTAGGGGTATGAGCAACGCTACCTGTTTAAGAATCTTCTCGTTTTTTAATTTGTGTTTCTAAATCAGCAAAAATATCATGTTGTTCTCGAAAAGCCCTTGGAGTGTGAGATAAACCTAAATCTGTAGAGAGTAAGGGACTTCCAACTAAAAAAATATCCCATTGCTTTGGCGAGCAGGGGAAGCAGGGGGTGCAGAGGAAGCAGGGGAGGAAGAATCTAACAATCATCTTCGCTCCCAAAATTGAATAATTTAATTTCTGGAAATCCCTAAATCAATACCGTCGATAATTTTGGGTATCTGAGCTTGATCAACTTGCAGACCGAGAAAGCATTTCTCCCTGTAATCTGGTCTTGTCTGAAATAGTGCGATGTCTACGACGGGCTACGCCTACGCTCTTTCCAAAGGACGCATAACCTGATATGCTCCTTCAGCCTTCTTAATTGATGCTTGAGGGATTGGAGATTGCAGCCTGAGAACTGCTAAATCAATTAAATCTCTTGCCTCAACGCTGTCATCTGCATAACGGTCAGAATTCGACAGCAGCTTAGAGGTAAAACAGTCATTGAAGCTTAAGCAAGGAACGGGTGACCACTTTGGATATCTTGGTAGGTCTAGTTGAAAACGAGTTTCCGCAATAATTTCCGTTTTAATCGGCATATCATCCACAAAAACGATCATCCGAATTCCATATTGGTCAGTTGTGCTACGTCCAACTTGAATTTTACTTAAGTCACGAAATAATGCTTCATGCCCACCCTCAAATACCACTGTTCGCAGGTATTTGTAGCCTTCTGTACCAACAGAAGCGATAAAATCAACGTCCTTACTCCAGCGATATTCTTCAAAATCAAATGCAAGAAGGGTTCCACCACCGAAGTAAGCAGAACCCTTCCTAAGTATTTCAGAATCTAAACATTCAAGAACTGTGAGAATTTTGTTATGGTGTTCAAACCTGGAGATCATAAACAAACTTGCAACCAGGATTTATAGCGTCTGGCGATTTCCTTAAGGAAATTGAGTTCTTCACCCTCAAGATTATTAAATAGGTTGCGATATTGCCAACCACGCTCGTAGCGACTCAGCATTTGTTCTGAAGTAAACCGATATACATCAGCAGTTTGCCAACAAATTGACTCCAGAAAAGGCAGCTTTCTGGGGACAATAACAGGATTATTTGTTGATGTTGCGGTTGTCATAATTATTTTAATCAACCACTTTTGGTTTAACTTTAATTTTAGCTTTTGCGCCTTATCTCTTGCCACTGTATTTGACAAGGACAAATTAGTGGCGAAATATAAGGCAAGTGATCCAAAAAATTCTACGTGCTGCTAATGGGGTGTAATGTTTGCGCGTATTCATAAAACGTCCATTACAGACTCGCACGATGGGTGGTGTGGGGGGCAGGAGAAACACATACCTCAACCCGATTCGACCGTTTCACGACTCAGCTAACTTCAATACATAACGCCAATATCGAATCCCAAAATTACGCGGAAGCTCAGTATCTTGCTGGAACCCCAGCTTCTCATACATCCGCCTCGCTGTAACCATCAATTCACTGGTATGAAGTCCAATCACCTCCGCTTGATCACGTTTGGCTCGTTGAATACACTCCTCGGTGAGCCGACGACCAATTCCTTGACCTCGATATTTTGGCGAGACTACCAACATTCGTAACGATGCCCATTCAGGTTGAAACAGGCGGCTTGTAGATGTACCAGGATAATAATAAGTCACTGATCCAACTAGCTCATGATCTTGCAATGCCACAATTAACTTCGCTTGATTAGGAACTTTTGAAACATTAGATAGGTTCGTTTTCATTTTGTCCCAATCCTCTGAACTCAAACATTCAGAGTATTCTCGATACGCGTCAACCGACAATAACGCAACATCGTCAAAATCTGTAGTTAGGGCGTCTCGAATGGTCAGAGGCATATCAACTATAAGTTCTTTATCTTCTGCCGTCATTGCCTTGAGAAAGTTTTCTTTTCATGTTAGTAGCACTTTCAAGTTCGTCAAAGTTTGTCATTTCTTCCAGGTCACATTAGCACTACCGATTTTGAAATTCAATTTTATCCCAACTATAAATTATCCGGGCTGGGGTAAACTCTTCCTTTCCAAGCGCCGCCGCGCCCTTGCCAGTGACGGAGTGCTGAGTCTAGAGTCATCAGGGTATAGAGAAAAGCGATCGCAGGTAAACTAAATGCTAACCAGGGAGAACATTTATAAAAGCGGATCGTTGGGTAGTAAGCGAAAGTCATCAACAGCCATCCCAATAAACCCGTAAATGCGATCGCCCAATTGCCCCAAACCGCACCTAGTATTACACACACAGGTGGAACTAGATAAATCAGAGGCATTCCTACCAAAGTTCCCAATAATAGTAATGGAGAATAATTCAGTTGAGTATAGGCAGTACGAGCAACCATATCCCAAATCGTTGCCAGCGAGTCATAGGGACGCAGACTCCGAGTCAAGCTACTCAATCCTAGCCAGATATGCCCTTGACTAGGAATTTTGTTTATTCCCCTTGTCTCCTTGTCCCCTTGTCCCCCACTCTTCTTAACAGCTTCAGCTAGGGCGCAATCGTCAATTAGAGTTTGGCGAATGACTTGAATACCTCCGATTCGTTCTAAAGCTTCACGGGCGATCAAAATAGATCCCCCAGCTGCGGCGGCTGTGGGATTGTTTAGATCATTAACCCAGCGAAAGGGATAGAGTTTTTGGAAGAAAAAGACGAAAGCTGGAATCAAAAGTTTTTCCCAAAAGCTTTCACACCTGAGTCGCACCATTACCGAAACCAGGTCTAAATCTTCTTGAACAGCTTTCGCAACCAGTCGGCGGAGATTACCAGGATCATGCTCGATATCTGCATCAGTCAATAAAAAATAGTCAGGTGCGAATTTACTCGCGCTGTTTATACCTTGCTCAACTGCCCAAAGTTTGCCAGACCAACCAGAAGGCAGTGATTCACCTGAGATAATATGCAATTGCTGGGGTTTACCTACAGCGTGTGCAACTTTTTCGGCAAAATTTGCTGTACCGTCTGTGCTGCGATCGTCTACCAAAAACACGTTGAAAGAACCAGGATAGTCTTGGAGTAAGAGCGATCGCAAGCTGGTTGGTATCAATTCAGCTTCGTTACGAGCTGGAACGACGGCACAAACTACAGGTAACGATTGTAGCTGAGTTTCTGTAACCTCTAATTGCTGGTCTGTCTGCCAAAATTGTCCCCAAAAACACAGTAATCCTAACCAAATTGTCAAGGATAACAGCATCAATCCTAATACAATCACACCCATGACCTATTGCAAATTCTCAGTGACTCAGACACAATACTATGTCTACCGATAGAGAAAAATAATTTTTTCTCTGTAGTGCCGTGTTTATAACTAGGTGTTGAGGTTGAACGGTATTTCATGCAAACACAAGACAGGGTAAAAGTCAATCAAGTCGCAGATGCGATCGCAGCCAGTCAACAATATTTGCTTTCAATTCAAAATCCGGCAGGTTACTGGTGGGCAGAGTTAGAATCTAATGTCACCATCACTGCTGAAGTCGTCCTCCTGCATAAAATTTGGGGAACAGACCAAGGCAGACCTTTACACAAAGTTGAAGCCTACCTGCGTGAACAGCAACGGCAGCATGGTGGCTGGGAACTTTACTACGGTGATGGCGGCGAACTTAGCACCTCGGTTGAAGCCTATATGGCGCTGAGGCTGCTAGGTGTACCAGCAAGCGATCCGGCGATGATTCGGGCGCAAGCTTTTATTATCCAACGGGGTGGTATCAGCAAAACTCGGATTTTTACCAAGTTGCACCTAGCCTTGATTGGCTGCTACAACTGGCGCGGTATTCCCTCACTACCACCTTGGGTGATGCTGTTACCAAAAGCTTTCCCCGTCAATATCTATGAGATGTCTAGCTGGGCACGTTCCAGCACAGTACCATTGCTGATTGTATGCGATCGCAAACCTGTTTTTATCACCAACTCAACTATCAACCTAGATGAGCTATACGCTGAAGGCGTTGATCAAGTCCGGTGGGAATTACCCCAAAGTGGCGATTGGACAGATTTATTCCTCACGCTCGATCAAGGGTTCAAGTTGGCAGAAAGCCTGAATTTAGTACCCTTCCGCCAAGAGGGCATCAAAACCGCCGAAAAATGGATTTTAGAACGCCAAGAAGCTACAGGCGACTGGGGTGGAATTATTCCGGCGATGTTGAATTCAATGCTGGCTCTGCGATGTCTGGATTATGACCGAAACGACCCGATTATAGAACGAGGTTTGCAAGCAATTGATAACTTTGCCATTGAAACAGAGAATAGTTACCGAGTCCAACCCTGTGTTTCACCCGTTTGGGATACAGCTTGGGCAATGCGTGCCTTAATAGAATCTGGCTTTGCACCAGATTATCCAGCTGTAGTAAAGGCTGGAGAATGGTTGCTGCAAAAACAAATTTTAGATTACGGAGATTGGGCTGTAAAAAATCACCAGGGAAAACCAGGGGCTTGGGCTTTTGAGTTTGACAATCGCTTTTATCCCGATGTAGACGACTCGGCGGTGGTAGTGATGGCTTTACATTTGGTGAAACTGCCCAATGAAAAAATTAAGCAGGCTGCGATCGCTCGTGCCTTAAACTGGATTGCATCTATGCAATGTAAACCAGGTGGATGGGCTGCTTTTGATTTGGACAATGATCAAGATTGGCTGAACTCCATCCCTTATGGTGACTTGAAAGCGATGATTGATCCAAACACCGCAGATGTTACGGCTAGAGTCGTAGAAATGCTTGGTGCTTGTGATTTGTCAATTGATAGTGATAATTTAGAGCGATCGCTGACTTATCTTTTGCGCGAACAAGAAACCGAAGGCTGTTGGTTTGGTCGTTGGGGTGTAAATTATATCTACGGCACCAGTGGCGTTTTGTCAGCCTTGGCGTTAATTGATCCTCAAAAGCATAAACTCAGTATAGAACGAGGAGCAACTTGGTTAATTGGATGCCAAAACTCAGATGGTGGTTGGGGTGAGACTTGCCGCAGCTATGATGACCCCAGTCTTAAAGGGAAAGGAAATAGTACTGCGTCTCAAACTGCTTGGGCTTTAATTGGCCTCTTGGCAGCTGGTGAAGCAACTGGTAAATTCGCTCTTGAGGCTATTGAGCGAGGAATTGACTATCTAGTTGCAACTCAACAGCCAGATGGTACTTGGTTTGAGGCGGACTTTACAGGTACTGGCTTCCCCTGCCATTTTTATCTCAAGTATCATATGTATCAACAATACTTTCCTTTAATTGCTCTAGGTCGCTATCAAGCAGTTTTGTGCTAATAGAAGCAGGGGGAGACGAGTATCAAAGACTCATTCACCAGTATTAAAAACTCATCCACGAGTATCAAAGACTTGTCAATGAGTATTAAATTAAAAACAGAAGTATTCCCAACTTTTAAATAAAAATAAAGGTGAGGCTATGCCTCACCTACGTTTCCTAACTCAAAACTGTTACAGCACCCGCTTGAAGAAAGTCACTAAATCCTCAATGTTTGGTGTGTCAAGCAAATCTACTACTTCTGTAGCTTTTTCAGAAGGTATATAGTCATCTGGTACACCAATGATTGTAGTTCCCAAGTTTTGGGCTAATTGATACCAAAAAGCTAATTTATCATCAACGTTCATTGAACCATACTCTTCAGTAGGAATTGCTGTTTCCCCTACTTCATCTTGGTTTAGCAACTGACGCAAACCAGAAACCTGTTCCTGCTGTGGCAGGTTTTGAATTTGTGCAACTAAATTCGCAGTTTTTTCGTTTGGTACATCATTGAGAGCGATCGCTGGAATTTCATCAGAAATTTCAGTGTAAAGTAAAGATAGCACACTCAGGCGATCGCCGGAATCTAAATTCTTAAATTTTGATACACTTTGTTCTAAAAAATTGACGTTCGTAGAAGTCATAAAACACCTCACAGGAATTAACTACTTAATTAAAAAAATATCGAGTGAAAATTGTAATCCTGCCTTGAACCAGTTTGATTTTCCTTTGCTCGAAAACAGAATGAGGTAACATCACTTCATTTTGTAAACCTGTTTTGCTGGAAACAATTCACGCCAAGCGGATATCTGTCATTTTAGGTATCAATCCTAAGTTTTTATTACTTAGTTTGCAATAATTTATGTTAGCAATGTATCTCTTCCATTAGTGGGTATTGTATCATAGCTTAATTATTAAATATATCTGACCATTGTTTAGCGATCGCCAAAACAACCTCTAACGATATAGATGAACAAAGAGTAAGAGTTTTAATTTTGCTCTGTGTTTATTTATCAAAAAAAATAAAAACGCCAGTCATCAAAATTTAGCTTTATATTAACCGACTGGCGAACATAGCTAGTTTTAAGAAAAGGGTTATAACACCCTTACTCCTCTTATGAAGGCAATACTGCATATTGCAGGCTAGAGTTAGTAACACTATGCTAATAGCGATCGCCTAAACCTGGTGGAGAGTAAAGACATTTTGATTGTTGAATCTTACTACAACCAAATCAACTTGGTATAACAGCGATCGCTATTCGGAGACTAAAAAGGTAGCCTAAAAAATTCAAAAGTGCTAAATTTCAGCACCTGTTTTTGCTTCAGCACCCATTGGCGAAACATAATCACGGAAAAGAGTAATCTGTTGCTCAAACTCTAATCCTTGAATTTTGCCAAACAACTCTTGACATTCTGAGGGAAGTTCATAGTCAGAAGGTACAGGAATGATAGTACCATTATCCATACCCTGAGATAATCGATACCAAAATAGTAACTTGGTGGTATCACCCAAAGAACCATATTCACGAGATATTAGGGTATCCGCTTTATTAATCAAGTCACGCTGAACTTGTAATTGTTGTTCGTGAGATAATTCCTTAACTTGATTAAACAAACCTTCAGCAATTTCAGGAGAAACAGTGCTAGCACCAGGAGCAGCTGGCGTAATTGACTTACCCATTTCTTTGTAAATGAACCAAAATAAAGCCAGTTGTTGATCCACATCCAACTGTTGCCAAGCTTGGACATGCTCACGAATAGTTGGATCGCTAGTTTGTGTAAATGTCATTATTAACTCCAATTGCAATTATTTAATTTCATTAGCAAGGTTATCAAATGTACATTTAGGGTTTGACCCTACTAAAGACAGATGTATCGGAATCATAAAGAAGAACAATTATAAGCAGAACATAAATTTGGCATAGTTTAGTCCTGCATTGGAAGTATTACAGTTATATCAAAACTGGAAATAATACTTCTCTTTGGTAAGGTAAAAAAATTAGTAATGGGAATGCTGCTAAATTGAGACATTCTTAGGAAGTATTTCGGTAGGTAGATGCTAGTTTTATTTTGACAGTACTTTTATAAATACGACCCCATTCAGCGACATTAATTTGTTGATGCCAACATACCAACATTCAATTTTTGAATGTACACTACCACTACGTACGGCTTCTGCCTTTCTTGAGCTTATTCTCGCCGATCTTGATAATCTTCAGAAGACTTCGGATCTAACTCCCAGCGAGAATCATCACGTTCCTCTAAAATTTCGTTAGTGCGAAGAAATGCGAAATCATCCATTTCTAGCCCTACTGCTGCTTCTAGCTCCTCAGTTACATTTTGATCGGGAGTAGAAGTACTACCACCAACAGCTTCATCCCCAACTGCATCTGCATCTTGCCAATAAGCATCAACATCGCCACCAGTGAGTTCAGGACTAGTTTCTGTATACTCCTGTCTTTCTGCTCTCATTGAGCGCCCACCAATATTATATCCCGGTAAGTCTTTTACACCTGTACCGTAGGATTCGGTGATTTCCTGTGGCAAATCATTGGTTTCAATTTCGTCATTATGATTTTTTTTTGCCATGATACTAGCCCTTTTGTGCATTCTCACAATAACGTTTTCCTGCCACTAAGTTGTCTTACTAGAGATGTATAGCTTTAGAAATAAAATAATCTATCCCCTTGGAACGAAGCTAAAGTACCTATCGGGTCATACCATTGTAAATATGAATTCGTGGTCAAGCAACTTGTAGTTGAAGTTTTTAGTTATGAGTTAGGAACTCTCAAACCGAAATTATTCAGTAGCCAAGTTCTCACTCATAACTATTTTTTATTCCTGGGTGAAAACAAAAATCTAAATTTAGTTATTTAACTTTAATATTCATGCTTTTAACTACTTGAATACTAAACAATAAGACATTCAAGAATTTGGAGAAGCGGAGGTAGACAGTGGAATACGATGAATTCATAACGCATGTACAAAGCCTTACTCAATCAGATTCTCGTGAAGAGGCAGAACGTGCTACCCGTGCTACACTAGAAACCCTTAAAGAACGGATAGCAAATGATGAAGCACAGGAACTAGCTGCAAGTTTGCCCCAACAACTAGGGGATTACTTGCGAGGAAAAGAAGGAGATAGCGGCGGCTCTTTCAACTTACAAGAATTTATTGCCCGTGCAAGTCAAAAAGAAAATATAGAACCAACTACTGTAGCAATTCATGTTCGGGCTGTATTTACTGTGTTGCAAAATGCTATCAGCCCAGAATTATTTGCTGCCTTACATAGCCATTTCTCTCACGATTACGAAGAACTGTTTGGAACTTAACCAACAAGTAAATTAATTGGATAATTAAGCAATCCGAACAAAAATTTTCAAAAAAAATCCTGCGGTTTAACTGCCCTAGTTGATTAATATTCTAGCTAGTTAAATACTAAAAATAAACAGGTAATAACATCTATGACTATGACTGACCATAACACTCACTCCGGTAAGAAAAAAGTTGCCATCCTCATTGAACAGGCAGTAGAGGATGCAGAATTTACAGTTCCTTATAATGGACTAAAACAAGCAGGAATGGAGGTAGTAGTCCTCGGTTCCCGAATGAATGAAAAATATAAGGGTAAACGCGGCAAACTTAGCATCCAAGCTGATGGTACTACCACAGAAGCGATCGCAGCCCAATTCGACGCAGTGATCATTCCTGGTGGGATGGCTCCCGACAGAATGCGGCGGAACACCAACACAGTACGTTTTGTCCAAGAAGCTATACAACAAGGAAAGTTAGTCGCTGCTGTTTGTCACGGCCCACAAGTTTTGATTGAAGGCGACTTGCTCAAAGGTAAACAAGCCACTGGTTTTATCGCTATTGCCAAGGACATGATTAACGCTGGCGCAAAATATCTAGATGAGCCGGTGGTAGTTGATGGAAATTTGATTACATCCCGTGAACCTGGAGACTTGCCAATTTTTACCACAGCTATTTTGAGCCGTTTGGGTTATGGTGGCAAAGATGCTGCATTACCAAATGAAAAAGACACAAGTGCTGAATGGTGGAAGCTGGCTGATGCTTGGGGTGGCTCAACTAAAGGTGATATCACCAGAGGTTTAAATAATGCTCTCGCTGGCGAACGTTATTCCCTAGAAGCATTTGAAAAATACTTGCAAAAGGAATCAGATAACGAAGTTAACTCAGTTTTTCAAGAAATAATTGCTAATAAACAGCGCCACATTCAAAAACTGGAAACCTATCTTCAGTTATTAGGCGAAAAACCCTCTTTAGGCGCAAATATTGCCAATCAGTATGCCAAGGTCAAAACTGCCATGACCGGAAGTGATGATATATATCAGTTACGTTCTGCTTTAGGTGATGTGCAAACTGGTATCGGCGATATTGGCAATTTGTCTGCAATGTTCACTGACCCAGTAGCAACTGCTATTTTCAAAGAAATTTACCAGAATTTATTGAAATACGAACAGCGATTGGCACAGTTGTATCGGGCACGGATAGGCGGTCAGATTCAGCCTCCTAAGCCGACTACAGGGGCTGCTGTGTCAATGTAAGGTTTTTTTGAACGTAGACGGCTACCGAAGAGGCGCAAATAACACACAAGAAAGAAGAGGATATTCGCGCCTCTATGGTGAATTTACAGTGATGGAGATATAAAAAAGTGACTTCAACATCAGGTGATAAACCAAGTACCAATCAGGCTGAAGCTAGTGAAGTAGAGCGTTGGGCATCTCTCATCGGTGGCGGTGCGATGGTACTGATGGGTTTAAGGCAAGGTTCATTGCGGGGAGCGCTGACGGCTTTGGCTGGGGGTGGTTTGCTCTATCAAGGTGCAACAAAGCAAAGCACAATCCAGAAAGCACAGGAAGCAATAGGTCTAAACCAGCCCATCAAAGTTGAAAAGACGGTAACTATCAATAAATCGGCAGAAGAATTGTATCGCTTTTGGCACGACTTTGAGAATTTGCCCACATTTATGAAGCATCTCAAATCTGTCAAGGTGTACGACAAAAAACGTTCTCATTGGATTGCCAATGCACCTTTGGATAATACAGTAGAATGGGATGCAGATATTCTCGAAGACCGAGAAAATGAATTTATTTCTTGGGCTTCTGTAGAAGGTGCAGACGTTGATAATTCTGGTTTTGTTCGCTTCAAAAAAGCACCAGGCGATCGCGGCACGGAAGTTAAGGTTGTTTTGGAGTATAACCCCCCTGGTGGAGCGTTGGGAGCTACCGTAGCTAAACTTTTTGGTGAAGAACCAGAACAGCAAATTGGTGATGAATTGCGCCGCTTCAAGATGCTAATGGAAGCAGGTGAAATTGCCACAACAGAAGGTCAACCTTCTGGACGCAGCTAGTTATATGCCCAATGCCCAATGATAAATAAATATGAAAGCAGTTTGCTGGAACGGTGCTAATGATGTGCGGGTACAGTCGGTACCAGATCCGACAATTCTTAACCCGCGTGATGCAATTATTAAAATTACTTCCACGGCGATTTGTGGCTCCGATCTACATATATATGGTGGCTATATTCCCACAGTGCAACAGGGTGACATTATCGGTCACGAATTCATGGGGGAAGTCGTGGAAGTCGGTAAGGGAGTCAACAATTTAAAAATAGGCGATCGCGTTGTTGTTCCTTCCACAATTGGCTGTGGTAATTGTAATTATTGCCAGCGTGATATGTGGTCGTTGTGCGATAATTCCAATCCCAAAGGTTGGATTCAAGAAAAATTGTTCGGCAATATCACCTCAGCCATTTATGGCTACTCCCATATGTTAGGTGGCTATGCAGGGGCACAAGCCGAATATATCCGTGTACCCTTTGCTGATGTGGGTGTCGTTAAAGTTCCGCCAGATTTGCCGGATGAGATGTTGTTATTCATCTCCGATGCCATCCCTACAGGTTATATGGGCGCAGAATTATGCGATATTCAACCGGGTGATACTGTAGCCGTTTGGGGTTGCGGTGCTGTTGGACAATTTGCCATGATTAGCGCCTACATGATGGGAGCCGAAAAAGTGATCGCGATTGATCGCTTTCCCGAACGCCTGGAAATGGCGAAAAAGTTTGCCAAAGCAGAAGTGATTAACTACGAAGAAGTTAATGCTGGCGAAGCGTTGAAAGAGATGACTGGTGGCCGTGGCCCCGATGCTTGCATCGATGCTGTTGGTTTAGAAGCACATGGTGTTGGTATTGAAGACTTCTACGACCAGACAAAACAAAAGCTCAAATTGGAAACCGATCGTCCCCACGTTTTGCGGGAAATGATGGTCGCCTGTCGTAAAGGCGGGACTCTTTCAATCATGGGTGTTTATGGTGGTTTTGTAGACAAAATACCATTGGGTGCAGCTTTTAATAAAGGTCTAACCTTTAGGATGGGACAAATGCATGGACAAAAATATATGCATTTGTTATTGCAGATGATTTTGGATGGAAAACTTGATCCATCTTTTGTTGTCACCCATCAATTACCACTAGAACAAGCACCCCACGCCTACAACATCTTTCAACAAAAAAAGGATAACTGCATCAAAGTTGTTCTTAAACCCTGAATGGTGAATAGTCATTTAAGGTTTTGAATTGTACACCTAACATAATGTAATTGAGGTTTTTTATGAATCGAGTAATTTCTTGGCTGCGGAATATTCGTATTTCCCAAATCGTTGTAGTTTTTCTCGTAGGATTTATGTTTTTGTTAGGTCAGGCTTTTAGCGATGTTAGTGTAGCACAAGCTGATGTTAAAACTCCAGAAGGTACTTATTACAAAGGAATCCCAGACGAGCTAAATAATCCCCAGGTAGAAAATACTGGTAATAGATTAAAAAGTGCTGCTGATAATATCCGCGAGAAGCTAAACTTGGATGAAGAGACTCCTCGCTCTACAAAAGAGTTTCTGAAGTCTACAAAAAATAAAGTGGAAGAAACAGTTCAGCCATTGACTGAAACTAAAGAAGGTTATTACCGAAATCCTCCTAGCAAACAACTTAGAGATAGAGTCTAGACTCGTAGCAATTTTTGAGTCTAACTTTTTGAGTTCTACACTGAACAACCTTTGAAAATTTACTGAGACGCGATAACTATCGCGTCTCAAAGTCAGGCTAAATCGAGTGTTTATCTTGATATTAACGAGCCAGAAATGATAATTAAGGACTAAATATTATGAAAGCAGTTTGCTGGCATGGAGCAAACGACGTTAGGGTAGATACAGTTCCCGACCCAAAAATTATTAACCCACGTGATGCCATTGTTAAAATTACTTCCACGGCAATTTGTGGTTCAGATTTGCATATTTACGACGGCTATATTCCCACCATGCAAAAGGGCGATATCCTTGGTCATGAATTCATGGGGGAAGTCGTAGAACTTGGAAGTGCTGTTAAAAATGTGAAGGTAGGCGATCGCGTCGTTGTTCCCTTCACTATATCTTGCGGTAGTTGCTTTTTCTGCAATCGGGATTTATGGTCATTGTGCGACAACTCTAACCCCAATGCTTGGTTAGTAGAAAAGCAAATGGGACATTCGCCAGCAGGTCTATTTGGTTACTCTCATTTATTCGGCGGTTATGCTGGTGGTCAAGCAGAGTATGCACGAGTACCATTTGCCGATGTAGGCTTGTTCAAAATTCCTGATGGTTTAACGGATGAGCAAGTGCTATTTTTAACAGATGTTTTCCCCACCGGCTACATGGCAGCCGAGAACTGCAACATCAAACCCGGTGATATTGTCGCTGTTTGGGGTTGTGGCCCAGTTGGACAATTCGCCATCAGAAGCGCATATATGCTCGGCGCGGAACGGGTAATCGCCTTTGACCGCATTCCTGAACGGCTGCAAATGGCTAAAGAATACGGCAAAGCAGAAGTTCTCAACTACGAAGAAGTGAATGTAGGCGAAGCACTCAAAGAAATGACTGGCGGTCGTGGTCCCGATGCTTGCATAGATGCAGTGGGAATGGAAGCACACGGCACAGATTTTATGGCATTCTACGACCAAGTAAAGCAAGCGGTACGTCTAGAAACAGACCGTCCAACGGCATTACGGCAAGTAATAGTGTCTGCTGCTAAAGGTGGTCATGTATCAATTCCGGGTGTGTACGGTGGCTTTTTAGATAAAATCCCGATGGGTGCTGCCATGAACAAGGGATTAACCTTCAAAATGGGACAAACGCACGTCCATAAATATCTAAAACCTCTGTTAGAACACATCCAAAACGGTGACATCGATCCAACATTTATCATCACCCACACCTTACCTCTAGAACAAGCACCCCACGGCTACGAAATTTTTAAGCATAAGAAAGATAACTGCATCAAAGTGGTACTCAAACCGTAGTAGGGAATAGGGAATGGGGAATGGAAACAAGGAAAATAACCATGCCTAATACCCAATGCCCAATGCCCAATACCCAATACCTAATATAAAGAGGCAAAAAATATGTCTGATACAACCGTTATCAAAGTAGACTCTAGCCATTCTCCTAAAGGTCAACTTGGTCAAAAATATCTTGCATCTGGCAAAACCATTTCCATGCGCCTGTGGGAGAATGAGGAACCGAACGAACCTAAAGAGCCAACAGCACGAGAATATGAAACTGTTGGTTATGTAATCAATGGTCGTGCAGAATTGCATATTGAAGGGCAAACAATTTTACTAGAGCCTGGGAGTTCTTGGGTAGTACCAAAAGGAGCCAGCCACACTTACAAAATCCTAGAAGCATTTACTGCTGTTGAGGCAACCAGTCCACCCGCTCAAGTTCACGGGCGAGATGAAAATTAAATTATAAACAAGCCGTTTTCAACGAAGAGGGCAGCCTTTCGTAGAGAAGTGCCGAATCCCTATTCTTTTCCATCTCCCTTACTCCCTGCTCGCTTGCGTGTTTTTGAATGTAGGCATTTTGTAGGGGCACACAGCTAGCTGTGTGCCCCTACTGTCTTTTGGTTATACCTTTCTCGAAAGAAGCCAGGGTTTTCTGAAATCCTTTCCAAGACAGAACTATAAATAAAAAAGCCCTAGTCGGAATACTTATTTAAAAGTATTTTTTTTATCAGACTAGAGGCTGATGAAGATAAAGCGTTTGATTAGTTTCCTAGTAATTAAGAGGCTACACAAAATCGCATAAAAGTTTGGCAACTGTTTGATTTTGGGTTAGCGACATCTATATAACGAGGAATTCAAATGTTTTATCACAATAAGAAACTTCAGTATTTTAAGCCGCCAGAAAAACCAGATGCAGTTTACGCAATGAAAATTCAAGAACTCATCGGCGGGACTTTTGGTGAAATGACCGTGATGATGCAGTATCTGTTTCAGGGTTGGAACTGTCGAGGCCCTGCCAAGTACCGAGATATGCTGCTAGATGTTGGTACTGAAGAAATCGGTCATATTGAGATGCTGGCAACGATGATTGCCCATCTTCTAGATAAAGCGCCGATCAAAATGCAAGAAGAAAGTGCAAAAGATGCGGTAGTAGGTGCTGTGATGGGCGGTAGTAGCCCACGGGATGTAATTATGGCAGCGGCGATGAACCCCCAACACGCCATTGTGTCTGGTTTGGGTGCAACACCATCTGATAGCGTTGGCTATCCTTGGAACGGTCGCTTTATTGTTTCCAGTGGTAACCTGTTGGCAGATTTCCGGTCTAATCTCCACGCCGAAAGTCAAGGACGTTTGCAAGCAGTGCGACTGTATGAGATGACAGACGATCCAGGGGTGAAAGATACCTTGAGCTTTATGATCGCTCGTGACACCATGCATCAAAACTTGTGGCTAGCAACCATTGAGGATTTAGAAAGCTCTGGATTGGAAACCACACCAGTTCCCAGTTCCTTCCCGTTGGAATTGGAGAAACGCGAGTTTGCTTATCAGTTTTGGAATCACTCAGAAGGCACAGAAAGTTCTGAAGGTCGTTGGGCGAAAGGCCCCTCAATGGATGGCAAAGGCGAATTTGAGTATGTGGAAAATCCCCAACCACTAGGCCCAGAACCGCAACCTCCTGTACCCGATCCAAGACTGCATGGTACCTCGAAAATGCCACAGGCACAAGGCGATGGTTCGAGCGCACCCTCTTTGATTGACCGTATAACAGGTACCGGTGGCTAATCATTGGCATAAAGTTGCATTCACATCTGTCCTAATAACACTTGATTCCCCCAATTCTCCTTGCAAAGGAGGGTTGGGGGAATTGTGATAAAGATGCATCAGCTAGTTAGCACTTATTTGGTAGTTTGATAGATTAAGAACAATGCGATCGCCAAAATAGCAAATGGGTTCGCCAAAATAGCAAATGGGTTCGCCAAAGTAACAAATGGGTTCGCCAAAGTAACAAATGGGTTCGCCAAAGTAACAAATGGGTTCGCCGAAGTAACAAATGGGTTCGCCGAAGTAACAAATGGGTTCGCCGAAATAGCAAATGGGTTCGCCGAAATAGCAAATGGGTTCGCCGAAGTAACAAATGGGTTCGCCGAAATAACAAATGCGTAGGCATCACCTTTTACTAATTTCTTAATAAACCTGATGCCCTGCGGAATATATGCTGTAATCAATCACCAGCACTTCCTATTGCATCGATCGCAGCTTCTAGTGCGATCGCCACATGAGTCCAATGAGTCCCCCCCTGGCAATAAACCACATACGGTTCACGCAAAGGCCCATCTGCCGATAATTCCAAGGTACTGCCTTCAATAAATGTCCCCCCAGCCATGACTACTTTGCTCTCATACCCCGGCATTTCATCTGGAACAGGATCAAGATAGGAACCGATGGGAGAATGCTGTTGTATAGCTTTACAGAAAGCAATTAGCTTTTCGGCAGAACCGAGTTTGATTGCCTGAATTACATCCCCACGGGGAGCTAGAGGTGCGGGATTCACTGGATAACCTAGTTTGTCAAATACATAACCAGTTAAGTATGTCCCTTTCATCGCCTCTCCTACCATTTGCGGAGCCAGAAATAAGCCTTGGAACAGCAGGCGATTTTGGTCAAAAGTAGCGCCGCCATAACTTCCGATACCGGGAGCGGTGAGACGACAGGCAGCGGCTTCTACTAAGTCGGCGCGACCAGCAACATAACCGCCAGCGCTGACAATCGTACCACCAGGATTTTTAATCAATGACCCCGCCATTAAATCAGCACCTACGCCTGTAGGTTCCTTTGTTTCGATAAATTCGCCGTAGCAGTTATCCACAAAGCAAACGGTGTTCGGGTTTTGCTGTTTTACCAAATGGACAATTTTTTCAATATCAGCAATTGATAAACTAGGCCGCCAAGAATAGCCACAAGAACGCTGAATTAACACTAAACGAGTGTTTTCATCCACACTAGTACTTAAAGCTTGCCAATCTATAGTTCCTTCTGAGGTTAGCTCCAATTGTCGGTAATTTATGCCAAACTCGATAAGAGAGCCTTGACCTTGACCCCGTAAACCAATGACTTCTTCAAGCGTATCGTAGGGAGAACCGACCACTGCTAACATTTCATCTCCAGGACGGAGAACACCAAACAAAGCACAAGCGATCGCATGAGTTCCTGAAACGAACTGCACCCGCACGGCCGCAGCTTCAGAACCCATCACTTCGGCAAAAACTTTATCTAAAGTTTCTCGTCCTAAATCATCGTGACCATAGCCACTTACACCAGCAAAATGGTGTGCGCCCACACGGTGATTACGAAAAGCATCCAGCACTCGTTTTAGATTATGCTTGACCTGAGTGTCAATTCCAGAAAAAATTTCTAATAGTGCCTGTTCTGCTTGCCGCAGCTGTTCTAAGCTGTTCATCAGTTCCTCGTTCAAAAAAAAATTAAATTATAAATATGCGGATTTTAAGATCGCGCAGACTAGGCTGGAAAATTCAAATTCAGGTTACTGCATGACAATTGCTACCTCAACTAAACCTCAAATTAACTGGGTTAATACCCTGTTCTTCATTGCACTGCACATCGGCGCTTTATTTGCCTTTGTTCCTGGTAACTTTAGCTGGACGGCAGTTGGTGTGGGTTTCTTGCTGTATTGGGTGACTGGCGGCTTAGGCGTTACTCTAGGATTTCATCGCCTTGTCACCCACCGCAGTTTTCAAACTCCCAAGTGGCTAGAGTATCTTCTAGTTTTCTTTGGGACACTTTCGTGTCAAGGAGGCCCAATTGAGTGGATCGGGACACATCGCATTCATCATCTAAACTCTGATACTGACGCTGATCCCCATGACTCTAATAAAGGCTTCTGGTGGAGCCACATGGATTGGCTGATTCATTATTGTCCCGCTCACGCTGACGTTCCTCGTTTCACCAAAGACATTGCCGAAGACCCAGTTTATCAGTTTTTAGAAAAATATTTCATTTTGATCCAGGTTGCTCTAGGCGTATTGCTTTTACTTCTAGGTGGCTGGCCTTTCGTTATTTGGGGAATCTTTGTTCGCATTGTCTGGGTTTACCACTGCACCTGGTTGGTAAACAGCGCTACTCATAAATTTGGCTATCGGAGCTATGATTCTGGGGATAAATCGACTAATTGCTGGTGGGTAGCCGTATTAGTTTTCGGTGAAGGCTGGCATAATAACCATCATGCTTTTCAATATTCAGCTCGTCATGGGCTGGAATGGTGGGAAATCGATTTAACTTGGATGACTGTCCAATTGCTGCAAGCAGTTGGTCTGGCTACTAACGTGAAGTTGGCCCCAACAAAAGTTAGTTAGGAGTTAGGAGTTAGGAGTTAGGAATTGAAGTTGAAGTTTGGAGTTATGATGCATAACGTTTTTAACTCATAACTCATCACTTCTAACTCCTCACTTTTCAAAAAATAACTCCTAACTTTTCAAAAAGCTATTTACTGGTGCGCTTGTGTCGGTTAGATTGCTATAATCCGAAGCGCTAATATTAAGAATTTTTGCGGCAAGTCACTTTTTTGGTGACTTGGTGGAGGAGTTTGTTGTTTCTCAGGTGTCCATGACTACATCAATTATTAATAGCCAGAAACTAAGTGACGAGCCTAGTAATTCCGACTTTCGGCTCAAAGATATTGTCAAAACCCTGCCACGGGAATGTTTTCAGCAGAACAGTCGCAAAGCTTGGACACAAGTACTGCTCAGTGTCTTGGCGGTTGGCTTGGGCTATTACAGCCTGATTATCACTCCTTGGTTTCTCTTGCCCCTAGCTTGGATTTTTACGGGCACCGCTTTAACAGGTTTTTTTGTAATTGGCCATGATTGTGGTCACAGGTCTTTTGCCAAACGTCGTTGGGTAAATGATTTGGTAGGGCATTTCTTCATGATGCCGTTGATTTACCCGTTTCACAGTTGGCGCATTAAGCATAATTATCACCATACTCATACCAACAAGCTGGATGAGGACAACGCTTGGCATCCAATCAGACCGGAAGTGTTTGAAAATTGGGATACAACCCGGCAGTCTGCTTTTAAGCTGTTTATGCGTAAACGCCTTTGGTGGGTAGGTTCCATTGGACATTGGGCTGTGGTGCATTTTGATTGGCGGAACTTCAAAACTAAAGACCAATCGAGTATCAAGCTTTCTGTGGCTGTAGTAGTTGTGTTTGCAGCGATCGCTTTCCCACTTCTCATCGCTACAACTGGCATCTGGGGATTTGTCAAGTTTTGGCTAGTGCCCTGGATGATTTACCATTTTTGGATGAGTACTTTTACTATTGTTCACCACACTGCCGCAGATGTTCCTTTTGCGACAGCGAATAAGTGGAACGAAGCTTTAGCACAGCTAGCTGGCACTATTCATTGCGATTATCCGCGCTGGGTAGAAATCCTGTGTCATGATATCAATGTTCATGTCCCTCATCATATTTCCACTGCGATTCCTTCTTATAATTTGCGGCTAGCTTACAGCAGCATCAAAGAAAATTGGAAGCCTTATCTCCATGATGAGTGTCAGTTTTCTTGGCCTTTAATGAAGCAGATTACAGACCAATGTCAACTATACACAACTGATGTTGGTTATAAGACTTTCAACGAACATTACACAGAGAGATAAATAGCGCTGCGATCGCACTCACGCTCTTGAACTAACGAGAGCGTTTATCATGCTGTGTTTAAATAGAATCTGGCAATTTTTTACTAACTAAAATTTTTAAACTAATTGCCAGAAATTATCCCCTTGTGTGTTAGCGATCGCTAGTATCGTGGGCATCCTAGAGGTGAGATTATCTTGTCTCAAATCAAGTTCCGCTTTATATCCAACAAAAGAATCCAGTGCCATCAAATATCATTACTTCCAATAATCCTCCTGGCTTTGAAACGTCTGAGGATACAACTAAATTACCTTTCACTCTTCAGGATTTAAAAGCTGCAATTCCTGCTGAATGTTTTCAGCCGAATGTGACAAAATCACTTTTTTACTTTTTTCGTGATATCCTGATTATCGGTCTGCTTTATGCAGTTGCTTCTTACCTGGATTCTTGGCTTTTCTTTCCGATTTTCTGGCTAATGCAAGGAACGATGTTTTGGGCTTTGTTTGTGGTCGGGCATGACTGCGGACACCAATCTTTTTCTAAACAGAAATGGCTCAACGATTTGATTGGACATCTTTCTCACACACCAATACTTGTTCCTTATCATGGTTGGCGGATTAGTCACAGAACTCACCACAAAAATACTGGCAATGTTGATAACGATGAAAGCTGGTATCCTGTGACAGAATCCCAATATAAAGATATGCCTTTAGCCCAAAAGATAGGCAGATATTATGTTTTTCTCTTGGCTTATCCTGTATATCTGTTTAAGCGTTCTCCTAATAAGGAAGGCTCCCACTTTTTACCCAGTAGTTCGCTTTTCAAACCATCAGAAAAATGGGATGTCATCACTAGTACAGTACTTTTGATTGGCATGGTAGGCTTGCTAGGTTTCCTCACCTACCAATGGGGTTGGATGTGGTTGCTGAAATATTACGCTGTGCCCTACCTGGTGTTCATAGTTTGGCTAGATTTGGTGACATTCTTGCACCACACTGAGCCAGAGCTTCCCTGGTATCGTGGAGAAGATTGGACTTTCCTCAAAGGCGCAATTTCCAGCATTGACCGTAATTATGGTTTGATCAATCATATCCATCACGATATCGGTACTCATGTTGCTCACCATATATTCCTTAACATCCCTCACTACAATTTGCTGAAAGCAACTGAGGCAATAAAACCAGTGATGGGTGAGTATTTCCATAAATCGGAAGAACCGATTTGGAAGTCAGTATGGAATTCATGTATCAACTGCCATTTTGTCCCTGATACTGGTAGTAAGGTTTACTACACATCCAATAAGAAGTTAGCTAAAGACTAAGATTCAGATTCCCGACTCCTCTAAAGAAGTCGGGAATCTTGTATTTTCGTCAATGCTTTCTGGCTATTGACCGTTTAGTAGTCTTTCATTTGGACCAACTTTATAAAAATTGTATTAAAGATTACCTAAATACCTTGCTAAAACTTACTTATTGAGGCGCGTTGACGTAGCCCGCCGCAGGCATCGCATATTAAATTATTAATGACTTTAATTTTGCCATTATTTGAGCGTCTTTAGCTTGTGGTAAATTCTATTAAAATACAGAGGTAAAATAAAAATAAATAGACAGATGGCATTGGCGTAACCCGTCGCAGGTATTATGAATTCTTGCCCCTACCCTTACAGGAAGATTTATTTTCTCCAAGCTCTTGCTGTCTCGGTGGGTAAAGATTAACATATCTGTGGGCGCAGGTAATGCTCCATCAAACAAAGCCTGACAAAAGTGAAGAACCCTTAGACAGTCTACTTTGAATCCTGTTGAGCGCCAGTTAAATTTATCTGCATATAGTGACTTAAGATAGAGTTATAAATCAGCACAGACTATAGTATAGAGAATTTACTCAAAACTTTTTCGAGCTTTAAAATCAGAGGTATCAATGATTATAACTAATTTTAGCAAACAAAGAAATGAATTTAAAGAACCTAAAGTACTTAAGGCTAAACCACATTGGCAAGGTCAAAATTTGAACGATACCGCTGTCAAAAGTAAAGATACCAAGATGGGAGATACTGCACCTGATAGTTCGATTTTTAATAGCCTAAATCGTGGTCGAGTTGCTATTTTTATTGATGGCTTAAGTTTATTTCATACAGCTTTACAACTCGGCATCGAAATTGACTACGTTAAATTGCTTTGTCATTTAACTAACGGTTCAAGGCTGTTGCGTGCTTTCTTCTATACTGGGGTTGATCTTAGCAATGAAAAGCAACAGGGTTTTCTATTATGGATGCGTCGTAATGGCTATCGTGTTGTAGCTAAAGATATCACCCAACCAGTAGAGAATTTCAAAAAATCAAATTTGAACGTAGAAATTGCTGTAGACATGATCACTTTAGCTCCTTATTATGATACTGCCGTTTTAGTCAGTGGTGATGGTGATCTAGCATATGCTGTAAACGCTGTCAGCAGAATGGGGGTTCGGGTAGAAGTGGTAAGTCTACAAACAAGCACTAGTGAAAGCTTAATTGATGTTGCTGATTGCTTTATTGACCTCGATAGTATTAAAGCACACATTCAAAAAGATTCTAATGTTGGCTATAGTTATCGCACGCCGTCAAACTCAAACCTTTAAAGCTTTATAGCCAAGTATAAAAGAAAAATTAGGGATTAGGGACTTGGGGACTAGTATTTTTACCTAGCACTTTCAACAGGTTGGGTGGGGTTTAAATCTCCATCCATACTTTTTACAGCCGCTAATACTGTGGCGCAAGTTTGCCTACCTTTAACAAGGAAATTTTGCTCCAATTCTTGTTATTAATTGAAATGGACATTTTAATAGTTGAAGATGAACCAGAAATTGCTCATTTAATCCAACTATCTTTAGAAAAAGAAGGATTTTTTTGTCGCATTAGTCGCGATGGCATAAATGCCTTGCGGATGTTTCAGGAGCAACCACCTGATTTAATCATTCTAGATTTAATGATTCCTGGTTTGGATGGGTTGGAAGTTTGTGCCAGGATTCGCCAGAAACCAGGTGCAAAAGATCCTTACATTTTGATGCTCACAGCTAAGGGTGAAGAAATTGATCGCGTGATTGGGTTGTCTACAGGTGCTGACGATTACATGGTCAAACCTTTTAGCCCCAGAGAATTGGTAGCTAGAGTGCGGGCACTATTGCGGCGTAGCCTCCGGCAAGGGGGACAACATCAAATCAATCGTACCCAACACTTTATTGTCAATGTAGAGCAGCGCACTGCTAGTCGTCAGCTGAATTCTCAAGAGGTTGAAGTTTTGGACTTAACTACCCTAGAATTTAACTTGCTAACTACCTTTGTCAGCAATCCTGGTCGAGTTTGGAACCGCACTCAACTAATTGATAAACTTTGGGGAGATAACTTTTTTGGCGATGAACGAGTAGTAGATACTCATGTAGCTCGGTTGCGAAAAAAGATTGAGCCTGATTCGGCAAATCCTACTTTTATTAAAACTGTTGTTGGGGTTGGCTATAAATTTGAAGATCCTCTGGTAGCGTAAATGTTATGAAGATGGGGCTGAGAGAGCGCCTATTTTTCTCCCATTTAGTAGTAATGATTGTGGGGGTAGCTAGTCTGGTAAGCATCAGCAAAATCTCTTCCCCCCGCTTGTTTATCTTGCATTTGGAACGATTAGAAAATCAGGGGTTCAACTTAATCAATGTTCGTACTAAATTGGTTACAGGATTTGAATTTGCTTGGCAGCGAAGCACTATTTGGTCAGTCTTAGTTGGTAGCACCGCAGCTGGAGGATTGAGTTACTGGGTGTCTAGACGAATTATGCAACGCTTGACGGAGATGGAACAAATCACCCAAAAATTTGCTGCTGGTCAGATGGATGCACGATTACCTTTGTCTGACATTCCAGAACTTAATAGACTGGGTGCTAGTTTCAACCGGATGGCAGCCAGTTTAGAAGGAGTAGAAGCGCGGCGGCAAGAAGTGATTGGTGACATGACCCATGAACTACGGACACCATTAACAGTTGTGCGCGGTTACTTGGAAGAATTGGCTGATGGGGAAATTGAAGCTTCTCCTGAAATTTATCGGCGTTTAGCTAAAGAAACTAGGCGTTTAGAGCGGTTGGTAAACGATTTGCAAGAACTGTCTAAGGCAGAAGCTGGTTATTTGCCAATTAATATACAACGGGTAAATCTGCGTCCGTTGTTAGAGTCATTGGTGGAGAAATTCACTGACCAGTTGTTGGAAGATGGGCCAGTTTTGCTTTTACAATGTCCATCTGTGCTACCTCCTGTATTGGCAGATATTGACCGGACAGAACAGGTGTTGGTTAATTTGCTAGGTAATGCAGTGCGTTACACTAACGAAGGTTCAATTACCATTCGCGTTGGAACTGAAGCATCTCGACTCTGGATTGCGGTTATAGATACAGGTATTGGTATCGCTCCAGAGAATTTGCCCCATGTGTTTGAACGCTTCTGGCGAGCCGACCAATCGCGCGATCGCCATTCGGGAGGTACTGGTATTGGCTTAACTATTTCCCGTCGTTTGATTGAGCTACAAGGCGGTCAGATTCACGTAGAAAGCGAGTTGGGAGTTGGCAGTACGTTTCGGTTTCTTCTGCCTTTGGCTTAAGTTGAGTCAAAACCTGGAGATACAAGGGATTGACATAAGCTAGTCACGGTTGTGTCATACCTAATTGTTAATTTGAAAGTGTCCAAAATCTTGTTTTTTGAATAGATACCAAGATTTTGGAATTGTATTAAATATGTTAATTTGGCATTTGGGTAGAATTCTGTATGTCTTTTTTTGTTCTGGCTGCTTTTTTAGTTAGTTTACTCAGTGTTTCAGGTTATGCTGCGATCGCCTACCTGTTCCCTCAAAATCGTTCCCAAGACTGAGCAAATAACAATCTTTTGCTATTTTTGGTTTACTATTGCGATCGCAAAGCCGTCGTATCCTTTGCTGCCCACAGTCTGGATCGCCGTAGCGCTGAGGCGTGGCTCAGAGGCAAGCTGTTCGTTGAAGCGACGCACTCCTTGGACATTAGGATCGTTACTAGTGGCATCAACCACTGCTCCGTTACGCACAACATTATCGGCGATGATCAGGCTGCCGCAACGGGAAAGCTTGAGCGCCCATGTCAAATAATCTGGATTGTTTGGTTTATCTGCATCAATAAAAATCAGGTCAAATGTATGACCCTCTGCGGCAATATCTGGCAGCGTAGAGAGTGCCTGTCCGAGGCGCAGGTCAACAATGTCGGATAGACCAGCGTGGGCGATATTGGCGCGGGCGACTTCAGCGTGCTTTGGGTTAGCCTCAAGCGTAATCAGACGGCCGTCGCTGGGTAACGCCCGTGCTAGCCAGATAGTACTGTAGCCACCCAGCGTGCCAATCTCTAGGATGGTTCGCGCCCCTTGGATTTGCGCCAACAGCAGCAGCAGTTTGCCCTGGTTTGGTGAAACGTTATGCGGTGGCAGCCCGGCTGCGGCGCTGGTCTGGAGAGCTACATCCAGCACAGGATCGGGCGGCACAAGCAAATCGGTAAAGTAATCATCGACCGCAGTCCATTGTTCCTGAGTCATGTATCAACCCGCAATAAAATAGTCGAGATTACGTGTCTGAAATTGCTTCATTGGAGATTATTTTAACATTCATCCATCTGGGAAATAACAGTTACGCGTTTCAATCCCTAATAGCGGGACTTAGACATTTTTGAGCAAAAATAAGCCTCAAACCCATACAGAGCAAGGAAAATACATCAAAGACTCAAAATGCTTGAAACCTAGTCTAATCAAAAGGTTTCAAACTCATAATACTTCGCATCTCTGTTTAAATTATGTTTTCCGAGAAAATCCTAGCTTCTTGTTTATGAATAAGATACCAAGTCCAAAGAAGAAGAGAGCAAAGTTACTATTGGGTTCGGGTACTGAGGTGACGTTATCAAGTGACTCAAATCTAATAAAATCCAATTGGTAAGCTGAATTCACACAACAATTAAAGAAAAAACTACCGTCGTTAGACTGATCGCCAAATGCGACAGTACCAACTACACTTTCGTTTTGTGGTGTTATACCAGTACGTGTTAGTACAGGAGTTGCAGTACCCGCAATGATGTCGGCAAAAGAGTTATCCACGTAGACATTCAACTTGCCATCTGTATAACTAATTGCGTATTCATGAAAAACAGAAGTGTCAATTGCAAAGCTATCCCCTACTAAGTCAGACCACTGTATACTGTTTTCACCTACAGTTAATGAATTAGCCCGATCTATGTTAGAACCCAAATAATTACCATTAGTGTCAAAAAATTGTTGTGCAAAAGGTGATAAACCCAAACCATAGTCAAAAGAGTTGAAAGAAGAACGCAGTACTTTTACACCCAACGAAATTATATAGTTGGTAGCATTAATATTTCTGCTATACAGATTAACTGCTGTTCCGGTAGTACTAACACTTAATACATCACTCGGTTTACCACTGAATTGTGGTGTTACCGTTATCGTACCATTTGGTTCTCCAAAACTGTCTACTTGCCAACCAACAGCGTCGGGTGTGCCGCTTCCGTCAAAGAGGAATGTTGCTGCTTGTGCCGCAGAAGGTAAACCAACACCAACGCAACCTAGAACAAGACTAGCAGTAGCAATGCCCAGCTTTTGAGTTAATTTCATTAGGAAATTTTTCAAATATTAATTAAAGTTGGATGATTTTAGCATTAAAACGTAGATTAATGGTTCCAAGTAGCAATGGAATGTGCAACCCGCACTCCGGAACTTTTAATAAACTATTATTTAATGTTTTTATCTAGATAAAGAAAAATAATATTTACTAATTCTTTATCGTTACGCAAAGTACATAAATTTCCAGTGAATTTGCTTGAAGTAAAGTAAAAACGAATGAGATTAAAATCGCTGACCTGTAGTCACTTCAAATCTAACTTCTCCTTGGTCGCTAATTCCTAAGTCGCCTCGAATCAGCCCAAAGGATGAATTGACTCGCAATCCTAAGCCGTAACCAAAACCACTTCCAGGTTTGTCTCGCAGCACTCCTGGTTCTCCTAGCACGGTTTCGCTAGAGCCGAAATCTGAGGCTAAGTCAGTAAAGAGTACTCCCCCTACTGACTGAAAAAGTGGAAAACGATATTCAACGGAAGCTAAACCATAACTCCGACCACTGGCAACTTTACCATAACCGTAACCTCTGACAGAATCTAGCCCACCAATATTAAAGGCATCAGCTGGTGGAAAGTCTCCAATAGTCGTACCAATTTGTAAGTTAATAGCCAACATTTCTGGATTATCGGTTGGTCTACCATTACCTATCCAACTCACTGGTAAATACTGAATATAGTCTCCTTGTAGGCGGTTGCTGGAAATATTGCCCAGTCCAATGGGAATCGCTTGTTCTATGCTGAAGGTGAGGATTGATCCTTGAGTCGGATTATCTCGGCGATCGCGTTGATCTCTGGATACAGCAAATGATACTGTAAATAGGTCATCAATTCCAGTACCGCTAACAGATAGGGGACTACCTAATCTATCGACCTGTGCAACGTTATATTCTTGATCGCGTAGGCTAATCCGGGTATAGTTGAGAGCCACGGTTGTATCCCAGTCATCAAAAGAGCGTAAGAGTCCTACAGAACCGCCAAACCTTCCCTCTCGCACTTTGTTGCCGTTAGACAATCTAATATCTTCGTTGAAAGTTCCCGATATATTTCGACTACGAAAACCTCTAATGCTATAGCCTAAGCGATTTGGTTCTTCAGGACGATAACGACTAGTGAATTGACCATTAAACTGGACATCTTTACTGCTAAACTGCACAGTTGTATCTAACTTATCATTCAGACCGCTAATATTTGCATCTTTGTAACCGACCCGTCCGAATAGCCCAACATCTTCATTATTACCGCCTCCTAAGATGAAAGAAGGGAAGCTACGCTCTTTGATTTCATAAATGATATTAATACTAGAAGCATTTTCTTCAGAGTAAACATTGACTTGATTAAATGACTCTAATCTCCTCAATCGTTGTAAGTCTGCTTGAAGTAAATCCTCACGGAATATCTGACCTGGTTTGAGTTTCAGCAAACCAATAATAAAATCTGTCTGAGTGCGCCCTTTGATTGGCTGACCTTTATCATCAAACAATTCATCTTTGCCATTAATAAAACGAATCTGGATGTTTTTGACAAATTTTTGGGAAATTTCAAACGTCTGGCTATCTCCTAAAGTTGTTCCTATATAATCACCATATTTGGCATAACCTCCTTCTATATGAATCGTAGCTTTTGGGGTCACAATACCACTAGCCTCATCTTGAGTCAGAGGTTGCGAGTCTGCAAGGGCCTGTGGATTTTCCCCACCCACTAACATTACTGCGATGCCTACGGCGGCAAGCAACGCAACTACAGTTATTTGAACTTGCATATTGGAAATCCGTTAGTGTTATTAAGTTTACAGCATAGATCGGATCTCTTGTGCGTAAGTTCTAGATTAATTTTGCTATTGGTTATCCAAAGACGGTTGCTTGTTTTGCCAGTACTCAGTATAATTTTTCAGACTATTTTCAAATTGCGATGACCTCCGGCGGGTGGTTACGCCATCGCTCTTGATAAAGTCCTCAAAGGTTTAGAAGTTGCGCTGCTGCTAGGAGAGGGTATAGTCTGGAAAATAGAACCTCTTCCCGAAAGCTATGACAGAGAAATACTTAGGTTTAAAGCTCTTGTTTGGCTTTTCTATAGATAATTAAAATGGGGAATTATCTAGTAAATCCACTTACACATAAAATGCCATGAGAGAACAACCTAAACAACAAATGCGTATATGGGCGATGTTGTGTCATTTCTCGGCTTTGTTAGGATGGATATTATTGTTTTTTTTAGTGTTTATTGGCATTCCTGTATATTTACCCCTAAATCTTTTAGTTCCAGTCATGATTTGGCGATGTAAAAAAGCACAGTATCCCTGGATTGATTTACAAGGAAAGGAATCTATAAATTTTCAAATTTCTTTAACATTATATACCTTTATTACCATAGCAATATCCTTAATTTTGCTGTTAACTAGCTTTGGTGTGGCAGTGACTACCAATGGTTCATTCCATGAAATAAAAAATACTTTAGATAGCTTATTAACTGTACTTATGTCATTAGTTTTATTCAAATTGGTATTACAATCGTTTGTAGTAAGTTTTGCTGCTATTAAAGCTTACAATGGAGAGCATTATCGTTACCCATTGACTATTAGAATTTTACGGTAAGAAAAGCGTGGTAACACTTTTTAAGAACGAAAAAGTTCACAAAAATCAGGGAATAAGAATTATATGATTGGAGTTGCGATCGCAGGCACTGGATTTGGTCAAAAAGTCCACATACCGGGATTTCAAGCACATCCTCAAACTGAGCTAGTTGCTGTTTATCACCGAGATATAAATAAAGCTAAAGCCATAGCAGAATCCTATAATATTCACCACGCCTCCGACTCACTTGCTGAGATTGTGGCATTACCGGAAGTGCAAGCAGTCAGTATCTCTACACCGCCATTTTTGCACTATGAAATGGCAAAAACCGTATTGCAAGCTGGGAAACATTTATTACTAGAAAAACCTACAACCTTAAATGCAGTTGAAGCTAAAGAGCTTTATCAGTTAGCTAAAGTAAAAGGCGTTATTGCAACTGTAGACTTTGAATTTCGTTTTGTACCAGCATGGCAGCTGTTTGCTGAACTATTATCAGAAGACTATGTGGGTAAGTTGCGCCTAATTAAAATTGATTGGTTAGGTTCTTCTCGTGCTGATACTTCACGCCCTTGGAATTGGTATTCTGACAAGGATAAAGGAGGCGGTGCATTGGGATCTTTGGGTTCTCACGCCTTTGATTACATTCACTGGTTATTTGGGCCAGTCCGTAGATTAAGCGCCCATTTAACTACTGCGATTCCTACACGAGTTGACCCTGTTAGTGGGGAATCTAAGCCAGTTAATACGGATGATAACTGTATATTAACCCTAGAATTAGCGAATGGTACACCTTGCCAACTTTCTATCAGTGCAGTTGTTCATGCACCCAGAACCCATTGGGTAGAAGTATATGGCGATCGCGGTACATTAATTGTGGGCAGTGAAAATCAAAAAGATTATATACATGGTTTTCGTGTTTGGGGTTCCCAGCCAGGTAAACCTTTAACAGAAATAGAAATACCGAATCGGTTAATTTTTCCCAAAAATTATGCTGATGGGCGCATCTCAGCATTTATCCGCGTAGTAGACCAATGGGTACAAGGAATTAACCGCAATCAGGAAATTATACCATCGCTACGAGAAGGAATTTATTCTCAGCTGTTGATGGATTTATCCCATGAATCTCATATAAAAGCAAGTTGGGTAGATGTACCAAGCTTGGAAGACTTTATTAGCAACTAAAGAGAAAATGAGCAAAACTCCCCGCATTCATATCCCGCCAGAAGTAAAAAAATATGTTTTTCAACGTGACAAATACCAATGCCAAAGTTGCGGTAAAACTACTGAAGAAACTAACCTCAGCATTGACCATATCATTCCCCTTTTTCGTGGTGGTCAAAATGATATTAGCAATCTACAAACCCTCTGTTTAACGTGCAATCAGCAGAAATCAAGCAACATTGATTCCCGCTTCCAGCGATATTTTCAACTTTAGGTTAGGATTGGATGAGCTATTAATTTCTCACGATCTATGCCTCAAAATCACAATAGCAATTCTCTAAGACTCTTCAATATTAAAACTACGATTTTCTACGTCTTCGCGGTCATAGGTGTTTTAGTAATAGCCTTTCCCTGGCTATATGAGGTTAAAGCTAAAGCTGGGATCAATATATCACGTAGCCGCCATGCAGGAACCTTTTTTGAGAAACATACCCGCGGACTCTTCAGGTGTGAGTGGCTTTATCCCTATCATTGCGATCGCTCCCAGGTTAAGTAAAGGAAATTAAAAAGAAAAGGGGAAATTTTTCCCCTTTTCTTTGCGTGAAATTTTTATCTCAACTGACTTAACCGAACTTGATATGACCTCGTTCCCAATCTCTAACTAGGAACGAGATTTTGACTGAAGTTAACACCAATGCATGGCTGTGATGCGCTACATCCCTAACTGATTTGAGATCACGCTAACATCAACGGCTAACTTTTTGCCCAACTTGAGCAACTGAAGACACTGATTATCCGCTTCATTTCCAAGGCTAGTAATACACACCGGCGCTATCTGACTTTGCAGACAACTAAAATAGAGTTCTTGCGATCGCTGTAGGGAAACGTCAATATTTAGTTGATCCCCGACATCAATTAATCGCTCCAATAGTTGGATGTCTGCATTAAAGCTACCATTAGCATCGTGCAACAATTGCCAGAGCAAGCGCGCAATTAACTGTTCTAACATCTGCTTACCATCGGGAATATTCAGCCGACAACGCAGATGTTTTGCTTCAGTAGCGATCGCTTCCAATTCTAATATATGACTCCAACTCTTTTGGGGATCAGCGATATCTTGCTCAAGCGATCGCAATGTCATCAGACAGCGATGCCCTAAAGCAATATCGGCTGCTACCTGCAATTCTTGCGGTACTGCTATTTCATCTCGATGAAACGCCATCAGCACACCATAATTATCACGGTAGGCTTGAGTATACAACTGTCCTAAACGTGTCAGCGTTTCCTCACTCAGCAGCCGCATAATCCGGTGGCGTTCTTCAGCAAATAGATTTTGCAAGTTGAAAGCTTCTTCGCCAAATAGCTGTGTCATCGCCAAGATAGTATGAGCTGCACTAGCTTGTTTTAGTGCGCCAAATAGCTTTTCTTTTAATTGGCTGTAGTCACGCCGTCCAGTAAATTGTTGAATGCAGCAATGGAAATCCCAGCCTCCCAAATGGAGAACCGCAAAGACCAAATGCTCGCTTTCCCAAGTAATCTCTGATACCAGCTTTAAATTTCCTACAGCCAGAGTTAGCGATCCCATGCGTTGCAGTTGGTAATCTAGCTCATTAGCAGCGTAGCAATAAACCTTTTTCTGGTAACGCTGAGACTGTTTATCCGCAGCATCTTTTCTAGGCAAGGAATTGTGCGTTTCTGCTGGTTTGTGATTGGTAAATATGGAAGTAATGGCGTAATGGGCTGCTACTTGCTTAAAGCCAAGCTGGGCAGTTAACACGAGTTGCCGATAAATTTCACCACCGTGTTTGAAGTCATCGACATTGCTGGGGGCTAAACCAAGACGTTTGACGAAACCCTTTTCCAACTGCACACCAGCCACTTCCCCTGCCAATTCCAAAGCACGCCCGGCGTAGCGGAGAATTTGTGTCCCCTCTGGACGGGAAATTTCTTCAAAAAACCAACCGCAACTAGTGAACATCAACAAAGCGTGACGCTGCATTTCCAATAGCCGGAGAGCGTCTACTTGTTCGGCTGCGGTTAGTTTGTGGGTTTGATGACGGGCTAGGAAACGGTTGACATTGGTAGCAGAGCGATCGCGCATTACTTGGATATATTCATCTCGTGCTTGCCAGGGATCACGAAATAACTGCCTACCATGTTCTTCATACACCTCAGTTAGCTGATCCCGCAGCCAATTTAGGGCATCCCGCAGAGGACGACGCCATTTCTGATGCCAAATGCTGCCTTCTCCACCGCAACCACAGTCATCCTGCCACCTATCTACACCGTGGGCACAACTCCAGGCTGTGACTGATTTTAATTCCACTTCCCAACCGGGAGAATTTAAGCTGAGGTAATGGGCAAAGTTCGTCACCGTCCAACCCTGTTGAGGAAACTCTTTAGTAAAAGCGTAGGCTAAAGTTTTCTCAGTTCCCTTTTTGTGATGTCCGAAGGTTTCACCATCCGTTGCCACAGAGATTAACTGTGTTGGCCGATGATCCCCACGCACAGCCGAACCGATACGTCCAGCAAAGCGGCTGGCATTATAAACGACATCACTAAAACCCATATCCCGCGATATCGGGCCATCGTAGAAGAAGATATCAATGTAAGGGGAGGAGTGGTTACTATCCCCATTCCCCTCTTTGATTGCACTCAGAGGTGAAGATGAAGTGTCTAGTGTGGGCTTCAAATAACAGCGATAGGGACGGGTGGGATCAATCTGGCTACCACCGACTTCGTGCCATTCAGGATTGGGATGATCTTCAGTGGGGACGGGACGGCAACGTAGTGCTTGAGATGGTGCAAGGATAATAAAGCGAATACCCTCAGCAACAAGAGCTTCTAGGGTGGCATAATCCACACCTGTTTCTGCTAACCACATCCCTTCGGGATCGCGGCCAAAGCGGGAGCGGAAGTCTTCTTTACCCCAGCGAATTTGGGTATATTTGTCGCGTTCATTCGCCAGAGGCATGATGATGTGATTGTATACTTGCGCGATCGCATTGCCATGACCATGCAGGCGATCGCTACTCTTGGCATCCGCCTCTAAAATGCGCTGATAAACCTCCACATCGTAGCGTTCTAGCCACGACATCAGCGTTGGCCCGATATTAAAACTAAAATACTCGTAATTATTGACGATCTTCACCACTTCGCCTTGGTCATTTAAGACTCTGGCAAAGGCATTTGGACGATAGCATTCCCAATGAATCCGCTCATTCCAGTCATGGAAAGGTGCAGCGCTCGGTTGGCGTTCAATTGCGTCCAGATAGGGGTTTTCCCTTGGTGGCTGGTAAAAATGACCATGCACCGTCACATAAACACCATTAGCCTTTCTCAGGGGATCGGTTTCATGAGTGTTTTTGGGATCTGAATGTAATGTTAACGTTGAGCCAGAGCTAGCTGGCATTTCAGCAGCAGAAGTCATGTATATTTATCCAAAACAAAAAACTTGCAGTTGCACCGAAAACATTGTGCGTAAAGCTTTCTACAATAGTTTGAGCACAAAATCCGGTATAAACAACAACTATGGAATCAAACCAAATTATTGACAAATCTTTCTTATTCTAGTGGGAAATCTGCGTTATCGCACAGCCCTTTCCCTGAAGGCTTAAATGTAATTAGCCATTGAACAAGGACTCGGTTAGGGGTTTTCTGGTTAGCAGCGCCAATCAAAATTTTAATTGTCTTTTAATATATTAAAACCGATTTTTGATGTAATAATTTGGCTCAAATTCATACTTTTGCAACAAAAAATTAGGAAAACTCCTTAAATCGCAATCTTATTTTACATACAGACTATTGAACTGAAAACAGTACAATTTCTGAATTGCTCTACAGGCGGTTGAGAGTATCCTATTGGAGTGCTGAGTGAAAGTAATTGTTAATTCAACACTCCAAATTTAAAATTTAGGATTTATCGCTGTGAATGATACCCTCATACCAAGGCAACAAATGTCAACTAAAAACATTATTCTTCTGGTTTTATTACTATTTATCCCAGTTTCCCTAGCAGCCCACTTTCTGGAGTGGGGAGAATTGATAGTTTTCATTACAGCTGGATTGGCAATTCTGCCCTTAGCAGCTTGGATGGGTACAGCCACCGAAGAAATTGCTGTTGTAGTGGGGCCATCAATGGGGGGCTTGTTAAACGCCACCTTTGGCAATGCTACAGAATTAATTATCGCCCTAGTGGCGTTGAATGCTGGGTTAATAGATGTAGTCAAAGCCAGCATCACGGGATCGATTATTAGCAACTTACTACTGGTGATGGGTTTCTCCATGCTTTTGGGGGGACTACGCTATAAAGAACAGACATTTCAGCCAATTGTGGCGCGGGTGAATGCTGATGCGATGAATTTGGCAGTGATTGCCATTTTGATGCCAACGGCAATGAATTATACCTCTCTAGGAATTAATGAACAAACACTGCAAGATTTTTCTATTGCTGTTGCTGTGGTGTTAATCCTGGTTTATGCTCTAACACTGCTATTTTCGATGAAAACCCATTCCTATCTATATGATGTGGGTGTAGCGGAGACAGAAGAAGAGGAAACCCCTCATGCTAAACCAAATATGATGTTGTGGGTTAGCGTGTTGCTAGTATGTACCTTAATGGTGGCAATTGAGTCAGAAATGTTAGTTGATTCTCTGGAAGTGGCCACATCTCAGCTAGGTTTGACGGCGCTGTTTACAGGGGTGATTTTAGTTCCCATCGTCGGTAACGCGGCTGAACACGCTACAGCAGTCACCGTGGCAATGAAAAATAAGATGGATCTTTCCCTTTCGGTAGCTGTGGGATCAAGTATGCAGATTGCCCTATTTGTCGCACCTGTGTTAGTTATAGCAGGGCGGATATTGGGTAAACCAATGGATTTGGATTTCCAACCCTTTGAATTAGTAGCTGTGGTTGCGTCAGTGTTAATTGCAAACAGTATTAGTTCCGATGGTAAATCCAATTGGCTGGAAGGGACTTTGTTATTAGCTACCTATACAGTGTTGGGATTCGCCTTTTACTTCCATCCAGTTATAGAAGGTATTGGATAGTTAGCAAGCAGTACGACGCCGAATATCCCGTTGTAGATATGGCTTATAGTTTAACCTATACGCAATGTCTACGACGGGCTATCCGGCGTCGCTCTTGATTATGAATAATGACTTACTCTCAAGAGCAGGGAGCGTCAAAGCCTGATACTGGATAATTGGTAAATCTAAACCCCATTTTATCTGGGACAGGAGAAAATAAAGAGATATAAGAGCGATCGCCTTTATGAGCTACTGCCTTAATCCCCATTGTCCCAAGCCTGAAAATCCTCATGATGTCAAGTTTTGCCGGACTTGTGGTTCTAAGTTACTCCTCAAAGAACGTTACCGTGCTATCAAACCAATCGGACAAGGTGGTTTTGGCAAAACCTTTCTAGCTGTGGATGAGGATAAACCCTCAAAACCACGCTGCGTTATTAAGCAATTTTATCCCCAATCCCAAGGCACTAACACTCTTGCCAAAGCCGTAGAGCTATTTAACCAAGAAGCGGTGCAGTTAGATGAATTGGGCAAACATCCTCAAATTCCCGAACTACTGGCATATTTTACCCAAGAAAACCGGCAGTATCTTGTACAAGAATTTATCGACGGGCATAACTTAGCTCAGGAATTAGCGCATAGGGGTGCTTTTAGTGAAACGCAAATCCGGCAACTATTGAATGATTTATTGTCAGTTTTGCAATTTTGCCATGCTAGACACGTAATTCACCGCGATATTAAGCCAGAAAATATTATTTTACGTGAGAGCGATCGCAAACTAGTTTTAGTAGATTTTGGTGCTGCTAAATCTGCCACTGGCGCCGCCTTAAATCAAACTGGTACAAGTATTGGTAGCCCAGAATATGTTGCCCCTGAACAAATGAGGGGTAGGGCTGTTTTTGCTAGCGATATTTACAGTTTGGGGGCTACTTGTATTAATTTATTAACAGCGCGATCGCCCTTCGATTCCTATGATACCAACAACGATGCTTGGGTTTGGCAGCAATATTTGAAAACTCCTGTTAGTAATCAGTTGAGTCGCATTCTCAACAAAATGTTAGAGAGTATTCCAATTCGGCGTTATCAAACAGTAGATGAAGTTCTCAAAGATTTAAATCAACAGTCACAATTAGCAGCCACGCCAGCGATTTCACCAAAATCTATTCCTCACTCGCCACCCAATTCTCCACCTGCTTTTGTATCGCCATCTCCTAGTCAAATTGATCTAGAATTAGAACAAATGAAAACCCAGTTTTTGGGTAGTAACAAACCTCACTCAAATAAAATACAACCAGCAAACCCTACATCTCAGCCTTCTAGTAAAAATGAAATAGATCAAGAATTAGAAGAATTAAAAGCTAAATATCTTGGTAATAACAATCCTTAAAATTTATCTGGTAAAACAATTAATTTGTCCCCTCTCCAATAAGTTTAAATTCTTTACCGATATATTCTATACAGTTTTATCTGGAATGACATTACCTCTGATATTTGAAATGTATAAACCGAGGAAAAGACTACAACCAGGAGATAAATATTTAACAACTTAGCTGGGGGAGGAAAAGCCGTTTTGATTCCAAAAATGGGATAATTTATTTTTTGGAGTTCCCTAAAAAGAAAGTGACTCTGAAACTCAGAGCCACTATTAAAACTGTATTCTGAAACTTTTTAACCTTTCACAATATCCTGATGTAGGTGTGTGAAAATTTACTTCTTAGCTTCAGCAATGGGTACCCATTCAGTATGGAAGCTTCCGGGCTTATCAAGACGCAGGTAGGTATGTGCGCCGAAGTAGTCGCGTTGTGCTTGAGTTAGATTTTGAGGCAAGCGATCGCGGCGATAGCTGTCAAAATAATCCAAGGATGCGCTAAATGCGGGTACTGGAATTCCTAGTGTTGCAGCTGTCGCAATCACTTCCCGCCAAGCAGTCTGTCTGTCGAGAATTGTCTGCTTAAATTCGGGAGCTAACAGCAGGTTAGGCAAAGCTGGATTTTCGCTAAAAGCCTTCTTAATCTTATTCAAAAAGCGAGCGCGAATAATACAACCACCTTTCCAAATCCGCGCCATTTCGCCCAGATCCAAATTCCAGTTATATGTTTTTGAAGCTGTGGATAGCAACGCCATCCCTTGAGCATAAGAACAGATTTTTGAGCAATAGAGAGCATCACGAACTTTATTGATGAAGTCCTTTGTTTGCCCGTCATACTTGCCACTGGGACCTGTGAGGACTTTAGATGCTGCAACCCGCTCCTCTTTAATCGAAGAGATAATCCGGGCATTAACTGCTGCTGTAATCGTGGGAATAGAGACCCCCAACTCCAACGCAGTTTGCACAGTCCAGCGTCCAGTTCCCTTTTGACCTGCTGCGTCAACAATCAAATCCACCAGGGGTTTATTTGTTTCTGGGTCAATATATGGGAAGATATTCTTCGTAATCTCAATCAAAAATGAATCGAGTTCATCGGTGGTGTTCCATTCGGCAAACACCTCATGTAGCTGAGTAGGGTTTAATCCAGCGACATTTTTCAGCAAGTCGTAGGCTTCAGCAATTAGCTGCATATCGCCATACTCAATGCCGTTGTGTACCATTTTGACATAGTGGCCAGAACCACCAGGGCCAATGTAGGTTACACAAGGGCCATCATCGACTTGGGCAGCAATTTTGTTGAAAATTGGTGATAGAAACTCATAAGAGCTTGTTGTACCTCCAGGCATCAGTGAAGGCCCATTTAGCGCTCCTTCTTCACCGCCACTGACACCCATACCAAGATACCGAAGCCCTGCGGGTTCTAATTCCTGAGTGCGTCGTTCTGTATCTTCAAACCAAGAGTTGCCACCGTCGATAATGATATCGCCTTCCTCTAACAAGGGTTTGAGTTGAGCAATCACCGCATCCACTGGTTTACCAGCTTGCACCATTACTAGAATTTTGCGGGGACGTTCCAATAAGGCAACGAATTCTTCCAAGGTAAAAGCGGCTTTGACGTTCCGTCCTGTAGCACGCTGCGCCATAAACGCATCCGTTTTTTCTCGGGAGCGGTTGTAAACTGCAATTGGGAAGCCATTGCGCTCCACGTTTAGAGCGATGTTCTCACCCATAACGGCTAATCCAATCACACCAAAGCTTTGTAGTGTCATAAAAAATTTCTGGCTAACTCTTGCAGATCCTTTACCTATAAGGGTAGTCCGATATTTTCCGTTCTCCCCTAAAGAAGACCTTAAGACTTGAATAAAGGGCAAAAATTCGCAACTAACACGGCTAATTAATTTTAAATTGTATCTAAATCAACAATTGACTGACAAAATTTGCAAAATTGAAATAGTCAAAGGACGCAGTAAGGAGTAACCAAATAATGCTGGCATTTGTCCTAGCTTTGGTGGTCGGTATTGGTAGTTTAGCCATTTATATAGCAGCTTTCTTTTTTCCAGAAATCCACCGCAAGAATGACTTTATCTGGAGTGGTGTAGGACTATTTTACGCCCTAGTTTTATGGGTGTTTGCACCACGCATTACTGGAGGTTTGTTGCTGGGTCATGTAGCTAGTGTGGCTTTATTGGTCTGGTTTGGCTGGCAAACTCTATCATTACGTCGCCAACTAACCCCACAGGCACAACAAACTCAAGTACCCAGTCCTGAGACGGTGAAAACTGGTATTCAAGAACAGGTAAATAAGTTCTCTCTTCAGGAACGCCTGGGCCAGTTGCAAAAAGGTCTTGGTAGCACCTTCAGTGGTGTGAAAAACAAGGTACAACAGACTGGGAGTAAAAAAACACCTACAACCCCCAAACCTGAAAACATTACCTCTGTAATAGCAGAGAAACCTACTGTTGAGATTATCGACAAAACTACTGCCATACCAGAAAAACCAGCAGAGGAGACAGTTACTACTGACACCGAAGCCAAAACCGAGAGTGTACCGGAAGCGATTCCACCACATCCCCCATCTCCTGAATTGGTGGAAGCAGCGCAACCAGATTTTGAAATTGAGGAGAAGCAACCGATTCCCGTAGAAGAAATTGCGCCGGATGCGGTACTCGCTCCCCCTGCGGAAGCACCACCTGAAGAAATACCGCCAAATCAAGCTAGTTGAATGTAGTGAAACCCAGTTTTAACCTTAGATGAGGCTGGGTTTCACTCAAAAGAGCAACTCACTTCAACAATCAAGTAAATACGTTTGCTAAAGCTTTAGCACGACAAATTTTACGTAGTCAAATCAAGTTGGGGTATCTTAATTGCACACACCCTAAGTATTTGTTGCAAAAATTCAATTTTTTATTGCCAATGTTGAAGCAGTTGTTACTCATGTTAAAGCATATATAAGAAAGGCTTAAGTATTTCTTACAAAGATTAAATATTTTCTTATGAATGTTGAAGCAGTTGTTACTCACGTTAAAGCATTTATAAGAAAGGCTTAAGCATTTCTTGCAAAGATTAAATATTTTCTTATGAATGTTAAAGCAATTGTTACTCACGTTAAAGCATTTATAAGAAAGGCTTAAGCATTTCTTACAAAGATTAAATATTTTCTTATAAATGTTGAAGCAGTTGTTACTCATGTTAAATCATATATAAGAAAGGCTTAAGTATTTCTTACAAAGATTAAATATTTTCTTATAAATGTTGAAGCAATTGTTACTCACGTTAAAGCATTTATAAGAAAGGTTTAAGCATTTCTTACAAAGATTAAATGTTTACTTATCAATGCTGAAGCAATTGTTATTCAGGTTGAAACTGTTTCTTTAAAGAGTACATCCGACTTTAAGCAGAGAACCGGGATTAGCCTTTAACTCTTTGGAATGTAAACATCTGTTATTGTATCCATCAGTGAGGATGTCGCCAGACAAGGTAGGATACTTTGGAACCAATTACAGCTAGTGCGATCGCAACCCTCGCTTTTACGAAAATAGCTGTAGGGTGTGTTACGGCTTTCGTAACGCACTATTTCAGGTTTTTGGTTACGCTAACACAGTAACAGCAATAACACACTCTACATTTTTTCAACGCCCAAAGAGTGGTTGGCATAAAAAACTACTTTTATCAAAATAGATTTACCAATAAAAGTTAAATAAAAGTTTCCATTTTGGGAATTATAGACCTATTGAAGCTCAGGCAAGTAGGTCAAAAGTATTGATTAGTGAAACTGCAAAAATATTGTACCCCTCGGTGGAAAAATTGGTTAACGAAATTGTGGCGGTTAACCACGCTTGGAAAGTGGCTTGTGAATTATTTGGACAAGATTCACCCCTATCTATTTCTTCACGGGATTTAAAAACCTGTTTGCAGGTGCGTTTGTTGCGAAGCTATGCACCAGAACAGGTTTATTTAATTGAAGATAAAAAATCAGAAGGTGAACCACTTTACAGCTTATGTCTCCGGCAACCTATAGGAAACCGCTTGTATGCAGAACATCTGCCAATGCGGATAGCTCAAGAAGTTTTTGCGGATAAAGAATTAGAGCAATTCAAAAAGATATAACCAAGAGAAACAAGAGGAGTGCAGCGTGGAAATAGCAAAAGTTTGGGACATTATTTGGGATAGCGAACCTTTTCATTGGGCAACTGCTTTTGTATTAGTAGTCGCAATTATTGTTGAGTTTTACACATTATGGCAGTATTGGTACTCAGAATGTGGCATAACTGGAACCTCGATTAAATTTTTAAGTAATTTGAAAAAGGGTAAAAATGTCAAGCTTTTAGACAAAGTTCGCCCCTGGTTAAAAGAGCATCTAGGAACTGATGACTCTAGTAGATTCAGACAACAAGATGGTAATTTCATACTAAGAAAGTATCCATCTGTCTTAGCCCATCCCATACCTCGTAGTTCCCTGCGCTTTGTGATAACCTTGTGTACTGCCATCGGCGTTTTAGGAACCTTTTACGGTATACAAGAGGGACTCCAAGGAATCAATTTATCTACAGAAAACCCTAAAGAATTGATGACTGCCAGTAAAGGGCTACTGGTAGGAATGAAAACAGCTTTCTCCACTTCCCTGATGGGGCTTGGTTCTGGTAGCTTGTTTACTCTAGTTTTGTTTTGGTGTGATTCGCTAAAACAGAAGCGGCGTGATAGCCTGCGTCAGAAATTGAAGGCGATCGCAATTTTGAAAATGGTAGATAACGACAACCGTGAAGTAGTTGAAGCACTTAGTCTTGTAGCAAAAAACTTGACTGGGTTAAAGCAGCTAAATGCGGAAAGCATTGGTCAAGCTGTAGGTAGGAGTATTGCAGAACAATTCGTCGGCTTAAACCAATTGTCAGCCCATGCTATTGGTCAATCTGTAGGAGAGCAAGTGCAGACTGCTATCTTACCAGCGCTGCGAGCAATTTTCAAAGAGCAGCAACAACTTCGAGAACTCCAAGAAAATCAGGGACAGAGAGTTTTAGAAGAACTCATCAAAGATTTGCGAATTCAGGTACTCGAACCGATTGCAGATCGGTTAGATAAAAGTGCAGAGTTAACCCAACAAGCTTCCAACGCAGTGTTGACTCTGCATAAAGAACTCGGTGATATCTCTCAAAGTTTGGCAAGTTCCATCCTGACAATTCAGAACTTTCAAAAAGAGACTTTGGTAGAACTCCAAGGATTTGCTAAGAATTTGGGTGACACTCTAAATCAATTTCAAACAGATACAACAAGTGTTTTTCAAAAAATAGCCCATGAAATTAATCAAGCTGTAGATCAAAGTATCCAAGGAATGACAGTACAGCGAAGTGCTTTTGAAGCAAGTGCAGTACAAGCTGCTGCTACCTTCCGGGGAATTCGAGAGGAACTTCAGACAGCGCTACAAGAACGCGTAATAGTAGAACAGCAGATGCTTCAAGGATTTGCTAACAATATGGGGCAAACTTTGAGTCAATTCCAAACTGAAACTACGGGAGTTATACAACAAACATCTCACGAAATTAATCGAGCTGTAGTTCAGAGTATCCAAGGAATTACAGCACAGCGAAGTGCTTTTGAAGCAAGTGCAGTACAAGCTGCTGCTACCTTTCGGGGAATTCGAGAGGAACTGCAAAAAGCGCTACAAGAACGCGCAGCAGTAGAACAGGAGATGCTTCAAGCTACTCGGACTGGAATTATCCAAATTCTCACCCAAGCAAATAGAACCTTTCATGAGCAAACTAATACTCTACAAATAGTGGGTAATCAAGCTTCTGGATTGATGAATAATGCGAAGGATAATCTTCTGGCTACTTTAGTAAATATTGATGCAACACTCACAGCAACTCACCATACAGTAGAAGATGATTTGACAAGATTTAGGGAAGAATATCAAACGAACTTACAGATATTCTTTCAACAACAAAACAACTTACTTGAGGGTACGCTAGGTAAACAACGAGATGGATTATCTGGGGTTGTGAACAATCTAGATCAAGTCTTCCAAAAGGAATCTCAAAGACGTAGTGAATTGACTCAAGAAGTAGACAAAAGTATGACTAAAATTCAGACATCTGTCGAACAAATTAACAAATTAGTTAGTGCGGCTGGATTAAACGATGCACAACGACTAATTCAACTAGAAAAGCTTGCAAGCGGAATTGGTCAGCAAGTGCAAATAGTAGATAATTCATATATAAGTTTGAATAAAACATTTAACAGTAGCCTTGAGTCTTGGCAGAGTCACCTTGAAAGTTCTATGCAAAGAACTGTGGACTTACAGGTAAGCTTTTTTCAACAAGCAGATAAGTCTATGGCTAGAGTTTGCGGAGATGTACTAAAAACAGCAGAAGTACTGTTAGAAGCAAATAAAAAATATTAAATTATTAATGGAGTAATTAAAATGGCTGATTTTATCAGCGACGAATTTGTTGATACAGAAATTGCCGATGATGATGATTCTAGTATATATCTGTCTATTGGCGATTTGATGTCTGGTTTACTAATGTTTTTTGCTTTGCTATTTATTACTGCACTACTCCAGCTTGCACAAAAGGATGTACCTAAACGTGTAGTAATTGGGAATGTTGTGGGACAGATGAAAAGCAACAATATTAATGTCAAAGTCAACCCGGAAACTGGGGATATCAGTATCCAAGAATCAATTCTTTTTGCTAAGGGAAGTACAGAACTTAAACCAGAAGGTAAAGCCTTCCTACGCCGCTTTATTCCTGTTTACAGTGGGGTTATTTTCTCAAAACCAGAATTTGAACAGGAAATTAGCCGCGTAGTTATAGAAGGTCACACTAGCTCAGATGGAGACGATAAAACTAATTTACAACTAAGCTTATTGCGATCATCATCAGTTTACAACTACATTTTCTATGATATGAATTTCCCTACCAAAACACCTTTAAGTCAGAAAATATTAGCTGCTGGTCGTGGAGAAATCGAATCTGACAATAAACATGATAATCCTGGCGATCGCAAGGTAGTTTTCCGCTTTCAGTTTCGCAGTGATGAGTTAAAGAAAGATATTGTGAAAACCTCTCTTTAAAGGATAAATAATCTTGACTTCTCAGTTTTGCATTCCTTCCCTACCTGAAACTCCCCAGTGTAGTCCTAATCAACTTATTCAGCTTGCAAATAACTTACCAGATGCAACAATATCAATACCAAGTGTTGATAAAGTATTGGAAGCTATCGAACAGGGTAAAGCTGATCAACTAAGTAAGTTGGACTGGATTTACTGTATCTATGCTAAAGCACAGTGGGATCAACAAAATATTGACCGATCCAGCAAAACATCAGCAGCCATTTGGAAGGTAGCAATTTCTAACTCATGGCTGCAACATCAGCTATTGTGGCGTTTAGCTCTTTATTATGGCGATCGGCAAGAACAGGTGTTAGCACAGTCTTTAGCTGAATCTTTTGATATCTTTGCTAATTCTGATTTAGTTAGTCACCTGCTACCAGTTCAAATTATTCGGGCGTTTCGCAGTACACAAGCAAGTATAGAATTAGCAAAAATTGCTTGTGAACAGCGTATTAATCCAACTGAATTACTAAACAAAATCAAAGAAGATTTACCTATTTGGATTCCATTATTCAGCAGATTAGTAGAAGAAATAACTCCCTACTTTACTACAATTCGTTCTCCAAATAAGCAGCAAGTAAGATGGCTATTAAGTTGTTTGGATGAAATGTTAGATAGTCAGCAAATAAGAGCTGTTAATTATTTGCTAATTAATGTTTCCAATGATATAGTAAGCAATCATTCTTTACTGGTTGATTGGTTGCGAAATAACTATAGAAATGGGGATAATTGGTATAAACTTTCCAATCCAGCAAGGCGAAGACTTCAAGAGTGGATTGGAGGTATCAATTATAGTGATTTCCAAAAATTAGTAAATATAATATTGAACAAGCTCGATTTACAAAATTTCGAGTCAAATCGCCTATGTAGTCGCAGGGACTTCTGGGCTAATTACAGTAACCGCTTTGAACAGCTTCGTATTTTGTTACCTAAGACATCACAAATTGCCATAGGGTATCAAATCCAAGGTGATGTTAATCTACTAGAGGATGATGGTAGCGACCCGACAGAGGTTTGTATATTTGATTTTGGTGAGTGGTTTGTAGTAGAATTCTTTCGTGGAAGCGGTAGTGAGACGCGCCTGTTTCCGAAAAATTCCAGAAATGAGCAAATTCTTTTTGGTGAATCCACACTTTCAGTAAAGCGGATTCGTTGTCTGGGTGGCGATAGACACGATCATGTTTATCTTTGGCAGGAATTTTCTCCTACTTGGCTTAAAAATCATGGAATTCTACCTAATCCAAATACCCAGTCTTCCAGAAACCCTACAGTAGATCAATTGCGAAGGCGAAAAAACAGGCTTGAGTCGTGGCAAAGAGAAATTGAACGTCTAGAACGGGAAGCTAAAGCCTATGTGTGATGTTAGAAATTTTTATAGAGACTACTGATGCACAATAATGGTGTCTCGATTTATTTCAATATAGGAATGCTGCTTAAACAATTCAACTACAGATTCGACGTTAGCTATAAATAGGGATTCCAATTCTGAGTTATTGATATTCCCTGTCGTTATTAAAAGTAGTTTATAAGGTTGCTGAACTGTTAAAAAAGAGTTGACAAAATCCACATCTTTGGTAATTAAAATTCGATTTTGTTGAATTGATACGGTATTAATCTCATTATCTGGCGTAGCATTTTCCCGTGGTAAGTCTCTGGTGTGGATCGTGTCATAACCTGAAGTTTTGAGAAAACGGGCAAGACGAACTGGTAACTGAGCATCGACAAGAAATTTCATGAGGCGATTCGATGAATGCTTTTGACTTGGCTGAGTCGAGCGGCAAATAACAAGACAGCCAAAATATCTTTAGATTCTAAATCGTCATAATCTGCCAATATTTCCTCAGTAGTCATGCCAGAACTGAGCAGTTCCAAAATAAACTCAACTGGATAACGAAGTCCTCGAATGCAGGGTTTACCGTGGCAGATATTTGGATTATGAGTGATGCGTTGTAGAAGTGTGTTATCCATAAACTCTTACCATATTTTTGGTCTCATTTTCTAATTCTAGATGCGAACTGACAGCAGTCCATTGCGATCGCCTTAAGCTAAATGTTAAAACTTTGGGTGTATTGACTTATACGCAAATTACCCCACTCAAATTATGATCGCGTCCATTCAACCCTCTTCAAAATCCACCACAAGCACGTTAAGCTGGATTAGAGTGGCAATTTATTGCGATTTTTAATATATAAATCTCTGTTTTTGTCAAATTTTAATTTTTTCTGCTTGAGAAACCCGGAATGCTAGACCGAATTTTTGATTACCTCGACTTTCATTTCAGCCTTGAAGCCCTTATAGTTCTGCTGATCCTGGTGCTTTTAGAGGCGCTGTTATCTGCCGATAATGCGATCGCTCTCGCTGCGATCGCAAAGGGGTTGGAAGACAAGGAACTTGAGCGTAAAGCTTTGAACTTTGGTTTAGTCGTTGCTTATGTGCTGCGAATCAGCTTGATTCTCACTGCTACTTGGGTGCAACAATTCTGGCAATTTGAATTATTAGGCGCTGCTTATCTGCTGTGGTTGGTATTCCAACACTTTACCTCGGAAGAAACTAAGGACGAACACCATCACGGGCCGCGTTTTAATTCATTGTTGCAAGCGATACCTGTGATTGCATTTACAGATTTGGCATTTTCTTTGGATAGTGTGACAACTGCGATCGCAGTTTCTCAAGAAAAATGGCTAGTGCTGACGGGTGCAACAATTGGTATTATCACGCTGCGATTTATGGCGGGATTGTTTATCCGTTGGCTAGACGAATATGAAAACCTAGAAGATGCAGGCTATGTAACTGTAGCGTTGGTAGGCTTGCGCTTGTTGTTGAAAGTAGTGAACGATAATTTAGTTCCACCAGAATGGATCATGATTACTGCCATCTTCTTGATTTTAGGCTGGGGCTTTTCCAAGCGTGTTGGCACTGAATTGACCCAAGTAGAACCGGAGAAGAGCGAAGCATCTAAATAAAAAGAGCAGGGGGCAGGGGACCGGGAGCAGGGGGCAGGGGGCAGGGAGATTAGTTTTCCCCTCTGCCTCTTTTCAATTCCCAATGCCCAATGCCCCATTCCCCATTCCCCACTCCCTACTGTCTTACTCGCGCAACCAAGGCGTTAAGTGTGGTTGCCAATTTACTAATTCTTCATCCTTAAACCATAGGGTTATTTCGCGTTGTGCGGTTTCTTGAGCATCAGAACCGTGGATTAAGTTGCGACCAATATTCAGTCCAAAATCGCCCCGAATCGTTCCCGGCTCTGCTGTTAAAGGGTTCGTCGCACCAATAATCTTTCTAGCAGATGCAACAACGCCATCACCTTCCCATACCATCGCCACCACTGGGCTAGAAGTGATAAATTCCACTAAACCGCCAAAAAAGGGACGTTCCCGGTGAACATCATAGTGTTGTTCAGCCAATTCCCGACTGACTTTCAAAAACTTCAAACCAACTAGGGTAAAACCTTTAGTTTCAAAGCGGCGGATAATTTCCCCCACTAATCCCCGTTGTACTCCATCTGGCTTAATTGCTAAGAATGTACGTTCCAAAGCTATCTCCAAAAACTTAATGAATTTTTTATCTGGTCAATTGTCATTTGTCCTACCCTTCTCCTTCTCCTTCAGAGACGCTAACGCGAACGGAGACGCTACGCGAACGGGAAGCCGCCCTCCGGGCGTCTATGTCCTTTGTAATCCTCTGTCTTAAGTCCAAGGGTTTTTCACTAATGACCAATGACCAATGATTAATGACCAATGACTAATGACTAATGACACATGACTCTTGACCAATCAGAGTTTATCTCAGAAATTATCTTTGGGTGCATATACGTTCCCAAATGAATGCGTTAAATTGTTAATTCGTGGGTGAAAAACAGAGGTTAGGAAGAAATGGGTGTTGATCCAACTGCTACATCTGACGAGGTGGTACAAGTACCGTCCAATGGACACAAAGAAGTGAAAAATCATAAGCAAAAAAAACTGTTACCACCTAGTACTACTACCACAGGAGATTTACCTCGCTCCTGGAAAATTGAGGATAGTGAAGCGTTATATCGGATTGAAGGTTGGGGACAACCTTATTTTTCTATTAGCGCTGCTGGTCACGTCACCGTGTCACCCAAGGGCGATCGCGGGGGATCTCTTGACTTGTTTGAATTAGTCAATGCTATGAAACAGCGCAACTTGGGACTTCCCATGTTGATTCGCTTTTCCGATATTTTAGAAGACCGGATTGAACGGTTGAACGCTTGTTTTGCCAAAGCGATCGCCCGCTATAATTACCCTGGTGTCTACCGTGGCGTGTTTCCCGTCAAATGCAACCAAGAGCGGCATTTGATTGAGGATTTAGTCAAGTTTGGCAAACCCCATCAATTTGGTTTAGAAGCAGGTTCCAAGCCAGAATTAATGATTGCTCTAGCTGTGTTGGATACACCAGGAGCATTGTTAGTTTGCAACGGCTACAAAGACCGAGAATACATCGAAACGGCAATGTTAGCCCAAAGACTAGGGCAAACACCAATCATCGTCTTAGAACAGATTGAAGAGGTTGATTTGGTAATTGATGCCAATCGCCAGTTAGGTATTAAACCGATATTAGGTGTTCGTGCTAAACTCAGTACCCAAGGCATGGGACGTTGGGGAGCCTCTAGTGGCGATCGCGCTAAATTTGGTTTGACAATGCCTGAGGTAATCGAGGCTGTTGACAAGTTACGCGAAGCTAACCTGCTCGATTCTTTGCAGTTGATGCACTTCCACATTGGCTCACAAATCTCTGCCATTAATGTAATTAAAGATGCCATCCAAGAAGCCAGCCGCATTTATGTGGAATTGTCGATGTTGGGGGCAGATATGAAATACCTTGATGTTGGTGGCGGCTTGGGCGTAGATTACGATGGCTCCCAAACCAACTTCTATGCATCGAAAAATTACAATATGCAGAACTATGCCAACGACATCGTGGCAGAGCTAAAAGATACCTGTGCAGAGCGGCAGATTCCCGTACCAACACTGATTAGTGAAAGTGGACGAGCGATCGCTTCCCATCAGTCGGTGCTGATTTTCGACGTTCTTAGTACTAGTGATGTCCCTCTCGATTCGCCAGAACCTCCACAAGAGGGAGAATCCCCGATTATTAATTATCTTTGGGAAACTTACCAATCCATCAACCAAGAGAATTATCAGGAGTTCTACCACGACGCTGCACAATTCAAAGAAGAAGCCATCAGCCGTTTCAACTTAGGAATATTACGCCTCAGAGAACGAGCCAAAGCCGAACGCCTCTACTGGGCTTGTTGTCAGAAAATTCTCAAGATCACTAGACAGCAAGAATACGTACCCGATGAACTGGAAGACCTAGAAAAAATCATGGCTTCCATCTACTACGTAAATATGTCAGTGTTCCAATCAGCACCAGATTGCTGGGCGATCGACCAACTATTCCCAATCATGCCAATCCACCGCTTGGATGAAGAACCAACGCGGCGGGGAATTTTGGCAGACCTCACCTGCGATAGTGATGGTAAAATCGACCGCTTTATAGACCTGCGCGATGTCAAATCGGTTTTAGAGTTGCATACCTACAAGCCCGGAGAACCATATTATTTGGGAATGTTCTTGAATGGAGCTTACCAAGAAATCATGGGCAACTTGCACAACTTATTTGGGGATACTAACGCCGTTCATATTCAATTGACGCCCAAAGGCTACCAGATTGAACACATTGTCAAAGGTGACACCATGAGCGAAGTGGTGAGCTATGTCCAGTATGACTCCGAAGATATGGTGGAAAACATTCGCCAGCGTTGCGAGAAAGCATTAGAAGAAAAGCGTATCACCTTAGCAGAATCTCAGCGACTGCTGCAAACCTACGAGCAGAGTCTCAGAAGATACACGTATCTAAATAGTTAAGATTGGGAATTGGGGATTGGGCATGGAGAAGAGGACTTGGGGACAAGGAGAATTGGGGACAAGGGGAAAAACTTGTTGCAAGTCGCCTCATCCCCCTTATCCCCCTTGTTTCTCTATTCCCCATTCCCCATTTCCTAAATTGTGTTTGTCCCCAACAATTCCTCTATCGCTTGTAGCTCAAGAGGGGTATGTGATGGTGGAGTCTGACGAGCATCGGTAATCAGCCAGTCTAAAGCAGCCGCCTGAACATCTATTGCAGCGCCAGTTTTATCCACACAATAACGTCCAAACACTAGCTTATCGACTAAACGGACTCCTGGCCCCAGGCGCGACCATTCAAAAATCACGCTGTTTTCCACTGTTGCGCCACTACATATCCAACAGTTAGGGCCAATCATTGCTGGGCCGACAATTTTAGCTCCGTCTTCTATTCTCGTCATCCCACCAATGTAAACTGGGCCTGTAATATCCACTTTGTCCCAATTCACCGCAACATTTAAGCCAGTGTAAATGCCAGGGGCAACTTCATGACCAGGAATTTGTACATTCTTGATTTCACCTAGCAATACACCGCGAATCGCCCGCCAATAATCTGGTACTTTACCAATATCTACCCATTCAAAGTCCATAGGGATGGCGTAGAAGGGGGCTTTGATTTCTACCAATTTGGGAAACAATTGGCCACCAATGTCATATTCGACACCAGAGGGGATATAGTTAAACACCTCTGGCTCAAAGATGTAAATACCTGTGTTGATGTTGGTGCTGAGGGCTTCTTCAGTTGAAGGTTTTTCTTGGAAAGCTTTAACACGCCCCTCTTCGTCAGTGACCACAACACCGTAGCTAGAAACTTCTTCCTTGGGAACAGATTTCGTGATAATAGTAGCGATCGAGCCTTTAGCTCTATGCCATTTAACCGCCGCAGTTAAATCCAAATCAATTAAAGCATCACCGCATAACACTACAAAAGTATCATCAAAAAACGGTGAGAAGTCTTGGATGCGACGCATCCCTCCAGCTGATCCTATTGCTTCGCCTTCCAGTTTACCGTCGTCATCAATTTTCCCTTCAAAGGAATAGGCAATCTGCACCCCAAACCGCTGACCGTCACGAAAATAGTTTTCTATTTCCTCAGCCAAATGACTAACGTTAACCATAATCTGGTCAAATCCATGTTGGCGTAACAGTTCCAGCAAGAACTCCATCACTGGCTTTTGCAGGATGGGAATCATTGGTTTAGGAATTGTATAGGTAATCGGGCGTACGCGAGTACCCTTGCCAGCCGCGAGAATCATCGCTTTCATAAAATTTATTCCTCAACCACAAGCCAGTTTACTTTTATCGAGTGATACTTAATCATCAATTTTTATTTCTGCTTTAAGTTATCCCTTAAATAGGAATAACAAGAATTTAGTGGTTATTACAACCATAGGTATACTTAGATGACAAGCGATCGCTTATCTTTTCAATTTACTCGGATTTTGGAACTGAATCAAAAATCTATAAATTATCTGTAAAGCTACTTTTAGCTTTTTTAGTTCATTGATTGCTCAAAAGGTTTGCCAGTCTTAGCTGAATCTGTAAGTAGCCGAACTTTAATCTCATGGTAGAACTCCTCTTGAAATAGCTCTACTTTTGATTGAGCCGAGAGTAACAGTAGTGCCCAGAAAACGCTAACTAAATGACTGTGTTTAGACTCATGTCCAGATTCATTCTGGTTGGGAAGCTTTGTTTGAGTCCACAACTCTACAAGTTGTTCTAGATTCAACCAATTTTGTTCTAAATTTAGCTCCCTTGCCGACACATTCAACACCTGCTCCAGTTCCCCAGCAACTTCTGTCAGATTTTCCTGGTGAGCTAACTCTAGCGCCTCCCGCATACTTTGGACACTAGGCAGACGTCTAGGACGGATAGGTTTGCTGGCTTTCTCTACCAGTTTTAGCTGGTTTGCCATAATCTGCAATTGCTTGATTAACTCTTGCAGAGTCACCCGACGTTTTGGTGGTGGCATTGCCGATGCACGACGACGCAATTGCCGTTCTAATGGTAGACGATGCCCCTGATGTGATATTCCGTCTTCATCTTCCAATAGGGCATCATCTAGTACACCATCCTGGACATCTCCTACTGTTGATAATTGCATCAAGGTATTTGCTTTAAATAATACCAGCATTGATGCTGATAAAAATGCCTGTCCAGATTGAGACAAGTCCGCTTCATAACCTCTTCCTATTGACTCCGGTGCCATCAGTTCTAAGTAACGGTCAATCACCTCAATCACTTGGACATCCCAAGGATCAATTTCTCCCTGTTCAGCTTGGTAAATTAGGAGTGTAATTGTTTCTAATAGCTCGGAAGCTTCCATTAACGGGTTCTAAATTAATTAATCAGAATCAAAAGACCGTAAATTCAAAAGTAAACTCATTGACTATTGGCAAAGCGTGTACTTTATGAATTCCTTTGTGCTTCTTTTTTCAGGAATTAGCTGCTGGCAGTATCCCCTGAAATTTGTAATCAATCACCATTGTGAATTGTGAGATCAGATTGTGCAACTTTTGATTTTAGGCATTGGGCATGGGGCATTGGGCATGGTGCATGGGCAAGAGGACAAGGAGAATTGGGGACAAGGGGAAAAACTTGTTTCAAGTTCTCAGCTCTTGTCCCCTTGTCCCCTTGTCCCCTTGTCCTCCCCATGCCCCCTTAATCAGGTGGGTCATGAGCAATGGTGACAGTTGATACAAAATCACTGGGCTTACCGCTCTTGATCGCATCGAAAGTGCCTTTAATAGTACCAGCAATAGGAACAGCAACAAGCGTCCCCAACAACCCAGCAATCTCAAATCCCATCAAAATAGCTACAAAAATCCAGATGGGATTCAATCCAATAAAGTTGCCGAGTAACCTGGGAGCTAACAGGTTATCTTTAACCTGCTGCATAAGAATTGCCGCCACAGCAACTTCAACTGCCAACCACCAATTTTGCAGCAGTACTAAGATCGTTACAAGACCAATGCCCAAAAACGCCCCAATAAAGGGAATAAGTTCTGAGACCCCGATTAGTATGGCAAACAACAAGGCAAAGGGTACTTTCATTACTAAGAAAATTGGTGTCAGGGTTAGCACCATGAATAATCCTAGTAACAACTGGCTGATAAAAAAGTTCTGAAAATTTAGGCGCAAGGCTGCGGTAAGGGGATCTCCAATGTTAGAAGGTAAAAGATTGACTAGACCATACCAGACGCGATCGCCATATAAAAGCATATAAAATGCAAGCACAATGACTAACACTATGTCAAGTAAGCCTGATAGCAGTGTCCCAGCAAATCCCACTGCACCAGAAGCAATCTGTTGCACCAGATTCTGAATGTTGGCATTGATTTGACTGCTCATAACCCTCAGATCAATTGGCAAACGTCGTTGTTTTGCCAGCACCTCAAATTGCTCTAAGTTTTTTTGACTGGCGGCTAACCAATCAGGGATATTATTTAACAGTTGGATTGTTTGATCAATGATCAACGGCACTAAAGTGACGCCCAAAATCCCAAACAGGGTTAACGTTACAAGTAAAACGATGATCACCGACTGAGTGCGGCTAATTTGAGCGCGTTCAAAGAACTTAACTGGATAATTTAATAGAAAAGCCAAAATTGCCGCAATGCTCAAAACGGTAATAGGATGTTGGAAATAGCGAAAAAGCAAGGACAGTAGCCAGACATTGAGAGCGATAATCGGGCCGCTTAGACCATAAATTAACAGGCGTTGAAGGGAGGCCGAACGGCGCATCTTATGCAACCTATTTTTAGATATTCCACCAAGAATTTGTAAAATTCTTGATGGTACTGATCATCATCATAGATATTTTTAACAAAGATATGTATAGGCGTATCTGAGATAGTAAGGAAACAAATCACAATGGACAAAACCGTAGCCGACCTCCGCAAAGACTACACTTTGGAAAGTTTGAGCGAACTAGAAGTAGACCTCAATCCTTTTATCCAATTTAAAAAATGGTTCGATCAAGCACTAGCAGCACAACTCCCCGAACCTAATGCCATGACCATTGCCACTACCACACCAGACGGTAAGCCCTCAGCCAGAATGGTATTACTCAAAAATTTTGATGAACGGGGCTTTGCCTTTTTTACCAATTACAACAGTCACAAAGGACAAGAATTAGCAGAAAATCCCCAAGCGGCTTTAGTCTTCTGGTGGGCAGAACTGGAACGTCAAGTGCGGATTTCGGGGTATGTGGAGAAAGTTTCAGAAACTGAGTCTGACCAGTATTTTGAGACTCGCCCTACCAGTAGCCGTCTGGGTGCGTGGGTATCTAATCAAAGCGAAGTGATAGAAAGCCGAGAAGTCTTGGAGCGACGTTTGCAAGAGTTCCACAGCAAATATGAAAATCAAGAGATCCCCCGGCCACCTCATTGGGGAGGCTTACGAGTGATCCCCACAGAAATTGAGTTTTGGCAAGGACGCTCTAGCCGCTTACACGATCGCTTACTCTATAGCCGTTTAGATGATGGCGCTTGGAAAATCGAGCGGTTGTCACCGTGAAGAAGAGGCAGGGGGCAGGGGGAGATGAGGGAGCAGGGGAAGAAGAATATTGATATTGACTAATGCCCAATCCCCAATGCCCCGCATCACATTACCACTGGCTGATCAAATCTTGAATTGTTACCCGTGCTTCTGATAGAGATTGGGTACGGGCATCTCCCTCATTCAGGCTATTAGCGTTAATAAATTGAATGTCTGTAATCCCAATAAAGCCGAAAATCGTCCGCAGGTATGGTTCTTGGAAGTCGTATGCAGATGCAGGAGATGTCGGGCTAAAGTCACCACCACGAGCTGTAATGATAACTGCCTTTTTACCCTCGACTAAGCCTTTAAAACCTTGAGCATCTAAAGCAACAGTCCGGTTAATGCGAACGATTTGGTCGATGTAAGCCTTAAAAGTGGAAGGTATATTGAAGTTGTACATTGGCACTCCAAAGACGTAGCGATCAGCTGCCAAAAACTCATCAACTAGTTCATCAGAAATTCTAATTGCCTCAGTTAATTCTGGAGTATGGGTTTCTGGTGGTGAAAATGCAGCCGCAATCCAAGCTTCATCAACGTGAGGAACTGGGTAATGCCCTAAATCTCGATAGACGATCGCATCTTCAGGATGCGCTGCTTTCCAGGCACTGACGAATTCCTTCGATAGTTCTCTTGAGTGCGATCGTTCACCACGGGGACTGGAATCAATATGCAGAATGTTTGCCACCAAATATCTCCTGATTAGCTAGGATTTCTGCTTTTACTGTTTTTAAGTCTAATTTGTAAAGCATTACATCAGATACTAAAAGTAACTAGTTACTAAAGTAAAGTAGTTACTATAAAGTAACTGTTGGAAAATTTTAGCTAACTTATCGATGTCTGTCTCTAAAAATCCTGATGCTTGCCCCGTAAGTATTCTGATGTCTTTACTATCAGGTCCCTGGACAATGTATATACTGTGGGTGTTGTGTAATAGTGGGCCTACTCGTTTTGGTGCATTGAAACATCTAGTTGAGGGCATCTCAACTAAAGTTCTGACGGAAAGACTGAGGATGCTTGAGGCAGCAGAGATTATTTATAGGCAGTATGAACCAACTATTCCCCCCCAAGTAACTTATGGTCTGACAGAACATGGTCAAGAACTCATTGATGTGCTTCATCAACTCAATGCACTTGCTGAACGTTGGTATGGTAGCGAACAACAGTTTAAAGGTGAATTAAAAAAGCCGATGGAGAATGCATCGGCTTAACTGACAATCATTGATATAGTCTACTGTTCCTGGATAGCTGTTGCTTTGGGAGAGAATTGAATTCTGGGATCTGGCATGAAATTGTATCTCAAGTACAACCCTCCCCAGATAAACAGGATAATTAACAACCCACCAATACCAAGGGGACTGGGTAGCCAGAAAACAGCTTCTATGTGGTTTAACTCGCCAGGTTGGAGTTTCCACACTAGTTGATTGCCATTTCTTTCTGGCGCAATGGCAGTTTCAGTTAGTTGAATATTTTTGGCTCCCCAAGGAGTCTTCAAACTAAATTCTAAGTCGAGAATTGAACCAGCATTAGCTAGAACGTTACCTTTGCTGGCAATTAAGGATAGCGATCGCAAATCCAAATCATAAATTAACCGATTTCGGACTAAAAGTAAAAAATTGTTTTGCTCCAAGAGGACGTTTGATTCAATTTTCGGTAATTCTGAGTCAGATTTGCCCTGTCCAGACTCAGAGGATTGATTCGCACGGGAGTTAAAAAACTCGTTGAATTTTTCTTGCAATTCCCTACCACTACTAAAAGGAATTGTGACAATGATTTCTTCTTGGGAAACTCGCTGCGTTTTCCCCTCTAGTTGACGGGCGCGGCGCTCTATGCTGTTCAACCATTCGTATACAGAATCGCCACTAAAACTGGTTAGTCGCTCTCCTAATTTAATATGCTGTACTAGTTCGCCACTATTTGAGTTGTCAAAGTTAAGCCCTACATCGTAATTAACACAGCCAGTCAGTAGCACGGATGTTAACAGCACTAGCCACAGAATAGGATTTCGCATGGGAAAGAAGCGCTTCATTCTATTTCGACCATTCAGTGTCAACACAAAACTAAATGGTCTAATTAACCACAAGAAAACCTTTCCTAAACTTGAAGAATTCATAAGTATAAGTCTCCCCAAAAGTCAAACATTTTAACCAATCTTGACTTCTTAGTATTGTTTGAGATTCCTAGAACACCATTTTGGTAAAGAATTTTCGTCCAAAATCTAAAATCCAAAATTGTTATCAGCCAGGGGTTCCTGAAAAATTCAACCAAACCAAGTACGAGATGGTTAAACCAATAGCAATTAGCGCTACCCAGATAAAGCGATTATCTCTGGTATTGACCTGGCTGAGGTCAACGAATTCTGGCTCAGTAGGTTTAGGCTTTTGCTGCACAGAAGATTTATTAGACTTAGCAGGTACAGAAATTTTGAGTTCATTATCAGGTAGTGTGCCCAAATCGGGGATTTCGGTCATCCATTCGCTGGGTCTTTTCAGCTTTGGTGCTTTTAAGATATAAAGCATCCGTCGCGCTTGTTTGCTAATTTCAAAATGGGCATGGCGTTTAAGTCTTTCGCAAAGAGCGATCGCATCATCGCTGCGTCCAGCAGCTTCATAAGCTGTCACCAGATAAATTTCTACTTCGCCCGCAAGGCGAGAAGTATGAACTAATAGGGCGCTGGCCTTTTCTAAATTTTCGATGGCTTCGCGGTATTGCCCATTTTCAAAGGCAATTTTCCCTTTCTGGTAGCGGGTTTTAGCAATTTCTAAACTTTCTGTACTCACGGCTTCTACAAAAATCAGCACTATTTTTATTTTGCCAATGCCAGCAATCTTTTTGGAATATTGCTTAAAAACTGGCAATCTGAAACTAATTCCTAATCTTTTGATAAAGAGTATTGCGTTGTTGGTAAGGTCGTCCTAAAGAAGCGATCGCAGTTTCCAAGGTTTCCACTTCCATACACGTACCGCCCAAAGCACCTGCCATTGTGGTGATATGTTCCTCCATCAATGTGCCACCAATATCGTTGCAACCCCAAACTAAGGCTTCGGTTGCACCAGCAAGCCCCAGTTTTACCCAACTCTGCTGATGGTTGGGAATCCAATTACCCAAGTAAATCCGCGCCACAGCTCCTAGCAGCAGTGCATCACTCAAAACTGGTTGATCGCGTCCGACACGGCGACGTAAGGGTTTGGGAGCTTCTTGCCCAACGAAGGGTAACAAAATAAACTCTGTGATCTTGGCTGGATATCCCTGATTGATGGCAGTTTTTTGGAGCGATCGCAATTTTTCTAAATGCCCGATTTGCTGCTCGTGGGTTTCAATATGCCCAGATAACATGGTGCTGGTGGTATGCAAGCCTAATTTATGAGCTGTGCTGATAATTTCTAGCCATGTGGCTGTGTCAATCTTCTCTGGACACAGTATCCGCCTTACTTCATCGTCTAATACTTCGGCTGCTGTTCCCGGCATTGAGCTAACACCAGCATCACGCAAAGCAGCAATCACATCAGCATACTCAAGTCCGTCAAGTCTAGCGATAAATTCCACTTCCTGCGGGGAAAAAGCGTGGAGATGGATCTGCGGAAATTCCTGTTTAATGGTTTCCACTACCTTGAGGTAATAGGACAAAGATTTACCATTTATCAGCGCTTGTGGATTTAATCCCCCCTGCATACAGATTTCCGTCGCACCCCGTTGCACCGCATCTGTCGCTTTTTCCAAAATTTGCGCCGAATCTAACCAATATGCACCAGCATCACCATCATCTCGACGGAAAGCACAAAAACTACAGTGCTGCTCACAAATATTAGTAAAGTTGATATTACGATTAATTATGTATGTAACCGTATCGCCTACTTGTGTGTAGCGGAGTGTGTCGGATGTACTACGTATTGATGCGATCGCCTTTGGTTCAGTTTGTTGTAACAATAACACTCCCTCTTCGGGAGATAAGTCGTACCCCATCAAAGCACGTTCAAGAATTTTTTCAACAGAAGTTTTTGTCAACATTACTTTCTTAATTTCTCGGTAAATATTAATTTTTTATCTTCTAAACAATTAAATTCTACTTAAAAAGTATGGCTATTTTTAATTAAAAATTACAAAATTTATGCAATATTCTTTGCCGTAAGCGCTCTAAAACTGGTTCATCTTCGGGTGATACCTCAGCAAATAGCATCTCATATATCAGTGGCACTCCTAGCTGTAAATCTTCGAGAATTCCGCGTTGATTAAACACATCTTGGGGTTTTCCTTCTATCACGAGTTGTCCCCGATCCATGACAAATATCCAATCTGCCCAACGATAAACTAAATCAAGATCGTGGGTTGCCATTATTATAGTTGTACCAGCTGCATGAATCTTTTTCAGAGTTGCCATCAAGTTACGAGTATGCAACTTATCGAGATACGCCGTTGGTTCATCTAACAATAGCAGTTCTGGTTTTAGCACCATGACATCAGCTATGGAAACTCGCTTTTTTTGCCCTAAGCTGAGATGATGGACAGGTCTTTGTGCTAGCTGAGTAAGTTCAAATTCGACTAAAGCTTGTTCAACTCGTTGTTTAATTTCTCCTGTCGGCAATCCTAAATTGCACAAGCCGTAAGAAATATCTTCTTCAACGGTAGAAGCTACTAGTTGTTGCTCTGGATCTTGAAAAACTAGCCCTACTTGTTGCCGTAATTTCATGAGTGATTTACGGTCGTATTGTAGAGGCTTACCTTGCCAATACACACTGCCTTTTTGAGGTTTATATAACCCGTTAGCTAATAAAAATAGTGTGGTTTTACCGCAACCATTTTGTCCTATTAATGCACATTTCTTATGAGCAGGTATTTTAAGAGTTAATCCATTTAAAGCTGATTGATCTGCGTTTGTATAAGTGTAATATAACTTTTCAAATTCGAGTAAAAACTGTTGCATGATCATACCAATCCAATGCTATTAATAATGCACATCCTATAACAGCTTCGATAGCATAGCGCTTGGATAAATGATAGCGATGAGGATGCCAAACTTTAAATTCTCCATTAAATCCCCGTGATGCCAAACTCAAGGATACTTGACGATAATTTTCTATGGTTCGCTTGAGTAATTGTCCAATTAATAGAGCTAAACTTTTCATGCCAACATTAAAACTACTATAGCCACCACGAGCTTGTTGGGCAATCCATAATTCGGCAGAGACATTTAAAAGAACAAAGATAAAACGGTACATTAGCAATAATAAATCGGTTAATAGCACAGGAAAACCCACACGGCGCAGAACTTGTAAAAGTTCGGTGAAGGGGATAGTTAACATGATAAAATATAAGCACGAAACAGAAGCGATCGCTCGTGTTAAAATCATGAATCCCTGTTGCATACCGTGAATGCTGATGTACACATAATAAGAGCCAATATCCAACCCTGCTACTGAATCACTTTGCACTAAATGTAAGTTTGAAATATTTACGCCATTGATCACTAAAGCTGGCAAACTTGTTAACCAGAACAAACTAGCAACATACACTAATTTAAAATAAATTTTGCTAGGAATCCCTGCATATATAATTGTCCAAGTACTCATCCAAACTGCAATCAAAAATTGAACTAGGGAATGACTAAAGGCAGCGATAATCAGCAGAGCGATCGCAAACAGCAATTTCTGCTCTGGTGCTAACCACCGCAAACGATTAGTGTATGCAAGAGTATCTATTTGCAGACTCATTCCTTATTCCTTTGATCTTGCGATCGCCCTTTATACAAACCAATTACATAACCAATTACTCCAGCACCCGCCGCCGCTTGCACTGAAAATAATAAGCTTTCAACTTCTTTACTTGGTAGCACAATTAATGAATTAAACCAAGGTTTATATTCTGGCTGGATTTCTTTGATTGCATCTTCAGCCTGACCATCTGCGCCGCTAAATTCTGCTTTAATTAATACTAGTGGTGCTACTGCCAATACCACTACTCCCAATAGCAACAGCCAATTACTCAATCCTTTCTTAGACTGTTTCATTGTGTTGAGGTTCCCGTTTGATTAATTTCAAAAATTCTAGTTCTTGAGGCGTATAAGATTGTAACCAATTCCATACCAATACAGTTAGCAAACCTTCACTAATTGCCAGAGGAACTTGAGTAATCGCAAAAATTCCCGCAAACTTGGTAAATGAGGCTATAAATCCACCTATAGGTGCGGGAAAAGCAAGAGCAAGTTGCACGGAAGTAATAATGTAGGTGAGTAAATCTCCCAAGGCGGCTGCTAAAAATATGGCTATTTTTTGCTTACCAGTTAGCCGCATCGTCAAATGATATATCCAATAAGCAGCAAATGGGCCTGCGATCGCCATCGAAAAAGCATTTGCCCCCAATGTCGTCAAGCCGCCATGAGCCAACAGCAGCGCTTGAAATAATAGAACTAAACCCCCCAGCACTGACATAGCTAAAGGGCCAAATAGCACTGCTCCTAACCCTGTACCTGTAGGATGCGAAGAACTACCCGTGACTGAAGGAAGTTTCAACGCTGATAAGACAAAGGTAAAAGCTCCTGCCAATGCCAAGAGTAATTTTAGTTCAGGGTTGGCTTGGGTGATACGAGTCAGCGATCGCAATCCTAAGATAAAAAATGGTAACGCCACTAACCACCAAAAAATTGCCCAATTTCCTGGTAAGTAACCTTCCATAATATGCATGGCATAGGCTGGTGTAGACGCTCCAATAACTAGATAAAAGCTTAAAAAGCCTATCAAAATTAGTGATACGCCTTTTGACTTGAGAAGAATTCTTGACACGCTGTATACCTCGCAAATAGATTTTCAAGACTCAGTTTAAATCGGCAGATGCTCTCATCAACGATTCAAAATTAAAAATTAGAAATGGCAAGTACTGACAATGTTATAAAAACGCAATTTATCTCATATCCAAGCAAATAAAATGCACCACAGCATAACAACAATATCTTAGTCTCGTCCATATTACAGGTGCTATTTATTATACGCATTGTTTGTATTCCAAGTACTCTTATAGCAACCTAAATAAGTCTTGAGAATCTCCGATTCCTTTCTCTGCACCTCTATGGTTAATTTTTTTTTATAAATGATTTAGGACTGCTATAAAACAATAAGCATATCAATAAAATAGAAAATAGGCAGGAAAAGCTACTTTGTTGACATATTCTTTATACAGAATATCAAAAATAAACACTGATGAAAATCCAAAAATTTGCCTGGAATTCTCACTGACTAATTCTGGCTTGATCTAAATTTAATAACTTAAAGCAGCAGCTTTGAACTATTTAAAATTATTGACAATAATTATTAATTCCTCTAATATTTAAAAGCAATTGAAAATATTTTGCAATTCTTTGTTTGGCGGTAACCGTAACTAAATGTCATGCCCGACAACTTCACTCTGGGTAACGAAAAATTTTTGAGCCGTCGTCAATTACTAAAGCTGGGTATAGCAGGTGCTGGAGTAACTGGTGCAGCTGGACTTTGGCAGATGCTAAATCTACAAAGTAAGTCAATCGTCAAAGTGCCACCATTCGATATGGAAGCATCTGACGATGTTAATAATCCGATGAAGATGTTAAGGGATTTTGATTATGGGACAGTAAAGCAAGAAAATGGGCGGACTATCCGGGAATTTCAGTTAACTGCGGGTACTTCGATTATTAAACTCAATAGTGCTGTCTCTTACAACATCTGGGACTTAAACGGTCGCATACCAGGGCCAACGCTACGGGCAAAACAGGGCGATCGCATCCGGGTACTATTTCTCAATAATGCGGGACATTCTCACTCTTTGCATTTTCATGGCGTTCATCCGGCAGAAATGGATGGTGTTCGCCCAATCAGCAACGGCAAAGCCACAATTTATGAATTTGATGCTGAACCCTATGGTGTACACCTGTATCACTGCCATATTGAACCAGTCACCCGTCACATCGCTAAGGGACTTTATGGGATGTTCATCATCGATCCACCTACTCCCCGTCCTCCGGCTGATGAGATCGTACTAGTAATGGCTGGGTATGACGTGAATGATGATAGCCATAATGACTATTACGCTTTCAACGGTTTGCCCCATCACTATATGCATCATCCCATCCCTATTTATCAAAATCAGTTGATTCGGCTGTATGTCCTTAACATCATTGAATACGATCCAGCAGTGACGTTTCATCTCCACGCCAACTTCTTTGATGTCTATCGCTATGGTATGAGTATGACTCCTAGCGAGAAAACTGATGTGATTACGATGGGTGTAGCAGAAAGGCACATCTTGGAATTTGCTTTTCGCTACCCAGGTAAGTATATGTTCCATCCCCATCAGGATGCGATCGCAGAAAACGGTTGTATGGGTCAATTTGAAGTAGTTGCTGATAGCAACCCTAAAAACCCTATTAAAAATTTGTGACAATATTATTCGTATTAATTCCTTAAAATTTTAGATAATAATTGATAAAAACTGTCATTATATGCGACAGTGAAATCTATGACAATGTGTCAAACAAACTATTTGATAGTAATAGTTTGAAGTGTTTCAATTAATACCTTTTTCGTTGTGCAAGAAGCAAAGATGATAAAACTTCGTTATATCTGTTTAACAGCAGCAGCAGCCGTAATAGTTACCTTGAGTTCCTGTAGTAGTACACCAACCGCAGAAAATCCATCAGCACCAGTTGCTAGCCCTCAAGCTACAGAGGCAGTAAGTAATAACGGTCATAGTGGTCACGGTGGCAAAGAAAAAATTAACATTAACAGCGCTATATTGTCAGAATTGGATAAGTTTGAAGCCAAACTAGGTATTCCAGCTTTATCAAACAAAATCCAGGCAAATCGCCCATATGGTAGCCCAGAAGATTTAGTTACTAAAAAAGTAATTACTCAAGAGCAGTTCGATCAAATTAAAGACCAAGTTGGTGTTCAGGAAGTGGTACTCACTGGTGAGGCAAAAGATGTTGACTACATGAGTAAATTGGGCTTAATGAAAGGGCATCTTTTAGTAGCACAAGAACTTCTGGATCAGAATCAGCCGAAACAAGCAGAACCTCATATTGGACACCCAGTTGAGGAAATTTATGTTGATGTAGAAGAACAATTAAATGAGCGCAAAGTCAAAGAATTTAAAACAACATTGGTAAGTTTACAAGATTTAGTGAAATCTAGTCCGAAGGATAACAAAGTTAAAACTAATTTTACTTCTTCAGTGCAAGCAGTTGATTCCGCGATCGCAGCTTTGCCAGCAGATCAACGCTCAAAACCAGGATTTGTGCTACAAGTGATTAACGAACTGCTAGATTCAGCTAACTCCGAATATGGCGCTGCGATCGCAGATGGTAAAATAACCGCGCCAATTGAGTATCAAGACTCTCGTGGTTTTGTTGTTTACGCCAATGATTTATACAAAGGAATTTCTAGTCAAGTAGCTCAAGCAGATCCCGAAGCCAACAAAGCGATCAATGCTAGTTTTACTGAACTAATAAAAGTTTGGCCTTCTGCCATCCCACCGGCCAAAGCAGTCAAAACTGCTAATGATGTTACCAAACTGGTGAAAACCATTGAGGAAAACTCTCAAAAAGTGGTTGGTAAATCCAATACTCAAGCACAACGATAACACTTTGATTTAATGGGAAGTATAGGGTAAGGAGTTTAGAATGAGGAAACAGTTAGGAGTTATGAATTGAAAGTTTTGAGTTAAGAATCCCGAACTCCTAACTCATAACTCCTAGCTTCTACCTAATTACACATTCATTACTTGAACTAAGAACTGATGCAAGAACTTGACTATAAAAAGACCATTGACTTGCTTAACGCCATTATGGAATTTGAACTAGCAGGAGTAGTGCGCTATACACATTATTCTTTGATGGTGACTGGCCCTAACCGTATTCCAATTGTGGCCTTTTTCAAAGCACAGGCAAGTGAATCTTTACTTCATGCCGAACAAGTGGGAGAAATTCTCACCGGTTTAGATGGGCATCCCTCCCTGAAAATTGCCCCAATGGAAGAAACCTACCAGCATAAAGTCAAGGATATCTTGGAAGAAAGCTTATCTCATGAAAAAAAGGCATTGGAGCTGTATAAGAATCTGCTCGAAACTGTTACTAATGCCAGCATTTATCTTGAAGAATTTGCTCGCGGCATGATTGGGCAAGAAGAGATGCATAATCTCGAACTGAAAAAGATGCTACGCGATTTTAGTTAATAGTCATTAGTCATTAGTCATTGGTCATTAGTCATTAGTCAAAAAATAATTTAAAGGACAAATGACAAAGGGCAAATGACTAATGGCAAATGAAAACAGGCAAAGGACAAAAGATGAATTTTAGTACTGCTATACCTACTTTTGTAATAACGCTCCGAGAAGGAGTAGAAGCCGCCCTTGTTGTTGGCATTGTGCTAGCTTTGCTGAAAAAAGCTAAACAATCCCGACTCAACTCTTGGGTATATGCTGGTGTCGGCGTTGGTATTGTCGTCAGTGCCTTAATAGGCGTGCTATTTAGTTGGGTAATTCAAGTACTGGGAGCAGCGAATCCTCAATACACCTCGGTAGTTGAGCCAGCATTGGAGGGTGTGTTTAGCGTATTAGCGATCGCAATGCTCAGTTGGATGCTAATCTGGATGACTAAACAAGCCAGATTCATGAAAGCTACAGTTGAAGGAGCAGTTACACAAGCACTGACACAAAATTCAAATGCTGGTTGGGGTGTTTTTACTTTAATTTTAGTTGCCGTTGTCCGCGAAGGCTTTGAAACTGTTCTGTTCGTTGCTGCTAATTTTCAACAGGGATTAATGCCAGCCTTGGGTGCTATTGGTGGTTTGGTAGTGGCATCTGCAATTGGAGTGCTGCTATTTAAATGGGGTGTCAAAATTAACATCCGCCAGTTTTTCCAGGTAATGGGCGTTTTGTTAGTGCTGATTGTTGCTGGGTTGGTAGTTTCAGCTTTGAAACATTTTGACGACGCTGTGGCTAACTTTGCCCTTAGCAGTCGTGCTACAGAAAGCCTTTGTTTTTATTACGAACGTTTTACTAAAGTCCACTCTTGTATTTTGGGGCCAATGGTTTCAAATACTTCCAGAATCTTGCCTGACGAACAGTTTCCTGGTATTATCCTCAAATCTTTATTTGGTTATAGAGACAATCTCTATCTTGTACAAGCAGCCGGGTATGTAACATTTTTACTTACCATTGGAGGGCTATATTTCCGCAGCCTTGGAAGTGCTTCTACTGAAGGTAAAAAAAATATCCCCTTTGCTCAAAAACCAATTAGTTCCACAAAAGATTAAAAGCACAGTTAGTTGCCTTGTTCCCAGTCATAGATAGACTGGGAATCACTTTAGAGGATGTTTAAAAAGTAGTAGGCGAATAGAATTCGCTACTACACAAACCTAGACGCTTTGCGGCTTCCCGCAGGGTAGTCCACCTCCGTGGACTAATAAAAAATCAAGGGTTTTTAACCCACGGAGGTGGGCTTTGTCTGTATAGCCGCGACTTCCAGCCGCCAGGGCTAGTAATACTTAGGGCTTGCTGAAAAAGAAAGAAAAGGTGACAGTCTGTAGATAAAAAGACCCTAGAAGTATATTCAGGTGCAAGGAAAGAAGGTAAAATAGCCCAAAATCCTTGCATGACAGTGGTCAGCCCTAA
>JAHHHR010000021.1 GCA_019359245.1 Nostoc desertorum CM1-VF14 | reverse complement strand
TAAAATAGACGCTTTACTTATTAGCGTAATACTTAACATATTTAATACTCAAATTTGATTCTTTGCTCATCTATTGGTCAAATGTTCTGTATTTTAGGCTACAAATTTATATGCGCTTACCCTGCTTAGAGTATCTAAATTGCTTTTCTTGGATATCAAAACGCAGAATATTTTCTAGTGGATGTTCGATAACTTGGTTTACACGCAAACTTTTACGTTCGATAAATACCTTATCGATACTCTTATAGAAGGTACAGGTAGTTACAGGTGATGTAGCAAAAAAAGCAGCGATTGCTATCATAACCAATAAAAACAAACTTAAGAAAAATAGATAATGCCGTTGATTTTGCTGTACTAATAGAGATGTTTTCCCAGAGTTAATAAAATCGTTAATTTTAAAAATAACTTCCTGATTCTCTTGATAGCTAACATGAGATAAAAGAGCAAAGTATCCAAAAGGAGTTACAATCACAACTTGATAAGTTTTCCCTCCTTTGCTACCAGTCTTTGTAAGAATGTATGCTTCTTGGAGATCAAACATTTTAAGTTTCTCCATGCTTCCCAGCAAAGTGAACCGCCTCAATTCACAATTAATTTGGTTTGATGGGAGGCGAGCGCAAGTTATCTTAACTGAAGCAGACTCAAAAAATAAGCAGTAAATTAAAAAGCTTAAGCATAAAGTAAGAATGCACCACCCAGTTAGCCAATCTCTGAGTGGCCGATGCTTTAGCTGCAATCTGGTACGGGTTTCCTCGACAATTTTCATCAGTGCCTGTGTATAGAAGACTTAACCCCTGAGTAGAGTATTCCCCTGGTAGGCTGTTCACTGCTCACTAAGTCTAAGTACCAGGGAGGATTTATGATGAATAGCTACAAAAGCTTTGGCTAACTGATAGATAATTGGGGCAGAAAGCTATAGCTAGAAGCATGGAAACCAAACAGCTAGGAAAAACTGGCATCTTTGTAAGTGCGATCGGTTTGGGTGGTATGCCCATGTCAATCTCTAATCGTCCTCCTGAATCAGAGTCAATCCAAGTTATTCATCATGCTTTGGATTTGGGTATTACATTTATTGATACTGCCGATTCTTACTGCAAAGATGAGTCAGATAAGCATCACAACGAGCGGTTAATTCACAAGGCACTTACTAGTTACAAAGGCGATGTTAGCCAAGTAATTGTGGCAACTAAAGGCGGTTTGATGCGTCCCGATGGTAGCTGGACAAGCAACGGCAACCCAGAACATTTGCGCCAAACAATTCGAGTAAGTTTTGAGGCGTTAGGTGGTTCTAAACCCATCGATGTTTGGCAATACCATTCCCCCGATACTAATTACACCATTGAAGAATCCCTTGCACCAGTGAAAGAAGCAGTAGAAGCTGGCTTGATTCGGTTTGTGGGAGTTTCTAACTTTTCCGTTGAACAAATTAAGCGGGCGCGGGATGTGGTGGATATTGTCTCAGTGCAGAATCAATACAGTCCTTGGCAACGACAGCCAGAAAATGACGGCGTATTGAAGTATTGCGAACAGCAAGGATTAACATTTTTGCCTTGGAGTCCCTTTGGTGGTAGGCGTCGCCATCAGAACTTACAAGATATCCCTGCGATCGCTCACTTAGCTAAAGAAAAAGGTGTGTCACTGTATAATATCGTTTTGGCGTGGTTGCGTTCTAAGTCGCCAGTTATTTTACCAATTCCTGGTGCTAGCAAGGTTTCTAGCATTGAAGACTCAACACAAGCTATCAATGTGAAACTCTCTGACGAAGAAGTGCAAAAAATTGATCGGGCAACTTAATGATTCCACTCGCTAACGCCGATTTAGGGGAAATTTCCCAAGATTTACGCACTACCTTTAGTTAGTTTAAGATAGCGTAATCAACAATTTAAAATTTCAAGTCAACAGACTTTTAAAGAAGTTGATTAACCCGGTTTATTAAAAAAACCGGGTTTTTTATAAAGTATCTTATTTCTTAAATTAAGCTTGATGTAGTATTGCTATCTAAGTAATTAATCTAAAATTATGCAGCCAAATCTTTTAACCAATAGGTCAAAGCAGATGGTAAATATGCTTGCTTTATTGGTACTGATTTCCCCTTTTTGCTGGCAAAATTCCGTGAAGGCGCAACCTCAGCCAAATACGCAACTTCTACCGTTTTTTGACAATGTAGATAACCCGGTTACTGTTCGTTTCCCCGCAGAACAAAAGGTAGATATCACACCACCTCCGCCTCTGCTCAATCCTTTTGACAAGGCTGTACTAAACCTCTGCGGCCCTATTGGTACAAGAGTTAGTTCTAATAATTTTAAACAATTGTTATCTTATTACCCAGATGTGTTGCAGAAACTTCAGCAAGTTAGCGGCGGTGAACTTCTTCCAGGACGTAAGAATAAAGCACAATTTCTCGAAGACTTAACCAATATTTGGTTCCAACGTCGGGGGTTTGAACATATATTTTGTGGTGAAATATATAACGCTAATGATATTGGTGGTTTACATTTTCACGGCAGATATTTACAGTTGCAAAATGAAGGAATAGGCGGACGGTTGCCAAATAATCAAGGACGAGAGGAAGTTGTTCCTGGAGCCATTTATACAATGGGTGTAGTCATTAAGCAGAAAAGTCGGACAGTAACAGATGTCATCAAGGGCTATGGCTACCTCAGCAATGCCGAAGAAATGCTTTTAGATGCCACCAAAATATATAAGCTCCAAGGTAATAATGACGGAGCGTGTATTTATAATGTACGTGACCAAGAAACAGGCAAATCCTTTCCTACAGTTTTTGTTACTAAAGCGAAAGCAATCATTACCTATTATCCTGATGCTACTCCTCAAGGTGCAAGATGTAAAAGTTAAAAATAGAGAAAAAACATGATATTAGAAACAAACCGCTTGCTAATGCGTGATTTTATAAAGGTAGACTGGCAGGCGGTTTTTACCTATCAATCTGATCCTTTGTACTTGCCTTATAACTATTGGACACATCGCACACAGAAGGATGTTTGCGAATTTGTACAAATGTTTATTGGTTAGCAAAAAGAGCAACCAAGAACAAAGTTTCAGTTAGGTGTTGTCCTCAAAGAAGAAAATCGGCTTATTGGCAATTGTGGCATCCGCGTAAACGATTCTGAACTGCGGGAAGCAAACATTGGCTATAAATTAAATACTCAATATTAGGGACAAGGTTATGCAACAGAAGTAGCACAGGCCATTTTAAAGTTTGGCTTTAAAGAACTGGGAATGCATCGTATCTGGTCTTGGTGTGTAACGGAGAATGTTGCTTCTGTAAAGGTATTAGAAAAAATTGGTATGCGTGGTGAGGGTCATCTGCGGGAAAAAGAGTTAATCAAAGGCAGATGGTACGACAATTTTCTTTACGCTATTCTTGATCACGAGTGGAAAGCAAAGTAATACTGCTTCTATGAGCTACCTCAGAGACAATATCATAAATTCCTGAGAAATTGAGGGTAAGACAAGTTCAGAGGCTCGCAGAGATGACCAACACTATCCTCAATTTCCAAACAGCTACCGGACACGAAGTTTTAGCAGCAGCAGGTAAAAAATATCTGCGCCCTGGTGGAAGAATAGCCACCGATAAATTGTTTGAATGGGCAAACTTTCAGCCTGGAGAGACAGTTTTAGAGCTAGGTTCTAGCTTTGGATATAGTGCGATCGCTTTAGCGAAAAGCTATCATGTCAAAGTGGTAGGCGTTGAAAAAAATCCTGATAGTGTAGCTTGTGCGCGTGCTAATATTCGTGCTGCTGGCTTAAAAAATGAAGTCGAAATCATTGAAGGTAATATTTTCAACCTAGAAGCAATCGCCGGAAAGTTTGATTATGTATTGGCAGAAGCCATTCTCACGATGCAATCCCCATTGGGAAAAGCCAAGCTTTTAGCTGAAATTCACCATCGGCTCAAACCGGGAGGCAAATTTCTCTCCCATGAATTATCAGCTTGTGACAAAGAAGAACAAATTCATGATGACTTAGCACGAGTAATTCGAGTTAATTCTACACCGTTGTCAGAAACCAACTGGATTTCAGCTTTTTCCGCAGCAAGATTGCAAGTAGAGAAATGCCAAACTGACTCAATGAAATTATTGAATTTAAGACGGATGTTTCAAGATGAAGGTATTTTTAATGCAACTAAATTTTTGTGGAACATATTGACGCACAGAGATATCCGCAAGCGGGTTTTAGAAATTCGCCAAGTTTTTCATAAATACCAAGACGAATTAGGCTACATCATTTTATGTGCTGTTGCCCAGTAAGATAATTTATTCCCAAAACTATCGCCTAATAAATACGGATAATCATTCAAGGATTATCAGCCTTTCTTTACGGTTCAGAATCTTAAAATACTATGACCAATTCAATCACAAATAGCCCATCTTTGACCACTCAACTACGAGAACAAATTGAATACCCCAGTGCGGGAGTTGTCAGTAAAGTATTGCTGAAAGATAATGCTTGTCAATACACTCTATTTTGCCTAGCAGCTAATACTGATATTTCTGAGCATACCTCCACTCGTAATGCCACGATCAACGTAATCGAAGGTAGAGGTTTACTTACTTTATTTGGAGAAAGTATTTCGCTTGAACCTGGTGTTTTTGTCTTTATGCCTGCTAACGCGCCCCATGCCTTAAAAGCTGAAGAAAATATGGCATTTTTGCTTACACTTTCTGAAAAAGTAGCAGAGATTAATTAGTTATTTATGGAGTCTCGGAAAAAGCGATCGCTACTTTTAACTTTTGCTAAAATTTGCAACTTTTTTGAAAGTAAGTTGGCAAAAATACTATCAAAATCTCTAATTTAAGTTTTCAATTCGCGCTCTCATTTATTGTGACTCTGACTCAATATCTGACTGGAAGCAGCAGCCCCTAATCAGCCATTATTAATGCTCTGCATAGGAACGAGAAAACAATAAGAAATCGAGCTTTTTTCAAATTGTGTTTACACCGTAACCTTTTTAAGGGAGGAAATAAATCTAAATCCCCCTTTTTAAGGGGGATTTAGGAGGAGCTACAAGTATTTGATACTTCACAAATAACTTTTCAAACATCCTCTTAAAAAGGGCAGGATTTAATTATGAACTCCTTGGCAATAATTAGGGAGATTTGAGCCAGAGGTGACTCACCTGTTTGTCATGTTTATTATTTCGCCGGAACTTTCAACCCCCGACGCTCAAGGATTTGCCGCACATCTGGGCTGGGAGTGTAGTTATAGCCGTAGGAGGAGTTCTCTGTGTCATCCATGATTTGAGGTGTGAGTAATACGATCACCTCATTGCGCTGGTTCTGTCTGTTTGTACTTCTAAATAGCGAACCAATTAGTGGAAGATCACCCAAAATGGGAATCTTGGAGACAGTTGTCCGGTCTGAATCTTGAATAATACCTGAGAGAATTAGTGTTTGACCATCTCTTAAACGAATCGAGCCAGAATTAAGAGAGCGCTCCGATACCAAGAATATTTGTTGGCTACCACCTCCGCCAACATTTATGGTAGCTGGAGCTTGGGGTGCTTTGACGACAGGAGCTACCGATAGAGAGACAAAACCGTTATCGTCAATCCGCTCAACTTTGACAGCTAGGGTTAAACCTACTCGGTCTTTTTGGGCTGAAATCGTTTCTGTAGCAAGATTCGCATCACGAACTATTTCCCTTACAATGTTACCTACTACTTCCTGAGTCAGGTTTACATTAGCGGTTTGACCTTCTTGTACAATTAACGTCGGGTCTGTCAAAATCTTGGCATTGCCATTTTGCACTTGAGCCTGCAAGCTAGCGAGAAGACGCCTAGGGAATTGAAATAAAGTTGGGAGAGCGAATGTAGATTGAGCGGGAGTTGTACCTGTTCCTGGAGTGAAGGCCGTAACACCAGGTTGTAGCGGATCGCCTAAACTAGCTCTTGCGGACTGTACACTATTATTTTGGACATCCAAAAATGCTTCTCCCGTTATGGGATTCTGGATGACAGGTCTACTAGTCACACTAGTTGATGCTTCAGCTCTTGTAGCTGGTCTTGAACCGCCAAAGTTGAGAGATGCTGCACCGCCATCACTTGTAAAGTAGTTGTTACCAACCCCAAAGGAAAAGCTAGTATTGTAGTCTTGGGTATTCAAGAGGTTAACATCGATAATCTTGACATTGACTACCACCTGACGACGGCGGATATCAAGCTGAGTTAGTTGATTCATTGCCATCTCAACTAGCCGAGGAGGGCCAATCAAGGTCAGGGAATTGGTACGCTCATCTCCTAATGCCTGTAAACCTCTAAGTAATGGGTTAGAGTCTGTAAAATTAACGCGTTGAGTTTCAACTCTGCTTTCTGTAGTCGTCTGAGTTTGGGTGATAGGCGTAGCTCCAGCCCCAACAGGCACAGCATTAACGCTGGTAACTTGTCGTTCGCGGCTGACGGCACTTTCTGCTCCTAAGCCGACTAAAAAGTTTAGGGCGACTCCCACTGTCACCTGATTGAGTCGCAGGCTACGCATAACCATGTCACGGGTGGAATTGGGTAGTTTGGGTCCAACAAAAACGGTGCGATTACTGCGGTTAGCTTCCAAACCACTCAAGCGTAAGACGTAGTTAAACACATCTTGGACTGGCTCATTTTCTATATCTAAGGAAATAGTTTGAGAGCTTGCTTGTGCATTAGCAGCACCAGCTTGCTCACCTCCAGCAGCAGGTTGCTGACCTCCAGCACCAGCTTGCTCACCTCCGATATAAGCCAGGTTCAAATTAGCAGCACGGGCAAGCAGTGATAAAACCTCACGCACGGGCGCATCTCGCAGTACTAGACGGGGTACACGTTCCTGAGTTCCTAAGTCAATGGTGCTAGGAGAAGCATCAGTATTAGAGATGGCAATATCTCCCACAGGTGGCGCGACGGCTCTAGGTAAAAAAGGTGGAGCCTGACTCACAGGTTGACCTGGACCAGCAGCTTGTGCAGGTTGCCCGTCAATGGTGACTTCCGGGTTAGGAACAAGAACATCTGGCTTTTGACCAAGTTGGGCTGGAGTAGTAACAGGCGGTGCTGTCGATGTTGGCGCTGTTGGCGTTGGTGCTGATGCTGATGCTGTAGTGCCACCAGATGGGCTAAAGCTGAGTGTAATTCCATTTTGCGATCGCACCACAGGTTGACTGCCAGGTGTATTGTTACTACCAGTCACCGTCACTCGGATACTATTGGCATCAAGCTGATTAATCTCGACGGAGGCAATTCCTGGTGCTGGGCTATCTTGACGAAAACTCTTACCTTGTGGTAATCGTAATTGAGTATTGATAATATCTGCGACTAATGCCTTGCCTCTTTTTGTAGTGAAAACTTGGGGGCGCGACCCTGAAGAAGTCTTCAAAGCAACGCTAATTCCACCATTAACTGCATTTAACTGTACATCAGTAATTTGACTAATTTGTGCCCAAACTGGTTGAGCTGCCAAAAATACAAAAGCGGCAGTACCTAATATAAAACTATTACCGTGAAGCTGTTTCACAGTTCATTCCTCACCTAATAACACCTTGTTTACAAAGAACTTTCAGTAGTTCGCTAAAAGTGAGAAGTTATGAGTGAATAGTTAGGAATGAGAACTCCTAACTCCTAACTCCTAACCTCTAACTCTTAACTACTTTTGCGGGGCAGCTTTAGCTGCGGCTGCGGCGGCTGCGGCGGCTATTTCTTCTGGACTAAGTGGCATCAATACCTGTAACTGGAATGATGTATTAATCGCTGCTGGCCCTACCTGCACCGGCGTTTTATCTAATGGATCTCTTGACTCTACTGGAGCCAAAGTTGCTTGATAATCTCTAACTATTAACAAAGGCTGTAAACGCTCGATGTTACGCATTATCGATTGCGTTTGCTCATAAGTTCCTGTAATTTCGGCATTGATACTGCTGCGTTGCAGTTTACCGTCAACCTGTACTCCTAAACTTCCATCGATAATTGGTTCTGGTTTTTGGGAAACTGGCACAAATTTCTTTAGTTTGGCTCTGACTACATTCAGAGAAGTAGCAGTATTGCCAGACTCAACTAAGCGATTCATATCCAGCAGCAATGTATCCAAGGTTTTTTCGTCAGCAAATAAACCTAAAACCTGAACTTTTTGCTGTTTTGCCTGTGCTAGTTCGTCTTTAACTTGGTCAATTTGTTTGATACTGGCTTTTTTTTGCTCAATTTGCCCTTGCAGTTCAGAGCTTTTTGCTTGCTGCTGCTGATAGCTTTCCCAAGCTGGCATCAGCAGGTTTAAAAATATATAACCTGCTCCCGCTAAACCAATTACCCCCACCAAAATCCCAATGATTTTTGGTGTGAAGGCAATACCAAATACCATAGGGTAAGCTGGCGTTTCCGAATCGAATTCCCCACCATGTTCGCCAAAATTTAAATCATCACTCAGCGTCATTTTGAAATGACTCCTGTTTGTTGCATACTACGAATTCGAGCCACTAAGCCCACTGTGCCTTTTTTTTCCAACTCCCGGATTAATTCTGAAGCTGGAACATCGTTCATACTCGATTGGATGGTGTATTTAACTACTTGCGGCGGTTTAACTGTTACACCATTAGCAAGTTGATCCACACCTGGTGGTAAAGGAGCATCTACTAACGTTGCTGTCAGAATTCTGCTTTCTGTGGACTTCAAGAATTGAGACTGTTGTAAACTCAATAAGAAATCATTGACATCGTTAAAAGAACGAGCCAATCCAGTAATTTCTAATCCCCCGGCAGGATTGCTTGCTGGCTGCCCTTCCGCCGCCGGAATGGGTGGGATTTGCTTGATAGTCTGGATTTGCACTGTTACTGGGATGCGATCGCGCAAATCTTGCAGCATTGCTGACCAAGGCCGAATTTGGTCAAATACAGTAACTAAAGCTTGGGTTTCTCCTTTAATTGCATTCGTCTCAGCTTTGATTTTGTTAATATTTCCGATTTCTGTATCTAATCTCTTGCTTTCTTGCTCTAATTGTGCTATCTGTCCCTCTAATTCAACAATCTTACCTTGCAACAGCCACCAACCAAGTCCCAATAAAGCTGGAAGGACTACACCTACTGCAACTCCCGCATAGATTGGTGTCAAATCCCCCGTAGGCAGATTTAGGGATATTCCTCCCTTTCTCTCAGGCTTTTTCTGGTATGCTGGGCGATCTTTAAGAAAGTTAACATCTAGGCTGTACATTTTGTTACACCTCCCGCATTCCTAGACCAAGTACGATTGCCAAGCCTGAGCGTTGCACCTGTGGATATTTATCGGTGTCAACTTCCAAAGACAAAGACCCGATTGGATCTATTTGGGTAGTTGGCAAGCTCAATCGTTGGGTAAAGAATTCATCTAGTTGTTGGAGTCCACCTCCTGGGCCAGCTAATATAATCTGCGCTACCTCCAAATTTTCACTTTGATTCAGGTAAAAATCGATGGAACGGCGCAGTTCATCCGTTAGTTCTCCCAATACTCTCAATATGGCTGCCATACCAGGATTGAGTTCAGTAACGCCGGTTTTACCGCCGTCTATGGGAGTTGAGGGAATAACCATCCCATGTAACAGTTCCATGTCTCGTGATGTGGGTAAGCTCATTGCCCTTGCTAAGGCAGTTTGCATTTGATAAGTCCCGATTGGGACTGTGCGCGAAAATTGCGGCACTCCGTTAACGATGATGGCGATTTCTGTACTATCGAACTCTATATCAACTAGTACTGCTGCTTCTTGCGGTCCAAATTGTCGCAGTTGCTCGCGAATAGTCCGAATTAGAGCAAAGCTATTAATTTCTAAAACATCGATTTGTAATCCTGCCTGCTCGAATGTACTTATATAGGTATCTGTTATCTCCTTGCGGGTAGCAACTAGGAGTACGTGTACTTTTTCAATGCCATCTTCATCTACAAAGTACCCAAGTTTCTGATAATCTACATCAGCCTCTTCACGAGGATAGGGTAAATACAAACCTGCTTCATGGTTCAGCACCATTTCTCGCAGTTCTTTATCATCTAATTCTGCTGGTACTGGTATTATCCGAACGATGGAATCTCGCCCTGGTACACCAGTAGCAACACGAGAAGTTTTGATTTTGCTCTCAGCTAGCGCCTGTTGGATTAATTGCGCCATTGCTGCGGGGTCGGTGATTTGACCATCGGTAACTACGCCTTCTGGAACTGCTACCGATGTAAAGGTTTCTAGTTTTAAGCCTTGACGTTGCTTGCGTAGCTGAACCACATTGACCCGTTCGGGAGCAAGTTCAATGCCGACCCCCTTATTCGATTTTCCAAACAGACTATTGAAGCTTTTTAACACAGTTGTGCCCGCTGGACTGCTAAATTGAAAATTTAAATGATACTAAGAAATGGACTTGACGCTTAGGTAATTTATTTAACCTTTAATCTCGACAATTCTGATCTAAGCTTTTCACACTGAGCAAGCGTAAAAATACTGGGAAAATGATTCAATTACGAAAATTTAAACAACTTGTTGCTTTTGTACTGCTTGGCTTATTAACCAGTTGGGTTGTAAGCTGCGGCACAGGTAATGTCAGTACAGTTCCAAAACAGGCTACTTCCGGAACGGCAACTGTTGAGTTTTGGACGATGCAACTCCAACCTCAATTTACCGACTACTTCAAAAGCCTAATTGCGAATTTTGAATCGCAAAACCCAGGTATAAAGGTTAACTGGGTTGATGTACCTTGGGCGGCGATGGAGAACAAAATTTTAACAGCTGTCTCAGCAAAAACGCCACCTGATGTAGTTAACCTCAATCCGGGTTTTGCTTCCCAACTTGCAGGACGCAATGCCTGGTTAGATTTAGATACGAAAGTCCCAAACGATTTACGTTCCTCCTATCTACCCAATATCTGGAAAGCAAGCACGCTCAATGGCAAGAGTTTTGGGATTCCCTGGTATCTCACCACACGGCTAACCATTTATAACACCGATTTATTAAAACAGGCAGGTATCAATAAAACACCCACAACCTACGCAGAATTAGCACAAGCAGCGCAACAAATTAAAGATAAGACTGGCAAATATGCGTTTTTTGTGACTTTCGTACCACAAGATTCTGGTGAAGTGTTGGAATCTTTCGTGCAAATGGGAGTCACCCTAGTAGATGCTGAGGGAAAAGCGGCGTTTAATTCAGCACAAGGTAAGGAAGCGTTTCAGTATTGGGTAGACTTGTATAAAAAAGGGTTGCTTCCTAAAGAAGCTTTGACCCAAGGACATCGCCACGCGATCGATTTATACCAATCTGGAGAGACGGCGTTTCTAGCCTCTGGGCCAGAGTTTCTGAAAACGATCGCTAATAACGCCCCGAAAATTGCTCAAGCTTCAGCGATCGCACCTCAACTCACTGGTGACACAGGTAAGAAGAATGTCGCGGTGATGAACATGGTTATTCCCCGCGATAGCAAACAACCAGATGGTGCTGTGAAATTTGCTTTATTTGTTACCAATGACGAAAATCAGTTAGCCTTTGCTAAAGCTGCAAATGTTCTACCTTCTACAGTCAAAGCATTGTCTAATAGTTACTTTAAAGAGGTTCCAGCTAATGCTTCAACAGTAGAAAAAGCGCGAGTTGTCACTGCTCAACAACTACAACAGGCAGAAATATTAATCCCTACTTTGAAGGATTCTAACAAACTGCAAAAGGCAATTTATGAGAACTTGCAAGCAGCAATGTTAGACCAGAAGACTGTAGATAAAGCTGTAGAAGATGCGGAGCAAGAGTGGAACAATAGATAAATTAGGGGATTGGGGATTGAAAACAGGCAGAGGGGCAGGGGGCAGGGGGCAGGGGGAAAACTTTTCTCCCTCCTGCTCTGCTACTTCTTTTCTATTCCCTATTCCCTTTTTGTAAAAAATCGCCTACTAGATAAAGGGAACCACATACAACGATTAAATCGTCTGTAGTGGTGTCTGAGGTTGTGGCTTCTAGTGCTGTGAATAAATCTGGATGTATTTGGCGATCGCTTAATTCTGGACAGAGGCTATAAGCTAGGTTTGATAAGTAGTCTAAATCAGCAGAAGTTCTGCCCGGCCAAGATTCTACTGGTATTGGTACTAAAAAAAGGCGATCGCCTGGCCGCAGCAGGACGGTAAAAATATCAGCATGATCCTTATCGGAAAACATTCCCATAACCCAATTGACTGGCTTGGGGTTAACTGCGTCTAAGCTATCAACATACTGGCGAAGAACTTCGGCGGCGGCGGTATTATGAGCGCCATCAAGTAATAATTTATGGTTTTTCCAGGCAGTCCATTGCATCCGCCCTGGCCATTTAGTTTTTGCCATGCCGTTAATTATGGCTTCTTCAGAAATCTGCCAACCCTGTTGTTGGAGAATTTCTAAAGTAGCTAAAGCCAAAGCTGAATTTGATAATTGAATTTGTCCCGCTAATGGCAAAGGATATTTAATGAACTTTGAATTTTGAAGTGTTTCATATTCTGCCCATTCTGTAGCGATTTGACGGGCGGGTTGAGGCGTAAAAATGGGGCATTGTAATTCTAAAGCACGCGATCGCACAACTTCTTCTGCATCCAGTGGCAATGCGCCAACTACAACAGGACATCCAGGCTTAAGGATACCTGCTTTTTCTCTAGCAATATCAGCGACGGTAGGGCCAAGTTGCTGCCAATGTTCCCGGCTGATGGAAGTGATGATCGTAACCAAGGGTTCTAAGCAGACATTTGTCGCATCTAAGCGCCCTCCTAGTCCGACTTCTACCACAGCCACATCGACTTGCTGCTGGGCAAAATATAACCAAGCAGCCGCCGTAATGACTTCAAACTGAGTCGGGTTACCATACTTCTCCCATAAGGCTTTATCCCCTCTATCCTCCTGCCTTTTTAAGGGGGAAACATAGCCCCCTTTTGTAAGGGAGGTTGGGGGGATCTTCTCGTCACCAGCATGAATAACCGTTTGGACTTTTTCTAATAATTGGCTCAATTCCTCAGAGGAAATTGGCTGTTCATTCAGACAAATACGTTCCGTCCAGTCCACTAAATGGGGGGAAGTGTAGCGTCCTGTCCGATAACCAGCCTCAGTGAGTATCGAGGAAAGATAGGCACAAACCGAACCTTTGCCATTAGTTCCAGCAACGTGAATTACCGGGATTTGGTGATGGGGATTGCCGAGAGTTGCCAATAGGTTGACAATGCGATCGAGTCCCAGATGGACACCAAAACGTTCTAAGGGTTGTATTACAGAATTGATATCCAAGGAAGGGGAGTGGGGAGAAATCAATTCAAAATTCAAAATTCAAAATTGAATAAAAAGACTGGGGAAGATATAGCTTTAGCTTCTCGCAGGGTAAGACACAAGGGGACACGAACAAGGGGCACTACTAAACCCAATGCCCAATGCCCAATGCCCCATGCCCCATGCCCGATTAATGAATTTAAGCTTCCCTATCCAAAAAGCCTTGAATTTGTCTTAAAGCCGCAGCGCCAATATTAAACGCTGCCCAGCTAGCAGCAATAGCAACTGGTGCTAAAACGATCGCTATACGGTAATCGATATCCATATCTAGAATCCCTCTCTTAAGTAGAAATTAAAGTTTTGTCAACTGCTCTCATTTTTATTTTTAGCTGAAGTGGGCAATTTTTCCAACTAGATATGTAAAGAATGTTTAAATTATTGGGAATTGGGCATGGGGAATGGGGCATTGGGCAATAATTCTTCTTCCCCTGCTCCCCCTGCTCCTCATCCCCATTCCCCAGTCCCTAAGACTTCTTAAACCCGATATCAGTGCCTTTTCCAGCATGAACTAAAGCTAACTTTTGGTAACGTTGGGCGTGTTCAATCAGTTCTGCGGCTTCAGCCTCTGTTACTTGCCGTAACGCTTTGCCAGGAATGCCAACAACTAGGGATAAGGCAGGTACATCTTTGGTTACGACTGCACCAGCACCGATAATGCTACCAGCACCTACTCGTACCCCATCTAAAATTATTGCGCCAATGCCAATCAAACTTCCACGCTCAATGTAAGCAGAATGTATCACAGCGCGATGCCCTACGGTAACATAATCTTCTAAAATTGTCGGAAAACCAGGATCGCCATGTAAAATTGCACCATCCTGAATATTTGTGCATTCGCCAATTTCAATCCGTTCCACATCTCCTCTAACCACTGCTCCATACCAAATGCTCACCCCTGCTGCTATATCTACCGAACCTATAACAACAGCATTGGCTGCGATAAAGGCAGCTTGAGAAAAATCGACAGATGGCCAGTAAGAAGCGGTAGACACGATAGAATATGAATATGGTACCCAGGAACACTGGAAAAACTCCAACCTTTGAGGCTGGTTGCACAACTAGGATATCACAGCGTCAAGCCTCTACAGTGAGGAAAACACTAGTGAAGAATGTTCCTGGCGCAACTACGTGTCTGTGCAGCAGCGAGCAAGTAACCCAAAGAGGTGGAGCTAAAGTGTATAATAAAATACACTAGTGCTAGTGAAGACAAAATTATGTTTGTACGCACTTCATGATGAATCCAGCCTTGCAGTACCCAATGTTTGGGCCTGAAATACAGTGTCCCCATTGTCGCCAGACTATTCCGGCGCTGACATTAACAGATACCTATTTGTGTTCGCGTCATGGCGCGTTTGAAGCTAATCCTAAAAATGGAGAGTTAATCCATTTGCAATCGGGGCGTCATTGGCGAAGGTGGAATAATGAATGGTATAGACAGCATACTCATCCCGATGGTATTCGGTTTGAAATTCACGAAGCATTAGACAAGCTCTATACCCAAGGCTATCGAGCAACAAGAGTGATTATCGCTCGACGCTATCAGGAATTGATGAGCGGCTACTTAGAACGCAGCACGCCTTGGCGTTCTGGACAACCAGAAGCTACTGCTACGCGTTTGTATGGCTTACCCGTGGAATTTAGCCCTGATACCTCAGAAGATGACTGTTGGGAAGTGATTAATTTTGACTTGGAAAAAGAGCCTGGTGTCCCTGTACGCTACCCCTATTTCAGGTTGTTTGAGTAATGGTCATTGGTCATTAGTCATTGGTCATTTGAAAATAACTAATGACAACTGACAAAGCGCAAAGTCTGAGCGGAGGAAACTTCGCTCAGACTTTGTAAGAGAGGACAAATTATGCACCATGCTTCTATTCGGACTGCGAATATTCATCGAGCGATCGCTTTCTACGAACATTTAGGGTTTACAATCTCAGAACGCTTTACCACAGGCTACACTCTAGCTTGCTGGATGGAAGGATTGGGCGGCAGAATTGAATTGATCCAAATTCCCGAACCAAAGCCAGCCCTAGATGCCTTTGCTGACGAACATTATGTGGGCTACTATCATCTCTCGTTCGATTTAACAGAGATTACACCAGATTTACCTAGCTGGTTGACAAATTTACAAGAACGTGTGTTACTTGCGGCTGAGAGTCAAACCGAAGAATTACAACCGTTGAAGGTACTTTTAGAACCGACACAACAACAAATAGGCGATCGCATTTACGAAGTGGCTTTCATCGCCGATAGCGATGGCTTACCTCTGGAATTTATTCGGGTTTTAGCAAAACTCCCATAATTTAGCTTTTTTATTAGCTTTATTGCTAATATATTGTTTTTCTGTATTGTTACCGAGGCAACAGATTTTTTTGCCAGATTAAACTGTGACCACTCTTCAAAAAAATTATGTAACTTAATTTACAGAATATTTGCTAAATATATGTATGGAGCTTCCAGATTTTATAAATATCCTGTGCCGTTATTACTTTTAAGCTTATGGCTAGTAGCGGTTTTTTTATTGAGCGATCAACCTGTTTATAGCCAAGATGCAACTATATCTAACAAAGAAAAATATCAATCAACCTTGTTAGCAAAAAGAATAATGCCCTCAACACTGACAGAAAATGTCCGCAAGACAGTGCTGGAGAATGGTCTAACTATCCTGACAAAGGAAGTGCATACTGCGCCAGTGGTGACGGTGCAGGTGTGGTACAAGGTTGGCTCACGCAACGAAGAACCGGGCGTGAATGGCATTGCCCACCAGTTGGAACACATGATGTTTAAAGGCACAAAAAATCGTCCAATTCAATTTGGACGTTTATTTAGTGCTTTAGGTAGTGATTCCAATGCTTTTACTAGCTATGACCAAACTGCATATTACGGTACTGTGGAACGAAACAAGCTGAAAGCGCTCTTAATGCTGGAAGCAGACAGAATGCAAAATTCCCAAATTGAGCCAGAACAACTAGCGAGTGAAAAACGAGTAGTAATTTCCGAGTTGCAGGGTTACGAAAATAGTGCAGAATATCGCCTCAACCGTGCTGTAATGCAGGCGGTGTTTCCTAATCATGCTTATGGGTTGCCTGTAGGTGGTACCAAAGCTGATGTCGAGAAATTTGAAGTTGAGCAGGTACAGAAATATTACCGCAATTTTTACAGTCCAGATAATGCTGTCTTAGTAATTGTTGGAGATTTTCAAACTGCAAATACCCTGGAAATAGTTAAAGAAGTATTTGGCAAATTACCGAAGAGGGAGAAGGCAGGAGGCAGGAGGCAGGAGGGAAGAGGCAGGAGGCAGGAGGCAGGAATTATTTCTTCCTTATCTCCGATAGTATTGCAAGAACCAGGAGCAGGGAGGCTTTTGCAGGCGGTGTATCCGCTACCAGATATAAACCAACCGGATGTGCCTGCGCTGGATGTGATGGATTACATCTTGACAGAGGGACGGAATTCTAGACTTTATCAGGCATTGGTAGAATCAGGTTTAGCTAGTGAATTAACAGCATCAGTTACCAGTTTGCGAGAATCTGGCTGGTATGAGATGTTGATAACGGCTGATTCTAAACAAGATTTGAAAAAAATTGACTCAGTGTTGAGTAGTGCGATCGCTAATGTAGCAAAAAAAGGCGTGACATTAGAGGAAGTTGAACGAGCCAAAACCCAATTAACAGCAGATGTAATTTTGAGTAACCGTGATATCACTTCTCAAGGGATGCAATTGGGCAATGATGAGACAACTGCTGGTGATTATCGTTACACAGACCGCTATTTAGCTGCTGTTCGTCTGGTGAAGCCGGCGGATGTCGTTGCTGTTATCAACAAATACCTCACCAAAGAAACCCGGACAGTAGGCTTTTTTGAACCAACCCAAAAGCGAATAGCAGGGATTGGCGACAAACCAGACTCAGCCCAAACAACAGAGAGTTTCTCTAATGTAGCTCCTGTGCTTCTGTCTGAAGTAATGAAGTACTTACCACCTGTGGATTTAGCTACAGATGCAATCGCACAAGTATTACCACAGCAATTTAAATTTACCAATGGGCTGCGGTTATTACTGTTACCGGATCATAGTACTCCCACTGTTACCTTGAGTGGTCACATTCAAGCCGGAAAGGAATTTGATTTAGATGAGCAAGCTGGACTGGCTGCTTTTGTGGCAGAGAATTTGCTAAATGGTACTAAGAGCAAAGATGTATTAACTATTGCCAAAGTTTTGGCAGAGCGAGGGGCGAGTTTAGACTTTGAAGCCTACCGTGAAGGTGTGCGGATTGAGGGTGATAGTTTAGCAAAGGATTTGCCGATACTCCTTGAGATATTGGCAGATGTTATTAAAAATAGTACCTTTCCAGCCAAAGAGTTGGAATTATATCGTCAACAAGCTTTAACTGATGTACAACTCGAATTAGATGAGCCATCAGAAGTAGCTAGAAGAATATTTGTTCAGTCAATTTACCCGAAAAAACATCCCTTACATACTTTTCCCACAGAGGAGAGTTTACAGCAGATTCGGCGTCAGGATGTGATTGATTTCAAAACCAAACATTATCGTCCAGACACGACAGTGCTAGCGTTAGTGGGAGATTTTGATCTGGACAAAGTGCGATCGCTGATTAAAAATGAGTTTGGTAACTGGGAAGTTAGCGGCCAAGCACCAACATTAAAATATCCCACGGTGCCAATGCCGGAAAAAATAGTGAGTATCAACCCAGCTTTACCAGGTAAAGCCCAAGCTGTTACATATATGGGTTACACAACTATTAACCGTTATGATCCTCGGTTTCACGCAGCTTTAGTGTTAAACCAGATTTTGGGAGGCGATACCCTATCTAGTAGACTGGGTGCAGAAGTGCGCGATCGTCAAGGTTTAACCTATGGAATTTATAGCTCCTTCCAAGCCGGGAAGAATGCAGGCACATTTTTGATAGAAATGCAAACTAGTCCTGAAGATAGCAGAAAAGCGATCGCTAGTACCCGCCAAATGCTACAGCAAATCCATCAACAAGGCGTTACCCCACTGGAAGTCGAAACAGCTAAACGCACCCTCATCAGCAACTACAACGTTTCTTTGGCAAACCCAGAAGAATTAACAGATAGAATTCTGATAAATGAGGTGTACGGACTCGATAAAAGAGAATTGCACTCCTTCACTGACAAAATCCAGAAAGTCACCCTTACTCAAGTTAATCAAGCGGCTCGTGAGTTACTCCACCCAGATCAAATTGTAGTCGTTACTGCTGGGCCATCTGTGTTAGCAGAGAAAAGCATTAAGTAGAGATGGGCGCTGGGGATGGATAATATAAAGAATGGGTAAAGTGGTTTTTCCCGCTACCTATTAATTTTTCTTACTCATCAGCACTGCCTTTTGAGAAATAGTGATGAAAATTTACAATCATTTTTACGAAATTGTAATTAAATCTTTTACTTACTTAACTCATGCTTGGATGCAAATATTACGGCGAAAACACGTGATATTAACGTTATTCTTCAGCCTAAATTTTATCGCTGCTACTCCAGCAATAGCGGCTAATTTGTCTGATGATTTGCTCAAACAACCAGCCACAGAAATTACAGTTAGCTTGGGTAATGCGGCTAACGAACTTAAGTTTGAGCCAAATCATTTGGAATTCGAGGCTGGTAAACGCTATCAACTACGGCTTACCAATCCCAGCCAACTGAAGCACTATTTTACTGCTAAAGATTTTGCCGATAGCATCTGGACACAAAAAGTCCAAGCAGGCAAAGTAGAAATCAAAGGAGCCATTCATGAATTGGAACTCAAACCGGGTGCTGAGGCAGAATGGGTATTTGTGCCCCTAAAATCTGGCACTTATGGCTTACGTTGTCCAATACTGGGACATACAGAAGCAGGTATGACTGGAGAAATTGTCATCAAGAATTAAAAATTATTCGACTCAATATTTGGTAGCGTTCTAATCTTTCAATTAAAGATAATTGAGCAAAGTCCCATAATGTGCAGCGAAAAATAAGTTAGGGCGATTTTGGTTCAAGTCCAACACATCAGGAATAGGCGAATATGTTATTATATATACGTTAGCGGCTAACTGAAAGAACCCCTATCAGGGATTAAAATAACTTAAATTATAGATATTATTTCTCAAGTAATCTAGAGAAAGCATTAATACTTCAGCGCCAGAGCCACCAGTAATTATTAATTTCCCATGAACATCTTCAGTAACTTACTTTCTCAAGCGACTCAGCCTGCACCTGCGAAAAAACAACGCCGAGGGATTGAAATTAAATCGCCGCGTGAAATTGAAATCATGCGGCAATCATCAGCAATTGTGGCAACTGTCCTAAAAGAAATTTCCGAGTTAGTAAAGCCAGGAATGACCACGGCTGATTTGGATGCTTATGCAGAAAAACGCATCCGCGAAATGGGTGCAACACCGAGTTTTAAAGGATATCATGGGTTTCCAGGTTCTATCTGCTCTAGCATTAACAATGAAGCAGTGCATGGCATTCCTAGTCCTAAGAAAGTGATTCGGGTGGGAGATGTATTAAAAGTAGATACGGGTGCTTATTACCAAGGCTTTCATGGCGATTCTTGTATTTCAATTGCTGTGGGTGAAGTGACGCAAGAAGCTGCTAAATTAATTCGCGTAGCAGAAGAAGCTTTATATAAAGGCATTGAACAAGTTAAGGCTGGTGTGTACTTACTTGACTTAGCTGGAGCAATTGAAGATCATGTGAAATCTAACGGCTTTAGTATAGTCGAAGAATTCACTGGACACGGTGTTGGTCGTAACCTGCACGAAGAACCTTCAGTATTCAACTACCGTACCCGCGAGATGCCAAATGTTAAACTGCGTGCGGGGATGACTCTGGCAATTGAGCCAATTTTAAATGCGGGTTCTAGACACACCCGGACATTAGCTGACCGTTGGACAGCAGTGACTGTGGATAATTCTTTATCGGCTCAGTTTGAGCATACAGTGTTAGTTACAGAGACTGGTTATGAGATTTTGACTGACCGTTCTAAAGTGTAATTGTTAGGTAATTATCTGTTGTTGAGAAGACATATAACGGTTCTCGGTTGAGTGAGGTAGAAGAACCCCCAACCCCCTCTCGCTTGCGAGGAGGGGGTTATGATGTGTGATGTACCTTATATGATTAGAAAAAGACTCCGTAAAAGTTGTCGGGGATCTAATTTATTTGATAGCCGCATAGTTAGTTTTATAATTAGGAAGCATTTCTTTAGCTTGTATATAGACAGACGTACTTTTTGGAATCGCTTCTAATAAATTGATTGCCTGTTGCCATTTATCTTGCGCTTGTTGCTGAATTAGTAGCGAATGAGGTGGATTTTGCACATATAAATTAGCTTCTGTTGCTAACTTTTGGGCTGATTCTAAGTTTGCTAAAGCTTGCTTTTCAATTAAGATTCTTTGAGTGATAGATTTATGGTTAATCCGATAGTAAGCTAATTTTTCCTCTGCTCGATCAGCAACTGATGTTTCATGAGGAATACTATCTAACAAGTTTATTGCCTGATACCATTTGGTTTCTGCTTGTTGCCAGGTTTTTAGAAGATGCGGTGGACTTTGAACTAGAGAAGCAGCCTCCATACCAAGTTTTTGAGCAGATTTAAAATTAGCGATCGCGCTTCTTTCTTGAGTTAAACTTAGATGCTCTCTAATTTTCCAACTACCAAAACCTAAGATTAATATACTTGAGGCTATGATCAAAGCCGAACGCGCTATCTTTTGTGTCGAAAACTTTGGTACTATTTCTACCTGCTGGCTAATAATTGGTTCTTGACTAATTCTAATTTTATGCCAAATCTTTTTTAAGGCTTCTTCTGCCTGTTCCTTTAAAGTGTCAGACTGAATAATTAAAGCATGAATTTGTTCTTGAAAAAAATCACGTTCATTAAGAATATCTGTCAACTCTTTAAATTTACCATCACTTGATATAATTAATTCGTGGTTATCATCTAACCACTCTAAAGCAAAGCCAGATTTACCATAGAAAGCAGACGCACCTAATAAAATATTTAACAAGCTACGGCTATTTTTAATCGTATTAAAAATGTAATTTAACTTTTGCTGGAACTGGAATAATTCATTTTGAGAATTAGTTATTTTTTGAATTTGACCCTCTAAGATATGAGAATTCTCAAAGACCAAGTCAATTTGTAAGCGTTCAGCAAGAATTTGAAATTCAGCGTATAAGCTAAGATGATTAATATCATTTAGTTTATTGATCAACTTAACATCACTGAGAATATCAGTAGCTATTGCCTGTAAAAAATAACCCCATTCAATCCAGTCATCAATTTTTGATTGTAGTTCAGTTAATGAAATTTTAGTTTCTGAGTTGCCAAATTTTTTTATGATCGCTGGATGTACGAATCCAACACTAGATATAAACAAACTAGCTACTGTATCTATTCGAGGAAGTGTAGCGATCGCAGAAGTTTTGATGTTCTGAAATTGAAATTCTTGAGCAATTAACTTTTGAATATTTCGTAGTTGTTCCTGAGCATTATTGATCAGGACAATTTGTTCCGTGATTTCATTGGAATCACCAATAGTCAGTTTTAGACTCTGAATGAGTGTTGGCAATTCACTAACAAGTATTTCTAAGTTAGCCATAAATACCTCTTAGGGATTTGTCGAAGGTTTTTGCAAAACAATTAAAATCGCTTAAGCAAGAACGTAACCACGCCTGTTGCATCTGAGCATCCTAGTTGAGTGACAGATGTCAGGAGCCATAAAATATATAGTTCCCAGAAATCCTGCTAAAGTAACAATTTAGGTTAAAAATCCCAGAGAAAGCCAAAACTACCCATTCACTAACTTATGAATGAAGTTGATTTAGCATTTACCCCAGCACTAGAGTTGGCGCAGTTAATTCATCGCCGGGAAGTATCACCGCTAGAGTTAGTGGAAATATATTTAGAACGGATTGGGCAGTTAAATCCCCAATTAGGAAGTTATTTTACGGTGACGGCAGAATTAGCGATCGCAGATGCCAAAGCTAAAACAGAATTATTGACAACTACCTCAGAATTACCACCATTTTTTGGGGTGCCGATTTCCATTAAAGACCTAAATGCTGTAGCAGGTGTTACCTGTACTTATGGAAATCCAGCATTACTAAACAATATTCCTAACTATGATGATGGAGTTGTAGCAAGACTTAAGCAAGCTGGATTTACTATTCTCGGTAAAACAGCCACTTCCGAATTAGGTTCATTACCTTACAGTGAACCTACGGGTTTTCCCCCAGCTAGAAATCCGTGGAATCTAGAATACACCCCTGGCGGTTCCAGTGGTGGCGCGGCGGCGGCAGTAGCAGCAGGATTGTGTGCGATCGCTCAGGGTTCTGATGGCGGTGGCTCAATTCGGGGGCCTGCGGCTTGTTGTAGTTTGGTGGGACTCAAACCATCCAGGGGCAGGGTGAGCAAAGCACCCGTAGGCGAACGCCTCGCTGGAATTGCTGCCACCGGGCCGATCGCCCGGACTGTGGCTGATGCTGCTGCCTTTTTGGATACCATATCTGGCTATGTCACAGGCGATCCTTACTGGTTACCAGATCCTGAACCATCATTTCTCGCCGCCACTCAGACAAAACTCGGTGCTTTGCGGATTGCTTTTGACGTTAACATTCCTCCTTTGGGAGAAGCTGATGCCAACTGTCAGCAAGGTGTTCGGCAAACAGTCCAGTTATTAGAACAACTTGGCCACCACGTTGAACAGAAATGCCCAGATTTTAGCGGTTTAGTTGAACCATTTCAAATCGTTTGGCAAGCTGGAGTCGCTGCGTCAGGGCTTCCAGTTGAAGCTTTACAACCATTGAATCGCTGGCTATTTGCCCGCACAGGTTCTGTTGCCCAATACCTGCAAGCAGTTTCTCAAATGCAGATTGTGGCACGGCAAATTGTAGCCTTTTTCGATACCGTGGATGTTCTGGTATTGCCAGTTTATCTACATTCACCTATCCGCGTTGGGGAATGGGCTTCGCTGAGTCCAGAAGAGACATTCCAAAACATTATTGAATGGGTTGCCCCTTGTCCGCCTGCAAATGCAACTGGACAACCTGCGATCGCAATTCCTGTAGGTTTTGATAGTAATGGTTTGCCCATGAGTGTGCAGCTAATTGGTAAGCCTGCTGCTGAAGCCACACTGATCAGCCTAGCAGCCCAATTAGAAGCAGCTAACCCTTGGATTCATCATCGTCCAGCCTTTGCCATATAGGGCTAATCATGCAGGCATCCCTAGAACAACTTTCGCAAATTACTGTGTTTGCAGGTTTAGAAACAGCAGACAAAGTAAATTTGCAGCCTTACACTCAGGTGCAGCGCCATCGCAAAGGAGAGATTATTCTGCATGAGGGCGATCGCTTACCAGCAAAACTCTATGCTGTTGTCAGTGGAGCAATCCAAGTTACCAAAACAGCAATAACGGGGAAAGAAACAATTCTTCGCGCTTTAGCTGCTGGGGAAATTTTTGCGGCTCCTGCTTTATTAGGAAATGGTATTTCCCCGGCAACTGTGACTGCTGAATCTGATTGTGAGATTCTCACTGTAGAGCGAGATGCTTTATTAAAAGCTATTGGGCAAAATCCTGAAATCGCATTACGAATGCTGATGGTTTTTAACAGTCGGATTCAGCAATTACATGAAATAGTCCACGGATTGGTTTCTGAAAGAGCTATTGTTCGCCTTGCCAGATTAATTCAATATTTTGCTGCTGAATCGGGAACTGAACCTACTTCACAAGGCGAGTGTTTAAAAGTTAAATTATCTTATTACCGCATGGCTCGCAGTAGCGGCATTACTTACGAAGAATGTGTGCGGTTAATTAAAAGTCTTAAGCCAGTAATTGCCTATCGTCGGGGTGGAACGATTATTATACTTGATGCTGAGAAATTGGATGCGATCGCTTCTGGAGATATAGATTAAGCTGATGCGCGCCTAAATTGTATAAACATTCTTTATGATCGTTGACGGTTAACGATTAACGATTATCAGTCATCAGTCATATTTAGGAGGATCGCACAACGTTTGTAAAGGACTTCATAACTCTTCAACATTGGTAATTAATCCCAACAAATATTAACCATGCCCCACCTCCCCACTCCCCTGTTACCTTCGCAATATCGGTTTTTACTAGGTACTTTTTCCTACTTTTGGGGTAGTTTTTAGTGAAACAAGTACCCTAAAATTACAAAAAATCCTGAAATCTATATAAATTAATGCTTTCATCTATCCACATCAGGCTACAACACCTTAGAATGATTCATTGAAAAGTCGAGCCGATGGGATGTACAGCCGTTTTGAGTAAAAATACTCCCAAAGGATGATTTTTGTATTTCCGCGAACAAAGATTTCAGTACAGATGCGCCAGGGTGCATCCGTAAAGAATCTCAAGTAAACCTTCAGGAGTTTGACATGAACAAAGGTGAATTAGTTGATGCCGTAGCTGAAAAAGCTAGTGTTACCAAGAAACAAGCGGATGCAGTCTTAACTGCCGCTTTGGAAACGATTATTGAAGCGGTTTCCTCTGGTGATAAGGTAACGTTAGTGGGATTTGGCTCATTTGAATCACGGGAACGTAAAGCCCGTGAAGGTCGTAACCCAAAAACAAATGAAAAAATGGAAATTCCCGCGACAAGAGTTCCTGCCTTCTCGGCAGGGAAACTGTTTAGAGAAAAGGTAGCACCCCCAAAAGCATAGGTTCTGTCTTCGGGAACCCTTTTTTAATGCGGCAACCTGCACACGGGGGAAATTTAGCCTGGGCAGCAGCACTGGCTGGCTGTCCCCCTGATGCTATTCTGGATTTTTCTGCTAGCATCAGCCCGTTGGGGCCTCCAAACAGCGCGATCGCTGCTATTAAGTCCCAACTTGGTAATCTTAAGCACTATCCAGACCCAAACTATAGTGAACTGAGACTAGCTCTCAGTCACTTCCATCAACTGCCGCCTGAGTGGATTCTGCCGGGTAACGGCTCCGCAGAATTACTTACTTTAGTAGGTAGAGAATTAGCTCAATTAGCCGCGACAATTTTAATCACTCCAGCCTTTGGTGACTATTACCGAACCTTGGCTGCATATAACGCTAATGTGCTGGAGTGTTTCCTGATTGGTTCTAAGCAACGAATGCTGGATGCTGAGTTAAAAGCTTTGCTCAGTATCCAGCACTTAGAGCTTGGTAATACTAACTGCGGATTATTGCTGAATAATCCCCACAACCCAACCGGAAAAATATTTTCACGGGACTCTATTTTGCCCTACCTAGAGCAATTTGCTTTGGTAGTGGTGGATGAAGCATTTATGGATTTTGTGCCGCCCGATGATGAACAAAGCTTGATTCCGGTGGTACAGGAATATGCAAATTTAGTAATATTGCGATCGCTAACGAAATTTTACAGTCTCCCGGGGCTGCGATTAGGATATGCGATCGCACACCCCGACTGCCTAGCTAAATGGCAGCTATGGCGTGACCCTTGGCCCGTAAACACGCTAGCGGCGGCGGCGGCAATTGCGGCACTCCAGGATACGGAGTTTCAGCAGCAAACCTGGGTATGGCTACCACCTGCACGAAACCAACTCTTTCAGGGTTTGGCTGAAATACCAGGATTACAACCCCAAGTCAGTGCTGCTAACTTTTTACTGGTTGAGTCCCAAGAGTCTACTTCGCAGTTACAGCAACAATTACTCAAACATCACCAGATTTTAATCCGCGATTGCCTTAGTTTTAAAGAACTAGGCGATCGCTTTTTCCGGGTTGCTATACGTGAAGAGTCTGATAACCAACGCTTACTAACAGCGTTAAACTCAGTGCTGAGTAGGGAGTAGGGAAGGCAGGAGGAGCAGAGGAGGCAGGGGGAGCAGGGGAAGAAGAACTATTAATTCTTCAGCCATGCCCAATGCCCCATGCCCCATTCCCAATGAAAAATGACAAATGACAAATGACTATTGACTACGATGTTGTAATTATTGGCGGCAGTCTTGCTGGATACTACGCTGCTCTTGCTGCAACCCAACTACGTGCTACAGTTGCCCTGGTGGAACCTAAAGTAGACTATGGGTTTACTCATCATCATGCTCTTACCGAAATCGGTAAACTGGCGCAGAAGTTAAATGATGCCGCTAGTTTTGGTATTCATGCCACACACACTGATACCTCAGAAGAATGCCACATATCTATGGCATGGCAAGAAGCTATGCTGTATGCTCAATGCGTCGCCTCAAATCTCAAAGAACAGCATTCTCCAGCCACCCTAGCCGCGTTGGGGGTAGATGTCATTGTTGGCAGTGGTCAATTTCAATCTTCACCTCAACTGGCTTTTGCCGTTAATAATCGCCTATTACGCGCCCGTACCTATTTGCTAGCCAGTGGTTCGCGTCCAGAAATTCCAGAAATTGAAGGATTGCAAGCCACTGGTTACCTAACCCTATCTAATATTTGGCAATCCTTACAGCGAGGGACTTTAAGCAAAAATTGGGTAATTATCGGCGGAATTCCCCAAAGCATTGAAATTGCTCAAACTTTAGCACGCTTTGGTTGTAGTGTGACGCTGGTAGTCAAGCATCCCTATGTTTTACCCAATATTGACCCTGAGATAGGCATATTGCTTCAAGCACAGTTGGAAGTGGAGGGTGTGCGCGTCCTCACCGATAAACGAGTAACTCAGATAAGGCTAATTGAGGATAAAAAGTGGATTCAAGCAGGGGATAAGGCCATTGAAACTGATGAAATTTTAGTGGCGACTGGACAACAGCCGAATCTTGAATCCCTAAATTTGGCAACGGTAGGTGTGAAATGGCATCGGCGTAGCTTAGTAGTGAATGATAAGCTGCAAACCACTAACCACCGCATTTACGCCTGTGGTGATGTAATTGGTGGTTACGACTTTGCCAATATTGCTAATTATGAAGCAAAAATTGCCCTGAATAATGCACTTTTTTTCCCCAGGTTAAAAGTAGATTATCGCTCCATTCCTTGGGCAATATTTTCTGTGCCGATGGTGGCGCAAGTAGGTTTGACAGAGGCACAGGCAAAACGCCTATTTAGTCGAGACAAAATTTTAGTTTTACGACATTATTTTAAAACAGTGGCAGCAGCCCAACTCCGAGGCGAAATCACTGGTATGTGTAAATTAATTGTGCTACGTAATGGCGAAATTTTAGGAGCTTCGATATGCGGGGCAGAAGCTGGAGAGTTGATTAATTTGATTGCCTTAGCACTGTCCCAAAAAATTAAAGTCAAAGATTTAGCAAATCTATCTCCTGTATATCCGAGTTTCTCAGAAATTTTGGAACAAACAGCAAGAGAGTGGAGTAAGGAGAGGTTAAATAGCAATATTGCTTTGCAAGAGTTTTTAGAAAACTTCTTCCATTTTCGCCGAGATTGGAATTTTTAAAATCCCTGCATGATAATCCAAACTACCCCCGCAGCTACTAGAGGCACGCTGAGGTTATCCGTACCGTGGGGTGAGACAGCCTCTGCTATGGTAGCGAAAGTAGCAGTTATTACTGTAGTGAATAAAGCCCATGCCAAACTAAAAGGTTTTGCTAGGGGACTTAGTGACGAGCCAGGTAGCAGTAACAGCACCAAGAAAATAGCCACTGTACTCGCCACAAACATTGCTGCCGAACCTTCCCAAGAACGCACAGAATTTCCCACTTGGTATTTATGCTGCCCGAAGCGCCTACCAATTAATGCTGCTAGTGCATCCCCCCAAGTCATCGCCATTATCCCAGCAACAGCGATTGGGGCGCTGTCTACTGGTCCATCTGGCCGCCACAGTAGCCCGAAAAGCAGCGTCACTGAGATAGCGAAATAAACCGTACCAGGAGAGCTATCCTGAGTATCCATTGCGCCAATGAATCGGTAGCGGTAGAACAGGTAGTTGAGTCCGATAAAGGTAGCAAAAGGTATAATTCCGATTTCCCACCGATTAAATAGCAGCAAGACACCGAAAACCCACATCCCTGCACCAACATGGATCACTTTGCGGGTCAAATCCGGCTTCACGCCAAAAAGCCTACGCAGTCCCTCGCCAATGACAAGCAGACTAGTCGCGTAAAAATAAGAAATTGCAAGCCCGATAAAATCATTTGTCATTTGTCATTTATCATTGGGCATGGGGCATTGGGCATTAGGGACAAGGGGAAAGACTTGTTTCAAGTTCTCACCTCTTGTCCCCCCTGCTCCCTGCTCCCTGCCCCTGCTCCTACTCCCTGCTCCTTCACTTAGTCCGATCGCTATTTCGTCTCAAGTTTTTTTCTATTAACGAAACACTACCAATACCTTGAAGAATACCACGACCGATTAAACCTAAACCACGACCAATTATTTGGGTAAGAATAAAAACTATACCGCTACCTACAAAAGCTAATAGTGATTTTAAACGCGGTGCGATCGCATCACTAAATTCTAAAAATAATGTCACTACTAAAGGAATATTAGAAAGTCTTACTAACTCCTGATTTCGAGGAGCATAAACTGAACTATTGGCAATACCACGAGGCGCAATGACAAATAAATCATAACGGCTTTCAAAAACTGCTTTTGGCTCGCTTATATAATTTCTTAACCTATATTTCCACGATAAATCATTTCTAAACCGTTCAATCTCTCTTGTGGAAATAAATTGGCGTCCATATAAATTTTGCTTAATCACTTCTACATCTGCTAAATAATTTAACAGTGGTTGAACTACCCCATTCGCTACTTGAATTAACAAGTTTTCTAAAATCATTAATGCTTGAGACTTGGCTTCAGCGCTCACTACCGGATAGGAGGTATTATCAATGTTCAATTCTGTTTGAAATAGTAGATAAGAATACAAATCACCAACTAGCGGAATGTTATTGAGAATATCTCTCTGCACAACTTTTGTATTTTGCAGCAATAAATTAATAATTTCTATATTTTGATTTCCTATTTGTATCCGAGAGAACCTTCCAAAAAAATCTGTAATTGCTGATTGCCATAAATCGCGCAATAAGGTAAATTTCACCTCATATAATTGATCCATTTCGATTTGAGAAGCACGCAGTTCATCTAACTGTTTAGCCAATTTTTGCAGGATAAGATAAAGTAATTCCCGTTTTTTCTCTTCACGAAAGATGTCAATTTCTAAAGGAACATCTGTGACATTTTGTAAAGGAAATTGAAGTTTAGTAATGCAAGATGCAAATAAGACAGATTGTAGCGCTCCTGGACTAAGTAAAGGTGATACCATTTGCCTTCGCTGAATGGCACTACTCAACGAAGGAGGCAGAGGCGGCTGATCAGCAACCGGAATATCTTCCTCTTGCCTTTCTTGTAATGAAACCAACAACCGATTTAACAACCAACGAGCCGCTAGCAGTTCTCGCCTCTGTCCAGCTAGAATTGCCCGATCTAATACTGGTAATCCAGGAACTTGTAATTGTGCTGTTACTGCGGCTAGGGTAGTATTGATGTAACTAATTCCTGACAAACGTAAATTATTTCGTAGTTTGGAAAAAGGGAGTGGGGAGTGGAGAGTTGGGAGTGGAGAGTTAGGAGTTGTAATTGTTTCTATCTCCCGAAACCAATAAGAACCACCATCTGCAACTTCTTGCATAGCGGCGACTAACTCAGTAAGCGGTGTGCCTTTAGGACAATAGCCATTTACACCAACAGATTTTGCAGCCAATAGCAATCCTTGTTCTTGAATAGAACTGAGGAGTAAAATTGGCAAGTTAGGGTACAAAGCTCTGAGTTGCCGACAGAATTGTAAACCTAGCTGCTGACTGGTGGTAGAGCGACCATTACCGAATTCTAAAACAACCAAATTTACCTGTTTAGGGTCTTCTTGGGCAATTTCTGCTAAAATCTGCAAGGCAGCAGTGTCAGTTTCTACTACTCCTGTTACTTCTAGACTAGGAATTGCTTCTAGAGCTACCCGTAATCCCAGACGAAAAATCGGGTCTTGGTCGATTAACAATAATTTGAGATGGCGATCGCTCATAGTTTACTCAATTAGACAAGCACTGTTTTTTGCCAATCAGAAAACAGCTTTGATACACAACTTTGTCTTCCCTATTGTCACCTGTTTTCGCAAACTGAATAAATCGATCATAATTGCCTTATGTAGCCGTCAATGTGTAATTAAATGAACTTGAGTATTCGGCACTGGTTGGCAGAACGCTATATTGCAATCAATCAAATCAAAGGATTTTCGGAGGGGCAATTGGCAGGTATTGCCTACCGGATTGTTCAGGATATGGAAGTCAAAAGCCTGATGCCTTTTGATATCTGTACCTTGGTAGAGGTTTTAGAACTACCTTTAGGAATTGTTTGGGAAGAAATCAGTGTCATTTCCCAGTTGACAGAAAACCTGTTGCGTAGTCTCAGCCAAAAAAAACCATTAAAACGTAACGAAGGCACATGGCTAGCTTTTCAAATTGCCTACCTCCAAGCTTTGCAAGCAATTATAGAGCAGGAAGCAAGGCTGCAAAGACCGTGGCTAGATCGGGCAAGTATACCAATCCAAGCACAAATACCTAAAGAGGATGTGGGTAAACTTATCCTTCAAGACTCACACCTGCAAGGATTACTAAAAACTCTCAGCCCAGGTAAATTGACTGACACTCAAGCGGAGCAAGCACTGTCTCTGGTTGCAGATTCTTTACTGGTGCAACAAATAAATAATGCTGCTATAGCTTGGTTAATTGCCAATGGTGCAGAGGAACCTGAAGCTAAACTCTTAACAGAACGTTTGGTCAACTCACTTCCTGGTAACTTACTGGTAGTTGTTACTGAGAATGCTGCCTCTTTAGCCCAACTACAAAAATTTTTCCGTTTGGGGATTTCGTTATCTCCCAGTTTGATCGCTCCAGAAGTTGGTTCTACAGTCGCTGAGAAAATTGACTTGCATCGAGAACATTACCGTGCAAGTTTGATTAAAAACCTCAGTATGCCTTTACTTATAGAATCCTTTTCTCTTAAGGATATCTATGTTGCACAAAAAGGCTTACCAATAGAGGAAAGTATTTCTGAGCAGGATAAAAAAACTGTTAAACCAGTTGATTTAAAAACATGGGCGCAGCAACAGCTAGCTGATTTAAAAACGATCGCTGTCATTGAGTCGGAACCTGGCTATGGAAAAACGAGTTTTTGCCAACTCTGGGCAGCACAGATAGCACAAGAACTTTACCCTGTTTGGATGCCTATAGTAATTAGGTTACGGGATGTCAAATATAGCAAAACTTTAATCGAAACCCTAAATTCTGCTTTTCCCATTAATCTTTCAACTTGGTTAGAGCAAGAAAATCTCCCTTGTCTGTTGCTGCTGGATGGTTTGGATGAACTGCCCCCTTCTACTCATGGTATAAGGGCAAAAGCAATTTTTATTCAGCAATTATTGAACTTTCAGTCTCAGCATAGACACAAAATTGTGTTAACGAGTCGGTCAACAACATTACAGGAAATCGCCCCAGAGATACCCCTACCATTAAAGCGAATTATCATTCAGCCGTTGGATGTCGAGGAACTTAAACAATGGTTTCAGCAGTGGGCAAAGGTTCAATCGTTGGCGATCGCTCAAAATTTCTTTACATTCTTAAAACAGGCAGGCTTATTTACTAGTCAATCAAAGTTAAGAGAACTATCTGCCCTTGTCCGTCAACCCCTAATGCTTCATTTATTGGGCATTTTACACCGCGACGGACTGCTAGATGATGAGGTATTGCAATTAGCTGCTAATACCCCAAAGTCTTTTCTGTTATGGGAAATTTATCATCGCCTGAGCCGATGGTTGTTGGGCTATCCACTAACTGGTGGGATCAAAACGATGCTACTGCGCTCAGGATCGGCTCATATCCACCGGACTCCAGAAGCGATCGCTAATTTACTTGCTAATCGTCGTCCCCAAGATTTACTTGAGCAGATGCAAGCGATCGCTCTGAAAATTCTACACTCACAACGTCATCAAGTTAATTTGGCTGAGAAACCTAACACTTTGCCAGGGTTTTACTTTAAAATTCAAGATTTAGAAAGCTCACGCAGAGGTGTAGAGGCAAGGCAGCGCGTTGCGGAGATTTCCACGCCACTTACTTCTCCTGTTAAAGATGCTGCGCGTAGCTTGCTTCCCCGCAGGGGTACAAGTCGGCAAAGCCACCCAACGCACGTTGTAGCGACTGCCGCACGAAGTAGTCTAATTGAGTTTTCTCATGTCAAGTTAGGAGAATTTCTTTGTGCTAAAGCTGTGACTGCTGAGTTGAAATTATTAACTCAGTACCAAAATGAGGCTTATGGCACACTCAGCTTTGTGCTTGATTCTCCGAGTAGCGTTGCCCAGCATCTCTACAATTTACTGGGTTATGGGATACTTAGCCAAGAAATTGAAGAATTGGCGATCGCAATTTTGCGCCGCGAGCAAAAGCACAAGTTTTCCTTTGAAGTTTTGTTTCAACGGCTTTTGTCTTTCTGGCGTGCTTACTGTCAAGGCTATTGGTTGGATGAAGGAATAGCTCACCAAGCTTTGACTCATTTTCACGCACTGCAAAACCCAGTGAATGTTGAGCAAGTGAATGCTGCGGTGGGACTGAACGTGTTTATATTGCTTTGTGCTTGCTACCGAGAAACAAAAATTCCTTTTTGGCCTTGTGGCAATCCACTCAATTTAACAGAATTCAATCCAGAGGCTTTAAGTGCGCTAATTGCTAGAACAACCCTTTTGCATAAAAATATCTTCGCAACCCGAATTAAGTCTCTGGCTGGACTCAATTTATCGGGAGCCTCTTTGTGGCAAGTCATGTTAGCTGGGGTAAATCTTGAGCAGACAAACTTATCCAACGTGGAGTTAATCGGGGCGAATTTGGCTGGAGTAAACCTCCAACAGGCGAACCTCGCAGGTGCAAACCTCCAACAGGCTAACCTTACAGGCGCAAACCTCCAACAAGCTAACCTTACAGGCGCAAACCTCCAACAAGCTAACCTTACAGGCACAAACTTCCAACAGGCTAACCTTACAGGTGCAAACCTCCAACAAGCTAACCTTATGGGGACAAATCTTAATTCAGCCGATCTCACCAAGGCCTGCTTATTGGATGCAATTCTCATTGAGGCTGACAAAGAATTAGCTGCTGATAATGGTGCCTTGTTCTCCAAAGAATCCTTTCAAGGACTAAAACATTTGCGTAGTTTACCGCCGCAGGCATCGCAGCAACCCTTCTTAGATACCGTCAAAATTACGGCAAACACAGATAATAATTGGAACAAACTCCCTGCGAACGGACTAATTGAAAGCTCTGAAGGCACAATTGTACCAGTAGATTTATATGATGATGATGTCGATGATGAGACAGTTTTTGGCAATAACCTTATTGATGATAATAATGATTATTAGGTTTTATTAGCTAGGAAAGCCGTCAATTTTAGATTTAAAATCTATTATTTAATCCAAAATCTAAAATTGAATGACTCCTAACTTCCATCAGCTTTCTTGCGGGTTGCGGTAGCCAACAAAGTTAATACTGTAGTCAGTAATCCGCACTCCTGTTTGTTCTTCAATTTTGCGGATCAAATCTTCTGGAAGTTCCACATGAACATCAAGAATTTGATTTGTATCTATACAGTTGACATGACTGTGAGAGTCACTGATATTGCCGTACAAACGCCCATCACAGCGTTCAATACACTCAATGATACCCTGACTGGATAATGCTTCTAAATTTTGATAAACAGAGGTATGACCGATATCTTTACCTTGTTGGTTCAAGCGATCATAAATCTCTCTAGCAGAAAGATGTTCATTTGCTTGCCAAAGTAATTCCAGAATAAAACGACGCTGGCGGCTGACGCGCATACCCAGGATTTGACAGCGATCTAGCGCATCTTCTAGGGAACGAATTGGTTTTGTAGAAATTGTTTGTTTTGGCATATTACAGCTTGTTAACTGTTGAGGGAATTTTCCCATTTCAATGTTTATTGCTTATTTAATATATGCAATGATATTGCACACAGCTTTTTCTCCCTGTACTTGTGTTTTGGCTTTTGATGCTGCGGAAGTTACAGGTTGCGATAATGATTTTTTTGCTTGTTGATGGCTACTTTGTCAGACCTTAATCTAAAACAAACTCATTACAACTTTAACTTAAAATTGCTGTAAATGTCCACTTTGGGGCAGGCGAGACGCCCACCCATAAGATTAGATAATTTATTTGTTGGAAGTACCTAAAAAGTAAGTATTAAATACAAGTTGAGAGAGAATTGGTATCACTAAATACTAATTGTTTTGTGAAGAAGACTTTGTGCTAGTAAAGGTCAATGTAGCGTCAAGTCCTGAAAGCTGCTACTGTATATTCTCGATCCTACAGTTGAGCATCAAGAAAGTGGCTGCTGAATCAAAGACAATTGCGATCGCACTGAATAATGGCTTCATTAACAATCTGGATCTATCACCTGCGTCTACGGTGATTGAACAATTGCTGCAAGATGGGGTCGCATCCCATGAACAGCAGCTACGCTTTGATATCAATTATGAACTCGAACCTGGCGATCCCCGGGAACTCTCAGAAATTCCAGAGGTGCGGCTGTGGTTTGTGCGCCTAGATGCCAAATACCCTTGGTTACCATTTTTACTAGATTGGAAAGCTGGAGAATTTGCTCGTTATGCCGCCATGCTAGTACCACACCAGTTCAGTTCCAAAGAAGGCATTCAGTATAATCCTGAAGCCTTAGAAATATTTTTGATGCACAAAATCTTTATTTTAGGTGATTGGCTCAAACAGCAGGATATCCCCAGTCTCTCGCGGCTGAAGTCTATGGCCCAAATGCTGGGTTATGAATTAGAGGATGCTTTTTTTGAGATATTTTAACAAAAAGGAATTCAGGATGAATTCTGTGTTGCTGGGGGATAGAATAGCCTCTCGTGGAGAGGGTATTGACTCTGAATTTTGACTTATGGCTTCTTCTTTAAATACTGAAATAACCGCAAAATCTAGCTGTCACGGCCAGGTTTTGCGGTCATTCAACAAACGCATAACTACATTTGATATCCAATAAACTGATTGCAGAAATTGGGACAAACTGCTGGTTTAGCCACCCCAGATTTTTTCTAAAACTGCGTTTGGTGAAATATCCGCCGTTTTTCCCGTAGGGGATTCAATAGCCAGGAACTTATCGTTTTTCGGCAACAACCTAGCTGGATTGGTGGGCCCAAATAGGGCAATGGTATAAGTTTGGACTGCAACACTCAGTTGTAGTGCCGCACTATCAGTAGACAACATCAGATTTGCCCCGGCAATTATAGCAGTTAACTTGCCAATATCATCTGGGGCAGTCACCTTGATATCTGGAGAAGACCCCAGAAGCGATCGGACAAACTGCTCATCGTCAATTCCCTTAATCACCACCACAGGCAGATCCGGCTGCTTGTCTTGGAAGTTTTGAATAATTTGGTGCCACTTCTCGACAGGGTAAATTTTATCCAGTTCTTTAGCCTGGGATAACTGGCCAGAACCGCCATGAATCAAGATATAGCCTGTTTCATGTACCCCTAAACGTTTTTGTTCTTTTTGTGCCCACTCAATATCTGGTTTTGGCACATTTACAGCTAACTCTGGAACAGGGGTTTTTATGTTTAATGGTTGCAGCAAATCATGATATACTGCCGCCGCATACTGGGATGGTTTGAATGGGACAGCGTTAGTGAGAAAAACCGCCCCTTTGCCTTGGTAGCCAATGCGTGTGGTGATTCCTGTCAACCAGAGTATCAGACCCACCAACCAATTTTGCTTCACAGCAATGGCAATATCGTATTCGCGATCGCGAATTGTGCCCACCAGGTTACCCCAATCTGCCAGACTATTACGGTCTTGAAAATCAAAGGTCAGTACCTCGTGAACTGACTTGCTCACTCGGTAGGCAGCCTTTGACCGGGGTTCAACAACGACATCTATCTGAGCGTTAGGATAATTACGCTTCAGGTCATCTAGAGTCGGAAAGAAGAGAATTTGGTCGCCAATTCCGCCAGGTACAAGGGCTACTACTCGCATAATATTTATTGACGCTTACTCGCTCCCTATTTTAGGGGAAAATATATAGCTTAAAGATTGAGGAATTCTGTGTATTTACTAATTCCATCTGCTGGAATCGGAAAAAGAATGGGGAGTAACCGCAATAAACTCCTGCTGCTCGTGCGATCGCAACCAATTATTGCTTGGACTCTATTAGCCGCAGAAGCCGCGAATACCATCAGTTGGATCGGGATTATTTCTCAGCCTACTGATTGGCCAGACTTAAAAGCAATTCTCGCCGATCTCAAGCTAACTAAACCAGTGGAATTGATTACAGGTGGTTCCACCCGCCAAGAATCTGTTTACAACGGCTTACAGGCGCTACCAGTGACCGCAGAACAAGTATTGATTCATGATGGAGCCAGATGCCTTGTCACACCAGATTTATTTAACTCTTGTGCCGAGGCCATTCGCCACTGTCCCGGTTTAATTGCTGGTGTACCTGTCAAAGACACCATCAAAGTTGTCGATGAACAAGGCATAATTCAAAAAACACCTGACAGACGACAATTATGGGCAGCACAAACTCCCCAAGGATTTAATGTCAAGTTGTTGAAACAGTGCCATGCTGAGGGTGTCCGTCAAGGCTGGGAAGTAACTGACGACGCCGCCTTATTTGAAAGGTGTGGTATTGAAGTGCGAATTGTCGAGGGAGAAGAAACAAATTTAAAAGTGACTACTCCACAAGATTTAGCGATCGCAGAATTTATTCTTACAACTAGAGGTTTTTGAGGCAGTGGTGGAATAACTAATCCCCAATCCCCAATTTGAGCTTTCAAACAATATTTTGACAATTTACGATATAATGCCACACACTTATTAATTGTTAGTTGTCATGTACTAATGACTAATGACCAATGACCAATGACCAATGACTAAATGATTACAGCCACAGCGACGAAGATAGAAGCGATTCTCTATTTAAAAGGTAAACCCTTGTCCCTCGGAGAAATCGCCGAGTATGCCGCGTGCGATCGCGCTGCTGTCAAAGAAGGCATAATTGAACTAATGGACAACTATGCTCACCGAGATAGCGCCTTAGAGGTCATAGAAACCCCAGATGGTTACAGTTTGCAACTCCGGTCTGACTTTCATGATTTGGTGCAAACGATGATACCAGTAGAATTGGGTGTAGGTGCATTGCGGACTTTGGCCGCGATCGCCCTTAATAGTCCTATACTCCAGAGCGATTTGATTAATTTACGCGGTTCAGGAGTATATCAACACGTTCCAGAACTCGTCGAACTTGGTTTCATCCGAAAGCGCCGAGACAGCGATTCTCGTTCCTATTCACTCCAAGTAACCCCAAAATTTCATCAGTATTTTCAAATTGAACAACTCCCGCAAATACTTTCTAATAGCCAGAAAGAAGAACAACTAGAACTAGAACTAAAACTGGAGGGAGTGGGGAGTGGTGAGTGGGGAGTGGGGGATGAGAAAGCAGGGGGAGATGAGGGAGTGAGGGACAAGAATTAATAACCAATGCCCAATGCCCTATTTCCATATTCCCCATTCCCCATTCCCCTCCCCTTGACTTATACCTATGGTGAATGCGCTACCCTTGTACTATGGTTTAGAGTAGAGTTAGCAATTAAGCTAAATAAAACTGCCAATGGTGTTTAATCCTGACTTTTTGAATGACAACTCTGAGGAACACCCTAATCAACTTCTTTCCGACCACTCTGAGCAATACCCCAATCAGTTACTCAAATATTTACAGCATCAGTCTCCTGATGTTTTAGCAAGGATTGCTCAGTCTGCCAGCCCTGAAATTAAACAAATCATCTCGCAAAATGTCCAAGGGCTTGTGGGAATGCTCCCGGCTGAAAGTTTCAACGTGCAAATCACAACAGATCGGGAGAACTTAGCTGGGCTTCTAGCGTCGGCCATGATGACAGGGTATTTTCTGCGCCAGATGGAACAAAGAATGCAGTTAGAGCATTTATCTAATGGTCAATAGTCAGTAGTCATAGATTCTTCGACTATTGATTAAATAATTACTAATTTGTAATACTCGCCTCCGGCGAGAAGCAAGCTATGTAATTCGTAATTAAGTAAAGTACAAGCTAGCACCAAAATATCTGAATTTGGTGATTAATAAAACAGTGGAAAGTTCAAGCTTCCACTATGCAGCGTCAAGCCTTCTCTTCTCCCTATAGCCCTTTCGGCATCCTACGGCAGGCGCTAGCCTCTCCCTTGGGGAGAAGGGAAGACGCTGCGTAAACGACAACGGCATAGCAACTTTTAGAGATTCTAAGTCTAGCTTGCCTCTCTTTACGAGTACGCTTATAGCGAGTCTGCGAACTTCTTGTAACTCTGAATTACGAATTAATTAGTTACGAATTATTCTGACTACTTCCTTTCAGGATAAGCTCCTGATTGTACTTTGAAGGTTTGAGTTTTACCGTTGCGGTTGACTTCAATGGCTAAAATCTCCCCAACATTGCTAGATTCTACCAGCTTCTGAACTTGGGCTGAGGTTTTGACTGCATTACCATTAACTTTTTGAATCACGTCTCCAGGAAGCAGCCCTCCACGCTTGGCTGGGGAATCATCTGTGACTCCTTTAATCACAATCCCGACTTCTTGCTGAATGTTCAGTTGGTTTTCTTGATTAATCTGTTGTTTTTTGATGGGAGAAAGGTCTGCCATTTCAATACCTAAGAAGGGATGTTCCACACGCCCTTTGGTAAAAAGTTGATTGGCTATGCGGGCGGCAGTTTCAATGGGAATGGCGAAACCAAGTCCTTGAGCATCAGCGCGGATAGCAGTGTTAACGCCAATCACTTCGCCTTGGGCGTTTAACAAGGGGCCACCAGAATTACCAGGGTTAATAGCGGCATCAGTTTGAATAAAGCTGACTCGCTTATCGGGGACACCGACTTGAGTGCTGGTGCGATCTGTAGCGCTAATGATGCCGATAGTGACAGTATTATCTAAACCTAGAGGATTGCCAATAGCGATCGCCCATTGTCCTGGGATTAAGTTTTGCGAATTGCCCAGTTTCACAGTCGGTAAATTATCAGCTTTTATTTTCACCACTGCGACATCTGTCACCGAGTCAACTCCTACCACCTTCCCCTCTAAACTCCGACCATCCTTGAGGGTGACTTGTACTGTATCTGTATCTGCTACCACATGAGCGTTAGTGAGTAATTCTCCATCTTCGCTCAAAATAAATCCTGATCCTGTACCGCGCTCAATGCGTTCTTGGGGAATTGGTTGCTCATCCTCTCCAAAGAATCGTCGTAAGAGGGGATTTTTCAAAGCCTCAGAGATAGGATTGGCGACTTTGCGAGTGGCATTAATTCGCACTACAGCCGGGCCAACTTTTTGCACTGCCGTCGCAATAAAATTCACATTATCGCCCCCAGTAGAACCACTACCTCCATTAGAAGAATTTGGCACTACAGATTCTGGAGGCGAAGCCATTGTTACATTTTTTAACTGTTGAAACGAGGGGTTTTTTAGCAGGAGATAGCGACTGCCAAATATACCTGCACCACAGCCGAACACCAATAAAAATAAATAAACCGACAGTTGCTTTAAGGATAACTTCATAATCATTCTGCTTAAGGACAGAAATGCAGTTGCTAACTTCTAAGTGTAGTCAAGCTAACGACAAGTGGATAGATCAATTTATGAGGAATTAAGTATTGGGCATGGGGAATGGGGCAAAAGAAGCAGAGGGTTAGGGGCAACGAGCAAGGTGGAGAATTAAAATTACCTCTTTCCCCTCTGCTGTCTGCTCCCCACTTCCCACTCCCCACTTTCCAGACTCTCCATCTAAAATTTAAAGTTAATGCGCTTTTGATATGTATACATGATTTTACCCTTTCGTCAACTGTTTCTCTGTAGCTTAGTTAGCGCCTTAAGCCTAGTCTCCACGTTGCCAAACACTAACAGCGCCAACGCTGCTGTAGGTGGTTGCCCAACTCCAGCCCTATCTCGCTTCCAACGCCATAAAGTTGTTCGTGGTGAAACTTTGGAGAGCATAGCGCAGCGTTACAATCTCCTACCTACAACTATTATCGGCATGAATCCAGCTTTGCAGAGCGGTGCGATGCCTGCGGCGGGTTCCACCTACGCAGCCGTTGGTAGTGTACTTCAAATTCCTCCCTACAATGGGATTGTAGTCGAAGTGCCTAGTGGTCAAACTTGGCGACAAGTGGCGGCACAATATAAAGTTCGTGCTGATAGCCTTTTTGAAGTGAATGGCTGCCAACAAGACCCTAGAATTGTGTTTGTTCCGGGGGTAAATTGGTCGCCTAATGGTGTTGTAACTAAATCCCCTTTGCCTACTGGTGGAGGTACGCCAAACCGCGCATCCTTGGCTGGATATCCTTTGGGGGAAGCTGCAAATGTGGGATTAGCTTATGGCTGGCAAATTAATCCTGCTACAAATGAAGTTTTCTTCCATAGTGGTGTTGATTTATTAGCACCGATTGGTACAAATGTGCAAGCGATCGCGCCTGGAACCGTAGCCTTTGCTAATGAGCAAGGTTCATATGGCAAGTTGGTCATTATTAATCACGCTGGCGGACTCCAAAGCCGCTACGCCCAGCTTGACAGTATCAAAGTTACTGTCGGTGAGCAAATAAACAAAGGCGACTTACTGGGAACAGTAGGTACTAGTGGACAACCAACCTCCAGTCAACCGCACCTCCATTTTGAAGTGCGTTCTAGCTCATCTCTGGGTTGGGTAGCGGAGGATCCAAAGGGTTATTTGAAGAAATGAGGAGTAGGAGACAAGGGAGCAGGGTAAGCAGAGGAAGAAGAACCATTATTTATGATTGTTTACCCATGCCCTATGCCCAATTCCCAAATTCGCTAGATTTTATGATATGCATTCCTGCCTCTGCAAATCTTGCAAATGCTTCATCTGCCTGTTCTGTATAGTCCACAACATCTGGAACGACAACGGGGGAAGTGCAATCTTCTAAGAGATAAATTTTTTGAGCAAGGGAAGCATCTACCTGTTTAATTTCTGTTAATAAATCGTCAATTGTCCAGGCAACACAGTGACTTTTAGCTTGGCCACCAATAATTACTGCATCACATTCTAAAAGTTGCTTTATCAGGCGCGTGTTCTTTTGGGCAAGTGGACGTTGCTCAAAATCTTCCAACACTTCTGGACGTAAAATGGAATAGTTCTCTGTTAAGGGATTTTCACCTTTAAGTTCAAATTGCGTCTGGCTTTGACGAGCAATACTGTGAAAAAATATTGCTTCTTCTACCGATGAAACTAAAGCGTGACCAATACCACCCAACATAGAATGATAAGGCCAAATGGTGAGGGGATATTTACCGTCTTGGCTGAGTTTTCTAATGTAATGATAAGCGTGTTTTTCTAGTAATTCATAATCTCCATTAGTAACACTGTCAGCAATTGCTGGGTTAACCTTCCAGATACCTTGTTCAATGTCTGTTGGAGTGATGTTAGTCGCTGCTGGGGTAGGATGTTCTCCGGCGGCATTCACCCAAAAAATGGGATGGAAGATTTGCGTTGCTGTGTGGGTATCTAGAGTAGGGACAATTTTTGTAATTACTCCCAAGTTGCGATAGATAAACTCACACAATCTGACGTTATCATCCACTGCCCCATGTCCAGATTTTCCACCTACAAATAATTCAAATTCTGGGATACAGAAGGTGTTTTGGACATCAATTAATAGTAAGCAAATCCGGCTTTTATCTAAAGATGCAGGTTTGATATGGTGTTGTTTTGCCCAGATTTCAGCTTCAGCGGCACGTTGTTGGTAAGGTATGCGCCAGACTTTGCCCACTTCTTCAGGGTTAAAGTGTGGAGGAATTAGTAGTTTGGGGCTTATTTGGGTGTTCATAATTACAGCCGCTTTTATTCTGTAATAACATCTATAATTTCAATTCCGAAATTTTCTCAAGCCCACACTAAATAGTATATTTGTATTATCAGAACATAATTTTAGCGTTAGCGTTCGCGCAGCGTCTCGCAGAGAAGTTATCACTCTTAGGAACCGAGATATTGCAGGTTATCTTATAGAATTATGATGATATTAGTAATATTTATGACTCAGCAATAAAGTGATCGCTTCCTTAAGCTTTTCTGTGAAACCTGCGCGATCGCTACTCAATTAAAAAGATTTTTTAGCAATATATCTTTATAAATGAGCAAAACCTTTAAATTGCTCTTTATTTCTTTGCCTGTGTTATTTTCCTTTTTTTTCTATATTAATCGTCCCAAAGAGCCACCACCTGTGGCAATCTGAGAAACAGAGATTTATCAAATCTGATATTTTAACGACAGCAAATTTACCTAATCAGGTTATGCAAACTCTCCCCATAGTAGATACTTCAAATACTACATCTAGCCAACCTGCCTTTGACACAACTATTAAGCGACGTAAAACTCGTCCCGTAAAGGTAGGAAATGTCACCATTGGCGGCGGCTACCCCGTTGTAGTGCAGTCGATGATTAACGAAGACACCCTTGATATTGATGGTTCCGTGGCTGGTATTCGTCGTCTACACGAAATTGGCTGCGAAATTGTCCGTGTTACAGTACCGAGTATGGCTCATGCTAAAGCTTTAGCAGAAATTAAACAAAAATTAATAAAAACTTACCAAGACGTGCCAATTGTGGCTGATGTCCATCACAATGGTCTAAAAATCGCTCTGGAAGTATCCAAGCACATAGAAAAAGTGCGGATTAATCCGGGGTTATATGTTTTTGAAAAGCCCAACGTCAATCGAACCGAATATACTCAATCCGAATTTGACGAAATTGGCGAGAAAATCCGCGAAACCCTAGAACCTCTAGTAGTTTCTTTGCGAGATCAAGATAAATCGATGCGAATTGGGGTAAATCACGGTTCCCTCGCTGAAAGGATGCTATTTACCTACGGTGACACCCCAGAAGGCATGGTGGAATCTGCCATAGAATTCATTCGCATCTGTGAATCCTTGGATTTCCGCAACTTGGTAATTTCTATGAAAGCCTCACGAGTACCGGTAATGCTAGCCGCCTATCGCCTGATGGCCAAGCGCATGGATGAACTGGGTATGGATTATCCGCTACATTTAGGCGTTACCGAAGCCGGTGATGGCGAATATGGGCGAATTAAATCTACTGCTGGTATTGCTACCTTACTTGCTGATGGCATTGGCGATACAATTCGCGTCTCACTTACAGAAGCACCAGAAAAAGAAATTCCCGTCTGTTACAGCATTCTCCAGGCTTTGGGATTGCGAAAAACGATGGTGGAATACGTCGCTTGCCCTTCCTGCGGACGCACTTTGTTTAACCTAGAGGAAGTGCTACACAAAGTCCGGGAAGCCACAAAACACCTAACTGGTTTAGACATCGCAGTTATGGGTTGTATTGTCAATGGCCCTGGAGAAATGGCAGATGCCGACTATGGTTATGTTGGCAAGACACCTGGTTACATTTCTTTGTATCGTGGCAGAGAGGAAATTAAAAAAGTCCCAGAAGATAAAGGTGTAGAGGAATTAATTAACCTGATTAAAGCCGATGAACGCTGGGTAGAACCGTAAGGGGGCAGTCAGTTAGGGCAGGGAGCAGGGGAAGCAGGGGAAGTAGAGGAGGGCAAGGAGAATAACCAATGCCCAATGCCCCATTCCCAATACTCAATGCCCTATGCCCAAAAATTTTGTATAAATCACCAAGTTCGCCGGATTGTCAAGTATTTTGTTTAAATTAGGGATACATACTCGGTCTGTACAGTGTTAGCCTGTGTTAGATTGAGCATACTGACTATATATTTTCCCTCTGACGCAGCTGTCATTATGGTGATTACAAAAAGTAGGCTTGTTTTGGGTGCTACGGTAGTGACACTCTCAACGATCGCTGTTACTAGCCTTGGCATTCACTCGCGAGGTCAGGCTTTATTTAAAGCAAGTCCCAAAGAATTAGTAGATGAAGTTTGGCAAATTGTTCAACGCCAATATGTAGACGGTACTTTTAATCAGGTAGATTGGCAGGCTGTTCGTAAGGAATACTTAAGCAAGTCCTACAGTAATCCGCAGGATGCGTACAAGTCCATTCGGGAAATGCTCAAAAAGCTAGAAGATCCGTACACCCGGTTTATGGACCCAGCGGAATTCAAGAATATGCAAGTGGATACCTCTGGAGAACTCACGGGGATTGGGATCACAATCAGCCAGGATGAAAAAACCAAGCAATTGGTTGTAATTGCGCCAATTGAAGATACACCAGCTTTTAAAGCTGGTGTTTTGGCAAAAGATATCATTCTCAAAATCGACAACAAAAGTACCAAGGGGATGGATACCAATCAGGCGGTATCCCTAATTCGAGGTGAAGCAGGATCGAAAGTCACCTTAACGATTCAGCGCAATGGTCAAACAAAACAGTTTGACATCAAAAGAGCGCGGATTGAAATCCATCCAGTTAAATACTCCCAAAAGAAAACTCCAGCAGGTAACCTTGGCTACATCCGCCTGAACCAGTTCAGCGCTAATGCTAGTAAAGAAATGCAAACCGCTATCAAAGATTTAGAAAGCAAACGGGTAGCTGGATATATCCTTGATCTGCGTAGTAATCCAGGTGGCTTACTCTTCTCTAGTATAGATATTGCCCGGATGTGGCTGAATAAAGGCACAATTGTTTCTACCATTGACCGCCAAGGTGAGCGAGAGCGAGAAGTGGCAAACGGACGCGCTCTGACAAATAAACCGTTGGTAATATTAGTAGATAAAGGTTCAGCCAGTGCTAGCGAAATCCTTTCAGGAGCGTTGCAGGACAACAAACGTGCAACGTTGGTGGGAACTCAAACCTTTGGTAAGGGATTAGTGCAATCAGTACGTCCACTAGAAGATGGCTCAGGATTAGCGGTGACAATTGCTAAATACCATACGCCTAATGATAGAGATATTAATAAGCATGGTATTGATCCAGATATAAAAGTGGATTTGACAGATGCCCAGCGACAGGATTTGTGGCTCAACGAACGTGAAAAACTCGCTACCCTAAAAGACCCTCAATTTGCTAAAGCAGTAGAGGTTATAGGTAAAAAAATTGCTGCTCAGGGCGCAGCTACGGCAGAAAAATGAAAAGTTAGGAATAAGTTAGGAGTGAATAGTGAGGAGTTAGGAGTAAAATCATCATTAGACATTTCCGAAAAAGAATGTAGAGACGTTGCAATGCAACGTCTCTACAAACGTTTAAGGTAACTCATAATTAATTTCTGAAGATGTCTATTGTCAACTTTTAACTCCTAACTTCTAACTTAAACTGGTTGGCACTTTCCAGCCCTAATAAGTCCTACACGCCGAGCGATCGCTTCTTCTTGCGAACTAAAAGGTCCCCACTGTTCTACAATCTCTAGATTATCGTCTCCAACTTTGTCACTGAGGATAATTTCGCAATTCCCAGCAGATAGCTTGACAATAGACCAAGTTTGTGATTTATTCATACTTGCAATAAAACATTTGTTTTTTACAGTAAAGATTCTACGGCATATAGAAAATATTCTCGCGTGTATGCGATTACATCGGATCTAAGTTAGCTATAGACTACACTAACCAAGCAGTTCCTAGTTTCTTGCAGTCATAAATTTGCTATTTGCGCTCGTCTACCACTGATAAATTTTAATAAAAATATAAAGTCTACTTAAATAAGTAGACAAAGTATTATATATAATACATATATAATACTTTTGAAATTTAAGGGATTGATATGCGTTTACCTATCATTATCAGTGCCGGGTTATTGCTATCTTTTGGAATGAACCTACCAGTAATGTCTAAATCTCCTATAGAGATAGCACAATCGCCACCGAATAATAATTTGAATTTAAGGCGAGCAGAAAAGCGATTAGAATTTAATCGCCGTTTCTGGAATCAGCAAAACATTTCCAACTATGACTATACTTTGAGCAATAGTTGCTTTTGTATAGGCGATGCTAGGGGGCCAGTAGTAATTAAAGTACGTAATGGTCAAACACGTTCTATCACTTCTGTAGCTACAGGTAAAGATGTTAAAGAATACTTTCAAAATTACAACACAATTCCTAAACTGTTTGATGTGATTCAAGATGCTATCAAGCGTAAAGCCGCCAGCCTAAATGTGCGGTATAATGCTAGATTCGGCTATCCAACCCAAATTGATATCGATTACAACAGTCAGATAGCTGATGAAGAAAGATATCTCACCATTGAGAATTTTAAGGTAATTAAATAGCTGCCACTGCAAACAGAAAATTAGAGATTAAGGCAATAAGTATACTTACCTTATCTTGAATAAATACTTAAATTGTCATCTTGAGCGGAGCGAAACATCTGGTGAAAATTTTTTCTCCCCTGAGTTCCCCTCAAAATGACATTCCTGATTTTTTGACTTTTGCAAAAGGTTTATTAACTGCTGGCATTTAAGTTTTTATTGCTGTGTAAATCGTCCTCATTTTTCACATAATTAAATTTCCTCTAAAAAAAAGATTGGTGTTAATGATTAGATGTATAAATCTTGGTATAGGGGTGTGAAATTTTAAGCGTAGGCGTAGCCTGCCCTAGGCATCGCTCGTCACCAAGGTAGTGCTAAAGTAGTGATTTGTTGATTGTTAACTCTTGCCGAACAAAGATTTCTAGCTATGGTGTCACTACATCTTTACCATTAGAAAAATCTTTAGTTTTGTATCCCTGAATGCTTGATGTTGAAGTAAAGAACTCGGACAATGCTTTTGCAATCAAAAGTACAAAAACATGAAAAAAATCAAGATTTTCAAGTTTTTGCTGCCATTTGTGGTAGTAGTTTTATTCATAATTGGGTTGGCAAAGATCGTACCAGCCCAGTTATCAGCAAGTGTTCACCTAACCCTTGGCAACCCAAGCAATGCTGGAACTTTCAACCTAAATAACTACTTGCTAGTCAAACCACAGTATGTAATTGGTTACAACTGCGGAACAGGTAGAGCAAATTGGGTGTCTTGGCAATTGAATAGTAGTTGGTTAGGTAGTACATCAAGGCAAGATAATTTCCGGGCTGATACAACCCTTCCTTCTGGGTGCTATCAAGTTCAATCTACCGATTTTAGTGGAAGTGGGTTTGATCGTGGTCACATGACACCTAGTGGTGACAGAACTAGTAGTATTACTAATAATTCTGCCACCTTTTTGATGAGTAATATGATTGCTCAAGCCCCAGATAATAATCAAGGAATTTGGGCAAACCTAGAGGAATATGCCAGAACTTTAGTAAGACAGGGTAAAGAACTCTACATTATATCTGGTGGATATGGGATGGGCGGTACTGGTTCTAATGGAAGGTTCTATACAATAGCTAATGGACGGGTTCAAGTCCCTAATAGAACCTGGAAAATTATTGTTGTCCTCGATACTCCAGGTTCAGGACTTGCCGGCCTGTCAAATAGCACGAGAGTCATTGCTGTAAATATTCCCAACGCCCAAGGGGTGCGAACAGCGGATTGGAGAAACTATCGGGTTAGCGTTGACTCATTAGAATCCCTAACTGGATACAATTTTCTCTCACAAGTTTCAACATCTATTCAGTCTGCAATAGAAGCGCAAATCGATAATTTATAAGTTTAGATGATTTCAAAAATGAGAAAGCCTAGCCATCTATATGGCTAGGTTTTTATTTAGATAAATTTCCAACCTGCTTACTAGGTTTCAACCAGTTTTGTTACTACTCCAGCTAAGTCACCATCTTTAGTTTGTCCTATGATGTAAGCATCAATATTTATTTGTCCAACACGATAAACGCTGATGTCACTAAGATTATCTTTAAGCGTTTGGACAAGTGTTTGAAATTTTTTAACATCTTTTTTTTGTAATTCATTGTGCCACTCTTGCTCAAATGCACAATTACGAAAGAGATAGTCCAAGTCTACTACTTCTACTGGCTGGTCTTGAGAACCTGTTAGCTGTAAAATTTTCTCCTGTGTTGCAGGTGCAGCACCTTCCCACTGAACAACCTCGAAAGGGTAATCCGACTCGCTCATCATTAACAAGCCAGTACTAGCTTCCTTCAGTTTTTCGACAATCTCGCCGCTCATAGTCATCAGTTTCTAGTAACGCTCATACTGTATCATTCAACTAGCAGCAAAGTGAGAATGGGATAACTCGACCATTGGATAAGAGATTTAGCGCGGATGGAGCAAGAATTACATTAAGTTTGGGTGATTTACTTTCTTACCCATTGACGAAATGCTCTAAGCGTTGGACTTCTACCTAAAGTTCGGCTCTGTTCGACAAACCGGGGAATTATTTCAATAATAGGCAAGTTGGGAAAAGTAGAACTAATTTCAGACTCAATGTATTTGCCATCCTGAAGAATATTAATTTGTAGCTTCCCATCTTCATATCGCCATAGTTCAGGAACTCGCAAAGCTTCGTAAGCATCCAGTTGAGTTTTGGAAGTAATATTAACTTCAATTGTTAAGTCGGGTGGCGAATCAATCGTCAAGTCTATTCGCTCTTTACCAATCATTTGAGCATGATTTTGAATGTAGAAAGAATCATCAGGCTCTACACCAAAAGCCATATCTTCGCGTTTAAAGGTGGTTGAGCCAAATGTCTCACAGTCAATTGCTAACTCCTCCAGCAGAATTTTCACCAAATCCCCAATGATGACTTTGGCTTTCTCATGCTTCGGTAATGGCATTCTCATCTCCAAAGTTCCTTGACTGTAAGCCAATCGAGAGGTTCGATGGTTGCCAAGTTCTTCTAGAATCGCCTCAAATTCTTCCCAGTTAACATCGTGGAGTATTACTCTATGTCCCGGCGAAACACTTAATTGTCGTAATTGAAGTGTTACCATTACTAATAATTGAAATTTAAGGTTTAAACTTACAAAAGCCAGTATTAAGCTATTGTAGCTCCTTATTTATCAGACTACAATAAATATTGTTAGAACTATATAATCAACAAAAAATCATATGTCATTTGAAAAATTTAATGATAGTCCATTTAAAAAAGTATTACAAAATCTAGAAGGTTTAAATACCTCTTATGCATCTATCTTTTCAAAAATATCTGAGCAAACTAGCGGGATAGAAGAAACCTTTACTGGCAGAGCAAGGCTATTTAACCATACTAATTTACTAGACAGTCTATCTCGTACATCAAGACTATTCTCCCGCTCTGAGTTATTAGAAAATTTATCTTGTAAATCAAGGTTATTCCCTCACTCTGAGCTATTAGAAAATTTATCTGATACAAGACTTAGAACAAAATATGAGTTTGCACAAGACAATTTGTATGCAAATTTAAGTAAACAAATTTCTACTTGGCAAAAATTGGTTCAGCCCAGTCGAAATATTTTTCAGACGTCTCGTCAATTAAAGGAAATCGTACTTGCCTCAAGGGTATGGGATAATAGTTTCACAGAAGTTGCACGTCAAATTCAAGAACTCAACCTATTTAGTAAAAATCCAGCTTTAGTACAAAACTTATTAAAACCTTCAAGGGTTTATACAGATTTTGTAGAGAAAACCTATCAACGTCTTGAGCAAAGTACAAGTGAAAAAGTTTCTTGGGCTTTAGAGACTTCTTTGCATTTAGCAGAAGATCAATTATTAACTGCAACTGAGACTTTAATTAATATTATTGCTGTACCAGAAGATGAGGATTTAGCTTTACATGAGATAGATTTATTATTACCAATTGTTCAACAAGATGAATTAATAACAATTGTAGAATATTGTGAGGAAAAGGATGAAGAGTCTTTAATATTACTTTCTCCTGCCGCCCAAGCATCTGCACAGGTAAATCGAATTTGGAAATTAATTGTTCAATGTAATGAGGTAATGCAAATCAAAGAACAGAGAGAAATATTCAAACCAACAACTAAGCTTATAGAAGCTTGCACAAATTTACATTGGATAATACCTCAAAATAAACTGAGTTTTGCAGACTTTATAGATTGTTTCTACTTTACTTTTTATGAGGGAGCAGGAAAAGATAACTTACGCTTTTTAATTAAGCACGGTGGTGTACTAGATGAAAAGGTAGATTGTGATTTTATTTGGTGTATCAAGCATTTAAGAAATAAGTGGCTACGTCATGATGCAGATCATGGAAAAGAAACAGATATCAAAAAGTCTTGGAAAGGTTTGTCTGAGAAATTCAAATGGCTTGGTCTAAACCATGCACCTATTAAAGAAGATCACTTTCGTCTATTACATCACTCCTTGTTAAAAGAAGCAGAGTTTTTTCTAGACAAAATTTTGGAAAAATTGATGTAATATAAACCACCCTATACAATTGAAATTTTGCCAAGCCATTGACCTGATAATAAAATTTTAGGGTTTTGAGGTTCCTGCTTCTGGCTGGAGCATAATAGGCATACCGCCTTTTTCAGAACCAATAATTACAAGCTTAGAATTATTAGATTGAGCTAGCTTTTCTGTTGCTTCAATCGCTCGCAGTTGTAGCACTTGGTTGGTAAGTCCAGCAGAGATAATTTTTTGCGAATCAGCTATACCTCGCGCTTCAATACGCTTTCGTTCTGCCTCTTGACGCTCTTTTTCTAAAACAAATTTCATCTGCTGGTTTTCTTGCTCTGTCTTGAGTCTGTTTTGAATTGCAGCTTGTAGAGTATCAGGCATTTTGACGTTTCGCAAAAGAGCTTCCTCAACGATGAAACCCAAAGCTGGTATCTCTTGGGTGAGTTGTTGGTCAATTTTTTGGGCGATTTCTTGGCGTTTGGTAGAGTAAATAGCACTGGCTGGGTAGTTTGCCGTGATGGCGCGGACAGTAGAACGGAATCTGGAAATTACCAGTTGTGTTTCATCAGTTCCAATTGTTTTATATACTGTAGCTGCCTTTTGCGGATCGAGCTTGTACTGAAGACTGACATCAAGATTTAGGCTCAAACCTTCTTGGGATGTTACATCTACATTTTCCTTTACATCCTTAATGCGAGTGGAAAAATTCAGCACTTTGTTAAAGGGATTAAGTAAGTGAACACCAGGATTAAGAGTAGTTTCGGAAACTTCACCAAAAAAGTTGACGACACCAACATTGCCTGGTGGGACAATCACTAAAAGCCTAGAAATAGAATTCAGGACTGCAATACTACTAATCAATATCATAATTGTGCGTATTGCTAAACGTGACTTTTCACCAGATATCCTATCTGTATTGAGATAAACGAGAATTGCAATTAGGCTAGTTACAAGAGAGACTATAAAGCCCATGAGTTTTTTCTCTGTAATTAAGACGAATATACTTAATCACATAATTCCCAAATGCTTTTATGAAACTAATACCATTTCACACAAGTTAGCGGTTTACGAATCTTTTCACAGATTAAATAAAGATTCCCTACTTCTGAGAGAAGTAGGGAATCTCAGCCTTGGAGCGATCGCTAGTAGCACGTAATGTATAATGTAATGTATGTAAAATTTAAATTGTGTCGAGTAAAATCGCATCAGGTGCGACGGTTGAGGGCGTGCAGTTTACGAATCCTTTTATAGATTGAAAAAATTCCCAACTTCTTAGAGAAGTCGGGAATCTTAGCCGTTGGAGCGATGCCATGCCTACGCAACTCTCAAATGTAGTTACGCTAAGATGTAAAACACGACGCTGCAACAGATTTATCATGAAAATCAAAGCCGTTATCTGGCAAGAAGACGATGTGTGGTGTGCTTCTGTACCAGCCCTACCAGGGTGTCACACATGGGGAGAAAGCTATGAAGACTTGTTGGAAATGCTTAAAGATGCGATTCAGGGTTGGCTTGAAGTTGCTAGCCAGCAGGAAGAACTTGAACCCGATAAACAGTTGATTGAAATATCCTTATGAAATCTGTTTCTGGTAAAGCCTTATGTAAAATTGTTGAACGGTATGGCTGGAACCTGAAACGGATTACTGGCAGTCACCATATTTATGCCAACAAAGGTGTCATTCTCTCTATTCCTGTTCATGGCAATCGTGATTTACCCATTGGAACACTGAAAGGATTGCTCAAGGATGCAGGTCTTACTGAAGAAGATATAGACTAAGAACGATTTATTGGACTTTAGTTATTAGCCCGAAACTTAAAGTTCCGGGCTAGTATTGATTTTAGATTAATCTAAAATCCAAAATTACTTGCCGTTGCCGTTACCACCATTACCATTGCTGTGAATGACACGTTCAGCAAGCTTTTCTGGCACCTCTTGGAGATGGTCATATTCCCAGTGGAAAGAACCAACGCCTAATGTGAGCGATCGCAGCTCTACAATAAAGTTTTGCATCTCTGCTTGTGGCAAGTATGCAGAGATATTATCCCAGCCTTGCCAATCGTTTCTGCCTTCATAGCCTAAAATTTGCCCCCGTCTACCACTCAACAGTTGCAGCACTTTGGAAGTAAATTCGCTAGGTGTGGTAACATCCACCCGCAGAATTGGTTCTAACAGGGTAGGTTCCGCTTGGGGTATTCCCGTTTGCATTGCCAATCGGGCAGCTTGTTTAAAGGCTTGTTCGGAACTATCAACGTTGTGATACGAACCATTAGTCAGAGTTACCGCCAAATCCACCATTGGGAAGCCCAAAGGCCCATGTGTCAGAAATTCCCGCACGCCCATTTCCACCCCAGGAATGTACTGTTTGGGAACTACGCCGCCGACAATGGTTTCATTAAAATTAAAACCTGTACCGCGTGGTAGGGGTTTGATGTCGAGAAAAACATCACCAAACTGTCCGTGACCACCGCTTTGGTGCTTGTAGCGCCCATGAATTGAAGCCACTGTTTTACGGATGGTTTCTTTGTAAGGCACTTGCGGTAAATGAGTTGTCATTGGCAAGTTATATTTGCGGCGCAGTCTATCTAGGGCGACTTGTAGATGAATCTCGCCTTGTCCCCACAAGATAACTTCGTGAGTATCGCCGTGTTGTTCCCAAGCAAGTGAACAGTCTTCTTCTAATAACTTGGTGATGGCACTGCTAAGTTTTACTTCATCGTTGCGCTTTTCTGGTGTAATGGCGAGGGCATACACTGGTTCCAACTCTACAGCTTTGGGTAATTTTATTGCCGACTGCTGTTCTGTGGAGATTGTATCGCCTGTCTTGATTCCTTCTAAACGACTCAATGCAACAATTTCACCAGCATTAACTTGGTTAACTGACTGCTGTTGTTGTCCCATGAGGCGGTAAATTCCACCGGTGCGAATGCCATTGAGGACAATGCCATCAGTTAATTTGCCTCGCCAAACACGCACGAGGGAGAGTTTGCCACCTTGGGGAGTGTAGTAAGTTTTTAATACTTGCGCTAGAGGTGTATCACCTTTTATGTTTTTTAAACGACGTTCTGCTGTGGTTTCTGGTTCGGGGGCTTCCCGTAACAAGGCTTCTAATAAAGGTCTAACACCATAATCTTGTTCTGCTACACCAAAGAAAACGGGCACTACCAAATCTGCCCCTAATTCCATTTTTAAATCTTGGAGTATTTCCTCTTGAGGAGGTTCGATGTCTTCTAAAAGTTTTTCGAGTAAATGGTCGTCAAAATTTGCTAAGGCTTCGAGCATTTCTGCCCGTGCTATATGTTCTTCTTCTTTTAAGCTTTCGGGGAAGGGAATGGGATCGGCAGGTGCGCCTGGATGATATTGATATGCCTGTTCGCTCACCATATCGATAAAGCCGGTGAGTTGTTCCCCATTCATGATGGGATATTGATGCGCTACCAGGGGACGGCTAGATACTGCTTTCAGGGCGTGCAACGTTTCTAAAACGTGAATATTTGCCCGATCCATTTTGTTGACGAAGACGAGGTGGGGAATTTCCCAATCGTCGAGGAATTTAAATAGAGGGGCGAGGGTGAGGACGCGATCGCGGATGGGTTCGCAAACTACAATTGCCGCATCAACTCCCATTAAAGCATTGTACGTTTCTTGAGCAAATTCTATACTTCCCGGACAGTCAATAAAAGTGAAGCGAATGCCGTTATACTCAGTGCTAGCGGCGCTGACTTCTACACTCATGTGGCGATCGCGCGACTCGGCAGCACTATCCCCCACTGTATTGCTGTCCTTAACACTCCCTTTGCGAGAAATTGCCCCTGTGACAAATAACAAGCTTTCTAGTAAAGTGGTTTTTCCACTCAAATAAGGCCCGACAATTGCAACATTCCGCGAACCCGATTTTACTTTTTCGTTCATAAAACCTCCCTTGCGGTAAGTCTTTCCTAACCGCACAATTCTGTATATATCAGGGATAAAAAATGCTTCTCTGGAGTCAAAATTACCCCTTCTTTAATTTGTTATTATGCTCCTTTTAATCTAAATTTAAAAAAAATGTAGCCTGTCGTAAGATTTGGCTTAATAAAACTTAACTAAAACAGGCTTTTATGGCAAAATAAAAATTTTGTAAAAAAGTTTTTATAAAGTCAATTTAACCGAAAGTGTTGCAAGTCAGAAAATCAATGGGAAAATCATTCTTTAAATATCGCATAGCCGGGTTAGTAAGTTTGATGCTGCTTGTTAGCATTTCCTTTCCCTGTGTTTCTCTATCTGCTCCTATCCCTTTAAAGCTGGCACAATCTAATGGTAAAACTGCTATAGACTGGTTAAACCAAGGTTTACAAGCAATTCAGGCGGGAAAGGTACAAGATGCGATCGCAGCCTTTAAACAAGCAACTCAATTAGATCCGACATTAGCACCAGCGCAGTATAATTTAGGGCTAGTATTCCGACAAACGGGACAATTACAACCCTCTGCGGATGCATTTTATCGAGCGACGCAAGCCGATCCTAAGTTTGCTCCAGCTTTTGCTAATTTAGGTGGTGCGTTGTTAGAAGGGAATAATTTACAGTTAGCTAACGATTACTTGCAACGCTCGTTAGAACTTGATCCCAAACTAGGATTTGCCCACTATAACTTGGGGTTAGTACGAGAGCAGCAAAGAGATTGTGAAAAAGCGATCGCATCTTTTAGAAAAGCCATAGAATATAGCAAAAATGCACCAGAGCCTCCTTATCATATAGGGATGTGTTATCTCCAGCAAGGCAAACTCGATCAAGCCAGAGATGCGTTTAATCAGGCAGTAAAAATTAATCCAAAGTATCCTGAAGCTTACTACAATCTCGGTTCAATTTGGTTTCAGCAACGCAAATCACAAGAGGCATTAGAGGCTTTTAGAAAATCAGCCGAAGCTAACTCTAACTATCCCAACGCTTATTATGGTGCAGGGTTAGTTTTTATGCAGTTACAGCAATATGGAGATGCAGTACAAGTATTGCAATTTGCTAGAGATTTATATAATGCTCAGAAAAATCCTCAGTGGGCGAAAAATGCCGAGCAATTGTTGCAACAAGCACAAAATTTAAATTACAAACCTCGCTGAGGCGCAAAAACTTAATATTGCATAACATAAAACTATTGGGTTGACTCGCTGGTGTTGTCTGAAGTTGTCCCGATTGGAAAAATGTATATGCAAAAGCGCCAGAAAAGTCGATTTTTATTTAGCGATCGCTGGCTTGATCGGCACTCAATTGTTCGCAACATGGAAGCCTTTCAAGACTTAATTGTGATTGTCTTGTGTTTGGGATTGTTTGCCGTCATGCTGATCCAATTGTGGGGAATAGCGATCGCCATCACGCAGCCACTAGACTATAAACAGGTGACTGCAAAAATACTATTTGTGTTGATTTTAGTCGAGTTATTCCGACTATTAATGGTCTATTTGCAAGAACATAGTATCTCTGTAGGAGTGGCAGTTGAGGTAACAATTGTATCTCTACTGCGAGAAATAGTAGTTCACGGTGCGCTGGAAATGCATTGGGTTAATACGCTTGCAATCTGTGGTTTATTGTTTGTTCTGGGTGGACTACTCGTAGTCTGTGCTAAGACGCCACACATGGATTGCATGAGCGCTAACACTAAGTTTTGTCCAGTTGTATATAGAGGAAGTAGGGAACGGGAAAATAATGAGTTTGAATTCCATTATTCACGTGAATGTAATGAGAATCAACCGCTTGGATAAATTCTTATGAAAATTTAGAGTAGGAAGATAAGGTAGAATTTTTTCCTTGTCTGTCCTATCTCCTACTTGCTCTGTAAAGTAACGGCTATTAACTATCGATTTGCGATATTTTGGTTGAGTTTATCGACAAAAATCAGGACGAGATGTGGTGGAAATTATCCAAAAACTCGCCAAAGAGCAGGATTGTACTATACAAATGATAGTTCCCCATCACCTTCTAAAAGCAGAGAAAATAGGGTAGTTCCATTTGCTTCATCAAACACTCTGAGTTTGTTGAGCCTTGAACTTAGCAAAACTTAAAAATAATGTCTTGAAAAATACAAATTATTAATGTAAAACGTGATATTAGGAGCCGGGAAAGTTTTCCCTTTTTTCACACAGTCTCCCTGGGAAAGTTAGTTAACAGCATTTTTGGTGTGAGGTAATTGCAGAGAATCCCGGCTATTGGGGAGAAGGTATTTGGCAAAAGTCTTTGAAAACAGCTTAATTCTCAATTCTGAAAAATTGGGAACCTTTGTTGTCAACGATTTATAAACAACACAGTTATGACCACAACTCTAGGAAGAAGCGAAAGCGGCAACCTGTGGGATCGTTTCTGTCAATGGATTACTAGCACCGACAATCGGCTTTATATCGGTTGGTTCGGGGTTTTAATGATTCCTACCCTATTAACCGCTACCATCTGTTTCATTATTGCCTTTATTGCTGCACCACCCGTTGATATTGACGGCATTCGGGAGCCAGTTTCTGGTTCCTTATTATACGGCAATAACATCATCACTGGTGCTGTTGTACCCACATCTAACGCCATTGGTTTGCACTTCTATCCCATTTGGGAAGCTGCTTCGATGGATGAATGGCTCTACAACGGCGGGCCTTATCAACTCATTGTCTTGCACTTTTTGATTGGTATTTTCTGCTGGCTCGGTCGGCAATGGGAGTTAAGCTATCGTTTGGGGATGCGTCCTTGGATTTGCGTTGCTTACTCTGCTCCTGTAGCTGCTGCGACTTCTGTCTTTTTAATTTATCCAATTGGTCAAGGTAGCTTTTCTGACGGGATGCCTCTGGGAATTAGCGGCACATTTAACTTCATGTTCGTGTTCCAAGCCGAGCATAACATCCTCATGCACCCATTCCATCAACTGGGCGTAGCAGCGGTGTTCGGTGGTGCCTTTTTCTGTGCGATGCACGGATCTTTGGTGACTTCCTCTCTAGTTAGGGAGACTACTGAAAGTGAATCTCAAAACTACGGTTACAAGTTTGGTCAAGAACAAGAAACCTATAGCATCGTAGCGGCTCACGGTTACTTTGGGCGGTTAATCTGGCAATATGCCAGCTTTAATAACTCGCGTTCCTTGCACTTTTTCTTGGCAGCTTGGCCTGTAGTTGGTATCTGGTTGACGGCATTGGGCATCAGTACGATGGCGTTCAACCTTAACGGGTTCAACTTTAACCAATCAATTCTTGACTCTAAAGGTCATGTAATTAATACATGGGCAGATGTACTAAACCGCGCCAATTTAGGTATAGAAGTTATGCACGAGCGCAATGCTCACAACTTCCCCCTGGATTTAGCTGTTGGTGAGGCAGTACCTGTGGCAACGATGTCTACGACGGGCGTAGATGCAGCACCTGTAATTCACAGTTAATTGTAAGTTAAAATTCACCGCGCTCTCTATCTAGAGGGCGCTTTTTTCATGAATTTATACTTAATACAAATATTTACACAAATAAAGTTTTAAAAAATATCTGGTGTATTTGGGTACAATTACTAAATTGTTACTCATTTATATTAGTAAATGCTTTGGTATAAAAATAATTATTAAAACTGTGAGCAGTAAATAAGAACCCCACCCTGCCAATGCTACGCTTTGTCTTCCCTCTTTGCTTTTCGAGAGGTGTTGAATTGGGGTGTTAGGGACTTTTGCAAGAGGTATATTGTATTTCTACTGACTACAAATCTCAGATTTTAGTTTTTGTCTCAATTCAATATAAAATCTAAAACTTAAAATCCAAAATCAACATGACAGACCTAACTCCTAATTCTAGTTTTAGTTTGACACTACGCTTGCAGATTCCCAATCGTGTAGGGATGTTAGCATCGGTAACCCAGGCGATCGCAACTACTGGTGGTAATCTTGGTCAAATTGATTTAATCGAGCAAACTCGCAAAGAGTCCACCCGTGATATTACCGTTGATGCGGCTAGTACGGAACACGCTGAAACCATTGTGCAAGCAGTGAAAGCATTGCCAGACATTAAGTTACTCAGTGTCTACGATCGCACCTTCAATTTGCATCGTGGTGGCAAAATCAGCATTACTAGCAGAATCCCCCTGAAGAGTGTTTCCGATCTAGCAATGGCTTACACGCCCGGAGTCGGCCGAATTTGTACTGCGATCGCTCAAGACCCAGAGGAAGTTTACAAGTTAACTATCAAACAAAACACTGTTGCCATTGTTACTGATGGTAGTGCCGTATTGGGATTGGGAAATCTCGGCCCGGCGGCTGCTCTCCCTGTCATGGAAGGCAAAGCAATGCTGTTCAAGGAATTTGCCGGGCTAGATGCTTTTCCTATTTGTCTGGCCACCCAAGATACAGAAGAAATTATCCAGACAGTCAAGAATATCGCGCCAGTTTTTGGGGGTGTGAATTTAGAGGATATCGCTGCACCTCGCTGTTTTGAAATTGAAAAGAGATTACGCCAAGAGTTAGATATCCCCGTTTTTCACGATGACCAGCACGGTACAGCAATTGTCACCTTGGCAGCGTTGTTTAATTCTCTAAAGCTGGTACATAAATCAATGGCGGAAATCCGCATCGTGATTAATGGTGCTGGGGCGGCTGGAGTAGCGATCGCTCGGTTACTGAGGAAAGCTGGGGCAGAAAAAATTTGGATGTGCGACTCTAAAGGGATTATTTCTACTAGTCGCACCGATTTAACAGAAGAAAAACTCGAATTTGCTGTAAAAGCTCAGGGTACATTAGCAGGTGCAATGCAAGGAGCAGATGTATTTATTGGAGTCAGCGCACCGGGAGTTTTGACACCAGAAATGGTGCATTCGATGGCAAAAGATCCAATTGTGTTTGCAATGGCAAATCCGATTCCAGAGATTCAGCCAGAATTAATTAGTAAAGATGTAGCTGTAATTGCTACCGGTCGCAGTGATTACCCGAATCAAATTAATAACGTCCTAGCTTTTCCTGGAGTATTCCGTGGTGCTTTAGATTGTCGGGCAAAGACAATTACCACCACAATGTACTTAGAAGCCGCAAGTGCGATCGCCTCCTTAGTCAAGCCTTCAGATTTGAATCGGGAACATATTGTCCCTTCAGTCTTTGATGAGCGAGTCGCTAATGCTGTTGCTGCTGCTGTGCAACAAGCAGCGCGTCAAGAAGGTATCGCTGGGAATTAGTTAACTAAATTCCTGCAAGATGCACAAAAGTTTGAGCGCTGGAAGCCAGCGCTCAAAACTTGGATGATCTCGCCCATCCTTTATTATTTAGGCTACAATCAACTCCTCTATCGACTGATAAAGTGAAACAGATAGGAATTGATGTCTGAATTTAATGAAGTATCAAGTTGGGGACGAGTTTTTACAAGAATTGCCACTGATTTTAGCGGGGCCAATCCTCAAACATACTGAATCAGAGTCAGTGACGGTATGGGTTGCACTAAAACAGTCTTTTCAGGTAGAACTCAAGGTTTATGACACAACAAATAATGGCGAAGTAGTAGGAAATTGCTTATTGAAGGGGGAACACTCTACCTTTGCTTTGGGTAAGTATCTTCATATAGCTGCCGTTACGGCTCGGTCTAAGGATGGACATCGCCTAACTGGAGGTCATATCTATGCATACGACCTCCAGTTTACTGTTGCTGACCAAACCCTGCAAATGCAACAAGCATTATGCTCAAACTCCCTTCCTACGGTCAGCATCAGCTACTTTGATCATCAAAAACCAACCTTTGTTCTGCCGCCAAACCGTCTTCAAGATTTGCAAATTTTCCATGCTTCCTGCCGCAAACCTCATGGTCATGGGTTTGATGCATTGCCGATTCTTGACAGTTTGATTGAGGTATCAGCGAATCAACCCCAACATCGCCCTCACCAGCTATTCCTTACCGGAGATCAAATTTACGGCGACGATGTAGCAGAACCATCCCTGTGGGTTGCCAGCACTCTTGGCGATGCCCTCTTGGGTTGGGAAGAACAACTTCCTGTAAATGGAATGTATTGCACTCCCCAGCAGCTACCCCCTGGAGGGCGGGCTGATGTTGCGACAAATCAAGCTAGGTTGACCGCAGGATTACATAATAAACCTGAGAAAGTTAACAGTCATCTTTTCAGCCTCGGCGAGTATTACGCTACTTATTTACTAGCTTGGTCGCCAGTGTGCTGGCCGGTGGCGTTTCCCAAAGGACACCAAGTAATGCGCGATCGCAAAGCTATCAGGAAGTGGAACCGAGAAGTGCAGCATTTGCGCCAATTCATTTATACCCTTTGGAAAGTGCGCCGCGCCCTTGCCAATATTCCCATGTACACCATTTTTGATGACCATGATGTTACTGATGACTGGAACCTAAACCAAGCTTGGTGTTTGCGAGTGCTGGGGCATCCTTTGGGGCGAAGAATAGTCCAAAATGCATTGTTAGCCTACACAGTATTTCAAGGGTGGGGCAATACACCAGGGCAATTTGCAGAAGGTCAATCCGGTGAAAAGCTGTTGGTAGCTGCACAAGCTTGGTCAGCTTCCCAAGGGAAGGATGCAAAAGCTGAGGAGGCGATCGCTCGTTATATAGGTATGCCAGCCAACGATCCCCACACAGGTTTACCTATTTTAGTTCGAGACGGTGCAGTGTTCATTCTAGATCGACATCCTGAAGCACTCACTTGGAACTATATAGTCAGCAGCGATTGTCATGAAGTAATTGTGCTGGATACAAGGACTTGGCGGGGTTATCCAGCCGATCAAAAACCAATTGCGCCACCGATGCTGCTGTGTCCAAAAGCCTTTGAGCAACAACTAGTTTTACCTTTACAACAAGTAGTTGAAGAAACTCAGATTCAGACTACATTTGTGATTGCGCCCACAAATGTATTTGGATTACAAGTGGTTGATTGGATTCATCATTGGCACTTACAACAGGAGAAGGTTTTTTCAACGGATGTTGGAGATGCTTGGAACATTAATACTGAAGCATTGGCAACATTCTTAACCACCTTGTTTGAGGAACGTCAGCAAGTCGTTATTCTATCTGGGGATATCCACTACAGTTCTGTTGCTCACTTATCTTATGCACGCAATCATACCAAGTTACAGTCTGTTTTAGTGCAATTAACCGCTAGTGCATTGAAAAATGAAGAGGTTTTGACGCGGCTGATTCATACACGATTAAAAGATTGGCTGCTACCAGAAAAAGTACGTCATTGGATAGGGTGGATCAATCCACCTAATATGGTAGAAATTTCGGACAAACAATTACACCATAATCGCCAGATGTTGGCTAACTCTGACTGGCATTGTGTGCTGGAGTGGATACCTCGAAACAGTGTTCAAACTTCTCGTTTCAAAGCAGATATGTCATCGCTGATAGCTCCCTGGAAACAAGCCGAAAATGCCAAATGGAAATGGCTACAACCCCTGATGTTTTGGAAATTTCGTTGGTTTCAGGACGGGCGAGAAGTAATTGGATTGAATAATTTAGCTCTGGTTCACTTTGAGTTAGGAGACACGAGTAGTTCTTGCAAAGTTTATCAAGATTTGTACTGGTTTTCTCCTTGGTATCCAACACAAGTTGTTTACAGCCGTTTTGAGAGCCAGTTAACGCCCAATCAGTCATTGTTACGATGACCAAACAGATAGGGGAGCAGGGGGCACAGGAAAAAGGTTCAGAAATTACTTAGCAATCACTTGTACTGAGCGTAGTCGTTGGCGCAGCCTCTCGTAGAGAAGTAAGGGTTTCCGAGCAAGTAAAGTTGTAAGTATATAATTTGGTTTAAAGCACGTAGGTGGGTTTTGTCTCTATAAACGTGGTTTCTAACCGCCCTTTTGACTATAGATAGTAATAAGATTACCCAATGTAAGGTAATATGTTACATTAATTTTGCTAGATGTATTGCATCTGTGATTTTGGTATTCTGGAAATATGGTGTTGCTCAGTGCGATCGCCTACGGTGGGCGGTTATGCCATCGCAAAAAGTATTGCTAAATAATTGTAATAATATTTAACATGAGTCTAGGTTGTGTAATTTAGATTAACTATTGCAAAGAAATTCTCTCAGACTTAGTAGAATGACAAATACAAGGACGCAACTATTTTATGGATTAGTTACTCTAGAACTGTAGACTATGTTTTCAGTCCTGAGTTATTTCCGTATTTTTGCCTCTGAGGCATACCAATCAAGACCACACCAAATCCTTCATTAAGAGCTCCTACAAATCATAATGCCTGTGATTGAGAAGAAAAGAACTCGCGATCTGCCCCAAATTAACGAACGAATTCGCTTCCCGAAAATTCGGGTAATTGATACTGATGGTGCCCAACTGGGAATTATGGTCCCACAAGAAGCACTACAACTAGCAGAAGAAAAAGAGTTAGATTTGGTGCTAATTAGTGACAAAGCTGACCCGCCAGTTTGTCGGATTATGGACTACGGGAAATACAAGTTTGAGCAGGAGAAAAAGGCGCGGGAAGCCCGGAAAAAGCAGCACACGGCTGATGTCAAAGAAGTTAAAATGCGCTACAAAATAGAAGAACACGACTACAACGTGCGTGTTAAGCAAGCAGAGCGCTTTTTGAAAGATGGTGATAAAGTCAAAGCGACTGTAATGTTCCGGGGTCGAGAAATTCAACACAGCGACCTGGCAGAAGATTTGCTTAAGCGAATGGCAACGGATTTGGAGCCATTTGGTGAGCTTCAACAAGCGCCTAAAAAAGAAGGGCGAAATATGATGATGCTTATCTCGCCCAAAAAATAATCCTCTAACTGTATTAATAGACCAAGTTTGAAAATCCCCTGGCTAAAAGCCAGGGGATTTTTTGATGTTTCGTTTCAATGCAATATGCGCCCAAAGCCCTGAAGTTATTTAAATTTATCCAAAATCGATAGTCTTGGAGACTGAGTGGGAAACATAATACTCAGTCGCTCAGGACTTTTGCTATTTCCAGGAGATAAGGGACAAGGAACACAAGCAAGTATTTTCTTCCCCTGCCCACTCATCCCTCATCCCCATTAAACGGTGATACTACCAGAAACTAAAACTGCATGGAACTGAAAAATCACTGGTTGGCTGCAAATAAAATTGCTTTACCACGACTACTACAGTGGGTGAATCTCCGACCAGAGGAGAGCGAGCGAACTCAGATAATGTTTGTTTTTTATACAACTGTATCTGTAGGATTGCGGTGGGCAGAGGATAGTACGGTGGCGCTGTTTCTGGATGAATATGGGACTAACCTACTGCCTTGGATGTATATTGCCAGCGCCGCAATGAGTGCAGGCCTGGTTTTTTTATACTCTTGGCTGCAAAAGATTTTTCCCTTACGCCGGGTGATTGTAGCGATCGCACCTTGCATGTTGATGCCATTAGTTTTATTAGTTGTATTACGTTGGGGATCGCAATTTTCCTATTTGGCAGTTATTTCGGTATTTCTGCTGCGGCTATGGGTAGATGCACTTTATGTGGTTAATGACCTCAATATCTCCATCGTCGCCAACCAACTCTTTAACATTCGAGAGATTAAGCGCACTTACCCACTGGTGAGTAGTGGTCTTTTGGTAGCAGATGTAATTAGTGGCTTTAGTTTACCTTGGCTAGTGCAATACGCCACTCTGAATAAGATCATCCTCATCGCCTGTGTAGTAATTTTATTAGGATCAGGAATTCTACTCTATTTAACTCATCGGTATCGAGCAGCCTTTCCTGAAACTCCACAAAGACTAGTTCCTGAAGAACAAGCTTCACGAGAGCGTTTCATTAAAAGTCCACTAAAGCGCTATGTCTGGCAATTGTTTGCCTTTGTCGGTCTGTTGCAAGTCATTGGATTGTTAATAGATTTTCAATATCTGCGCGAACTCAAATCCAATATGAGTGACCGAGAACTCGCCAGTTTCTTAGGTCTTTTTGGTGGAACGTTGGGACTGTGTGAGTTGTTATTGCAGTGGTTTATTTCCAGCCGACTCATCGAACGGATGGGGGTATTTTTCACAGCCACACTTTTACCAATCACCGTCGGCTTTTCACTACCAGGTGTGCTGGTATTTTTGCATTTAATTCCAGCCATACAATCGCAAAGCTTTTTCTGGGGTCTGATAATTGTCAAATTTTGCGATGAACTTCTGCGCTACACCTTTGTTATGAGTAGCGGCCCCATTCTGTACCAACCGATTCCAGAGGCAATTCGCAGCCGGATGCAGACTTTATCTGGTGGAACTGCCGAAGCGATCGCTACAGGTTTGACAGGAGCGCTCATTTTTGCAACTCTAATGTTTTGTGGGCACTTTGTACCTACACCAATGCAAAAGTGGGTGTTAGTAGCAGAAACAATGCTGATAACTGGCACCTGTTTAACAGTAGTTTGGGAATTGCGATCGCGCTATGTTGAACTGTTAGTCTTAAGTGTGGCACGGGGTCACTTGAGTGCTGCCAATGTAGGCTTACGATTCTTCAAGCAAGGTGTAGTCAAAGCTTTAGCAGAAAAAGGCAGCGAGGCTGATAAACGTTCTTGTATTGAACTTTTAGCCCAAATTGATTCCCTTGGAGCTGCGGAAGTTTTAGCACCTCTACTAATCAAGTTAACCCCAGATTTGCAGCGCCAAAGTTTGGAAGTAATGCTGATAGCAGGTGCAAATCCCGCTTACCTAGATGCCATCCGTCCTTTGTTGGAAGAACCCCAAGAAACTAACCCCGAAGTTTTCGCCCTAGCACTGCGCTACGTTTGGCTGGCTGAACCAAATCCTAATTTAAGCATTCTAGAAGAATACCTGAATCCCCGTCAAAACTCACTCATCCGTGCCACCGCCGCCGCTTTAGTCTTACGCCAGGGAACACCCATGCAAAAGGTGGCAGCTACTAAAACCATGCGTCGGATGCTGACTCATAAGCAAGAACGGGAACGGGTGAATGGAGTCAGAGCGCTCAGAGAAGCAGTTTATTTGCAGGCATTGCGGATTCACATCCCGAATTTGTTACAAGATGAGTCGTTACGAGTGCGCTGTGCCGTATTAGAAATGATTGCAGCAACTCATTTAGAAGAGTATTACTCGGCACTGATAGCAGCACTTTACTACAAATCAACCCGCAGTACAGCTATGTCAGCCCTAATGCGACTCGAAAATGAAGCTATAGAAATGCTGTTGCGGTTGGCTACGAATATTTATAAACCAGAAGTAGTGCGGATGTATGCTTGGCGTACCATTGCTCAAATTGCTACGCAAGAGGCATTAGAGACTTTATGGGAAAACCTAGAAACATCTTGGGGGACTACGAGAGATCATATTCTTCGCAGCTTACTAAAAATACATAAACAACCAGGAATTACAGGTTTAGTGGATCGATTTTATAAAAGTCGGGTAGAAAATTTAATAGAACAGGAATTAAAATTTTTAGGCGAGATTTACGCTGCATACATTGACTTCCAAACACTTGATGAAAAAGAAAAACATCAATCCAGTGAGAGGATGGTGATTGTCTCTGAGTTACTGCAACGCGCCCTTTTAGAATTGGAATTGGATGTAAAAGAGCGGCTGCTACTGCTATTGAAACTGCTTTATTCGCCAGAAAAGATGCAGGCAGCAGCATTTAATCTGCGATCGCTCTCAGTGGTAAACTTAGCGCGGGGGTTAGAGATCCTAGAGCATACCGTAACTTTGTCTTCAAAGTCTTTATTGCTGAATATTTTAGATAACCGACCGCAGCCAGAAAAATTGCAACATCTAGTAGAAGCCAAACTCGTAGAATATGAGAGTATGATAGTTAGCGATCGCCTGCACAGATTGTTGACGTTGGGTAACTTCCTTTCTGACTGGTGTCTAGCTTGCTGCTTCCATTTTGCTCAAGTAACTCGCATCCGGTTGACAAGCTCCGAGATTTTAATAAGTTTGCGTCATCCAACCGGCTTTGTTAGAGAAGCTGCGATCGCATACTTGAATATGGTTTCACATCGCGTTCTCCTGCAAATTCTTCCCCAGTTACAAAAAGATCCACATCCTTTGGTAGCGGCTCAAGTTAAAGAGTTGCTCGAAAAATACCAATTCAATCACTACGAATAAACCTAGCTGCTTACAAGTGCTATCACTTTGTGGCCACATTTGTTTGTAATACTGTGGATATATCTATCACCAACAAAAGCTTTGCAGGTTAATCAATGCTTTTGGGAGGCAAACAAAATGGCTTCTGGTCAACTTCAACACGCTATTGGTATATTTCGCGATCGCCAAATTGCACTACAGGCGCTTGACGAACTGAGAAGTAGTGGCTTTCCGATGAATAAAATTTCTGTAATCACTAATAAACCCAAGCTCAATGAGCAACTTGACAGTTCCGATACGAGTGAAAGTACTATTGCTCCTGCTGAAGGTGCTAGGGCGGGTGGATTAGCAGGTGCTAGGACGGGAGGTTTACTTACCTTGGTTGCGGGTTTGGGTATTTTACTTATTCCTGGTTTTGGCCCAGCACTAGCAGCAGAGTCTGTTTTAGCTACCCTTTTAGGAAGTGGAGCTAGTGCAGCTGCTGGCGGTCTTATTGGCGCACTACGGGGTTGGTTTCTTCCCGAAGAAGCCGCCCAACTCTATAATGACCAAGTATTCCAAGGCAATTATTTAGTGACGATAGAAAGCACAGAAGACGATATCCGTCAAGCCGAACCTGTTCTTAGGCGTAGGGGTATTCAGGAATGGCATGCTTTTGACATTCCCAGAAGTTGAAAGTATCTCTCGTCAAGTTACATTTTCATTCCTTTGTTAACTTGTAAAGTGGAATAAGAATTTAAAGAGAGCATCAAGAACAGCCATGTATGTACTAATAGGTGGAGCAGGCTTAGTGGGCTTAAGTTTAGCCCAAAAACTGGTAGAACTAGGACATACTGTTGCCGTAATTGACATTGATCCTATTGCTTGTCGTTATGCCCGCGAACAAGTAGGAGCTATGGCTTTTGAAGGCAGTGCTGTAAGTACAGAAGTATTGTTAGAAGCTGGGATTCGCAAAGCAGGCTCCTTAGCAGCTGTTCTAAGAAGTGATGCCTTAAACTTGGCAATGGTAACTCTTGCTAAACACTACGGTGTCACCCATATTTTAAGTCGGATGCGCCACCCCGATTTTGCTGAACCACTGCGGATAGCTGGAGCCAATCATATCATCAGTACTGTTGAATTATCAGTTTCAACAATGGTGAATGCCATTGAGTATCCGCAAGTGGAATCAATGATGCATTTTGAGCAAGGACAGATTGAGGTTCTGAAACTTGCCATACCAAACAATTGCTATGTTGCTGGGCGTAGCGTTGCCGAAATCGCTCAGGATGCCCGATTTCCTACTGGTTCACTAATTATTGGCTATCAATCCCATCCACATGAAGATTTGATGATTCCTAACGGCAGTACAATACTGGAACCTTATTCAACAGTATTAATTGTGACTAAACCAGGATCTTTACATCAAGTCATTGATTTTATTGAACAAAGATGTTGAGCGCAATGCCTACCGAAACTCTTTATTAGGTGGGATTAGCTACACAGGTATAAAAAATGGGTGTAAATAGTTTTGATGAAACCATATCCATATATTTTAGCGATCGCTATTATTTTTCTTGTATCTTGTCAATCAACAAATATTCCACCCAAGTCACAATCCGCTGCTACTCAAGCAATCTCTGTTCAAAAAGTAGTGACGCTAGATAAAAATTTTAAGATAGCAAGCGGCCAAACTATTTATGTCCCTGTCTATTCCCATATCTATCATCACAATAAGCAGGAAATTTTCGAGTTAGCAGTTACCCTTAGTGTTCGGAACACAGATATGACCAATCCGATCGTTATTACTTCTGTGCGCTATTACAACTCAGAAGGGAAATTAATTAAACAGTATTTGGAGCGTCCTATTCAACTTGATGCGCTAGCCTCGACAGATTTTTTTATAAATAGAAATGATACCAGTGGAGGTTTAGGTGCAAACTTTATTGTTGAGTGGGTAGCTCAAACAGAAATATCCGAACCTATAGTGGAGGCAGTTATGATTGGTACTGACTTTCAGCAAGGAATTTCTTTTATCAGTCCTGGTAGGGCGATTAAAAATCAAAATAACGATAAGCGATCGCCTTTAAAATAATAGGTGAAGGCAATACAGTTCAAATAAGCCCAAAATTCTCATGTAGAGACGCGATTTATCGCGTCTTGAAAAACCAATCATCTACACCCATAACCCTTAATTAAAACGTATTGGTTCATCAACGAAGCTCAAAGGCTCATTCACAAAGCTCAGAGGTTCACTCACAAAGCTCAGAGGCTCACTCACAAAGCTCAGAGGCTCACTCACAAAGCTCGGAGGTTCATCAACGAAGCTCAGAGGTTCACTCACAAAGCTCAGAGGTTCACTCACAAAGCTCAGAGGTTCATCGACAAAGCTCCAAGGTTCATCGACAAAGCTCAGAGGTTCATTCACAAAGCTCAGACTATTCTCCATGCCCAATGCCCAATTCCCAACGCCCCATATTTAATCATCATCTAACTTCAGCAATTGTTCATCAAGAGTTTGTATCCGCCCGCGCACAATTTCTTCCGAGAGAATGCGCTTCCGCATCGCCTCATTGAGCGCTCCTTTTTCTGCCAAGAGTAAACGGCGACGAATGGCATCAAGTTTAGCACTGTTGCCAGTTTTGCCCTCCACATCATCAGGACGACGATTATAAAGTTCTCGCAGTATCTTTTCTGCACCAGCAATTCGCACTTGATAAGCTGAACGCATCTCTTCATAAACAGCTTTTGGTAACACCCCTGATTTCAACAAACTATCTAATTCATCTTGTGCTGCCTTACCTGTCATCAACTGGGCTTGCAATTCTTCAACCTGTTGTTGAGCTTCGGAAAAATTAGATAATTGTAATCGTTTTACTACCCAAGGCAAACTTAAACCCTGTCCAACTAACGATACCAGCACACTACCAAAAACTAAAGCAATGAGGACATCTCGCCCTGGTAGTGTTACAGGTAAACTCAACGCCAGAGCCATCGAGAGTGAACCTTTGATGTTACCTAAAAAGAGTAAATGTTGCCAGCGCAACGGGATTGGGCGGTCAATCAAACGAATCCCTGCTAGCAACGGATAGACTGTCAGAACTCGCCCAATTTGATAAGCTAAAACTGCAAATATAATTGCAGGTAAAGTTCTCCAGAGCGTTACCAAGTTTATTTCTACACCTATCAGCAGAAAAATAAAGGTGTTGACAGTAAAACTAGCATATTCCCAAAAACTCAATAAAGTGATGCGACTAGAAGCAGAAGTATTCTGAGAAAGCCCTAAATTCCCGAAAATCAATCCCGCGACAACCACAGCCACAGCACCCGATACACCGAGAAATTGCCCAACCTGAAAAGTTCCTAATGCAACTGCAACTGTCAATAACAAGCTGCTAAGAGGATCATCTAAACGGGAGAATACAGGTATGCTCAAGTAGCCCAAAATCAACCCTACCAGGCAGCCTCCTAGAGAGATAAATAGCAGTTGTTGAATTCCCTCTACGAAGGTGAGTGAACCTGTGGAATATACTTGTAAAATTAGGTTGAATGAAACTAGAGCCGCTGCATCATTAAATAAAGTTTCTCCTTCAACAATGGTGGAAAGCCTTGAAGGTACTGGTATTTCCTTGAAGACGGCAATCATGGAAACTGTATCAGTGTTTGCTAGAATTACTCCGACAAATAACGCAGGTATCCAACTCAGTCCCAGCCCAAATTTTAACAGGGCGGCAATAATCGCACTGGAAAGCAAAGCTCCTGGCCCAGCTAGCAAAGCAATTGGTTTAAAGGTGCTGCGTAGACGGCTGACATCCGTATTAATGCCAGCTTCAAAGATGAGAATTGGTAAGAAAAGATTCAAAACCAAGGTTGGATTTAAACCAATCGGACGAGATAACAATTCAGTGATTGGTAAACCTGCCAATACTAAACCCGTAACATAAGGGATTCGCAACCGCCGGGATAGCAGAGCTACACCCGTAGCAAGCAGCAAGAGAATAATTGAAACTTTGACTAATTCGGTAACATCCACTATTACATTTTGAAAAGTTAGTTTGGCTTACAGCAGTTTTCATGTGTTTGAACCACACCTGTTGTAGGGGCGCAAGACCTTGCGCCCCTACCACGTGGTCTATTGACCTGAAAATAGCTGTAACTGATAGATTCTCTCCTCATTTATGCCAAATAGCAACTTTAGCGTGTGGGTTCAGAACTTCTAATTTCTTCCACTTGAGCAACTTCAAAAATTAGAGTGAATGCTTGCCCCATCTCTTGTTTAATAAATTCTTCTAATAATTCTACTTGCCGAGGTGTGACAGGTTCTTTTGCCCGGACATTCAAACGGACTTCTGGGGGATTTGTCAAGCAATTGGTATTACTGTTAAGTAACTGCAATCGCCCAAAGGTGACAGTTCGATTCAATAATGCTCGTCGTAAACTGGTTTCGGTTATATAAAAAAAGAAGAGAGTTAATCTCCCTGTGGATGCTCATCCCACAAGGTTGTCATTTCTCGTAAACTCTGATGATTGCCATTACCCAAAATCAGATGATCTAGTACCGGAATGCCCAAAAGCAGCGCCCCTGTTAATAACTGACGCGTCAATTCTATATCTTCCTGGCTGGGTTCAAGGTTGCCAGAAGGATGGTTATGGGCAACTATTACTCGCGTTGCACCTTGACGAATAACTTCCCGAAAAATATCACGGGGAGAGGCTAGGGTTTCGGTTGCTGTGCCAATAGTAATGACTTGCGTACCCAATAAACGATTCTTAACATCCAATAGCACTACTGCAAAACGTTCTTGTATCTGCCACATCAAATCTTGACTGAGGGTAGCAGCAGCAGCAAGTGGGCTATCAATCAATGTGCCATCATTCGGACGAGATTGAAAGGCGCGTTTACCCAATTCAATTGCTGCTAAGATACTTGTCGCCTTCGCTGGGCCAACACCAGAAATTTGCATCAACTCAGCAGGGCTAACTTCTCGCAAAACTGCCAAAGGATCACGTTGGTGTTTGCCTAATTCGCTTAAGATATATTGTCCCAAACCCACAGCAGATAGTTTGCCTGGGCCTTGACCAGTGCCTAGAAGAATTGCGATTAACTCTGCTGTGGCTAAAATTTTGGCACCATGCGTCATTAATCGCTCACGCGGACGCTCATTTGTAGGTAGATCGGCAATTCTAAGGCAATAGGTCATAAACTAAGATAATCGTCACCACACATCAAACTATCTTTAGTTATCCCTTGTTTGCTCTATAAATTATCTTTACTTGATAAAATCTTTAATTTTGGGGAATTTTACCTCTAGTTCCTATGTAGAGATACGTGTGATAACACCATCTTCCCAAATACTTGCCACAAGATTTAGATTTGTGATTATGAGCAGCTTTCTTGGGTGCTATCGAGCTTTCAAATGATAAATTTTCAAGAAGCTTTTGAAGATGGTTGTCGTGATATTTTACGTATATGGGGCGTGGGCTATCAGTTAGGTTAGTAATCCTCTGGTTACAAAAATCAGTCCAGAAGGGTCAAGCATCCTGCTATTTTATGCAGAGGTGACAATTGATGCAGAAAATCGATACCAGGTTATAAAGTCATATTTACTTGTTCAAATTAAGACGAGGCTCAACTCTGGTTGCTAGAAGATGAGTATGAGCCAATTGAAGGGCGCGTTTCTGCATCTGAAGTTTGGATAGCGTCAGCAAAGAGTGTAGTTTAGCGCCGTAGGCATCGTATAATTCAACAGCCCAATACTAAATGCGATCGCAAACCCGTTAAACCCCTTCATATTCGCTGATTACTGATAAGTTTGCGTCGCTTTCAGCATATGGTAAGTAATGATCAACTGAGTAAGAGCAAGGGGGTAACTTTGCAGTGTTTCTCCAGTTGTACCAGCAACTTTACCCAGTTCTGGATTACTTTCGCGATCGCAAATATTTCGTAAATGGGGCATATCAGAACAAATAATATGCTCTAGCTTATTCACCTGTTCTAAGGTTGCATGACCATCAACCTCTAAGACATCTACCGGCTTACTCATATCCCTGTCTAGCCCCAGGCGGATCGCTGAGTCAGAATTACCATAGCTAGAGTTGATAATCTGGGTAAAATCTGGGTGAGGAATTGTCGGACGAAGTACCAGTCGGACATTCAGGTGTCCATTCGTTTCATCAACTTCCTCTGTGGGTGGGTAAAAACTAATAACTATATCAGACCATTGCCGCTGCGGACGGATGAATTGTGCTGAGTCTGGTTCGCGCTTTTCTAGTTCCGCTAACACCTGTTCGGCACTGTAGCCCCGCTTTTGCGTGTCTCGCTTGACTTTCCACTTAGTGCGGATTGTTTCCGGGGGTGCAAGGTAAACTTTAACATCGTAAGAGTCACGGGCAGCACGAGTAGAATAACCGAGTAATCCCTCAATAATCACGAATTTATTCGGCTTGATATACTGCGGTGGCTCGAATGTGCCGGTTTTATGGCTGTAAACTGGCTTCAGAATTGGCTGTCCTGTGCGTAGCAGCGACAGATGTTGCTGCATAATATCTAGGTGGTTGCAGTCCGGGTGGAGGGCAGTGATGCCAATCTCTGCACGTTGTTGGCGATCGTAACGGTGATAATCATCTGTACAAATGAGGGTAACATTTTCTGGGCCGAGTACCTGAGCGATTCCTCGCGTTAGTGTTGTTTTCCCAGCAGCGCTGTCACCTACAATACCAAGAATTATTGGACGGCTCATCAATACCTCCCAGAATAAAAGCAAGTTTAGTAATAAAATCTTCCTACAATAGTTTTTATTCTAGAGGTGTTTAGGCAAGTAACTCAAACAAAGGTTTGGTATGCAATATCTCTACATATAGAATGTCTGTGCGCTGGTTGATTGCAGGTTGAAGTATCAAACCTGGCCTAACATCTTTTTTCACTCAGCGATATTGAGATTAAACCAGAGAATTAGTGTGTAGGGTTTAAGAAAAAGAGGAATGAACGTTTTATGACAACTCAAACACTAGGACTCGAACAAAACCTTTATGACTATTTATTGTCAGTCTCTCTCCGAGAACCAGAGATTTTAACCCAACTGAGACAGGAAACAGCCCAGTATCCAATAGGGAGAATGCAGATTGCTCCCGAACAGGGACAGTTCCTGGCGTTACTCGTGCAGTTGCTGGGAGCTAAGAAAACTTTAGAAATTGGGGTATTTACAGGTTATAGTTCCTTGGTGGTGGCATTGGCATTACCAAGCGACGGTAAGGTGGTAGCGTGTGATGTGAGTGAGGAATTTACAACGATCGCTCGGCGCTATTGGCAGCAAGCAGGAGTGGCGGATAAAATTCAACTGCACATTGCCCCAGCTTTGGAGACTTTGGATCGGCTGCTGACAACCAAAGAAGCAGAAACCTTTGATTTTGCTTTCATCGATGCAGATAAGAGCAATTATGATGCTTATTATGAGCGATCGCTGCAATTAGTGCGTCCAGGGGGACTAATTGCGATTGATAATGTCCTTTGGTCAGGCAGGGTTGCTGACCCCCAAGTGCAAGATAATAGAACTAAAAAGATTCGTGCCTTTAATCAAAAGCTGCATCAAGACCAAAGAGTTAATCTTAGTTTAGTAGCGATCGCAGATGGCTTAACTCTGGCATTGAAGAAGTAATACCGTTCATAATTTACTAACGAATGCTTTCAAACTGAAATCTTCCTGCTCCATCTCGGAGAAGTTCTTGATCCTATTGAGGCTAGAGTTATTTGTGACAGGTAAAATTATATACCATTTGGTTAGCAGGAATAGTACTTAAAACTCCGTTGAAAATGCGATCGCCTACCAAAGGCGTAACCCATCGCACGATTTCCTCTCCAGTACTAGAGACAAGCACTTGCTTGGCGCGGGCATTGCGTAAGATAGTATATAAAAATGTATGTATCAAAGTTTGCTGTAGCAAAATAAGAGATTATCTAGGTAGATAATATATAATAATTAATGAAAATAATTTAATCCAACAATACCTTCGCCAATTTGCGAGGATGAGTTGATGTATGAATTCCCTTTTATCTAAGGCTTGGCAAAAACAATAGACTATTGATAACAGCTAATTTTTCCAATCCAAATCCACTTATGCCACTTTAAAGTGTCAAACTAAGAATTTTTTATTTGAAGATTAACTATGGTGTACAAAATTGTACTCATACATATTGGTTTTTCTTTTTTAAACGTTTACTTGGTTGTATATTATTAATAGACCAAAGTCAACAAATGTCTCTACTTAGTGTTTAACCTTTAATATTAATATTCGTGGAAGATATTCTGCAAGCAGTAGAAAAAATTTTGCAAGACAAGCCTCTCGCCTCGATTCAGTGGTTTGTACTGTCTCAATCGTGGTTAGGCAAAACTTACGATGAAATGGCAGAGGTATCAGGTTACCGCAATAATTACATTAAGGAAGTTGGTTCTGAGTTGTGGCAAGACCTTTCCGTTGCACTTGGAAAAAAAATAACTAAAAAAAACCTGCATTTAGCGTTGGAGAAATATCTGCAAGAAAAGATAAGCGATCAGGAGAATCAAAGCCAACAAAAGTTCGGTGAAGAATCTAGTTTAAAAAAGGTTTCTCCAAACTTATTTTCAGGAAGCAAGATCGAATTTCCAAGCGGCCCTGTACCATTAGGTTCTCCTCTTTACATCAATCGCCCTCCTTTAGAAGAACTTGTTTGTAATGAGATTTTACATCCTGGTTGTTTAATCCGGATCAAAGCACCTCGAAAGACGGGTAAAAGTTCACTGCTAAACCGGATGATTGCTTATGCTAAAGAGCAAGGTTATCAAATTGTCTATTTGGACTTTCAAGAAGCTGACCAAGATGTTTTTGCTTGCCTTGATAAATTTTTGCGTTGGTTTTGTATCAATGTCAGCAGGCAATTAAATCTCCTTCCCTGTTTAGATGATTTTTGGGATACGGAAATGGGCAGCAAGGTAAGCTGCAAAATCTATTTTGAAGCATATCTGCTGCAATACATTGATCAAAGTCCTGTAGTTTTAGCTTTGAATGAAGTCCATCGGATTTTTGAACATCCTAATATTGCCCAAGATTTTCTGCCAATGCTGCGATTTTGGCACGAACAAGCAAAGCAAGATCAAATCTGGCAAAAACTGCGGATGGTGGTAGTTTACACCACAGAAATTTATATTCCACTTAAGCTAAACCAATCGCCTTTCAATGTTGGGATAACAATTACGCTGCCACCATTGACTCTCAATCAGGTACAAAATTTAGCATTATCTTACGGGCTATATTGGGCAGCAGACTCCGAAGGAGCAGAACGCCTTGTACCCTTACAAGTAATGGTAGGAGGGCATCCCTATTTGGTGAGTCTTGCACTTTATCATTTATGTCAAGAGGAAATGCCATTAGAGGTGTTACTAGAAACGGCATCTACACCAGTGGGAATTTATAGTCAGCATTTACGAGAACTGTTGAGTTTACTCCAAAAAGAACCAGAATTAATGTCAGCTATGGAAAAAGTAATTGCAACAGATGAAAAAGTAGAGCTAGACGCGATCGCTGCCTACAAGCTAGAAAGTATGGGTTTGGTTCAACTAAATGGTAATCAAGCTCACACAATGTGTGAATTGTATCGCCTTTATTTTAGCCAACAACTAGGAAAGCACTCAGGGTAATATGATTATGGGAAACCTTTGAAACACGAATAATCAAAAGAGTTGCCACTATTAAGATGAACTTAATTAATTCTTTTGATACGAACTTATTTATTAAAAATAATACCTAATTTTTTAAATCAAATGAATAATTATCGATATCAAGTTGGTGGTACGCTCACCAGTGACGCTCCTAGCTATGTTGAGCGCAGAGCAGATGTAGAACTTTACGAAGCCTTGAAGCAGGGTGAATTTTGTTACATTCTGAGCAGTAGGCAAATGGGCAAATCCTCACTTATGGTAAAAACAAAGCATCGTTTCCAACAAGAGGGTTTTAAATGTGCCACCGTTGATATGACTAATATTGGTTGTGAAAATATAACCCCAGAGCAATGGTATAAGGGAGTCGTGGGTGATCTATGGTTGAGTTTTAAACTGTTAGGAAAAGTCAATTTAAGAACCTGGTGGCAAGAACAAAATGATATTTCTTTAGTTCAGAAACTCAGTCGATTTATTTCGGAAATTCTGTTAGCTCAATTTCCTAACGAAAGACTATTTATTTTTATTGATGAAATTGATAGTATTCTCAGCCTTGATTTCTCTGTTGATGACTTTTTTAGCTTTATTCGCTTCTGCTATAACCAACGAGCAATTGATCCAGAGTATCGTCGGATTACATTTGCAATTTTCGGTGTTGCAACACCTTCAAATTTAATTCGATATCGAAATAATACTACCCCATTTAATATTGGTAAAGCAATCCAAGTAAATGGTTTCACATTTGAAGAATCTCAACCGCTAGCTTTGGGACTAAATATTAAAGAAAATCATCCCCAGAAACTTTTGAAAGAAATATTAGCGTGGACAGAAGGGCAACCATTTCTTACTCAAAAGCTATGTCGGTTACTTGTCAGTTTATCTCAATATGATGTGGGTAGAAAGCTAAGAATTCCCCCTGGCGCAGAAGAATTTTGGATAGAAAATGTGGTGCGATCGCACATTATCGAAAAATGGGAATCACAAGATGAACCAGAGCATTTGCGGACAATTCGCGATCGCATTCTTGGAAACGAACAATTTGCCGCCAGATTGCTGGGAATTTATCAACAAATTCTCCAAGGAGTGGAAGTACCAGCAGACGATAGTCGAGAACAAGTTGAACTATTGCTGTCTGGTTTGGTAATCAAAAAGCAAGGCTTTCTGAAAATCAAAAACCGAATTTATCAAGAAGTTTTCAATTTAGAATGGGTTGGAAAAAAATTAGCTTACTTGCGTCCCTATTACGAAACCTTCAATGCATGGATAGCCTCAAACCAAAAGGATGAATCTCGCCTATTACGCGGACAAGCGCTGATTGATGCCGAAACCTGGGCATATGGCAAAAGCTTAAGCAACTTAGATTATCGATTTTTAGCTGCTAGTGAAGAATTAGATCGACGAGAAATGCAGCAAGCATTAGAGGCTGAACGTGCCAAAGAAGTTGAAGCACGACTTGCAGAACACCAAAAAAGGCTGGCTCAACAAAAGAAAAGTGCCACAATAGTGACGCTTTTACTTGTGGGTATGACAATCAAGTTGGCAATTTCTATGGTGTGGGGAGTGTCCCTTTTACAAAAGATTAATGCTTTAGAATCGCAGCTAAAATGTAGCCAAATAGTTTATGAGGGCAAAGGAATAACTGCAAATTCTCAATCAGCCTGTTGAACCCAGAATTCTCGCAATTTCACTTTGCTGATTACAGCAGTTTTCTTTTGCATGAGCTACAAAGTCACTGGTTTTGAGGCAGGAGGCAGCTATGCTGGAGGCAGGAGGGAGAAGAATAATTTGATTTGTGAATCCTTGGTTCTGTACTTGATTTAGCTGCAAACTGCTGTATATGCATCCCTAAAGTGAGAAATTGGTCCTGATTATAGCATTGATTGAGCCGAACCCCAGGAGAATAGTGCGATACCTGCGGTGGGCTGCGCCTACGCTCATGTATGATAATTAACTTAGTACGATGCCTGCGGCGGGCTGCGCTTACGCACTCCAGAAACGCAGACCTTCCCAACACTGCCGATGATGTGAGTTAAAATCCTGATATCTTTAATAACTACTCACGCAGACAGACTCCGAAAAAGCGATCGCTATGCTTCAGTATCCCCATCTCGAACAAGCGCTAAAATATCACTTCGGTTACGATAGATTCCGCCCCGGACAACGGCAAATTATCGAAGATGCGCTGCAAAATCGAGATTTATTGATTGTGATGCCTACGGGTGGGGGAAAATCTTTGTGTTTTCAGTTACCTGCATTGATCAAACAAGGCTTAACGGTGGTGGTGTCACCATTAATCGCTTTGATGCAAGATCAAGTGGAAGGACTGCGTAATAATAATATTAACGCCACATTTCTCAATAGTAGTTTGAATCCGTATAAGGTGCGATCGCGCGAAGAAGCCATTCTCACCGGCAAAGTTAGATTACTTTACGTCGCCCCAGAACGGCTGTTGAGTGAAAGATTTCTCCCGTTTCTTGATTTAGTCAAAGAAAAAATTGGCATTGCGGCTTTTGCTATTGACGAAGCTCACTGCGTCTCTGAGTGGGGACACGACTTTCGCCCTGAATACCGCCAAATGAAATCTCTGCGGAAACGTTATCCTGATGTCCCTACCCTCGCCCTCACCGCCACAGCAACCGATCGCGTCCGTGCTGATATTATCCAACAATTAGGGTTAAAGCAACCCAGTATCCACATTGCTAGCTTTAACCGCCAAAACCTTTATTACGAAGTCCGTTCTAAAAGCAAGTCTGCGTATGCTGAATTATTAGAACTTATTCGAGAAAATGAAGGTTCAGCAATTATTTATTGTTTAACGCGCAAAAAAGTTGATGAACTCACCTTTAAATTGCAAAATGATAAAATTTCCGCCTTGTCTTATCATGCCGGATTAAGTGATGAAGAACGCAGCAGCAATCAAACTCGATTTATTCGAGATGATGTGCGCGTCATGGTGGCGACAATTGCCTTTGGCATGGGAATTAATAAACCAGATGTGCGGTTAGTAATTCACTTTGATTTACCGCGTAACTTAGAAAGTTATTATCAAGAATCAGGTAGGGCGGGAAGGGATAGCGAACCTTCACGTTGTACGCTTTTTTTCAGTTTCAGTGATATTAAAACTATTGAATGGAGTATTAACCAAAAAACTGATCCTCAAGAACAGTTGATTGCTAAACAACAACTGCGTCAGGTAATTGACTATGCTGAAGGTACTGTTTGTCGGCGAACAATTCAGCTAGGTTATTTTGGGGAACGTTTTCCTGGTAATTGCGGTAACTGCGATAATTGCCGTCATCCCAAACCAATGCAAGACTGGACAATTGAAGCCATGAAGTTTTTATCTTGTGTGGCGCGTTGTAAAGAAAGATTTGGGATGCTGCACATTATTGATGTGTTGCGAGGGGCAAAAAAAGACAAAATTATCCAGTACGAACACGATAAACTTTCTACCTACGGTATTGGCAAAGATAAGAGTGTAGATGAGTGGCGAATGTTGGCGCGATCGCTTTTACATCAAGGGCTGCTAGAACAGACTAGTGATGGTTATTCAGTTTTAAAACTTAACCCCCTCAGTTGGGAAGTGATGCGGCGACAGCGTACAGTTTCCCTTGTTGTTCCCGTAGCACAAAAGGTTAATTGGGAAGAAGGGAGTGAGAAGGCTGTTGAAGCAGAGATATTAATGCAGAGGTTGCGATCGCTCCGTAAACAACTTGCTGATGAACAATCTGTTCCACCTTACGTTGTCTTTCAGGATTCTACTCTAAAATTGATGGCACAGGCACAACCTACAACACTAACCGAATTTGGTAAACTTTCGGGCGTAGGTAGTCACAAACTTTCTCAATATGGCGATAAATTTCTCGCAGAAATTCGCGCCTACCGCCAAGAAAAAGGTTTGATAGATCCACCTCAAGTTAGTTTTACACCATCTGTTAGCTTACCTTCCGACACAGAAATATTCACATTACAATTACATAAACAAGGTTTAAGTGTTAATGAAATTGCCAAAAAACGCAATATTCGCCCTACAACAATTATTCGCCATTTAACAGATTTGATTGAAAAAAATCAGCCTGTAGACATAAATCAGTTAGTACCTCTTGAACATCAACAAAAAATTTGGCAAGTTTTAGAAGTGCTTGGTGATATCTCTTTAACCCCAATTCGAGAACAACTCGGTGAAAGCTACACTTTTGATGAAATTCGCTTAGTACGGGGTAAATGGCGGCGTGAAAATCGAAAGTGATAATTAAACTTTAAAGGATGTTGTAAAAGTATTAGGCGAATAGAATTCGCTACTACACAAGCAAAGTTCACCTCCGTGGACTAAGAGAAAATCAAGGGCTTCAAACCCACGGAGGTGGGTTTTGTCTGTATAGCCGCGATTTATAATCGCCAAGGCTAGTATAAATTGAGATTTTACAAACATCTTTTTATAGTTAAAATACAAAAGCAAGATTAAAGGAGTTAGCTGATGAGTCAGATGCTTAATACAGGAGTACGCTGGACAATTCACGATGTAGAACTCTTTGCAGAAAATGAAGGGACACGCTACGAGATAGTTGATGGAGAATTATTCGTGACTAGGGCACCTCACTTCAAGCATCAGCAAACTTGTGGCAGAATTTTCGGGCAGCTTGATGTTTGGTCAGAGTCTACTGGTTTAGGGGAAGCTGTGATCAACCCTGGCGTTTTGTTTTCAGAATCAGATAATGTGATTCCAGATGTAGTTTGGGTTACTAAGGAAACCTTGGCGCTAACATTAGATGAAGCGGGACATTTAACTGGCGTACCAGATTTAGTAGTCGAAGTTTTGTCTGCTAGCCAGGAAGACTTAAGACGGGATAAGGAAGCTAAACTTAAACTTTATTCTTCCAGAGGAGTAAAAGAATATTGGATTGCTGATTGGCGATCGCGTAAACTAGAGGTCTATCGGCGCGAACAAAATCAACTTAAGTTAGTAGAAACCCTATTTAGTAGCGATATTATAATTTCTCCTTTATTGACTGGTTTTAGCTGTACTGTAAACCAGTTTTTTCCTGTATAAATTTTAGGTTTAATGGAAAAACAAATCTCAAGTAATACATTAACTAATGTCCAGGTACTGATTATGGCGATCGCATCTGGTGTCTGTGTTGCCAACGTTTATTATAATCAGCCAATCCTCCAAGATATTGCATCATCTTTTCGAGTCAGCGAAGGCGAAGCGGGTAGCATATCTGTGCTTACGCAAGTTGGTTACGGTTTGGGGATTTTCTTTCTAATCCCCTTGGGCGATAAAATCAATAAGAAAAAATTAATTCTTTGCTTACTGATATGTTTATTCTGTTTATTGATATTCATGACGTTTTCACAAAACATCATCGAAGTTTGGATATTGAGCGTAGCAATTGGGATTGCGACAGTCTCCGCTCAGATTATTCTTCCTTTAGCAGCAAGTATAGATAGAGTAACTACAGGCCAAACCGTAGGCAATATTTTTACTGGTATATTGATTGGAGTTTTAGGAGCAAGGGTTTTTAGTGGATATATTGCTGAATGGTTAAGTTGGCGTTATGTATATGGATTTTCGGCAGGAATGATTTTAATTGTTATTGTCTTGCTAAATATATATTTGCCTAGTGTAAAAAATGAATTTAATGGCTATTATTTTGAATTATTAAGTTCAACACTCCACCAATTTAAACGTTTCTCATTATTAAGAGAAGCATCTTTAATTAGCGGGTTATTGTTTGGTGTATTTTGCTCATTTTGGACAACACTGACTTTCCATTTAAGCGGAACGCCTTTTAATTTTCAATCTGACATAATTGGGATGTATGGCTTTGTGGCGATTACAGGTGCATTGATGGCACCAGTTTTTGGTAAACTAGCCGATCAAGGTAACTCCCAACGTTCCTTGAGTATTGCTGTATCGATGGTGATTGCAAGCTTAGTAATTGCTAAAATTGCTTCTAATTCTGCACTGGCGATCGCTGTTGCTGTATTGTTACTAGATGTAGGTGTACAGGCAACCCAAGTTACTAATGTTGCAAGAATATACAGTCTTGATGCTCCATCGAATAGTCGCATCAATACAGTTTATATGACTACCTATTTTATCGGCGGTTCTATAGGTACTAGCATTGGTCTATTATGCTGGAATCTTGGTGGCTGGAATTTGGTGACTTGGCAAATGTTAGCTTTTACTCTGCTCGCATTTTTTATTATCGTCAGACCTAAAATAACTACAGCAAGAACAAATAATAAATAATCAAAGTTTCATTTTTAAATATTATTGTAAGACATCGCCTTGCACCAATAACTAAATTTTCTCCTCATCAAGGCGATATCTATAGATAATCAGCTTATATTAAGAAAAGCTGGGGATTTCAGAGTTAGAAACCTCTGAGGTTACACCAGATGGTGATGTTGCGGTATTTTGGCTTTTCGCAGACATAATTGCTAGCAATTTAGGCAGCGCTAGGCAAACAACAGTATTTAACAGTGTCAAGAAAATACCATCTATTAAACTCATATTGCGATTCTCCAGATTTCAAAATTGGGGTTTACTATATTTTTAGTTTGCAGCAAAATTAGTACAATTGCTTCAAACCAATATTTTGAATTTGCTTTATTAGATATAAGCTAACTAAATATGTTCTTACAATTTCAAGGTGACTATAGTAGCCCTAAATCATTGGTGAAAATTTCTGTTGATTCTTCTCTCTGTGTCGCGCCAGTTGCTACCCTGCCGGAACGTTAAGAGCGTAGCTTGCTTCCCCGTAGGGGTAAAGCCGGGAAACTCGCCCAATGCACTGGCTTCTCTGCGTCTCCGTGGTTCGATTAAAAAGTAATTTTCACAACTCAGATAGGATTGCTCTAGTACCGCAAAGCAGAAATCAAATATTAAAAGAGTTAGCCGAGGAATTAGATTTTGCCGATAAAGCAAGGCTTTGAAAAAGATTCAAAGTTATCATCTTATTTTTCTCTCTTCAGAAATATAAAAGAGCGCTACGGCATCTTAGTTCAAGCATCAGCAAACTTGTAAGCTAACCCTGTAACAAAATGTCAAACTGTCAAAGTTTTTGTGATTGCTTCTCTACGAGACTTGCAATAATATAGTTATAAATAAAATTTAGGTGAGGTAGATAAACGACCTCACCTAAATTTTAAAATAATTTACTGGCAATTTGTCCATTAATTCGGAGAACAATTAGGACAGAAATTAGGGCGAAATTTACAGAATTGGCTGCCTGTCACTGCATAAGCCGTACAATAAGGAAAACTGGTAAGTTCAATTTTAGCTGCTTGTAATTTGGAAGCATTCGGCAACGCTTCAGTAAGTTTGGTCTTCTCAGCCAGAAAAAGAGCTAAAAGCTTAGGCAACGCCATGCAAGCAGCAATGTTGAGCAGCGTTAGCAGTATAGTGTCTATCAAATTCATAGGTAATCATCTCCTGTGAAACGTAGGCGTAGGCGTAGCCCGTCGTAGACATCGCTGTTATTAGCTGCAAACACAATCATTGCTTGCAGTCTATGTAAATTAACTTTAACATAAATTTTTGTAAATATAAACGTGGAATTCCTGGAATTATCGTACACAGAAGGGAATGTGGATAATAAGGATGGATATTGTAGCGTAATAACAAAATAAGCTGGAAAAAGATCAATTTACTATATTTAGGTAAGGTGTTATGAAAAAAACCCAAACCGCGTCTTCTTTTTTATCTAACATCAGTGAGCGAGAACGCCAAGCCTTACAACGGTTGGTAGATTACACAGATGTAGAATCACTGCCAGAAATTTGGCCTTTAGCAGCTCAACAATTTGGTAATATTGTCGCCCTCCGTAACCCCCATGCTAAACCAGAAGTAGCGATTACTTATACCCAGTTGGCAGAGCAAATGCAACTATTTGCTGCTGGGTTACAGGCATTGGGAGTAAAGGTAGGCGATCGCATTTCCTTAATTTCTGACAACAGTCCTCGCTGGTTCATTGCCGATCAAGGCATAATGACTGCTGGAGCCGTTGATGCGGTGCGTAGCTCCCAAGCAGAAAAAGAAGAACTGCTGTTTATCATTGCTAATAGTGGCAGTACAGCAATAGTAGTTGAAGATTTAAAGACACTTAAAAAACTGCAAGATCGTCTCAAAGATTTACCAATTCAGGTGGTAATATTACTTTCGGATGAAGCACCACCGACAGACGAAACCCTAAAGTTACTGAACTTTACCCAGTTGCTCGAAATTGGAAAAAATCATAATTTTGTGCCAGTCAAGCAAAATCGTGATGCTCTAGCAACCCTCATTTATACCTCTGGCACCACAGGTAAACCCAAGGGTGTAATGCTGTCTTATAACAACTTGATGCACCAAGTACTCACTTTCAGGACAGTAGTGCAACCAACCCCTGGCGATATCGTTCTCAGTATCCTACCTTCCTGGCATAGCTACGAACGAACTGTTGAATATTACCTACTATCTCAAGGTTGCACGCAAGTTTATACCAACTTGCGCTCAGTAAAAGCAGATTTAAGACAATTTAAACCCAACTACATGGTGGGTGTACCCCGGCTGTGGGAATCGATTTATGAAGGAGTGCAAAAGCAGTTCCGCGAACAACCAGACAAAAAGCAACGTTTAATTAACTTTTTGTTGAGCAATAGCGAGAAATATATCAAAGCGCGGCGGGTTGCTCAAGGATTGAGTTTAAATAATCTTCACGCTTCAGCCGTCGAACGATTAGCAGCTAAGATCCAAGCATCTGCTTTATTACCCCTCCATGCCTTGGGAGAACGACTGGTTTATGCCAAAGTGCGCGAAGCCACAGGAGGACAAGTTAAGCAGATGATTAGCGGCGGCGGTGCGCTTCCCAGACACATAGATAATTTCTTTGAAATTATTGGTGTGCAGATTTTGCAAGGTTATGGCTTGACAGAAACTTCTCCTGTTACCCATGTGCGTCGTCCTTGGCGAAATTTGATTGGTGCATCAGGGCAACCACTTCCAGCTACAGAAGCTAAAATCGTAGATCCTGAGACAAAAGCGCCTTTACCAGTAGAGAAGCGAGGCTTAGTATTGTTGAGGGGGCCGCAGATTATGCAAGGCTATTACCAAAATCCCGAAGCGACAGCGAAAGCAATTGATGCTGAAGGTTGGTTTGATAGCGGCGATTTAGGTTGGCTGACACCAGAATACGACTTAGTGCTAACTGGCAGAGCAAAGGATACGATTGTATTGACCAACGGGGAAAACATCGAGCCACAGCCGATCGAAGATGTGTGTTTGCGATCGCCATACATTGATCAAATTATGCTCGTTGGTCAAGATCAGCGCAGCCTGGGAGCCTTAATTGTCCCCAATGTCGAAGCCCTAGAAAAATGGGCAGAAAGTCAAAATCTGACACTGGATACGCAGAATGAGTCGGTTGCTTCTTCACCTACTCAAAAAATTGACTTGGAGAGTAGAATGATCCAGGATTTATTTCGGCAAGAATTGAATCGGGAAGTGCAAAATCGTCCAGGCTATCGACCGGATGACCGCATTGGAACATTCAAACTCATTCTAGAACCGTTTTCCATCGAAAATGGTTTGATGACTCAAACACTGAAAGTTCGCCGACATGTCGTCACGGAACGTTATCGCGATATTATTGACGGCATGTTTGCCTGATAATTCCACCTCCCAACTGTAAAGAGTGAACGTGAAATATTTATGGATGTCTCCAAATCTAACTTGCTTCTGAAACGCGTCGTTAACGTCAAAGTCATTGTGACTCCCCTCTGGAAAGAGGAAGTACAACAGCAGCTGCAAACGCAGATCAATCAACTTGATCAGCAATTGCAACAGCTAGACGTAGAAGGACAAAGAGCGATCGCGGCAATTCAAAAGCAGAGTCTGCAACCACCTGGTCCTCAAACTCTCCAACAAATTGACAATATCCAACTCCAAGTCAATCAAAAGAAAAGTGAATTTCTAGAGCAGAAAAATCAGTTGCTGCAAAATCTCCAGCAAGTACAGTTTCTTCAGCAAGATCAAGAAGTCAACCAATTCCAAATGGAAGGCTTTTTCCGGGTAGAGATCGGTGATAACCTGATTAGCAAAATGCAAGTCGAAATCGTTCTGCGCGATGGCGTTGTAGAAGAAATTCGCGGCGACATTTAAATTTGTCCTACCCTTCTCCTTCTCCTTCAGAGACGCTAACGCGAACGGAGACGCTACGCGAACGGGAAGCCGCCCTCCGGGCGTCTATGTCATTTGTCCGTTGTCATTTGTTTTGTGAGAAATGACTAATGACCAATGACTAATGACAGATGTGATTTAACTTGATATTTGGGCGGCTTCCAGCCCAACATTCCACCTGGGAGCCAGCCCAAACAATTTGCCAGACTGGAGGTGAGCTAATAAAAAGCGATCGCCCGAAGGCTGTCATTTCAACTCGATATTTAATACCAACTGAATCATTACCTTGCTTGATTTGTGTAATGGTCACAAAGGCTTGATTTCGTTGCGGATAAGCTACTTCTACCTTTCGCGTTCCCCCCACTGATGCTATGCCGTCAAAAGCATTCAGGGCGAGGGTAGCAGGATCACTACCTTGGAGAGAGGAATTGATCTTTTCTAAAGGTATGGTTTTATAATCGGAACGCTCTAAGTATGCCACAACCTCTTGAGACTGATGTATTGCTCCCACCTGTTGGGTTTGCCCATCACCAGTCTCAACAATCGGTGCAGGTGGCTGGCGCTGGGTAATATAAACTCCAGCGCCAGCAGTGGCAAAGACACTTAATATCACAATTAAAAAGAATTTCAACTTTGCCGACATAAAAGTAAACAGGAATTTCAAATAGGTTTATGACCAATTTTGAATTCTAGATTGAACTGCATCCTATATCCTCTACCTGTGAGCAGCTCCTGTATCTTAAGCAGTAGTTATGAGGAATATAAATAGCAATCCCATATCTGTGAGAAACTCGTGGTGGTTTTTGCAACTCAAGGACCAAAACGATATCGAGATATTAGCTAACCATTGAGGATAGCTCTGTATTATAGACTTCTAAGTTATATTTAGGTTCCTGGAGACATTGGGCAAAACAGTTCCGTTAGCGGATAGCTATGGTTTAGCCCGTTCTGAGTAAAAAAGTGGGATTCTCTACCCAGCACTAGGAACTCAAAACTCCCTTTTATTCCTCACCTCCCCCGCCTCTCTCACCCACTCTCCACTCCCTAACTGAAAATATAAAATCTCCAGTCCAAAACTCTCGCGCCAAGATACAATTCGATCTGATAAAAGCTGTTAAAGTCCATAAACCATTGATTCCCAAACCACCCTATGAGCATTCACGAAGTATTTATGCCGGCTCTGAGTTCTACTATGACCGAAGGCAAAATCGTCTCCTGGGTGAAATCGCCAGGGGACAAAGTGGAAAAAGGGGAAACAGTGGTGGTTGTAGAGTCAGATAAGGCAGATATGGATGTAGAAACCTTTTACGAAGGCTTTCTTGCCCATATCATAGTTGAAGCTGGTGAAACTGCCCCAGTAGGATCTGCGATCGCCTTCATTGCCGAAACGGAAGCTGAAATTGAACAGGCGAAATCTCTTGCCAATTCTGGCGGCGCGGCGGCTACTCCTACCTCTTCTCCTGAACCAATCGCCGCCACAGCCTCAGCTGCAACACCTGCCTTAGCGTCTCAAAACGGGTCTAACCACAAAGAAGGAAGGCTTGTAGCTTCACCCCGTGCCCGTAAGTTAGCCAAAGAACTCAAAGTTGATTTAACTACGCTCCAAGGCAGTGGCCCCTACGGTCGCATTGTCGCCGAAGATGTAGAAGCATTGTCCAATAAGGGCAAACAACCCGCCACTGCCCCAGTTGCCCCACCAGCACCTGTACCAACCAGTATCCCAGTTGCACCCCCAACACCTCAAACACCAGCACCTGCGCCAGTAGTAGCGGCTGTTCCTGGTCAAACCGTACCTCTAACTACCTTCCAAAATGCCGTAGTGCGGAACATGGTAGCTACCATATCCGTGCCCGTCTTCCGCGTCGGTTATACAATTACCACTGATGGATTAGACAAACTTTATAAACAAATTAAATCCAAAGGCGTGACAATGACAGCGTTACTGGCGAAAGCTGTAGCGGTAACGTTGCAAAAACACCCATTGTTAAATGCTAGCTACTCAGACCAGGGGATTGTTTATCATTCTGATATCAACATTTCCGTAGCTGTGGCGATGGATGATGGCGGATTAATTACACCTGTGCTGCAAAATGCAGATGCAGTGGATATTTATTCTCTATCGCGTACTTGGAAATCTTTGGTAGAACGTGCCAGAGCAAAACAACTACAGCCTCAAGAATACAACAGTGGTACTTTTACCCTGTCCAATTTGGGGATGTTTGGCGTAGATAAATTTGATGCGATTTTACCCCCTGGACAAGGTTCAATTTTAGCGATCGGGGCATCTCGTCCGCAAGTGGTAGCAACACCCGACGGTTTATTTGGCGTGCGGCAACAAATGCAAGTCAATATTACTTCTGACCACCGGATTATTTACGGTGCCCATGCTGCGGCGTTCTTGCAAGATTTAGCGAAATTGATTGAAACGAATCCTCAGTCTTTGACAATGTAATTTTGAAAAGACACCAAATTTAAATGTTAGCGCTATCAGCGAGCAGCAGTTTATCGTGGAGTAGCGCTAACAATAAATAATACTGAAACTAAATTTTTGATGGACAAACTATGTGGCGATATTATGTCTCTACATGAGTTTATGTATAAACTAATATCAAAGTGACATACGACAACACCTTAAAATATCTGGTTGAGCAGTATCCAGAAGATTTTATCCGCTACTTACTCGCATCTGAGGCAACGGATATCCAGATTCTCAAAACAGAATTAAATCAAGAACCAATCCGTGCCGACTCAGTAACCTTTTTGCAAACTGCCAATCAAATACTGCATTTAGAGTTTCAAACCTTACCAGCATCGACTCCACCTTTGCCACTGAGGATGTTGGACTATTGGGTGCGACTATATCGACAATACAATTGCGATATCGAGCAGATAGTGATTTTTCTTAAACCGACAACTTCAGAATCTGTCTTTGTAGATCAATTTACTGCCCGCAATACTACCCACCGTTACCGCATCATCCGAATTTGGGAACAAGATCCAGAACCTTTATTGTTATCTCCTGGTTTATTACCTCTGGCAACTTTGGCGCGAACAGATTCTCCTGAAAATCTGCTCCAACAGGTAGCAGTTCAGGTGAGTATGATTGAAGAAGAAGCCACCAAGCAGAGTATCTCGGTATGTACCCAACTTCTAGCAGGGTTGGTATTCGAGCCAGAACTAATTCGTCAGTTTTTGAGGAAAGAAGATATGAGAGAATCTGCCATTTATCAAGAAATTCTTGAAGAAGGACTGCAAGAAGGGAGACAACGAGGCATTGAACAAGGTATTGAACAAGGCATTGAACAAGGCATTGAACAAGGCATTGAACAAGGCATTGAACAAGGTATTGAACAAGGAAGGCAATCAGAACTGAGGCTGGTAATGCGTCTGTTAAATCGTCGACTCGGTTCAATTAATCCTCAGTTACAATCTCGGTTGCAAGAGTTGTGCCTAGCTCAGTTAGAAAACTTGGGCGAAGTCTTACTAGATTTCGCCAGTGAGGCTGATTTGATGAATTGGCTAAATACAATAGAAAGTTAGAGTTTGCTTTAAACTTTCCGACTAGTTACAAAAAAACTAAGAAATTCATACCAAGCACCTTCCTCTGTTGCCTCTGCTTCAATTTTTTGACGATAATCTGCTTTTAATTCTGCCATTTGCTCTGATGAAAGTTGTAACAAGGGGTTTTCTCTAGAATGAAACCATCCTCCATTCCATTCTTTAGCTTGCTCTAGATTGCGATAGAAGCCTAGTTGTTGAGTCTTCACTTCAATATCTTTAAAACCAGCTTCTGCAAGCAGATGATGGCATTTTTCGGGTGTGCCTGTTGGCTCATTGATATTTGTCAGCGAAATGCCATGCTTGTTACAGATGTTAAAGTAATTACCAAACTGTCAGGTGTCAATCCTTTTAAGTGAGGGTAAAATAGGTCAAACTCTAATGCTCTTTGATGTTCTAAAGGAGTATTAAGTAGTTTTATCCCCTTAGTCAGGGCTGCATGATATATGGCTTTGTAACGTTCAAACTCAGGAATATATCCTATCCAGATACCAGCAGTTGCTTTAGGATAATTAGGAATGTGCCATAAAGCATTTTCTGCTGTACCACATCGTTCAAAATCTCGTGGTATATAGTAGACCTTGCACCCTAATAATTGTGCAGCCTCAGTCATCAATTTATTTTCGCTAGCGCTGGCAGATTGCTCTATTTGTTCAGTCGATTCACTTAAAACAATCATTTATTCCTCAGCGTACCTCTGCGCTTACCTCAGCGTACCTCTACGTTTAAAAAATAAAAAAGGTGGGCATTACCCACCCTACAAACTTATCCCTTAACACAAAGAACTTGCTTGAGTGTTGCTACAACCTCAACCAAATCCGCTTGGTTTGCCATAACTTGCTCTATCGGCTTATAAGCACCGGGAATCTCATCTAACACACCCTCATCTTTGCGGCATTCTACGCCATTTGTTTGCTCTATCAAATCATCCAGTGTATAGACATTTTTTGCCTTATTTCTTGACATCAAACGCCCTGCACCGTGAGAGCAAGAACAAAAACTATGAGCATTACCTTTACCCTTAACAATGAAAGACTTTGCCCCCATCGAACCAGGAATAATCCCATAATCTTCAGTCTGGGCGCGGACTGCACCTTTACGAGTAACGTACACATCCTCATCAAAATGTACTTCTTTTTCGGCATAATTGTGATGACAATTAACCTGCAATAAAGGTTTAGTTGCCTTCCCACCTGCTAAATGCTTCTCAACTATGTGCTTAAAACGCGCCATCATCACATCGCGGTTGACACGCGCATAGTTTTGTGACCATTGTAAATCGTGCCAATATGCTTGGAATTCTGGCGTACCAGCGACAAAATGAGCTAAATCAGGGTCAGGCAATTTATTACCTGCCATTTTTGCTAGTTCCCTGGCTGTATGAATATGACACTGTGCAAGTTTATTACCGATGTTACGCGAACCAGAATGTAGCATCAGCCAAACTTGATTCTCTGTATCAAGGCACACTTCAATAAAATGGTTTCCCCCACCCAGAGAACCCATCTGTTTCATTGCCTTACTTTGTAAGTCTTGCACACCGCGATGCAAGTCTTTAAAATCTTCCCAGTGTTGCCAATTGCTGACAGATTTTTCAATGTCTTTGTTTTCGTTGAATCCAGTAGGAATTGCTGCTTCAATATCCAGACGAATTTTTTTCAGTTTACCTTCTAGTTGTTCGGCAGTAAATGATGTTTTGATAGCGCTCATTCCACAACCAATATCCACACCGACAGCAGCTGGGATAATTGCCTCTTTAGTTGCAATTACAGAACCCACTAAGGCACCTTTTCCTAAGTGAACATCTGGCATTAATGCCACGTGCTTAAATACAAATGGTAGCGATGCTACATTTTTTGCCATCTTAATCTCTTCTGGGCCCAATGAGTGATTTGCCCAAGATAAAACAGGTGCTGGTGTGGTAATTTCTAACTTTTCGTAAGGCATAATTTTTTGTATTTTGGATTTTAAATTTTAGATTTTGTATTGAGTATATGGCACTGACAATTATCAGTGTGACTTATAACCCATTACCTCGTTAGTTGTAGCAATTTAATGTTGTATTGTCTTTCATTTGACTCGCTCAGTTTCCGTAAAGCTGAACAACTAATCTTAGGGAGTAACACATTTATACTACAAATGTAACCAAGTGAGTTACAAAAGTCAAGCCCATACCGCAGAGGGAAAGCAGATGTTTTCCAAATATATTAAAATTTGTAAAGGAAATTACTCTGCTTAAATAACCCTTAAAGTTCTGACACAATATGGCAGTGCGTCAAGATACAATCTGGGAACGTTTTTTATCCCCTGTAGTGCGTCTTTTGATTGATGAAGATGGATTACAGCGTTACGCTGATAGTATTAACTGGGAGGAAGAGTGCGATCGCTTCCGACGAGATGATGTCATAATTCCCTCGTACTACAGCAGCCAAAATTTTCACGGGATTACAGGGGGATATCTGACTTACGGTGCAGCAGTTACTTACGATCCGATTACCCAATATGTTGTGCCACCGAATGAAATTATTGTCCGTCAGGCTTTAGTTGATGCCGTCAAGGTAAAACCACGACGCATACTTGACTTAGGTTGCGGCACTGGTTCCACTACTTTAATGTTAAAGCAGGCTTTCCCCCAAGCGGAAGTTATTGGTTTAGACTTATCACCCTATATGCTGGTAAGGGCAGAAGATAAAGCTAAAAAGGCTGGTTTAGATATAGTCTGGCGACATGGGAATGCTGAAAAAACTGGTTTGGGTGACGCAACATTTGACTTGGTTACAGCTTCTTTGCTATTCCACGAAACACCAAATGAGGTGTCTCTAGCAATTTTGCGGGAAAGCTTTAGGTTGTTGGTAACTGGAGGGCAAGTATTAATTTTAGATGGAAATCAAAAGACTCTCCGTCAGTTAGAATGGCTTAATGATGTTTTTGAAGAGCCATATATTCGTGAGTATGCTGCTGGTAGCGTGGACGCGAATATGGGCGCAGCCGGATTTGAAGCTGTGCGATCGCAGGACGTATGGTGGATAAATCAGATCACTAGCGGCGTTAAACCGATCATAACTGAAAATGTCCGTCAGTATACTGCCACATCAATAGATAATAATTTGGAGGAACTTGGATCTCCAGCGTTTGGCATAATGGCATGAGTTTAAAGGCAGTTCTCTTTGATTTTAATGGTGTCATCATTAACGATGAGCCAATCCACCTGCAACTGATAGATGAGATTCTCATTCAAGAAAATCTCCAACCCCAAAAGGTGAGTGAGCGTCAAGCTTCTTTAGGACGCACTGACCGCGCTTGTTTTCAGCAACTACTCGCTAATCGTGGTAGAGTAGGCGATGAAAACTATTTAACTCAGTTGCTGTACCGCAAAGCAGAAGCCTATGTGGTGGAACTAGGAAAAATAGAGAAACTGCCTTTATATCCAGGTGTCGAAGACTTAATATATCAGGTGCGATCGCGGAATCTGAAACTAGGTTTAGTCAGTGGCGCTATTCGTAAAGAAATAGAATTGGTACTTGATCGCGCCCAACTAGCCCAACACTTTAAAATTATTGTTGCTGGTGATGACATCACCACTAGTAAACCAGAACCCGATGGTTATTTACTCGCGGTGAAACGTCTGAATCAAGAATATCCTGAACTGAATCTTCAACCACACGAATGTCTGGCCATTGAAGATACACCAGCAGGGATTGCAGCAGCGAAGCGATCGCAAATGCAAGTTGTTGGTGTAGCGAATACTTACCCATTCCATATGCTCCAGCGCTGCTGTAACTGGACTGTTGATTATCTCAGTGATTTGGAACTGGAACGTGTGCAGAAGATTTATTCTCAAAAAGAGCCTCAGCCATCGGCAAGTGAATGTTAAAATACTCTATGGTGATAGTGTATGAAGTTAATGAGTAATATTACTCTTGACTTTAGTACTGATTAAGGGGAATTAGCTCAGTTGGTAGAGCGCTGCGATCGCACCGCAGAGGCCATCGGTTCAAATCCGTTATTCTCCATTTGTACATTAAATAATTATTGTCACTTTTAAAGAATTAATGCCCGCCTCTCAAACCTATTGGAGAAAGGATTTGAGGCAATGACAGCTAGCTCTTTAAACTGGACAACAATTCTTTAATGTACACCATTTGGACAATAACTATTTAATGGGCAGAACAGAATGCTTTAGCTGTCTTTTGGATGTCAAATTAATTGAAAAGAAGTAAGTGTGAAAAATATCAAAATCATTGTGGAAAAGCACGCTGATGGATATGTTGCTTATCCTTTAGGTATTCAAGGGATTGTAATTGGTGAAGGTGACACTTATGAAGAAGCTCTAAATGATGTGCGCTCGGCCATTTTGTTTCATGTCGAAACTTTTGGAGAATCGGTACTAGAATCTGAATCCTTAATACTCGAAGCTTTTGTTGCAGAGGCAAGCATCTAATGGCAAAGTTTCCTGTTGATGCTCCTAAATCAAAAGTAATTAAAGTGCTTGAGGATTTTGGATTTTCAATAGTTAGAGAAAAAGAGCATATTTCTATGATTAGACAAAATCCTGATGGTACAACTACTCCTTTAACTTTGTCAAATCATAAACTTATCAAAGGTTCTACCTTCAGAAGTATCTGCACTCAATCGGGTATATCACGGGATGATTTTATTGCTGCTTATGAACAGGTATAGAAATATAGTAGCTACGATCGCCTCACTAGATGCGGAGAATGCGGAGATTTTGGCGGGTATTGGGGAAATGGTATGCAGTTAACATTGAAGAAAAATCCGAAAAAAAGGAGCCTAAGTTAGGCTCCTTAATAAAAAACTGGTAATAGTAATTGTGACTACTTAATAGTCACTTTACCGCCAGCTTCTTCGATGCGCTTCTTAGCATCTTCAGCAGCATCCTTAGCAATACCTTCTTTAACAGCTTTAGGCGCAGCTTCTACCATGTCTTTCGCTTCTTTCAGACCCAAACCGGTCAATTCCCGGACAATCTTCAGCACGGCAATCTTTTTATCAGCTGGAACTGATTCGAGAATCACTTCAAACTCGGTTTGCTCAACAGCTTCCTCAGGCGCAGCAGCACCACCACCAGCGCCAGGCATCATCATCATGCCGCCAACGGGTGCAGCAGCACTCACGCCAAAAGCTTCTTCAATTTGCTTGACTAACTCAGAAGCTTCCAACAAAGAAAGGGTTTTTAGTTGTTCTAAAATTTGATCGGTTGCAGCAGACATTGATATAACTCCTGTAATTTTGATTATTTATTAGTCATTAGTCATTAGTCATTAACTATAGACTTTTGACTTTAACTGATGAACCATGAAGTCTATTCAGCAGCAGTTTCGGTGCTACTATCAGCTTCAGTAGCGGCTTCAGTACTGCTATCTTGAGCAGCGGTTTCGGTGCTACCACCACTTTGCTCTTGGTCAGATACAGCCTGCAAAGCACGAGCCAGTGAACCAGGAACTTCGTTGATACCCACAGCAATCTTGGTAGCCAAGGCGTTGATAGCTCCAGCGATTTGTGCAATGAGTTGTTCCTTAGATGGCAAGTCTCCCAGAGCTTTGACATCCGGTTCTTTGAGTAGACGGCCTTCCATGACACCGCCACGAAGTTCTGTCTTCTTGGTGGCTTTTTGAAAGTCTTGGTAAGCCTTAATTGCAGATGAAAAATCATCTTTAACCAGCAAAAAGGCTGAAGAACCTTTTAGTAGTTCTGACAAAGGCTCCCATTTTTCATCATCTTTAATGGCAATGCCCATCAGGGTGTTCTTTGTCACCTTACAAACAGTGCCACTGGGACGCAGCCGCCGCCGTAAGTCTGTGATTTCAGAAACTGTTAGTCCTTGATACTCTATTACCAGTGCTAGAGTTGACTCACTCAAAGTTTCTTTGAGGTCAGCTACTATCTCTTGTTTATTTTCTAGTGTTCTACCCATTCCAGTCTCACCTCCTTAAAATAATCCGGGAAGTGCCCTACTTGTACGTTTCTTCTAAACCTGAACCCAAACAACAAACCCCAGCTAATTTAGCCGGGGTTGAGTAGTAAGACTCTTGACGCCATAGTTATCACACTTTTATGGGTGATAATTCTGACAATTAGAGTTTTAACCTCGGCAGGATATTTAAGCTATTAGCACCTGCTGTCTCCGGCTTTGCCTATTTAATTGTTCAGGGGTAGTGGGGACTCGAGAGTGCTGAGTGAGAGAATTCTTTTATTCTCTATTCTCTACTCCCTATTCCCTACTTCCTTTTACGCTACTTCGCTCAGTTTTAAATCTCGTAGGGCAGTAACATCAATTTTAATCGATGGCCCCATTGTGGCTGACACATAAAATGTGCGCCAATAACGACCTTTAGCTCCTGAAGGACGGTTACGGTCAATCGTCTCCTGCAATGCCTTCAGGTTGACTAACAAATCTTCAGGCGAGAATGTTGCCTTACCAAACATAACATGGACAATGCCAGTTCGGTCAGCTCGGAATTCTAATTTACCAGCTTTGAATTCTGCGATCGCACTTCCGATATCAAATGTTACGGTTCCACCCTTGGGCGATGGCATCAAACCACGCGGTCCAAGCAATTTACCCAGCTTTGCCACCTGTGGCATCACATCGGGTGTGGCAATCAGCTTGTCAAAATCCATTCTACCTTTTTGGATTTCGTCAATCAGTTCTTCTGATCCGACTATATCAGCACCAGCGTTGCTTGCTTCGTTTACCTTTTCGCCTCTGGCTATCACCGCCACGCGGACGATTTGTCCTGTACCTTTGGGCAGTGCTACCGTTGTCCGCAACTGTTGGTCTGTATATTTGGGGTCAATTCCCAGCCGGATATGCGCTTCGGCAGCTTCAGTAAATTTAGCTGTTGCTGTGTCTTTGAGAAGGGCTAAAGCCTCTAAAGGATGATAGTCCTTATCTTCTACCTTTGCTTGCAGCGCCTGCAAGCGACGCGATATTTTTGCCATTTTTTTCTCCTGGGGTAATTCCGAAGCCTCGCCTCTCCCCCGATAATTTTTAGTTATGAGTCCTTTTTCATTTGCCGTTTGTCATTTGCTAGTTTTTTACTAATGACTAATGACCAATGACTAATCGGTGACTGTTATACCCATATTCTTAGCCGTTCCTGCCACAATCTTCATTGCTGCGTCGATGTCGTTGGCATTAAGATCGGGTAGTTTGGTTTGGGCTATTTCTTGCAATTGTGCTTTGCTAATTGACCCAACCTTCTTTTTGTTGGGTTCATTCGAGCCTTTTTCGACTTTCGCTGCCTTCCGAATCAGCACTGATGCTGGTGGCGTTTTGAGTACAAATGTAAAACTCCGGTCTTCAAAAACCGAAATTTCTACAGGTATCACCATTCCAGCTTGGTCTGCTGTTTTGGCGTTGTACTCTTTGCAGAACATCATGATATTAACGCCATGTTGACCCAAAGCGGGTCCCACTGGCGGTGCTGGGTTGGCTTTTCCAGCATTCAGGGCCAGTTTAATGACCGCCACTACTTTCTTCGCCATTTGTATTTAACTCTGTTTCTCTACCTGATTAAATTCCAATTCTACTGGTGTATCCCTACCGAAAATTGAGAGCAAGGCTTTAAGTTTACTCCGTTCTGGAGAGACTTCAATCACCTCACCTTCAAAGTCTTTAAATGGACCAGAAAGCACCATTATCTTATCACCAGTAGCCATGTCAATTTTGACAACAGCTTCTTGTTCGCTAGTTTGTTTGAATATGCGTTCGACTTCTGAAGAACTTAGTGGTATGGGGTGGACATGACCGCGACCCTTGCTGCTTCCACGTTTTTGTTCTGAGCCGACAAAGTTAATTACATGAGAGGTGTTTCGTACCACCTGCCAAGTATCATCATCCATCATCATCCGTACCAGGACATAACCAGGAAAAACTTTTTCTTCTGTATGCTGGCGACTACCATCTTTGCGGATTTTCACCGCTGGCGTCTGCGGAATTTCTACTTGGATAATTTTGTCAGCTACATCAAAAGTTTGAATGCGTTGCTCTAAGTTCGTCTTTACACGCTTTTCACAGCCTGAAGCTACTTGAACCGCATACCAGCGTGCTTCTTTTGACGCTGCTTCTGCCGTTTCTCCTGTTTCCTCCGACTGAAACGTGGAGTTGCGAGGTTCGTCTGTTGCAAAAGTCATCAGAACACCTGTTTTGCTGCCCAACTAAACAATCCATCGACCAAGTATATCAAAGATGCGGAGAGTGCCACCATTAACAAGACAGCGGCGGATTCGCTTACTATCTGTTTGCGACTGGGCCAAACTACTTTTTCAAGTTCTTCTTTGGTTCCCTGTATGAAGTTGCCAAAGCTAAACCCATTTGTGGTTTCTGGCAATTCTGCTTCACTTTTTTTGGCCATGACCGTTTATCCCCAATTTGTAACTCAATTTTGGATTTTGGATTTTAGATTTACTCCATGCTTTAAGGCAAAGGCACTCAACTTTAAATTTTTTATCAATTCAAAATTGAAAATCTAAAATTTGTTCGTCCAGGTTTGCAACTTCGACTCTATTTCACTTACTGGAAGCAAAACAACTGCAAACACAATAAGTTTACCCGAAATTATTATCGCTAACTGCTATATTAGCAGCTGCGTAATTATTTCGGGCTTTGTTTTTTGCTCTTGAGCGCGCCCTGGAGGACTTGAACCCCCGACATCAGGTTTTGGAGACCTGCGTTCTACCAACTGAACTAAGAGCGCACAAGCTGTTTTTGATTCAGTCATTGCGCTGAACTAAATTTCAGTTTAACGCAATATCCGGTTTTTATCATACCTCAATTTCGTTGGGGAAACAAGTCAGCGGCAGATGCCGCTTGAAGCTTGAAATTTTTCCCATACTTTTGAAGGACGGATCACAAAGGGCGGTCAAACCGTTGCTTGATTCGGGTTGCCTTACCTACGCGATCGCGGAGATAATACAGTTTAGCACGGCGTACCTTACCACGACGTATTACCTTGATGCTGTCAATCCGGGGAGAATGCAACAGAAACACCCGCTCAACGCCTACACCTTGAAAAACCTTACGAACTGTAATAGTTTCGTTGATGCCACCATTGCGTTTGGCAATCACTACTCCCTCGTAGGGTTGTACGCGGTACTTTTCGCCTTCCTTGATTTTTACTCCAACTTTTACGGTGTCGCCCACATAAATGTCGGGCAGATTCGATTTTAGCTGTTCCGCTTCAATCGAGCGGATAATCTCTTGGGCGCTCATAGTCTTTCAGTCTGCTTCAAAAAAATCTCACGATCATCAATGATAAATCGATAATCCTATTTCAGTCTACTTGTTAGGATTAATAATTTTACTCATACAACAGCCTAAACTATAAAGCTGTATTGCAGAATGCTGTAACACAGGGGTAAATATTTATGAAATTTAGCGTTGTCATCAGTACCTATAATCGCTTGAATTTGCTGCAAAGAGCAATTGACTCGGCTCGTAACCAAACAATCGAGTGCGAGGTGGTTGTTGCCGATGACTGTTCTTCTGATGACACCCAAACCTATCTCAAAAGTTTAGGGGACAAAGTTATTTACCATCGTAACGAAGTGAATCAGGGCCATGCAGCAACGGTAAATGCCGGAATTGCTAAAGCGAGCGGCGACTGGATTAAGTTTTTAGATGATGACGACTATTTAGCGCCTAACTGCATAGAAGAGATGGCTAAGGCGATCGCACTTCGTCCCGATGCTGTAATCTGCTCTTGTGTCGCGGCTCAGGTGGATAGTAATGAAGTTGAACTCAGTCGCACCCCCCAAGTTGGCCCCGGTTTAGCTTTTTATGTCCCACAGTCCGATATTCATTACGGTATGCTTTTAGAGCTTGTACCATTTGGCACGCCTGCACAAGTAGCTTGCCGACGTGATGCTTTCCTACAAACTGGTGGTTGGGACTCTACACTTGATGCTAACTGTGATGACATCGATTCGTGGATTCGGATTGCCCAGTTTGGCGATGCTATTTTCCTTAATCAGTGTCTTGCTTACCGGACTGTCTGGCCAGGTGCTTATAATCAAAAGTTTTCTTTGTCTCGACGGTTAGCTACAAATATTTTGATGAAGGAAAAAATTTACGCTTTGGTGGATAATCAACATCGCTCAAAGATTCCTCATTTTCGGGATATAAAAAATTACCTGAAACTCCATTGGATTTTAGTAGCACTGAAGCAAAAAAATATCAAGAGTTTTCTTTCAATGATAGATGCGTCTATAATTTCTCCTCAGTCTTGGAAGTTTTTGCTAACTGCTGCCTCATCACGCCGCTCTCAGGGAAACAATTCTCAGGTTCGTAAACTTGTGTTAATTGAGTCCTAAGAACCTACGAGTATCAAAACCATTAGAGAACTCCACAAAAAGGAATGCCCAAGTTTCTTGCTATGTTTTCCCCCCTGGAACAGTTAAGTATTTTCAAGGTTAATTGCAATATGCACAATGGTTAATAGCTACCTGAGAAGGGGAAACTATCAGGCATTAAAACCCTGTGGATTTTCCTTGAATCCTACCTTTTTTTATCCCGATTTATTGAGCCGTTACTGAATAAGTCTTTAAAGCTAAGTGACTGATTATAAACGCTCTTAGTCAGTAGCTAGTGCCAATTTTCGCACTACTGACTGTCGTTGAAGACCTCAACAAGAATGTTGATTTACACTCAGTTACTTATCTTTATTTTTTATACATATCTCAAAGATTATGCGAATCATCCATATTTTGAACCACGTTCAAGAAATAGGTAACGGGATTGTGAATGTGGCTGTGGATTTGGCTTGTTTACAGGCAAAATCTGGTTATGAGGTAGCGGTTATTTCTGCTGGTGGTGAATATGAGAAATTACTAAATATGTGTGGTGTCAAACACTACCAACTAGACCAAACCAGGAAACCAATAAATATTATTAAAGCAGCTATGGGTTACGTGGCGATCGCAGCAGAATTTCAGCCGGATATTGTTCACGCTCACATGATGACGGGAGTCATACTAGCCCGAATTTTTAAAGGGCATAAATATGCTTTAGTTTCCACAGTCCATAATGAATTTCAGCGTTCTAGTTTGTTGATGGGTTTAGCTGACAGGGTAATTGCCGTCAGTAAGGCTGTACGAGATTCTATGGCATGGCGCGGTATTTCCGAAAACAAGTTGCGGGTAATATGCAATGGAACTTTGGGCAGTCCCCGCACGCGACAAATACAAGATTATCAACCTTTACCATTACAACGTCCAGCGATTGCTACTGTAGCCGGGATGTATCAGCGCAAGGGAATTGCTGAGTTAATCGCTGCCTTTGAAAAAATCGCCCCAGATTTTCCCCAAGCGCATCTTTATTTGGTCGGAAATGGCCCTGATAAACAGCTATTTGAGGCACAGGCACAAGCAACTTCTGTAAAAGAACGCATTCATTTTGAAGGCTTCCAACCGTCACCTCAACGCTATCTGATATCTTGTGACATATTTGTGCTAGCTTCCCATCGCGATCCTTGCCCCCTGGTGCTTTCGGAAGCTAGGGAAGCTGGAACTGCGATCGTTGGCACTCAAGTAGACGGGATTCCTGAAGCTTTGGACAATGGGGAAGCAGGAATTTTAGTACCAGCAAAAGATAGTAATGCTTTGGCTGGAGCCTTAGTGGAATTACTGAGTAATGCCGATATGCTGCATGAATGGAAACAGCGGGCAAATCAAAACCTACAATGGTTGAGTGTTGCCCGCGTTCATCAGGAAACATTAGCAGTGTATCGTGAATTAATTACAGAGTAAGGGCATTAAGAGCGTAGCGATCGCTTTACTTTTAAAGCTACACCTAAAGCGCCAAATAATAGTACACCCAAAATATTAGTTGATTCAGGAATAGCGGTGTAATAACTAGCCACTCTGATCGGTCCATCTTTATCCACTTGCTCTGCTGGCACTGGTGGAATGATTCCACCACCTGGCGCTACATTGGGGTTGGTAACGAATGGATTGTAAAACAGGGTTCCGTTAGGGATTACGCCACCACTAAAAGTGATGATGTTATCTTTGATGGTAACGTCTGTAAAGATATTCTTTAGATCAGGGTTATTAGAGTAACCAATCTTGTGATCTCCATTAACATCTCCCCACTGCACGGACTCATGATCAAATACGGGAGTAGAATCTGGATTACTATAGGACAGCGTTTTTAAATCAAAGACCAAGGTTTCTATATCATATCCAGTGCCATTTATAAAGTTATTAGCTACATCTGGGACACCATATTCTATTACTTGCCCTGGTTGAAACTCTGGCCCAAGCGTTCTTGGGTTTTTTATCTTCAATATGTCTTGGTTTGCCTCTGTCACGGTGGTTTCTACCGAGATGAAGGCTTTCGCTGGTGTCAAAGACAAAAAACTAATTCCTACTGCTCCTAGAACAGATAAGGCTATTTTGGTTGCTATCGTAGTCATAATTTCTGTCCTCTTTATATTGATTGAGAGAATGCTATACCGGGTGGGTTAAATCAATCGGCAAAAACTCACTTTTAAACTGCTATTTACTTGCTAGATAAATAGCGGTTAATGTATGCTTGCTCAGTGATTTTACATCTACTCATAAGTTGATTTATAAAGCAATTCTTGTAATGCTTTATCACAATCACTAGTAATTTCACGCAATCTTTATAAAAAATCTAAATTAAAATTTATTTATTGACAGATGAAACAATATGTGATGTTGAAGTAAATTTGAAAATATCTAATTTTTAAAATTTCCAAAAATCTTTGCAACAAATTAATAGTAACCTGAGTTCGACTAGTTATAAGCTGTTACGCATTTAACTTGAACATTTACATGAAGGCTGATGACCGATGACTGATGACTGATGACTGATAACCGTTAACCGTCAACAATTAACAGTTAACGACCGTAAACAGTGTTTATACAATTTAGGCGTGCATCAGCTTATTATGTCCATCTAAATTAGCCGTAAAAAATAGCTCTCCCTGGTTTTACTACGCAAACCGTCCCTCTCCGGCTCGGAGAGGGACAGGCTTGAACGAAAGTTCAAGGCAGGGAGAGTTTATCGAACTTACGTTAATAATAGGGGCATACAAATGTACTTCCCTACTAAAATACCTCGTTTTATGCAGCTTAAAGGCTCATTAGCTGATAAGTTTTTTGGTAAATCCACGCAACCGGATTAACACTGGCTTCGCCCAATTTCCACCTAGCAAATCGTGCAGCAAAATATAAAAACAAGGGATGATAAATAATGTCAGCATTGTAGCGATCGCCATCCCAAAGAAAACTACAATCCCTAAAGGCTGCAAAAACTCAGAACCTTCGCCAATGCCCAATGCTAAAGGAAACAGTCCCAATATAGTGGTGACTGTGGTCATGATAATTGGGCGCAAGCGTTGAGGTGCAGCTTTCATGATGGCAATTTGACGAGTACAACCAAGTTCGTCCCGAATTTGGTTCGCCAGTTCTACCATTAGAATCCCTGCGTTCACCACAATTCCCACCAGCAGCACGACGCCAACAATTACAGTTGCGCCAATTGCAGTATTGGTAATGTAAAGTCCAAAAATTCCCCCAGCTAATGCCAGTGGTACGGTTAACATAATTACCAATGGGTCAATTAGCGAATTGTATTGTACCGCCATGACTACAAAGATTAAGAACGTTGCCAACGCCCCCAAAGTTTTTAAAGCATCCTGAAGTTGCTGATTAGTTTCTTGGGCAGAACTAGGTACAATTGAAACGCCATCAGGTAAGTCTACATCTTGGAGTACTTCGTTGACTTCTGCGATCGCTTCACCCAGACTGGCTCCCTCACTCAGATTGCCTGCCACAATAAAAGCCTGGCGCTGATTAATCCGTTGCACTTCACCAGGCGCTTGACCTTCTTGAATGTTCGCAACGTCTGAAAGACGGATTAGTTGATTATTTTCTGTAAATAACGGTAATTGCTCTAGCTGGGAAGGACGCGCAATTGCTTCCTTATTTAACTGCACCCGCACATCAACTAAACGATTACCACGTTGAATTTGCGTGGGAACTGAACCTTCAATTGCTGTTTGAACTGTTGCACCAATTTGTTGAGCGCTCAACCCTAAAGCCGAAACTCTTTCCCAGTCGGGGCGAATTTGGATTTCCGGTTGCCGGGGGTCGGCATCTGGTCGGAATGTCGCTAATTTTGCCCTTTCTTGCAATGCTTGCAGCACTTGCGCCCCTGCTTGCGTTAAGTTTTCTTCATTCTCACCTTGCAGAATCACGTCAACGTCTGACCCTTGCACTGGAGAATTACTCAAAATTAAACCCCGCACCTGGCCAGGATTGAGGCGCAGCAGAATTCCTGCTAAGTTGAGTTTGTTAAATTCCTGAGTTACTTTTTTGACGAAAGCTTCTACATCTGTGCCTGGTTTAAGATTGATGGTGCTACTGGCACGTAAAGGATTTTCTGTAGTATTGCTACCAAACAAAGAACCACCCACAGTTGTGAAAGCAGACTCGGTTTCTGGTTGTTTGAGCAAAATGTCATCGACAATTTGCATAACTTTCTCAGAAGTTGCTAAAGGTGTACCAGGAGGAAACTGCGCTCTCAAGGTAGCTTGACCAGTACTTATGCGGGGTAAAATTTCTTGGGGAATTTGACCAAACATAAAGAAGGTACTGCCGCCTAAAATTACCAAAGCAGCAATAACGACGAGGAGTCGATAGCGTAAAACCTTGGTTAAGAAATTACTGTATCCCCGTGTAGCATCTTCAAATCGGTGATTAAACTGTCTAAGCAGCCAAAACTCACTGATCCGACTAGACCAGCGAATTCCCAAGAGTCGAGAAGATAGCATCGGCACTACTGTGATGGCGACGACAAGGGATGCTGCTACTGCGAAGCTAATTGTCAGAATCAGTTCATTAAATAGCAATGCAATGAAGCCACCAATTAAGAGGAATGGTACTACCGAAACTAAGTTAGCACCTGTAGCAGCAATTAAAGCAGATTCTACTTCTTGAGAAGCATTAATGGCACTATCAATAAAGAATCTTGAATTTCTCCTCTGCCCCTCTGCCTCCATTTCTTTCTGATTGGGAGTCATCCCGGCTTTTTCAGAAATGTTCTCCAAAATCACAACCGATGTATCAATTGCTTGACCGACTCCTAATGTCAAACCTGCTAAACTAAACACATTCAAAGTCAAGCCAAATATTCTCATCAGAGCGATCGCTGCTAGAGTACACAACGGAATCGTCAAACTGATAATCAATGTTTGCCTGAATGATCCCAAAAATAACAACACTGCTGCTGCTGCTAACAATGCCCCAGAAATCCCCGAAAAGATAACATCATTTAAAGAATTACGGATGAAAACAGATTCATCTGTGGTGGGACTCAAGGTCATGTCTGCTGGAATTAAACCCGATTGTCGTAACTGTTCAATTCGCCGCTTCACAGCATCTACAACTGTGATTGTATTGGCTTCAGGCTGCTTTTGAATTGAAAATTTCACCGCAGGCTGACGATTCAGGTAAACAAATAGCCGCTGGTCTTCGGTATCATCAATTACCTCTGCAAAGTCTCGCAAATAAACGCGGCGGGAAGGTGCAGGGGAGGTAGAAGAGGCAGGGGAGGTAGGGGAGGCAGAGGAAGCAGGGGAGGCAGGGGAGGAAACTTCCAAGGAGAGGTTTTCAATTTCCTTGGCATTTTGGAAGCGTCCTACAGTCCGAGTCAATGGCTCAGAATTTTGCCCCAGAATCCGACCACCAGAAGTGTCTTGGTTACGGGCTGTTAATTCATCTAAAACATCATTTAATCCGACACCCAAAGCTTGCAATCGGTTTAAGTCCACAAGCACCCGTACTTCTTCTTCTGCACCGCCAGATACATCAACTGAGGCGACTCCGGGTACAACACTGAGTTCACGCGTTAACTCTTCATCAGCAAATACGCGTAAATCTTTACCTTGTAACGAAGCAGATGTCAGAGCCAATTCATAAACCGGCAATTGGGAGGGATCGACTTTAAATAATCGCGGCTCCTCTATCGTATCTGGCAGTTGTCCTCGACCTCGGTTAAAAGCAGCCGTAGCATCGTTTAGGGCTTGGTCAATATCGCCCCCTGGTTGGAAGTATAAATCGAGGCTCACTTGTCCTTCACGGGTGCGGGAAAAAACTTGCACTACATTCTCGGTTGCCCGTAAAGCTTCTTCTAAAGGTCTGGTGATTTCATCTACTGCTACTTCTGGTGAAATACCAGGGGCTTCTAGCCGGACGCCAATTCGCGGATAGGTAATAGCCGGTAGCAGATCGACTTGGATCGTGGTGAGAAAAAATACCCCAATGACAATTACTGCCACAGTGAGCATGAGTGTGCCAATGTGTTGGCGGATAGCGATCGCACTGAGGCTAAATCCGCCATTACCATTATTATTTGCCTGTTGCATGATACTAAGTGATAAGTACTAAGTTCTGACTACTGAGTAATTTTTTCATTAGTATGGTGATTATTGCTCACCCTACTATTACTTTTCTGAAAGAATTGAAAGACTTACAGTGTCACCTTGTGTTAACGGCTTACCACTACGAACAACATAGCGCTCTCCCGCTTGCAAACCGGATAAAATTTCCACTCTCCCATCAGCCTTTTTTCCCAACATTACGGCTCGTGCTGTCACCTTTGTTTTGCCTTCTGTGTCTTTGACGACAAATATTGTCCCACTTCGGCCTTGCGACTTTGCCTCTGCTACACGAGATGTGTTAGGGGGGGAAGAGTCCTGCTGTAGATTTGTTTGCGTCTCTCCTGTACCCTTGGAGTTATTAGCGTCTGCTTGTTTCTGAATAGCTGTTTGTGGCACAACTACCCGCTGTTGTGTCTGGTTTTCAAAATTGACTCGCGCCAGCAGTCCACTGCCAATCTTGCCTTGAGTGTTGGGAATCACTACCTCTACAGGTATCAAGCGAGCAGTGGCATCCGCAGCTGGAGAAATACGGGTAACTCTGCCAATTAATGCTTGATCGGGGAAGGCGTCTAAGCGGACTTGTACAGATTGCCCAACCTGAATTTGTGCCAGTTCTAATTCGGAAACTTGCACGACAACTTTCACACGGTTAAAGTCGCCAATTTTCAAGACTTCACTACCTGCTTGCAGAAGGTTGCCGGGTTCTGTTACTTTTTCTGTAACTACGCCAGTGATGGGAGATGTCAGCCGAGCGTAAGACCTGCGCTCTTTGGTTTGAGCAACCAATGCCTGTTGGGCCAATACTCTACCTTGGGCCGCAGCGACGGCTTGCTGTTCTGTACGCATCTCCTCTTGAGCTGCCCGTAGTGCCTGGGCTGTTGTTTGTGCCTGGGTACGCGCTTGTTGGGCAGTTTGTTCAGCGATCGCTCCGGCTTTGAATAGATTTTGTTGCCGTTGTGAGTCTGCCTGAGCTTGCACCACTTCTAGCCGCGCCCGCTCAACGTCTGCACGGGCATTGCTTACCTGATTGGTTGCTCTAGCTACTTCTGATTTGAGGGCTGCTAGTTCTGCTTCTGCTTGCTTTAATTCGGTCATCAGGATGGCATCGTCTAACTGCCCGACGTTTTGCCCAAGTTTTACCGTATCGCCTACATCTAAGTTCAAATCCAGCAATCGGGCTTCTACCTGCGATCGCAATGATACAATCCGAAACGGTGTTGTATTACCTGTATATTCTGGTGATTTTTGCAGCAAGTCAGTTCGAGCGATCGCCACATCTACAGGTGTTGCACCACCGCCTTCTCTACTACCAGGTTGCTGAGATTGTGCTTTGGCTGATTCTTTGGGCAGTGATCCGCAACTTGCCGCCAGCAGTCCTATACCTACCAAACAGGGAATTAATAAACGTCTTACAGAAGTGGAGGAAAAAAAGTAATTTTCTCCTTTCCCTTTTCCATTTGTTGCACTAGTGCTGTTTGCAAGAAGTCTACTTTTCAAATCTGCGTTGGCACAGTCCGCACTTTGACAAAGCTCAGTAACCACCGCAGGCATTACTACCTCAGTCTTCACAACTGAATCTACCTGGATATTGAGCTGTTTGGCAACTATCGGATCTGTCTTTTTCACCTGTTCGTGCGGCTTATTCATATCCAAAATCATTTATTTTTCTCTTATTGGGGAGCTTTTGGGGTTAAACAGCCGTGTTTTATCAAGTAATTTTCAGAGATATCATTAACGGAAAACGGTGAGAATCCATAGGCTGTTTAACAGTAATTTTCTGTATCAAAAATTACTGTTTTTCCACGAAATTCCAAAATTTCTCACCGCTCTACTTCTTACGCAGAGGTAGATAATCTTCTTGCAGATAATAAATTATAAACTTAGTATAAAGATTTGTCAGTTTTCTGAAATCTACCCATAGGAGAAATCTGGGTTTTCCTAAAGATATGAACTTTTTTGGTTCCTTATCATAAAATGCGCGATATTACAATAATTACTTTTATTTTTACATCTTTATTTTTATCCTAGTACAAATACTAGTACTTGCAAAAGTTTATTTAATTTATTTCATTAAGAATATTAAAGATTTATTACTTTCTTAGGTTTATAATGTAATGGAAAACACTATTTTTCTTACCCTCCTTGCGTAATATGCAAGAAACAGGGCGATAAGTACCATAACAACAGCAAGAATGAACTTTTTTGCCAGAAATATATTCGCGTTAGGTGAGGGAGGTAAGGCATGAAATCATTGGTCAAAATCGTACAAACCACCGATGAATCCCAGATTTCCGAATTTTTCCGGGAATCAGGGGGTAAGTGGCGATCGCAACGACGCTACTACACTCTACCGGAGGGAGAAACCAAAGAGATAGAAAGTATAGTTACGATAAATTTTCTAGAGCAGGGTTGTGATGAACTGCAAAAGCTAGCTCAGATGCACGATTTGCCTGATACAGGTAGTTTAATCTGTGGTGCAGCAGTTGTATGGGAAAGTACGGATGTGTCCAAGACAAAGAAAGAGTCGCAAGGCTCAACAATATTTGGAGTGATGGGAAACATTTTGTATCGCGATCGCGGTTTTGCCATATCCAAACCAGTCACCGCCCAGTATTATTTCTCCAGCCCGAAAACACTGTGTTTGCGAACAGAATACAACGGTTCAGTGTTTGAGGAAGAGTTAAAGCTAATTGGCAGCAAATACCGCACCAGACAGACCATCATCTCTCGTGCTGGTGAGCAGTTGATGATTGGTCAATATTTAGAAAAGAGAATAGAGAGTGAGTCTATGGCCTCACCCGTTTTGGAACTACCCAGCACTTAGCTATCAACTAAATAATATAACTTTTTATAACAGTTCTTCAAACTTTCCCCAGAAAGCTAGTTGATATGCCATCATGGGAAGTGAAATGAGAATTAATTCGGCGACAGTGTTTGTTTTTAGTATTGACAGGCTTTTCCCTTTTGGTATTACAGACTTCTCTCCGAAATCTAAATCTCTACAAACTTATGATTTTGGAGACATTTAATGTCAATTTACGTTGGTAACCTCTCCTATGAAGTTACACAAGATGCACTGAGTGCTGTTTTTGCAGAATATGGTGCTGTAAAACGTGTTCAGTTGCCTACTGATCGTGAAACAGGTCGTTTACGCGGCTTTGCTTTCGTAGAAATGAGTTCAGAAGATGAAGAAACAAAAGCCATTGAAGCGCTTGATGGTGCTGAATGGCTGGGTCGTGACCTGAAAGTAAATAAGGCCAAGCCCAGAGAAGACCGAGGTGGTTCCTTCGGTGGTGGTGGTGGTAATCGTGGTGGTGGCGGTGGCTACAACCGTGGCGGTGGCGGTGGCGGTGGCGGTGGTCGCTACTAAACTAGATAGCCAAAAGTCATTTAGTTGAATATAGAAAAGGCTCAGGCAGCAATGCTTGAGCCTTTTTTATGCTCCCGCGGAACTTTTCAGTCATTCTGCGACATCAACTGATTTCTCATATCTTTAGGCGAGAGTACTAGAATCGGCGAACCTGTAAATCCATCTACATCACGAGTAATGATCGCCTCTAGCGCCAACTTCATCGCAGATGCTACCTGCACGGCATCTTCAAAATCAGTCAACCCCAGTGTAATTGCCTGTTTTAGCACCCCGAGATCCACCGCACAAATTTCCATCAGTGCCAACAATTGAGTCACTGCGGCAATCGCAACTTCAGCACTCTTGGTCTGGCGTGCAACTAAATAATACACATCCGTAACAGTTGTTGCCGACATAAACCCTTCAATTTGCCTCGATTCAACCGTCTCCAGCAAAAAAGCAGCATCTGCCACAAAAGGCTCACGTGCTAGCAAAGCATCCAGCAGAACGTTCGTATCAAATAAAACTCGCATTACAGATACTTTTGCACCAACCTCTCATCCAGCATGGCTTTCACTTCTTCATCTGTAGGTGGCAACGTGTCAGTCTTCGCAATTCCGATTAAACTTGCAGCTAAACCCTTCGGCTTTGACATTGGCTGAAGTTTCGGTTGGAGCGATCGCATCAATGTATTAATTAACTGCCAACGATCCTCGGCAGATAATCTCAGTGCTTGATCTTCAAGTTCACGTAACGTCATGGCAATAATTTTTAGCAGAGAGCATTAAAGTATTCAAAATAAGTAGAAAATACCTCTATCTCAAATTTTAGCCGTTTGTACTTCTTAATATCATGATAATTTGATCCCAGCAAAATTAGGCGATCGCCTCATAGAGACCGCCTAGCGCAGTGGCTTCCTTATCCACTATTCGCAATTAATAATGGGTTGCCGACTTGCGATGATGCACAGCTGTCACCCCATCAGTATCTAACAATTTGCCATTTTCGACAGTGGCATAAACTAGCCAGTGGTCGCCAGATTCCATCCGATTCTTTACGGAACATTCAAGATATGCTAGGGCATCGGTAAGTATGGGAGAACCGTTTTCTGCTTCTTCGGCGGCGACATCGGCAAATCGATCTTGTCCTGGGCCGAAGGGTTTTAGGAAGTGCTTCATCAATCCCAAGTGATTGCCTTCTTTAAGAATGTTGAGGACAAATTTGTTTCCTGTATGCGTCAAAGTTTCTACTGCGCGTTCTTTGGCGACCGCTATGGTTAAGCCAGGGGGACTAAAGCTAGCTTGAGATACCCAAGAGGCTAACATGGCACTGGAGCGATCGCCTTCTTTTGCAGTAAGAACACACAGAGAACCAACAATCCGACCAACTGCTTGTTCTACAGTTGTTGCAGGTTGACTTGGCGATCGCACTTTTCTAGCTTTCTTCAGGACTTGAGCAAAATCGGTTCCGGCTTCTTCACACAATTGTAAGGTGGCATCGTCAGGTTTGAATTTTACGCGGATGGTGTCAAAACCAAACCGATAACCAGCATCTTTCAATTTATCCTCAATTAAATCAACCGCTTCCCCACTCCAGCCAAAGGAACCAAAAACACCAGCGAGTTTATTGTTAGTCGCGGTGGATAGGACAATTCCTAAAGCTGTTTGCACCGGTGTGGGTGCATGACCACCAAGGGTAGGAGAACCAATAATGAAACCACCGGCTTTTTCCACAGCCGCCCGGATTTCTTCTGGTTCAGTAAATTCGCAGTTAATCGATTCTACAGCAACGCCAGCTTTTGTAATGCCACGAGCGATCGCTTGGGCTAATGTCGCCGTATTTCCATAAGCTGATGCATAAATTAATGCTACTGTCAAGTCGGCAGATGTTTGCTGCTGACTCCATTTGCGATAAGCTTTGGTCAGTTCGATTAAGCCATAGCGTACCAAAGGTCCATGTCCAGTGGCATACATTCTCACTGGAAAATCGGCTAGTTTTTCCAGCGCTGTTTCAACTTGACGAGCGTGGGGAGCCATCAAGCAATCAAAATAATAGCGCCGATCTTCGTTATATATTTCCCAGCCTTCATCAAATACTTGATCTCCACAAACATGGGCCCCAAACAACTTATCTGTGTACAGAATTTCTGTTTGCGGATCGTAGGTGCAAAGTTGATCTGCATAGCGGGGATTGGGGGTGGGAATAAATTGTAAATTATGCCCGTTGCCTAAATCTAGTGTTTCCTCGCCGCGCATTACAAGAATTTGCAAATCTGGATTTTCCAGCGCCCCACGTAAATTTATCGCCCCTGGATTTGAGCAAACAAAGGTGATTTGCGGAGCAATTTTCAATAAAGCCTTTAAAGTTGCAGCGCGGTTAGGATTTACGTGTCCTAAAATTACATAATCTAACTCGTCGAGATGGAAACGCTGCTGCAAAGCTTTTAAATAAATTTCCGTAAACGTTTCCCCTGGAGGGTCGATGATGGCAGTTTTCTCGCTTTCGATTAAATAAGAATTAGCAGTTGTACCCTTAGCAAGAGCGTATTCAATTTCAAATCTGAGCCTAGACCAACTGCGCGATCGCAGTATTCTTGTATCCGTAGCTATTGGGTAAACTTGAACATCACGGGGTTTGTTTGTTGACATGGCTTTATTGGGGAATAGGAGATTGGGAATTGGGGACTGGGGGATGGGGACTGGGAAAGTTATTTTCGATACTTAATATTCAATCTCTAATATCTAATTCCTGATACCTAATTCCTAATCGCCAATCCCTAGTCCCTTCTTTAATAATGATTACCAACTTTGCGGTGATGCACAGCAGTTAAAGCATCTGGCTTAGAAACTCGTCCGGCATAAACGGTGCTGTATACTGCCCAATGGTCACCGCAGTCCATTCTACTGACGACTTCGCACTCCATGTAGGCGAGGGCATCGTTGAGGATCGGGGCACCATTTTCAGCAGGCTGGGTTCTCACTCCTTCAAAGCGATCTGCACCAGGGGCAAACCGTTTCAAGAAGTGCTTCATTAGTGGTTGGAAATTGCCTTCTTCTAAGACATTGAGAACAAAGCGATCGCCTACTTGCATAAGTGATTCAATTGCCCGATCTTTAGCAACTGCAATGGAAAATCCCAAGGGTTTGAAGCTGGCTTGAGCAACCCACGAGGCTAGCATCGCACTGGATACATTACCTTTTTTGGCAGTGATGATATACAGTCCGCCGCTGAGTCTACCTAATGCTTTATCTAAGTCAGCACCAAGGGATTTCATAGCTTTGATACTGCGATCGCGTGTTACCCATTGAGCTAAGTCTGTACCCGCTTCTTCACAAAGCTTGTAAGTATTTTCTGTGGGTGTTTGTTTAATCCGAATCGCTGGAAAAACTGTTGTCAAACCCAAATTGCGGAATTTACTTAGCAAAGGATCTATCGGCTCATCATCGCCACCGCCAGTTTCAAACACGCCGATGGCTTGCTTTTCTTTGGCAGATCCTAAAACTGTACTGAGTGCAGCTTGGATACTAGCAGCGCCAGAAGCCGGAGGTAGACCAACGATTAGCCCAGCACAACGGCTAACTAGTTCCCGCAGTTCTTGCAAATCGACTTCAGAACCCAAATCGACAACTTCCACAGCGACACCAGTTTTACCGATGCCGTTGGTAATTGCTTGAGCGAGGCGATCGCTATATCCGTATTCTGAAACGTAAAATATTCCAACCGCCGTTTCTGGCTTGACTTGGGTTTGGCTCCAAGTGCGGTAACGTCCAACTAGTTCCTCAACATTGTGAGATAATAATGGGCCGTGTCCTGTGGCAATCATACTGATAGTTTTGAGTTCCGCCATCCGCTTCAGGGCAGACAAAACTGACCGGGCATTCGGCCCCATCAAGCAATCGTAGTAGTAATGAAAGTCTTCTTCGATAGCTGCCAAGTCTTCATCAAAGGTGCTATCTGAGCAATAATGCAACCCAAAAGCATCGCAGGTGTAAAGAGTTTTAGTTTTATGGTCGAAGCTGAAAATAGTATCTGGCCAGTGTAAATTTGGGGCAATCACGAATTCAAATTCATGACCATTGCCCAAATCTAAGCGATCGCCATTTTTTACAATCCGCCGTTTAAATGGCTGATGTACGAAATCCTCAAGAAACTGAATCGCTACCTTAGAGCCGACAACGGTTATTTCTGGAGCCATTTGCAGCAAATCTTTAACTAAACCGCTATGATCTGGCTCGGTGTGGCTGATAATCAAATAATCAATATCTGTTGGCTTGATTAATCCGGTGAGCGTATCGAAGTATAGTTGACGAAATTTTTCGTGGGAGGTATCAACTAAGGCTGTCTGCTCCCCACGGATGAGAAACGAGTTATAGGTGGTACCATTTTGCAGACCAAACTCAATATCGAAGCGATCGCGATCCCAATCTAAAGAGCGAATAGCCGTCGTCTCTTGAGCGATTTCCACAGTCTGTATGGTGAGCCGTTTTTCAGTTTTTTCGGTGAGCGCTACCATAACTCCCCTCCTTAACACAATGAGTATTTCTTCCTCTAGGTTTATTGTGACACGGGATGAATGTTAATTTTTATTAAAAAACCTATGACTGACTTAAAAAAGTTAAAAGTGTGAAACCACAGAGGCACAGAGAGGAAATTTGGCTAGCGTTGGAAATTGGTAATTCCCGGCTGCATTGGGCGTTATTTGTTGGGGAGACGCTTAACTCAGCTTGGGATAGCGATTATCTACCTGAGTCTGTTATACAAAACTTGGCTGAATGCCAAACCCTGAATGATTTACTAGAGAACATTTTTCCAGAAGGTGAATTTCTAACAAACACTCTATCCCTCTGCTCCCTCCTTTTCGCCTCGGTAGTTCCCAGCCAAACTACTATTTGGCAAACTTACCCAAATACTCGTGTTATTACTTTAGACCAAGTACCACTAAAAGGTGTTTATCCCACACTAGGAATAGACCGTGCTTTAGCTTTGTGGGGTGCAGGGAAAACGTGGGGTTTTCCAATGTTGGTAATTGATGCTGGGACAACGCTAACTTTTACGGCTGCGGATGCTAATGAGTGTCTAATTGGAGGTGCAATTTTGCCGGGATTAGGCTTACAATTTACAACTCTCGGTCAACAGACAGGACAATTACCATTAGTAGAAATGCAAAATTTCCCGTCTCTACCACCACGTTTTGCTTTAAATACTACAGAGGCTATTCAAAGTGGAGTTGTTTATACAATATTAGCTGGAATTAAAGATTTTATTGAAGCGTGGTGGAAGTTATTTCCTGATGGCAAGATTGCGATTAAAGGGGGCGATCGCACTTTATTACTAAACTATCTACAAACCTTATATCCTGAAATAGCAGCAAGCTTAATTGTGGAGCCAAACTTGATTTTTTGGGGAATGCGAGAAATAGTAAAACTGCTATAAGTTAGACCCAGAGCAGCTTAGATTGATCAATTAGAAGGTCGGAATTGAGCTTTGATTCTCTGAGCAATGGAAGTCACTTCACGGCGAATCCTCTCAGTGTTAACCGTAGTTTTGAATCGTCTATTGTTGTGTAACCTTGAGTTTCATCATAGGAAATTGTTAAAAATTAATCTACTAATACTAATTCTCTTTAATCTTGCTTATTTTTAGAAGTACGCGTCTATAATAAACGCTAAATCGAAATGCTTAATTTCCTTTAATAAACTCCCGAATCTCAAGTGCTACAACCCCAGCACAAGCTTCTGGTAAGTCGTTTCCGGCATGGGGAATCATTTTCAACTCGACTTTCGGGATTAGTTGAGCATAAACCCGGCTCTTGGCTAAAGCATCTGGTGTATCTTGGCCACCTTGTAAAATAAAAACCGGGACATCTATCATGTAAAGCCGCTTCTGCACTAATTCCGCTTCAATTTCTGCTTGTCGCCTTTTGAAAAGTAACTGGCAACCGATAGGATACGGCAATAGTGATTGACGCAGCTGCAAGTCTTGTGCAATTTTTTCATGCAAACCTAAAATTTTAGTTAAAGGAGTGAGCGATCGCAACAATTTAACTATTAGCGGTGGATAACTCAGTAATCGCCGCATCTTCTGACAATGCTCTTCTTGCCCTTGGATTTCTACGCCCTCTGGTGCTAAAAGTATCACACCATCCACTTTCTCTGGATACTTTAAAGCATAGCTAGCAGCAACCCAACCCCCAAGAGAATGCCCTACTAAATATACTTTTTCTAGCTTGACAGCTTGCAAGAATTCAGCCAAACACTCTACTTGTAAATCTATAGAATGGTGGATATTCGGATTCTCTGACTCACCAAACCCTAATAAATCAAGTGCGAAGCAATGGAAATCTTGTGCAAGGGATTCCATCACAGATAACCATTGACTGCTCTCATTCCAAGCACCATGTAAAAAAATTATAGGAGTTTTTTCACCGACTTCACGCCAGAATATCAGCCCTTGGGAGAGCTTTATCCGGGAGTTACGGAATAGTGTATCCATTTTAATTTAGTTGTTAACTTTAAGCACCATAATAAATACTTAATAGTTATTAGTCATTGGTCATTTGTCATTTGTTTTGAAAAAATAATTATAAACAGAGAAGTCTGAGTAGCGTTTCGTTGGTGCAGCCTCTGTAGCGAGAAGAGAGGCTTCCTTAGCTTAGATCAGAACTTTTGCGGCAAATGACCAATGAATAATGACTAATAACAAAATATTGTTATGCCAGTGTTGTCAAGCCATTCAAGTAGTCTTGTAATTGCCGAGTATGGTCATGAGACATCTGTTCTGAAGGTAGCAAATTGGGAGAGAAAGCTTGGATTTCCATGACTTCTAAAGTATCTTGAATCTCCATTGTCCCATGCACCTCGGCTTCAACCACAATACAAATTGAATGGATTCTGGGATCGCGGTCTGGCGCGGAGTAAACTCCTACCAAACGGTTAATTTTTACTAATTTTAGCCCAGTTTCCTCGATCAATTCCCGGCGGACTGTGTTGGGAATATCTTCTCCCCAATCGACCATGCCTCCAGGCAATGCCCAAAGGCCATCATCACGCCGCCGGATCAGTACTATACGACCATCAGGTAAAATTGGGATGATACTAGTGCCAGTAATGGGATGACGAAATATGATACCCAAAACTGTTTGTCCAATACGCCATAAGCTACGTGTGGACTGGACAGCTGCCGGAAAAAAAGCAATAACGTTCAATCTTTAAAACTTCTGTATTGTATTCCCTAGTTCTCTACCACTTACATAAACTCAACTAAGGAAACTTTCACTGAGTTTTTTTTATACAATAATGTTCGTGGACTGAGATTTTATTCTCACGATTTACGTAGAATATTTTTAATTCTAACATCAACTTTTAATAGAAGCACTGTATTCCTATATACATAAAATTTGTTAGTTCAGAAAGTTTTTCGATTTATAACTAACATTAGCCTAGCCCAAAGCAGCTAGCACTAATAGTTTTTCAGCACACATTAAAAAAAATAATCTGAATGATAAGTTAGAATCCAAAATTTAGAAGGTGGAATAAGCGGAGTTTGAGACATCCATCTAATTATTGATAATTTTGATTAGTTTGTTCTAAGAACAACAACTAGTTAGCTAATTTACATCTGTTTGAGCAATTTGAATCTCATAAAAGGTATTTTCCATCTAGCTCGTAGGAATAATTCTAAAATATTATTGACAGAACAAGGTTAAATGCGGTAGACTAGTACACTGTTTAAAGCGTATTTATTGCTGCACTAGGTTACAAGTATATCAATAATATTGGTAGCTGATATTGCCTATGTGATGCCTAGTTGCTACTTTTTTGTTGTTTATTAATGAGGTGAACATGGCCAAGCGCCGTAACCCGAAAAAAGAAAAGGCGCTACGGAACCAGGCGTATGCCAGAAAGTTTCGTAAACGGACTACGACAGGAAGAATGCAGAGAAGGTTCCAACAAAGACCACCAAAGAGTGAAGAAGAAGAAGGAGCAGCAACAGCAGCTGACACTGACTAAGCTGACTGGTTAAATCCTTGTTATTTATTTTTTAGGGCGCACATTTGTACGCCCTTATTTATTTGGGGCATTGGGCATTGGGCATGGGGCATTGGGCATGGGAAAAAAACTATTCCTAACTCCTAACTCCTAACTCCTAACTCCTAACTCCTAACTCCTAACTCCTAACTCCTAACTCCTAACTCCTAACTCCTAACTCCTAACTCCTAACTCCTAACTCCTAACTCCTAACTCCTAACTCCTAACT
>JAHHHR010000048.1 GCA_019359245.1 Nostoc desertorum CM1-VF14 | reverse complement strand
CCCTCTATTGAGCCATTTGAGCGCGGGCGGCTATGAGTGCTTTGTTAACCTGTACAAAGCCAGTACCACCGAAACTGTTGCGGGCTGCTACAACTTGACGGGGGGATATCGCCTCATAAATATCTGCTGCAAATGCCGGATGTAGTTGTTGCCACTCTTCCAGTTTCAAATCTTTTAGGAGTTTACCTGCGGCAATACTAGTTTTTACCACCTTACCCACAAGGTTGTAAGCTTCTCGAAAGGGTACGCCCCGTGCTGCCAGATAATCTGCTACGTCGGTAGCATTGGAAAAATCTTCTGTTACAGCTTCTGCTAACCGCTGGGTACGAAATTCTAAACCTTCTCTGAGCAAAATGGTCATTGCTTCTAGAGAGGCTTTGATTGTATTAACGCTATCAAATAGACCTTCTTTATCTTCTTGCAGGTCTTTGTTATATGCCAGGGGTAGCCCTTTCATAATCACTAACATTGCCTGAAGATGACCGAATACACGCCCCGTTTTCCCTCGCACGAGTTCTGGTACATCGGGGTTTTTCTTTTGAGGCATGATACTGGAACCTGTGGCACAGCTATCTTTAAGGGTGACAAAGCGAAATTCTTCAGATGACCAAAGAATGATTTCTTCTGCAAGGCGGCTGAGGTGAACCATAATTAAGCTAGCAGCACACAAGAATTCGATCGCAAAATCGCGATCGCTCACTCCATCAAGGCTGTTAGCATAAATATCGTCAAAATCCAAGAGTTTAGCTGTGTAGTGGCGGTCAATAGGGAAAGTAGTTCCCGCTAAAGCACCACATCCTAAAGGTGAGATATTCACGCGGCGAGAAACATCTCCTAAGCGTTCCCAGTCGCGTTGTGCCATTTGAAAGTATGCCAAGAGATGGTGAGCTAAACTCAGAGGTTGGGCGCGTTGTAGGTGAGTATAGCCAGGAATCAGAGTTTCAACGTGCTTTTCAGCTATATCCAGTAAAACCCCTTGAAATTCTCGCAATTCCCTTTTAATTTGTTGGATTTGGTCGCGGAGATAGAGTCTAGTGTCAGTACCAACTTGGTCATTACGCGATCGCGCCGTATGCACCTTTTTACCCACATCGCCGACAATTTCTGTTAGTCGTCGTTCAACTGCAAAATGTACATCTTCAGCATCGACACCAGGCTGAAATTTTCCCTGTCGATGCTCTTGACGGATTTGTTCTAAACCTGCAACCAGTTGCTCACCTTCTTCTGGAGAGATAATGCCCGTGTGAGCCAGCATTTTGGCATGAGCTTGAGAACCAGTCAGGTCATATTCTATTAATTCAATATCAAAACCTATACTGGCATTAAAACGAGCGATCGCCGGATGCAACGCTGATTCAAACCTCTGGCTCCAAGTTTGTTCTTTGGTCATAAATATGAGGTAAATGGGCATCAATTTTGGATTTTAGATTGATGATTAATCTAAAATCCAAAATCCAAAATTACTTTAACCGTAGCTAGTTAAATTCCGAATCATATACCCAATAACTAAACCAATCAACAATGGCCACACTTGACCTGTTCGTATAAAATGGTTCCAAAATTTTTGCATCTGACCCATAAGGTCTGGGTCAGTAACTGTTTGCGCTACTAGTGCCGTCAAATTTACAGGCAAATGCCAATATAACTGAGATATCAAATCACTGTAATGGCTCATATTTGGTAATTAAGAGGTTGGGGGTGGCAAATCTCAGTATCAGTTTATTTTTCACATAAATCACTGATAATCTACTGAAATATTGGCTATAACTTTAATGTCTTAACTCAAGATCCAGCCGATGCCAACCGCAATTTCTCGGCAGTTCGCAAAATTTGCCCCGCTAACACTGCTGCACCAAAACCATTATCGATGTTTACTACGCCTACTCCCGCAGCACAAGAGTTAAGCATTGTCAATAAAGGTGCCAGACCGCCAAAACTTGCGCCATAACCGATGCTGGTGGGTACAGCAATCACAGGACAACTCGCTAAACCAGCGACAACGCTGGGTAAAGCGCCTTCCATCCCCGCCACGACAATTAGCACTGATGCTGACTCAATCAGATGGCGGTTACTTAATAAGCGGTGAATTCCGGCAACGCCAACATCCCAGAGGCGCTTTACCTGGAAACCAGAAAGTTCCGCAGTCACAGCAGCTTCTTCAGCAACGGCTAAATCGGCAGTACCAGCAGAAAGAATGCCAATTTCACCCGCAAATTGTGGTTCGATGGTAGAAGGAGCGATCGCACAAATTCGCGCCGATTCGTAATATCGCAAACCGCTAACTTTTGATTCCAGTACAGTATAAACTGCTGGTTCAATACGGGTTGCCATCACTACCGGGTTACGGAGGCGCATCACTTCCATAATTTGAGCAATTTGATCGGGAGTTTTACCAGGGCCCCAAATCACCTCTGGGAAACCAGTTCTTAACTGGCGATGATGGTCAATTTTGGCAAACTCACCCACGGATTCATAAGTTAAGTCTTTGAGTGAGTTTAATGCCGTATCTGGCGTAACTTTACCATTGGCGACCGCAACGAGTAGCGATCGCAATGTTTTTTCATCTGTCATTAGTCCTTTATCCTTTATTCTTGCCACTAACCACTGACTAATAACTAATGATTAATCCGTTATTTTGATTTCATGAATGTTCCAGAATGCACCACTAAGAGCGGAGAATCTGATACCTTCAAAACGATTACGCACAGCTGACATTGACAACTGATTAACTAAGTAAATAAACGGTAAATTCTCCTGAGTAATTCGCTGCGTTTCCCCATAAATTTCTTTTACTTTAGCTTCATCAAATTCCTGTGCAGCTTGAATGTAAAGCTTACCAATTTCTGCTTCCCAAGGAGCTACTTCCCGACCCTCAATCGGTTGTTGTCCAGGTTGTGGTTTTTGATTAAACATATGCAATCCACCTTCGGGAGACCAGACATTTGCCCCATCATTGGGTTCTAAACCACCCGTCAAACCCAGGAGTGAAGCTTCCCAATCTAAAGAATTAGAAAGTTTGTCTGTGTAAGTAGTCCATGCCAATGGACTGAAATCGACTTGCATACCGATTTTACTTAAGTCTTGTTTAATCTGCGCTCCAATTGCTTCGCGGATTTTATTTCCAGAGTTAGTGAGTAAAGTGAAGCGAACGCGGTTACCTTCAGCGTCTAATAACTGACCTTGTTGATTGTACTTAAATCCAGCTTTAATTAGCAGTTGCTTTGCTTTATTAATATCATAATCATAATTTTTTAATCCTTCTTTTGGCGAAAGATAATAAGGACTTTGGACAGTAATTGGTGAATTTTGTGGCTCACCCAAGCCGCGATAAGTGTTATTAACCATCGTTTGGCGGTCGATAGCATAAGCTACTGCTTGCCTAAATTCAACTGTATTGAACCAGCGTGATTTAATTGGATTTACCAATGGTTTCCCGTTTCTTTTACCTTTATTTAGATTAAATAAAACAAACGTTGTACCAGTTCCGGGTTCATTGCCGTAAATTTTAAAGTTGCCTTGCTTTTCTTGCACTTTTAGTAAAGAAAAATATTCAGGTGTTACTGCCACAGTATCTAATCCACCAGACCGAAATTGCAGCAAAGAAGTATCCGTATTTTCGACAATTTGCCAAACCATGCGTTCAATATAAGGCTGAGGTTTAGCTTGGTTGTCCTTGCGCCAGTAGTGGGGATTGCGTCGAAACACCACACGTTCACTTGTGTCATAGCGTTCAAGTTTGTAAGGGCCGTTGACGATAATTTGCTCGGGAGGAGTATCAACACTCCACTTACTCAAAAAGGTTGGCTTTCCTTCTGCATCTTTCTGTTTTACAGATTCCCGCAGTGCATGGGAAGGTAAGATAGAAGTACCTGTATTCAGTAAGAAAGGTCTAAAGGGTTCCGGTAGAGTAAATTCTACCCGGCGTTCATCGAGCTTTTGCACCGTAGGTAGTTTCCGACTGACACCAATTCTGAAGCCATCTCTGGTATCTGTGGGAATCGCTTCATTAAAATAGATATCGTTGTAAGTAAATACGACATCTTCAGATGTTAGTGGCTGCCCATCAGACCATTTTAAGCCTTCACGTAAAGTAAAAGTAAATCGCAATTTATCATCAGAAATTTGCCATGATTCTGCTAAGTCTGGCTCAACTTCACCAGTAAGCGGATTTTGAGTAATTAATCCTGCGTATGTCAAACCAAAAATATTTGGTGATTCTTGACTCAGAGCAAGGTTAAAAGTTTTAGGGTCACTGAGAATGGCACTTACTAATTGCGGCACTTGAGCAGCTGTGCTTTTGAAGTTAGATGGGTTGCAGGCGGCAAGTGTAAGTGCTGTTGCTGAAGCCAGAATTGTTGGTAACCAAAAATGTTTAATTGCCTGAAACATTTTTCTAAAAAATTTCATAATTTCAAATTTATTTCCATCCTAATCAGTCTTTAATGTCTTTAATTACAGGCTAAAAGAAAGTTATTCTGAAACAACTAGCAAGACAACAGCATAAGCACATATACCTTCCTCGCGTCCAACTGGACCTAATTTTTCATTGGTGGTAGCTTTAATGCCAATTTGATTTGGTTCTAATTCTAAAACCGCCGATAGTTTGTCGCGCATATTGTGAATATGCGGTTTTAATTTTGGACGTTCTGCTACTACCACCGAGTCAATATTTCCCACCTGCCAGCCTTGATCCCGAATCAGTTGATGTACTTGATTTAATAGTACTAAACTATCTGCTCCCGCCCATTTGGGATCGCTAGGCGGAAAATAATGACCAATATCTCCCAAGGATAATGCCCCAAGCATGGCATCCATAATCGCGTGCGTTAGCACATCAGCGTCACTGTGTCCTAATAAACCCAGTTCATGGGGAATTTGAATTCCACCTAAAATCAAAGCGCGATCGCTCACTAATTGGTGAATATCGTAGCCGTTACCAATACGAATTTTAGTCATTAGTCTTTAGTCATTGGTCATTAATCAACAGTTAAGAATTATTATTTTCCCACTGCTCCCCCTGCCTCCCCTGCTTCCATTTCTCTAAGAGATCAGGGCGGCGATCGCGGGTTTTTTGAATTTGTTGTTCGTAACGCCACCGGGCGATCGCTGCATGATTCCCACTGAGCAAAACATCAGGCACTTTTAAACCGCGAAAATTGGCAGGACGAGTATATTGGGGATAGTCCAACAACCCTTCCTCAAAACTTTCTGCTGTGAGGGACTCCGTTTTGGCTACAGTTCCTGGTATTAGCCTCACTACACCGTTAATCAAAGCCATTGCTGGAATTTCCCCGCCAGTCAGAATAAAATCGCCTAAAGATACTTCACGAGTTACCAAATGCAGCACCCTCTCATCCACTCCTTCGTAATGTCCACAAATAACTACTAACTGGTCATAATTTGTCACCAATTCTTTCAAAAGAGGTTGATTAATTGTTTCACCCTGTGGACTCATCAAAATTACTTCTCTTCGGGGTAGAGTTGGCAGCGACTCCACAGCCGTAAAAATCGGTTCTGGCTTCATTAGCATCCCCACACCGCCGCCATAGGGTTCATCATCCACCTTTCGGTGCTTGTCAGTGGTAAAGTCGCGCGGATTAACAAGATGCACTTCGGCAATCTGTTTGGCTAAGGCTTTACCCAGTAACCCAGAATTGAGAACAGAGTTAAAACAGTCAGGAAAAAGTGTAACTATATCAAAGCGCACAGTTATTCGTATTCGAGGACACTAATCTTAAATTTGGATGTCTAGCAAACACCGCCAAGCCGAGGTCGAGTCAAACTCCAGTTAAACTTTATCAATAGTATCTAAAACTACCAGGTCTATTGGAGTTTAGATGGGATTAAAAGTTTTTCTAATTACTTAATTTATGTTTAAATGTTGTCACAACTACATTTAAATTAATAATCTTATCAAGTTAACAACTTCCAGGATGCATCGAGCCAGCCTCAGAAAAAAGCGTAGTCTTACCTGCTCTTCCCCAGATCCAGAGGGGGAATCTAGCCCTCTGAAGACTATTTTGCCCTGCTGCAAGTGGACAGGTGAAAAACAAGGCCCTGGCTTTGAGAAATGGGAACAAACACGTTTAGACTGAGGCAACGCGAGCGTTAAGCAAGAATTTGGAGAGTGGCTGACTCAGTTCCAAACTTCCAAAAAGTGTCCTCTCAAAAAAGCAAAGCGCAAAAATCATGGCTGCTTCTGAACCTTGTTAAATTCACCTGAAGTTGTTGACAGGAGAAACAAAATGCCGCAATTACAAGCTAAATCGCTAGAAATGAGGACACCCCAAGCAACTAAAACCGCCGTTCTGGTTATCGGAGGCGCAGAAGATAAAGTTCATGGGCGCGAAATCCTACGAACTTTTTTTGGACGTGCTGGTGCTAGTAAGGCTTATATTACAATTATTCCATCTGCCTCTCGCGAACCCGCCATCATTGGTGGTCGGTATATTCGCATTTTTGAAGAAATGGGTGCCCAGAAGGTAGAGATTTTAGACATCCGCGAACGGGAACAGTGTGAATCCTCCCAGATCAAAGCATCCTTAGAAGCCTGTAGTGGAGTATTTTTGACAGGAGGAGACCAGTTGCGTCTTTGTGGCGTATTGGCGGATACGCCAGCAATGGAAATTATTCGGCAGAGGGTGAGGGCGGGGCAACTTACCTTAGCAGGTACCAGTGCAGGAGCAGCAGTAATGGGGCATCACATGATTGCTGGCGGCGGTAGTGGAGAGTCGCCAAATCGTTCCCTGGTTGATATGGCAACGGGTTTGGGATTTATTCCTGAAGTAATCGTTGATCAACATTTTCATAACCGTAATCGCATGGGAAGGCTGATTAGTGCGATCGCCGCTCACCCCGATCGCTTAGGTATTGGCATTGATGAAGATACTTGTGCAGTGTTTGAACGTGATGGTTGGTTACAAGTTATGGGTAAAGGCAGTGTCACCATTGTTGATCCCACTGAAGCCACCCACACCAACGAACCCCATGTCGGCGCTAATGAACCATTAACCGTACATAATTTACGTCTCCATATCCTCAGCTACGGCGATCGCTTCCACCTGTACCAGCGCACTGTATTGCCTGCTGTACACCGAATCTCCAGCTGACGGGATAGAGTATCTGAGGTTACACTGAGTTGACCACAAATTTTAGATTTTGGATTTTGGATTTTAGATTAAAAGGGCTTTTCGGCAGATACCGACAAAAAGTAGGTGAAACAAATCTAAAAACCTCTCGATAGCGAAGCGTTAGTGACATAGGAACGTCTGACTCGTTGACGCTACGCGATCGTAAATCTAAAATTACCAGAGCTAAGTACCCTAATTGTCTCTTTTAATCCAAAATCATAAATCTAAAATCCAAAATCGGTTGACCGCACATTTATTTCTTGTTGTAGAAAAATGATGAGAATACTATGTAAAAAGAAAAAACTGTTTGCAACGAACAGTTTAGCGGTCAATTTCAGTAAGAAACTAGAATTTTGGTTCCGAATCTCCATCTACCTATTCCCATGAGAATCCTCAAGATCCAGACCTTACGCGGCCCAAACTATTGGAGCATTCGACGCCACAAACTGATCGTCATGCGCCTCGATTTAGAAACCCTTGGCGAGACGCCCTCGAATGAAATCCCTGGCTTTTATGAAGGATTAGTTGAGGCGCTGCCGAGTCTGGAGGGCCATTATTGTTCTCCTGGCTGTCGTGGTGGTTTTTTGATGCGAGTCAAAGAAGGCACTATGATTGGCCATATCGTGGAACACGTAGCCCTAGAACTCCAGGAATTAGCTGGTATGCATGTCGGCTTTGGTCGCACCCGCGAAACTGCCACACCCGGAATTTATCAAGTAGTAATTGAATATCAGAATGAGGAAGCGGGACGCTACGCTGGACGAGCAGCAGTGCGGCTGTGCCAGAGTATTATTGATCGAGGCCGTTATCCCAAAGCAGAACTAGAGCAAGATATCCAAGACCTGAAAGACTTCACCCGTGATGCTTCCTTAGGCCCTTCCACTGAAGCGATCATCAAAGAAGCAGAAAAAAGAGGCATTCCCTGGATGTCTCTAGAAGCCCGCTTTTTGATTCAGCTGGGCTACGGCGTGAATCAGAAGCGGATGCAGGCCACGATGACCGATAACACCAGCATTCTGGGCGTAGAACTAGCTTGCGACAAAGAAGCCACTAAACGCATCCTCGCTGCTGCTGGTGCGCCAGTACCTAGAGGTACAGTGATCAACTTCTTAGACGATTTGGAGCAAGCCATTGAATACGTTGGCGGATATCCCATCGTCGTCAAGCCACTCGATGGCAATCATGGACGTGGGATCACCATTGACATCAGAACTTGGGAAGAAGCTGAAGCAGGATACGAAGCTGCAAGACAAGTTTCCCGATCAATTATTGTTGAACGGTATTATGTTGGACGCGACCACAGAGTACTGGTGGTAAATGGCAAAGTAGTAGCAGTAGCCGAACGTGTCCCGGCTCATGTGATTGGCAATGGCAGATCCACTATCTCCGAATTGATTGAGGAAACAAACCTTGACCCAAATCGTGGTGAAGGACATGATAACGTCCTGACCAAGATTGAACTAGACCGCACCAGCTACCAATTATTAGAAAGACAAGGCTATACCCTAAATAGCGTTCCACCCAAAGGAACCATTTGTTATCTCAGAGCAACGGCAAACTTAAGTACAGGTGGTAGTGCCGTAGACCGTACTGATGAAATTCACCCAGAAAATCTGTGGTTGGCACAACGGGTAGTTAAGATTATCGGTTTGGATATCGCCGGACTCGATATCGTCACCACAGATATTAGCCGTCCTTTGCGGGAAGTTGATGGCGTAATTGTCGAAGTTAATGCCGCTCCCGGCTTCCGAATGCACGTTGCCCCAAGCGTGGGCATCCCCCGCAATGTTGCTGGCGCAGTAATGGATATGCTGTTTCCTAACGAGCAATCTAGCCAAATTCCCATCCTTAGCATCACGGGTACTAATGGCAAAACCACCACTACCCGACTACTAGCACATATTTATAAACAGACGGGTAAGGTCGTTGGTTATACTACCACTGATGGAACATATATCGGTGATTACTTAGTAGAAGCTGGCGATAACACAGGCCCTCAAAGTGCCCATGTCATCCTCCAAGATCCCACAGTAGAAGTAGCGGTACTGGAAACGGCTCGTGGTGGCATTCTCCGCTCTGGATTGGGCTTTGAAGCCGCAAATGTAGGAGTGGTATTGAATGTAGCCGCCGATCACTTAGGCATAGGCGATATAGATACCATTGAGCAGTTAGCTAACCTCAAAAGTGTAGTAGCGGAAGCCGTATTCCCCGATGGCTATGCGGTACTTAACGCCGACGATCGCCGCGTTGCCGCCATGTCAGAAAAAACTAAGGCTAATATTGCTTACTTCACAATGAACCCCGACTCGGAATTGGTGCGAAAGCATATTCAGAAGGGCGGAGTAGCGGCAGTATATGAAAATGGCTATTTGTCAATTGTTAAAGGTGATTGGACACACCGCATAGAAAGAGCAGAAAATATACCTTTAACAATGGGCGGGCGGGCGCCGTTTATGATTGCCAACGCTTTAGCTGCAAGTTTGGCAGCATTCGTGCAAAACGTCACAATTGAACAAATTCGTTCTGGTTTGAAGACCTTCCGGGCTTCAGTTAGTCAAACACCGGGACGAATGAATCTATTTAATTTAGGCAACTACCACGCTTTAGTAGACTATGCCCACAATGCAGCCAGTTACGAAGCTGTAGGTTCCTTTGTTCGGAACTGGACTACAGGGCAACGGATTGGCGTAATTGGTGGGCCAGGCGATCGCCGTGATGAAGACTTTGTTACTTTGGGTAAATTAGCAGCGCAAATTTTTGATTACATCATCGTCAAAGAAGACGATGACACACGGGGACGTTTACGGGGTTCAGCCGCCCAGTTGATTATTCAAGGCATCACCCAAATTAAGCCTGATAGCCGCTATGAATCAATTCTGGATGAAACCCAAGCGATAAATAAAGGCTTAGATATGGCTCCTGATAACAGTCTGGTGGTAATTTTGCCAGAAAGCGTCACTAGGGCTATTAAGTTAATTAAGCTGCGTGGTTTAGCCAAGGAAGAGACACATCAACAAAATACTGGCACAGCAATCATTGATTCTCAAAATGGAATCGCACCTTCATCTGTAGTTAATACACTACTTTAGTGAAAAGTCAAGAGTCTAAAGTTTAGTATTTAAAAGTTTTTGACCCTTGACTCTTGACTTTTATTTTTCTTCTTCTGGATTGGTATCATCACTGGGAGTTTTCATCTCCTCCTTAAAACCTCGTAGGGTTTTTCCTAGTGCAGTGCCCAATTCAGGAATTTTTTTGGGCCCAAAAATTAAAATAGCGATTATCACAATTACACCCATTTCTGGCAATCCTAGTCCAAACATATAAATTTCCTCTAAGGCATCTGTAATTAAATATAGACATTGATGGCTCAAATCCCATAAGTTCACCACTGATAAGCGCAACTAACTTCCCATTGGATTAGTAATTGGCAAACCTAACCAGTCACTTAATTCATGAGCTAACCATTCAATTTCTACTTCGGATTTAATACCGACATCATTTCCACCAATATGATATGTTTGTACTCCTGAGCAAATATATAATTGTGCTGGAACGGCAACTCTAGTGCCTTCAGAGTCTTTAGTAAAGTGTTTTGGAATATAAACCACCTTAGTTATACTTTGCCTTGGCGATGGCCGGGGACGCTCAAATTTCCAAGCAAACAACTCCCACCTTAGGGCAATTTTTTCTAAATCCAGGCGTAAAGAAACGCGTCCAAACAAATTAAAGAAAAATTTATACAGCATCATAAAGCCAGCACCCCAAAAAGGAAGTGAGAATAAGGCAAAAGGGATGTTGACAGGGAAAGGGGCCGAGAGAGCGCCAATTGTCCAAAACAAGATAAATGAATTCCAGACGATCGCAAATAAACCTGTAAATACTATTGATGGTTCAAAACCAGCTGGGGGAACGATAATTTCTAAATAATCACCATTTTTGGTTAATTGAATCTTACTCCCGTCTGGTTTGCTACCAACCAAAGCAGATAAGCTTCTCAGTTGTGGTTTGTCTAAAGCTGCTATCGCTTGGGTAGCAGAACTCAAACGCCGTTCTAAACTGGGTTCAATCATGCACTTTAGCCAATTGCTAAAGCTGGGACTCACATTAGCCGCTTGTTCAAACTGAATGCGAAAGTCCTTTTGAGGTAAATCGGCTGGGTGACTACCCGTCATTAAATAAATTAAGGTTGCACCTAAACTATAAAGGTCAGAGGCTGCGACAGTGCGCCCGCCAAATTGCTCTGGTGGCATATAGCCATAGGTTCCTACCACAGTTCTTGTCCCAGTTTCTGTGGCGAGGACTGTCTGGACTGAGCCAAAATCTACCAAATAAACTTGCCCGACACTATTCCCAGAACGCTCCCCCAATAGAATATTGCTAGGCTTAATATCACGGTGGATTACAGGCGGATATAACCCATGTAGGTAAATAAGAATCTCTAAAAGCGCTTTGGCTATCTGTTTTACTTCAGCTTCTGTAAAAGTTCGCCCAGTTTGTAAGTATTGCTCTAAAGTTTGGGCAGGGATATAAGTTTGTACCAGGGCAAATCCCTTGATGGTTGGTAAATTTACCTCAAAATAGTTTAAATATTGAGGAATTAAGGGATGTGACAAAGATTTTAAAGTTTCAGCTTCTCGCTCAAATAGCTTGAGTGAATCCCATTCAAAGTCATCACCAAAAGAGAGTAACTTAATGACAACTAATTCCTGAGTTTTCAAATCACGAGCTAACAACGTTTGCCGCCCTGCTTTTTTTCCTAATAGCTGCTGAACTTCGTAGCGTTCGCCTAATATTTCGCCGATCATTATGGTTTCTTATAATGCTACGGTTGAAAAGTTTTTAGAGCTTATGATTTTTAATTTGGCAAATCTATATCTTTAGTATAATTGCGTGGTTCTATGCCCTCCCAACTTTGGCCTTATATTACCCCTGGTATTCCTGATGAATTGTTTGAAAATTTGCCGGGAATCCCCCTGAGCCAGCGGGAAGTCCGACTGCTATTGATAGCCCAACTGCGGCTAAAATCAGATTCTGTGTTGTGGGATATTGGCGCAGGGACAGGTACAATTCCGGTAGAGGTGGGGCTACTGTGTCCAAAAGGACAAATTATCGCTATAGAAAGGGATGAAGAAGTAGCTAATCTGATCAAACGTAACTGCGATCGCTTTGATGTGAAAAACGTCGAGGTAATTGAAGGTAGCGCCCCAGAGTGTTTACACGATTTGAAAGTTACTCCTCACCGTGTTTGTATTGAGGGAGGACGCCCCATTCAGGAAATTCTACAAGCAGCTTGGCATTATTTGCCGCCATCCGGTCGGGTTGTAGCCACAGCTGCTAATCTAGAGAGTCTGTATGCTATTTCCCAGAGCTTTTCTTTGTTAAGGGCTAGAAATATCGAAGTCGTCCAGTCTGCGGTTAACCGTTTAGAGACGCGTGGCTTTTCTCAAACCTTTACCGCCGTTGATCCCATTTTTATCCTCAGTGGTGAGAAACTGGACTAGGGACTGGGGACTGGAGACTAGGGACTAGGAACTAGGAAAAAGTTTTCCAAATACCTAATACCCAGTACCCAATCCCCAGTACCCAATACCCAATCCCCAGTACCCAATCCCAAATACTTCTATGCCTTGGTCTCGGATTATTAGTGGAATTGTTGCGATCGCTCTTGCTCTTTCTGTGACCCTTTTGGGGGGTTGGTACTTTACCATCATGTTTGCGGTTATCATCTTTTTGGGTCAACAGGAATATTTTAATTTGGTGCGAGCCAGAGGCATCGCTCCTGCTGCTAAAACGACTATGGCTGTCAGCCTAGTTCTGCTGGGAATTTGTACCCTTGATGGCAGTTTAGCTGATGCTGTGATGCCAATAGCTGGCACACTTATTTGTTTTTATCTGCTGTTTCAGCCCAAATTTGCCACGATCGCTGATGTTTCCGCTTCTATTATGGGGCTATTTTACGTAGGTTATTTGCCAAGTTACTGGGTGCGATTACGAGCAATTGATAGTGCTACTTTTAGTAACCTCCCTTTCGGAGGTTACTGGCCCACAAGCTGGACAGATTTTTGGGAAAAGGCAAATTCTACTTCTTTAGCACAAGGTTTTACAGCAACACTGCTGACTTTTTTGTGTATTTGGGCAGCCGATATTGGTGCTTACACCATTGGCAAATTCTTTGGAAAAACCCGTCTGTCTGAGATTAGCCCGAAAAAAACTGTAGAAGGGGCTGTTTTTGGCATTACTTCAAGTGTTGCTGTAGCCATAGCAGGAGCCTATTATCTGCACTTGCCCAGATCCCCCATCACGGGTTTAGCATTGGGTTTACTAATTGGTATTGCTAGTCTTTTGGGGGATCTTACCGAGTCTATGCTCAAGCGGGATGCTGGAGTCAAAGATTCTGGGCAGTTAATCCCCGGACATGGCGGTATTTTAGACCGTACTGATAGTTATATTTTCACAGCACCTTTGGTTTACTATTTTGTGACACTACTGTTGCCGCTACTATAGCGGTTCTCGATTGTATGGAATAGACCTATCCTAAATATAAAAAAGTTACTTTTAATAACTAAAAGTAACTCTAATTTATCTATTCGATCTGGTTGGAATGCACAATTTTTCCAGCCATGTCGAATTTTTTCTTTTTTCAGACAAATCTATTTAAGGGTAAATTTTCTTAACCTGAAATAAAGTTAAACTGATTGCAAAGATTGTTTCGCTTCAGTTGCGATCGCTTCTACTTCATCATCAACCAAAGTTTCTAATATAGATTTGGCTTCCGCACCGCCCAAACGAGCCAAGGCTTGTACAACTCTGTAACGAATTTGCCAATCTGGATTGGTAGCATAGGGAGCCAACAGGGGAACTGCTTGTAAATCTCCCAAGTCGCCCAAAGAACTAATAGCAGCAGTTTGGACTAATTCGTTCTCTGATGAGAGTGCCTCTTTGAGTAATTCAAAGGCTCGTGGATCGCCTAACTCTCCTAATGTGGCGATGATACTGAATTGGATTAGCCATTCAGTAGTTGTATGGTAAAGGTGCTGCAAGTCTTCAAAAGCTTCATGTAACTTCAGAGCACCCAAACAGTCTGCTGCTGCTGCTTGTACATCTACTTCGGAGTCATGAAGTAAGCGATCGCGCAAGATATCCAAGGATAACTGTAAATCTTGTGTTCCAAGTGTATCCATTTGGCTCACCGCCGAGTAACGGACACGGGAATTGCTATCGCCAATAGCACTTTGAATTAATTCAAAGCCGATCGCAGGTTCTAATTGGCGGATTTGATTTACTGCACGTAAGCGATCGCCTAAATTCTCAGAACTTAGCAATTGCTTAACAGACTCCGAAGTAATACTCATTTAGTTATCCTTGATTTTCAAAGGTGTAAAAAATAGCTAACAGTCTGATAACTGTTAACTTACTAATCTTGACTTGCTGCCATTGCCCGAATAATATCACCACGAGTCAGAATACCAATTACTTGATCAGTGCTGTCAAGTACTGGCAAGCGATGAACGCTGCGATCGTGCATGATTGTAGCGGCTTCCCTTAAAGTTTTATCTGGGGAAATAGTGATCGGGTTTTTACTCATCACCTCCCCAACGGTTTGCCCTAATGCCTTGTGCAAGTCACGTTCGTATGTAGCAGGATTTTTTAAATAGATAACGCTATCAAGAAACATGATGTATGCAGGTGGAGTAACCCCAGTTTCTTGCCACATCAAATCGGTTTCTGAGATAATTCCCACCAATTTACCGACATCATCCACAACAGGTAGTCCGCTGATGTGGCGTTCTGCGAGAATTTGGATAGCTTCATTGAGTGGAGTTTCCACCCGGACGACAATAGGATCGCGGCTCATCACATCGGCAACGGTTTTAGGCATTTATATTACTGACACCTTTAATCAAAGTCTCTGCGCTTATTGTAGAAAATTGCGGGACTCAACCTGATGCAATTAATAGATTGTTACTGTATTGGGCATGAGGAAGAGGATTTGGGGACAAGGAGAATTGGGGACAGGGGGAAAGACTTGTTTCAAGTTCTCACCTCTTGTCCCCTTGTCCCCCTTATCTCCCCCCACTCCCTACTCCCTAGTTCCTTTTAAAGCAGCAATAATTTGAATATTTGCTTTAGGAAAAGTAAACTGCTCTAATTCTTCCAAGGTTACCCAGCGAATCTCATCAGATTCCAAAGGTTGGGGAACACCTGTAACATGGCGGCAGTGATGTACTGTGAGCGTAACGCGCAAGTCTGTATAGGTGTGGTCAATAGTAATTAGATGCTCTCCAACTTGAATTACTATTCCCAATTCTTCGGAAATTTCCCGTTGAATACACTGTTGGATAGTTTCACCAGGCTCAATTTTTCCACCAGGAAATTCCCACAAACCACCCATTGCTCCTTCTGGACGACGACGATCAATTAAAATTTCCTTTTGGTCGTTCCAAATTACTGCAACACCAATGATTTTATGGGGCGGGAAAGAACTGGTTTCATTCATAGATTCATAAAAAGACTCGGCAGACTAGTTCTAACTCTGCCGAGTTCTAATTTTAACTTCAATTCATCACCGTTTTGGATATTTTAAAAAATTTAGCTGATATTTGACCCTTCGGCTTTGTTCAGTTTTTACCCTGAGCGAAGTCGAGGTGATCATTGGAAACTAGGAGCAAGGATTTCGCAGAGGTTTATTCTTAATTACTATCGCCGTGACTGTGACTACCTCTTAGCCCAACAAAAATATTTAATTCCCTAAATTTTACATTTCTAGTCAATTTCGCTGCTGGTGGTTTCAGATCCCTGAAGAGCCATTTCAAAATCCATTCTCTGTTCAGCGTTACGCAAGAAATAACCACTAATCATAGCAGAAGCCAGAAGCCGACCCAGACTTTCTCGACTGGTGGTAACAGTAACGCCAAAGTGTTCTGAAGGTAGATTACCCAATAGTCCTGTAATATTCCGTTCCATTACTTGAAAGACTTCGGCAGAGGCGGGTTTAGATAGTTGGGTAACTGTTTCTGGACTCAAAGATTTAACGTACTGCCATAGTAAATCGCTAGTTTCTGATTCACTATTGAAAAATTCTGAGACATGATTGGATGGGTTATTCATTTTTTAGCTCCTTAACTACCACTGCTAGCTGCGGCGCTTGTGATTTGAATATTAAATGTCTATTTTGGATTTGACTTAGCTAGCTCTTTTGTCTTCCTGTCAACTAATGTAACAGCCTAGCTTAAGAGTGTAAGTAGGCGTAACCGTACCAAAGTCAGCGTATTTTCTCACCCCAATAAATAAAATAAGGAGTGAAAAGTTAATTAAAAACTCCTCACTCCTCACTCCTAACTCCCAACTTTCCCCTAACTTGCCAAATATTCACCCATGTTGGCTTTAGACTTGCGAAGTTTGGTTAAGGCTTCCCGCTCAATTTGCCGGACTCGTTCTCGGCTAATGTTTAGGATTTCACCAATTCTAGCCAGTGTCAGAGCTTGCCCATCAGTTAAGCCAAAGCGCAGCGTGATCACTTCTTTCTGTTGTGGCGTGAGATCACCCATCAGGCGATCTAAGTCATAAGATAGGGAAGATTGCATCACAAACTCTTCTGGAGATGCTCCTGGATCTTCCAGCATTTCTCCGAGTTCTGTGTCGTAATTATCACCCAGCCGCAAATCTAAGGAAAGAGGCAAACGCGCCTTTTCTAGATACTCTCGCACCTGTTTGGGGGTCAATTCTAATTCTTCAGCTAGCTCACCAGCTGTAGGCGCACGTCCCAACTTTTGAGACAATTGGCGCTGTGCCTTTTTAATTTTATTTAATTTTTCAGTGATATGGATAGGCAGCCGAATAGTGCGGGCTTTTTCTGCTATGGCACGAGTAATAGCTTGCCGAATCCACCAATAGGCATAGGTAGAAAATCTATACCCTTTGGTAGGGTCAAACTTTTCTACGCCCCGTTGCATACCAATACTACCTTCTTGGATCAAGTCCAATAAATCGACGTTGCGCTTTATGTACTTTTTGGCAACGGAAACTACCAGCCGCAAATTGGCTTCTACCATCTTACGCTTGGCAATCTCACCATCAGCGATCGCTTCGTTCAACTCTGCTGGTTCTAGGTCTGTCGCTTCGGCCCACTCTTCGAGAGTCGGTTGACGATCTAACTGCATGGCAAGAGATTCTCTTGATTCGTGCAAAGTACAAGAACGTTGCACTTGTTTACCATAGAAAATCTCTTCCTCGTGGGTTAAGAGTGGCACACGGCCAATCTCACGCAGGTAAGTCCGCACGAGGTCTGTGGCTGTCTGAGCGGTCTTCATGGCGCTACTCTTTGGTAATGATGGGTTTGGCGGTAGGGTCATTAAAGGATAGATGCTTTGTTAGGGTGCTACCCAGTCAGACTGGGTACCTATGCTATGGTTTACAACTTACGCGCCCGAGAATCTCGGCTGCTCATAATAATCAAATTTAGGCTTCTTAACTGCTAAAAGTTACAGCTATTTCCTACTTTTCACAAGTATCTACAGTTAGATAAAAGGTAGCTTCTTAAACATTTTTTTATTGGAACCTTATTAACAATTGTAACATTTATGAGAATCTTTTGGCTATATAGCGAGATTAAATTTCCTGGTTGCTCCAGTTCATGCAATATCGCCCTCTGTCTTAAGGCTGACTAAAAGCCAATTTAAGAAATTATCTGGATTAACATAAGCTTCCTCATATTTGTTAAAATATCTCTAATGAGAACTATAGTCATTCTCTTATAACAATTACTTAATTTTTGCTGGGAGTAGGGAATGGGGAATTGGACAATAATCAATAGTTCTTCTCCCCCTGCGTCCCCTGCTCCCTCATCCCCTCTACTCCCCACTCCCCGCTCCCTACTACCTCACAATTGGGCAATATTCTTGAATGGTTTTTACGTCCAAAGTCGTATTTTGTAAAGAACGGATAGCGGCAACGGTAGCTTTCGCGCCGGCAATTGTCGTAATGATGGGAATTTTGTAACCTAATGCTGTGCGGCGGATTAACCTAGCATCAGTGTGGGCTTCTTCTCCTGAAGGTGTATTGATAATAAGTTGGATTTTCTGGTTCTTGATTGCATCTAGGACGTGGGGACGGCCTTCATGGAGCTTAAGTACTAATTCAATATTTAAGCCCTGTTCGAGAAGAACTCGCCGTGTACCAAGGGTAGCCATCACTGTAAAGCCCAAATCGATAAACTCCTTCACCACACCACTGGCGGCACCTTTATCGCGATCGCTCATTGATACAAATACAGTTCCACTTAGTGGTAAACGCTCCCCAGCACCCAATTCTGCTTTGGCAAAGGCACGGCCAAAGTCGCTGTCAATCCCCATCACCTCACCAGTAGAGCGCATTTCTGGGCCTAATATTGTATCAGTTCCGGGGAATTTATTAAAGGGTAATACAGCTTCTTTTACAGCAATATGTGTGGGAATAACTTCCTCTGTAAAGCCTAGCTCCTCTAAAGTTTTACCAGACATAATTAAGGATGCTAATTTCGCTAACTGTACACCTGTTGCTTTAGAAACAAAGGGCACTGTACGCGAGGCGCGGGGGTTGGCTTCCAAAATGTAAACTTGCGGAGAATAACTGCTTGCGCCGACAACGGCAAATTGGATATTCATCAACCCCACAACTGACAGCGCTTGCGCTAGCTGCACCGTCCATGTGCGAATTTGATTGAGAACTGCTGGTGATAGGGAAATGGAAGGTAAGGAACAAGCGGAATCTCCTGAGTGAATCCCTGCTTGCTCGATGTGTTCCATGATGCCACCAATCACTACCCGTCCTGTATGATCGGCGATCGCATCTACATCGACTTCAATGGCGTTTTCTAAAAACTTATCAATCAAAATCGGATGTTCTGGTTCTATGAGTACCGCAAAACTCATGTAGCGTTCCAACTCAGCATCGGAATAAACGATTTCCATCGCTCGTCCCCCTAATACATAGCTGGGACGCACCACTACTGGATAGCCAATCCGTTTGGCGACAATTAGCGCATCTTCGTAACTCCGAGCAATACCATTAGGCGGTTGGGAAATATTCAACTGTTGAAGAATCTTTTCAAACCGCTCCCGGTTTTCTGCCATGTCAATGGAATCTGGCGATGTACCCCAAATTTTAGTGAGCAGTCCAGAAGTGTCATTTCTAAGAAATTCTTGTAATGGTAGAGCCAACTTTAGCGGTGTTTGACCGCCAAACTGAATTATTACACCCACTGGATTTTCAGTTTCAATGATGTTAATAACATCTTCTTTTGTTAACGGCTCAAAGTAAAGGCGATCGCTAGTATCGTAGTCTGTCGAAACTGTCTCTGGGTTAGAGTTGACCATAATCGTCTCATACCCCGCTTTTTTCAAAGCATAAGCGGCGTGACAACAACAATAATCAAACTCAATTCCCTGTCCAATCCGGTTGGGGCCACCACCCAAAATCAACACTTTTGGCTTGGTTGCGGGCATTACCTCTGTTTCTTCTTCGTAGGTAGAATAGTAGTAGGGAGTAAACGCTTCAAACTCAGCAGCGCAGGTATCCACTGTTTTATAAACTGGGATAATCCCTAGTGACTTGCGGTAAGCGCGAACTTCATCTTCGGTGGTTTTGGTGGCATAGGCAATTTGGCGATCGCTGTATCCGTCTCGTTTCACTTCATAAAGTTGCTCTTTTGTCAATTGCTGTAAAGGTGTCCGCTTCAGGAATTTTTCAACATCTAGGAGTTGCTGAAATTTATCTAAGAACCACGGGTCAATACCAGTCAGTTCGTAGATTTCCTCGGCACTAATCCCTAATTGCAAGGCATGGCGCACGGAGAAAATGCGATCGGGGTTAGGTGTCCGCAGTTGGGCACGGATTTGTTCACCACTGGGTAATTTTTCGGCTTTGTCGCAACCCCAACCAGCGCGTCCGGTTTCGAGCGATCGCAACGCCTTTTGGAAGGATTCGTTGAACGTCCGCCCAATTGCCATTGCTTCCCCGACGGACTTCATTTGAGTTGTTAGCACTGGGTCGGAACCAGGAAACTTTTCAAAGGCGAAGCGAGGAATTTTTGTTACCACATAGTCAATTGTCGGCTCAAAGGACGCGGGAGTTTTCTTGGTGATGTCATTTTTAATTTCATCCAAGGTGTAGCCCACAGCCAATTTTGCTGCCATTTTGGCGATAGGGAAACCCGTAGCTTTGGAAGACAAAGCCGAACTACGGGAAACGCGGGGGTTCATCTCAATTACAACCACATCCCCATTAACCGGATTAACAGCAAACTGGATATTAGAACCGCCAGTTTCCACACCGATCTCGCGGATGATTTTGATTGCCATATCCCGCAGCCTTTGATATTCTTTATCAGTAAGGGTTTGCGCAGGAGCGACGGTAATTGAGTCTCCGGTGTGGATACCCATAGGGTCAAGGTTTTCGATGGAGCAGATAATCACCACGTTATCTGCCAAGTCACGCATCACTTCGAGTTCATATTCTTTCCAGCCGAGTAAAGACTGGTCAATGAGAATTTGCGAAACGGGGCTGGCATCTATACCTACCTGTGCCATTTCTTCAAATTCTTCTTGGTTGTAAGCAATACCGCCGCCACTTCCACCCATTGTGAAAGCTGGACGAATAATTAGGGGATAAGTACCAATTTGGCGGGCAACAGCTTTGGATTCTTCTAAAGATTCGGCTGTACCACTGGGACACACAGCTACTCCGATCCTTGCCATTGCTTCACCAAAAAGTTTCCGATCTTCGGCTTTTTCAATGGCTGGTAGTTTAGCGCCGATTAACTCAACGCCGTACTTTTCTAACACCCCATTTTTGGCTAAAGCAACAGCGATGTTGAGGGCGGTTTGTCCTCCCATCGTTGGTAGGAGAGCATCTGGGCGTTCTTTCTCAATAACTTTTTCGACCAATTCCGGAGTCAGCGGCTCAATGTAAGTGCGATCGGCCGTTTCCGGGTCGGTCATAATCGTTGCGGGGTTGGAGTTGACCAAAACCACTTCATAGCCTTCTTCTCGCAGCGCTTTGCAGGCTTGAGTGCCAGAGTAGTCAAACTCAGAGGCTTGTCCGATCACAATTGGGCCAGAGCCTAACAGTAGAATCTTCCGGAGGTCATCACGGCGGGGCATAGTAGTTGCCTTGGAGTACGAGAATACAAATCTTGATTATTTTAAGGGTCTTTATACCCTGTCGTGCTTTTTATTATTAAGTTTTCTAGGTTTGATGGCAAAGGGGAGTGGGGAGCAGGGGGAGCAGGAAAAGAATAATAATTTTTAACTCTTAACTAGCGTTGACTATTTTGTATTTCTAATTTTATTTAATTGTGATACTCAAATTTATAAAGCTTTTGCAAATTTTTACTATTTAAGCTGATGACAGCTTACAACAAATGATGATTTATTTTGGACTATATCTGTCTGCTTATTTAGCACACGATAGATTCCTTAGATAAGAATCTATCTTAATTAGCTTATTGCCAAATATTTTCAACGTTAAATATTATGTAAATATGTTTACTTAAATTAAAAATGGCAGAGAGATACGAATACCATCCTCTGCCATTTTTTATAATATTTTAAGAGTTAGTGCTGCTAACTTTTTCTTTCAGTCTAGGTAGACAAATCTAGATTATGAGAGTTTTAGCTTTGAGCAGCTTGGACAAACCCTAAAGTTAAGCTGTCTTTAGCGAGGAAGTGAGACAAATGATATGCACGTTCCTCAGTTTTCAACAAAATCTTTTCGTACAAATAGCGTGTACCCCGATCGCCTAAACTCTCTGCCTGAGCGGCTTGGCGGCGAATTACGCCAATGATTGCTTGTTCGGCAGCTAGGTCATTTTCCACCATTTGGCGAGAGGAATATACACCTTCAGATTCTTGTTCAAAACAGGTTAATTCTGCTAACTTGCTGAAGGTCGCTACTGGCACGCCACCCAGCCCATCCAAACGTTCTCCAATTTCATGAACGTGGTCTTGTACTTGGTTATAGCTTTCGTTAAAAAACTCATGCAGAGAGTAGAATTCTGAGCCTTCAACTACAAAATGATGCTTTTGGTACTGCAAGTATAGTGCCTGGAAACTAGCTAATACAACGTTGAATCCTTCTGTCACTGGAGCAGTTACGCTGTGATCCAACAACACAGGGTTGTCATATACATTACCAAAATTCCGTAACAAAGTTTGTGTTTCAGACATTGCGTTCCTCTCTTTTTAACAGTTATAGATTTTAACTGCTTATTCCTTACATATTAACATTTTAATAAGAAGAGCAAGCCAATTCGCCATGTCAATATTTTGTATTTTTGCTTACTAAAAATATCAAGTTTATTATTTGCAACTTGATGGGTGTGCCATCAAGTTGCATAAATTTCTCATTAATATTGACATCACAACTTAAATGTGCATATTTCTCAACAGAAACAGGGGGAGAAATTTTTACTTTGTCCTTTTTGTTCCCCTCTCAATATGAGATAGCTACAAAAATTTGATTTTTTTTCCAAAGTTACTGAGAATTGTTTGCACTTAAGGTATGCTGGTTTTAAGAGGCTAACTCCCAAGACTTTCAAAAGCCAGGGAGTTAAATCGCGGTAATTACTGCAAGTTTGTTGCACTTTGAGGACAATTCGCTTGAAATCGTTTAGTTCAGAAATAGAAAGCAACCACCTTGTAGAGGTGAATTGGACAGACCGCTGGCAAGTCTATCAACGCCTAAAGGAGTTAGACATTCCCTGTAGTTGTGCGGCTAACCAGCCATTGAAAGTTGAAATTGGCTCTCCTATGACAGCTGTTCAACTTTGGAGTGTGATACGGCGATTAACAGCCTCCCGTCAAGACCAGATTTGGACTCTTGAGTGCTGCTGGAAAAATCGCTATCAACAGTTCTAATTTTTAGCTGTTGCTGAGAATATCTCGCTTGATAGTTTGTACTTAGTTAAAAGGAGGTCAAAAAATGGGTGCATCTCACAGTACGGAAGTATCGCAGTTTTGCCTTGAGGGCAGATTTATAGATTTTGTTATTAAAGATGGCTATAAGCTTAAAGGCTTAATGCTGGGGACTCATGAGGGTGAGTCTTATATTAAACTTGCTAAACATTTACGGGTTGCTTTTGACTTGCGCTTACCACCAGGCACTTGGCTGCAAGTTGCTGGTTACAAAAAACATGATTTGAAGGATGGCACTGTTACTCTGAAGGCTGAACGTGTGATGGCGGCGCGTTCTGAGATGGTGATTCAGACGGCTACCCCAGTGCAAGAACCCCCATCTATTGATAATGTCAAGGTAAAACCAGCTAAAACTAAAGCCACGATTTTAGTGTGCCAAAAGTCTGATTGCATGAAACGCGGTGGTAAAGCAGTTTGTCAGGCGTTGGAGGCGGCTTTAAGCGATCGCGGTTTAGAAGACCAAGTTACAATCAAGGGCACTGGTTGTATGAAGAATTGTAAAGCTGGACCAAACCTAGTTATGCCAGATAAAACGCGTCATAGTCGAATTCAAGCAGGACTTGTCCCGGCGTTGATGGATAAGCATTTCGGTGACAAGAGTGTATCAGCACAGCCTGAAAATTTAAGGGAAATTACGATATCTAATGGCAAACTTTGGAGAAATAATTCATAAAATCTTGACATTTCAATGAGAAAGCTTAATAATATCTTCTCAAGTGTGTTCCCTTAATACTCGGCGTTAGACTTTTGCCAAGTATTTGCAAGAGTTTTGAATTAAGCGATCGCCTACGATTTGTCATGACAAAGGCAAACTAGTAGAAGCGATCGCTTAATATTTTATGGAATAAGGATATTGATCAAGGGAGAATTCAAGAGTCAGGAGTCAGAATTGAATTGGGTATTCTGAACAAAAAAGGGGATAGCGAAAATTCCAACATCTGTGCAAAAGCCAGAAAGTCCTTTTTCCCCCTGTCTCCTGCTCCCTGTGGTCTTCATGATAAATCTTTAAGCGGACATGATATCACACCTCTGGTTCAATTCCCGCCGCTCGCAATTGTGCTGCTAGTCGTTCAGCACGTTGGTGTTCTTGTTCAGCGCGTTGTCGTTCCTGTTCGGCTAATTCTCCACCCCAAAGCAGTAGGTTTCCTTGTTCATCCCACCACCGCAACCATTTACCTGTGCGGTTTTCACGTGTACCCTGCCACACTCCAAGGTAAAGATTTATGTCCGCTATCCAGTAACGTTGATTTTCATCAGGCTCTTGCAAAATGTACTGTTCTGCGGTTTGTAACTGATACATCTCGATACTGCCGTTATCTGGTTCAAAGATGATGTAGTTTGGTACTTTTAGGATGCGCTCGTAGAAAAACCATTTTCCTGGGGGATATGTCGCTTTGACAGAATACTCTGTCTCCTCTGTATCGGAAACAAATTCCATTACAATTACGGGAATGTCACCCTGTAATTGAGGGGTATAACTACGTATTACTTCTTCCCTATTAACGTTAATTTTCGGAATAAAAGCCCAATTAGGGGCTTTAATAACCATTCTGTTGTTGAGAGTGGCACAAATACCGTAATTGCTTGTTATTAAGGTGTTAGCTGAAACTTTTCCGGCTAATTGTAGGCTTTCTGTAAGTGCATTAGCTAAGGCTGGTTGGTTGATGTTGTCCACTGGATCATTTGGCAGTTTGTAATCATCGGGTAGTTTTTCCCAAGTGATTTGGTAGTCTTGGGTAAGGGCTGTCATCGTGGGTTGTCCTTTGGTGTGGTGTTAAAGTCGCGGATTTTACCCTAATGTTTGACTGTTTTAGATCCCCCAACCGCCTTTAAAAAAAGGGGCTATGAGTTACTCATCTTCATCGGGTTCTAAATCGTCGGCTGTCAGTTCCTGATGGGGGATGGCGGCGATAATCGCATCTATTACTTTAGATACTGGCAATATTTCAATATTTAAGTCTGGGAATTTTGTCCCTTTTGGCACGATCGCTCTTTTAAATCCCAACTTAGCAGCTTCTTTTAACCGCAGTTCCATTTGGGAAACTGATCGCACTTGTCCACCTAACCCAACTTCACCGATTAATACTGTACCGGGATCAACTATGCGATCGCGGAAACTGGCAACGATCGCGATCGCAATTCCTAAATCTACCGCAGGTTCTTCTACATTCAACCCACCCGCAGAAGCAACGTAGGAATCTAATTTTGACATGGGGATTCCCACCCGTTTTTCTAAAACGGCGAGAATTTGCACTAAGCGGTTATAATCTACGCCAGTACCAGCACGACGGGGCGAAGGGTAACTGGTGGGGCTTACAAGAGCTTGCAACTCAACAACTATCGGGCGAGTACCTTCGCAAGCCACGACAATGGCAGTGCCAGGAGCAGGATCGTCACGGTTGCCCAAAAATAGCTCTGAGGGGTTGGAGACTTCTCGCAGCCCATCTGCCACCATTTCAAAGATACCGATTTCGTGAGTTGCGCCAAAACGGTTTTTCACTGTCCGTAATAATCGATGGGAGGCAAAGCGATCGCCTTCAAAGTACAATACCGTATCCACTAAATGTTCTAAGACTTTTGGCCCTGCGATCGCTCCTTCTTTGGTAACGTGCCCCACAATGAGCATAGTCACATCTTCGTGCTTCGCCACTTTCATCAATGCTGCTGTACATTCCCGTACCTGAGCCACTGAGCCTGGTGCAGAAGTCAGCGCCGGAAAAAACACCGTTTGGATACTATCAATCACCGCCACGTTTGGCTTTAAAGAGTCTATTTCCCGTAAAATCTCTTCTAAATCTGTTTCTGGCAGTACATATAAATCTGCTCCTATACTGTCAGGGTCTATGGGAAGCGTAGCATCTACTACTACCGTCGTATCTACTATTTTTACTTTCTCCTCATTAACCAGATTTACGCTTTTTGATACTCCCAAACGAGAAGCTCGTAATTTTACCTGCTGTCCCGATTCTTCACCAGTTACGTAAAGAATGCGATATTTCTGTGCTAATTGATTTGATACTTGCAACAATAAAGTTGATTTCCCAATACCCGGATCACCACCAATCAGCACCATAGAACCTGGGACAACCCCACCTCCAAGCACCCGATCCAATTCCTCATAACCAGACTCCCATCGGGCGATTTGGCGATCGGTAATTTGATCAAATGTTAACGAGGAGCGTGCTTTAGCTGGTTTAGCATGAGATTTACCATTGCTTGAAGTTGATTGCCAACTACTCACTCCCCCACGGGTGGGTACATCTACTGAAGATTGAATAGAAATTTGTTCTTCTAGAGAGTTGTAAGTACCGCAAGCAGGACACTTACCAAACCACTGGGGCGATTCTGCTCCACATTCGTTACAAACGTAAAAGGTTTTTGGCTTTGCCATTATTAAATCTTATTAAATAATCTTAATATTTACTTAATTCTTGAAAAAAACTAGAATCTAATAATAGTAGTATTTAGAGCTTTTTCCAAATGAATTGATGGAATGATATCTTAATATTATGGTATTAAAAATTAATCATGTAAATTTTTAGTGAAGGAGCATTGAAAAACTTGGAAAGCCATAAAGAAAAAATCTTGGTGGTAGACGACGAAGCCAGCATTCGCCGGATTTTGGAAACGCGCCTTTCCATGATTGGCTACGATGTAGTTACTGCTGGCGACGGGGAAGAAGCTTTAGATATTTTTCGTAAAACTGATCCTGACCTGGTAGTTTTGGATGTAATGATGCCAAAGCTAGACGGCTATGGTGTATGTCAAGAATTACGAAAAGAATCAGATGTCCCCATTATTATGCTAACAGCCTTGGGGGATGTAGCCGATCGCATCACCGGTCTAGAATTGGGTGCTGATGACTATGTAGTTAAACCATTTTCCCCGAAAGAGCTAGAAGCTCGAATTCGCTCGGTGTTGCGGCGGGTAGACAAAACCGGTGGATCTGGCATTCCCAGTTCTGGGGTAATCCATGTCGCTAACATTAAAATCGATACGAATAAGCGACAAGTCTACAAAGGTGATGAGCGGATTCGATTGACTGGTATGGAGTTCAGCTTGTTAGAGTTGGTAGTTAGTCGCTCTGGAGAACCTTTTTCTCGTTCGGAAATTTTGCAGGAGGTTTGGGGTTATACACCAGAACGTCATGTTGATACCCGCGTTGTGGATGTGCATATATCTCGTTTGCGGGCAAAGTTAGAAGATGATCCTAGCAACCCAGAATTAATTCTTACAGCACGAGGTACTGGTTATCTTTTCCAGCGAATTATTGAACCAGGGGAGGAGTGAGGAGATCAGGCAGGGGGCAGGGGGCAGGGGGAGAAGAACTATTAATTATTGTCCAATGCCCAATTCCCAATGACTAATGACTAATGACTAATGACCAAACCTGATACTAATCGAGTTTTGCGGCGTCTACCCATTGTCGTAGGTGGGTTAGGCGCTGTACTTTTGCTGATTAACCGTTTATTGACACCAGAATTAACCCAATCTCAATCGCGTGTTGATGTGCTGGGTGTGATTTTGAGTGCAGTGTTAATTTTGACTGGTTTAATTTGGCAGCAAGTTCAGCCGCGATCGCCTGATACTGTAGAACTAGTTGGAGAAGAAGGTTTTGTACTAGCGGCAGATTTACCTGAAGCTGTGAAAACAGAGCTAGCCTGGGCATCTCATTTATTGTTGACTAATACAGTAACGCGATCGCTAGTGGTTTTTTATCAAGGTAAAGTTTTGTTGCGTCGCGGTATTTTGGGTGCTAAATCTGAGGTTGTACCAGGAGTAATCTTAAAACAGGTACTCGAAAAACAAAAACCGATTTATTTAGTTGCTCTAAAAATATATCCAGGGAGGCTTGAATTTGATTATTTGCCAGAAAATACTCAAGGTGTAATTTGTCAACCTATTGGCAACCAAGGTGCGCTAATTTTAGGCGCGAATGCTCCTCGCAGTTACACCAAACAAGATGAAAACTGGATTGCTGGAATTGCTGATAAATTAGCTGTTACTCTTAATACTTAGGTTTTTGGGTAATTTAGAAGTCAGGTTCAGTCACCAAGAAGTTAAAAAATTCCACCCTTCTTTTTCTTCCTTAGTTGTTCCTTCTTTTTCTTGAGCTTCTTCCGGTGTCTCTAAGTTTTTCTGTTGGATTACATTCTCATATTCTCCTGAATCAACCCATTTCAATAACTCACCAGCTCGCATAACCACCCAAGAAAGTCCGGGTTCTGTATAGCTTAATATTTTGGTTAGCTGATCAGCACTATCAAAGTTATTGGATGCAAACTCACGGGCTTGGGCAAGGAAATCTTCGATCACAGCAGTAGTCAAGTACTCATCTGGCAAACCTGCAAGTTTCATCAGTGTAGTGGTTGCTACATCAATATCCTGGCAAGCAAGCATTGCAGCCCGATCAGCAGTGAACCTAGCCATCATCCGCCAATTATACAAAGCCCGTTCCATACCACCAGCTACCAAGCCACCAACCCCAAGTGTGGTACTGTTTAACAAATTTTTCAAAGTTGGCATGACAATTGCCATTTGGTGATAAACCATCTGCTGACTCTTGATGCGATCGATTTCCTGTCCAAAAACGTAAAGCAACTCATCTGCACCAAGCCACTCCATTGCATCTAAATTTATACCCACAACGGGTTTTTCTACACCAACAATGTAGGTTTCAATGTGACCTGTACCCCGAAACAGATACAATTCAGGGAGTGGAGCAACATCAAGAATTTGACAGGTTTCTACAAATGCCTGATGCAATTGGGGAAAATTACGGGATGAAATTCTGATTTCACTACCAAGGCTTTGCAGCCTGAGTAGGCGCTCGATGCCGTATTCATTAATTTTTTTGAGTAGCAGGGAGACGCCGGGCATATTTTGCAAAGAAGCTAAGGCTTTGCGATCAAAAGGGTGTTCGTAGGCTGCTGAATTTAATCCAGTTAAAATTTTTCTCGTCATGGGTTTTGAGCTTTATCTTGGAGTGTTTGGGAAGTTCAGTTACTCATACGATTTTGAATTTTAGATTTTTGATTGTGAAATAGTTAATCAATAAGCTTTCTTTTTGGCGATCGATTCGTCGCAATCATTTTTAAAATTGGTATCAGTATGAATGGCTTGTGTTTTCATTACGCCTATGGTTGGGGTTTTGGCAATAAACAAACTGCAATTAAGGCGCTTGCTGTTCATTTTTTTGAATTAGTCCCCACAATTACCAAGACGAGCCAAGAGCGATCGCAGAGAGATTTTACCAGATTGAACTAGAAAATCATATTTGATTCAGCTTCAAATCTAAGTATTTGTCGTCTTCTCGCCCAGATACAATATGCAATAGGGACGCACAGATGTTATTAATGTCAGCTTAAGGGCAGTTGACACTTATGCACAGATGTGAATCTATACTACTAACTGACTCGGAAATTTAGAAATTTACAATTCTATCTATGCAAATTATTTATTGGCTATTACTTGCTGTAATGTTTGTGGGTATCATCGGTGCTGTAGTTCCAGCTATTCCTGGTAGCAGCTTAATTTTAATTGCAATTATCGCCTGGGGAATTGTTAGTAGTTCTTTTGCAGCTATCAAGATTCCATTAATCGTGACAATTATAGTTTTACTGCTCAGTGTAGCAGTAGATTTTTTAGCTAGCTATGTGGGAGCAAAACAAGCTGGAGCTAGTAAGTGGGGGCAAATTGGCGCAATTGTCGGTTTGGTAGTGGGCTTTTTGGGATTATTGCCAACCTTGCCTTTTGGCGGTCCACTGTTAGGAATTTTATTAGGCCCGCTTGTGGGAGCAATTATTGGTGAGTATCTTTACCGACGTGAATTTAGGTTGGCGGTTAAGGCGGGTATAGGAATTGTAGTCGGCTCTTTGGTTGGAAATTTGATTCAAGGGTTGTTAGCGATCGCCGCAGTTGTAGTTTTCGTTGTGACAACTTGGCCACAGGTATTTGGCTCTTAGCAATTTCTGAATTTTTGATTTGTCATCATTTAAGGATTAACGTTAATCCGCCCACGACACACTAACTTACCTGGGATCAGCGTTAGTTCTTGAATATCGACATCTGAGCCAAGATCCAGATTGTACTGATGATTGTCCTCTAATATATTCTCCTGAGCGGGCTTGATTTTTATATGTGCCACTTGTAACTCATGCCCACTGAGTAAGTGTAAGCTTAGACAAATCTCCAAAGGAGTTGTTTCATTATTGGTTACTCTCATACCTCGCAGTATAATTTGATTGTAATCAAGGATAATTTCTTGCCAATTAATTGGTTGTGAATTTGGGCAATATGTTGGTAAAACCTTAATCAGCAAATCGCTCAAAGCATTAGATAATAAGTCAGATGAGAGAGAGGCATTAAGATCCTTCTCATCTACGATCAAATTGCCAACCACTGGTACTGTTTCTAACAGTCTTAAGGGTTTACCCCTGAGTACCGAGCCAATGTTTATGCGAATATTTTCTGCAATTAATTGAATTTTTGTAATCAAGAGACCTTGATAAACTGCATGAGTAGCCAAAATAGATACCGACGGGATACGGCCAAAAAGAATTTGGCGATCGCTCGCTTTAATCTCGACTTCTAATTCAGATATTTGGCTTACTTGCGCTCTCAGCCAGAGCTTTAGGGCTGTTGTGAGTACCTGCGTAATTATGCGGATTTTATTTGCATTTGTGGTTTGGGGATTTTGCTCTGGCATCTAACGAATTTGTTTATGAGTATTGAAGGTGGCAGAGGGTCACTGCCTCCTGCCTTCTATTGATGAATTAAATGAGTCTTAAATGTAACATTTATGCCTACTCGCTACAAAATGCAAATATCATTTAATTGTTAACAGTAAATAAGTAATTCCAGATGGAGGAACGATTACAAAAAATTCTTGCTCAATGGGGTATCGCTTCACGCCGTGAAGCCGAAGAAATGATTAGGCACTCACGGGTGCAAATCAATGGGGTATTGGCACATTTAGGTCAAAAGGTTGATCCCCAAAAAGATGCGATCGCAATTGATGGTAAGCCTGTATCTAAAAAGCAACGTCCGGCTTTAATATATTTATTGCTACACAAACCAGCAGGTGTGGTTTCGACTTGCTACGACCCTCACCGCAGACCAACAGTCCTGGATCTACTACCGAAACAATTACGGGAGGGTTCAGGTATTCACCCAGTTGGGCGTTTAGATGCAGACTCTACAGGAGCATTAATCCTGACCAATGATGGAAATCTGACATTTGGACTAACCCATCCCCGTCACAGTATTTCCAAGACATATCGTGTTTTGGTAGAAGGACACCCTTCAGAATCAGTACTGCAAATGTGGCGTCAGGGTGTGATGTTGGACGGTAGAAAAACCAGGGCCGCTAAGGTACAGCTAATAGAACATCGTGCCGAGCAAAGCTTTTTAGAAATAGTGTTGCAGGAGGGAAGAAATCGCCAAATTCGCCGGATAGCTCAACAGTTAGGATACCCAGTAATCAAGCTGCATCGGACTGCTATCGGTTCAATTCAATTACAAACTCCAAAAGAACCTTTTTTGGAAGAGGGTAAATATCGTTACCTCAAAGATCATGAGATTCGCTTTTTGCAAGAGCAGATAACGCAACCTAATTATTGATTCAGTGGAGTTAAGGAGTGTCAGTAGGCATGAAATGGCTAAGAAAGAAGAATAATCACCAGCCATCACTTTCATTAGAGCAACAACGAGCCGAAAAATTGGCAGAATTGGGCGCTCAACTTTGGGCATTGCGTCAAGAACAGGGTCTATCTCTAGAGCAAATGGTTGCATTAACTAGGATTCCCCAGCGATTATTGCAGGCGATCGAAGAAGGTAATTTAAACGATCTACCGGAGCCAGTCTATATACAGGGTTTAATTAGGCAATTTGCCGATGCACTAGGCTTGAATGGAGTAGAATTTTCTGGCACTTTTCCAATCAGTTCTGCACAAGTGAACCGTCAAGGCATGGGGAATACTTCACCCCTTGATCAACTACGTCCGATTCACCTTTATTTTCTTTACATATTGCTAATCGTATGCTCTGTAAATGGCTTATCTCAGTTATTAAATAGTGCGGTACTACAAGCAAGTAATAGCCAAAATCAGCCATACATAAAACATAAGTCCGGTGTTAAACCAGAAGTAGCCCAACAAAAAGATTCATTAAAAGTTCAACCTGTCAGCGACACCCTTAGCGGCGAACAACAGGGACAGGTTGTACAGATTGGTGTCACTTTAAAAGCTTCATCTTGGATTCGCGTAGTAGCCGATGGCAAAACCGAGTTTGAGGGTACTCTCCCGGAGGGAACTCACCGAATTTGGAAAGCTCAAGAGCAACTCACAGTGAAAACTGATAATGCTGGTGGTGTTTTAATGAGCGTCAATCAGGAAAAAGCCAAGGAAATGGGAGAGCCAGGGAAAGAGGAAGAAGTTAGGATTGCGGCAAAACCCAAGTTTTGAAATATGGGGCACAAGAGGCAGAGGGGTAGGGAGCAGGGAGCGGAGGGGAAGGAGGTAATTTTTCTCCCCTTTGCTCCCTGCTCCCTGCCTCTCCCGCTCCTCACTGTCCTTGCGGGGCGCGTCCATTTAGTCTGGTAAGAACTTTTAAGCGATCGCCTAATTCTTGTGTCAACCCTTCTGCTTGATAGCGCCACCCCCAGTTACCCTCAGCAATACTAGGAAAATTCATCCGCGCTTCATTTCCTAATCCCAAAATATCTTGCAAGGGAATAATTGCTTGGTTGGCTATAGAACTCAAAGCTAGACGAATTAAATCCCAGTGGATGCCTTCAGGACTAATACAACCTAAATAAAGCAACAGATTTTGCTTTTCGTAGTCGCTAGCTGAATTAAACCAGCCTACAGTTGTGTCGTTATCGTGAGTCCCGGTATAAACTACAGCATTTCGCGGGTAATTAAATGGTAAAAATGGATTACCGGGATCAGAACCAAAGGCAAACTGCAAAACCTTCATCCCAGGAAATTCATACTTGTCTCGCAGTGCTTCTACCTCTGGTGTAATTACTCCCAAATCTTCTGCTAAGACAGGTAGCTTACCCAACTTCTGTTTGATCGCTTCAAAAAAAGCATCTCCAGGTGCTTCCACCCATTTGCCATTCATGGCAGTTTCTTCGCCTTTAGCTACTGACCAATAAGCCTCGAAGCCCCGGAAGTGGTCAATGCGAATTATATCTACATAATCCAGCATTGCCTCAAAGCGCTGTACCCACCATTTAAAGTCTTGTTTTTGTAATTCCTCCCAGTTATAAACCGGGTTGCCCCACAATTGACCGGTGGAGCTGAAGTAATCTGGTGGAACTCCTGCCATTTGGGCAGCAACTCCTGTCTCTTCGTCTAAGCAAAAGATGTCGGGATGTGCCCACACGTCAGCACTATCGTGAGATACGTAGATGGGGATATCGCCAATAATATCTATACCGCGCATATTGGCATAGCTTTTCAGTTCTGACCACTGCCGGAAAAACTCAAATTGGACGAACTTGTAATAAAAAATATCTCCATTGAGCCGATCTTGGACTTCAGCTAATGCTTCGGGTTTACGCTTGACAAATTCTGGTTCCCATGTATGCCAGCTTGCATTCTCGTGGGCATCTTTCAACGCCATAAATAAGGCGTAATTATCTAGCCAATAGGCTTTACTGTCACAAAAACCAGCAAACTCGTTTTTTTGGATGTCCGTAGCATTCACTTTAAAGTTTTCACAGGCTTTTTTTAGCAGCCCAATCTTAATCGGCACAACCTGGTCGAAATCTACCTTTTCTACCGGAAATCCTGGTAAATTAGCAAAGTCTTCTTCAGATAGCAAACCCTCATCTCGCAGTTTTTCTGGGCTAATCAGCAGGGGATTTCCTGCCATTGCCGAGTAGCACATATAGGGGGAATTACCGTATCCAGTGGGACCCAAAGGTAAAACTTGCCAATATTGTTGATGGGTATCTTTCAGAAAATCGATGAAGCGATAGGCTTCTAAGCCTAAATCTCCAACGCCAAATCGACTAGGAAAGGAAGTAGGATGCAGCAAAATACCACTGGATCTAGGAAAAGGCATAAGCAACCTGAATTATTAGAGAGAGCAATTGTCTGATGGACACGCTATGCGATGCCCAAGGGGCAGTAGCAAAGCCAATCGCATCGAATTTATCACGGAACAGTATTTGCAAGGTAAATCAAGTAAACTCATTTTGTTTGTCCTTAGTCATTTGTCCTTTGCTCTTGACTAATGACTAATGACCAATAACTAAATAATTATGACTTACCGAAATCCTGCACCAACAGTTGATATCATCATTGAACTAGTAGATCGACCTCATCGGCCAATAGTGTTAATTGAAAGACATAATCTACCCTTAGGTTGGGCTATTCCTGGTGGTTTTGTAGATTATGGGGAAGCGGTGGAAGTGGCGGCCCGACGGGAAGCTGAAGAAGAGACGGGTTTGCAAGTGGAGTTAGTTGAACAATTACTGGTGTATTCTGATCCCAATCGCGATCCGCGTCAGCATACGATTAGCATTGTGTTTTTGGCGACAGCTAAGGGGGAACCAAAGGCTGGGGATGATGCCAAGAGTGTAGGCGTTTTTGAGTATTGGCTTGTGCCTGGTAATTTATGTTTTGACCACGATCGCATTTTGCGGGATTATTGGCGATATCGGCATTATGGGATACGTCCGAGGTTGGGGTAGGAGAAGATGTTAAAGCCAAGATTCTAACGCTAAGGCTTGCACCTGGTGTATCCTTTGAAAATCGCTGTCCCCTGAAACGATGGTGAGGTTATAGTGCAGAGCAGTTGATGCTATCCACAAGTCGTTATCACTAAAACCCAAATCTTGAACTGTAAATTTTCTACGCCTTGCTTTGTCTTTGGGGCCAAAATTTTCGATAATTTCTCCTTTGAGGCTACCGTAAACATCTGCAACTATTCCATTAATGGGATAAAGGTCAATGGTTTGCAGAAAAGTTCTGACAAAACGAAGATTTGCTTCTTGTTGAGAAGACTTTTGCACCATGTAAATGAGTTCACCTTGCACAATAACGCTAGTTGCAACGCCTAAGCCGATGTGTTCTTGTAACCGACGAATGACGTTGCTTTCTCCAAAAATGATTCGGCTACAATGGTTAGTATCTAGGAGGTACATCACTAAAATTCAGCCGAAGAACGGGTTTCGTAAACAAGCTGTAAGCACTCTTCAAAATCATCCCCTTGCCAGGTTCCAGCAAATTTTAGTAAGTCTTCTGCTTTAGAGCCTCTAATAATTGGTGTTGCTTCCTGTATTTCCGGTTTTGTTTTCTGATTGGAAGTATCATCATTTTTTTTCGTTGACAGGTCAAGAGATATTTCCTCGGTTCCTGGTTTTGTCTTGAGAAAACGTAAAAAATCTAGTGTTTCAGCTAGTAGAACATCTGAGGACGATTCAATTTCTTGGAGCAGTAATTCTTTAATATTCATCCTGGTTTATTCATAAATAATGTTTTGCAGTCTGTCGTAACAGTATTATACGAATGCGGTCGAGATGCTGGCCTAACTGGTGCGATAATGCCAGATGGAGAAGTCTATAAACCGATCGCTTCTCAGCTAGAAATCGATAAACAAGAAACATCGTTAAACAAAGTAATACTTATGACTCGTAAAGTAATTAATACTGACAACGCACCCGCACCAGTGGGTCCTTATAATCAAGCGATCGCAGCTTCAGGTCAATTTGTATTCGTAGCTGGACAAATTGCCATCGATCCCCGCCTTGGAGATGTCGTCTACACTGATGATGTTAAAAAACAAACCGAGCAAGTATTAGCTAACCTTGAAGCCATCCTGACAGCAGCTGGTGCGACTTTTCAAGATGTGGTGAAAACCACTGTATTTCTAGCTGATATGAATGATTTTGCAGCCGTGAATGCCGTTTATGCTAAATATTTTCCTGAAGATACAGCCCCAGCACGCGCTTGTGTGCAGGTATCACGCTTACCTAAAGATGTGTTAGTAGAGATTGATGCGATCGCTGTAATTAGCGGTTAGAGAAATAGAACGATAAGCAAAATTTTAACAGTTACACTTGATTGTTCTATTTTGCTCGTCTTGAAAGTGATAACGGTAATCGATATATGATGTAATCGGCTTTTGTCAGCAAAGCATTAGCAGTTTATAACTATATAGCTTATACCACAGCTAGCAGTGAGATCACAGCTTTAGATACAGTAATTAATGACGTGAGACGCAGGTCTAACTGCCGTTCTTAGAAAAAGCAACCCTAAGTCCCAGTTAGCTAAAGCTTAAAATAAGTGTTAACGCGACAGTATAACGCACTTATTAATCCAAGTTGCGGGTTATTAAATTCTAAGTGAAAAGTCCCTGTGTATTCATGCGATCGCTCCCCAAAAAGATTAACTTTTGAGAGCGATCGCATATTCAGCACCTGAAATACATATAATAATTTTTTCGGCAAGTCTATAGTAAACTCAGGTTTTCTGGATAAATATGATATCACACTATATCCTTACTGTTCCAAAGCTCAGTGCCAATTAATTGAGTTATTAGGGGTAAAATGTGGTTCATCTGCGAATCCCAAAGGCGATGCCCAGAAAAGTCGCAGAGATTACCGCAGACACTGGTTATGTTCCGGCTGCTAAAATACGTAAGTATGAGTAGAGTAGTAAGATCAAACTACTCAGGTAAAAATTGTCTATTTGGTCACACAAGACCGCTGAAAGATTGTAGAAAAGTGTATTTCCTTGTCTTGACAGTGATGATAATCTCAATTTTAAGGATGTTATAAGCCTTTATCTGCTAGAGTTTCTGACTTTCAGCAAACTGAATAATCTATCAATAATAAAATCGCTAGGAGTGCGATGAGATGTCACAGTCCCCTATGACAAAACCAGAAATAGCTGCTGGAACTCTAATTGATAACCGCTATATTATCCAAAAACTTCTGGGACAGGGAGGATTGGGGCGAACTTACTTGGCCTTTGACACTCGTCGCTTTAATGAAGCTTGTGTTCTCAAAGAGTTTGCGCCCATAGGCACAGGGGAGAGTGGACTAGAACAATATCGCAACTTATTTAAAAGAGAGGCAAAAATTCTTCATCAATTGCAACATCCTCAAATTCCCAAGTTTTTGGCTTGCTTTGAAGGAGATGGTCGATTATTCCTAGTACAAGAGTATGTTGATGGAAAAACATATTCTAGGCTGCTGGGAGAACTTCAACGTCAAGGAAGAAACTTCTCTGAAGAGGAAGTTATACAGTGGCTAAAAAATCTGCTGCCTGTTTTGGAGTATGTCCACCAACACAACATTATCCATCGAGATATTTCGCCTGATAATATCATGTTACCTGATGGCAATGATTTGCCAGTGTTGATTGATTTCGGTGTAGGCAAGCAAATTGCTGACATGAATGAAGCGAGAAATTCCAACCACCAGGTAACCTTTGTTGGCAAAATGTCTCTTGTCGGCAAAGTGGGATATGCTCCCCGCGAACAGATTAGCTTGGGTTTATGTTCTCCTTCTAGTGACCTTTATGCTTTGGGAGTGACAGCTATTGTATTACTCACAGGTAGAGATCCATCCTTACTAATGGATCAATATTCATTAGAATGGAACTGGCGTTATTATTCCTATGTTAGTGATGGTTTCGCTCAAGTACTCGATCAGATGTTGGCAGATAGACCTAACAAGCGATACCAAACAGCTAGGGAAGTTCTTATAGATTTAGAGCGTATTGCAAAACCAGAAGTGGTAATGTCTCCTGCAATTATGCTTGATGATTTGCCTGCAACGATATTTAATCCTGAATTTCAGGCTATGTCGGCAATATCGCAGTCATATAACCAACCACCTGAACAAACAATTTTTAATTCACCTACTTCACCGGCTGTTATGCAAAATGGGCGAATTAAAGAACAACAATCTTCGCTCCAACCAACATTTATCAAACATTGTCATCAAGAGTTAGCTTACCATATTGGGCCAATGGCAAATTTAGTTATGGAAGAAATATTAGCTCAAAATCCTTACATTTCACCTGACCAATTTGTTGAACTCATAGCTAATGAAATTCCTGACTTTCAAGCAGCTTTTGAATTCAAAAAAAACTTATTCTCATAAACATTTAGACCACCATTGATTGAGACATTATTTGAATTGTTTAACTAATTCTGGAGGGTTAAGCAAAGAGCAAATAAACGCGGCCAGTTTTGTGGTAGGGTCTAAATCTCCGACATAAAACTAAATTACTCGAATTACTTAACGTATCGGTAGCTAGTTCACTTACTCCTGCAAAGAAGCAAGCTACGCAGTCTGTCTGTAACACCTCCCACAAACGTGGAGAGCGTCATTACGAATTACGAATTACGAATTATTTTACTCCCCTATACTTCCCTGAGTGCGTTTGATTCTTTTCATTGCCATTTCCAAACTTAACTGCATCCGTCTAAAGGCTTTAGCTAAATTACCAATTTCATCATTAGACATCTGCTCAAATTCAACTTCCATATGTCCGGTGCTAACTTCTTCGGCTACACGAGTCATGCGTTTAAGAGGCATTACAACTTGTCGATTTAAGAACAAGTTGACTAACAGGATAGTCGCTATAAAAATAGTTGATACAATTAGGATAATTAGTAGGGAAGACTGATGGGCTTTATTGATAACGTTATTTGCTGGTACTGTAATAATCTGAGCGCCGACAATTTCATTCAGCTTCCACCCAAATCCATTAGCTGTACCATAAAGATTAATCATGCTTTGAGGTGCAGCTTCAGGTACACTATGACACTTTAGACAGCTTTCTTCAGAAATTGATAGCGGACGAGCAATGTAAAAGATATCGCCACCAGGAATTGAGCGAAATCCACTTACTTCTTTAAGGTCTGATTTCTTTCTGAACCTTTCTACAATTTCTGTCTCAAAACCGTCAGCTTTATCCCGAAGATTTGTAGGATTGAGAGTTGCTTCTTTATAAAAGAAGTCACGGTAGTCTGGTGTTTTCCGTAAAATCTCAAATATTTCCCGTGCTGAGTATGCAGGAACACTTTGGGGCAAAAACTCAGTTTCCAATTTATCAACTAGCTCTGGATTAATTTGAGTATTGGTGTAGTGACGAACAGAACTCATGGTTTGTATGAGCATAAGACCTGTTGAGCTAATATCTTGTTTAGCATTCTCTCTGAGCAGAGAAGAAAGAGTAAATCCACTCAAGCTCAGACCAAACGTCAGAATTACCAGTAGCAAAATTGTAAATTTTTGTTTCAGCTTCAGATTCTTTAGCATAATTTCACATTATTACCTGCAAGTCAAATTATTATGACCAAATATCGCTAAAGTCATCGTTCACTCTAGCATGAGTAATCAAATAAAATTTTGATGTAAAGGTATAGTTTAGCTAAAACTAATAGGGTATACCCAACTCTATATTAATAAATATTAGTAATTATTGAGGTTATTGAAAATACTTTCTAAGTAACTAATTTTAAAAAGCTACATCAACAAAACAAAATTGAATTTCCAAAAATTGTGTTGGCTGTTCTGATACCGTGCCAAAATAAATACCAGGAATTGTCAAATATTACTAATGGTGTGGAATGCGGGAAAGTCTTTATTCGGTGGACGCTACATTATTGAAAGCCAACTAGGCGAAGGCGGAATTGGCATTACTTATCTTGCCAGAAATCAACGGAATCAACTGCGAGTGATTAAAACCCTCAAAGAAGAAATCCTAAATCACCCGGCCTGGATACTTCACCGAAACAAGTTACGGCAAGACTTCCGTGATGAAGCAGTTCGGCTAGCTGTGTGTCACCATCCTCATATAGTACAGATAGAAACCATCTTTGATGACGGAAATTTGCCCTGCATGGTAATGGAGTACATCGAAGGCGAAGACTTAGGACAGTACCTGAGACGAATGGGGGTGCTATCAGAAGCAGAAGCGCTACTGTACATTCGACAAATTGGCGATGCTTTGACGTTAATTCACTCCAAAGGTCTGCTGCATCGGGATCTTAAACCACGTAATATTATGATCCGCATTGATAAATCAGAAGCAGTGCTGATAGACTTTGGCATCGCTAGAGAATTTATTCCCAATATGATTCAAAGGCATACAGTGTATCGCACTCCTGGTTTTGCCCCACCGGAACAGTATGAATCAGAAGCGCCACGAGGAGAATACATTGATATCTATGCCTTAGCTGCTACTTTGTATAATTTGCTTACCGCAGTTATACCGACGAGTGCAGATGATAGACGTCACAATATTAATTTAGAACCACCACAATATTTTAATCCTAAGATTAGTGACAGGGTAAATCAGGCTATTATGTGCGGCATGGATTTGGAGTCAACTTATCGTCCCCAGTCTGTGCAAGAGTGGTTGGATTTATTGGGCCCTGATACTGGTAAGAACATAACACCAATATCATCGACTTTGCCGATAACGCCTAAACTTAAACCGCCTCCACCTGTTGTATTAAATCAGCAGAATTGGCAATGTGTACAGACCCTCAAAGGTCATTCTAGTATGGTTCATGCGATCGCCATTAGCTCAGACGGGCAATTAATTGCTAGTGGTAGTAATGACCATACTATTAAGCTTTGGCAACTGGGTACTGGCAAGCTAGTGCGTCAACTCGGTCGTTGGTCTTCTGGTCATTCGAGTATGGTTCATTCTGTCGCCTTTAGCCCAATCTCCTCAAAACTTTCTTATCAAGGGGAGTCAGGCAAATCTGTGGGAGTTGCAGACCTGAACGGGGAAATCTTAGCCAGCGGAAGTTGGGATAACACCATCAAATTGTGGGATGTAAACACAGGCAAAGAAATTCGGACTCTCACTGGTCATACTAATTGGGTGAATTCCGTTGCCTTTAGTCCAGATGGCAAATTTCTGGCTAGTGGTAGTGTTGACTGCACAATTAAACTGTGGCAGGTACACACAGGCATAGAAACTCAAACTCTCATAGGCCATTCTGACTCAGTTTCGTCAGTTGCCTATTCTCCAACAACGCCTGCAACGAATAGCAAAGATAGACAGCTTGTGGCTAGTGGAAGTACTGATTACACCATTAAATTATGGCAAGTATACACAGGCAGAAACATTTGCACATTATTAGGTCATTCTTTCTTCGTCAACTGTATCGCCTTCAGCAAGGATGGGGAAATTATCGCCAGTGGCAGTGGTGATAACACAATTAAACTATGGCACGTAAATACAGGCAGAGAAATTCGTACTTTCATTGGTCATTCTGATTCAGTTTGGTCAGTTGCTTTTAGTCAGGATGGGCAATTTCTCGCTAGTGGCAGTTGGGACAACACTATTAAACTGTGGCATTTACACAGTGGTAGAGAAATCAGCACACTTACAGGGCATTCCAGCTATGTTCGTTGCGTCGCCTTCAGTCCCGATGGTCAAACTATAGTTAGCGGTGGTGATGACGATACTATAAAGATTTGGCGGCGGGAATCATAAGTAATTCGTAATACTCGCCTCCAGTGAGAAGCAAGCTACGTAATTCGTAATTAATAATATTTTTACTTAGTGTGGTTTGAAAGTTTTAAACCTATAGATAGACCTGCGATCGCCCAAAACTTGTGACAATAATGACGGCAAGCGTTATTTTTGAACAAGAATTAATATTTATGGGCTTTGGTATTGGTGATTTATTCTGGATTTTTCTTCTTCTGACTTCTTTGCAACCCCTTTGGCAAAAACGTCAAGTAGAATATCGGCGCTTACGTGCTTTACAACAATTTCAGCAGGAACGCAAAAGTCGGGTAATTTTGCTGGTTCACCGCCAAGAGTCTATTAGCTTCTTAGGAATTCCTTTATCTCGCTACATTACTATCGAAGACTCAGAACAAATATTGCGAGCAATTCGCCTTACACCGCCAGATGTGCCGATTGACTTAATTTTGCACACTCCTGGTGGTTTGGTTTTGGCTACGGAACAAATCGCCAGAGCATTAATTCGCCACCAAGCAAAAGTTACAGTTTTTGTACCCCACTATGCCATGAGTGGCGGTACAATGCTTGCCCTCGCTTCTGATGAAATTATTATGGATGCTAACGCTGTTTTGGGGCCAGTTGATCCTCAGTTGGGTAATTACCCCGCAGCGAGTATCTTGAAAGTAGTTGAAGATAAACCCATTGGTGAGATTGATGACCAAACTCTCATTATGGCCGATCTTTCACGCAAAGCAATACAGCAAGTACAGAGATTTGTAAGGACTCTGCTAAAAGACAGTATACCCAAACAAAAAGTTCTGCCAGAAGATATCGAGCCGATTATCGAAGCCTTGACAACCGGGCGTGTCACCCATGACTATCCGATAACTATAGAAGAAGCAACAGAAATGGGGCTGCCCGTAACTGTCGGGCTGCCCCGTTCTATTTATGATCTCATGGATTTGTACCCACAGCCACAAGGAGGCCGACCCAGCGTGCAGTACATTCCTATGCCTTACAATGACCCCCGCCCAATTCTACCTATGCCCAAGGGTAGACCCCTAGAAGAACCAAATCAGATGACTTGAGAGGTTTTGAGGTAGAAGTTTTTGGTAGGGACTAGGGTGTAGTTCCCGGTGTTGGGGTAGTTCCCGGTGTTGGGGTAGCTCCTGGTGTTGGGGTAGCTCCTGGTGTTGGGGTAGCTCTCGGTGTTGGGGTAGCTCCCGGTGTTGGGGTAGCTCCCGGTGTTGGGGTAGCTCCTGGTGTTGGGGTAGCTCCCGGTGTTGGGGTAGCTCCCGGTGTTGGGGTAGCTCTCGGTGTTGGGGTAGCTCCTGGTGTTGGGGTAGCTCCCGGTGTTGGGGTAGCTCTCGGTGTTGGGGTAGCTTTCGGTGTTGGTGTAGCTCCCGGTGTTGGGGTAGCTCTCGGTGTTGGTGTTGGCTGACCGAAGACTGTCTTTGCTTCTTCATTCAGCTTTTGGCGGAGTGCTAAATTAGCAATACCAGTTTCTGACAACTGATATTTCTTCTGGTACTCCTTCACCACTGCTTCCGTGCGGGAATCATACAAATGATTGCGTACCAGGGGAGGATTTGGTTTTACTACTGCATTCAAATTTGCTTCCAAAATTCGAACGATGTTAGCAGCAAAATCCTGGGTTTTTGGCCCTGCTATCCCATCAACTGGTTTTAGCTTATAACCTGTCTGAAATTCACGAATTGCCTTTCTAGTTTCCTCATCCGTCAAAGACCTATTTGTTACCTTGACGTTATAGCCTAATCCTCGCAACACAGAACGGAATTGCTCGGGTGTATATCTACCTTGAGGGGCTGCGAAACCTGTGTCTACACTTACCATGCTAGCAGTTATCAGGCAAGTAACAGCAAAGGTCGCGCTTGATTTTCCAAACCCACACCACATACTCAAAACTCCTTTGGGTTAAATCAGCAGGATTATAAACATTAACAGCTGCATTTTAAGTTTGTTTAATAACTTTTTTCGCTATTTTTTAATATTTTTTGAATAATTCGTGATTTATTTTTTCAAGTTTTATTTGAGCAACAGAAATTAATTTGTGTCATCCATCAAAAGGAGTATCTTGTACTAGCAGAGATACAGAGGTTATTGTTTAAATCGAATATACCCCTTGAACATTAAATTACAGTAGCGCATACATCTGTCACCTATGTCAACTTAGAGATAGGATAGTTACTAAATGTATAATATATAACTTAGTATGAAAGATATAAAATCTTCTAAGCAGCGGAATCTTTGGTTTGAAAGAATTATGGCAATTACTGCCACCGTAAATTTAGCTTTAGTTTTGTTTGATTTAAGTTATGTACCTTGGCGAGATTTCTACTTACGAAAACTTCCTCAAATTATTCATATCTATGACCCAATAAAAGGTATTGAAACCAATCGAGACACAAAAAATTATCTAGAAACAGTAAAGGCATTAGAAAAACAAGTCAGTCAAACAGGGTTACAGTCGCCTCAGGTAAATAGCAGACTAGAGGAAATAAGGCGTCTTAGCAACGAAATGGTTGACACTAACCCGTTTGCGGGAGTGAATAAAAGTGGGACTCTGGAAAAAATCAAAAATCGGATGCGATCGCGCATCGCTAATGAATCTGCAAAACAGTCCTTTGCCACATTTTGGAGTCAGTCATATCTCTCACAAAATGGCTGGGTTGAAGAAATTAATTTTTTTAACCAGAGCATCCGCCCTTTAATTGCCTCTAACTACTACCGCCAAATCGGTGAAAATGGCGAATTTGTTGATAATTTCTGGATTCTTGACTTACCCTTTGTGGTTTTATTTGGCGTAGAATTGCTGGGGCGTAGTTTCTTGATAAGACGCCGACATCCTGGTTTAAGCTGGTTTGAAGCACTATTATGGCGTTGGTACGACCTATTTTTAGTACTGCCATTTTGGCGGTGGTTGCGAATATTACCAGTATTAGTCCGCCTCGATCAAGCGCGATTATTAAATTTGCATCCAGTGCGAAAGCAAATTCATCAGGGGATTGTCGCCAATTTCGCCGAAGAACTCACAGAAGTAGTAGTGGTAAGGGTAATTAATCAGGTTCAGGGTTCAATTCAGAAGGGTGAGTTTACGCGTTGGCTACTGCAACAAGAAAATTTACGTCCCTACATAGATATTAATAATGTAAATGAGGTGGAAGCGATCGCAGGTCTTTTAGTAAAGACAATTGTCTACCAAGTGTTACCCGAAATCCAACCTGCGATCGTAGCCATTTTGCGCCACAACATCGAAACCGTATTCCATCAAGTCCCCGTCTACCGCAACCTCCAAAACCTCCCTGGCGTGGGACAAGCTCAAACCCAGTTAAGCGAACAACTGGCGACTCAAATCACAACTAATCTTTATAAAACGTTAGTTAGTGCTGTTGAAGATCCTGTTGGCGCAAAACTCACCAGTCAACTAGTAGAAACCTTTAGCAAAGTCTTAGGATCTCAAATAAAGGAAAAACACGTACTCTCAGAAATTCAGAGTTTACTTTTTGACTTCTTAGAGGAAATCAAAATCAACTACGTCCAGCGTTTGTCCCAAGAAGACATAGACCAAATTATCGAGCAAACCAGACAGCTACGAACACAAGTATCAGTTCCAGCAGTAGTGAAAAGATGAGGCAGGGAGAAATCAATTCAAAATTCAAAATTAAAGAACTTCTGCCTCCAGCAAAAACTGCCTCCTCTTTCCCAATGCCCAATGCCCAATGCCCAATGACTATTGACTATCCAATAAATGCGCTAAACTACGAATTAGGCGAATCATAATTGGTTCGTCACAAGACTTCTTGGAAGATATACCTATCGCAGGAAGTGGGTCAGTGCCCACTTTTTTTATTGAATTTTCTCATGGCTCATCCTTTAGTTCCACAAATTATTGATTTGGCGACACCAGTGGCAGAAGAACTGGGATTGGAAGTGGTTGGCGTAGTTTTTCACACTAATCAAAGTCCACCAGTGTTGCGCGTAGACATTCGCAATCCTGAGCAAGACACCGGGTTAAATGATTGTGAGAGGATGAGCCGTGCTTTAGAAGCCTCCTTAGACACTGCCCAAATCGTTCCAGATGCCTATGTCTTGGAAGTCTCTAGTCCTGGTATTTCGCGGCAGCTGGTAACAGACAGGGAGTTTATTTCCTTTAAAGGATTTCCTGTCATCATCTCCACTTCGCCACCCTACGACGGACAACAAGAGTGGATTGGTCAGTTGATTCGCCGGGATGAGACAGCACTTTACTTAAACCAAAAAGGTCGTGTAGTCGAAATTCCCCGCTCCCTAATTACTAAGGTGCAGCTAGACGAGCGCCGATAAACGAGTGATTAGAGGCTAGGGACTAGGGACTAGGGACTAAGGGATTGGAGGAGCAGAGGAGCAGAGGAGCAGAGGAGCAGAGGGTAAGTTGCTGCAAGTCTTTTACCTTTGCACCCAATGCCCCATGCCTCATGCCCCATGCCCCATGCCTCATGCCCAATGCCCAGTCCCCACTCCCTAATTTTTAAAGGAGATTGCTTATGTCAATGGTTACTTTACCTGGATTAAAAGAATTAATTGAAAGTATAAGTCATGAGCGGAATTTACCCCGTCTTGCAGTTCAATCAGCTATTAGAGAAGCACTACTCAAAGGCTACGAACGTTATCGTCGCGCCCAAAATTTAGAGCGCAAACAGTTTGACGAAGATTATTTTGAGAATTTTGAAGTAGAACTCGATATTGACGGAGAAGGATTTCGCGTTCTTTCCACCAAAACTATTGTCGAAGAAGTCACTAACACAGACCATCAGATTTCCCTAGACGAAGTCCAACAAGTAGCTCCCGAAGCGCAGTTAGGGGACTCTGTGGTGTTGGATGTGACTCCCGATCAAGGAGAGTTTGGTCGGATGGCGGCGATGCAAACCAAGCAGGTATTGGCGCAAAAATTGCGGGATCAACAGCGCCAAATGGTGCAAGAAGAGTTCCAAGATTTAGAAGGAACTGTCCTACAAGCAAGAGTCCTGCGGTTTGAGAGGCAGTCTGTGGTTCTGGCAGTTAGCAGTGGCTTTGGTCAGCCAGAAGTAGAAGCCGAATTACCGAAGCGGGAACAGCTACCCAACGATAATTATCGGGCAAATGCCACCTTCAAGGTGTATCTCAAAAAAGTCTCCCAAGGTCAGCAACGAGGACCACAGTTACTTGTGTCTCGCGCCGATGCTGGTTTGGTGGTTTATCTATTTGCCAACGAAGTCCCAGAAATTGAAGATGAAGTGGTACGGATAGTTGCCGTAGCTAGGGAGGCAAACCCCCCCTCCCGTTATGTCGGCCCCCGGACTAAAATAGCAGTAGATACCCTTGATCGCGATGTAGACCCAGTTGGCGCTTGTATCGGAGCCAGGGGATCGCGAATTCAAGTGGTAGTCAACGAATTACGCGGTGAGAAAATAGATGTAATTCGTTGGTCGCCAGATCCAGCAACATATATTGCCAATGCCTTAAGTCCAGCACGGGTGGATGAAGTACGCCTGATGGATCCAGAATCCCGGCAAACTCACGTACTCGTGGCTGAAGATCAACTTAGTTTAGCCATTGGTAAAGAAGGACAAAATGTCCGTTTGGCAGCCCGTCTGACTGGTTGGAAAATAGACATCAAAGACAAAGCTAAATACGACTATGCAGGAGAGGATGAGAAATTTGCGGCTGTAAGAGCAAAATATCAATCAGAAGAAGACGAGCTTGAGTTTGAGGAAGAATTAGAAGATGACAATCAAGAAGAATTAGAAGAGGAGGATACTTTTGATACTAACGACGACGAGTAATTGATAAACGTTGTAAAGTTTTGATAATGTTGATTGTAGTCCGAGTCTCAAAGATTATTTTCTGAAAGATGCCTTGGTATAAGTAAAAAATAGTAATAGAAAACTTATTTTTACACCCAGAATGCTGGACTAAGATCACAGAGAATCGATGAAACCAAATTATCGGCGCTGCGTTAGTTGCCGGAAAGTAGGCTCAAAAGATGAGTTTTGGCGGATTGTCCGCGTCTTTCCATCGGGAAAGGTACAATTAGATCAGGGCATGGGGCGTTCTGCCTATATTTGTCCGCAAACGAGTTGCCTACAAGCAGCTCAAAAAAAAAATCGACTAGGGCGATCGCTACATGCATCAGTGCCAGAAACACTGTACCAAAGCTTGTCGCAACGTCTAGCCCGCACCAATACCCAAAACCAAATTTAGTTGGAACAACTTTGTGACGTCATACTAGAGGAATTGTGCGAAAGCCGAAGTCGAGCTTTCATGACACCCTCTGTTGATCGTTAAGGTTAGTGCCAAAATAGTAAATGGGTGTAAAAGGCATTCGGCTCTCCAATAATTAAGAGGGGCGAGGCAAGATTCCCAGAACAACAAGATGTAATAGATTGTGTTGTGGAAGGCTCAGAATCACCAAAACAAGAAACTACAAAATGGCAACCTGGTAGCGCTCAGGCGCAGTTCGGCGTCAGGGGTTCCTATAAAAATCTTTTATTTAAAAAATTTTTATGGGTGTCCCTCAACCATCATTCCTGGTGGGGATGCCATTATTAAACCGAAACATCTCTCTTTCCTGATTGGAGGCACCGGCAACAACTGAACGGCAGTCTAAAAACAGTAATCCAAGGATGGAGATGTCGCAAACCAGGCAACCATCCGCTAAAACTGTAAATTAAAGGGGAAGAGTGGATGAACAACGGCAAAGTTAGAATCTATGAATTATCAAAGGAATTGAATTTGGATAACAAAGAGCTACTAGCAATTTGCGACCAGCTCAGCATCTCGGTCAAAAGCCATAGCAGCACGATTTCAGAATCCGAGGCAGAAAACATCCGCACGGCTGCGGAAAAACTCGCAGCAACGAATGTCTCCGCCAAAAAGGAACTACGTACAACCAGCCATAAACCAAACTCACCGCCAAACGGCGGATCTGCCCGACCTGCTGCACCCCACAAACAGCAAATTTTGGAAATACGCAAACCCAAAATATTGAGAAATACTACCCCCAACGCCCCAGAGGCGTCAGTTGCTACCAATACCCAAGCTGCCTTGTCTGAAGCTAATCCTCCCTCTCCACCACGGCCTTTCGCTACACCAGTCTCACCCATGAAGCCAGCAGCACCAACTCGACCTGTGCCCCGGACTCAATCTGAGACTCAAGAGCAACCTCCTGTTACGGACTTGGAACAAACGCCAAATCCAAACCAGGCGCCGGAAAAAATAGCATCCCAAAAACCAGAAAAAATAGTTCCGCCCAGACCGAAAGCGGAAAAACCGATCAAACCGCAATTAGCTGCCCCACCGCCAAGACCAGCGGCGGAAGAAGCCCCGGTGGCAGATGAGCAAGTATCTCAGGCAGACAAACCGATCCTCAAGCGTGATCAACGGCAACGGCCCGTCGAAGGCGATCGCGACCAAATTAAGCCAAGAGTTGCTAAACTGCCAACTGACCAGTCTCCGCAATCTGCGCCACAAAGGCAGGCTCGACCTACCCCTGCACCCACCAGACCAGAGCAGAGGGGCAATAGACCATCTGCACCATCGCAGCTAGGAGAAGGGCAAAGACCCAGACCAGCCCGCCCTGGTGAAGCAGTAGCAGCCGCAATGCCGATCGCTACTCCACCCAGACAGATGTCAGGAATAGCGGGCAAATCTCAAGGATTAGGTGATGAGCCAGTCGTCGCACCCGATCTCCTCGATTTGAAACGCCCAAGCCCCCCTCGCCCCACCAAAGGCGGCAAAAAGTGGGTAGAAGAGGAAATAATTGACGAAGTTAAAGAGAAGGCTAAAGCTGGCGTCAAAGGTAAGCGGATCAAGCCGATACTGGATGATGAGTTTGAAGAAGATTTACTAGATGATGACGATAGCGACTCACCAGCCACCGTCCAAGTCAGCCTTTCCATTGCCCGTCCTCCTAAGCCAAAAGCTACTCGACCTGTGCAGATGCCAGGGGCAACCCTTGCTAGCGCCCCAACTGCTAGAGGAAGTAGAAAACCTGGTTCTAAATCTGGTTCTAGCCGTGACCATCACAATAACCGTCGCCACCAACAAGAAGCCGATACAAAGCGTGACCGTCCCGAAAAGGTCACTATTACAGGCCCCTTGACTGTGCAAGAACTGTCTGACGTTTTAGCCGTTCCTGATACAGAGATTGTTAAAATCCTGTTCCTCAAAGGCATGGCGGTGAGTATCACGCAAAATCTAGATATTCCCACAATTACCCTGGTAGGAAAAGAACTAGAAATAGAAGTCGAAACCGTCGAGCGAGAAGCAGAAGCTCGGAAAATTACAGAAATGGTCGGCGCAGAAGACCTAGAATATCTCCACCGCCGTCCGCCAGTCGTGACAATTATGGGTCACGTAGACCACGGGAAAACAACCCTGCTCGACTCAATCCGCAAAACAAAAGTGGCTGCTGGCGAAGCTGGTGGTATCACTCAACACATCGGTGCATACCATGTGGATGTGGAACATGAGGGCAAACCACAGCAGATAGTCTTCCTAGATACTCCTGGTCACGAAGCTTTTACAGCGATGCGGGCTAGAGGAGCGCGGGTAACAGACATTGCCGTGTTAGTAGTAGCTGCTGATGATGGTGTCCGTCCTCAAACCATTGAAGCCGTTAGCCACGCCCAAGCAGCCGGAGTGCCAATTGTTGTTGCAATCAACAAAATTGACAAAGAAGGGGCACAACCAGAACGGGTTAAACAAGAACTTACCCAGTATGGTCTGACCGCAGAAGATTGGGGCGGTGAGACAATCATGGTTCCGGTGAGCGCCATCAGAGGTGAAAACCTGGATACGCTCTTAGAGATGATTCTCTTAGTAGCAGAGGTTGCAGAACTATCTGCCAACCCAGATCGTACCGCCAAAGGAACTGTGATTGAAGCACATCTGGATAAAGCCAAGGGAGCAGTTGCTACCTTGCTAATTCAGAATGGCACCCTGCATGTGGGAGATATCTTAGTAGCTGGCTCGGCTTTTGGTAAAGTCCGGGCGATGGTAGATGACAGAGGCAAGAGAGTAGATATCGCTTCTCCTTCCTTTGCTGTCGAGGTACTAGGTTTAAGTGATGTGCCAGCAGCAGGCGACGAGTTCGAGGTCTTCGAGAACGAAAAAGAAGCCAGAGCACTCGCTAGCGATCGCGCCGATAGACAACGCCTATCCCGCCTGTTACAAGGTCGTGTCACCCTTACAACCCTGTCGGCTCAAGCACAAGAAGGCGAGTTGAAAGAACTCAACTTGATCTTGAAGGGAGACGTACAAGGTTCTGTAGAAGCCATTGTGGGAGCGCTCAAGCAAATCCCACAAAACGAAGTCCAAATTCGGATGCTCTTGGCTACTGCTGGGGAAATCACCGAAACAGATATCGACTTAGCAGCTGCCAGTAATGCTGTAATTATTGGCTTTAACACCACCTTTGCCAGTGGTGCTAGACAAGCCGCCGATGAAGCGGGTGTAGATGTCCGAGAATATAACGTAATCTACAAACTCCTAGAAGATATCCAAGATGCCTTGGAAGGTCTTTTGGAACCAGAGTTGGTCGAAGAACCCTTGGGTCAAACTGAAGTCCGTGCCGTCTTCCCAGTCGGTCGCGGTGCTGTTGCCGGTTGCTACGTTCAATCTGGCAAGCTAGTTCGCAACTGCAAAGTCAGGGTGCGACGCGGCGGTAAGGTGATCTTTGAAGGCGTCCTTGATTCCCTAAAACGGATGAAAGAAGATGCCCGTGAAGTCAACGCTGGTTATGAATGCGGTGTCGGCATAGATAAATTCAATGATTGGGTTGAAGGTGACATCATCGAATCCTATCAGATGGTTACGAAGCGCCGCACTCTCACCTTAACGAGATAGTGTTGAGGGTAAAATGGTTAGAAGTTAGGAGTAATAAATTAGGAGTTAGGAGTTAAAGACTGCTAATTTGTAACTCCTAATAACTCTTAACTTATAACTTTTTATCATGCATTCATTTCGCTCTGAACCTATTTTGTGGATTCACGTCGCTGGATTGGCGACGTTGCCTATTTTTTTACTGCTCTGCTTATTGTTTTTGTCTGTAGGCGAGCCGTTTTTGCCAGTCTGGATGGAGCTATGTTTAGTTGCCGCCATTGGTATTCTTCCTCTACTATGGATGCAATTGCGTCGTCCTTTTTATATATTTGCTCTTTTAGGAATAGCTCTAAAGCCAGAAAATCTGACTGAACGGCAGCGAAAAATTCTCTGTTTAACTAATACAAAGTTAAATCGTATCCTGGCATTAGTGGCAGCAGTATTGTCACTTTGGGTACTATGGCATCTCTACCAAATTGCCCCATTAGTAGCAAATTCAGCTAAATTTCTTCCACAATGGCGCAGCGTTGCACTAGTGCTTGCGGGGTTAGCCTTCTTAGGCAGCAATCTATTTTTACAAGTACCTGTGAGTGTAATGCGAGTTTTAGTGACTAATGACACAGAATTCGCTGGCATAGAGCCATTATCTTTAGAAAAGATTAAGCAAGATTTCACAATTTTAGGTGTGCGGGTTAATCAAATCGTCCCCCGGTTATTAGAATCCTTGTTTAGGATTAATACAGATTCATAACAGCCCATATAAGTATATTATTTTACTTTAAAGGGCTATAAATTAAGTACCAGACGAGCAGAGGGAGATGAAGAAGCAGTTCTTATTGGGGGCAAGGGAGAGAATAAAAAATTACATCTTTCCCCTCTGCTCCCTGCCCCTCTGCCTCTTCCCAATGCCCAATTACCCTTGAAGTTAAAACAAAGGAATGAGAAACTATGGCTCAAATTCCAGCTTCTAGCGATCGCCAATTTTCTGCTGATACTGAAATTTGGTATAGTCTCAAATGTGCGATCTCCACTAGTTCCGGTTTTCAACGTTGGCAACTAGAACGCGATACTCAATTACACGGAATTCGCTTGGAACAGCAGGTACAACGGTATTTAAGAGAAACTTTAGAAACTTTAGCTTACTAAAAATTAAGTAAATCTTGTACGCTTATTTGTAAGCGGCGGAGTTGACGGTATGCACTCTCCAAGCGTTTGCCATCAACTTCTACTTCATTAGTGGGATAATTTTCAATAATTTCAATTACTGACACCTGCCCGTCTTGACTCGCAGAAAGTACCAAAGCGGATCGCAAAGCCTGCCTGTCTGCTCTCCGAGACGGTGTATAAATAACTTGACTAATTTGATCTAAAATAACATTACCAATCGGAGTATTCAGCACTCGATCTAAAAATACAAGGTTTACCTTCACCGGCTCCGTTAAATACTGGCGAATGACTTTAGGATCTTGTCGCGCCAAAGCAAAATTAACTCGTAGTGAACGTGAAAGTTCGCCTGTTTCGGCAAAGGTGGATAGCTCCTCTACAGAAAGCGATTCACGGAAAATACCATAGTTTAGCACTACTCGTTCCGCAGCAAAGGCAGGAGTGGATAAAAGTAGAAGATAGGTACTACTTAATAAAACTAAGGCGCGACGCAGCCCCAAAAATTTAAAACGCATTTCTCCCGATTTCCAATAGCTTTGCTTTTACTGTGATGATATTCCAGTAATATTATTTACAGTATCTAGCTTTAGGTAATACAAAAAAATAAATTATTCATATAGTCGTAGTAGCAGGATGAGCGTTTAGACAAAGCAGCGAGAGACTTGTCGATAGCCATCGCCTCATGCGGAAAGTCCCTAGTACAGCTTGAGCTTGGTGAAAATCCAGATATCATCTCAATTAACAAGACTTAGTGCAAAATCCCCTTTAAAGCTAGGCAAGCTTCGGCTACAGTGCACTAGTAGAATTTTCTAAATAAAAAAATATAACTAATGTATAAGTTCTGTGATCTATCTAAGGAATTTAGCTGGATCGGTGCTAATCATCCAGTATAGTTTTGCATGGGTTTTACAGCAGCTACAAGGCTGCTTGCTATCTTTCACCTTGTTCGACACACTGTAATTCAGCACATCACAGACGAAAAAAATGAAATACCGGGGTTTTCACGTTTCTCCATCGGAGATTTTTCGCCTTCTTTCTAGCAGTCATCTCAGATATGCTTTACGCCTGGGAGCCGGACTAACGGCAATGCTTGTTGTCTCTAGTGGGTCAATACTACTACCTGATGAGGTTAATGCTGGTGCTACTCATCCAGAAGGTATCACCCCAACTCTCACAGCGCAAGTTCCAACAACAGCCGCAACGATTTACGTTAATCCACAAACTGGTGTAGATAGTGCTAGTGCTGGTACAACCTCAACTGCACCCTACAAAAGCATCAGTTTCGCTCTTAGTCAAGCCCAACCAGGTGCGGTTATTCAGTTAGCACCTGGGAATTATAACCAAGAAAGTGGCGAAACCTTCCCGCTATTGCTGAAACCAGGGGTGACACTGCGGGGTGATGAAGCTACTAAAGGTCAGGGGATATTGATTACAGGTGGAGGTTTTTACACTAGTCGCGCCTTTGCCAGACAAGACATTACCATCCTTGCCGAACGAGATACCACGATCGCAGGTGTCACCGTCACCAACCCAAATGGCCGGGGTACGGGTGTATGGGTGGAGTCAACTAATCCAACTATCAAAAACAGTACTTTTACTAACAGTGTCAGAGAGGGTGTTTTTGTCACGGGTACAGGCAATCCCACAGTTGAAGGTAATCTCTTTGTGCAAAACAAAGGCAACGGGATTTCAATTACTAGAACTGCCCAAGGAGAAATTCGGAATAACTTATTTCAAGATACTGGTTTTGGTTTAGCGATCGGTGGCACTTCCACACCCCAAATTGTGGAAAACCAAATCATCCAAAACCAAGACGGTCTTTATATCTCCGAATCAGCCAAACCCGTATTGCGTAAGAATGTCATTCAGAACAATAAGCGGGATGGCGTAGTAGCAACTGTCAATGCTCTACCCGACCTTGGTACCAACGAAAATCCTGGTGGAAATCTTATTCGCAATAACACTCGTTATGATGTGAACAACGCCACAAAAACCAGTCAAATTCTCGCTGTTGGCAACGATATCGATCAGAAAAAGATTTTTGGTTCAGTAAATTTCGTTGCTGCAACTGTTGATGTACCCCCTGGAGGACCTGTCGCTTTTAAAGATGTGCCAGCAAATTATTGGGCTAAAGCTTACATTGAAGCTTTAGCCTCGCAAAATATTATTGCTGGCTTTCCTGATGGCAGCTTTAAACCCAATGATCCTGTAACCCGCGCTCAATTCGCCACTATTGTCACTAAAGCCCTAACACCACCAACTAAACGCCCAGCAATTAAATTTAAAGATGTAGCAAGCAATTTCTGGGCTAACGCTGCAATTCAATCTGCTTACCAAAGTGAATTTGTTTCTGGTTACCCCGATGGCACTTTTAAGCCACAACAGAAAATTCCTAGAGTTCAGGCGTTAGTCGCTTTAGCTAATGGTTTGGGCTTAACTGCGAGTAATCAGAATGTCCTTTCCTTTTACACCGATGCTGCCCAGATTCCTAATTATGCGATCGCTCCTGTAGCTGCGGCAACTGCACGGCAACTAGTGATCAACTATCCCACCGCGAAGCAACTCAATCCTAATCGTGAAGCGACTAGAGCCGAAGTTGCTGCCTTTGTTTACCAGGCACTCGTCAATGCCGGACGTGCCCAACCAATTCCTTCATCCTATTTGGTAACAATTCAGTAAATGCCTAGTAAGGTGGAAGTCAAAAGTCAAAATGAATGAATACAGCGTAAGCGCTTCGTTGATTTTAAATGGGTTGTTTATTTCCACCGCATTGTACTAGTTAGCAAATTGAAAGCGCCAGACTGATAATTTGTTAGTCTGGCGCTTTCAATATTATGAGTTTTATTAATTTTGAGGGTTTTAAATATAAAATTTGGGGTCTTTAAATATAGTTGACCCCATTTGAATGTGATTGGTTTTATGGTCAGGGTCTTTATATTGGCTGACCCCGTTTCAACGATTTCTAGTTTCTCAGAAATTTTTGCTTTTTGGAGTTTCCTAATAATTTTTTTATTTTTTCTCTTTTGATCTTTTTAGCTTCATCAAAGCATTAATAAATTTGAATAATATTAAAGATATAGTAATCCTAAATGAGTTGTAAAAACTCCGATTCCACTCTCTGCGTTCTTTCTTGTCTCCTGCGGTTAGATTTATTTTTAAAAATGATTTATGACTACTATGTATGGAACGGAAGCAGCAAAAAAACTAACCACTAAAATTTCTCCCTTCAGGAATTAGAATTTTTACCCGATTGGGTGCTTCGTTGCCGACGCTGTTCCCAGCGCCAGAGGAAGATCATTAGGGCAACGATTCCTAATTGGAGAGCTAAACTTGGCAAAGCACTCTCAACATTGCGTCCGGCAAGCACTTGGAAGAAAAAGACGAATGCACCAAGTGAGCCAGAAGCACCGAAAGCGATGTAGAAAAATTGTCGTAAGCCGCGATAAGGAGCGGCTATTTCTGCTTTGAGGCTGGCGTATTGTTCAGGGTTAAGGCGATTTTTGCGATTTTGATCTACCATGATTAAATCATGTTATACTCCTAGATTGTGTACGCCGATGTGGCTCAGTGGTAGAGCAGCTGATTCGTAATCAGCAGGCCGTGGGTTCAAATCCCATCATCGGCTTTGATGAAAGTATTACTCAATAGTCAAGTTTTACATAAATCAAGCATTTAGCCAAATGGTTTTTACAGCTTATGAATGTTGAAATAAATATGAATCCAACCACGCTTCCAGCATTAAGGATTGCAAATAGACGGATGCAAATCTCCAACGCAAAAGCATCTAAATATACTCTTGATCATAACCAAGGCTAAGAATTAAGAAAAAATCAGGATTTCTCGTTTGGTTTAGTTTAAGAGACTCAAAGCGATGTCTACGCCTCAATATCTGTCAATAAGCAACGATTCATGCGACTAATTTTGAGCTTATTGAGAATTTAATGGTTTTGTTGACATGATGCCTTTGCACTGCTTTTAGAAGCGTTGAACGCTAGTAAATTAGCAAAGGTATTGTTCAGTGTTCAAGCTTTGATGAATCTTTACTTTGATGGTAAATAACGTCAGTTCGGGTTAAGAAGATTTATTCAGCGTTAGTTGACGGAAACAACGCAAACACGTTGACATATCTCAGAATCAAACAACGGTGTAATAAGGGTTTCAGCTTATCCCGAACTCAGGTTAAATAGTATCCGTCTTGTAGGGGTTTAGCAATCCGCTTTACCCCTACGACAGATCCACTTTTTTGCATCATAGATATTTGGTATTTTCTGTTAATGCGTAAATCCTATACAGATAAAACTAATGGCAAATGTAAACCTATATTTATCTTCTATAAAAGAGAAATAATTCTTTGTAAACGTTGGAATTAAGGCTGAATAAAGACACAGGAAATATTTGGTTGAAGGCTTTATATTTCTTTAATTTTTCTTACTGCTGCAAATTTACTGATACTGCTACTATGCATATTAACAGTAGATTTCAAGTTGGTGAAGTATACAAGTTAAGTCTCAAAGCCATATGTATAAACCGTGGTTTACTTCTGAATTCTGACTCCTGAATTCTGCTGTATTATTCTAGACGATTTCTAGAGGATATCAAAAGCAGTTTCATGTATGCATTGGTTTTACCTTTACATGGGCTGGAATTTTTTTAGTAAAAAACATGACGGAATAAATATATTTATTTTGTCTGGCAGATTTTAATTTTGTTCCTAAATTCAGGAATATAAATTTGCTAATTCTACAGGAAGGTTATTATGTTGGATAGACTTGCTCGACGCCAATTTGTGAAAATCACAAGCGCTTTTGTAACTGGAGTAACAGCAGCAGTAAGCGCACCTTTAATTGACATTCTTCGCGCAAATGCCGCGAGTCAAGCTTGGGAATCTTTAGGCGGTGTACTTAGCTCTGGTCCTGATGTTTCTTCTTGGGCAGCAGGACGGCTTGATGTCTTTACACGAGGTACTGACAATGCCCTTTGGCATAAGTGGTTTGACGGCACCTGGTCAGGCTGGGAATCTCTAGGTGGAGTTTTAACTTCAGACCCAACGGCTGTCTCTTGGAGTAACGGCAGAATTGATGTCTTTGCACGAGGTACTGACAATGCTCTCTGGCATAAGTGGTTTGACGGCACCTGGTCAGGCTGGGAATCTCTAGGCGGTGTACTTAGCTCTGGTCCTGATGTTTCTTCTTGGGCAGCAGGGCGGCTTGATGTCTTTGCACGAGGTACTGACAATGCTCTTTGGCATAAGTGGTTTGACGGCACCTGGTCAGGCTGGGAATCTCTAGGTGGAGTTTTAACTTCAGACCCAACGGCTGTCTCTTGGAGTAACGGCAGAATTGATGTCTTTGCACGAGGTACTGACAATGCTCTTTGGCATAAGTGGTTTGACGGCACCTGGTTAGGCTGGGAATCTCTAGGCGGTGTACTTAGATCTGGTCCTGATGTTTCTTCTTGGGCAGCAGGGCGGCTTGATGTTTTTGCACGAGGTACTGACAATGCTCTTTGGCATAAGTGGTTTAGCGGCAGTTGGTCAGGCTGGGAATCACTAGGTGGAGTTTTAACTTCAAGTCCAACGGCTGTCTCTTGGAGCAACGGTAGAATTGATGTCTTTGCACGAGGTACTGACAATGCCCTTTGGCATAAGTGGTTTGATGGAGTCTGGAGACCTTAAACCAAGCTCTTTAATCCAAAAGAAAAAGACTTACCAAATTCCACAGCACATGAGCTTATCCGCTGAAACTTCTCTTAGCTATCTAGCAAATGCTTTTTTAATAGATACAGCCGTTTGCAGCTAAATGAAGTACAGAACCAAGGATTCACAAATCAAATTATTCTTCTCTCTCCTGCCTTGTCTACGACACGCTGCGCGATCTGTCTCCTGCCGCAAAACCAGTGACTTTGTAGCTCATGCAAAAGAAAACTGCTGTAGGTAGGTAAGTAGGAATATTTATAACTATGTTAAGAAATTTCAATTGTCGGGTGCGTTAGCTGAAAGCGTAACGCACCTTAAATTATGGATGATGCCATACTCTCTAGGACTTACGCATTGACAATAAATACCAAAATGGAACAAGGCTAAAAACCATATCTTTGGTAGGGGCACAGCATGGTCTATTTAGGGCTTGCTGAAAAAGAAAGAAAAGGTGACAGTCTGTAGATAAAAAGACCCTAGAAGTATATTCAGGTGCAAGGAAAGAAGGTAAAATAGCCCAAAATCCTTGCATGACAGTGGTCAGCCC
>JAHHHR010000008.1 GCA_019359245.1 Nostoc desertorum CM1-VF14 | reverse complement strand
CTTGATAATGGCTATTTTGTACTTACTTTGTTTACCATCATACATTTCAATTGATGATGTATCAAAAAATGTCTTATATCAAGCGATGTGAATTGATTTTTTATTGTTTGTGAGAAATTTGCGTTTACCCATTGTCCGCAAAAACGCTACGATGATACGTCAATAATTGTTGGGGAGATGATTAAGTGGGGCTATGACAGCGATCGCGGCAAAGAAGCCCTGCAACGCATGAATGCACTTCACGGACGCTTCAAGATTGACAACGGTGATTTCCTGTATGTGCTTTCAACTTTCATTTTCGAGCCTATCCGTTGGAATGCACGGTTTGGTTGGCGGCTGATGTGCAAACAAGAAAAATTAGCGTCTTTTTACTTCTGGCGAGAAATAGGTAAGCAAATGCAGATTCAGAATATCCCTGAAACCTATGAAGAATTGGATCGCTATAACCTTGACTACGAACGCCAAAAATTTTGCTATTCAGATGCAAATCGTCGAGTTGGGGAAGCTACACGCGATTTATTTTTGAGTTGGTTTCCTTCGTGGATGCGTTCTTCCATCAAACCAGGTATCTACGCTTTACTCGATGACACAATGCTCGATGCCTTTGGTTTTCCCTATCCTTCGCCATTGCTGCGATCGGCTATGGTAAGTCTACTAAGAATCCGAGCCAAATTAATCCGGTTATTCCCACCTCGGAATCAGCCTAATTTTTATATTGACTCTCCTATCCCCAGCTATCCCACTGGCTATGAAATTGCAAATGTGGGGCCATCGGAAAATTTTAAGCAGCAAAGCTTTGACAAACTTGTTTAAGCTATTGGTTTCATACCTTCATCCAAAAATCTAGGCTTCTGGTTCGATACCTAAAGAGCGCAATTGAGCAGTCAAGCGATCGGCTCTTTCTTCACCAGTCAATAACAAATTACCTTGCAAATCCCACCACCGTAGCCAAGGTAATTCCATATTGTAATATTGTCCCTGCCAAATCCCTAGCTCAACTCCTAAAGGATGTATAGCATAATGTCCGCGTTCATTTGCTGTTAATAATTGATATTGTCCACCAATTAATTCATAAACTTCTACGCTAGCTTTATTCACTTCATAAATGCCGTAGAAGGGAGGACGAATCACCTGCTCATAAATCCAAAATTTCCCCTTCCACGGAGTTTTGTCTCGCTCCTCACTACCATCACCAGAAACAAATTCTAAGGCAATTAAAGGGGCAATAAATTCTCGCCATAATACATAAGACCTGCGCGTTTGCCCATCCAGAGTAGGCGGTACATTCCCTACATAAAACCAGTCTGGTGCTTCTGCGCCTTTTTCTGAGGGATCAGTTATCCGCCAATAGATACCGCTATCTTGACCAATACAGTATTGCCCATCGGGATGACGTTTTTGCAATATCGGTTTAATAGAGTCGGTTAGGAGAATGCTTTGGGGATGTTCCTGAAAATTTTTCACGAAAGTACCGTCAGACTCAGGAAGCTGCGTATGGTCTGGAAATGGAGTGAGTACGGTGAATGGATCGGTTGCAGAGGTCATAAGACTACCTTTGCAGGAGTTAAGGGTTGTTTTTTAGTTTAGCAGTGGAAGAGGAGATGGAGCGATCGCTTACTACTCGCCGACTAATGCCAGTGCTTGTTTGTTTGTGAAAGTGCTGCAACAGTCGGGTATTCTACGCCTCTTTGCTGAATTTCAGTAGCTACTGTTGATGGAACTAAAACCTCTTCACCCAACAACTGCAACAAATCCAGCAAACTACTTCTAGACAAAAATATGAAAGGTTAAGCATTAATTACAGGTGGTTCAGCCACGTTCTAATTCCCGTTGTAAGTCATCAAAATCAACAATAAAAGCATCGATTTGTTCACGGGATAGAGCCAGGAGAAAATCTGTTCTATCTAAATCGGCGATATTAGCTGCTTTCTCTTGGGAAATTTCACCACGTCCATACCAGTGGATAGCCGCAGCCAAACGCAATTCACGGACAAACTCATTAGGTGACAGGCGCAGAGCAGAGAATATTCCTTCGGGTAGCTCTAAGGTGACAGTAGTCATAAAATTTATGCGGGGTGAAAGCCTATTCTAGAATTCACTTTAGCAATTTTAGGGTGTGGGAGAAAAAAGGGTAGGCATAGCCCGTCGTAGACATCGCTCTCTTTCTCAAAACTAACTTAGCTTGTCAAGATTTACTTGTGTGAAGATTAATACAAATATATTGGGAGTTGCAAAGATGGCTTGGGTAGCAGGTGATCAATTGCAAGGTGGCAAATATACTATTGAAAAGAAATTGGGAAGGGGACGGTTTGGTATTACTTATTTGGTAAAAAATAAAAAAGGCGATCGCTAAGTCATTAAAACCTTAAATGATGATTTACTAAATTCCCTTAACCAGTCGGAGCGCGGACGGCTAAAGACAATGTTTTTGTGAGAAGCCTTAAAGCTTCAGACGTGTAAACATAAGTATATTGTGGAGGTTGTAGACTCCTTTGAGGAAGCAGACCGTTTGTGTTTGGTAATGGAGTATGTAGCTGTTAAGCGATCGCCCGAATTCAATAAACGATCGCCCAAATTCAATATCGCGCTTCTTGCTTGATTGCAGTATCGAACTCTTATTTAATTTTTGCGAAGCTCGGTGCGTCTTTATCTCGTTTCGCTCATGAAGATTTCCTGCGATCGCCCTGACTCCTCATGCTCAACCTATGTAAAAATATTTAGAAAAGTATTTCAAGAGTATAATTTTACACTGTACTGTAGGAATATAAGAAAGGCGATCGCAGACTTTTGCGCGAGGGCGATTGCCTTCTTTAGACTTAAACCTCTGGTTCAATACCGAGCGATCGCAATTGAGCAGCCAAGCGCTCGGCTCTTTGTCTTTCCTGTTCAGCCCGTTGGGATTCTTGTTCAGCTCTTTCATCACCAGTCAACAACAAATTACCCTGCAAATCCCACCAGCGCAGCCAAGGTAATTCTGCATTTTGATAAACTCCTTGCCATAAACCTAACTCAACTCCCAAGCGCGTAATCGGATAATGTCCGCGTTCATTTGCTGCTAACAACTGATATTGTCCACCAATTAATTTATAAACTTCTAGACTGGCTTTATTCACTTCATAAATGCCATAATAAGCCAGATGAATTACTTGCTCATAAATCCAGAATTTCCCCTTCCAAGGGGTTTTATCTCGTTCTTCACTACCATCCCCAGAAACAAATTCTAAGGCAATCAAGGGTGCAATAAATTCTCGCCACAGTACATAAGACCTCCGCGTTTGTCCATCGAGCAAAGGCGGTACATTTCCTACATAAAACCAATCTGGTGCTTCTGCGCCTCGTTCTGGCGGGTCTGTCAAACGCCAGTAAATACCTAAGTCCTGACCTATACAATATTCACCTTCAGGATGTAATTGTTTAAGGACAGGTGTAATCGAGTCAGTGAGTAAGATGCTTTGGGGATGCTCTTGCCAATTCTTGCCTCCGGCACGCTCCGCGAACACAAAGGTTCCATCTGACTCTGGTAGCTGCGTATGGTCGGGGAAAGGAGTGAGGGCGGTGGATGGGTCAGTTGCAGAGGTCATAGGTCTAGCCTCGCGCTGGGGTGAAGTTTATTTTTTAGTTTAGCTTGCGTAGTTAACCAAGTTTTGCTCGTAGCTTGGTCTGTATAAGATAAAGATCATAATCCTTCGGAGTAATTAGAAATTGGAGCAAAGCGACTAGACAAGCCTCACTCCCGACTAATCTCAAAGTACACGCAGTAAGCTAGGAATGCTTTCGATCGCTGACAAATCCTGAATTTCTGCCAAAGCTTGCCTAAAATTGCCTTCCCGTACATCATGGGTAACAACCACAATCTCTGCGAGTTCCCCTTGAAAGCCAGTTTGGACAATTGACTCTAAGCTAACGCCATAGTTACCAAAGCAAGTCCCCAATTTTCCGATAACTCCAGGTTGGTCATTGGTGAGGAAACGGGCGTAAAACCGAGTTATCAATTCTGCCATCGGCGCAATTTGGCAGTATTCTTGATGTCCACAAGTTAATAAGGGATTTGCAACTGCTGTATTGGTTTTCAGGACAGCAACTAGATTTAAAATATCTGATGTCACAGCACTAGCAGTTGCACCAGCACCAGCACCGGGGCCGAAAAACATTACTTGCCCGATGGGTTCTCCTTCGACAAGAATGGCATTGTAAACGCCGTTGATGCTAGCCAAAGGATGGGCTTGGGGCACTAATGTGGGATGAACTCTCACAGAGAGAGGAGATGAGGGAGTATCACGTTTAGCGATCGCTAACAATTTAATCACAAATCCCAATTTCTCGGCGTAGGCAATATCTGTCTTGCTGACTTGCCGAATGCCCTCAGTATAAACATCTTGTAGATTGATGCGTCCACCAAAGCCTAATGATGCCAGGATAGCAATTTTATCGGCTGCGTCTAAGCCATCGACATCGGCTGTAGGGTCAGCCTCAGCATAACCCAAGCGCTGGGCATCAGCTAAAACATCATTGAAGTTGCTGCCTTCTGTTTGCATCCGTGTCAGGATGTAGTTAGTTGTACCGTTCACGATACCAGTTACAGTATGAATACGGTTAACACTTAAAGACTGCTTCAGGGGTTGAATCACCGGAATACCACCACCCACAGCAGCTTCTAGCATGACGTATACGCCAGCTTGATTGGCAGTTGTGAAAATTTCCGCCCCAAAGCGGGCGATCGCTGCTTTATTTGCAGTGACTACATGCTTACCATTACTTAAGGCTTTGAGGATGAGCGATCGCGCCGGCTCCAGCCCACCCATCACCTCAACAACTATATCTACCGCCGGATCGTTGACAATTGATTCTAAATCTGTAGCTAAAACTTCCGTAGACAATTCTACTGCACGAGGCTTATCTAGCGATCGCACTCCCACCCGATAGATTTCTATCTCTTGTAACAATGGGTGACGCCCAGCGCTATCTTGCAACAACTGCACTGTTCCCGTTCCCACGGTGCCTAATCCCAGTATTCCTAGTTTCACACCCATTTTGCACCCAATTTCACCAATAACAATTGTAGGTAGAGCGTTTGCCCTACCTACTGATTATCCTGCTTCCTTTGCCATTTGTCCTTTGTCCTTTGCTAATGACTAATGACTAATGACTAATGACTAAATTTAGTAAGTTTCTACGTGCCAGCGACCGCCTTTCTTGAGTTGCTTCTGATAATCACTCCAGGTTACACCTTCCTTAGCAGCAGCAGCAGTTAAGGCTGCATCGATGCCTTCTTCCATACCGCGTAAACCGCAGATGTAGGTGTGGGTTTTTTCATTTTTAATCAACTGCCACAATTCATCTGCATGTTCTGCTACGCGGTCTTGAATATACATTCTACCGCCTTGGGGATTTTTCTGTTCGCGGCTGATTGCAGCAGTGAGGCGGAAGTTATCAGGATATTTTTGTTGAATTTCTTCCAGTTCTTCCTTATATAAGAGGTTTGGAGTTGTTGGTACACCAAATATTAGCCAAGAGAATCCTTTAAATTGGTATTCTGGGTTAGCTGCTCTTTCCGCATCTTTAAACTGCCGCCACAAGTAAGCCCGCATCGGCGCAATACCTGTTCCGGTTGCCATCATAATGACATTAGCTTCAGGGTCATTGGGTAACAACATTTCCTTACCCACAGGTCCTGTAATTTTTACCTCTTCCCCTGGCTTGAGGAAACACAGGTGCGTAGAGCAAACACCGTAGACTGTTTCGCTAGTTTCTGGGTGCTTGTACTCCAACTGGCGGACACACAGTGATACTGTTTTATCATCTACATCATCGCCATGACGAGTTGAGGCGATGGAATATAGTCTGAGTTTTTCGGGCTTGCCGTTCTTGTCTACTCCTGGTGGAATAATCCCAATACTTTGACCTTCTATATACTTCAAATTGCTGCCAGATAGGTCAAACTTAAGGTGTTGAACAATACCAATACCGCCTTCTTTGACTAGCGATTCATTAGATATTACCTTGCCAATAAACGGAGCATTGGGGCGGTAAGTGTTAACAGGAACGTCACCGTGGTCCTTTTTGGCTTTCGCTTGAGTCATGGTGTTGCCTTTCTTGTCCTTGTTCTCTTCAGCACTATGAGCATTTACAGGTGTGGCTTTACCATTCCCTTCACTGTTAGCAGTTTCCCCAGATGTAGCTAACTCGCTGACTTCGCTTGTAGCATTCCCAAATGAGGCTTTACCATTAACTGGTTCTAAAGCAGTTACAGGCTGGATGCTAACAATTGTGCCGCCTAGACGAGTGATACGTCGCATTTCTTGATTCATGCGGTTGTAAGGCACTTTGATGAACACACTGCCACTTTTACGAATTGGGTAGTTAGTTTGATCAGTTTCTTCGCTCTGACGCAAACCCACCACTTCATAGAGGAAGATGCGGCTACCTAATTCTGTGTTGGCAGCACCCTCAACAGCACCTTGATTGTACATTCGTTCTACCACTCCGATAATTTACTTAACCGTTTTTCAAAAAAAACTATTCCCATCCCATGCCAGCTTTAGTTTACCGGATTTTCGTTTCACAAAACTGGCCCTCAAGGAAAAACGGCATCATTAAATTAATGCCTTGCTAAGTACACTCACCAAAGACATGCAGGCATAGCAAAAAACACACCTGTTCACCTTCTAAGGTAAAGGATAAGTCTTGTGGAGAATGTTAATAAAGAGTCAATTTAATCTTTTTTTCGTTAACTACCAACCCCATTAGGGAGATAGCTTTTACCTTACTAGCCAATGAGCAACTTAAAAGGGCAGATATTATAGGAAGCCTGCTTCGATTAGTCGAGCCTACTGCTGAGTTGACTTCTAAAAATTGCGGTTATGCTTACTTACTCCAAGGGTTTAAATTGGAAAATGCCAATCCCAGAAGGTGTTCTTCCGATTGGTTTTACTTTTCCAAATCTAATACTCTCTCGGAATCTTGTTAGCTATATTCATGACCTGTCTAAAGATAATTACATCATTAGGACAACTCCAGCTACAAACATAACAACATAGAGAACCGTAATTGAAGCAACTATAATTAGTTTCACTTGATGTGAAAAATCTGTCAACCCGTATCAGTACTTTGTCATAACGTCAACGCTTCTATATGAGCATACCCATAAATTTATAGCCAATATTTTGACTAATGCAAGTTGTTTGCTCATTCGTTAGATAGATTTTTGCTTTGAATATCTTAAGTATTGTCAACCAGGAATTACAATTTAGTAACATTAAAAAATTCACGGCAATAATAAATTATACCTTATAGTCTTGATTATATAGAGTCACAAGTAGCAGACTGATAATGGTGAAACGCTGATGGGCGGTGCTGATCCCCATTTTTAAATTAACAACTAAATCAACAAAAAAACGATTCATGAACTACGCTAATTCTTCTTGACAGCAATCTTGTATGGGATACCCCCTTCTGTTAAAATCAAATATACCACTAGGATTAAATACTTACCGGCACCAAAATTCAGGCTAGTCCGACGAGTAGCAACTCATAAGAGAAGACAGGAGGTAGAGGGCAGAAGGCAGGAGGAAAGAAGTATGAATGAAAATTTTATTCTGGGTCAAAAGCCCAGTTTAAAAATAAGAACTGTATTGAGCAAAAAGTGGCGCTAGATAAAAGGTGTCTACAGCTTAATTCCTACGCTTTTCAACGTGGGTTACTCCTACCCTTCGGGTTCGCCACTTGCTTTATGCCGGGGAACCCGTCCACCGCAGTGGCTCACCTCCTGCCTCCTGCCGTTCGGGTTCGTCACTTGCTTTATGCCGGGGAACCCGTCCACCGCAGTGGCTCACCTCCTGCCTCCTTTGTTGTCTACCCGCTTGGTGTCTTATAGATGTGCTAGGTAGCAAGAACGCAGGATAAACCAAAGTGGTAAACTCCTGGCTTCAGAATCTGCTGTGTGAAAAAATATTGACACAATTTTAGTATTTTAGAGGAGATTTATGACAAGTAAGCCGGAACGCGTGGTACTGATTGGAGTAGCCGGAGACTCTGGGTGCGGTAAATCTACGTTTTTGCGTCGTTTGATAGATTTGTTTGGTGAAGATTTAATGACAGTCATTTGTTTGGATGACTATCACTCCTTGGATCGCAAACAGCGTAAAGAAACTGGGATAACGGCATTAGACCCTAGAGCAAACAATTTTGACCTGATGTATGAGCAAATTAAAGCGCTCAAAAGTGGTCAAGCGATTGATAAGCCGATTTATAACCACGAAACTGGCTTGATTGATCCGCCAGAGCGGATAGAGCCGAATCACATTATAGTTGTTGAAGGGCTGCATCCTTTATATGATGAGCGCGTGCGATCGCTAATTGACTTTAGTGTTTATTTTGACATTAGTGATGAAGTCAAAATTGCCTGGAAAATTCAGCGAGATATGGCTGAACGCGGTCATCGCTACGAAGATGTCTTAGCACAAATTAATTCCCGCAAACCCGACTTTGAAAAGTTTATCGAACCACAAAGAGAATTTGCCGATGTAGTTCTCCAAGTATTACCTACTAACTTAATCAAAAACGATACAGAGCGTAGAGTCTTAAGAGTACGCATGCTCCAAAGGGAAGGTAAGGAAGGCTTTGATCCAACCTACCTGTTTGATGAAGGGTCAACAATTAATTGGACTCCCTGTGGACGCAAGCTGACCTGTTCTTATCCTGGTATGCAACTATACTACGGTTCAGATGTTTACTATGGCCGCTATGTCTCAGTACTAGAGGTGGATGGTCAATTCGACAATTTGGAAGAAGTAATTTACATCGAAACCCATCTCAGCAATACATCCACTAAATATCAGGGTGAATTGACTCACTTGTTACTCCAACACCGCGAGTATCCAGGTTCCAATAATGGTACTGGTTTCTTCCAAGTGCTTACAGGTTTGAAAATGCGTGCTGCTTATGAACGGTTGACAACTACGGAAGCAAAGTTAGCAGTTCAAGTTTAAAGCAGCAGTGTTTGTGTCAAAGTTTGTGGGGGCACTTCTGGGTGCCTCCTTTTTTTTGTGTTATTAAATACATTTGTCCCATAAAATAATTAGCATAAATTTATCTTCTTTACAGATACTTACCTTATGGCTAGTGGTTTTTATTAATATCAAGAAGATACTAACTACTGAAGTATAAATATTGTTATGATTTCATAAATTAACGTGAGTTCGACGGCTTATGTGGTGTTCGCCTAAGGAGCTTAATCAAAAAACCTCTTAAAGATTTTACTACCTAAAACCGTCCTTCTTCGAGCCCTAGAGGCACAAACTTGAACTAAAGCTCAAGTTAGGGAGAGGTTCATTGAACTCACGTTAAATAAAGTAGTTGAACTAAATACTACATTTAATCAGCTAAAAAACTCAAGTCAGGAGGAATTTCCTTTGTCTCGTCGATATTTATTTACCTCCGAGTCAGTCACCGAAGGTCATCCAGATAAAATCTGCGATCAGATTTCTGATACTATTCTAGATGCCCTACTGACACAAGACCCCAGCAGCCGTGTCGCTGCTGAAGTAGTAGTTAATACTGGTTTGGTGCTAATCACTGGTGAAATAACCACCAAAGCCAATGTGAATTTCGTCAATCTCGCCCGCCAAAAAATTGCCGAAATTGGCTATACCAATGCCGACAATGGCTTTTCTGCTAACAGCACCAGCGTTCTGCTGGCTTTAGACGAACAATCACCCGATATTGCCCAAGGCGTTAACACCGCTCAAGAAACCCGCCAGCAAGATAGTGATGAGCTATTCGACAAAATTGGTGCAGGCGATCAAGGTATAATGTTTGGTTTTGCCAGCAACGAAACACCAGAACTGATGCCCTTACCCATCAGTCTCGCCCACCGCATTGCTCGCCGATTAGCAGCAGTTCGCAAAACAGGTGAATTGTCATACCTGCGTCCTGACGGTAAAACCCAAGTAACTGTGGTCTATGAAGATGGACGCCCAGTAGGTATTGATACGATTCTAATTTCCACCCAGCATACAGCTAGTATTGGGGAAATCACAGATGAGGCGGCTGTACAAGCCAAAATTAAACAAGACCTTTGGTCAGCAGTGGTCGAACCTGTTTTTGGCGACATTGAAGTTAAGCCTAATAAAGAGACACGTTTTCTAGTCAACCCCACTGGCAAATTTGTCGTTGGTGGTCCTCAAGGAGACTCTGGTCTGACAGGACGGAAAATAATTGTTGATACCTACGGTGGTTATTCACGGCATGGTGGCGGCGCTTTTTCTGGCAAAGACCCCACAAAGGTAGACCGTTCTGCTGCCTATGCGGCTCGTTATGTGGCGAAAAACATTGTCGCTGCCGGTTTAGCAGAAAAAGTTGAAATCCAGTTATCTTATGCTATTGGCGTAGCGCGACCAACAAGCATTCTGGTAGATACCTTTGGCACTGGCAAAGTCGATGAAGAAACCTTACTGGAATTAATCAACAAGCACTTTGAACTGCGTCCAGCAGGGATTATCCATACCTTCAATTTACGCAACTTACCAAGTGAACGAGGCGGACGTTTTTATCAGGACGTCGCGGCTTATGGTCATTTTGGGCGGCCTGATTTAGAGTTACCTTGGGAACAGACCGATAAAGCTGAATTGTTGAAGCAAGCGGTTAACGAGTCACTTTCGGCAGTAGTTGCTCAGGCGCTAACTTAGACTTATACGCTACTACAAAAACTTAGTTTATATCTTTGAGGGTATAGGCAATTTATGAAGTTGCCTATACCCTCATTTATCTTTCAACTGTCGCACGAAAGCCGAAATTAATCATGTTACGGTTTTATAGCGGTTATCGCTTGGGTGCAGTAGATTTTTGACCTCACTTCCATTCTTCTCTGCTTTTAGGAGAGAGGCTTTGAATCTTACTCCCCAAAGCTAGTAGGGAAGGGAGTTAGGGTCAGTACCGCACTCAACTGAGAACCGTTATAAGCCAGTATCTGGGATACCAACTGGTCTTTGTTCATTTCCCTCTCGTTTATAAACGAAGACAGCAGGAAGCGCTAGCACTGATTAAAATGCGAACAATTGCAGAAATTAACGAGAAAATCAGCCGCCAACGTGCGGTAGTGTTGACAGTTGAAGAATTAAAAGCACGAGTTGTAGAAATCGGTGTTACTAAAGCTGCTAAAGAAGTTGATGTAATTACCACTGGCACGTTTGAACCGATGGAATCAAGTGGTGCAATTATCAATCTTGGACACACTGACCCCCCAATAAAAATTCGTCGCTGCTGGTTAGATGGCGTGCCAGCATACTCTGGTTTTGGGGCAGTAGATTTATATTTGGGTGCGAGTTCTGCCGTAGAGACGACGGACGGGGAAGAAGTCAGAGAACGTGGCGGCGGTCATGTAATTGAAGATTTGATCGCTGGTAAACCCATACACGTAAAAGCGCAAGGACAAGTAACAGATTGTTATCCCAGAGCAACTTTTGAAACTACAATTACCAATGAAACGATTAATCAGTTTTATTTATTCAATCCGCGCAATCTTTATCAAAATTTTATTGTTGGTGTAAATGGTGGCGATCGCCCCCTCTTCACATATCTCGGCCCTTTACAACCGCGTTTAGGGAATGCAGTTTACTCTAACCCCGGTGCTATTTCTCCCTTGCTCAACGATCCTGATTTACAACTCGTTGGTATAGGGACTCGAATTTTTTTAGGCGGCGGTATTGGCTATGTCGCTTGGGAAGGCACTCAGCACTTCCCCTTACAAAAGCGTTTAGCTAATCGTACACCGATTGGGCCTTCCGCCACTTTAGCTTTAATCGGTGATGCCAAGCAAATGGATGCTCATTGGGTGCGGGGTTGTTACTTTAAAAGCTATGGTCCCTCATTAATGTTAGGCGTTGGTGTACCACTACCTGTATTAAATGAACAAGTAGTTGAACACTGTGCTGTGCAGGATAAAGACTTAGTAGCCCCAATAGTGGATTTTTCCATTCCCCGGCGCGTCCGTCCCACCTTTGGTTTGGTGAGTTACGCCCAACTCAAATCTGGGCGGATCACTATCGAGGGCAAAGCTATACGCTCTGCCCCCTTAGCGAGTTTGTTTTTTTCTAGGCAAGTCGCCCTAGAGTTGAAAAAGTGGATCGAAGCAGGAACGTTTACCCTCACAGAGCCAGTTTCCCCAATTCCGATGGAGCGATCTTTTTTACCCCAAGACCGTCGGACGGATTTTTGATATTAGGGTATAAGGAATGAGGATTAGGGACTGGGGAAAAGTTTTTCTAATGCCCAATTCCCCATGCCCCATGCCCCTCCTTTATTCTTGAGTCGGTTTGGGTCGCTTGATAGGTTTAGGAGCGGGCGTTTTTGGTATAGGCTTTGACACTACCGAGGGGTCGCTGCTTACGCCTGTTTTCTTAATAGGACGCGGGGTTTCGCCACTGCGTCTGGGAGGGAATGGTTTTCTACCACCAGCACCGCCACCGCCAGCACGAGGGCCACCTTTGAACGGTGGTTTGCGTTTTTTGGGCAAGTCAGCGATCGCTTCAGCTTTTTCTACTATCAAAACGTCAGCTTCTCGCTTGGCTTGGAAATCCCAGAATTTTCCTACAGCTTTGGTGGTTAGCACACCCCTCAATTTCAACTTGAAATACTTGGGTTTCTCAGTTGGTTTGCGTGCAGCCTGCCTAATTTTGACTACTAAGCTCTTAGCGTCAAAAGACTGGTATACTACCTCACCACGAACAGAAAAACCACCATCTGCTACTTCTGATGAGGGGATCGTTGCAATTGTACTTAATTCAGAGTTTTCCGATAAGCCATCATCGGTTGTCTGTAACTCTTGCAAGTCCAAGTCCGACTCATCCTCATCTGTTGAGTTTTTAGCCAGATTTTCTGGCTCCCAAACTCCGACGATTTGGATGTGCAAGGTATCATTCTCTTGTCTTGTACGTGGATATACTACCCACAAGTGTTCTTTTTCTAAGTCTAGGTGATTCTTGACTAAGCTCATAATCCGGCCTAGGAGGACGGCATTGAGTTCTACACCATCTGTGGTCAGCAGCGTACCTTGAGTAAATTGTTCGCTGCTAGCATGATAGCGACCCCGGACTAAGCCGATCGCTCGGTACTGCATCGGTTCACTGGGAGGCGGAATCGGTTGTTGTCGATTGACCAAGTTCCCATTTGAGTCAGTTTCGCTAGGGTTAACAGGCGAATTTTCAACTTTAGAGGGCTGGGCTGCTACATTAACATTATTAACATTAGCGGCTGCCCCTGTTTTAGTTGGGCCCTGGTTAGAGGCAGAAGAATTAGAGGATTCAGGCAACGGCATCAGGTCGGAATTCATAAAAACTCCTTGCGGCGGAGACACATCCCATTGTGGGATTTTACAAAGGCAGCTGAAAAGAGCATTTGTGCGACTGATGAAAGTATATTTGCTTTTCACAAAGTCACACCAAGTTACTCTATACAATACTAAAGGCGCTAAATTGAGTGTATAAACACTAAACGTGTAATTTAGCGCCTTTACACTAGTTTGGGAAGCATATCATAGCTCCAATTCTGATGGCTCCTCCTAAAGTCATCACTTACTTTAGCAGTGTAAATAGTTAATTGTTATAAAATTCACAGGCAATTGGCGGTATTCCGCAAAGTTTTGGAAATTTTTAACTTTACGATTTGTGTAAATGATAATGTCATTAAAGTTCAGGAGAAAGACAAAACTGTGTCTCAACCGCGCAATCGTTGGATAGTTCAAGTCATCTTGGCAGTGGCAATTCTTGCTTTTGTGGGTGTTTCGGTGATTCCCATAATTGGAGCATTTAATAATACGCCACCCTCAAACCAGAATACCGCTAGCACTAGAGGCACTTTGCCCTCCTCTGACCAAAAATCAAAACTGGAAGACGAAGTACGGGGTTATGAACTGGTATTGCAAAGGGAACCGGAAAACCAAACTGCACTCAAAGGCTTATTGCAGGCACGGCTACAACTATTGAGTCAAAAAGAAAAAGCTGAGGTTAAACCAGCTGATATCCAAGTTGTTATTGAACCTTTAGAAAAGCTAGCCAAGCTGAATCCTGAACAGTCAGAATATTCAGTGCTATTGGCTCAAGCCAAACAACAAATAGGCGATCGCGAAGGAGCCGCTCAAGCATATCGCTCGATTTTGTCCACTAAACCAGGTGATTTGAAGGCTTTACAAGGAATGGTGTCTCTGTTGATAAGTCAGCAACGCCCGGAAGCAGCCATTGGCTTGCTGCAAGAAACCATCTCTAACGCCGCTCAAGTAAATACAATTCAGCCTGGAAGTGTAGATACAGTAGCCGTGCAGGTATTGTTAGGTTCTGTTCATGCTTCCCAGAAACGCTATGCTCAAGCTAGCTCTGTATATGACCAGGCAATTAAAAAAGATCCCAAGGATTTTCGCCCTGTTGTGGCCAAAGCGATGCTCCTGAAACAACAGGGCAAAGACGCAGATGCAAAGCTTTTGTTTGATAGTGCCGCAGCTTTAGCACCTGCTCAGTACAAAGATGAAATTAAGAACGCAGCAACGCCTTCCCCCATCCCTAATCCGGCTGCATCTCCCGCGCCTGCATTAGAAAGTACTCCCAAGTAGGGGCATTGGGCAAGAGGACAAGGGAGAATTGGGGACAAGCGGAAAGACTTGTTTCAAGTTCTCACCCCTTGTCCCCTTGTCTCCCCTGCTCCCTGCTCCCCATGCTCCCTCTGCTTATCCCCTCACGCTCCTTCAATGGCAGCAAGGATACCAAAGACCAAAAACAGGCATCCACCAATTAGGGTGAGTTGACGCTCAGAAATTCGGCCGGCAATCATTTTACCGCCGATAACTGCGATCGCAGCACAAATGGCATGTCCTAAAATTGCACCTATTGTCACTCCAATTGGATTATTACCTGCTGCCAGGGCAATGGTGGCAATTTGGGTGCGATCGCCCCACTCTGCCATAAATGTCAACACAAAGGCTTCTATGATAATTGCCAAGGAAGTCTTTTGCTTTGGTAACTCCAAATCTGCTTTTTTTACCGCAGCTTCAGCCTCTTGTACAACTTCTGTATCACAAGCAGCACCAGACATTTTACTAGCGTCATATAACAGCTTGATACCAAAGGCAAGAAACAAAACTATTTCAGCATAATGAATATAAACTTTTGGTAAAAAAGATACCGCTTGTCCAAATAGCACCGAAAGGATTGTCATCGCGGCTAAAGCAGCTGTAACACCTATAAATACCAGCCGCCGCGAGTGGTGCATTGCCAAAATTACAGCAATAAAAAATGTTTTATCGCCTAGTTCTGAAACTGTTATTAATAATAAACCTGCGGTAAAAGCTGTTAACACTCTCTCAAGCTCCTGAAGAATCATTTACCGATGTGAAGCTTGATGAGAACCAAAAGACCTCACCAAGTTTACACTTTTCGGTGTGAACTTAGTGAAGGTCTCGCTTTCAAATATTCATTACTTGCCATCTGAACCAGGCTCATCGCCAGTATGTTGATTCAGATGTACTGGCTTTCATTCTGTTGGCCAGCAGCTACTCCCCTTCAATGCAACGTTAATTATACATCTTTTTCAGGTAGAAATCAAGAGTAGGAAATGGAGAGGTATAACTGTACAGAAAAGGAAGTGACACATACCGCCCGATTCTACTGCTGACTGAGGAAAAAACTCATCATTTGTGGCTTATGGTAGCTGATATGGACAGATCAAAGGAAATATATTGCGATTGTAGTATGAAAGAATGCTTAGGTGTAGTTTGTTGTAGACACTCAATTCACGCTACAACCGCGTAACCTAGTAGCTGTGTAGGGTAAGGCCAAACCCCGTTTCATCAAGCAATTCCAACCAACTTTGCGCTTAGTTCCCACATGCGATCGCCTTTTTCGTCATCGCGGGCTTGAGGAGAGACTTTTTGCACAAAGGACTTACCATCTTTCTTTTGGCGATTTCCCCAGCTCCAATAAGCACCAGATTGACTGTACTCAGGATCGGCAACTACCGCAGCAACCCGTTCTCCCGCCAACTCCTGAGACACATATCCCCCAGTAATGTACTTCTGGAATAAAGGGAAGATTTTCTGAAATAAAGGATAGTGGTTTCTGAATAGCGGCGTTTCTGCAACACATCCCGGATAGAGAGAGCTGAAGGCGATACCGGTTGACTCATGATAGCGTCGATGCAGCTCCCTCATGGTCAGCACGTTGCAAACTTTGCTGTCCTTGTAAGCTTTGACGGGTTCAAACTTCTTGCCATCAATCATCGAGATTGGCTCTTTAAATCCTTCTGCAAAGCCTTGTAAATCGCCCAAGTCTGGACGCGGCGGAATCTTCCCACCCAGTTCATCTGGATTGTGAGTGACAGTTCCTAAAATTACGAGCCTTGGCTCTGAAGATGACTTCTTCAGATCCTCAAGCATTAGGTTGCACAAAAGGAAATGTCCGAGGTGATTTGTGGTGACAGTTAACTCGTAACCTTCTGGACTGCGTAAAGGCTCCTTTATTAAGGGCATATAAATTGCGGCGTTGCACACCAAAGCATCTAGAGAGTTGCCGCTTGCTCGAAAGTTATTCACAAATTGTCGAACGCTTTCTAAAGAGCCAAGATCGATATGCATAATGGTGTAACTGCCCTGATGCGGGATTCCCACAGATTGGGCTGCAAGTTGAGCCTTCGCTATATCCCTACAAGCCATCACTACATACCATCCCCTTTCAACAAGAGCCTTGGCGGCGTACAAACCGACTCCTGAAGAAGCACCTGTAATTACAACCGTTGGCTTGTGATGTTGTTCCATTCTGTTGAGCCTCATTGACTGTCTCTAGGATCTCACACCAGTGAGCCATCATTGTCACCAGCTTTTCCAATGCTGGATTAGGCTGAACTAACCCGCATTCCAAGAATACGATAAAGGCAAATCGAAAAATGACTTTTCCTTTTGACGAAACTGCTTATCGAAATCTAGTAGCTGAAGTTACTCCCAAGGTAATTGAGACGGAAGAGGAGTATGAACGTCTGTTGACAGTGGTAGAGCGTCTAACCTTTGCGAAAAATCGCACTCTAGAGCAGCGAGTTTTACATAAATTGCTGGTGAAGCTGATTGAAGTATATGAAACACAGAACTACCCGATGGATTTATCTGTGCCTCATGAGATACTTCAACACATTATGGAAGCAAGTGGAACCCGTCAAGCTGACTTGGTAGACGTTATTGGATCAAGTGGTGTGGTATCTGAGGTTGTTAATGGTAAACGTTCGATTAGCAAGGCACAAGCCAAAATGCTTGGTGATTACTTCAAGGTTTCACCTAGCCTATTTATCTAAGCCTCAATTTAAAATATGGATGATAGGGAATCACTCAGTTCGATTTCCCATCTTGACTTGATGAATTATCACTGCAATCTCATCCTTAAAACCAGCTTGAATATAAAGCATTTTCAACTTTTGGTCGTAGCCTAGCTATCTAGCTTTGCTCCAGGAAAATCAGAAAAAGCTTTATCAAAATATTTTGCTAACTGAATATCTCGATCAGAGATTTGATGATCAATATCCCAACTTGTTAGATAGACTCTAACTGTTCGCCAAACATTCTCCCATCGAGGATGGTGAAGTGCAATATCACACCCAGGCGCAACCTGATTCATGAATTCGATGGCATGGTGAAAAGTTTGGAAATTATACTGGCGAAAAATTTCAACACGCACTTTAGTTGGATTTTCAGGGAGCGGACTAACTACTTTTTTCCACTTTGATAAATTACTACTGAGTGCAATCTGAAGTTTATCGTCACTAATTGGCTCTGGTTTTTCTGGAGGAGGAGTGGGGTAGATTCCCCAAAGATCCTCGCTTTTAAGGGAACGTTCATTCTTTTGATTTTGATCAGTAACTAATCTTAATTGCTCAAGAACAAGCTTAATGTCATGATCCCAATATGCATCTCGAATATCTACTGCCTGCCTTTGAGTTAAAGCACTAATTGATGTAGGCAACTTATTAGGGGGAGGCATTTTGGCACCTCTAACCAACAATGGTAGTAATTTTTTATCTTCACGAAGTGCAAACTCAATCTCCCGACGAACCCAATCATCTTCTTGATCTATACGACGCAACCCAAATTCATCACTAATGCGAATCCATTCAGTGCCTATGACTACGATGACAATTTGAGCCTTTTGCAAAGCCTCCTCTAATTCTTTTGGCCATTGTGTTCCAGGTTCAATAGAAGACGTATCCATAAATACTGTACTTCTTCCCATCTCTCCAAGAATAGTACTGTGCAAACGTCCAGCTTCGGCAGCACTATCTGCTCTTCGGTAACTGACAAAAATTGGTGCATTAAGCATAAGCAATAGAAACTTACTGTTATTGTTGATGGCTCATTAACTTAAAGGTGATTAGCTAATTAGCATTGAACTTGCATAGCATGGTAGGTGTCTTGTCCACAGCATAAAACTTTTATTTCAATAAAATTTCTCAAACTTATGATACCCATTAAATTCAAAATTATTACCATATCGTTATTAAAGACTGACGCAAAGAGAATATCAGCCTTTGCGTCTTTGTACCTTAATAATGGTTACAAGAAATTATGTTTTAATCCCTAATACTCAATAACTAATACTTCCGCTCTTTTGGCTCAAACATAGTAATCGCCACCGGTCGATATTGAATGTCAATTCCTGCTGGTGAATAGTAAGCCATTGTATGTTTCAAAAAGTTAGCATCATCTCGTTCGGAATAATCTTCGCGGAAATGAGCGCCACGACTTTCCTGGCGATTTAAAGCTGATGCCAAAATAGTCTGTCCCACTACCATCAAACTTCGCAATTCTAAAGCTTCCACAAGTTCCGTATTCCAGCAACTACCTTTATCATCTAAATAAATTTGTGGATATTGCTGTTGGATTTCTTCTAGTTTGTGCAACCCCTCACTCATTAATGCCTCAGTGCGGAAAACACCGCAGTACTCAGTCATACAATCTTGGAAGGCTTGACGGACTTGGTTAATTCGGTACTGTCCTGGTTGTTCTAGCAAAGCTTGGATTTGTTGCTGGGCTTCTGTTACATATCGTTGCTCATCCACAGAAGGCAACTTACGTTTTTGCACAAATTGCGCGATCGCAGCCCCAGTTCTCTTGCCATAAACGACACATTCCAGCAGAGAATTACTCCCTAAGCGATTAGCACCATGTACAGAAACACAAGATGTTTCGCCAGCAGCAAAGAAGGCATCAACTAAACCATCACCACTACTGCGGACTTGCCCATCGGTGTTAACTGGGATACCACCCATACAATAGTGAATTGTCGGGCGGACTGGCATAGGTTGAGTTACCGCATCAACGCCTACCAAACGGTGTGCTTCTTCCCAACAGAAGGGAACGCGACTCATAATTTTTTCTTTGCCCATGTGGCGTAGATCCAGATAGACAAAGGGGCCACCAGCACTACCGTTGAGATGAATACCACGACCAGCGCGAATTTCATAAGCGATCGCTCGTGAGGTAATATCACGAGGAGCCAGTTCCATGCGACTGGGTGCATAGTTCGCCATAAAGCGATCGCCTTCACTATTAATCAGATACGCCCCTTCACCCCGCACCGCTTCTGAAATCAACACGCCTACGGGATATAAACCAGTGGGATGAAATTGGACAAATTCCATATCTTCGAGGGGCAAACCTGCGATCGCAGTCATTGCCAAACCATCGCCAGAAGAAGCGTAATCATTAGAGGTGGTGTTATAAACGCGACCATAGCCTCCTGTGGCAAACATCACCGCCTTGGCTCGCACCACCTCTATACGTCCATCCAAAAGATGGAACATCACCACACCCTTGGCCTCATTTTCTTCCAAAATGAGACGCATCACATACCACTCTTCATAAACTTGCACCCCATAACGCCGCAGGTTGTTAACCAATTCATGCAAAATCGCGTGACCGGTCTTATCAGCAGCGTAACAAGTGCGGTTGTGGGAATGTCCGCCAAAAGCCCGTTGGGCAATGCGACCATCAGGTAAGCGAGAGAACAAAACGCCCATGTGTTCCAAGTCGATTACCACATCTGGTGCTTCCTGGGTAAGAATTGCCACAGCGTCTTGGTCTGCCAAGTAATCAGAACCCTTGACAGTATCAAAAGCATGTGCTTTCCAACTATCTTCTGCATCAACATTTTTCAGCGACGCAGCCATACCACCTTGAGCTGCCACCGAGTGGGAACGAATTGGGTGGGTTTTGGCAACCACAGCAATATTTAAATTAGGGTCAGTGCGGGCAATTTCCACAGCAGCGCGACATCCCGCCAATCCACCCCCGACAATAATCACATCGTGTTCCAGCATAATTAGCCCCTGATTGCAAACCCCTGCTGTTCTATTGTAGAGATGTGATTAATCAGGTAGTGCGTTGCATCCATCTCTACAAAAAAATTCCCTGCCTATAGACAGGGATGTTATTAAAAATTTTGAAATTAACAGTGAAAAGTTAAAAATGAAGAGTTAGGTCTTCACTTACAACTCCTAACTCCTAACTCTTCAGCTAGTCGCTTGTACAGGTTGTTGCTGAGACACATTACCTGGCATGGGTTCCATTTTGGTTCCAGGCCCTACAGGAGTGACTTCAATATGATTTAACAAGGTAGTGACAAACGCAAACAACAAGAAAGGTAGCGATAGCAGAACGACAAGACCAGCTGTTGCTAAAGCGTACACAGGTCGCTTGGCACCCATTAGCGCCAAGGCTGATGCCAAACTTAGGGTAATTGTAATCAACCAAACAATTATTTGACCGTAGATGTCACCGAAAGTCAGGGTACAGACAAACCGATACTTTTGAATATTATTTCCGCTCATCACATTTGCCTCAAGTCTCTCCTAATAGGTTCTACGTTAGAACCATGTTTGCTTTGTAGACAATTTCTAAATATTTTTGCAAGCTTCGTAATATAACTTTATAATCAACTTTTTTTGTTAAAAAACGTAATTTTTAGTAAAGCATGGCGTAAATAGACTAAGCATACCCTACGAGAAGCCCTTCTCTTGTAGTCGCCGTTGCCTGGAATTCTCCCTTTCTCTTTTAATATACAAGAGTGTGTGTGTTATGCCCTAGGCTAACGCACCATCTAAGATTCTCGCTGTGTTAGGAATAATGTCTATAACGTACTCTACCAGATTCAAGCCAATGTGCTCAACAGTTAGCACAAAGACTAAGAGAGCTGTGTTGATGTAGACTAAGCTTTTTGGTAAAACTTTTAGTAATCCTAATAACCTCTTCAACAAATAGATTCTTTATTTAAAGCCAAGATAATTTTTGTCACCTGTCAAATTTCAGATATTTAGGATGAGTATTTAATTTTTTGCTAGTAAATATCAACTAGTCCCAGCAAAGTCAGAATGGAAAAACTGATTTTTTGGTGTTAAATTTTGAATATTGCCCGAATTTGTTGACTTCAATCAACAAAACCGTTTATTTTTCGTGGCAATATTGTTTTAGGAGTGAACGTGAATACTATTTTTTTTCGTAAAGGTGTTTTTTGGTTGCCAAGTATAGCTGCTCTTGCAGTCTTGAGTAGTGGCTTATCTGCAAGTGCCCAGACAGTGGAAAAAGCGAGCAGTCAGACATTAACCGACCCTTCCGCAACCGTAGCGTCTCCCAAGGAGTTTAGTGCAGAAGTAGACACTGCAAGTCAAAATATCTCTACAGAAACAACTGAAACATTTACAGTAAGAAATTTAACTAAAGAACAGCAGTTATCCAATACTGCAATACAGGAAAACGCTAGTGCTACACTGACGCCGATTCCAGGCACAGTGGCAACCTCATCTACGACACTCACCTCTGAGTCTGTAGAACCAACTTCTCAAACTATTGCTCAACCATCTGATACCAAAGTGGCGCAATCGGATATCGATTTGGGTAGAACAACTAGTGGCGGCAGCAGCTATATTGGCGTCGCTGCTAACATTGGTTTGAGTGGTGGAGACTCATCTTTGGGCGACGGTAACTTCGCAGTAGTCAGCAAAATCGGACTGACAAATTCTATATCTGTGCGACCCTCAGCTGTATTAGGGGACAACACCACAATTCTACTTCCTATCACCTACGATTTTACCTTTCAGTCAGCAGATGCTTTTAGCGAACCATTACCAATCGCACCTTACGTTGGAGTAGGCGCAGCTTACAAAACTGATGATGATTCGCAATTTGCCTTTTTAGTATCTGGTGGCATTGATGTCCCTCTAAGTCCTCAATTCACAGCGACGGCTGCTGTGAATGCCGGATTTTTCAGTGAGACTGATATAGGCTTGTTGTTAGGAGTTGGTTACAACTTCAGTGGGTTTTAAGAGTTAGGAGTTATGAATTAGGAGTTAAGAGTTAATAATATTTCATTTATAACTCTTAACTCCTAATTCCTCACTTTTTACTTGGGGGTAACTTTGTCAATCACCTTGATTTTGCCATCGTCTTCTACTGTCCAAACATCGTATACCCCAACAACATCACCATTAGCATCAACATCTACGTTGCCGCTAGCTCCTTGATAGTTGATATCTTGACCCGCTTTAAGTAACTTCAGTCCCTCGCAGACATCGGTGACTTCTGTGCCAGGCCCATTAGCAACTTCACGGATTTTGCTAGCTACGCCAACACCTGTATTTTCTTTAGCAGCTTGTGCTGCCAACGTCAACAAGGCAGCCGCATCCCAAGCTTGAGGGGCATATTCCCCTGGCGCACCACCCTTTTTATCCTTCCACAGCTTGTTGAAACCTTCTAGTGCTTTGCCATCGGAACCGGGTACTGTACCGATCGCTCCAGTTAAAATATACTTACCATCACTACCTTTGCCAACTTGTTCTGGGAAAGTCGGTGATTTCACGCCATCTGTAAGCAGAATTTGCACTCCCTTAGCTACACCTTGCTGATATGCGGCTTTCAGAAATAAACTGCCAGTTTCAGCGTACAGTACAGCCAGGACTGCATCTGGATTACCAGCAAAAGCAGCAGCAGCTTCTGTATCAAATGTTTGGGCTTTCGGGTCGTAGCGGACAGGTTTGCCTTTATTAACGATGGTTCCACCCAATTTTTCAAAAGTTTCTACAAATGCTTTTTCAAAGCCAACGCCATAGTCGTTATTAATCACGACTGTAGAAACCCGCTTGAAACCTTTCTTATTGGCAAGTTGAGCTAATGCCAGTGCTTGGTAGGTATCGGGGGGAGCTGTACGCGCCCAAAAGCCTTTAAAGTCGCCTTTTTGTGCCTTTTCAGTAAACACGGGACTGGTGCTACCAGGGGAAACCAGCATAACCTTATTCGGCGTGGCAATTGAGACTGCTGCACTAGAAACACTACTGGCAAAGGAGCCAACTACACCTGCTACTTTATCTAAAGTTGCAAGTTTGGTCATACCGGCTGCACCCGCTCTGGGGTCGGTTTGGTCGTCTACTTGCACTAAGTTGACTGGTTCGCCATTCACCCCACCGCAAGCGTTGACAGTATCAACGAGTAAAGGAACAGAACCTAGCATTTGCTGTCCAACAGAAGCTAAGTCGCCTGTAGTCGGTAGCAGGGAACCAATTTTTAGCCCTTCAGTACTGCTTGTGGTAGTTGAGTTCGCTGCTGGGGTAGCGGTACTTCCGTTGTTAGTTGTGCCATTAGGGGTACCAGTATCACCACAAGCCCCAACTAAGAACCCAATTGCTAGGGTAGCTATACTGAAGGTTAGAGCGGCGCTAATTTTTCTCATAAATAATTTTTACTCCTCAGATATTTAGGAGCCTCAAAGTAAGATTCAAACTAAATTTGTAAGTTAGCTGGATCTTAGCAAGACTCGAATGATAAATCATATCATCCATCTTTGGGAGTAGAAATATTTAACAATACATAAGTATCATTTTCTTACACAGAATTTACTCTGTGTATTAAAAGCTGGAAAACGGAGAGGGAGGGATTCGAACCCTCGGTACGGAGTTGCCTGCCGTACAACAGATTAGCAATCTGCCGCTTTCGACCACTCAGCCACCTCTCCATGACTCACGAATATCAATGTTACCAGACTTGCTTTTAAGAGTCAATAGTTATTTGTCATTGGTCATTTGTCATTTGTCATTAGCCGTTGGTTGTTCATAAAACACTAAGGACTAAGGACTAGGGACAAATGACTAATTTTTTAAAGGACTTGCGATCGCATCCAAGCTAAGGGCAAGGTGCGTAACTTTTTCCACTGGGGAACGAAAGCCCTCTGACTGAACACATCGTAATCGTTGCGTTCAATCACCTCTAAAATCTGACCGTACAACATTGACGCTGCCCATACAGGCCAACGGGCATCAGATGCTAAATAAGTAATTCCCTCATCTGATGTGGTATAGAATTGGCGGGCCCGATCAATTTGAAAGCGCATTAATGCCCGCCAACGATCATCTACCACACCTTTGAAGAAGTCTTGCTCGGTGTAGTTGAATTTTTCCAAGTCCTCAAGGGGAATGTAGATTCGTCCCCGTTTGGCATCTTCTCCCACATCCCGCAGGATGTTGGTAAGTTGATTGGCAATTCCCAGAGCGATCGCTTCTTTTGTGGGAACATAAGGTTGTTTGTTCTGTTGCCACGGAGCGGTGTACATGGTGCTATCCACACCCATAACTGCTGTTGACATTAAGCCAACAGTGCCGGCAACGCGGTAACAGTAGAGGTATAAGTCCTCAAAGGTTTCATAACGACTGCGATATAAATCCATGCGCTGACCGGCAATCATATCCCGAAAGGGCTGAATGTCCATCGGAAAGCGCTGGAGGGTATCAGCTAAAGCGACATCGTAATTTTCTAATGGGTGTCCCGCAAAGATCGATTCCAGCTGCTGTTCCCATAGGTCTAGGGTTTCTGGCGTGGTAATAGCAGATGCGGGCCCATCTACCAATTCATCTGTACGGCGACACCAAGCGTAAATTGACCAAATAGATTGACGTTTTACCGGACTCATGAGCAAAGTACCCAGGTAAAAAGTCTTGGCATACTTTGCTGTGAGATGTCGGCAAAGTTTGTATGACTCGTCTACAGAGACCAGCGTTTTCATGCGCGGGGGGGAATCAGGCAGTTGCAGCATTCGTTGCGGGCGGTCGGGTGAGCATTTGCAGGTTTGAGGAATTTGCTACCGGGAGAGCCTCAGAAATTGCCTGCGCTGTCAGCTTACCAGAAAGTACGGCACCTTCCATACTGCCTAAGTAGCGTTGCATGGTATAACTTCCGGCGAGATAGAAGTTGGCAATGGGCGTAACTTGTGCGGGACGGTACTGTTGACGACCTGGGGTCGCTTTGTAAACTGAACGCGGCGTTTTCACCACATGAGATTTCAGCAATGTTGCTGGATTGTCTCCCCCAAAGTGGTCGGGGAAAAGTTTTTCCAATTCAGCAAGCGTTGCTGCCACAATTTCCTCATCAGATTTGGCAATCCAATCTTTTGCCGGAGCTAAAACTAATTCCAGCATTGAGCGATTGGGGTTGGCGTATTCACGGCAGGTATTGCTCATATCAGCATAAACGCTTAGGAGGGGCGATCGCGAAAAAAGTAAGTGATCAATTTCTGTAAGTTTCCGGTCAAACCACAGATGCAGGTTAATCACTGGTACTCCTTCCAAACCGTCTAGCTTCTTGAAAAACTCCATAAGCTTCCAAGGTTTAGGCAACATGACCTTCAAAGGATCAACCGACATGGCAGATACATACGAATCTGCTGTGATCACTTCATCTTCTGCCCCATTTAAGCCTCGAATCAAGTATCCTTTCACAGTGCCATCGGCGTTGAGCAAAATCTCTTTCAATGGGGCATTCAAGCGCACTTCTCCACCGCGCTCTGTGATGTAATCTACGATTGGGCTGCATAGACGTTCTGTGGGAGAACCATCCAAAAATGCAATCTTGGAGCCATACCGTTCTTGCAGAAAACGATTCAGTGCAGTTAATAGAATCGTTGCCGAAACTTCATCAGGATTGATAAAGGTAAGTGCTTTACATGCGGCGATAAAAACGTCACTAGTTACCCGCTCGTCAACACCTTGCCTTTTCAACCAATCTAAGAAGCTGTATTTATCCATCTCTTCAACATATTTCTGACCCCGAACCACTGCTGGAAGGAGGCCAACTGCAAACCGAATCTTCTGCTCCCAAGTCAACATGTCTTTGTTGCGAAGAATCGATGCAATCACGTTGAAAGGAGATGGGATATCTGGAACATCAAAACGTGAGAGTGTCCCAGGCTTGTCTGGTTGATTGAAAATCAACGTATGATCTTTCCACTGGAGTCTGTCTTCAATGCCCAACTCCTTGAGCATTTGAAGCATATTAGGATATGCCCCGAAGAAGGCGTGTAACCCGGTTTCGTACCAGTCGCCGTCAGAGTCTTTCCACGCCGCAACCAGACCACCCAGTACGTCCCGGCTTTCCAAGACAATGGGAGTATGACCTGCGTCCGTGAGATATTTCGCGCAGGAAAGTCCTGCTAGACCAGCACCCGCGATCGCTACTCGCATTTAACCCTAATGCCCTTCAATATTTCTTAATGGTTTTGTCGATTCTCATTATAAGTTGCAAACCGTAACATTTGGCAGTTATTGTGCGATCGCTCTCCCAAAAAAGTTTTGCTAAAGGGGATTTTACATACGAACACCTACCGAACAAAATTACCAATTCCATTGTTGGCAATAGGTTTGGGCGTGCATTTTATCTAGATTTATATGCAGAAAATTTAGAGAAATAAAAGTAATTCCTTTGACATAAAATAGGTAATCTCAAAAGTAGTTGATTTCTTTGGGAATCTGTGTATCTGATCTGAGAAAATATTTAAGATACTGATTATAGACTGCTATTAAACAACTCAGTTGGGTAAAAGATTATGAGTGGATCGCAGGAGCTAAAACGCTTTGGACATCACCTGATTATAGGGATTTCCGGCACTACATTAAGCGATGACGATAAACGCGCACTCAGTGAATTAAAGCCGATTGGGGTGATCTTTTTTGCTAAGAACTTTTTGGATGGCGCTCCATATCAAGTTTGGTTGGAAAGCTTCAAAGATTTAAACAACCAGATACGAAAATATGCTGAACGTGATTTGATGTTTATGACTCTGGATCATGAAGGAGGCCGTGTGATTCGCACACCAATGCCGATTACGCGATTCCCTCATGCATTGTTACTGCGATCGCACGCCCGCGAAGTAGCAAAAGCCACAGCAGTAGAACTTAAATCACTAGGAATAAATTTGTCTTGGGCACCCGTAGCAGATGTTTTTTCCCATCCCCACAACCCCGTGATTGGGCCTCGCGCTTTTGGTAACACTCCCGAAACTGCTACTCAAGGTGCGCGTGAATACTACCTTGGACTTCAAGAGTCAGGAATTTTGGGATGCGCCAAACACTTCCCCGGACATGGAGACACCAGCAAAGACTCTCACATTGAGCTACCAATACTGAATCTAACTTTAGAAGACCTGCGACTTCGAGAACTCATACCTTTCAAAGCCTTAATCGAAGTACAGATTCCTTTAATCATGACTGCTCATATTTTATTTCCTAAGATAGATGCTGATGTACCAGCAACTCTTTCCCAGGCTATTCTCAAAACCATACTTAGGGGGGAACTTGGCTTTGAGGGAGTAGTTGTATCTGACGACTTGGATATGAAAGCTATCTCAGATATGTTTATGAAAGCTGGTACTGTGGCGCAGTCATTTCATGCAGGCTGCGACTTGTTTATTGTCTCCCGCAATATCAATTCATCATCAATTGAAAGAACCTATCAGATTGCTGAAGATTTTGCCGATTCCCTCAGTAAGGGCAGCTTGGACGAATCAGTAGTAGAAGCAGCTAGAGAAAGAATCGATAAACTGCTGGCAGTAACACCGCAATATCCCGTAAATGCTTTGGATAAAGATATATTATTGCAACATGCTCAACTAGCGATCGCTAGTTCCTATTCATAATGGGTGGTATAGGAGTCGAACCTATTTCTGCGGGTTAAAAGCTCGCTGCACAGCCGTTATGCCAACCACCCTAGTTAATTTAAATAAGAAATGAGCAAGTGCGATCGTATACTTGTATCGCAAGCCTTGTAGCATCAACACTAGATATAAATCCACCTGGGAGGTACTGCCCCTCCTATTTCTGTGTTATCAGCACAGCGCCTCGCTTTTCGGCTTCAGGTGGAAAAGAGAAAGATGGAGGAATCGTAGCTTGCTTTCCGTAGAGTACCCCTACAGTTGCCTGTACTTCAAGGTTCAAGCTTGGTTGCCTCCATACTCTTCGAGAAGGCTTCGCCTACAGCAGCATCTTCCATTCAGAGGCGCCTAACGGAACTTGTTCGCGTAAGCATTCCCGTAGGGTACCCGCTATGACTGGTTCCACAAACCAGCGCCTCGACCACTTTGGCTTCAGACACCATCAGTGGAATCAATGGGACTTGAACCCATAACCTCCTGCTTGCAAGACAGGCGCTCTAGCCATTTGAGCTATGACCCCATCAAGCAAGTGAAAAGAGCAGAATAAAAAGTAATAAAGAAAAAGAAATAATTAAATTCTTTTTTTTGACTTTTGACTTGTTTCAACGGGAGTGGTAGGACTTGAACCCACAACTTTCGAGGTAGAAGCTCGAAGCTCTATTCCATTGAGCTACACTCCCAATATTTGCTAGTTCTGGCAAGAATTGAACTTGCAACCTCATCGTTCAGAGCGATGCGACTTACCAATTCGTCCACCTGGCAATGAATGGCTGCCTCAGTAGGACTCGAACCTACAACCGCGCGGTTAACAGCCGCTTGCTCTACCATTGAGCTATGAGGCAACGAAGCCCCCCAGGTCGGAATCGAACCGACGACCTACTGTTCTTGTCTTTCAGACACGCTTCGCTAACAAACAAGCGCTAACTACCAACTGAGCTACCAGGGGATAGGAGAAAAGATCATGTAACGAGAGCGGAGGGATTTGAACCCTCAAATCTTCAGTTTCGTAGACTGAGATGTTATCCGATTACACCACACTCTCAAAACGGAGAGAACAGGATTTGAACCTGCGACGGGTAAAAAAAAACCCGTTTCCTCTTAGCAGGAGGACGCTTTCAGCCACTCAGCCACCTCTCCATAGACCGAATTTTAGATTTTGGATTAAAATTTTTAATCTAAAATTGTCTGACACAGGGACTAGGATTTGAACCTAGAACATCGGATTTGGAGCCACGAGGTGTTGTCGTTACCCATCCCTGCATTTGGTGGCAGTGGCGGGGTTTGCACCCGCAACAGGGTATGAACCTGGGGCTTTGCTGATTAAGCTACGCTGCGATCGCACCAAAGGCTGAGGTGAGATTTGTAGACGCGTTCGCGTTGGCGAAGCGTCTCGTAGAGAAGCGGCTTCCCGAAGGGTACTCACGATGTTGGTTTTGCAAACCAATGCCTTCAACCACTTGGCTACTCAGCCATTTGGGAGCCTCGACGGGAATTGCACCCGCTTCTCTGTGCTTGAGGGGCACAGCGACTTATCTAGTCGTCTACAAGGCTCACGGGAGTAACGAGAATCGAACTCGCAACCTATCGCACGAGTTGCGATCGCTCTAGCCATTTGAGCTATACCCCCATGTTTGATATCTGTGCCTAATATTTAGGGTTATAGGCACAGATTTTTGGTGAACTTGCCATTTCTTATTCAGTTTTCAAGGTTCAGAAAAATTACTTTTAGCTGTTAGTGACTGTTAGGGAAACAACCGAAACTCTAGGTAGCAAGCCTGCTGTGTATTACGGATGTATTCTGTGGTTTTGCTGAGTGCAAACTCAAAACTTTTTTGGTTGATTGCCTCTACTTCCGATGGTTTACAAATAGGAACAGCTTTGTTGACTGGAGATTCTGGTTGATTCCAGCGCCTCTGTTTTAGTTGTATGTAGAACATGACTTTGACCCTTGAGAAGCTTCGTCTTTCGCCTCACTACATTTATACTACAAAACACTACAAGAGGTGTCAAGGGGTTTCAGAAAATTTTTTGAAATTGTCTATAAAAGCTTCTGTACTTATATTTGAGCTTGTTAAACCCTATGAGAAATTAAACTACAGCTCATGATTGGGTGAATCTTTAAAAGCCTGATGTGACAGACAAGTTCTTGAAGCGACAACAGATAATTAGTTTTGTCGCGATCGCCTCTACAATTACAGCTTGTAGTATTTCCCCACAATTGGAGTTGAACAAGCCTTTAAGCAAAATCCATCCTGCACAAGTTTAAGCTCATCCAGCAAAGGGCCAAATTAATGCCCAACTACCGCCAGCCAAAGTAGAAAACCCTACCTTTACAGTCCCAGCTAAATTTCAGGGAAAAACAGTTTATCAGGTGTATCCCAAAAATAACGAGAAGGTACTAGGCATTGATGACAGACCCTAGCCGGAGACAACCCTAGGAATGCTGAATATCTCGAAACAAAATAAACGGGGAGTAACATTTCTCCCCGAATTTTAGATTTTAAATTTTGGATTTTGGATTGAATAATCTAAAATCCAAAATTAAGTCACCCGATTATTTCGTTTATTCGCTCATGACAGAAGCACAAGCTTGAGCTTCCTGCCAAAGTTTGTGCAAAAAGAACTCAGCGCGATCGCTCATAGTGGTGAAAAACACACCTACAGCATCCTTAGAACTATCTAATAGCCAAGAACCCCGCAGGGTGACTTCCATATATTCAGCATCACAGGCAGAAAGGGCAATAATTTCTCTGTCATCTCTTTTTACCTCAGCCTTAAGCACTTCTACTCCCGGCAAATCAACAGGAAGCAAAAAAGAAGCGGTACTGGGTTCAATGCATAAACTTTGCCCAACTCGCAGGGCTAAAATCACTCGCTGTGCTACCCATTCCTCTAGCGACAGAGTGAGACATTCCAAATAAAAACTGCTTTCAGTGTAAGTTAATTTCAGCATTCCTTATGCTCTCCTGTTATTCCAGGCTTCCTTGCATATCTATCCAAAACTGTTCGGCAAAAGAAATCGCGGGGTGGATTGCTGCTTTTGGCTTGATACGCAGTTGCATACCAGCCTCAAACAGAGTGCGTAGAGGCAACGCGGCTTGTCGCCAGACATCGCCTTTACAGGAGTTACATCTCTCACAAGCTGTGACTACGTTTTCCCAAGTGTCAGAACCGCCTCTTGATCGTGGTATCAAATGATCTAGCGTTAGATGCTTGCCGCTACCGCAATATTGGCAACTATGACGGTCTCGCCGTAACACTTCCCGCCGATTCACTGGCGGAACTTTCCACATATGCTCATTAGAAGTAATTGTTAAGCGAATGTGTTTTGGTACATCTATTACTAAACTGGGTGAGTGAACTCGCCATCCCCCTTCTGCGGCAAAATCCAGCGGTTGTATTAACAGCACAATCGCCCGCTTGATATTGATCCGACACAGTGGCCAGTAATTTTGAGAAAACATCACCACAGATTGCTCTAACACTTGCATTGCGTTCGCGCCGCGCATGGAACATATCGTCACAGCTTCACTCCTTATAAAAAAACCCCCGCTTCAACTTTTTAGTGAAGCGGGGGTTAGAATTGACCGGAAAATTTTCTGGTTTCATAGCGGTACAGTATTGCTTTGCCTGTACCCCCCGCTTTCTTTATCTAGTTGTAGTTTTGCAATCAACTCATTAATGCTGAGATGTCTAAAGTCATAATTACCCTCTGTGATTTGCCCATAATCTCGGCTACCATCGCCCATAAATAAATACTCCACTTCCATACCAGCTGATTCCCAACCAGTTCGACAATTAGTAGTGGAAAAAGAAGTAGAGATGGGGTAAATGGATTTCACAGAAAATTTCACCTATTGAATATTGCTTTAAACATACTACACTTGTATTACTATCTTGTCTATACCTTTAAGGAGAAATAGTGATGCATACGATCGCTCGTACCCCAACCACCGATATGGAAGTTACCAGCATCCGCTTAGAGCGCGAACTGAAAGATAAGCTCAAAGAAATAGCCGGGAATCAGGGATATCAAGCTTTGATCCGAGATATCCTTTGGAATTATGTCCAGCAAAAATCAGGTGAATGGAAGCCTCGATTTTCGCGAACCGACATTCGAGCTAGTATCGCTGCCACAGCTCAGCAAGAAGAACGCTGTGTACTCACAGGTCAACTAATTCAACCCCAAGAACCGATGCTGTTAGGACTGACCAGGAATGGAGATATGGTTCCTTTGAGTGTCGAGAGTTTGGCAGGATAATCCTATATTCAGTCAATGCAGCTCAGTTATTTTTGCTAAATAATTGGGCTGCATTCAGAATTTAACTTTATTTTTCCCATAAATAAAAATTATTATTAAGAATTGAAGCTTATATACCCCATTGCTGCTAAAAGGTAAATTTGTTTTACGCTCTAGCTTGGTTATTTTTGATTGAGAGCAACACAAATTAAAAGGTAGCTGATTAAATGGACTAGTATAAAACAAAATTTTACAAGGTTTTTAAAATAGCTTCAGTATTTTTACGGCTAATTTTGGGTTATTTTGCTTAGATTCTAGAGAAATTACGGTTTATGTATACTTATAGACAGGATATTCTAAGTCAAAGTTAGTTAATTATCTGAATATCAAGAAGATAAAGCAGCCAAAAATAATCAGGCTGGAGCATTTTAGAATATTTTAAGTATCTCATTACCTATGTAGCAATTTGCTTAATATAACGGGAACTTGGCCATCTCCCATAGAAAAGGGCTATAACAGGTGAGAGAAAGTATTCATACAAGATTTGTCAATTATCAAGGTGGAGCAACACAACTAATGGTGAAGAATATGCCAACAGGTTGGGTGCAAAAACAATGGAGTTATTATCCGAGGGCGTGCCAAGAATGAAAAAACCTTTATCGTCGCCGCCACATTATGTAGATGACATAGATCGACTACAACCTTACCAAGTTAAGCTGATGCAGCATCAGGAAGAACCTGCCCGCGAGTTGGTACAAAAGATTAACCAAATCATTGCCAATAGCTCCGCTACGGCATTGATGCTGCAAGATATTGCCCAATTGCTAGGAGTTGTGTTTCAAGTAGATTGTTGCTGCTTGGTTTCAGTAACGGGTGAGACATCCGACGAAGCAACTACTACTAATTGGTGTGCTGACGAGTATCTAGCGTTACCACACCCAGAAGAGATGTTTTCGATGGAACAATTGCTTATGCACTCGCCAGTGCTGCAATGTGCTGCTGAACCATTGACTATTGAAGACATTTCCATCATTCAGAACAGTCTAGTAATTGGGTGTCAATCTTTGCCACTACCGATAAAAGCCGTTTTAGCAATACCCACACGGTTTGGTGGCAATAATAATGGAGTGATTAGTCTGATTAAATTCCAGCCTTATGATTGGAGTGAATCAGAAAAAGAACTGCTAAAAGAGGTGGAGTCGGCTTGTGCGATCGCTTTTTCTCGCGTAGCACAAGCTCAGTTAATTGCTCATCAACAACAGTATCTGCAAAAGGGCAATCAGTATCAAAGCTTGATCAAGCAATTAACCCTACTGAACCGCAGCAATTTGGAGCTTAATCAAATGCTCCAGTTAATTATCGCCTCTACTGCCGAATCTCTACAGGCAGATCGAGGTTTGCTTATACTACTAAAATATACAGACCCACTATTTAGGACTCAAGCTAAAAAACAAATTCCTAAAGCGAAAGCTAAAGTTGCTGGTGAATGGGCTAAGGCAACACAAATTTCTCGTAATAATAAACTAGATAGCTTAGATCAGTCTTTCTTGCTTTCGGAGTGTGGCTTATGTCAGCGTGCCTTTATAGATTCGGGAAAAGCAGTAATTTTCGATGACTATACAGAGCAAAATGATACCTCCTCAGCTGCACCATTATTTGCAATAGAGGAATTGCCTGCGGTATTACTAGTGCCATTAGAAAGTCAAGGTAAAATCTTAGGATTCGTGGTGCTACAGCAAGCTGTGACTCGCAGTTGGCAATCAGCAGAATTAAATCTTGTGGAAATGGTTTGTGCTCAAGTAAGTAACGCCATTATTCAGTCACAGACGTTGCGACAAGTCCAAACTTTGGTAGATGAGCGAACGGCGAAACTACAGAGTAGTCTGGAACTCCAGGCAAAGTTGCATGAAAGAACCCGGCAATATGTTGAGCAACTGCGGAAACTCAATGAACTCAAAGATGAATTTATGAGTAACATGAGCGATCGCTTGCGCTATCCTTTGACAAATATGCTGATGTCAATTCGGAACTTACGTTTGCCAGGAATAGCACCGGAGCGTCAGGTTAGATACCTAGATATCCTAGAGCAGGAATGTACAAAGGAAATTAACTTGATTAATGACTTGTTGACACTCCAGAAACTAGAGTCGCCTCACGAAGCTCCACAATTAGAATCTATAGATTTAAATACTAGAATTCAGGATATAGCAGCTTCTTTTGAGAAAAAACTCGCAGAGAAGGGATTAAAGATTTCTGTAGATTTACCACAGGAGTCACTAAACTTACAAACTGAACTAGAGAGTTTTGACCGCATTCTCCAAGAGCTGTTAACAAATGCCTATAAATACTCAGAGCATGATACCATCGTCCACTTGGTAGCTGCTCACCAAGTTGATAAACAAATTGATCAAGTTATCATAAAGGTGACGAATACAGGACGTGCCATCTCTCAAGAAGAAGCAACCTACATCTTTGACAAATTCCGTCGCGGAAAAGGGCGCTGGACTCCAGGGACTGGCTTGGGACTTGCTTTAGTCAAGTCTTTAGTGCAGCATCTGAATGGAGCGATCGCAATTGAAAGTCTCCCAATTTCGGATTCTGAACAGAGCGAAATTTGCTTCACCCTGACTCTGCCCCAATTCTCAGACGAAAGCAAAACATAATTCTGAAAGTGACTAAAGAACAGAACACAACAGAGAACCGTGATTCCCAGTCTCGTAGTGATGATATCAACCTTGAAGGGGATTTGACTGCGGATGCAGTTGCTTTAGCAGCTAAGGTAGAAGTTCAAATTGAAAAAATAGCAGAGCGACAGCGACAAATCAGCGCCAAAGTCCAAATTCCCCAACCGCTGGAACAAATCTGGAAGGTTTTGACAGATTATGAAGCCTTGCCTGAGTTTCTGCCCAACCTCGCCAAAAGTCGCCTAATGGAGCATCCCAATGGTGGGATTAGATTGGAGCAAGTAGGTTCGCAGCGCTTACTGAATTTCAACTTTTCTGCGCGGGTGGTTCTGGATTTGGAAGAATGCTTCCCTAAAGAAATTAATTTTCGGATGGTAGAGGGAGATTTTAAAAGCTTTTCTGGTAGCTGGTGTTTAGAGCCTTATTCCCTGGGTGAGTGTTTGGGAACAAATCTTTGCTACACAATTCAAGTTTGGCCTAAACTCACTATGCCGGTGGGAATCATTGAAAACCGCCTGAGTAAAGACCTACGGTTAAATCTTGTTGCTATTCACCAACGTGTAGAAAACTTAGCTAGCAAAGAACCGTATGTTTAGTTAGACTATCATTCAGGAAAAACCCTGGATGATAGTTTTTCTTCTAGATTTAGAGCAAAATATTTTTTGCTTTTTTATTAAGTACCCCCAGGGGAATTCGAATCCCCGTTACCTCCGTGAAAGGGAGGTGTCCTAGGCCTCTAGACGATGGGGGCATCAGACTCAGACCTTTTATAAAGTAACCAATTTCCAAGCTTTTGTCAACAGCTTTTGCCAAAAAAAGTTTGTGACAGCTAAACTGGGTGGAGACAAAAGGTTGAAGAGGATACAAAGACATGGAGATACCAAAAGAATTCTGTAGACGCTTGTGCGGGAAGCCGCAGGATTCATCAGCGTTTGACGCTGGGGATTTAAAGGGACATCCAGATAGAAAAAACGCTACATTCAGCAATGGACCAAGGGTATGATGTTGTACTGTGTAAAATTAATGTCTACGGTTTTTTACAAGAGATTTTGAAATAAATCGCTCAAAATCTACAACATGGAAGCATCTTTTGAAATTACCCTACAGATGGCGATCGCCGTCCTTGCAGGCATTAGCGCCCAAGTGCTAGCTGCATATTTTCGGATACCCAGCATCGTCTTGTTATTGCTATTAGGCATCCTCTTTGGCTCTGATGGCATCGGGCTGTTGCATCCCCATGTACTAGGCACTGGATTGGAAGTTATTGTCGCCCTAGCAACGGCAATCATTTTGTTTGAAGGCGGACTTAACTTGGATCTGCGAGAGTTAGGTAGAGTTTCAATCAGCCTGCAATTGCTTGTCACTCTAGGAACGCTGATCACATTGCTTGGTGGGAGTATGGCAGCCCACTGGCTGGGTGAATTCCCCTGGAACATAGCTTTTCTCTACGCTTCTATAGTTGTGGTTACAGGCCCAACCGTGGTTGGCCCTTTGCTTAAACAAATCAATGTAGATCGGCAAGTGGCAACGCTGTTGGAAGGAGAAGGGGTTTTAATTGACCCTGTAGGCGCTATCCTCGCCTTCGTTGTCCTCGATACTATTTTGAACGGCGATGCTGACCCTATCAATGCCATCATTGGCTTAGGAATGCGCCTGGGCGTTGGTGCGGCAATTGGTGGTGCTGGCGGTTATCTGATGAGTTTGATTTTCAAACGCGCTGATTTTCTGTCATTCGAGCTAAAAAACTTAGCGGTGTTGGCGATACTTTGGAGTCTGTTTACCTTATCGCAAATGATCCGCAGTGAATCAGGAGTAATGACAACAGTAGTTGCAGGAGCAGTCTTTGCTAACTCCTCAGTCCCAGAAGAACGTCTGTTAAGGAGCTTTAAGGGTCAACTGACAATTCTCAGCGTCTCGGTGCTATTTATCTTATTAGCTGCTGATTTATCCATTGCCAGTGTCTTTGCTTTGGGTTGGGGTAGTTTATTCACTGTTTTGGTACTAATGTTTGTCGTTCGCCCGATTAATATCCTCTTGTGTACTTGGAACAGTAATTTAAACTGGCGGCAGAAACTGTTTTTAAGCTGGGTTGCTCCTAGAGGAATTGTTGCCGCCTCCGTAGCCTCTTTTTTTGCAATTTCCCTGACACAGCGCGGCATTAACGGCGGTGATTCCATCAAAGCTTTAGTTTTCCTCACAATTATCATGACTGTTGTCTGCCAAGGTCTAACAGCTGGCTGGGTTGCTAGATGGCTGCAAATCACCTCCAAAGATGTAACTGGGGCAGTGATTGTGGGTTGTAATCCCTTGAGTCTTTTAATTGCCCGGTTCTTTCAAGAGCGGGGAGAAAACGTGGTCATGATTGATACTGACCCTCAATATCTTGTTCAAGCTGAGGCGCAAAATCTGCGAGTTATTGCCAGCAGTGCTTTGGATGCTGCTGTTTTGGAAGAGGCAGGAATTGCCTCGATGGGCACTTTTTTGGCTATGACAAGTAATGGCGAGGTGAATTTTGTTTTGGCTCAACGGGCATCTGAGGAGTTTAATCCGCCACGCGTCTTAGCTGTTTTCCCCCGTGATCCGCAAGCAACTACCTCTGTCAGTAATAAAGTTAATCAAGCTTTTATCCCAGACTTAGCAATTAAGACTTGGAATGAATATTTAAATGATGGGCGAGTCAAGTTAGGAACAACCACTCTAACGCAATCAGAATTTTCTAGTCAAAATGAGCGTATCCAAGAAATGATTAAGACTGGGGCGTTGATACCGCTATTGGTAGAACGGGAAGAACGCTTACAAGTAGTGCCAGCAAAATACGAGTGGGAAGTTGGCGATCGCATTATCTACTTGTTGCATGACCCCAGACCTAAACTTTTAAAACGTTTATCTGGCGCTAGCCAGTCTACTCGCCTCTCTTTAGAAAAGTTAGCGGAAGTTGAAGAAGTCCCCCTCGCAAAAATATCTCAATTTTTCACTACTGACACTTCTGGGGCATGAGAGGGATAGCGGCAGGGGAGGCAGGGAAAAAAGAATTCCTAACTACTGACTCTTTATGAGCCTTGGGAAGGAATAAATTCGCCTCCTGGCGATTGTTGCAAATTATCAATTTCTGATCTTGGCGTTTCTTGATACATTTCCCATTCCTGCCACAGTAAAGCAGATAAATGAACTACGGCAAGAATTAGCGTCGCCACCGAAATCAAATAACTATGTATTGTGTAAAGGTGTTCCACAGTAACTGTGTTAATCGCTCCACCCCCAGTCAGGATGTCGCGCAGTTGTCCACCAATGAAAGGAATGGCTTCGATGGTTCCTAGTTCAATGTTAAAACGCCAGTATCCTTCCTGAGTCCAATCTAGGATCATGGCTGTCCAATCCAGCCCGATCGCACTTAGAGTCAATAAGATCCCACTAATCCAAGCAGCCAGCCAACTCTTGCGAAATTGCCGACCCAAAAACATCACTACAATTTGAATCAGAGCGATCGCAATTATCGCGTTACCAGCAATATCATGCGCTCTCCAAAACAACCACCCGTATGGCAGTTGTGTATTAATCATCTTCAATGAGTTATAAGCTCCGCCTGCTGTAGGTTCATAGTAAAAAGACAGCAGAACTCCGGTAGAGATGTAAATTAAACACAGACTCAAAATCACGACCGATAATATCGTCGCTACTCGCCGCAAAATCCTATTGAACTGGGTGCTTTGCATAGCTCACCCCTCCTGTTCTTAGCTAGGTATTTATTCTTATTACAATTTCAATTTTAGCTAAGAAATATTAATAAATGTTGCATTTATCATAATAAAGATAAAATTTTTTAAATCAAATATTTCACCCAAGCTTTTAAGGGTTCTGGTGAACCATACCAAATTCCAGGATTTCTCGGTGAATGCCTTACACCTTCAATCACCAGATTTTCTGCGCCTTCTAAGTGAGCAGCTTCAATGGGCGTGATTCCATCTCCCCAAGTGTTACCCTTACCACAGGTTAATTGGTAACTACTGTAAGCTAACCAGCTACCGCGTCGCCTTTGGCCAAAGATAGTTTTGCCAGCTACACAAACGTAATTAACGTTTTTGTAAAAAGCTCCTGGGTAGTTATTGGTGACAAAATCTAGATTGGAGCGTGTCCAGCGTTCTTGACTGATATGGGGTGTACCCAAGGTTATGAGAGTAGCAACCAGGGGATGTCCTTCCCAGAGGGTTGATTTAACTTTATCGCCTACCCAATAAGGTTTTTCTCCCATGTAGATGCGGGATATCCAACCTCCTGCTGAGTGACCAATCAAGTTAATTTGAGTAGCATTATGTTGCTGCAATGTATGCTTAATCGTAAGATCGAGTTGTTGCAGAATTGGCGTTACAGGTCTTCCTCCAATAGTGGGTAACCAGTCGCGTCGTCGCAGTGGTACTGTAACCGTAGGAAAATCTAACTGTTGTAGGGATTGTTCTAGTTGGCGGTAAGCGATCGCGCTTTCTAGATATCCAGGCACAATAACTGTCGGTAGCGGCATTTTAAATGTTGTGCAATGATTGAGGCTTTGAAACCTTTTTACCAAGAAGTAGTCAAAATTCAAAAGCTAAAATTGCGATCGCATGACTAACTCCTTTTATAAAAACCCGAATAGCTTTGCTAGAGTTCAGGACTAGAATGTCAATAACATTGTACAATTTGCAACAGTTTTAGAGGCTGGTGATGTGGTAATATTTTCATATAGGGGCTAGCCTTGGACAAGCAAGTGTGCCATCTGTTACAGAAGCGTAGCTGACTAAAAAAGAGTAGGGAAAACAAGGCAACTTCAGCAGATGTTATGAGCTACTCAGGGTTTTACATTTAATTTAAACTTTAATAAATATCCCAGATATAAAGTTTAATTGTGTGCGTCATAAGAATAAAAAATCAAAAGTAGTAATTTTTCAAATATCTCTTTAGCAAGCTGAAATTTAAATATGTGATAAAGCGTTATTGATCAATTAAAAACTTTAATAAATGGCAATTTTGGCGTTTTGATTGCCAAGATATGAAGTTATTATTTCCTTAGAGGGATGCATCTATTGCAATAGCTTGCAATATAGTCGAAAAGAGAAAATCGCTAGTCAACTGCAACTGAGCCGAGTGAACGATAACAGCTATGTCTTACGTCTCCCTGTTTAAAAATATACCAGAAATCTTAAGCCAGCCAATTGGGATAGCAGCTATAGCTTCTCTTGGCATCCACGGTGCGATCGCTATGATTGTGCCATTGATGCCTATGGAGTCTAACAAGCCCAATGAAACAGCATCATCAAAAACTGTCGGACTTTTGGAATTGAGCCAAGCAGATCAAGGCCGTCTGCCGCAAAACCCTTCCCAAAGTGGTTTACAACAACTTCCTCCAATAGCGCCACTTCCTAATCCGAACTTTAACGCCCAAACTGTATTGCCCCCATTGGCATCAGCGCCATCCAGTCAGCTAGTAATGCCTCCGCTACCCCCATCATCGAATAACTATCGGGTTTCTTCCTTGCCTACAAGGCAGTCTTTGCGGATGATTCCTAGTAATAGCTTGGGATTTGATGCTTCTAAATTTGATACTTCTAAATACAACAATAGCAGCGCTAAATTTTCTCAATCAGTTCCTCGTGTAAATGTCAATGACACCAAATACGAGCCACCTAAGCCTCTGGCTGTAAATAGATTACCAGAATTGCAATCGCAGAAAATACCTGATGATATTCTGCAAAATGCCCAATCTCCAAGCTTATCTGACACTAGCCCCATTACAACGGCACAAGGAAATACGGTCCCACAGATGACGCAATCGGCTAATAATGCGTCTAGAATTTCTCAAAGTTCGCTAATAAGTTCTCTAAAACAAGCTCCAAGCGCTGGGGATAGCTTAAACCTAATTAGGGCAACCACCTCACAGGCATCCGATTTATCTGGGAAAGGGACTGAACTGGCAATTGCACAGCTAGAATCCTACGCAAACCTGAGAAAAGAAGTCCAGCAAGAATACCCCAACGCTGAACAAAAACCAGTCATCCGCCAAACATTAGCCACTGATAAACCGAATCTTGAAGGTGCTGTTCTAGGTGTATTAGTGGTAGATCCTGATGGTAAGGTCTTAGATATCAAGTTTCAAGACAAGTTAGTTTCCCGTGAATTGCAATCAGAAGCAAGGGAATACTTCAACAAGCAATCCCCCAAGGGAGATAAACGGATCAGTTCCTATCCATTTAATCTACGTTTCCAAAACAACACTAGCAGCACCACTGGGACAACTGAATTATCTGCACCAGGAATCAATAACAATCAGCTTACCCCTTCACCAGCAGATACTTCTAAACCATTTCCTGAACTGCGAATCAGAAATAACCAACCAACGCCTTTATCGACAGCTACTCCCAAACCATTCTCGGAACTGCAAATTAGAAATAACCAGCCTGCATCCTTACCTACAGGTGCTCTTAAGCCATTATCTGCACCGGCAGTCAATAGTAATCAACCTACGCCCTCATCAGCAGTTACTTCTAAACTATTCCCTGAACTGCAAATCAGGAATAATCAGCTTACGCCTTCATCAGCAGCTACTACTCCTAAACCGTTAGTGTTGCCGAGAGTCAATAAAAGTCAGCCTTTACCTTCGGCTGAATTGGATGGAAAATTAGTAGAACGGTTGCGCGAAGTTAAGCAAAACAGAGAAAAGTCTAATCCAGAAAAATAATCATCGGCTAGTTATTTTGGATTAAGAACAAGCTAAAAGCTATGAATGATAAAAATTCTGAATTTATCATTCATCTTTAAGATATCGTTTTTAGAAGTTGAGGCAATACGGTTCGGATAAGGCTTGATCCCCCCAACCCCCCTTAAAAAGGCTTGCTCATAATGGCTCTATTTCCCCCTTAAAAAGGGGGACTAAGGGGGATCTTTAAAGACTATGTACCTAAACCGAACCGTATTAGAAGTTGAGGAACTAGCGATCGCTAGTTCCTCATAGAGATAGTGAACTTTGAGACTTGTTAGAAGGTTTTAACAAGGAAATGCAGTGAGGGATTTCCAACAAATAAATTTTCCAATATTACCGGGTGGGTGTCTTGCTTGCTTTTAATTACTGGTGCATAAAGGCACTTGCCCCACTATAAATAGACAGTATATAGACAGTATAGCTACTTACCAGCCTTGTTCTGCATTCTGAAAAACATAAGCAGCTACCTCTAGAATTTCGTCAGGGCTTAACTTGCTTTTAAAGGCAGGCATGGCATTTTTACCATTTTGCACTTGGTGGATAATCGCCTGAATTGAGTCGCGATCATAATTTTCTAAGTACTTTGACAATGCTTCCTTTTTCAAGGTTTTCTGGCTAATAAGGATGTTACCGCCACCTATATGGCAAGAAGCGCAGTTAGCCTCGAAAATTTTAGCACCGTTAGATGTTTCAGCAGCTAGTGCTGGACTAATGAATGTCAATTTAAATAGAGCGATCGCCAACAGTAGGATTAATAAAAGTATTTTCAACAGAATTTCCTCGTAACAAGCCTCCAGCAAGAGTATAAACGCGATTAATGTCTGATTAAGTCAAATTTGATCAAAATTGGCGGTAACGAATTCATCCCTCTATCGCTACAGGTTACTTAGCGTTTTAGGGAAGCATAGGACTCGTTACCGCCATTTATTCATTGTGTGCGTCACTCTAGGAGTGTGGCGTGTTGCTATGAGCTAATTTCAGAGAAGGAAGCCCAGAAGATCATCTTCTGTCAACGGCGATGTTTCTAGCCTTGGACAGTGATTGTACCAACCATGCCAGCACCACGGTGAGGTTCACAGTAGAAGGTGTAATCACCAGCAGGTGCGTCTGCGGGGAAAGTGGTTGTTTCCTTTTGACCGGCACTCATCATCAAATTCTTATGAGACAGAGATTTTGCTAAAGTAGCGTCCTTAGCGGGGTTTTTGGCAGCATCAAACACAACATTATGGGGAGGAACTTTATTGTTCACCCATTCAATTGTGTCACCTGGTTTAACTGTCAACTTTTTCGGTTCAAATGCCAGCATTCCTTTATCGCTACCCAATTTCACCTGATAGGTTTCAGCCGAAGCACTGGGGGTAAAAATAGCAAAGCTGCTAACAACTAAAAGGATTGTCAACACAGCTAAACTAAGGCGTCGCCAGCTTGCCGAAATCAATTTCATGGATCTCTCCTAACAAACAATTTTTTTTCCTTTCTCATTTTAAATAAAATCAACACCAAATATGACAATCTGTCATAGATACAATTTTTTTTTTAACAATGTGGAGCAATATTATTGCAAAAAGCTGTGCAATCAGTAATAAACGCTAGACTGCCATAGCCCAAAAAGCCTGTGAATAAAGGTAAACGGTGAAATAAGGGATTTTTATTTTTTCTTTAGGAATATCTTGACTTATGAAAAATTTTTTGTGCCCAAACCAAGAAGATTTTGTACTGCTGTGAGAATGAAAGCAGCTAAACTTTGGTGAAAACTGGGGAATGGGGAATGGGGAATGGGGAATGCCCTATGCCCTATGCCCTATGCCCCAATGACTCAGTACTAATTTCAGGATTTAGTAATAGATTTTTCCGCCTCCCCACTTAGTGCCAACGATTTTAGGTTGTAAGAGAATATGACCGGCGATCGCCTCCAAGTCATCATCTGTCAGATTTCGCATTGCTGTGAAAATATCTGCGCTTTTGATACTTGGATGGATTTCGGAAATCTCTTCTTCCCCATCGTAAGTAGTGGGATTTTTCAGGTAATCCACCAAGCCTTCAATGTTATTACGGTTGGGTGTTGCCAGTGCCAGATCCTCTGGAGTAAGTCCAACATTCTGGTTTACCTTGGTAACTCCCCCAGCATGACATTGGGCGCAAGCGTAATTAAATAAGCGTTTGCCTTCTTTGACTTGTTTAAGGCTAAGTACAACGGTATCACCTTGAGCATTTAATGGCACTGTCCGGGTAGCTTCGTCCAGTTCCACTGCTGTCGCGCTACCGACAAGCAACTGAAACGAGAGTAAAACAGTAACCACAACAACGCCAATTAGTCTTCTAAACATGTTTCCCCTTAAAATTTTTGACGCTCAACACAGCTAAGAAAGCGATTCTCAATCTCCAAGCTGCTAATTACTAATGACTTACTGTTTTTTATCATTAGCTATCAGTGATTAGCCAAAGCCCGAGATAACCCTTCAGGTGACTTCGTTATCACCCACCAAGCTGCTAGTACCTTTTGGGCCTATTTCAGACGATATTTGGGAAATAATTGCCTTTGCATCTTCTAACGCCAAACGAGTCTTTTGGTGTTTGTAGGCGATTCCCAGTTGGTTACACAGAGAAAACACTTCTTCTACAGGAATGCTGTAGTCGGCTGCTATCTCTGCGATCGATAGGTCTGCAAAACCCATAATGCTTGTTAACTGATAGATAGAGATTGAGTCGCTGTAATACCAATATCACGTTAGGAGTGCAATTTGTTGCCCAAAATACTGTTTGGGGATCAGGAGGGGGAAAGAGGGCAGAGGGAGTAGGGAGAGTAAGGGAAGAGGGGGAAGAATTTTTAACTTTTGACAAATGACTATTAGCCTTTTCTCCCGGTAAAGGTAACGCTTTGAATAAAGTAACGGTTAAAAAAGGCGTAAATACCTAAAGCTGGTAGGGTAAAGACCATAGAAGCCGCCATAATAATGTAGTTGTAATAACTATGTATTGACCTTTAAAGGCGTTCAGCCCTAAGGGGAGAGTAAACATTTCTGGGTCAAATAGGATAACTATTAGGTAGTAAAAAATTATTCCAACTCCCCACGAATACAAAAACTGCCTGTGCCGCCAGTGCTGGTTTTGCTAAAGGTAAGACAATATGTCGGAAAATTCCAAAGGTATTTAAGCCATCCAGTTGCGTTGCTTCTTCTAGCTCTTTAGGAAAATTAACAAAAAACTGCCGCATCATCAAAATAAAAGTGGCATTAACCATGCTAGGGAAAATCTTCGCCTCCAAAAAGTCGCCGTTGAATCAAAGTGATGGCAATGATCACTCCTGCTAATAAAAATGCGATCGCAGCTGCATATCCCATTTGTAAATTCCGAAACACAGTTTGGTTAAATTAGCAGCACCACAGTTAAGGTAGCGTTGTTTGGTCCGTCAGTACCGCCAGAAAAGATGTAAGACTGCTCAAAAAGTTGAAAAGTCCCAATCACCCCCACTGCCACCACAAAGAAGGTTACAGGCTTCAGCAAGGGAAGGGTAATGTAGACATAATTGCCGCCACCCATTTGCACCATCGAGTTTCGCCGCCTCATAAAGTGTTTGGGGTATATCCTGCAACGCCGCCAGATAAATCACCATGAAAAACGGTGCCGTTGACCAAATGTTCAGGATCATACTGCCTTTGAGCGCAACAGTTGGATCGCCCAACCAGTTATAAGTAGGTAGTCCCACCAAAAGCAAGAAAATCGTTTAATAGCCCATCAGTGTTATAAATCCACATGAAGATAAGCATCAGCACTCCTGAAGAAGTGACTGTGGGTAAAAAGTAGAAGATGCGCCACCAGTTTTTACCACGAATCCCAGAATCAGAAAATTATATATTCGGTTTTCATTAGGATGCTAAATATTCAGATAGAGGAATTCTCTACGATTCTAAATAAGCCTGTGAGAATTATTAAATTTCTTATAAAGGCAGTCCAGTAATAAGAAAAAATTGACAATTTTATCAAAAGATAATTCATTGCAACTGCATCTTGAGACTTGTAAAATCTAATGCCGTAGAGTCTGTTTGCGCCAATTTTTTAGTTTCAAAATATTCAGATTGTCTTCTCTAGAGAACAACTCACACGATTTACGCAAATTGAAAGACTTTTGCAAAAGTAACATATTTCCGAAAATTGAATATCCGACTTGTTGTCAAAATCAATAGTTTCTGAGGTTAGAAATTTTAAATGATCCTTCGCTCACTCCAGGTGTGTCTAGTTCCATTAGTTCTCACCTGCACTAGCGTTTGCTTAGATGTAATGAGAGCAACAGCGCAAACCATATATCCATTTACTGGCAATTATCGCACAACAGTTAACATTGAGCCGATCTCAGGCAATATTTCAAAGGTATTTGAAGTAGGTGTGAGTGATGATGCTCCATATGATTTAGGACTATACGAGGGTTTAACATACTCCGTGCTAGATACCAATGGAAATCTCACTTTTAACAACAATCCAGAAGTATTTGGCGTCCAAGGTTTTCCATTAGGCTACATTCTATTGGGTGACGGTACTAATAAGTTATTTGGAACAAGTGATGCTAGTGCTTCAGTTAATTTTGAAAATCTGACGGCTAAAGGTTCTGGCGTCGTAAATATCACTGATGGTGAAGGCATATTCAAAAACGCTACAAGCACACTATTATTCTCAGAAGAGGACATAGTTATTCTAGGAGAAACTATTACATTGAAGGGTCAGGCTTTAGTAAGCGGTTTTATCGAAGTTCCCCAGGAAGTTCCAGAACCAACAACTATGACGCCACTAATTAGCATAGGTTTGATTGGAGCCAGTTTTCTCTTGCACCGACGCTACCGTAGATTTGCTGGATGATCTCAGTTGGAATAAATTCGATATCTAAAGCTTGCAATCAACAGTTAACGCAAATACTTTTGATCCTCTGCTACTTTGTCAAGTGTGATTTGCTAAGTTCGTAGTTTGCGCTGTTTTGAAAGACAGCGCAAACTACGAACAGTCTCCACCCCTCAATTATTTTTTGACAGACTACTACCCTATTTGGATTGTCAAATGCCTTTATCTTTATTTACTAAATCTACCCTTAGTTTTATATTTATTACTATTTGTCTTGCGGTTTTTTCTGGAATAAAATCAGCAAAAGCTGCGTCATTTAGTGTGGTTGCTGAGGGACTTGATAATGTCCGTGGTCTGAATTTTGCTCCTGACGGTAGTCTCTATATTACAGAGTCAGGCGTGGGGGGAAATGGGCGATGTATTCCTGGCCCTAGTTTGGAAGGTCTGCTTTCATGTGCTGGTACAAGTGGTGCTGTAACTAAAGTTAAGGATGGGAAACAAGAACGTGTAATTACAGGATTACCTTCAATAGCATTAAGACCTACTGGTAATACAGGTGAAGGCCCTCAAGATATCCAATTTGATCGCTTGGGAAATCCTTATATTTTAATTGGGTATGGTGGTAATCCAACTATTTCCGATTTTCCAAAAAATTCTCCTAGCTGGGGACAGCTTTATAAAGTAGACCTGGAAACAGGTTCATTGAAAAGTATTGCTGATTTGGCAAAATACGAATTCGCCAATAATGCAGATGGGGTTGATGTGCTTGATGTTAGTGGTGAAATAGCTAGCAATCCCTATGCTTTTACAATTAATGATGATACTGCTTATATTGTTGATGCAGCTGCAAACAACGTTTTGGCTGTGGGGCTTGATGGAAGTGATTTAAGGTCACTAACTGTGCTTCCTACACAAAAGATTACTAATCCCATTTTCCCTACTCCTGAGCCAGGGCAAGTAGCACCTCCTGATGCACCGCCACCTGGACAAACACCGCAGGAGATTGAAATTCAATCAGTACCTACAGGTGTTACATTTGGGCCCGATGGTGCAATATATGTGAGCGAATACACTGGTTTCCCTTTTCCAGAAGGTGAAGCGAGAATTTTTCGTGTTCAAGGTGACGGTGAAACTACAGTTTACGCTGATGGTTTTACCCAACTGAGTGACTTGGCTTTTGATGCTGAAAGTAATTTGTATGCTTTACAGTATGGCAATGAACCACAGTGGAAAGGTGTTTCTGATGCTTCTTTAGTGCAAATAGCTCCTGATGGAACTCGGACAACGCTGCTGAGTGGTAATGGGTTAGAGTCTGCCACTGCCTTGACTGTTGGCCCTGATGGTGACATCTACGTTTCAAATAAAGGCGATCGCCCAGGACAAGGACAAGTCCTGAGGATTGACACTACAAGAAAAGTTCCTGAACCGACTTCTATATTGAGTATGTTAGTAGCATTGAGTGCATTAGGTATTGGTTCACTCACCAAGCGCAGCTCTTCAGGCAACTCAAAATTGCAATCCTATAAATAATTGGGTCAACATTACGACATTCATAAAAAACATTCAAACATCTGCCACAAACACTTGAATAATTACCTATGAGTGTTTAAGGTTTGCAATGAGCATCTTAGCGAAATTGAAAAACTTGTTAAGCGATCGCCTGAGATAATTTTGAGAAAGATTGCTTACTCCATCGCTCTAATTTGCTGATTAGCTTCATTCTGTGCCTTTAGGGAACTTCCAGTTAAAAAAACATCCCATCCCTACGGAACGCTTTGCGAACTTAGGAGCGCAAGGACTTGCACCTCTACAAATCTAGAAATAATTTGGGTTACAACCCAAACTCTTGACCAAAAGCTTTAATTTTATAACCCTGACGCGCCAATTCGGGAATTTCTCCAAAGCCGTATCTGTTAAGTTTGCCTGTCAATTGCTTCGAGTAGTTACGTAGTTCATCCCAAGTAGCTGGTGGATTACTCAAGCCTGCGGCGGCGAAGGCTTTTTTGTTATAAAATAGGGTAAGAGTGGAATAGTCTTTGGGAAGACCATAAATCTGATTCTGGTATTTGAAACTGTCGAGTAAGGTATCCTCGAAGTCTGTTAGGTCAAATTCGGGGGTAATGTAAGCATCTAAGGGTTCTAGGACATTTTGACTTCTCAAGAAAGGAGCTTCCAGCGCATCCAGACAAAAGACATCAGGCGCAGCTTCCCCAACTAAACGAGTTTTGATTACATCCACATATTAGTCAGAAATCACCTCATATTTGACCTTAATAGTTGGATCTTTTGTCTCAAAGTCTTGCAATACCTGCCTCAAAAGTATTTTCTCAACAGGAGAACCTCGCAGCCACTAAGTTTAATGGTGACTGCGGTAGATGCTGAAAGTTTGCTTGGTAATTGTAAGCTTTGACAAGCAATAATAGCGATCGCCATTACCAATCCCAAAAAATTAAATAATCTTTTCTTGATCACACACAGATAAGAGTCTCTCTCTTTTTACTTATACCTTTTGTTATCAAGAAGTGATATTTTACTTATTGTAAATTTTTGTTTAGAATTACAAGCTAAAATAACGAAAAATTATCAAAAATGCTAGAAAAGCATACTGAGTTCCTTTGCAACCGAATTACTCCCAGAATGCTTTACTCATAAACATACATTATGGATATTGTTCAGGTTGAAACAACTGCGCCACTGAGTCTAGAAATTCCCCAGATTGCCTTACCATCACCAACAATTTCTCCAAACTCTCGAATTCCCAAGGATGCAATTCGCACTAGTTTAAAAGCTTCTACTACAGATTCTGTCTTAGCAGCAGTTTACTCCCTTGGAACTGGCGGGATTTTACTCAGCAATTTCTTGGTGGAATTGGGTGCTAGTCCAGTGGTATTTGGGATGCTATGTTCCATCCCCATGTTGGTCAATCTGATTCAGCCGTTGGGTGCTTACTTGTCTGAACGCAGCACCAGCCGTTTTCAATATTCTCTTCGGACACACGGAGTTGGTCGGCTGCTATGGCTGGTTCTAGTAATCGGTATTGCAGGCGTAAGCTTGGGAGTAATTAATACTCACCAGTTAGTGATATTGACACTCTTGATTGTCCTATTCAGCAATCTTTTGGGAGGATTAGGAGCGGCATCATGGCTAAGTTGGGTAGCAATGATAGTTCCTCGGCAATTACGAGGCAGGTATTTTGGGATACGCAATAGTGCTGCTAGCCTCACAAATTTGATTTGCGTACCAATAGCGGGTTTATTTGTATCACATTGGTATGGTGGAAGTCTCCAAGGCTATGGGGTAGTTCTGCTGGTAGGGATAGTGTTTGGGATTGTGGGATTGGGGTGTCAATATTTCCAGGTGGATATGAATCCGCGGTCGCAAAACACTTATTATGGCAAGTTACCTCAAACAAATGAGATTGAACAAGAGGGAAGGGAGTTCTTAGCAGGGAGCAAAGGGGAGAGTTCAGTTGAGGATTCGACCCCACCTGTTGCGCCAGCTTCCAGCATCTGGAAAAACTCTAACTTTTTGAGATTTCTGCTGTATTTCAGCTTCTGGGCGCTTGCTGTTAACCTCAGCAGTCCGTTTTTTAACCTTTATATGCTCGATACGCTCGATTTAGACGTGAGCTACGTAACTATCTACAACAGCCTTCAGGCGGGGGCGACTTTGCTGATGCTCATCCTGTGGGGCAAATTAGCAGACAAAATAGGCAATCGTCCCATTCTTATCTGTATTGGGATTTTGGTTGCAGCCACACCACTGCTTTGGCTGGGGATTGGTGTTAATCGCCTTGATATCTGGTTGTGGTTACCCCTGTTACACATTTTGACTGGAGGTACTTGGGCGGCGATTGACTTGTGCAACAACAATATACAATTGGCGATCGCACCAACTAAAAATCAGTCTATCTATTTTGCGATCGCAGCTGCCGTTGCTGGAGGGAGCGGTGCTTTGGGCGCAACTATAGGCAGCTTCATCATCCAATTTGCTCAGTTTGGAGGCTTATTGGGGTTGTTCGCCCTCTCTAGCCTATTCCGACTAGTAGCGCTTATGCCACTGCTTTTTGTCAAAGAGCCAGAGAGGTGAGGGAGTAAGGGACTTTCAAATAGAAAAATATACCATCCCTGCGGGACGCTACGCGTAGCTTGCTTCCCCAAAGGGGTACGCTATAGAGGCAGGGGGCAGGGAGCAGGGAGCAGGGAGCAGGGGGAGGGAAATTCGTAGTGAAGTCCAGAAATTGGATAATTTATTTTTCGGATTTACCTAAGGAAGACAAGAGGGAGAAAATTTTACTTTCTCCCTTGTCTCCCCCTGCCCTATTCTGCTGCGGAAGAAGTCAAGGACATTGTTTCCCACAAAACCATCTGAGGTGTTGTTAGTACAGGCTGGTGTAGGGCAATCAGCTGGGCTAGGGTGTTCTTTAATTGGGTACGGGGTACGATATCATCAACAAAACCGTGTAGGAGCAAATCTTCAGCAGTCTGAAAATCGTCGGGTAGTTTTTCCCGTAGGGTTTGCTCAATCACTCGCCGACCGGCAAAACCAATGGTTGCCTTGGGTTCTGCCAAAATGATATCGCCTAACATTGCAAAACTTGCGGTAACGCCGCCCGTTGTAGGATTGGTCAAAACAGGAATATATAATAGTCGTGCGTCTTTATGGCGCTGTAGGGCTGCGGAAATTTTCGCCATCTGCATCAGAGAAAGCATTCCTTCTTGCATCCTCGCGCCACCAGAGGTACAGACGATAACTACAGGATACCGCCGTTGAGTGGCTTGCTCAATCATGCGGGTGAGTCTTTCTCCCACCACCGAACCCATGCTACCACCCATGAAGCGGAAGTCCATAACCCCAAGGGCAATGGGCAAACCGTTGATTTGACCTAAACCAGTTTTAACTGCGTCTATTAAGCCAATTTTATCTTGTGTTTCCCGGAGGCGATCGCTGTAGAGTTTGCGATCGCGAAATTCTAGCGGATCGGTTGGACGCAAATGCTCGTCTAGAGGTTTCCAGGTATTGTTATCTATCAATTGACGGATGCGCTCATCACTGTCTACCCGATTGTGATGACCACATTCGGCGCAAACCATCTGATTCGCTTTCAAGTCTTTTGTATATGCCAAAACGCTACATTTGGAACATTTATGCCACAGTCCATCAGCAATTTCGCGTTCTTGGCGTTCGAGGCTGGTAGATCCTGATTTCCGTCGATTGGCAAACCAATCAAATAGAGACTTTAAACCGCGTGATTCTTCGTTGTTAGCCATTTTTTATTTTATTTTAAGTGGGCATGAGGTCGAAAACATATCAAGCTGTATCGGGTTGTCTTTAGCCTTTTGTCATTTGTTTTTATTAATGACTAATGGCTACATCGTCAAATTAAGCTTTTAAGCAATTCAGACCTTAATTTTCATCTTTGGTTGCCAGCTTAACGAAAATACTTATACCAATACAAGTATCTTGCTCTTTTTTCAGCAGACTTAATTATATGGACGTACTGACAAAGCTATGAGAATACCAACCTCCAAATAAGATGCTTTCTCCCTCCTACCCAAATCAATGATTCGTATTGCTAGGTTATGAGCAATCAGCATCTGTTTCACTAGTTGTGCTTGCCAACGCTTAATCGCCGTTAACGGATTTCGGAAGTCTCCACCTTCTCTGCGTTCGCGCAGCGTGTCGTAGACAGACGCTAACGCGAACAATATATTCATAAGGTGGGTATTGTGAGCGGGTGATGGCGATTGCATCCAGGATATATAAGGAATCACCGATTTTTCGGGTATTATAGTAAGTATCTTGATCATCAATGCCACAAGCGAAAATCAAGCTTATAGGTATATGTTGGAAGAAAACCCTTCCCTACGGGACGCTACACCTGGCTTGCTTCTTTGAAGTAGTACGGCAGAGTTACGGGTAAAAGATTTGGCCCTTGGGAACCAGGACTTCTGCCCTTGGAGGGAATGTCAGACCAATAGAACTACGGAGTTCTGGGGGCTATTCTTGATGAATTGGGGGAGCTACGTCCGTGTAGACTACGGGGTAGTTCATGAGGGTAATACAAGTCACAACCTGAATACTATCAAAATATAAAGGGCAGATGGGGTAATGCTGGTTACAGTCACGAATTATAAATATTTATTATGAATAGGTATGGGGCATGGGAAAGAGGCAGAGGGGAAAACTCTTCTCTCTTGCTCCCTTGCTTCTTCCCCTGCTCACTGCTCCCCTGCCTCATTCCCCACTCCAGTTTAAAACGCTGGAAAAAATAACCGCAGGTAGCTAGACAAAATAGCTTCGCCGCTAAATAAAGCAATTACAGATCCTAAAGCCAGAAAAGGGCCAAAAGGCATTTTTTGTCCTAACCTTTGTGGCGATGTCTTGTGACTCGTGGCTTTGCTTCTACGCATAATGACACCGCTACCAATTAACGCTCCCAACGCACAGGCAATAAAACTAGCCAAGAGCAAATATTTCCAGCCTAACCAGGCTCCCATCATGGCTGCTAACTTAGCGTCACCCGCACCCATTGCAGTTTTGCCAAATGCAATTGAACCTAATAGGCCGATCGCATCAAATAGCCATAAACCCAATACTGCTCCTACTGTAGCCATCATAAAGTGATTGACTAATGCCACAGAACTACCCTCTGGTAGATAACCAAGCATCATTTGGAATAAAATTCCTATCACTAAACCCGATTGAGTAAGTGGATTGGGTAGGGTCATTGTATCTAGGTCAATGAGCGATAGCGCCAATAACCAACTACAAAAAGCCCAATAGCCTATTGTTAAAATCGAAACTTGAAATACCAAGAAAACCAATAAAAAAATTATGCCCGTTACCCCTTCTACCACGGGATAACGGACAGAAATTTTGCTTTTGCAATATCGACACCGCCCTCTTAATGAAATCCAGCCGAATACTGGTACATTGTCATAAGCTTTTAGCTGGTTTAAGCAATGGGGACAACGAGAAGGCGGCCAAAGAATTGACAGCCCAGCAGGTAGCCGATAAACAATAACGTTGATAAAGCTGCCAATAGATGCACCCAAAGCAAAGACTATTACACTCGCCAGGACGGCGAACAAAATGTCCATACAGTCATTTGTCCTTTGTCATTTATCCTGTGTCATTTGTCGTTTATCTTTTGTCCTTTGTCGAGAGTTAATCAATATTTACTCTTAACCAATGACTAATGACCAATGACTAATGACTAATGACCAATGACCAATGACTAATACATATGCGATTCAATTTGATTTAAGGGCACAAAACATTCTTGAGGTAAAAGAACTGGTTGGTTAGTAAAAATAACCTTACCTCGAAGAGTCACACGATTAATTGCTACACCGGAAGGTTGCCCAGCTATTTCGGGATGTACTTCACAGTGAATATAGTATATCTGCCCAGCGGCTCTGATTACGGCGGGATCAATCAAAGGCGATTGGTTTTTTGGGGCGGTAAAATTTACTTGACCTTGTCGTAATGCGTACACTATCGACTGTTATTAAATTGCTAGATTTCCCTTTAGTCTACCCGAAACTTATAGCAAAGGTTGCCAAATTGCCCAAGTTGCATGATTTAATTATTTTCCTTCAAGAGCTAAAATCAGTGCATCGCCCATAGCGCGGCAACCTAAAAGGTTTTTTCCTGGAGAAATTATATCTCCGGTGCGATCGCCTTGTTCTAAAACTTGCAATACAGCTTGTTCGATGTGATCTGCCGCTTTTGGTTGTTCTAAGGCGTAGCGTAGCATCATCGCTACACTCAAAACCTGTGCCAGAGGATTGGCTTTATCCTGTCCAGCAATATCTGGGGCGGAACCATGAACTGGTTCAAATACACCAGGGCCAGAAGCGCCTAAACTAGCCGAGGGTAACATCCCAATACTACCTGTGAGCATGGCAGCAGCATCAGAAAGAATATCACCAAACAAATTGCCTGTAACAATAGTATCGAACTGCTTGGGAGCGCGTACTAACTGCATAGCAGCATTATCTACATATAAATGAGAGAGTTCGATATCTGGATATTCCTGAGAAAGTTGGGTGATGCGATCGCGCCACAACTGAGATACTTCTAATACGTTCGCTTTATCCACCGAACAAAGTTTCCCACCGCGTTTTTTTGCCGCTTCAAACGCCACCCGCCCAATACGTTCGATTTCCGACTCCGTGTAAACCATTGTATTTACACCGCGTTTCTCACCAGTTTCTGTAGCAAAAATTCCTTTGGGTTTCCCAAAGTAAATCCCGCCAGTTAGTTCACGCACCACCATAATATCCACACCTTCCACAATTTCACGTTTCAAAGTCGAGGCGTCGATTAGCTGGGGCAAAATTTTCGCTGGGCGCAAATTGGCAAATAATCCCAAACCTGCGCGTAGTCCTAACAAACCTGCTTCTGGGCGTGAATTAGATGGCAGGGAATCCCATTTATAACCGCCAATCGCAGCGAGCAACACAGCATCACTGTTACGGCAAGCCTCTAGAGTAGCAGATGGTAGGGGTTCACCTGTGGCATCAATTGCTGCACCACCAATAAGGGCTTCTTGGAATTCAAACTTCAGATCAAATTGCTTCCCTACGACTTTCAGCACATCTACCGCCACTGCCATAATTTCAGGGCCAATGCCATCGCCGGGGAGTAGAGTAATGCGGTAGTTCTGGGTCATAGCTGATTATTACTAGGTAAATGCTTTCAGATTAAATATCATACCTAGCAAAATGTACTGATGGAGTTTTTAATTTATTTGGGTGCGGCTCTAACGTAATCATTTGGCATTGGATGAAACCACTATCAAACTTCTATATCCCTAGTTAAGCGGATCGAAACGCTGCAAGATGAGAGCTATAAACACCACTGGCAAACCTACACCCATACAAATGAGAGCTTGGATAAATGTCAAAGGTGTGGTGTCAAACACTTGATTCATCATGCTCCACTGACTGAACAGACATTGTAAAATCACCACAACAACGATTCCGATCGCAGGTGCATAGGCTACAGGCGTGCGTTTACCTTGGATTCTCACGACTAGAGATGGTAAAAACTGGCTAATGCTTAATAGGTAAAAGACTTCTGCCGCCACCAGCCCATTAATTGCCATCGTTCGCGCCAATGGTTCATTGCCTGTAGTTTGAAGTATCCATTGAAACATCCCAAAAATTACCAGCCAATTGAAAACGGAAATCGCGATGATGCGCTGGAGTAACCCACCTGATAAAAGTCTTTCTCTGGGGTTGCGGGGTGGTTGTTGCATCACCTGTCCAGATTTTGGCTCAAAGGCGAGGGGGACAATCAACGCTACGGAACTGACCATGTTGAGCCAGAGAATTTGGATTGGTAAGATGGGAAGCACGGTGGCCAAAAGAATAGCAATCAAAATCGTCATGGATTCGCCAACGTTAATCGGCAGCAAGAAGGCGATCGCTTTTCGCAAGTTGCGGTAAACACTACGCCCTTCCTCCACAGCAGCTTCAATTGAGGCGAAGTTATCGTTAGTTAGAAGCATATCCGCCGATTCTTTGGCAACCTCTGCCCCGGCTATGCCCATCGCTACACCAATATCTGCCTGTTTGAGAGCGGGAGCATCATTTACGCCATCTCCAGTCATGGCAACAATTTCACCCTGAGACTGCAATGCTTTTACCAGAAGCAATTTTTGTTCTGGAGCAACTCGCGCAAATACCATACCTTGTTCAGCCGCTTGGGCGAATTCTTTTTCATCCATCTGAGCTAATTGCTGTCCGGTGAAAACTTGTGCTTCAGTCGAGCAAATTCCCATTTGACGGGCGATCGCAGCTGCTGTTAGTGCATGATCCCCAGTGATCATCTTCACCTGAATCCCGGCAGATTGACAGGCTTTCACTGCGGCGATCGCTTCCTCACGAGGCGGATCGATTATGCCTTGAAGTCCCAGAAACACTAGTCCTCGATCGATATCATTGCGATCCAAGGATCGCTTAGTGGCAACTTCTTTGCTGGCAAAAGCTAGCACTCGTAACCCTTGGTTTGCCATACCAGCAACTTCCTCTTCTACTGCGGCAGGATTGAGACGAGCGAGTTGTCCTTGAGCATCGAACATGCGATCGCATCGTTGGAGAATTGCCTCTACAGAACCTTTGAGATAAATCACATTCAGCCCTCGTTTTGCATCTAATTCATGCATTGTCGCCATGTATTGGAATTGAGACTCAAAGGGAATGGTGTCTATTCTAGGTAATTCTTGCTCTAGATTCCCTTGCGTCAATCCCGCTTTATTGGCAGCTGTAATCAATGCTCCCTCAGTTGGGGTTCCTACTAAGTCCCACTGTCCGTCTCCCCATTCGATGTGAGAATCATTGCACAGCAATCCTGCTTCCAGGGATTCCCAAAGAGCAATATGTCCATCTACATTGAAATCAACAGGTTGCTGATTGATCAGAATTTCACCATCTGGGGCATAACCAATACCGCTAACGGTGTAATGTTGTCCACCTGCATAAATCTTTTGAACCGTCATCTGATTCTCAGTTAACGTCCCAGTTTTGTCAGAGCAAATAACAGTGGTACTTCCCAAGGTTTCCACAGCAGGTAGCTTGCGAATAATCGCCTTACGTCGTGCCATCCGGGAAACTCCGATCGCTAAAGTGACGGTAACAATTGCAGGTAATCCTTCGGGAATCGCGCTGACTACCAGAGCCACAGTCGCTTTGAAAACATCAATCCAAGATTCGCCTTGTCCTAATCCGATTGCAAATGTCAGAGCAGCCAAACCTAAAATGACATACAACAGGCTTTTGCTAAATTTGTCAATATTTCGCGTTAACGGTGTTTTCAGATTTGTGCTGCTTTCAATTAACTGGGAGATGCGACCGGTTTCTGTGGCATCTGCGATCGCTACTACAATCCCTTCTGCCTGTCCAAAACTAACGAAACTTCCGGCATACACCATATTGCTTCGTTCAGCTAACGGTGTTTCAACAGCCAGCGATGCCGTTGCTTTCTCCACCGGAACGGATTCGCCTGTTAAGGCAGACTCGTCAACTTGCAACCCACGCACACTTAATAACCGCAAATCGGCGGGTACTTTATCCCCAGATGCCAGCAATACCAAATCACCCAGAACAAGTTCAGCCGAAGCCAGACGGGTTTTTTGACCATCGCGAATCAAAGTTGCTTCGGTAGTGACAGCTTTGGATAAAGCAGCGATCGCGCCTTCTGCTTTCGATTCTTGAATGTAGCCAATGATCACATTAATTAGGGTGACACCAAAAATTACTCCCGCATCTATCCAATCTCGCAGTAGCAGCGTCACCAGTCCCGCCGTCAACAAAATATATAGTAGTGGTTGATTAAATTGCTCTAAAAATCGTAGCCAAGGACTTTTTCCACTTTTACCAGTCAGTTGATTTGCACCCATCTGCTGGTGTCGTTTGGTAGCTTCTTTATGTGTCAAACCTGCTTCGCGATGGCTGGCTAAGGTTTGCACAACCTTTTGTTCGCCCAGAGTATGCCATTCATAGTTGAGTAAATCTTCTGTTGTCTGAGCAAAAGTATTTGTAGCGATCGTATCTGCTGTCATTTTCGACTCCAAAAAATAATTAGTAATTAACAGATTTAATCTGGATCTATCTGTTTGAATCTGTATCTTTCTTTTTTGAAATTGGTGTTATTACGAGAATCTTTTGCTAAGTTCATAAATATGCCATTCCCGCACACCCCAATAACTGAGAATCGATTCCGCTTGCAAGATTTCATCTGTTGTTCCCTCTACTTTCACCAAAAATTTTTCTTGGCAGGTGGTTGGCTCGCGTCTAGCTTGCCTTTCAGGAGCAAACCAACCTTGAAATGCGCCATAAACACTGCCAAAAATCGCACTCGCTCCACCCGCAAGCAATGTAGTCACCACAGATTCAACTGCTAATGCTGGACCAAAACCGGGAATAACTAATACACCAAGTCCGGCTGTTAGTGCCAGGAAACCCCCGGTTGTTCCTCCTGTAATTGCGCCTGCTTTAGCACCTTCGAACGGAGTTATGGGATGTTTTCCCGCATTAGCGTCCTCGTGCAACTTTTTGTCTTTAGAGTCTAAAGTGAACACAGAAATTTTCTGCATGGGAAAGTCAATTGCTCTGAGTTCATCAAGCACCTGTGTTATAGCCTGACGGGTAGAAATGATGCCGATTGCATTTTTAACTGGACTAAAATTCATCACAACATCTCCTATAAAAATCAGTAATTTTAAAACGAATTTTTATTAATCTCCAAATAGTAAAAAACTATAGTTTTTTAGTGTGAGCATGAACCGTATTAGTTCGGGTATTCGTTTTAAACCTCAGTTGGGTTAGTTTCGTTTGTCTGCCTCTTTTCCAGGATTGCTGATAAATGTGAACGAAAAGTGAATAAATCGTTTATCTACCTAATTTCACTTTTAAATCACATTTGTCCCTCAAGTTAAAAGACAACAAATGTGAATGAAGTAATTGATTATTAGAGCTAGATATGAGCTTTAAGAAGATTTTGGTAGCGGACGATGATTCACCTGCGACGACTGCAACAGTGTTTACAAAAGCGCTGGAGTTAGCCCAAACAGATGCTGTCCAGTTAATGATTTGTCACAACGTTGAGCTAGCAGTTTCTAGTCAACTCACTGTGAACTTAGTAGACCTAGAAATAGAAACACAACAGGCACAAAATTTACTCCAGTTGTGAAAACACAAGGCATTATGGCAGAATCCAGTTATCAAACAGGAGATCCTGGGACTAACATCTGTGATTTAGCCCGGAGTTGGGGAGCAGATTTGATTGTGCTTGGTCGTAGAGGACTTAAAGGATTTGCCGAACTTTTAGCAGGAAGTGTGAGTAATCACGGAGTGCATCACGCTCCATGTTCCGTCCTGGTTGCTCAAGGTCAGTAGTTCCTTCAGAACTGCCTAGCAATCACCAGAATTCTGCTGTGAAAACGTGAGTTTTCTACGAATAGTATTCATTATGTTTTACAAGAAACAATCTAGTTTCCTCGTAATCCACCAAGGAAACTTTGTATGGTTTATTTTATGGTAGGAAAATCAAGTTATTTTCTCGCCCTGCTTCCCCTGCTTTATCTACCTACCTTCACCCGTAATTTTTGGGTTGGTCGATTAATAGAACTAGAATACATGGGGTTGTTTTTAGCAGGAATAACCGTTTTAATTGTGGTTTTTCTATCTATTCATACCCATGAACATCTACACTGAAATTGAAATTCAGGCATCCGATGAGCAAGTCTGGAACCTACTCACTGATTTTGCCAGTTTTCCACATTGGAATCTGTTTATTCGTCAAATTAGTGGTTTGCTCAGTGAAGGGGCACAGCTAACCGTTCACTTTCAGCCTCCGGGTAAAGATATTGTGACCTTTCGACCTACGGTGATTACGGTAGAACCTAATCGCAAATTGCGCTGGTTATGGCACTTTTTGATACCAGGGTTATTTGACGTTGAACATAGCTTTATCATTGAACCGTTAGTAAGCGATGTCTACGACGGGCTACGCCTACGCGTCCGTTTCATTCAGCAAGAATCTTTCCAGGGTTTACTAGTACCTCTGCTGGCTCGTCGATTAAATATTGACGTTCGCCAAGGGTTTGAAGCGATGAACCAAACATTAAAAACCAAGGCAGAACGCATTGAAAATAAAAGTCAGGAGGTCAGAAAGTTTATATAATAAGCCTTTTTCAACTATAGTAATAGCCTGAAATCGGATCGATGTTATTCCACAATCTCATAGCGCACTAACTTTCTAACATCTTCACGGGGTAGACCTAGTTCTTGGGCAATTGTCGCTTCTATTTGGCTGAATTCTATTGTTGGAAGTTCTAATTCCAACCGCTTCAAGATGGGGTCTGCTGTTTCTACTTCTACCTGGGTAATTCTTTTAGTTCGGTTGACGGCGGCGTTAATGAGCAACACATTGACTGATACCCGTGCTTCAAGCTGAGTATCTGACTGAAGTTTTTTCTCGGTGGAGTAGGGTCGGCTTAACTCTTGAGCAGCTAGGAAATTACAGCCAAGCCAAAACACAACCGCTACTAGTGGTAGAGGCAACCAAAACTCTAATCCCAGCCCTTGCAGCCAACGTTTACTAATACGCCACACACTACACCTGCTTCTGATTTTGCTAGGTCACACTTCATGTATATCCTAATGGGGTAGACAATCCTCTGAAATCTTACTGATGAAAGACGTTGAGATTGCTTCAATAGATTATTCTAAACAAGCACAAGTGTATAAAGGTGATGAAAATCTTACTGGTAGAGGATGATCCAAAGCAATTAATGCCGCTGCAAATGGTTCTCTCTCAGGCTGGACACAGCGTCGATGGTGTCAAGGATGGTGAAACTGCTCAATGGCTTTTGGCTGAAAAAGAATATGACCTGCTAATTTTAGATTGGATGTTACCTCGGATTAGTGGAGTGAGTTTGTGTCAACAGTATCGGGCGGCGGGAAAAACAGCTCCCGTATTAATGATCACGGCGAAAGATACCACACCCGATAAAGTCATAGGATTAGATGCCGGAGCAGATGATTACCTGGTAAAACCAATTGATATCGTGGAGTTCATGGCACGGGTGCGGGCATTGAGGAGGCGATCGCCCCTTTGGCAAGGAGACACCCTCTGCTTGGCAGACCTCGAACTTCATCTCGATAGACTAATTTTGGAGCGACAAGGAGCGATCGTATCCCTTTCCAGCCAGGAATTTCAGTTGCTAGAGTACTTCATGCGTCATCCTAAGCAAGTCCTGACTCGCAACCAGATTGAGCAAGCTGTATGGGAGTGGGGTAGTGAGCCAGAAAGCAATGCAATCACCGTTCTAGTTCGTAAACTTCGCCAACGTTTGCAAACATTAGCAGCAGCCGATTGGATTGAAACTGTTTACGGTATGGGCTATCGCCTCAACCCTCCAGAACCATTTTGAAACTTGATAATGGCTGAGACGAAGAGTAGGAAGTAGTGTAGTTCAATTACTTGAAAAGTCTTGTAATTATGAACTTGTACTGAGCGTAGCCGAAATATTACGAATTAGCATAAGTTGTGTTTAACCGCAGTCGTCGTAATTTAGCTCGTTGGTTTACCCTTTCAATGGGGTGCATTCTGATTCTCTTTGCTGGAGTCATTTACAATCTTGAGGTAAAAGACAAACTCAAAGCATTAGATCAACTGCTTTATAAAAGAGCAGAGCTAATGGCAGCCAGTTCGCAGTATCGGCTGTATCAAGGACAAAAAGAAGTCGATCTGAGCAATATACCGCTATTAGGTAGTGGTTCTCACCCCGCTGATATTGAACTGGTCTATGTTCGCTGGTATGACCCGTATGGCAAACTCAAGCGGTTTTTTGGTACTCCACCTCCAGAGAAGTTGGGAATAGCATTTGAGTTTCTCACAATTAAGACCGTTGACCAGTTTACAGGTGAGACGCTTTGGCTTCGTCAAGTTACCCTACCTGTTCAAGGAGGAAATTCGGTCATCGGCTATCTGCAAGTTGCTATCCCGCTGACAGAAACTCAAAACGATCTCAGAGAATTTCAGTTAATGTTGACCCTTGCTGTGCCTGTAGCACTGGGGTTAATTGGACTTACAGGTTGGGTGCTTGGTGGCATAGCTATGCAACCAGTTCAGCAAGCCTATAATCAACTACAACGCTTCACATCAGATGCTTCTCATGAGTTGCGATCGCCCCTTTCTGCGATTTTGACCAATGCCCAAGTTGGGTTACTAATGGCAGGAGACCATCCCCAAATCCATCCCTCAGTGAAGAACATCATCGATAGCGCCAAGTCGATGAGTACCTTGGTCAATAACCTACTGCTGTTGGCTCGGCATCAAGGAAAATTAACTCCCGAATCTCTCAAAAAGGTTAATCTTAATAGCTTGCTAGAGAATTTAGCAATTTATTACAATACTGTTGCTGCAAAAGCGTCGATCAACTTGATCAGCCATTTACCAGAACAACCTATTGAGTTGTGGTCCGATCCCGATTTGCTGCGGCTAGCTGTGGAAAACTTACTCAACAATGCCTGTAATTACACTCCATCTGGTGGAACTGTCTGGTTACGCTTAGAACCTCACCCAGATCGGGCAGTAATTCAGGTCATCGATACTGGAATTGGAATTCCAGAGGCAGATTTACCTTACATTTTTGATCGCTTTTACCGAGTTGATACAGAACGTGCCAGAGAAAGCGGCGGATTTGGGTTGGGATTAGCGATCGCTCAACAAATTGTCCAGGCTCACGGTGGTAACATTCATGTGGTGAGCAACGAGGGTAAAGGTTCAACTTTCCAGATAAAGCTACCGTTTATGAGCCATTCCTAAATCACCTTTAAGAAATGATTCATAATGAAAATCTAAAGCAAACGACCTACTAACAGAGAAGGCACTGTTCGTAAATTCAAGTTCAATTTATCCAAAGGTAGACTATTACAAAAACATTTTAGAGTTGAGCCAAGCTTCTTCAAAGTTGTAGCTGTCGGTTTTTTGACAGGTAGTAGATTACTTCGATGCCTATGGCTACTCCTACCATAAACACTAAAACCCAGACGGTTTGTGGATCTGTTTGCAAAGCAAACCAAATTAACATCCCTAATGCCACTAAACATATTCCAGTACCTAGAAAAGATTTCTTAAATAGCAGAATAAGAATTAATAAGTAGGTGAGGTGTATACCTTACCTACTTTTTTATATCACCAATTTCTTTCGAGTCAGTTTCAATTTCCGAAACCAGCCTGACAAAAGTTGTAGAAAAAGGTTAGGTTAACTGTTAATCACAAGCCGCACCCCAGCCGCGATGGTAAAAGAATTAGCAATTTGCACCCGTGGACTAACTAAGCAATTTGATCGGCACGTTGCTGTCAATGATGTGGATTTAGAAATCCAGGCGGGGGAAGTATATGGACTGATTGGGCCCAATGGCGCGGGTAAAACAACTCTCATCCGAATGTTGGCAACTGCTGAGGAACCAACAACGGGTGAGATTTATATTAATGGCGATCGTTTACTCCGTGACAAGAGTAATCCCAAACTTAAGCGTCGTCTTGGCTACTTACCCGATGACTACCCACTGTATGAGGATTTGACGGTCTGGGACTACCTAGATTATTTTGCGCGTCTCTATCGTTTACGAGAACCACGGCGCACTCAACGCTTACATGAAGTTTTAGAACTAATCCAACTTGGTAATAAACGCAATAGTCGTATTTCTACCCTGTCGCGGGGAATGAAACAGCGCTTAAGTTTAGCGCGAACCATTATCCACGAACCGATTTTACTACTCCTAGATGAACCTGTTTCTGGGCTTGATCCTATTGCTAGGATGCACTTTCGTGAAATCATCAAGGCTTTACAAGAAGCTGGGATGACTGTAATCATTTCTTCTCACGTTCTGAGTGATTTAGCTGAACTCTGTACTTCTGTAGGAATTATGGAACTTGGCTTTTTAGTAGAAAGTACCTCTTTACAGCAACTTTATCAACGTCTTGCCCATCAGCAAATTATGATATCAACTCTGGGGAACCTAGAAACACTATTAAGGGAATTGAAACATCATCATTTAGTAGAAGAGTGGGAGGTGATATCAGGAAAAAACAGCGTGCGGGTGAATTTTTCGGGCAAAGATGAAGATAGTGCTGAGTTGTTGCGATCGCTCATTAAAGCAGGCATTCCTCTGACTGATTTTCACTGCTCGCAAGAAGACTTAGAAACTATTTTCTTAAAATTAGGTCACAAACAAGCATCTTGATTCGTCAATAAATATTACTACCCATTTTTGGAGAATTTTTTCCTATGATGCTCAATTTAGTAGACAAAATCGGCGATTGGAATCCGCAACTATTCCGGGAACTCAAAGGACGCCTGAAATTTTTTAATGTAGCGATCGCAGTTGCAACATCTCTACTTCTACAAATGGTAGTTTTTTTATATCAGTTACGTGAGTTTCCTAATGATGAATACTCGCTAACTGCTACATACTGTCGTTTGCGCCAATTATATGAACCACGGCAAAACCAGCTTTACCAGCAATCAAATCAATCTAAAATTGATGATTTTAATTATTTCCTCTCAAAGAACTTTTGTCCGGCGAATGAAATTGATTGGCAGTTGTGGTGGCGAGATCACTGGGAATATATATTCCTCTCTTTGAGTGTAATTTTTGTATTTACCCTCTTAGTTGCAGGAACTTATTTGCTCATCAATGATTTAGTTAAAGAAGAAACTCGCGGCACGCTGAATTTTATCCGTCTCAGTCCTCAATCAGAAACAAGTATATTGACTGGCAAGTTGCTAGGGGTTCCGAGTTTAATTTATCTCGTTGTCTTAGCAGCAATTCCTTTACACTTGTGGGCTGGAAATTCTGCCGGAATTACCTTTAGTTACATTTTGAGTTACTACGCAATTCTTGCAGCTAGCTGTATTTTCTTCTACAGCGCCGCGTTAGCATTTGGCTTAGTGAGCCGTTGGTTTAGCGGTTTTCAACCTTGGTTAGGTAGCGGTGCAGTTTTGCTTTTCTTGTTCCTAACAATAGGATTTGCATCGTATCCTAGCAGTTTAAATAATTCAACTGCTTGGTTAAGGCTTTTCGCCCCTTGGGATACAATCAATTATCTTTTTCCTAACTTGGCACCTGTATATAATGGATATAATGGCTATCAAGTGAAAAACTTGGAGTTTTTCTTTTTACCATTAGGAAAAAATGTTGTTAGTCTTGTTAGTTTCTATTTGTTAAACTTAGGATTGTATAGTTATGGAATATTACAAGCTCTAAAACGTTGCTTTCGTAATCCTCAAGCTTCAATCATCAGCAAGGGACAAAGTTATTTATTAGTAGCTTTTTGCCAGGTGATGATCTGGGGATTTAGCTTACAAAATTGGCAAAATAGTTCCAAATTTTACGGACAGTTTGAGCCAAATTTAATTTTTCTGGCAATATACAACTTGGGGTTAATTTTCAGTTTGATTGCTATTCTTTCCCCTCATCGTCAAGATGTACAAGATTGGGCAAGATATCGATATCAGGAAGTTTCTAGCCGCAAGAGTGTTTGGCAGGATCTAATTTGGGCTGAAAAAAGCCCTGCACTTGTGGCGATCGCTATTAATCTGGCAATTGTTATTATCCCTTTGCTAGTCTGGATTTTAATTACATCTGTTTTCTATACAGATAATTGGCTAAATAGTAATATTGGCGGGTTGAAAGTACTTTTAGCTGTAGCTTTGTCTGTCAGCATAATCATGATTTATGCTACAATTGCCCAATTAATACTTTTGCAGAAAACTCCCAAACGTTCTTTCTGGGCAATAGGTACTATAGGCGTGGTATCGTTCTTACCACCAATGATTCTAGGATTTCTTGGCATATCCTCGTGGGAATATCCTACTGTATGGCTGTTTTCAACTTTTCCTTGGGCTGCAATACAATACTCTGGAGCAACAACAATTTTTATGGCATTCCTAGCTGAGTTGAGTGTTCTAGCGTTGTTAAACTTCCAGTTAACAAAACAGGTGAGATTAGCAGGTGAATCTGCTACAAAAGCATTATTGGCAGGACGTTAGGTAAGTAGTTATCGATAAAATTATAACCCCGATTTTTCAGAGAAATCGGGGTTATTGTTTTTCATTAATAGTCTAAAACTGCTATTTTATTTGTATCGGCTGCTAAACTTTCAATTGATGCAAATATCATAACAATTTGATAGTCATGTTAAATATTCCTACTCAAGACCTACGCTATACATCCATACGGTTTTTAGAGCAAAGTCCCCCACAGCGTCTACAAATTCTTAAGCAAATGGGCATTGCTCGTTATGAGTTTTTAACTAAAATGCGGCTAAATGAAGCAAATATAATCTGTATCATGCGGTTTTTTAAATATCCCAATCAGGTAAAGTTTCCTAATCTTATAGGAGCAGATTTATCTGGTTTAATTTTAGATGAGGTAAACTTCATTCGGGGAAATTTGTCAGGTGCAAATCTGCAAAGTACCAGTTTAGTAAATGCAGACCTCTTATTTGCAAATTTTACGAAAGCCGATTTGAGAAATGCAGATTTACGAGGTGCAACTTTGAATGAGACTATTTGGTTAGAGACTTTACTAGATAAATGTCATCTTGGCGTAGGTACTGGTTTAACTCAGCTGCAACGTCAAGATTTACAACTACGCGGAGCTAGATTTAATTCTTAAAGAGATGATAATTAAAACACACAAAATTATAAGATTATTAAATTGAGATTGACCTGGATAAGTTAATGAGTATTAAGTTGCCCCAAAAATTGATGTTGCTTGGTTCAGGAGAACTAGGCAAAGAATTTGCGATCGCTGCTCAACGTCTTGGTAATTATGTGATTGCAGTTGATCGCTATGCTAATGCTCCAGCGATGCAAGTTGCTGATGCTTATGAAGTTATTTCTATGCTCAGTGCTGACGATTTAGAAGCTGTAGTGAATAAATATCAGCCGGATATTATTATACCAGAAATTGAAGCAATTAGAACAGAAAAACTTTTGGAATTTGAGCAGCGAGGGATTACAGTTATTCCGACTGCGGCTGCTACTAACTATACAATGAACCGCGATAGAATCCGGGAACTGGCACATCAAGAATTGGGCATCAGAACAGCTAAATATGGTTATGCAACAACTCTAGAAGAATTGATTGCAGTTTCTGATGAAATTGGGTTTGCTAATGTTGTTAAACCTGTAATGTCATCCTCTGGTAAAGGTCAATCTGTAGTGCAAAATAAGAGTGAAGTTGAGAAGGCTTGGAATTATGCGATCGCTAATTCTAGAGGTGACAATCAAAAAGTCATTGCAGAAGAATTTATTAACTTTGAAATTGAGATAACTTTACTAACAATTAAACAGTGGAATGCACCAACAATCTTCTGTTCTTCTATTGGGCATCGCCAAGAAAGAGGCGATTATCAAGAATCGTGGCAACCCGCAGAAATTTCCGACGACAAGATATTAAAAGCTCAAGAAATAGCCATAAAAGTTACTGATGCGTTAGGAGGAGCCGGAATTTTTGGTGTTGAATTTTTCATTACCAAAGACGAAGTGATTTTTTCTGAACTTTCTCCCCGACCTCACGATACAGGAATGGTGACATTAATCTCACAAAATCTCAATGAATTTGAACTACATTTAAGAGCTATTTTAGGCTTACCAATTCCTCATATAGAACAGCTAGGAGCGTCAGCCAGTGCGGTAATTTTAGCTTCCGAAAAATCCGATTATATTACTTTTAGTGGTGTAGCCGATGCTTTGTCAGAAAAAGATGTAGATATTAAATTATTCGGTAAACCTAATGCTCATCCATATCGGCGAATGGGCGTAGCTTTAGCGAAAGGTATTAATGTCCAAGAGGCTAGGGAAAAAGCTACGAAAGCAGCCAATAAAATCACAATTATCTAATCTAATATCGATTCAAAAACAATCCAAGCCTATTACGTTAAAATCCTAAATCTACGGCAATGCGATGGGCGCAAGCAAACCCAGAAAAAGCGACTGCATTCAATCCTTGACCTGGAAAGGTGCTATCCCCTACACAATAAAGTCCTGGAATAGCTGTGCGATTAAAGGGCATACTTAATAACCCCCGCAACTTGCGCCGGGGAATTGGCCCATAGGTGCCATCCTGACGACCTAAAAAGCGGCGATGGCTGCGGGGTGTCCCCACTTCCAGATAATCCAATCCAGCATCTAAGCCTGGAAAAATCTTCTCTAGGCGGTCAATAATTCGCCAAGCCGCCTTTTCTTTCTTCGCTTCGTACTCACTCGGAGAAAGTTTTTGCCAATCATCAATCCAGTCAGGGGTGAAGGCATGAATGATGTGATATCCACTTGGTGCTAAATCTGGGTCAAGCAATGTGGGAATCGATACAAAAACTGTACCTTCCACTGCTGTCATCTTTTCCCAATCTTCTAGTAAGATATGGTGACACTCTGTCCCCGCAGGTAAAACCGACTCTTTTACCCCTATATGTAAACTCAAGAAGCTGGGAGATTTTTGATAATTTTGTTGCCACTTTTTCTCATTACGTGGCATTTCTTCTGCTGGTAGTAATTGTTCAAATGTATCCCAGCGTGTGGCGTTAGAAACTATGCGTTTACCCCGATATACTTCACCATTTGCCAGTTGCACACCTACTGCTTTTCCCTGTTCTGTGAGAATTTTCGTGACTCTAGCTTGGTACTGAATCTTACCTCCAGCCTTCTCTAAACCTTCCACCAGTTTTTGGGCAATTTGTCCCACTCCGCCTTTGGGATAGTTCACTCCGCCATAATGCCTGTCAGAAAAAACCATCCCAGCATTAATCATTGGTGTCATGTCTGATGGAACCACCGACCAGCAATAACATTCCATATCAATAAATTTCAATAATTGCGGGTCTTTAATGTAGCGTCTTGCAAAATCCCCCGCATTTTGGGGCAGATACTTAACTAAACCGAGACACGCTAAAGGATGTTGAAAAAATACCCGCAGTAAATACCGAGGTTCTTCCAGCGATAGCAAATCCATGCTGTTGAGACACTTGAATACTTTTTGGCATTCGTCATAAAAGCGACGAATCCCCTGTTTTTCATGGGGAAAATGAGCAGTAAGATTTTGCAAAAATTTTTCATAAACCCGATCAACCTTCAGGTCTAGACCTTGGGGTAGATGATAGTGAATCTGTACCGGATCTGCGATCGCTTCTTGGCTAACATTCACAGCTGACAAAGCGCGGGTGAGTAAGTTAGTAGTGCCATTTTGCCCCAATCCAAAAATCATTGATGCGCCAACATCAAATCGATACCCTTGACGTTCAAAATAACTAGCGCTACCACCTGGAATTAAATAACGTTCTAGTACCAGCACTTTCGCTCCCTTCGCTGCTAACTGAGTTGCTGTTACTAATCCGCCAATCCCAGACCCAATTACGATCGCGTCATTTGTCATTTATCATTTGTCCTTTGTCATTTGTACTGAGCGTATCGCTAAAGCGAAAGCTCCGCTAACGCGTAGCGTCTGTCTGCGACACGCTGTTCGCGTTCGTAGAGAAGTATTTGTCTTTGTCCTTTGTCTAGAGTCAATCAATATTTAATTTAACTAATGAACAATAACGAAGGACAAATGACTAATCAAAAAAAAGAGGGACGAGCCTGCTACTGCTGACTAATCCCGTCTGCCGATCCTTAAAAGAGAGGAGAACACTGTATAACAATATAGCCTTGATTGAGAATTAATGTCAAATACTAATGAAAATTTTTATCAATAAATTTGAGAGCGTAAATTATTCGCTGTCAGCCGGATGCAGGAAAGAGTATTATGGTGTTTCAGTTCTTATACAATCAAAAAGCCCCTATTTCTGGCTATGACGCTACAATTGCGCGTTTATGTTCCACCCCATCCCCTGATCAAACACTGGCTGGCAGTTGCCCGTGATGCAGGCACTCCTTCAGTATTATTTCGTAGTGCCATGACTGAGTTAGGAAGATGGCTGACTTATGAAGCTGCGCGAGACTGGTTACCGACCCAAGAAACAGTGGTGCAAAGTCCCTTGGATACCTGTCTGGCAACCGTGATTGATCCGCAGATCCCAGTAGCAGTAGTGCCGATTCTGCGGGCTGGACTAGGATTACTTGAGGGAGCGCAGACTTTACTGCCTTTAGCTTCGATTTACCATCTTGGCTTGGCGCGAGACGAAGAAACGCTGCAACCTCATTGTTATCTGAATAAGTTACCAGAAAAATTTGACCCTCAAACACGAGTGTTAATTACCGATCCAATGTTGGCAACAGGAGGGTCGATCATGGCGGCAATGGCAGAATTGACACAACGGGGTGCTGATCCAGGTCTGACCCGGATTGTTTGCGTAGTGGCGGCTCAACCAGCTTTACAAAAACTGAGTGCAGCTTATCCAGGTCTAATAATTTACACCGCTACTATTGACGAAACACTTAACAGCAAGGGGTATATTGTACCGGGATTGGGAGATGCAGGCGATCGCATCTTTGGGACTTAAGCTAGTATGCAGCTAGGGCAGGAAAATAGCATAACTACTGTAAAAGTTGCAAGGTTTGTTGAAGGCGGTAAAGATATGAGTCAGCGAGATGGTTTTGCCAGTGGTTTTTTAGCAGGGGCATTTGTTGGTGGCGTATTTGGCGGTCTCCTAGGAGCAGTGATTGCTTCTCGACGCGATCCAGAGTTGCTAGCAGAGGAGGATACAGAACTGACGGATAGTCAAGTCGAAGCGAAGAAAGTAGCAGCAAAGCGACGTCAGATGAAAGCCTCAGAAAGCGAAAGCATTGGCATAGAAACGGCTAGGCGATCGCTAGAAGATAAAATTGCCCAGCTAAATGCCACAATTGATGATGTGCGAAAGCAACTGGGAAATGTTAATGGCGGTTCACCCCAAGCAAGCAATGATCGCTCCCTCACTAAAGACTCCTGAGGTATGTTCAGGCGTGGTGAAAATGTCAAGTGTGGTAAGTGCTAAATCCGCGAACACCATGACATGGACTAAATTAAAATTATTAAAGATAAGACCGCGTTTGACACTTAGTAGTAGGAAAAGCTATCCATGAGTTTACTCATTACGACACTAATTACCTTTGTCACCTTTTATAGCTATTTGCTAATTATCCGGGTTTTGTTGACCTGGTTTCCGCAAATCAACTGGTATAATCAGCCATTTGCTGCTTTAGCCCAGATAACCGACCCTTATTTGAATCTATTCCGCTCAATTATTCCCCCATTAGGCGGTATGGATTTTTCTCCAATCTTAGCTTTCTTCGCGCTCAACTTAGCTGGTGGCTTTCTGAGAGCTATTCCTTTTTAATTAGTCTGCCATCTATTCGTACAGGGATTTTGATTAGTACTCCAATAAACACTTTTGTAGAGACGCTTTTAAATTGGCGTCTCTACAATTTTTATGGGCTACGGTGTACACACAAGTTAAGCTGATGCGTGCCTAAATTGTATAGTCGTTAACTGTTGACGGTTAACGGTTATCAGTCATCAATCATCGGTCATCAGCCTTTATGTAAATGTTCAAGTTAAATGCGTAACACCTTATCAGAATAAATTCTGAAGCGGTTGTTGAAAATGGTGCAAAATGTCAGCTAGACTAACGCTGCTGTATTCGCACGCTTAACTTGAGCTGTAGCAACCATCCGCATTCCGGCCGGTGCGGCTATAGTTAACCCACGGCGCACAGGACGCACAGGACGCTTGTTCACTAGCGATAGTTGAAATTCTGACAAAATAGTTGCCAAGACGATTTTCATTTCATACTGGGCAAATGCCATCCCAATACAGCGACGATTACCGCCACCAAAGGGTAAATATTCGTATAGTGAATATTGTCGTTCTAAAAAGCGTTCTGGTTTAAACTGCTTGGATTGTGGGTAGATTTCTTCCCGATGATGCGCTAAATAAATGCTGGGGACTATTGCCGTTCCCTTTGGCAGTTCGTAACCCATAATTTTAATCGGAGCCTTCACAATCCGCACGAAAGCATTCATGGCAATTGGATAAATTCGCAATGTTTCTTGGCACACTGCTGTCAAATAGGGCAATTTAGCTACACTACTCAAATCGGGGTTAACTCCAATGGTGTTGAGTTCCCGTAGTAACTTCTCATGCACCTCTGGAGAATGGTCAATCCAGTAAAAAGCCCATGTTAATGCAGAAGCGGTAGTTTCATGTCCCGCTACTAGCAGTGTCATTAACTCATCGTGTAATTCTTCATCTGACATCTCTTGGCCATCGTCGTAACGAGCAGCCATCATCAAACTTAGGATATCTTGGCGATTCTGATCAGATTCAGCCCGACGTTCTCGCAGCAGAGTATAGATAAGTTGATCAATTTTTTGCCGTTTTTGCAAAATCTGGCCCCAGGGACTCCACGCACCAAAATCTTTTTGCATGAACCCGAAAAACAAGGTGCTGGACATTAGGGGCGAAGTAATGAAGTCTAGTAAGTCACTTAGCGATCGCCTAAGTTCCTCAAAAAGCTCTCCTTCATCCAAACCAAATACAACCCGTAAGATAACACGCAAGGTAATTTCTTGCATCGACTCGCGGATCTTAAAAGGTTTGCCAATTTGCCATTTATTACTCACCTGTCGGGTTATTGTTTGGATATCCTGACCATAAGCACGCATCTTTTCACCATGAAATGGAGGAGCTACTAGTTGCCGTTGGCGCTGGTGGCGATCGCCATCCGCTAACATAAAGGAGCGATCGCCAAGCAAAAATTTTAGTCCTATGTTCCCCCTACCAACCTCAAAATGGCTGGAATCAGCAGTAAAAATCTGCTCCAGCGCTTGGGGTTCACTAAAGTACACAATATGGTTATCAGAGCGACTACTTCTGATAGTAAATGTGTCACCATAGATTTTGGCAAAATCATCCGCATATTTCAGTGGCTGATTAATAAATTTGATCATCCGTAGCCAGCGCGGCATTTGAGGCCCATCGGGCAGATTGTAAGTTGCTGTCATCGGAGTTTGGGGAATTGATGGCTTCTGAATTTTATTGTTACGAGTTTTCATGTTTTTGAGGGTCACATAAAGCGGTATATTCTTGTAATAGCAATTTAAAAAATGATTTCGACAAATGGAGCGCCTAAAGCGATTACCACTACCTCTTTCAAAATCTAAAATGGTATAGGGCCGCATCGGAAGCAAGCAGTGCCAAAAATCATCGCTATTCTTAACGGTAAAGGAGGAGTCGGTAAAACGACTACCTCAATAAATCTGGCTGCAAACTTTGCGAAGAAAAAAAAGGTACTGCTGATTGACGCAGATATTCAAGGTTCTGCCAGTTGGTGGTTTGGGCGCAGTCAGCAAGGAATGGGATTTGATTTATCTCAAGAAACAGATCCCACACTTTTAGGTGATTTACAAAAGATAACAGGTTACGATTTAGTAGTAGTAGATACGCCTCCCGCGCTGCGCTCTGAAGCATTAGTAGCGGTAGTTGCGATCGCAGATTATCTAGTTTTGCCTACACCCCCAGCCGCAATGGATTTAGCTATCCTCGTGGAAACAGTTAAGGAAGCCGTCATTCCCGTGGGAACTCCCCATCGGGTACTGCTTACCAAAGTTGATACGCGCAGTATGGGGGAAGCGCTAGAAGCAAAAAACACTCTGACTCGATTAGGTATTCCTGCTTGTAATACCTTTATCCGTGCTTATAAGGCTCATGAACGAGCGGCACTTGAGGGTGTAGCGATTAGTCAATGGCGAGGAAGTAATGCACGGGAGGCGGAATTAGACTACCGCCGTGCAGCTGATGAATTACAGCGTGATTGGAGAAAATAATAATGGCTAGGAAACAAAGTCTCTCTGACTTACTACAAGAAGAGGCGCAAAAATTTACACCCCCAGAAGGCGAATCTGCGATTGAAATTACAGCAGAAGAAATTGCCGAACAACAGGCTTCATCTGATGAGGAATCCTCAGCACAAACACCTGAACCAAATTCTACTAAACGCACAAGCCCAACTAAGGCTGATTTAGAAGCAACTGTCAAAGAGTTGACAACTAATTTAGAAGAAAGCCATAAAAAGGAAGCATCTTTAGAGCAGGAAATTGCTGATTTGCAATCAAAACTATCTAAACAAAAAACATTAGTATCTGAACAAAAATCATTAGCACAACAAGTAGCAAAAGAACTTGACGAAACAAAAAAAACAGCACTGCAACTCGCCGAAGCTAATTCTAAGCTTATAGAAGAAATTAATGCTTTAAAACAAACAGCAGAAGATAAATCTAAACTTGCTGTAGCTGTAAAAGAAACTAGTGCTATAAAACCCGTAAAAGAACACTACAATCCATATAACTACAAAAAATCACATCTTTCATCAGAAAGACTAGCTCAAAATCAACCAGATGAGTATGCTGATAGTGTTGTAAAAGAAAGTAGTGCTATAAAACCAGTAAAAGACCACTACAATCCACTAAACTACAAAAAATCACATCGGTCATCGCAACCATTAGCTCAAAATCAACCACAAAATCAACCAAATCAGTATCCTGAGACTTCTAATGAGATGTGGTTACTTGACTAGTACAGCTTGGTGCAAATCCAGCTACGATTAACCAGACAAGGGGCAAAATCCCCTTGTCAAGGTTAGACAAACTTTTGCCACAATATACTAGAGTCAATCAGATAAAGTCTACTTTCTAAGTGATAAACTGCTTTAAAGAAGTTAACCTCAATAAATAAATTGAAAAAATAGTAAAAAATACAACAAAAAATCCTTCAATTATAAATATTTTACTCAAAGGAGTTCCAAAAAATCCTGTATTTATGCCAATTTGATAATGTTTAACTAGCAAGAAGAATAAGTATTGCCAATATTTATGTAATGAAAATAAACCAAGAGAGTATTTAGATAATTTTTGTACTAGTAAATTCTCATTTATTTCTTTTCGGGAATAAACATAACAGAAAATAGTTATGGCTCCAAAAATAATGGCAATTCTTCCATAAATGCTTGAGTAATACCCAAATGTACGTAAATAAATGTCATGGAACGAAAACAATATAAATGCAATTAGGTAATAAAATTTGAAGTTTAACAATTTTTCAGGTAATTTAACTAAGTAAAAAGCTATGGGAATGTAAATAACAAAATTTATTAGCCAATGATAAGGAATGCTCGAATTTAGCAAGCAACAGGTTTCAAAATAGAATAAACAAAATATTATTACTGTACAAGATAAAATTCTTTTTAAAGAATCTGATTTTATGAGTTCATATAAAAAGGCTAAAATTGTCAAGCAAATTAGATTAAATAAAAAATAGAAGACTGAATCGCCAACAATTGGTAAGCTTGGTTCTAAACCTATAATGATTTGCCATGAAAAACTAGGAATTTCTCTTGTAGCTATAATAAAAAATGCATTTTGAACAATTACCCAAAATAAATAAATTTTAATTAGCTTAGTAATTCTTTTTTTAAAGTATTTTACACCAGATGATTTTTGAAAAAATAAGTAAAGAGAAACAATATAAAATATCGGAACGGCTGTTAAAGATAATTGCAGTTCCAAATCCCTCAAAATTTTATCAATAACAAATACAATAATATCAGTTGAATCATTTATAAGAAATTGAAATGGTCGTAAATGCCAGATAAAAACAAAAGCAATGCTTAATGCTTTTAAGGTATCCAGGCTATTATTTCTCTCTACTATCATAGTTTCTCTATAAACTGACTTTCTAGTAAACTTTTAAATTTACTCTAATGAACTTCTGTCTGTTTGAATGATAGGTTTGCGATCGCTCTAGCTACAGAGTTCCCTAAAATTATGTGAAAGTAACACTATTAAAGAGAAAAATAGTAGCTTTGACAGAAACCATTAGCAATAAATCAAAAACTTTACAGTTCAGCGTTACAGGAGAATTATTGATACTTATGCTACTTTAATACGTAATCTTGCTGTTTAAACGCTTTCTCCCTAAATACACTTAATCAGTTGCAATAGATGCATCAGGTTTCTTAGATTTCAACTACAATTAAACTCGGAAATCTAAAATATGCTGCGCGGTAATTTGTGGTTGTTCCAAGTGTGGAAGATGGCCACAATCTGGAATCCAGATGAGTTTACTCTGTGTAATTGCTCTTTTAAACCTCATGGCATCCCTAGTACCCAAAATTTTATCGGAGTCGCCCCATAAAATTAGCGTCTGCTGCCCAATTTGTGATACTTTCTTAAATCTAAAAGCACTGTAACCACCACTTTTAGTGAAAGTAATCAAAGCTTGATTCCAACTGGGCATTTGTAGGTGTAATGCACCACAATATAGCGCATCGACAGAGGCAAGACTTTGATTTTTATATCCCATACGGGAAACGCGATCGCGCACTTTCAAATTGCTCAAAAATTGAGTTGCTAAATAATCCAACGGGGGAAACATTAATTTACTTAATGGTGAACCATTCGCCAACCCCGCACTGTCAATTAACACCAGCTTTTTTACAACTTCCGGGTAAGTCAGCGCCAAATCAATTGCAGTCGCACCCCCCATCGAAGCGCCCACCAAAATCACAGGTTGGTTAATCAGACTTTTCCAGAAATGATAAAGATGAGTTTTAATTGCACTTGGGCTATAAGGAATTCCTGAGAGTCTATCTGTAAAACCAAAACCTAGCAAATCCACTGCCCACGTTTCATTATCTCCAGAGAGTAGTGGCAAAAGCCGCCGGAATTCTAATACAGAACTATCAAAGCCGTGAATTAATAAAATAGGAGTTCCACCGCTTCCTTGCTTGACATAGGTTGTGGTAACTGGTTGATTAATTAAAGGAGTAGCGATCGCAGCAGTTTGAATACTTTGAGCTAGTGCGATCGAGGCAGATTCTGTCAGTTGCCCAACTGCTTGAGGAAGAAAATTCGGAAACATAAATTTCAGTTTATTGCACTAGCTTGCTTCTACACATCGCTGATTTTATAAACAACAAAATTACACAAACTAACACGCTGAGGTATTATTTGTAATATATAAAACATAGACCAGTGGTTATCAAAACATTCTAACTCCCTACTCCCCAGTACAGACGCCATTAATCGCGTCTTTCCCTACTCCTCTAAAAATTAGGGCATCAAAGAAAGTTTACCAAAATGTCAAAATTGGGACTAAAGCCACGTACAATTAATATCGCTTATCCCTTAATCCAGGAGCTAATGCCATGCCAATGGCCGTTGGCGTAATTGAAACTTTAGGTTTTCCTAGTGTCTTAGCAGCAGCAGATGCAATGGTCAAAGCTGCCGCAGTCACAATTGTGTATTATGGTCAAGCCGAAAGCGCTCGCTTGTTAGTCGCTGTGCGAGGACACGTTTCTGAAGTAAATAGAGCTGTTGAAGCTGGAATCGCGGCTGGAGAGAAAGTAAAGGTTGGTACAGTAATCACCCACTATATCGTTCCTAACCCTCCGGAAAATGTAGAAACTATATTACCAATCCATTTCACTGAAAAATCAGAACCTTTCCGCATGTTCTAAGCAATTTTGCTATCTAAATCTGTAGCGAAGCTTCGTACAATTAATTTGTAGCCCCGGTGTTTATTCATACAGGAGATTAATAATGTCATTACAGGCAATTGGAGCACTTGAAACGAAAGGTTTTCCTGCGGTGCTAGCAGCAGCAGATGCTATGGTAAAGGCTGGTCGAGTCACCCTCGTTGGTTATATCAGAGTAGGTAGTGCTCGCTTTACAGTTAATATTCGTGGTGATGTTTCTGAAGTAAAAGCCGCTATGGCTGCTGGTGTTGAAGCCGCAGAAAATGTTTATGGCGGTACACTGGAATCCTGGGTGATTATTGCTCGTCCCCATGAAAACGTTGAAGCTATTCTGCCAATTGCTTACACAGAACAAGTTCAACAGTATCGAGAATCTGTAGAAAATCCCATTGTTAGATCATCGAATGGTCTATAGAGTCAATCCCCTGCGGGAGAATTCAAAATTCAAAATGAAGAATCCCCATAAATGAATTTAAAGAGAAGTCTTTTGCAAGGCTTCTGACCATTAAATCTTTTGAGGGTTGCATTCTTTCTGTTTTTATATTTTGTATAAGTTGGTTTTGAAGCAGAGGGAAAACAACAGTCAAAGTCAATAGTCAAAATCAATATTGACTGTTGACTATTCATTTTGGAAAATATAAAATTTTAAAAGAAGTTGCCAATACTAGAAACACATTTGTGGGTGAAGCTGGTTTAAAAAGGATAAATTTACTTAGCAATGCCTACTAGCAGAATAGCTATCTCTACGTATATACGCTTAATAAACTTAAAAAAATATTATTAAATTTAACTTAAACTTATCCCATTCTTAAAACGGGATGGGACAAAACGAAAGACTGTTAACCGTCAACGGCGTCGGTGCGTCTCTCATCCCATCTTTAAAAAGAGTGGGTATTCTCTACGCCTTTTTATAACTTTACAAAAAGTATAAATTACAAAAACCGCCCTGAAAACTTCATAGGTAGGGGTTTTGGGCATTTGGAAATTGTAAGCAAAACATAAAATATAAAAATTTCTGCATAAATCTAGTGAATTAAGACGTAATTAAAGTGGAATCACTGAGTTATTTTCATGAAACTCATGAAATCCTGGCAAGTTGCCAATTAAACAATTAGGTGGGACGAATGGGGGTTGTGATGCAAACTTCAAAATTGAGTTTCGAGGAGCGCAATCTCACTATGACAAGGGATGTGGAACAACTGGCTCTAGATTGGCGAAAGCGCTTGGCTGCGGAATGTCCAGACCAAAATGAAGCTGCTAGGCAAAGCATTATTCTCTGGTTATTGGGATCTGACTCCAAACGGTTTGATCTGTTTAACCCTAAAGAATTCGATATTGCCAAGCAAGCAATGGAATATCGCTGGAGAATTTTACGTCAACGCTATTTGGGGTTAGGGCGAGAACGTGCTTATCGGAACTTGATAACGCGATTGGGGAGTTTAGTAACATTACGGAATAAAATTCAGACTTGGGTTGCTCTAAGCCGCGATCGCCAGCGCAGCGTCATGGATGTACTGCAAGAAGTACTCCAAGAATTACTGCAAAGCGATAACCAGATGCAACAGCAAATGGCTGATATTGCCAAATATACAACCGATAGACGATTGGGGGATGCTCTGCTATTTGCCAGTGTGGAAGAATATTGTCTACGACCAGTACGCAATCAACCCCTATTAGCTTATCGATTTGTAAACTACTTGCGTCGCACTCAGCGCGGTGGCTTAACCCAAGTACCTGGGCGTGACTTAATTCGACTGGTGTCGGAAGAAGTTCTCACAGACGACAGTGACAATCGAGTTAATTTAGTAGATAGTCAGGCGATCGCAGAATATCAAGAAGTACAACAGCTAGAAGAACAACTTGCGCTGCGTCAGTCAGTACAAAAAGAATTTGAAAATTATTTGCAAGAAAATCTAGGGACAGATGCAGTAGAGTGGCTACGACTGTATTTGCAAGGTAAATCCCAGGAAGAGATCGCCCAGAGATTAAATAAGCAGACTAAAGAAGTATACCGTCTGCGAGAAAAAATTAGTTACCACGCTGTGCGTGTTTTTGCCCTCAAAGGTAAACCAGAACTAGTAGATAGCTGGCTCTCAATTTCCTTGCAAGAACATAACTTGGGTTTAACCCAAAACCAATGGCAGCAACTTGATGAAAAATTGGCTCCTCTGGGGCGGCAGATTCTAGATTTGCGGAGAGCGGATAACTCAATAGAAGCAATAGCCCAACAATTAAAACTCAAAACCCATCAAGTGCTAGGTGAATGGACAAAAATTTATCTTGTAGCCCAAGCTTTAAGAACCCAGGAGTAGCTTGTGAGGCATTTAGTTGCTCAAGGCAGTGTATCAAAGTAGGAGATGGGGAGCAGGGAACAATTCATAGCAAGTTCCTTCTCTTTGTCTTTTCATTTCCTCGTATCTTAGTAACTAAAGTAAAACTTCAGACAGCAGAAGAAACTTACGCTTAAAAGCATGGGATTGATCTTGGAGTTCTTGTGCTCATACTACGTATCTCGATATATTTTTTATACTATTAGGCTTTATATCCACAATTAAAGTTTTGATTAATACTTCCAGCCTTGTGCCCTCTGCCTTTTGCAAATCTACATCTAAAATTAATCTTCTACTTACGTCTACTTAAGTAGATATAATTTAAATTTTAACAATCTAACGAAGTATCTTTATTAACTACCTACTAAATTAAAGGCAAAATATTATATAAGTAAACACCAAGCAATCAAACCTATGTTGTCTTTAGAAGGTGAACTAAATGATACCGCAGCAAATGGACAGCAGATGCTAACTGCCATTCAAACTAAGTGGGAGGAAGGAGGGGAACGCGAGCAAATATTCCACCTGATTGATAGTCTTTTGTCCTTTGAAGCTTGTCTCTACCACCAAATTTTGCCTTTTGGATTAGAAGAAAAAAACCTCTTGCTAGGTATGGTTCATCCACAAGATAGCGAGGCGCTAGATTATGTAAGTCGCATTTTATCTTATATCAATTGCACAATGGTGATTGAGGCGATCGCAGCCGATGCTCACCGCAGAATACTGTCAGCCTACCTCAACCATAAGAATACATCCCAGCTAGATGCTAAACAAGTGCATCAGCCAACGCCAGGTTTTTCCCCAACAAATAGTGCAGCTAACGTTGCTGACAAACCTATTTTCTCCATAGATGCCGACTCTGAGTCAAATCAGCAACCGATATTGATGGTCTTTGAAACGCAAAAGCGTCAACATTCTGGGCAGCGAGTAGACTTGCCTCCTATCTCAGATTTAGATAAATCATCTCAAACTATGAGGAGTCAAGAGCCGGAAACATCCGTTGCAGCACCACAAAATAATTTACCTATTTTGCCCACGCAAGCTCCCGAACTATTTAATCCTATTGAGGTACTACCAACACTAGCACCTAAGAAATTACTAGAAGAATTGCTAGGGCGAATTCTGGCTGGAGGAATTGGTCGGCTGTACTTAGAAAGACAAGCTTATGAAGGCAGGATACTATGGAGTGACAATGGAGTTTTGCAATCTATCTTAGACAAACTGCCGCTTTCTGTTTTCCAAGGAGTACTTAATGAATTAAAGCGGTTTGCTTCCTTGCCTGTTACGACACTTGTAGAACCAAAACAGGTAGAGAAGGAATACATATATCAAGAAAACCGCTTGTTATTACGCTTGCGAGTTATACCGGGAATTTACGGTGAAGAGGCAACACTCCAAGTCTTACGAGGAGCAGCATTAAAGTTCTATCAACAACAACAATTGACGCGTCTAGGGCACGATGCCTTAGTAATTTCTCAGCAACTAAGCTTCAAGTTGCATGAGCTACAAGAACGGTTTTTCATAAATCCTGAACTCGACTCTCAGCAATTAGAGGCTTTAGTTGCCCTGAATCAACTAGTAGAAAATTTAGACCAACAAATCCAAATACTGACAGTGAAAGGCGCTTACCCAACAAACCTCAAATCATAATTCTGTAAGTGAAATCGCTGATTCCAATTTTATACAGAATTGTTATGTTGTAATCGAACTCTAGACCGATTAACCTGAGAGTTCAACTCAAATAGGTACAGATTTTGCTGCCGTATTCTAAATAAGATTACGGCTTAAACAAATTTATAATGACAAAGTTAGTTTCCTGCTCTTGAATCCATTTTTTATAAATATTTCATGCAGACTGAGGTTTTTAGTGAACTTTTTCCCTTAATGAGTACAGCCACCCCACAGACTTTGGAATGGCTGCTCAACGTTGCAATTGAACATGAATACCCATCTGGGCGAGCCGTTGTGATGGAAGATGCCTGGGGTAACGCCGTTTACTTCCTTGTTTCTGGTTGGGTTAAAGTCCGGCGTACCGTCGCGGAAGATGCAGTAGCTCTGGCAATTCTTGGTCGGGGCGATTTCTTTGGAGAAATGGCAATTTTGGATGAATCTCCACGCTCAACCGATGTCATTGCCCTTTCGTCCGTGAATTTGCTGAGTATATCCAGAGAGCGTTTTATTCAAATATTGTTCAAAGACCCGCAGTTACATCACCGGATGTTACAACTTATGGTGCGGCGATTGCGGCAAATTAACTTGCGCTTACAAATGCGGTCTTCACCACCAGCAGTCAAACTCGCCCATACCCTTGTCACTTTAGGCGAAAGCTATGGTCAAGAATCGAGTTTGGGAAAGGAAATTTTTAACATTCCTTTCAAAGACTTGGCAGAGGTAACAGAAATTGGTGTTGAAGAAACTACCAAAATTATGGAAAAGCTGCATGAGAAAGGGTGGATCAAAATTGACAGCGCCAACAACATTATTTATCTCGTAAACTTCAAACAGTTAATGAATTTGGCTGGCAAAGTGTGATTACTAAAGGTTTTTAATTGAATCATTTTATTCAATAAACTACTCTTTAACCTCTTAATTCTGTGTTATCTGCGTCTCTCTGGTTAAATAAAAGCCTTTTTAACCGCACAGACGTAGAGGAGACAGAGAGAAAAAAAGAGATTTTATTAGTTATTTTGAAAGGGCTACTCCTAAACTATATTGAATTGACTTTTGCAATTTAAAACACTTTCAAGCGCAAGCAACATCTAAACTAAAATGAAGCTTGCGCTAGTCAAAATCTAGCCAATTATTTCTGCTACAGAACCTCCAACAATTGTTTAATTTTTGTGTCCTGACGTTCTTTGAATTTTTCTGGAAAATTTAATTCGAGCGCAATTTTGCCGTTTGCCTGTTCTTCTACTGCATAAATTTCGGCAACAAATCGGTTAGATGAGAGATTATCCTCATCCTCATTCAACAGTAAACCAACTAAAGGTTTAACAGTTCGCATCGTGTGCAAATCTTGTTGTCCTAGCATTTTGTGAGAAGACACGGCTTTTGTATCCTCTATTTCCAAGCGCAAACCCGTTGTTCCTAATTCTGTAGCTACTGCAAAGAAGAAGTTACCATCCCAGTAGAGTCGGCTATGGCTGTTTACCTGCTTGCGTACCTTTTTACGGCTAGTTTGTTTTACGTCACGCAGGGCCCGAGTCAGACTTGTGGCTAAAAATCCCAGGGAAGCGAAGGGTCGGTCTACATACTGGCCTTTCTGAGAATACCACTCTCGGACATCAGAATACAAAACTAGAGTTAAAGCATCGCGTTGGGCATTGTTGAGCTTCACAAAATCAACAGCCAAAAGCGTTTCTGTATCATTAATAGGAGAAACTCGGACAATCTGCGCTGTCAAAGAGGCGGTAGCAGTATAATCTCCCATCACCTCAACCTCTACTTCATCCAGTAAATTGGGCCAAGTTTCCAAAGAAATTAATGCCCCAGTTTCTGAAATATTCACCGTTTTGCCCATGATTGTTTGACCGTTACTGGTAATTAAGATGGGGAGGCGACGCTTTAAACGGTGGGCAGTACGTACTTGTGGTTGTTCAAAGCCAACCAGCAAAGCAGCCGTCAGCAAAACCAGATTAAAAACAGACCACATGGTGTTGACTAAGACCGCTTGCCAATCTTCAGGATGTAGCAGCAGCCAATAGGGAACAGCTAGCAAGGAAGATACTACAAGTGCTGTCACCATCAAAAGACCACGCATCGATTCCCAATCAAAGGTACGTTTGGTTATAGAGGTTCCTTTGTCAGTAACGTTAAATGAACCCAGCTTAGGGTTAAACAGCGCCAACATCGTCACCCATCCAGCCTGGAAAGCCATCGCAAATTCAAAAATTTCATTCCAGAAGGAGAAACGAACGTTTTTGTAAATGATGTAGTTAGTAAAAAGAGAGAGGAGAATATGGGGTAAGGCGTAGGCTAGAGTTTCTAAACCCAAACCTTGGACAGAGTTAACGCCAAATAATAAAAATAGTGTGGGAGCGATCGCATATATTAGACGAGGATAGCCATATAAAAAGTGGGAAGTCGCACTAAAGTAACAAATCCGTTGTGCAAATGTTAGGTTCAGCTTCGGATTAAAAATTGGGTTTTCTAATCGCAGAATCTGCGCCATCCCCCTGGCCCAACGCACTTGTTGTCCTACGTAAGAAGAAAACGTTTCTGGCGCTAAACCAGCCACCATAATTTTGTCGTAGTAGACAGACTTGTAACCCAACGAATGCAATCGCAAAGCAGTATGGCAATCTTCTGTTACCGTTTCCACCGCAATTCCCCCAACTTCTAAAGCGTGGGATTTACGAATTAATGCTGCGGAACCGCAGAAAAATGCGGCATTCCAAAAATCGTTACCTTTTTGCAATACCTTATAGAACAGTTCATTGCCTGCGGGGATTCTACCTTTAGTGACCAAATTACGCTCAAAGGGGTCGGGGTTATAGAACCAGTGGGGAGTTTGGACAAACGATACTTTGGGATCGAAGAAAAAACCCATTGTATGCAAGAGAATTTGCCGCGATGGAATGTGGTCACAGTCCAAAATTAATACTAAATCACCCTCAGTTTTGTAAAAGGCGGTATTGATATTACCAGCTTTAGCGTGGTCGTTATTGTCCCGCGTCATGTGTATACAGCCGAGTTCTTGGCACATTTGCCGTAGCTGTTCCCGTCTGGCGCTAAACTGTTCTCGGCGTGGGTCGTTCTCTTTATACTTTTCTGGACGACCATCATCAAGAACATAGACCATTTTTTTATCAGGGGCATAATCACAGGCCAAGGCTGCTACAGCAGTCTTACGAACAATCTCCACGTCTTCGTTGTAAGTGGGGATGTAAATATCAACTTTGAACCATTCTTCAACAGGAATATTTGTGAGATTAACTGGTTGGCGTTCTTGAATCTTCAGGGTTTGGAAGTATGCCAATACCAAGGTAAGGATGGCATAAAGTTCAGCGGCGAATAAGAATACGCAAGCGATACTGTTGAGCCAACCATCAAAGTTGAGGGTATAGCTGGTGCGGTAGTATAAATAACGCAGCGTTGTTACCATACTCAGCCACAGCATAAACAGGTGATAATAATGGCTGATTTCTGAAGAAGACTCTTGAAACTCTGCGTGTATAAGCAGTTGACCGAGTAGTACGAGAAACACTGCTACTAATCCCTGCTGCCAAACTTCTATCGGGGTAACAATCAGTGGCACTGAGAGCAACAACAGCAGTAGGATAAACCACTTAAACTGTTTTACACCCACCCTTTGAAGAGTGCGATCAAAAAATCGGGGGGTAATATCAATCAACCAATTGCTCAATTTTAAGCCCTGGCGATCGCGTGATTTCGGGGGCGATGAACGTGGGGAAAAAGTCATTTTGGATCTAAATTTTGAAATTTAAATTTAAAATTGGCGATATCTGAACGAAAGTGTCTACTTTTTGTCAGCAGTCAAGCGCTTAATATACAACTGGAGAATCCCGTAAAGAACTAGAGATACAGTGAGAATGCCTAGAGGTAGCAATAGCCAATTTTCTTGTAAAAAGCGTGATGCCTTACTGAGGAGAGTGGTATTTTCCCAGCGACGAGTACTTGGAGCGCTTTGGAAAAACTGTAGTTGATAGGCATCAGCATCGTAGGAAACCAGGTCTTTTTGATCGCTACTAATTAGCACCGTATCCTTTTTGAGTTGGAAGAACCACGGATCTTGATTGAGGACTTGCCGCACTCGCTCTAAACCAGTTTCGGTTTGAGATGTTAAAGCTAGAACGACGCGATCGCTGTTCCAAGGAGAGATAATTTGCTTAATCATGCCTTGTGTATCCTGTGGCGTCTGAACCACAGCATTGGTAGAGGAGCGGGAAAATGCCTGACTCAAGTTAAAGCCAGTGGAATTAAATACTTCAGGGAAAGGAAAGTCTTCTCGCGTTCCAATTCCTACCAAATGGTCATTTTTGCGGGCTTTTGTTGGTAAAGAATCCGGTGTATAAACATTTAGTTTGACCGCATCTGCTTGACTGAGCCTTCCTAAGCGTTCGCTAAAAGCTAACAAGGTCAACACATCTGTTTTCGAGGGGGTTTGTGGCACAACGATCGCTGTTTGGGACAAATCCTGTGGTGCAGCAAAGGGGAAACCGAATTTCAGCAGGTTCAAATCTGGTAGTTGTGTAGAGATTTCTCGCTTTAGATCGAAGCTAGTATCAGAATGCACCGTACCTGTAAGTTGTTGATCTGGTGGCTGAAGACAGTTCTGTTTATCAAACGGTTCTCTAGGATTCATCCGCAAGAAAACTTGCAGTTTTGAGTTGGGTTTGATCAAGTTTTCCGGCAAATTGACTTTCAGGTTTTTGCGAGTTTCTCCCGACTCAGAATCAAGACGTGCCCCACCAATGAAAACTCCATCCAGTAAAACTTCGATCGCAGAAGTTCGCGGATTAACCTGCGGTCCGTAGCTGTACACCAGATTCATGGAACTACCCCGGACAAACCGATCATCTGGTAAAGCGCGAAAATCAATTTCAATTGGCGGCGCTCCTATCCCACGTACAGTTACATCGCTAAATGGCTCACCATTTACCTGGGTTTTAATGTCGCCCAGTTTAAAAGAATTTTGTTCTGGCAAATAACGAGGCCACTGGCGGAGTCCTGGTGTCGAACCTTCCTTGATGGTACTGACGAATACTACCTGACCAGTCCCCATTTTCCGCAAATCTGGCTGTGATAAAAATTGAGTTGCCTTTTCCACGGCTTTTGCACTGTTGCCAGTAGCAATTAAAACTGGAATCCCACTCTTTTCAGCTTTAGTTATAATCAATACCCCTGTTTCATCTGGTACGGGGTTATTATCACGATCAAGAATTTGATTGCTGACGACTTTTAGGGGCAAATTCTTCCAAGTATTTAGAGATGGTTGCTCATTTGGAGTACCAATAATTACCAAGCGATCGCTTGCCTTCACATTTGCGACATCAGACACTAAGCTCGTTTGAATCGGGCGAAAATCTGCGATCCTCCCCAATGCCGCTTGTAAGCGAGCTGCTGCTGTCAGCCAGGATTGATCAACTTGACTCGGTTGCAAATAAGCAACTTGGTTAGTTTCTAAGCCAAGTTCGTCAAAGAAAGGATAAGGATATCGGCTGAAATTCAGGGGAATCGGCTGCCGTTCATAGTTCAAGATTAATTTGGAATCTGGTAGAATCTCTGTCCATAAGTCGGGGCTACTAGGGTCACTACATTCGATGCTGTTATTCTGTTGTGCCACCAATATGAGTTCGTTATAGTCTTGAAGCAGCTTTGGTGGCATATTGAACAGTGCTTGACCTACTTGAGACTCTTTGCGATTGAGTGGTACACTACCAATACTGGTGCCATTGACTAGCACGGTCAGGTTAGAGCGATTGGCATACAGTGCTGGTGAGTGTTGAAAACGGATTAAAGCTTGTACTTTACCCCGATCTAATTTCCAGCCACGAGGGCGGGTAAAGGCAAGACGACCTTCTGAGTAAACCCCGCGCAAGCGCATCCGGTTGCCCACAATCGGACTACGATTAAATTCTAGGTTGTAAGTTGCTAGATTTTTAGTACTAGCAGCTTCTAAGTCTGCTTTACCAGTATTTCCTGATGTCGTTGCTTGAGCTAATAAAGTTACTTGCTGTTGCAGATCGCTCTTGGTTTGAGCTTGAGCGCTCAATAATGAACTAGGAAACAAAAAAAAGCAAGAAGTAGTAACAATAATTGCTTTTTTACTAATTTGGGAAAGATAAAACAACTGCTTCATGGTAGAGCGTGATTGTAATGTTAATTTATTCAAACTTTTTACGTAAAAAGCACGAGTATTTTGTTGCTTTTAGAACTTAAAATCATCTCATCGGATTTTTTAAAAGAAATCACCGGGAATAAAAGGTATTTGGGAAGCCTTTGCTCTAACTCAACGTCAGAGGATGTCATTTAAGCAGTCGCTGGGGAATTGTCTTTGGGGGTAGCAATCCCAACCAAGCCAAATTTTGGGTATAATAAGCAGATTCGTCTCCCCAAATTCCCTGCTTGTATTGAGGTATTATCTTTTTTACAAGCACTTCTTGAGCGATCGCTGGTTCTACCAACTGCATGGCGGCATGAAACATAGCGTATTGGGATGTAGCTTCGTAATCCACTAACGCTTTCCCTTGGAGATCGATAGTTGCTGGTAGACTTGATTGTTTACTCCACAGTTTTTGCAGGTGCTTAGTAGATTTCACTAGATAGCGCTGCGCTTGGGGTGAGTTGAACCAGGCAGCATCCAACGACAAACGCCACCAAACTCGATAAGAATCAAAGCTATACAAACTTTTTAAAGTGCTAGATGCTGGTAGGGTTTGGCATTCTCCTGTTTTGGTATTTAGAGCTACCCAATCACTGGGTAAACCTACGCTAGAAAGCTTGGCGGAATCTTCTAGCACTTGATAGCTGCTGTCTACCAAACTCAACCAATCATGTTGGGGATCAACTTGTGCAAAGATGCGAAAAGCATAGGGTGCAAAATAAGAAGGATTCAGGTAAAGGGTAGATGCATTTGGGACAAATGCAGCTACAGGCCCTGGTAACAGGTAGCGCTTACCTTGCGGTTCTAAGATGGTGGACAAGTTCCACAAATCTTGCAGTTTAACTTTTGCCAGTTCCAGGTATTCGGGACGATTCCAACGCCGTGATGCTAAAATCAGGGCAGTAATCGCATCTATATCTCCATCACTGGCAAAGTTGGTGTCGATGATACCCCAGTTACCATCTTCCTTTCGTCCCCACTTCCAAGCCCACAAACTATCTGTGCGTTTACCAGCTGCTTGGCGCTGGAGGTTATTTTCTGACCAGTTTAAGGTCAGGGCAAAGGTTGCCGGATCATTAATCAGTACTGCTCTTAGCAAAGCATAAGCTTGACCTTCACTAGTTGAGCGATCGCTTGCTTCGTAATCAATCACCCGCCCATCTGACTGAATAAATCTTTGGCGGTAGCTATCCCAACTTTGGGCTAGTAATTCCCGGTTGGGGGTGGATTTAGGGAGATCAACTAATAATCCAGTGAAATTTTGACTACTACCTTCAGTGGGGACGTTTGCCACCGGAGTTTGCTCATCCGGCGTTTTGGGGTTTGCTGCCGAGTAACTAGAGATACAGGCAGATAAACCAATTAGGCTGGCAATAGCTGCCACTCTTGGGAAGTGCCACATCCTAAGAACAATTTGATTTGTAAAAAATTAGCTGATGGTGATAGCACAAGAATGTCATCTCCGTACCCTTATTGTTCCCTTGTAGTTGTTGAAAATTAACCTTTATGAAGAAAGTTAAGCGATCGCTAATTTCTGTTTCGGCGTTGATAGTCTTCCCAAGGAGGTTGAAATCCCCGTCGTAGCAGAAAGTCTGTTTGGATTTGCTGTATTTGCCGAGCTGCATCGCTATCGCTTCCTCCTTCTGCGGCTGCTTCTAATTGCAGTTGTTCTAGCTGTGCCAGTGCTGTCAAAGGCTGATCTAAAATTGCATTCAATCCAGCAAGGGCGCGGCGTGTGCCTTTGTCTTCCGGTTTTTGTGCCAACACTTGAGCATAAATCTCCTGTGCCGATTCAAAGCGGCGTTGTTCAAAGCGAATTCCGCCCAAGGCTGCTAGGGCATCGATGTTATCTGGCTGCTGCGCCAAAATATTCTCATAGGTATTGCTAGCCAAATTCAAATCACCTACAGATCGAGCCAACTCTGCCTGCAACTGGTATGAGTCAGAAGTTTTGGGAATACGAGCAATTAACTGCTTCATCCGCGCTTGTGCTTGAGCAGGATTACGTTTTGCTATCACCTGTAATAGGCGCAGTTGTAATGGTATGGAACTAGGGTCAGCTTCTAGCAGATAAGTATATAAAGCTTCTTTTTGCGGATCAGTAGGCAGTGCTCCTAACAAACTATATAGTTCTGGAGGAGTATTGGTTGCAGGTTGTGTAGCTAACCAATTGTTGAGAACTGCCTCTGCTTCTGGTTGGGAGATTCGCTTGGCTTGATAGGCGATACTAGCACGCCCTAATTGAGTCGACAAATTTTGAGGATTGCGAGCGATCAATTGGTCATAAACTGTCACAGCCTCATCAAAACGCTTTTGTTGCAGTCGCACTCCAGCCAGTCCGCCCAAAGTAGCATCAATAATATCGCTACTATTTGGCTTACTAGCAAGCACAGCTTGGTAACGTTGGGCACTCGCTTCGAGACTACCCTCACGACGCTCAATTTCTGCTGCTAATAACTGGGGTGTAAGGTCTTTAGTACCTGCGGCGGTAGCTGTGTAAGCTGCCAAGGCTTGCCTTGCCCCATTCAAATCTTGGCGCTGCACATACATCTGCGCTACCCGGAAATTCAAAAACGGTACGTTAACCCCCATTTGTAAAAGATTTTGGTACATAGGTAAAAATTCTGGATCGGGAGCATCAATGTTTACTAAGGCATTAGCTAGCTGTTGCAACTGGACGCGATCGCTCGGCGCTGATTGTATTGCAGTAGCCAAACGCTGTTTCAAGTCATTTTTACCGAGCAAACCTAGCTGATTTTCCAAAGCCAATTGCTGCACCACCAGACTTTGATCGTTGGGAAATTCTAAGGCCACCCGTTGATACAGTTGCAGTGCTGTTTGTCGTCCTTCGGGGAACCCAGTAAAGACATCAGCGACTTCGCGCAGTAGTTTGGGGGAAGGGTTGGGATCGGTTTGGAGTGCTTGACGGTAAAGATTAAAGACTTGCTGGGTGAGGGTGGGGTTATTGGTGTACTTGCGAATTTCATTGAGCGATCGCGCTAAGGGCAAAATCGCCTCTGGCCTTCCCTGTAATACATCTAAAATCGCCAATGCTTGAGCTTGTTGTTGATTGACAAGATATGCTACAGCCAGTTCTTTACGAGTTTCAAACTCTATCTGGTCAAGTTTATTGGAGCGCTGCAATTGCGCTTCTAACACCTGTACTGCTCCCGCAGGATTGCCTGTTTCTCGTAAGGTGCGACCGTAGGCTACTGCTGCATAGCCTGTAATGGCTTTGCCAGTCGAGCGATAGCGATTAAACAACTCCAGTGCTTTAGGAAAATCCCCACTGTAACTATAAGTTTGAGCTGCACCAATGACTGTCTCTGGTGTGGGGTTGTTGTTCAGCGCTATTTGGTAGTCTGCCAAAGACTCGCTTAATTGTCCTTGATAAGAGTAAAGTAGAGCACGGTAACCACGACCTTCTGAGTCATTAGGATTTAAGTCTAAGAAAGTTGTTAGAGCCTCAATCCCTTTTAAGTTCCACTCAGGACGATAAGTAGCCAATAGACCAACTGTCTTTAAAGCTAATTGGTTGTTGGAGTCTACTGTCAGTACTTGTTGATAAGCACTCCAAGCTTCGGGAATACGTCCGGCTCGACGATAGGCGATCGCTAATCCTAACCTAACTTGCGAAGATTGCGGTTGACTTTTAAGGGCTTGTTGGAAGGCTGCGATCGCATCATTGATAAAGCCTTTTTTTAAAAATGCAAAACCTTTTTGTGCCGATGCTGATAAGTTCTGTGCTTGAGCAGGGGCAATACTGCCCAAGGACGACACAGTTACCAAGGAAGTAAAAAGGAAAAATGAACAAATAAAAAGAGAACGATATTGAATTTTTTTAGCTTTTACCTTTTGCCTTTTATCTATATTGTTTTGACTCATTGAGTAATTCTCCCTGTGGGAGTCACATCAAATTCTGATTTCACCCTGATACCGAAGACTGTCTCTGAGAAATCATCACGTGCTTGAACCGAAAAGCCTATCCGTAGATTGGAAATAAATTTAAAATCATAGAACATTTCCAATACATCGGGACGCTCTCCACGACGCAGGCGATCGTTAGAGAGAGCGCGCCCATAAGCTATTCCGAGTCGGTCATCTGGGGTAAACAGATCCAAGAAACTAGCTCCCAAAACGTAAGTATTTGCACCCTCTCCTAAAGTGCGATTTTCGTAACGACCATAGCGCCCAAACAAACCTAATTTCAGATTAGGAATAAAGACTTCGGCGTTGACACCGTATGCTTCTTCGCGATCGTTTTCATCAGGGCCAAATTGATTGTTGCCTCTGGCAATGCTAAAGCTTTCAAGAAAGCTATCACGGACACCGGCATCGCGATCGCTGGCATAAGTACCACGAATAATCGCATTGCCGTAACGGATACCGATTTCGCCAGCAAATCCATCTAAAGAGAAGTCACCAATTTTGTCTGCTGACGAAAAGACTGCCGCTTTCGCTTCAATGTTGTCAGTAACACTCCAATCGGCTAATAAACCAGTGCGTGAACTAATCCCTGTCGCCGCCAGTGCTGGGTTGGTTTGAAACACCGGATTAAAGAATTGACTGGCTCCATCTTTAGCAAAGCTGTTGCGATCAAAATAAGATGTTAAATCTATTTGACCGATCACAAACCGCAGATTAGGTACTCCTCCTAGTGAAGTTGCCAAATAAAGCTCGTTAATGTTCAAACCCTCGTTTCGGGAGTCATCCAAGCTGCTGCCTTGGCTGGTTAAGTCCAGGGTTGCTCCAACCAAAGCTTGAGGAGACAGTGGATAGATGCCGCTAACTCTCGCCCGCGCCGAGGTATCACCGCCTTGGGTGATATAAACTCCTTGGAATTGTAAAGAGGGTTCCCTTAAACTACTGCTATTGAGTTGACGGCGTTGTTGAGTAGTTACCGATTGGGTAACTGGTACTGGAGCGGGAGCCGTAGTAGGAACTGATGGTGTTGTCTGTGGCTCGAGTAATTGTTGATTAAAAGTTGGTGCTGCTGGTGCAGTGAATTCTTGCGTTGCAGTCGAGTTGGGAAGTGGTGGCAGGGGTGCTGTTTGAGAACTTAGTAGTTGATTAAAAGTTGGTGCTGCTGGTGCAGTGAATTCTTGCGTTGCAGTCGAGTTGGCGAGTGGTGGCAGCGGTGCTGAACCACTTGATGGCTTTGAGCCGTTCATCTGTCCCTGAAATCCTAAATTCAAATCAGAAGTGTCCCCACCTGCTGCCACTTGTGGTGCAACAGAACTACGTGCTGCTGCCGGGGCTTTTCCAGTTACCTGTTCCTGGATGAAGACACTCTCCAACTGTTGGAGATCGTTGACTGGTTTGGGTTCCACAACTTTGGACACTGGATTAGCGATCGGTGCAGTTGCTACACCAGTCGTTACGCGTGCAGGAGGCAATGTCTGCGATCCTGACTGCAATTGACTTTTATTGACAGGTAATTTAGGCGCTGGTAGCGGTTCTGCTAAACCTAATTGGTAGTCGATAGTCTGTAGCTGAGATGGGTTAACTTGAGCTGAAGACTTTTCGCTCACTGCCAGTACCCAGGAAATCGAGACGACGACAATGCAAAGCAGTGGATAAACTTTATGGTACTGGCTTGAAAAAGTAAATTTATAACAATCGAGTACTGTTTGCCTCATCAGCCTAGTTAAATAACAACTATATATTTAGATTATTGAATGTCGCTACCTTAGCAAAGTTAATGAGTATTAACCACTAGATCCAACAAAATTCTTAATTTTCAATTATTTGATTAAGAGTCGATAAAAATTGTTATTTTTAAAACTAAAGTGGGCATAATAGGTAAAAAACTGAGCTAAGTTTATAAATAAACCTAAAATGTTGCCATTTATTATGAATATTATTGATTTAAAGAGTTTTTTGCCTATATTTAAAGCTCTATCTACTATTAATCTCCAGGCAGGCATTTGTCTAATGCTTTTAGTTGCCAGTTATGGCTGTGTTCAAAAAGCACAAGAAAAAGTGGAGATGAAAATTGGAGATGTACAACCTATATCAAGTAAAGGTGTATACAATATCGTCGGTAGTACTAATCTACCGGAGTCTAGCAAGATTACAGTGGCCGCTGTGCGTTATTTGCATCCAGTATCAGGACAAACAGAAGCTTTACTGAATTCAGACACGAATACTAACCGTTCAATTCTGGCTCGTCAAATTGTGGAAGTCAAACAGGGACAATGGGAGGCTGCACTGAATCTGTGGCAAGTTTCACCCGATGGTAGTTTTCAAGAAGTCTGGCAAGCAAATCCAGCACAAATACGACTGTTTCCAGAAGATGGTGTTACATTTGTAGCTATTTTCGATCCTGCCAGTCAGTGGGAACAGCCAGATAATCAAAACTCTCAAAAGTTAAAGTTAGAAAATCAACAATTTGACACGCTTGAAAGCAAGTTGATTCGCTTTACTAACGAAGGTGAAAAGTATTTACAAGTTAGCCAAACCTTAACAATACCTCTACCTGCGGGGAAAACAGTACCACCTCGTCCGCAACCGGAAGACTTGAATGGTGGTTGGGGAAACCGATATCAAATTTCGCCGCAATCCATAGCTTCTAAAAGTACCTTACCTCCACCGATTAAAAATAGGCAAACGAATGCCTATGTGACTCCTTCAGAGTTTCTCAGGTGAAAATTATAGCGGTTCTCGTTTACGTGAGTTACACCCGTAGGGGCACAGCATTGCTCATTGGTGTCAACTTAAGAAGATAAAACCCAAATTTGTTGGGTGTAAGCGTCAATCTGTCGATGGCGCTTACGCTTTTGTTTAACTAAACCTAGAAGTTTGTGATGTTCAACGAGACAGGTAACAACATCATTGGCTTCATCATATAGGACAGCACGAGAAAAATGGTATAAACCACGAAAAACTATCTATGTAGAAATTTGCTCTAATTGTACAGAAAGTGCAACTGCAACCTCAGTAGATAACTGATTGAGAATAGCATAAAAAATTCAAATAGCAAGAAATGGTTTTTAATCTTGATTCATATTTGGTATTTCTTGTCAATGCATAAATCCTAATTACCATGAAAATGGTGCTATTTAAATGACGATTAGCTTACTAAAACCGCGATCGCTTCGCTGCCAAACATCGCGCCGTTAAGCTCATCCCACCCCTAAAAGGGGATGGAATAACAGGAAAGACTGTTAACTGTCAACAGCATCGGGGCGTCTCTCATCCATAAACTTTCGCGTATATATGGTTGTTCTTAATTAAGCTTTTTTTAGAGATTTTAATAAGTATTTAGTAGAGTGTATGCACTTTATAAGCATCTCTACAAAGGATTTTGGGCTTAACCCAAGCTTCTTGAGGGTGGATGGGTTGGACACCTTTAATTTGACAAGATCAAGGGTTGATTAGATAGGCAACTGCGATCGCAGTTGCCTATTTAATTAGAGTAATCATTAAATATGTTTTGTAAAACTGCTTTTGTAGGAATATTTTAGATTATCCTCTCACAGGAGTAATAAAAAAGCCTAATTTTGCTAAAATTTCGGATTTTTTGTGTTGCTCACGACATCCAAAAAAATAAAAGTTATTTATGCTACTGAACAAAGTCATAAACGAGGTCATTTTACGTTATTGACTTAAGCACTATATCCAGCCACATCAAATTCTTTCTAGGTTTTAAATGAACAAGAATAATCTCTGCAAACAACGCCCAAGCAAAAGCAGGGTATCAATTTTAACTTCGCTGGCTGCTTTAGCTTCTTCATTAGTATTGCCTTTGCAACAAGCTCAAGCTGCTCCATCATTGACTACTGTTGTAAATTTCAACGGTGCTAACGGAGCTGCGCCAAGGGCTGGCGTACTTCAGGGTAAGGATCTCAATCTTTATGGAACTACTTCTGCTGGTGGTTTATCTAACAACGGAACTGCGTTCAAGTTGAGTGGTGGCGGTTTCAATACTTTGACCACACTGATCAACTTTACAGGAACAGCATTGCCCAACAGAGGCATTAATCCAATCGCTAGATTATTCCAGGCAAACAATGGCAACTTATACGGTCTGACCTTTACAGGTGGCACAAGTAACCTTGGCACATTATTTAGTTTGGCATCACCAGCTTTTACAGGTCTGACAACTCTTGTGAATTTCACTGGCATCGGTAATGGAGCTAACCCAGCAGGTCGGCTGATTCCAGACAGCACTGGCAATGTTTTGTGGGGGACAACCTCGGCAGGTGGAGCTAGTAGTAAAGGAACTATATTCAATGTTCCACTGGGTGGCAGCCCAGTCACTACTGTAATAAACTTCACAGGTAGTAATGGAGCAACTCCATTAGCAAGATTGCAATTGGTGACTACCAATGGAAGCTACTACGGCACTGCTTCTCTAGGTGGAGCAAGTAATAGGGGAGTTGTATTCAAGTACACTCCTACTAATCCTATTGCTACTAGATATAGCTTTTCTAGCTTTACTGGTGCTAATGGGGCAAGTCCAGAGTCTGCATTGATTGTATCTGACGGATTCCTCTACGGTACTACTAGGCTAGGTGGAGCTAATAATGTAGGCACTATATTTAGGGTTCCCATTGGAACAGCTACCAATCCTATTGGTGCGCCCGTTTTAGTTGCCAGTTTTAATGGTGCTAATGGAGCCAACCCAAAGGCTGCGCTTACACCAGGAGCAAGTAGTGGTATCTTTTATGGCACAACTTCAACTGGCGGGGCTAATAACAAAGGAGTTGTCTATCGACTGAATGTTGGAACTACTTCAACTATCACCCAGTTAATTAGTTTTAATGCCACTAGTGGTACAGCGGGTACTAACACCAATGGAGCAACGCCAGAGTCCACACTAATTTCAGTCGGTACTGATTATTACGGTACTGCCTCTGCTGGTGGCGCTTCTGGTCGAGGAACGGTGTTTAAATTTACACCGTAGCCTCAAATATAATCTGCAATGCAAAATAAATAGTAGAACCTAGATTTGAAAAATGTTGATTTATTACTTTCAGATAGTCAGGAAGTGCGACTATCTGAAAGTAATCATAGACACTAGATAGTAATAATTCCATTCAGCATAAACCCCTCCTAATTTCTATCTGGAGGGGATTTTGTTCCTTAAATGACCTCGTTACCTTAGCAAAGCTTACTTTAGATATCGTCTGAATTAATGTTTAGTGAGCAAAACTCTGCCTGGGTAAGGGATTCAGATTTTACTCTGACCATAGCGATTAAAGAGCGGTATGCTACCAAGCATTGTCTAGCATTTATACTAGATTACTCAAACTGATAATTGATAGTATGGAGATATAGTACTCATATTGGGTTTTTGAAAAAACCCCGTACAACTCGAAAAGGCTGATTTCCTACTCCCTACTCCCCAATCTTTGCCTATCGCACTTCTCTGCGAGACGCTTCTCTTTGTAGAGAGGCTTCTCTTTCAGAGACGCGAAAGCGCACCACGCACATAAGTATGGCTACGCAGCGCTGAACGAACAGAAATCAAAGCAGATTCCTATAGTATGGAAAAACTTAAGGAAGAATGTAGCAGTTCTGGTTAAAAAGCTCGAAACCTAGTTTCTCTAACCATAAATACCTAATTAAAGAAATATTAATGTTTTGTTAACTTAAATTAATACAAATTTATGTGTAGTATAGAACTTTGCTAAACTTCATAATTTGAGGAAAAATAAATGTTAAATCATGTAAGATCGGAATGCTTGTAAAATTGGAAACAACTAACGCCCACAGTACACCATAGGAAAATTAGAAAATGTCTAGGCAAAGTTCTCACGAGAGAAACTTTTTCAAAGCTTTAATTGGTAGCGCTATCAAAGGATCTCATAAGTTAAGACTGGGACTCGAATCTAGCTTGATTATTCTGATTGAATCTGTACCTTTTTTGATTGCTTGTGCTGTACTTGTAAGCGTTATCAGCCTAAAAAGTCCTATCCTGCTTTTTTGTTTACTAGTTGGTAGTTTAATTGCAGTCATCATCCAAGAAATTGGGCAGCAAGTGAATTTACCAAAGCGATCGCTAATATTATTACAAATTTTAGCCGCAGCCGTAATTCTGAGTTTATATTGGTTAGACTGGTTTGCAGCCCCCGCACAAGCACAGTTTTTTGGGGAAGCTGAAAGGTTTTTCAAAAGAAACTTAGGTGGTGCAGCAACAGATGGTGGTGGTAGCGGGACAGCAATAAGTTTGATATTTAATGTGTTGCGGGCCATTTACTTACTCTATATTGCAATCTCCTTGGTTGGTGTGATTAACGCAGTCCGTAAAGATGAAGATTGGCAAAGCATTGCCAGAACTCCCCTATTAGTCGTTGTTGCTGTTACCATTGCTGATGTGCTCACACGCTTTGTAATTGGCCCACAACCGCAGTAAATAATTCAGATATTTCAAATGTCTCAAGAGCGGGAACAAGAATTTCGTCCAGTCAATCAGGTTCTGGGAAGCCAACCGTCATTAGGGCCAATTCCTGCCGATCAAATTCTTCCTTGGACGGTAATTGCCTTAGCCTCTTACTTTATTATCAATGGAATTTTTGGTGGGATTTTCCAAGAAGAGTTTCAAAAGTGGTTGTGGACAATACTAATGACTGGTTGGGGAATAGGAACTTGGTGGATCTTAACTGGTGGTAGGAGTTGGAGTTTTTTAAGTAAATTTATTGGCGTTCCCGCTTGGACAAGAGGCTTTGCTCGTTATCAAAGCTTATTGGAAGTTAACCATGAAGCAAAAAATCGGAAAACAAAGCGTCGGCGTCGCCGGAAATGAAAGTAGATTAACACCATTTGAAGATGCCTTACACTTGGCGACAATGCTACGTGTAGCATTGAATGGGCGTGATATTGGCGCTTACCTTTTGACAAAAGGCAATCAAAGAGATCGGTTTTGCTTTGTTTTTGGTTTTGACTGTAAGGGAATTCATACCACTTTAAGACCCGAACAAATCGATACACTTTTTAATAACATTGAAGCCGGATTAAAAGATATCCCTAGTGGTGAAAGAATGACACTGCATTTGGGATCTTTTAGTTCTGACAAAGAGCGCCAAAAAGAATTAGTATCGCTAATCAGGAATGCGCCATCACGAGATATTAAATATTTGTTGATGGCAGAGAGAGCTAGAGTCAAAGAATTGACTATTTCTGGTATTCGTAAGCCTAAATTTTTGCGTATTTATGTAACTTACACCGTTGAATCTAACTCGGCAAATGCAGATGATTGGATAGAGAAACTTTTAGTCAAAGCTGAATCCTGGTGGTTGAAATTTAAAGGTGAACTCTCAGAAGTAGAAAACCAGCGCATTGAAACCCTGATAACAAGTGCTTATAAACAGGGTTTTCTGCGCTGGGAACAAATTTTATCTAACCAAATGGGATTGGATGTCAAGCCTTTGAAAGCTGATGAACTCTGGGAGGGCATCTGGAAAAGGTTTAATGATACGCAGCCAATAGAGATTCCCCAGTTGATAACTTTAGATGAAGAAGGGCTGCACGAACAAGTTAATTCAGATTTAGCTAGTACTAAATTGCTGATAGACAATATCCACGGCACAACTTTGCTGATGGAGTCTAGCGTACCTTGTGCCGATCGCCGCTGGGTTAATGTTAACAATCGTTATATTGGCGTACTATCATTTCTCGAAAAACCCGGAGGTTGGCCTAATAAATCTTCTCAACTGCGATATTTATGGGAACTATTGGCCAGAGAAAGAGTAGTAGATACAGAGATTTTTTGTGAGTTGACTGCGGCAAATCCAGCATTAGTGAAAACTACTTTGCAACGAGTGCTGAAGCAGTCAAACATGACGACAATCATGGCTCAAGAAAAAAGTAAAACTATTGATGTCAACGCTCAATTAAAGTTGAAGAAATCGGTAGCAGCACAAGAACAATTGTTTGAAGGTGCAGTCCCGATTTATACGAGTATCGCTATTTTGGTACATCGTCCGACTGTAGAAAAATTAGATGAGGCGACAAGATATATTGAAAACTGTTTTCAACGTCCAGCAAGGATAATTAGGGAAACTGAGTATGCCTGGAAAACCTGGCTGCAAACTCTACCAATAGTTTGGGAGGGTTTGTTAGCAACCCCCTTTAACCGTCGCCAGCTATATTTAACAAGTGAAGTTCCCGGATTAATGCCTTTAGTTTTAACTAAACAGGGTGATAAAGAAGGCTTTGAGTTGATTGCCGAAGAAGGCGGAACACCCGTACATTTAGACTTGTTTACTCAACACAAAAATTTAGCTTTGTTTGCTACAACTCGTGCTGGTAAATCGGTTTTGGTATCAGGGATTCTAACTCAGGCTTTGGCGCATGGTATTCCGGTTGTGGCGTTAGATTTTCCTAAACCTGATGGGACATCTACCTTTACTGACTACACTGAGTTTATGGGGGTCAATGGAGCGTATTTTGATATCTCCAAACAATCGAATAACTTATTTGAACAGCCAGACTTACGATCGCTAGATCCAGAACAACAGCGCGATCGCTTTAACGATTATACTGCCTTCCTAGAATCAGCTTTGATGACAATGGTTTTAGGATCATCCACTGAAAGTCAAATTTTATCGCAAACCGTGCGATCGCTCCTCAACTTAGCATTAGAAGCCTTCTTTGCTGATGAGGGCATACAAGAGCGATATCGACAAGCGATGGCGGGAGGATTTGGCACTCTTGCTTGGCAGAAAACTCCTACCTTAAAAGATTTTCTGTATTTCTGTTCATCAGAACACTTGCAGCTAAGTACTTTAACTGGCAGAGTAGAAGACGCTCTCAGTCAAATTCAGCTGCGCTTACGGTTTTGGCTTTCTAGTCGTGTGGGACAAGCCATTTCTGCACCATCGAGTTTCCCTACCGATGCACAACTTTTAGTTTTTGCTCTCAGAAACTTATCAGATAGTGAAGATGCAGCCGTACTATCTCTAAGTGCCTATTCAGCAGCATTACGACGCGCATTAAGTAGTCCGGCCTCGATATTCTTCATTGATGAAGCACCAATTCTGTTTGAATTTGAGCAAATATCTGACTTGGTTGGGAGAGTTTGTGCAAACGGCGCTAAAGCCGGTATCAGAGTCATCTTATCAGGACAAGATCCTGATACTATTGCCAAATCTAAAGCTGCATCTAAGATTTTGCAAAACTTGACAACACGATTGATTGGACGCATTCAGCCAGTTGCAGTCGATAGTTTTGCAGATATCTTAAAGTATCCCCGCCACATTATTTCTCGTAATGCTTCAGAAAGCTTTTTTCCCCGGAAAGAAGGCGTTTATAGCCAATGGCTGTTAGATGATAACGGTATTTATACATTCTGTCGTTATTATCCAGGTTATGAACAACTGGCAGCAGTTGCTAATAACCCTGCTGAACAAACTGCACGCAGTAAGATGATGCAAGTTCATAGCGATAAATATGAAGCAATTTCTGCATTTGCACGTCAGTTAGTGGCTACACTACGTAGTAGTTAATCTAGTTGTGTAATCAGTTAACAGTGATTCAAAAAGTTGTAAATCATAGTTAAAAATTTAGTTTTTTAACTCATTGCTTAATTTTAGTCTACCTTTTTAGGCACAAATGTATGCGAAGAACTACCATTTTTACTCTTACGTTGCTATCCCTGGCAATCCTACCAGCAATGGCACAAATTAACACGGGATTAGGGCAGATTTGGACTGATTTTCAATCATATTCCATAGATATGGGGAAATATTTTCAAGATAATCTGAGCGATAACTTAAAGCCTTTAGAAGCACAGAGTCGAATTGCTCTTGATAGTGGCAAGGAAGAGACAGACTTGAAGATACCTAACCCCGTAATTGCGGGGAAAAACATTCGTAATAAGATTATCGGCTCTTATAGTTCAGACCCTAGAGCAAGCCGCTTTGAAAATAATGTAGCAGTACAGGGAAATTCAGCTAGTAATGAAATCAATCGTTTTATTACTCGTGGAGCAGCAGAAGCTCTTCTTGGTATAAATGGACGAAATCGGACACAAGCAAAGTTAGAAAATACTGAAACTACACTAGAAAATATTGCTGATTCTAGCGACTTGGCAGACGTAGGAGGCAGAGGATTTATTAATAAAATTACGAGTTTGATTCCTTCTCCTCCATCTCCCCCTGGTAATGCTACTGCTGGAGATATTGCAATTACCGGTGCGATTGGGGCTTTAGCACAATTAATAAGTGCTACTCAATTGCAAAGTATTAAAATTCAACAGGCACAATCACAAATTATAGGTGAAACATTTGGTCAGACAATACAAACAAATCAGTATTTACAATATTCTAATTTAAACTTAGCAAATATTTCTCAACAGGCAGAAGAGGCGAATCGCGCTCGGAGAGTAGATACATCTACAGAAGCAGCGCGACTTTTACGAGCTACTTCTCAACTAGATTTGTTTGGCAGAGAAGTTGATAAATAGGATTTTAGAAGAAAAAACTCTAATTTTCTATCCAATTTTTAAAATCCTTAAACTTTTTACAAACCAAGAACAAACGTGAAAAACAGTTTGTAGTGGTGCGTTATCGACAGCCTAAAAACGCACGCAAGTATGTCGGATAGGGTGTTAGGTTCCTAATACACCCTACAAAATCTAAAAAACAGCTTATCAACTCAAAATGCAACTTGCAATTCAATTAATTTTTGCTCAACTAGGTTCCCAAGCAGCAGGCATTGATGAGGTTTTCGATAATGGTGCCGCGACTTCCCAAAGTATTGCTGAAGGATGGGACAATCAATGGCTGAATTTATTACAGAATACTACCAGTGATAGCTTGTATGGAGCGCTGACAACTCTGGGTATTTTTTTTGCAGTAGGAACCCTGTTATTTTTTATGATACAATTCCTCAAAGACTTAATATCCTACGAATATAGTCGTCCAATATCAGCTTTAATCTGGCCTTTTGTGGTGGTCATCCTCTTAAGTAATACGGGCAATGGAAGTATGCTTTCTAGCCTCACACTGGGAGTGCGGAACTTTATAAACACTGTCAATCAGCGAGTATTAGTAACAGCAGATGCGGATAAAATGTATCAGCAAGCATTGAGTATGAGTGTTGCTGAAGAAGTAGCTGGTTCTTTTCTGCGTCCTTGCCAATCGCTAACTGGTGAACAACAAAGCCAATGCTTTACCAACGCTGCCGAAAAAGCTAATATCCTCTTGCAGAGATATAGAAATGCATATAGGAATCAAAACTGGATAATTAGATTACAAACTAAGATCGATAATATCAGATATGGCACTGGCTTTGTATCAGAAACCTCATTTAATTCTTTGTTAGGTTCTACAGTCCAAACAAGCATCAAAAACTTTTTAATTTCCTTACAATATGCCTTCCAAAATTTGATAGAAGCAACTATGTTGCTGATAGCAGCTTTAGGGCCAATAGCCGTAGGTGCATCTTTACTGCCTGTAGCTGGTAAACCAATTTTTGCATGGCTGACCGGATTTTTATCTATTGGCATCGCCAAGATTTCATTCAATATTATTGCTGTGGTCACTGCCGCAGTTATTGTAAATGGGCCAGGTCAAGATGTTAATGTTGATCCAGACTTAATGTGGTTCATAATTTTTCTAGGAATTTTAGCACCAATTTTGTCGTTAGCTGTGGCTGCTGCTGGAGGTTTTGCAGTATTCAGTGCTATTAGCAATACGGCTTCTTTAGTAAAAGAGAGGATATAAAAAATTCAAAATTCAAAATAAATAAAATTTTTGAAAGTATCCTGACTGCTAAATCATATTCAAATCATAATTAATATATAATAACTGAAGTTTTTTGCAGAAGAGGTGATAAAATGGTGCGCTTACTGGAAAAAAGACAAACAATAGCAAGTGTTTTGACACTTTTTGCGATCGCAACCTTTGGTTTACATCTATTAGTTTTATTTTTATTCTTATTACAAGGGCTAAATATTCGCCAACTCAGTGTCAGAAAAGCTCCCAACTTTGTGCAATTAATAGACGGTAAAGCAGTAGCTAATATTGATGATTTAGCAAGAGAACCAGAAGCAATTCGGCAATTCATCAGCAAAACGATGATATCAATGTTTAGCTGGTCTGGAACCTTACCCCCACAAAGGATCGAAGAAGTTGCAACCCCCAAACCAGATTTAGGAATTGTTATTCCAACACCTCAAGGTGGTAACCAAAAAATCAGTACCAGCAGTTGGATAGCTAGTTTTGCCTTATCAGAGGACTTTCGCAAAGGTTTCTTGAGTACAGTTGCAGAAATGACACCACCAGAAGTTTTCTCTGAGAATCCAAACCTTGCTATGACATCAGAATTAGTTATTAAGCGGGTTTATCCACCAAAACAAATTGCACCAGGTAAGTGGCAAGTGGGTATGGTAGCTGACTTAATTCAACAAAATCGAGTTGGTGGTGCAAAAGTCATCACTCCTTTTAATAAAGATTTCCTTATACGTGCAGCAGATTATTTCGGTAATCCCCAAGCAGGTAATAGCACAGACTTGCAAAAGGCAATTTATAGTGTCCGCGCTGATAAACTAGAAATTTATGAAATTCGTAACTTATGTTTGTTAGATGGTTACAACAACCTTAATCAAGATAAATTAACACAATGTGGAACTGGACAAACATCTGATAGCTTTATTAGATAAAAGATTTCTCGTTTACTGTCTAAATAGTTCAATTTATATAATCAATTATTAATGCAATTACTCAAACCAGAAAATAGAAAAAATAACCCATTGCCACTTTTGGCAGTAGGAACATTTGGTTTACATATATTTACCTTACTTTTACTAATATTTAACGGGTCTATGTTACAACAACTAGGCCAGCAACTTACACCTCAAACTTTAGTGCAGCTTGTTGATGGTCGCACTATAACCGTAGACCCCCAACCAAATTTAGAGCGGCAGCCAGAGGCTATTCGGCGCTTTGTGGGTGAAACGATGAGCTTAATGCTTACCTGGTCACAGCAACAGCCGCCAACGCAAGTCTGGGAAATTACCTCCCAATTGGTAGCTGATGATTTTAAGCCAAAACTTAAGTCAGAAGTTACCAATTTAAACCCAGATAGCCAATTTGAAAATGTTAATAGAGGAGCAGAAAATGTATTAGTAATCCAAAAAATTTCTCAACCTAGAGAAATAGGTAATGGAAAGTGGGAAGTGGAGATGCTTGCTAATCAATTAGTTTTTAGTGGTTATGATAGATTGGGAAAATCAACTTCCTTTAATAAAAAAATTTTAGTTAGAGCAATAGATGAACCAGCAAGTTCGCTACCCAATGCTCCACTACCGTCGCACTTAGCAGCTTACCGCCTTGGTGAAGCCAGACTAGAAATTTATAATGTATGTGAAATCCAAGATAAAAATTGTTCTGGGAATCCCAACCAAGCTTTACCATGACTAAATACTCAATACCTGCGGAAACACCTGCTCAAAATGGATTTACTCTAACTACCGACGCTCACCAACAAGATGTAGAATCTTTCGCTTGGGAATCGCGGATGTCAAGGTTAGTCGGCTTTGAAGAAGAATCTTCTTCTCCCGATACCCAAAGTTCAGAAGACTCTGCAACGCCGCAAGAGTCGCTATCTCAACCACAAGAAGTTCAGACAAAGCAACCCCTTTCATCTAATCCCTTTGCAAAGTTAGGCTTGGTAGGGGCTGCTACCTTAGCCATCGTTTTGGTGGGTGGTGTATTTTTGTCTCAATTGATGAGTGGCAGCAATCAAAAGCCAAAAGATATTGTTCCTCCACAAGTGCCTGAGCAGCCAACTAATGAGTCTAGCTCTCAACAGCTAGAAGGCGAAGTAGATACACTCAAAACGAAATTAGCCCTGACTGAACAAGCGCAGATGGTGAAAGCTGCTCAACAACAGCTCAGAACGGCAAAATCAACTCAGACAGCAGCCTTACAAGATCCGTCAGTTTCTTCCAGAGGGAGACAGAGAGTGATACCAACACCCCCACCAACAGCTTATGTGCCTCGAACAGTGACAGTTGAGCGCATTGTTAAAGTACCTGCTTCTCAACCTTTGCCATCACCTCAGCTACCAGTTGTGAAGCCAAACACCCAACCTGTAGTCAATATAACTCCACCAGCCCCACCAAACCCATTTGAAGAGTGGAGAAGGTTAGCAAAGTTAGGTAGCTACGGTCAAGTTAATGCTACCAATCAACCTAATAACGTCGCAGCTGCTCCTGAACCTGCTGCAAACAATCCGCAGCCGCAGGAAGAGACACCACCACCAGAAACTCCTGCTCCTGCGGTGAGCCAAGAGCAACCCCTGGGACAAAAATCCTTAGCAGTAGGGACTAGTGCTAAAGCTGTATTAGCAACAGCAATATTTGGGGAAACTACAACTAATTCAGGCGGTGGTGATGAAACAGGCGATGGGAAAAACGTATTTGTGATCAAATCGAAAGAAGCATTAAAATCTAAGGATGGTACTACCGTTATACCTGCAAACAGCGAATTCCTAGCTGAAATTAGCTCCATTAACGAACAAGGTCTTTTGCAGATGAACGTAACTAAAGTTATCTCGCAAAGTGATGGCAACCCTACCGAACAAAGCTTACCCAACAATGCAATTATTATTCGCGGTACCCAAGGTAAACCTTTAATGGCAGGTAAATTTCCCGGTCAAAGTTCGTCTATAGCATCAATGGATCTAGGATTATTCGTTTTGGGTGGTCTTGGTAAAGCGGCAGAGTTAGTAAATCGCCCTGATACAAAAGTTGTATTTCCAACAAATCCAAATCCACCTGCCAACTCTGGTGACGGCGAATCGAACAACAACTCCTACATTGCCTACCCTGTTACTGAGACTGAGAACAGACGCAACCTTGCAGCGGCGGTTGTAGAAGGTGGTTTCAACTCTGTAGTACCTCAAATTGCCCAACGTAATCAACAGGCGATCGCTCAAATGTCACAACCAACTAATGTTTGGTTTATGCGAGCTGGCACAACTGTTGAATTATATGTTAATCAAGCAATCTAATTTTAGGAGATAGAATTTATACCAATTTTAGTTTTTAGATTAGGTAATGGTAATTGGTAATTAGTTTTCTTTCCATCTTTCGGATGCCCCTTATTATCTCTACCAATCTCCTCCATTTGCAACCATGAAAAAGAATACTAACTTATCAGGAAATACCCCAAATAATTCTTATTTACTACCTATAGCTTCCTTAATTTTCTCGGTTGCTATGTTCTTATTGGTAGGCCGCGCTGTTGCTAATAACGCTGTCTTGCGTTCTATATTTTCTTGCCAAGCACAGGGTTTAGGTGGAGCAATACCTACGATCGACGTTTGGTATCAACAAGGTACAAACTTAAGCTTTATTCCGGCTGGAGAAGTAATTAAAAAAGTTTGGTTAAACGATCCATCACAAGTAACTATAGACTTTGATGGTCCAGTATGTATGCAGTTTGGTCAAGACTCTAATAGTAATGCAGGAGATTGTACAAACTCCTCAGCGAATGTAATTCAACTCAGACGAATTCAAAAACTGGATATTCCTGGGCTTCCTCCCACTAACAATACACTTTTAACAGTTGTTACCGAAGGGCAAGGTAGAAATAAGCTCTATACTTTTCGAGTGATATATAAAACAGCTAACCCTGAATATCACACTTTAGCAGTTTTTGCCGATCCTTCTGGTCAGGAAGGAGCTTGTGCTACAGTTTCGCAATAAACTTCTAGCAAAAGTACCCGACAGTTTCCTTCTACGGCGTTACAGAACATGAGATGAATTGGGGCAAGCTCTTGAGGCAGGTGAGGCAGAGAGAGCGAGCGAATTTCGGAAGTTGCTAAATCATCCCGCTTTCTCTGCAACGTCCCTTCTACAAAAAGCGCTGATGCCCATGCATATCTGCATTGTGGCGTTTCAAAAGCCTTGCTCAAATTCTTTACTTAAATAAAAGCGTTAGAAAGCATCTAAGTCTTTAGGCAGTTTTCTTTCTTTATAAAGCACGGTTAAGATCAGGCGTAGGCATTCCTGTAGTTCAATCAATTGAAAAACCCTATAACTCAACTGATTTAACTGACTCATGCATTATCAGCCTATATGTTTATAAATCTTTAGATGAAAACTAACCGAAAATTTTGAATTCGTGTAAATATAAAGAAAAGCTTAAGAGGTTACAGACTCATGGTCACTACCAAAATGATGCAACAGCTTTGGGCTGTAATCGAGTCTACCCAGGTCAACACCCTACTGCATTTTGACGATGCGGCTTTAGTACAATTGCTCCTCCAGCAGCTAAAAGCGAAGCAGGCTATTGATCCTCAGGCAGATAGCACCCTAAATACTTACATAAAATCTAAATTGCCCCTTATTCGTGATACCGCTGAAGGAAGATTATCCTTCGGGCAAGGCAGCAATCAATAAGTACGAGAAATCAAATGATTGCTCGCCAAGCATACGCTCAGAGTTCAAACAGTGGAATATTATGAATAACTGGCTAGTAATTGCCCTAGTAGCTTATCTAATTGGAGCAGCGATTGAAGGGGTGAGTACAGCCAGTCAGCTATCTCATTCAGTGCCAGAATTAGCTAAAAGCACACAAGCTCACCCTTCAAAATCTGCCACTGAGTCTAATTCAACTTGGCGAGTTGTGGCCGCGATCGCCTCGGTAAGTATATGTGGAGCTTTTTGGTGGCCTTGCCGCCTTTTCCACCGTTTAATTAAAGGCAAGGTTAATTCGTAAGCTTAACCCCGGCTGAAGCACAGGGGCAAAAAATATATTAAACCACAACGTGAGAGTCATTAGTCATTAGCCCAAGATATCTGGATGGAGTTTAGACTAAATGGCTAAATTAGCACAAATAGAGCGTGATAACGAAGCGGTAGCAAGGTTAGGAGTGTCTGACCTATGCATTTGATCAGTCAACGAATATCTTTCCTCTAAATGGATAGCGTACAGACATCTGTACCTACTCCCTACTTCCTCCCTCATCTGTAGAATAAAACTGTTGGGCATAAAAACGGGCATAGCGTCCTTCCTTAGCCAGTAGGGAGGTGTGAGTACCAGCTTCAACCAACTGTCCTTGTTCTAGTACGAGAATGCAGTCAGCCCTACGAACGCTGCTCAAGCGATGGGCGATAATAAACACGGTACGGTTTTGCATCACTCGCTCGATCGCTTCTTGAACTAGTGCTTCTGACTCCGAATCTAAGGCAGAAGTAGCTTCATCCAGGATGAGAATTCGAGGATCGTTGACGATGGCTCTGGCGATCGCTAATCTTTGGCGTTGTCCTCCCGATAGGTTAACTCCACGTTCGCCTACCCAGGTATGATAACCCTGGGAAAACTGGGTGATAAAGGAGTGAGCGTTGGCAATCTTTGCTGCTGACTCAATCGCTGCTAAATCTAATTTTTCCTGACCGTAACCGATATTTTGGGCGATCGTTCCCGAAAAAAGGGTAACGTCTTGGGGAACAATGCCAATTTGACGGCGCAGGCTAGTGAGTGTAACGTCGCGGATATCAATATTATCAACCAGAACTTGACCCCTCTGAGGGTCATAAAAGCGAAGTAAAAGGTTAATTAATGTCGATTTGCCTGCACCAGAAGAACCAACCAAGGCAATGACATCACCAGGAGAAGCATACAGGCAAAGATCCTTGAGTACTGGCTGGTCGGGATTGTAGGCGAAATCGACATGACGATACTCTACCTTGCCCATAACTCGTGGCATTTCCTTTGCATTCGATTTTTCGCTGAGGCTAGGCTGCTTCGCCATCAGTTCAAAGATGCGTTCGACGGAAGCTTCGGTCTGTTTGTACTCGTTGTAATTGCTAATCATCATGTCGATTGGCTGAATCAGTAAAGCTACAGCAGCTAAGAAACTGATAAACCCTTGAGATGTCAGCTGATTCTGAGAAATCTGCCATCCTCCCAATAAAAATAGCAGCATAATACTAACTGCTTCCAAAAACCCAACAACAGGAAACTGAATGGATTTGAGTTGTTGAGTGCGATACTGAGCCTGACGATTGTGTTCTGCTTCCTGATTGAATCGCTTCACTTCATACTCTTGTGCTGCAAAAGCCTGAACCACACGAATACCGCCAAATACTTCAGTTAGCAGCGCTGACAAATTGGAAACCTGATTTTGACTCTGGCGAGATAGCACGAGTAATCGTTGACCAAATGCTCCGATCAACCAAGCCATCAAAGGAGCCAAAATCAAACCTGTAAGCGTGAGCGGCCAATTCAGGTAGAGCATGTAAATGGGAATCACAATTAACTGCAAGAGATTGGAAAGAAACTGATGGGATAACTTGTCAACAATCTCCCCTACCCGGTCGATATCTTCAGTTAGGCGATAAGTGAGGTCTCCTGTCTGTGTGGTTTCAAAGTAATCCAATCCGAGTTTGTGCAGGTGAGCGTAAACTTGCTTACGCAAGTTTAAAACCATTTCCAGAGCAGCAGCTATCATAAAGACATTCTGCCCGTATTGACAAAACCCTCTAACCAAAAATACTAAAGTGGCTAGTCCGAGCCAGTAGGCAATCTGGGTAACATTTCCCTGACCAAGAAACAAAGCAACCTTACCTGCTAAATAGGGTATTGCTAGGGTGAGCAACACAAACCCTAAAATACAAGCCAACCCCCGAACTAACCGCGGCCATTGGGGCCAGAGATAAGGCAACAGTTGCCAGTAGCTAGAGCGGACTTTCATAGTTCAATTCTATATGCTTATATTGTGCTAGCGCTGCAAAGTATCCCTTCCATGATTTATCCAACAATCTCTAAAATTGTTGTGCAACCTTGGCAGATAAACTTTTGTACTCTTGAAATTTGGCAGTAGCAGTAATTTCTACTAAGTTTCTCCTAAATAGGTTAGCAGAACGCGGGCAATTCTCTCAGATGCGCCGGGCGAGCCAAATCGCTCACGGCCATTTACTTTGCACTTAGCGAGGTAGTCTGAATCTTGTAAAGTCTCGACTACTCGTCGAGCTGCTTGCTTGAGAGTTTCAGGGGTTGCTGGCTTGGTGCCGATGGTTTGGACATTTGTGCCTAACAACCGTGTTTGCGCTTCTGCAAATTGATAGGTAAATTGAGGACCCTCTCCGGGAATCTGGATAATAGGTTTCCCGATCGCTACAGCTAGCTCCACTGCCAACCCTGCCATACCAATGACGAGAGTAGAGTTACATAGGATGTCGCTGAAGGCATCTGAATAACATCTCACTTCCACAATCGGTGATTCGTCAGGAGAATTTCCTGGAGGAGAATAAGTGAGTATGCCTTCAGTTAGTTGCCAACCTTGGCTTTTGGCGATGTCGTCTAGTTGCTCCATCAAATTTGGTATCAAGGCTGCACGAAACTGTAATCCTGACTCAGGCATCACCTTGGCGATTTCTACCACTAGTTGCAACTGCAAACAAAAATTTCGCGCAGCTTCAGGCATCCGTGACCCTGGTAGGAGAGCGATCGCTCTCTGGTCCGGTTTTAGGTGCAAGTCTTTGCCAGTAGGGACGAGCCAATCTAAAGCCGGAATACCAGCCAACTGAGCTTTAGTTAAACCTTGCCGTTGGAGGTCATAAGCCGTATAAGATTCTTTAGTGAAAACTGCCAGACATCTGGAAGAATTAAGGTCGTGCCACAGAAGCGGATTGAGCTTTAACCGCCCTTCGTAGAGGGCAGAAAGACAAGAGATAAAGGAGACGAAGGGGCGCTTTGTTAAGTAAGCAAATGTCTGGGAGACAAAATCTCCAGTAGCCATAATCAAATCGCAGTCGGGAGCATACTGCAACACTGCTTGTAACTGTCGCCACGTTAACCCAATCAATCCCGATTGAAAATCTTTGAGCAAATAGAGGCGCTTCATATAAAAGAATCCTCCAGAGGGCATCGTTTGTGTCGGGCCAATAATGGGAATGTTCAAGCTGCGGTAAGCTTTTCCTTCCCCCACAATCGGCATTGCTGCCATCTCTAGAGAAGGACACAATTGGCGCAGGGTCTGAATAACATAAGAGGTATGGTTGTCCTCTCCGTGGCCGTTACTGATAAATAAGATTCGCTTAGAGGGCATCTTGGGATTTGGATAGGTCTAAAATGCTTGGTGAGATTTTTACCTACATTGGGTGAGTAGGCCAAAGAATAAAAGGGACTGAGGTAGTGTTGCAGAACGGAATAAAGGATTTTCAGTAATTGGAGACTGGATTTAAAGCTACCGTGAGCCGTTGATTGACCTCTTTCAACCCGCAAAAAATAGACTACTTTCTTATAGCACTATGCGTCGTGCCTTATTACAAGATTATGAAGATTATTCCGTGTGTCTAAGTAAATTCTTTAATATACAACCAAATACTGGAGAAACTGTTGGCTTAGATGGCAAAGTCCTTAAAGGTTTATATCAGATTGAATCTTGTTGCTTAGTCTAAACTCCAGAACGAGATACCAGATCAGGGCATCGCTTGGGGCAAGTATGTAGTAAAAACTCTTTATCGATTTGCAGTTGGTCAATTATGTAGTTTGTTCTGGTGTCGCTACATTTTGCCCAATCTTTGGCTCAGTACCAGCAAGCAGCCGTTCAATATTAGCGCGATGGCGCAAAATCACATATAATCCACCGGCAATCCCAAACAGAATATATGGTAAAGGTTGATGCAAAAGTACCATGAAAATGGAAACAGCGATCGCACCTGCAATTGAACTCAAAGAGACAATCCGCGATATTGCCACGACAACGGCAAACACACCAGCTGTTGCTAAACCTACCTGCCAACTCATTGCCAACAAAATCCCCAAGCTGATAGCAACGGATTTACCACCAGTAAACCCCAAAAAAATCGATTTACTATGTCCCAGGATGGCAGCTAAACCAGCTAAAGTTACCAGCCAAGGTTGCCATATTTTTGCATCTACCGTTAGGGGGATATAATTTTGAATTGGGTTAAAATTGAATAACCAGTAAACTAGAGCGATCGCTAATACCCCCTTTAAAGAATCAAGTACTAAAACGAATGCTCCTGGCCCTTTTCCCAAAGTTCTTAGTACATTAGTTGCTCCAGTAGAACCTGAACCAACTTCCCGAATATCAATACCTTTTAACTGCTTCACAGCAATGTAGCCAGTGGGAAAAGAACCCAACAGGTAAGCTATGACCACAATTGCTCCGCACAGAATTAACCAAATAGCCATAATATTCAAAATGACGCTCGAAGACTCGCTAACGCTACGCTAACAAAATTTAAAAAAGTCAAGAGTAATACCTCTTGACCAATGACTAATAACCAATGACTAATGACTTATTTAAAAGTCATCATCATAGTTTCTCATGATTTTGGGGTCAGGGGCAAAGGCTAACCACAGGGGAAATTGCAGCAGTGACAAACTGATTTGCTCTTCTGAATCGTCAATGATAATTAAGGGCAGTTGATTGGCTTTCGTCAATCGGTCTGCTTTCTGAGCTAGAGCATCAGATGCCTCAAATAGTACCACGCCCCGGTCTGGGCCGAAATCTGGGCGACCGATTCCCAGACAGTCTTGCAAGCCACGCCGCCATTCACCCAATCGCTCAGGTGTATTAGCTAAGACTAGAGTACGGACGCGATCGCCATACAGCTTATGTAATATCGAAATTGCAGCTGAGGCAATCAAAATATTTTGTAAACGGCTACCCATTGTCCGCAAACCACCCCGTCCCCCTTGGGTAAAAAACCAGTTAGAAACTCGTTCTGCGTGGATTGGTTCAAAGGTACGGCGTAGTTGCCAGGCTGGGCCATAGTAATCTGGTTTATTGCGGTATTGGTCAATTAGGCGGCGAATTTGCTTAGTAGTATCTTGAAACTGCTGTTGGGCAAATTGCGGTATTCCAGGTTGGGTTTCAACTGGTTTAGCCTCTTTTACAGATGGTTTTTCTCGTTCTACCACAGTTGGCGTCAGTTGCAACTGTTCAGCCGCAACGGCTAAATCCTGTAAGCTACCTGTGAGATAGTCTTTAAAACCCTGCACCCGAATCGCCAAGTCTTGGGATGTTCCAGCAAAAGTGGTTCGCATCTCGTTGCGAATACGTTCTTGACGGCGTTCTAGTTGTTCTACAGAAATTTGCAGGGTTTGTTTGCGTTGTTCTAACTGCACTAGCGATTCTTGCACCAGTCGTCCCAGTGAGGTTTGAGTTTCACTCACTTGTGCTTGAAGGTTTTTGTAAGAAGCTTGCAGCTTGGCTATTTCTTCCTTAAGAGATGCTTCAGCGCTCTGCAACTCTGCCACTCGCTGCTCTGCTTCTGTATATAAAGGATGGTTTTCTGAACCCAGTGCGGTATTATTTTCCGGTTGCGACTGCGCTACAAACTCGCCATTTGAATTTTCTGCTAGCTCTAGTGTAGAATCTACCACTTCTGCATTGGAAATGAGTGGCTCTAAAGTTGTGTAGTCCTCTGATGAGCTAATGGCTCCTGTTTCTCCCACTGACTCAACAGATGGATTGACTGGATGTTCAACTGCATTGTTCTGTTCTTGTTTTTTTGCCAACCGCTCATCAATTGGTTCTGGGGTTTGAGATGCCTCTGGGTTCATAAACAATAGTGTAATTCCTATGACGCGAATAAATAGCTTTCAGAAATATTACAATTGACCTGCCATAAAAGTGCTGAGTTATGAGTCTAGATCGAAACGACTCAGCACAGATGGAACTCAGAACTAAATACGCGGACAACGTTGTTCTAAGCAACTTTTCAAGGTATTGGGATCAAATAAAATCGGCAAAAAGTGAATACTTTTAATTTCCTTAAAGTAAAACAGTATGGGGACTCCATTCCAGAAGATCCGCCAGTTTTGCCATTCCTGGTAGGGAAAACGCCGAATCAATTTTTCGCCTCTGCAAATATCTAAATCGGTGGCGGTAAATTGCAAACGCAGCGTTAACGCCTGAAACATGAGAAACAAACCAAACAGCGTAAAAACTGAGCCTACCAACGGTTGTACCAACAGTAGTGGAATAGCGGCAATCACCAACACTATCGGTATATTGTAACTAGGCTTGAGTTCCACAGTTGATGTGGAGTTAGGAGCAAATGAACTGGTCACAGTCTTAAATCCTGCTTTATTTAGTAAGGCATCTCTCCTATTTTAGGAGTTAGGAGTCAGGAGTTATGAGTGAAAAGTTTTAACTCATAACTCTTAACTCCTAACTCCTAATTTTTCGCTTTTACATCCCTAGAAATGCACTGCCAGTCCCCTGAAACATCAACCAAGAAAGAAAAAAGTTGCAAACAAATATAATTAGCAAGGCAGTCACAACAGCAGTTGTGGTTGACTGTCCTACACCTTTAGCTCCTCCTGTTGTCGTCAACCCCCAACTGCAACCAATTACGGCGATTAAAATGCCAAAGCAACACGCCTTAATCAAGGCGCTAACAATATCCCAGATACCAAGAAAGTTACGGGCTGAGTCTAGGAATACCGTATCAGACAGGTTGTAGATATTTGTCGCAATTATTAATCCCCCAAACATCCCTGTTACCAAAGACAGGAGGGTTAAAATTGGTAGCATTAAACAGCAAGCAAGAACGCGGGGGATAACTAGGTAATCGATTGGATCTGTTCTCAACATCAACATGGCATCGATTTGTTCTGTGACTCGCATGGTACCGATTTCGGCTGCAAAGGCAGAACCGACTCGCCCAGCCAAAATCACTGCTGTCAACACGGGAGATAATTCTCGTGTCAACGCGACAGAAAGCACTCCGCCGATAATGTTTCCTGCGCCAAAGTTGATAAATTCCCGCGCTACCTGAATGGTAAACACTGCACCAACAAAAATAGCTGTCAATAGGGCAATAAATAGGGAATCTGGCCCAACTGCTGCCATTTGTTGCAAGGTGTTGCGCCGATGGATTTTGCCCCTCAATAGGTGAACTAGTACTTGCCCACCCAGAAAAATCGCCGCCAGCAGCCGCTGACTCCATTCTCCTAAACTGGATTTGGATGTAGTCTGGTTCAATGTTCTGTAGCTAACTCGGTAACTGCCTTAAGAATAGCGGAAGTCAACCCCTTCAGGGAATTCAAAATTCAAAATTCAAAATTACAATTCCCATAAATAAATTTAGTTGCTCTGTATCCTTTTCTTCTTCGGTAATTCGGATAGAGATTGGGGATTGAAAAGACGGCAGAGGGAAACCTATCTCCCTGGCTCCACTTTTTTACCAGAGGCTGCACCCGAAGCGTAGCTATGCCGCAGGCTTTACGGCTATACTCAGTTACCATCGGCTCCCTTGCTTCTTCCCCAGTTTCCAATCCCCAGTGGGGCTGAATATTAACTTAGATTAAAGATGCTCTCAGAAAATTAAGCTGTTATTGAACGTGCTGCTAACCAATAAATAAGTGTTACCATTGGCTATAACCTTTATTTTGCAAGGGTTTTGCAGATTCAAATTCTTTTTGAGAACCCCAGCATATGCTGTAACGGGTAGCAGTTTATTTTAATGAAAACTTAAGATTTTTGACAGATTCGTTGTTCAAGGGCGATCGCACGTATTGTAGAAAATGACGAACTGCTATCTAGCTCTTGTCATCTCTACTTCACGGAGTTTGTCTTAAATGACTATTTTCACTAACTTTCTCCGCTCTTTACTACTCACGATCATTTTTAGTTTTGTTGCTCCGATATTCTTAGTTGGCGGTGGACTGATTCTTTTACCCCTTATCGGTTACTTCCCAGGTTTACAAGAGTTAACTGAAGCGATCGCTACTCAGATTATGCATTTTCTCGCTACCTTTGGCAGTGGAACTCCCCTCCGTGGATTATTTGTGATTAGTTTTACCTGTAGTTTCGTCGGGGCACTGTTTGATATGTACGCTTATTATCGGTGTCAAATTTTACGAATTGATTCCTAAACAGTAGAAATAGCTTTGTCAGCCGCTAATGGGCTGTACAACATAGGGAAACGTAATATCCCAAAAGTCAAAATACTACTAATCTTAAGCTTAATTAGGGATTAGTGTTGTTGAATGAATTTTGTTAATTAAATATTTATTAATTATTAGTTATTAGTTATTGATTACTAGCAACTATTACAGGTGCGTGACTGTAGTAAATCAATCCTCAAAAAGTCAAAAAATTAATAATGCCAAGGGTTGTAGGATTTTGAGTCTTGTAAAACAACTAAAATAGTGTCTGCTTCATCATGCTGAACGCTAAACTAGAGTTTGGCATTTTGGGCTAGCTGTAATTTTTAAGGACTTGATTAGTATTCATTGAGAATATCAAATAAAATCCACTGCAAAATATAAAAATTTCCTTAAAATCCTGATGCTCAGAATGTCTGCTTATGTTTCTTAACAGAGCAAAGCAGGTCGTCTGACCTCTGGGCATCTTATATTAAGTTTATTACGAGGTATGTTGACAGCTCATGATTTGGCCGTTTAAGCCCAAGTTTAGAAAACAAATTGCGCGGATTGAAATTACTGGTGCGATCGCCGGTGCTACTCGCAAACGCGTCCTAGAAGCCCTGAAAACTGTAGAAGAAAAAAAGTTTCCGGCATTATTGCTCCGGATCGATAGTCCTGGTGGTACAGTCGGAGATTCTCAAGAAATCTACAGCGCCCTGAAGCGTCTGCGCGAAAAAATTAAAATCGTCGCTAGCTTTGGCAATATTTCGGCTTCTGGAGGAGTCTACATCGGTATGGGAGCCGAACACATCGTAGCTAACCCAGGTACGATTACGGGTAGTATTGGTGTGATTTTGCGTGGGAATAACTTAGAACGCTTGCTAGAAAAAATTGGTGTTTCCTTCCAGGTAATTAAGTCTGGTCCTTACAAAGACATATTGTCTTTCGATCGGCAACTGACCCAACCAGAAGAAAACATCCTGCAAGAGTTGATTGACACAAGCTATCAGCAGTTTGTCCAAACGGTAGCTGATGGTCGTTCTTTAACAGTAGAAGCTGTGAAAAGTTTCGCTGATGGCCGGATTTTTACTGGACAGCAAGCTCTAGAGTTGGGTGTTGTAGATCGCCTCGGCACAGAAGAAGATGCCCGTCGCTGGACAGCAGAACTAGTCGGACTTGATCCGGAAAAAACTCTCTGCTATACCCTAGAAGAACGTAAACCCTTATTGAATCGCCTTTTACCAGGGAGTCGTCAGTTTTCATCAGGAATTCGATCTGGAATTGATTGGCTCGAATTTGAAGTGTCTACTAGTGGTTTACCGTTGTGGTTATATCGACCTTAATATGAGTTAGGAGTGAGGAGTTAGAAGTTAAAACTCTCAATTTCTCACTTTTAACTCCTAATTCTTAACTTTTTTCTTTTAAGGAGGATTTTGGCGTGGAGTGGCAAATGCGAGCTATTCGCGGAGCAACAACCGTTTCAGAAAATACCGTTGAGGCAATGCGAGAGGTAGTGACAGAACTACTAGATGAACTAGAAAACCGGAATCAATTCCAGCCGACGGACATGATTAGTGTGACTTTCTCAGTGACACGCGACTTGGATGCTATTTTCCCAGCTGCGATCGCTAGATCGCGTCCTGGTTGGGATAATGTGGCCATGTTGGATGTGCAGCAAATGCACGTCGAAGGCAGCTTACAGCGCTGCATTCGGTTCTTAATCCACGCTTATCTGCCAGCTTCCGCCTCAATTCATCATATTTATTTACGCAATGCTGCTAGCTTGCGTCCCGACTGGAGTTTGCCCCAGTCTTTACAAACATCACAGCCAGTAGTGAAGTCAAAAGTGTAAATTACTTAATAAAATTCGTGTAAAAAACTACAAAATTAGCTACTGTTGTTGATTTGTGAAGGTAGTTTGCAATGAATCATGAAAAACAACTTACTGCAATGCTTGTTCCGTTCTACCTAGGGGAGCAAAGAGATTCAGAAGGTCGTATGATTCAAGATATTTGGGCTTGGAATTTTGAAGAATTAGAGTGTACCCACGATTACATTCAGTGGTTGTTTCCTTTGCCTGAGCGAAGTGCATTCAATCGTGATGCACCCATCATTGATGAGAACGTAATTCAAGCATTTCACAGCAATTCACACCTACGTCAAAATTTGTTGCGCTCCTTCACTGTCATGCTTCATTTCTATGGATTGCAGCGTCACGAGAGTAATTACGGAAAAATAGTTGTCAGACAGTCAGAAGACTATCCGAATCGTAAACGTGAATGGGTCTGTATATTTGACCACAATTATCTTCGCATCACCCGTATATTAAAATGCTTAATGACATTTGGATTGGAGAATGAAGCGCAAGCATTTTATGAATGCTTGCGGCAAATATACCATGAAAATAGTGATCAGATTGGAGGTGAAACATTTCAGTATTGGACAATTGCAGTCAAACCCAATGTGACAATGTAACAATAGTGATCCTGTTCAGCGATCGCACATTAGTTGACTCCGAAGGTTAGCCTTGACCATCATGTAAATTTGTCAAGCAGCGATGTCTATGACGGCCTACGCCTACTACACTCTCCAATTAGCCAATGGAAGTAAAGATAAAATACTTCAAGTCAAGTTATGAAGACGTCAAACAAGATTTTTGATGCGAGCTTAATACAACAACTCTATTCTTTTTGATGATGAAACCGAATTCCTAAAAAGATGTCATAAACAAATTCAAAAAAGTCCTTTTTCTGTAATAATCCTGAAGTTTGATAACAGCCTTTTTCATCTAAAAGTGGCTTCATGACATAATATGCAGGTTGATAATTATACCAAGGAATAGAAGGCCACAAATGATGAATTAAGTGGTAATTCTGCCCCATAATCAAAATATTAAGAACTTGGTTTGGGTAGACACGAGCATTTTTCCAGCGACCGCGCTCCGCAAAAGGACGATGAGGTAAATAATCAAAAAATAATCCCAGTGCTATCCCCACCACAAAAGCGGGTATAAACCAAAAATTCAGAATATAACCCAAAAAGTGGTATTGCACCGATATATAAACAATTACACCGACAATTAAGCGGCTAATGAACCATTCTAATAGCTCATATTTACGCCACAGTCGCCGTTGAAAGAAAAACACCTCATGGTATAAAAACCGCACTGCAATCAGCCATAGCGGGCCACCCGTCGAAACATAATGATCTGGGTCGTCTTCGGGATGATTAACATGACCATGATGCTGTAAATGCACCCGCGTAAACACTGGAAAGGCAAAAGCTAGCATTAATGCACTGCCATGCCCTAACATCGCATTCATTACCCGGTTGCGATGGGCAGATTGGTGACAAGCATCATGAATTACCGTCCCAGCACAATGCAAAGCAATAGTGTTAACGCTAAAGCACAGCCAGTGCGGCCATTCCCAAAGCCAGTAACCAAAGTTAGATAACACCAGCATTGCTACAGCTACCAAAAACAGCAGTAGCGTGGGATTAAAATCACCAGGAGGCGCTAAAAATTCCTTTGGCGGGATTGTCAGTGGCTTTTTTGCCTCCGATGCGATCATCTCTAACATTGACTCCTTCTTAATCAAACATTACAAATATACGATAAAGATTAGGAAAGAATAAATTTATGTAAAGTTTTTTATAGCAAGATTTATCTACAGCTTTGAATATCAGTAGATGAATAACGCTATGATTCCAAACAAAGCCTAATCTTTACTAATAATTGGGATATGACAATCGGCAAGAAGTTAAAGGGATAAACTCCTTCGTGGGGAGGATGGATACAAGATTGTTGTAATATATCAAGTCTATCCCATAGAACCGACTCTCCCAAGAAACACTCTCTAACTGCTTATATCTATTGGTATAGCAGTAACTGAAAAGGAGATGCCACTTAAGTTACGATGACTTCCCAGATAGCTCCCTAACTTCAGCCCTTATGCAATTAAGAGATTCTCTGCGCCGGACAAAAATTGTCGCTACTATTGGCCCCGCTACTAGTAGTCCTGAAATGCTCAAGGCGATTATTGAAGCGGGAGCCACGACGCTACGACTCAATTTCTCCCACGGAACTCATGCCGACCATCAGCGTAGTATTCGCTTAATTAGGCAAACGGCTTTTGAACTAAATCAACCAGTGGCTATTCTCCAAGACTTGCAGGGCCCAAAAATTCGCTTGGGGAAGTTTGACAACGGGTCTATAGTTGTGGCAAAAGGCGATCGCTTCACCTTGACAAATCGCCCGGTGGTAGGTACGCAAGAAATTAGCTGCGTCACCTACGATTATTTAGCCGAAGAAGTTCCAGTTGGCGCAAAAATCCTGCTCGATGATGGACGGGTAGAAATGGTTGTGGAGGAAATTAACCGGGACAAAGGGGATTTGCATTGTCGCATCACTGTACCTGGTAAACTTTCTAACAACAAAGGCGTAAACTTTCCCGGTGTTTACCTGTCAATTAAAGCAATGACCGACAAAGACCGAGAGGATCTGATGTTTGGTCTAGATCAAGGTGTAGATTGGGTGGCACTTTCCTTTGTCCGCAATCCGCAGGACATGATCGAAATTAAAGAACTAATTTCCAGTACAGGCAAGCAAGTGCCAGTGATTGCCAAAATTGAAAAGCACGAGGCCATTGAACAAATGGAGGCGGTTCTGGCTTTGTGTGATGGCGTAATGGTTGCCAGAGGCGACTTAGGGGTGGAATTGCCAGCAGAGGATGTTCCGGTACTCCAAAAGCGGTTAATTGCTACAGCAAATCGCTTGGGGATTCCCATCATCACTGCCACCCAGATGTTAGACAGCATGGTGAGCAATCCCCGTCCCACTCGCGCTGAAGTATCGGATGTGGCAAATGCGATTTTAGACGGCACAGATGCGGTGATGCTCTCCAATGAAACCGCTGTGGGTAGCTTCCCTGTAGAAGCAGTTGCAACGATGGCACGAATTGCCGAGCGGATGGAGCAGGAGGAAGCCCAACACTTAAACTTACGTTCTTCAAGAGATGCCCGGCGCTCGATTCCTAATGCTATTAGTCAAGCTGTGGGTCAAATTGCCGAACAACTAGGCGCAGCGGCAATCATGACCCTAACGCAAACAGGGGCAACAGCTCGCAATGTCTCTAAGTTTCGTCCTCGTACACCGATTTTGGCAGTGACACCCCATGTAAATGTGGCGCGGCAGCTACAGATGGTGTGGGGAGTCAAACCGTTGTTGGTGCTAGGATTACCTTCCACTGGTCAGACATTTCAAGCTGCGATCAACGTGGCTCAGGAGCTTAAATTACTGTCTGAGGGAGATTTAGTAGTAATGACTGCTGGCACACTCCAAGGAATTTCCGGCTCCACAGATTTGATTAAAGTTGAGGTGGTGACGGCAATACTAGGTCATGGAATTGGGCTGGGACAAGGTTCAGTGAGTGGTCGCGCACGAGTAGCTAATACTGGCATGGATGTTAGTAACTTTAATCCTGGAGATATATTAGTTGCACCTCGTACTAGTGCTGATTTTGTTGAGGCAATTCGTAAAGCTGCCGGAATTATTACGGAAGAGGAAAGTCTCACAAGTCACGCAGCAATCATCGGCTTGCGTCTCGGTGTGCCAGTTATTGTCGGCGTGAAGCAGGCAACGCAGGCGATTCGGGATGGGGCGATTATAACGCTGGATCTGCAACGGGGTTTGATTTATTCTGGGGCGGTGAGAACGCATTAGGATTGGGAAGAAGCAGGGGGGCAGGGAGCAGGGAGCAGGGAGCAGGGGGCAGGGGGCAAGGGGTAGAAGAATTAATAACCAATACCCCATGCCCAATCCCTTTATCAAACAGTTGCGATCGCTACCCCAAGCCATCCAGCAAAGTTTTGCTGCTGTGTGGAGTCAGGATGCTCAACAGGCTTTACCTGATATCGAGTAGGGCGGGGTGGGGCTAGGGTGATGGAATAGGTACGCAGTTCGTCTTGATGAAAAACTGTGACTTTGATTGCATCACCTGGCTGGTAATCTTTGAGGCGATCGCTTAAGCCATTCCCTGTTACCTTAATCCCATCAATTGCTAACAACTCATCACCTGCATCAATTCCCTCTATTTGTGCAGGCGAACCTGCCTCCACAAACTTAATCATCTCCCGCCCATTCTCTGTATTTATTCTTACACCCAGGTAAGGTTCTTCCTGCTGTTCAGCTACTAACTGCAAGCCAAAAGGTTCTAAATACTGATTAAAAGGCAAATCATCAGTACTATCAATGTAACGTTTAAAGAAATCAGTCAAATCGATTCCGGCAACAGATTCTATAACTTCCTGCAACTGTTGTGGGGTATAGCCAATTTCATCTTGCCCAAATTGCTGCCACATTTTCAACATCACGTCATCGAGGGAACGTTGATTATTGTGAGTAGAGCGAATCAACAAATCCAGCAATAACGATACCATTTCTCCCTTTAAATAGTAGGAAATTTGGGAATTACCGCTATTAGCATCCGGGCGATAGAGTTTTATCCAAGCATCAAAACTTGACTCGGAAACGGGTTGTACCTTGCGCCCCGGTGTCATTTCATATCTGGTAATTTCCTTGCTCAATTTATTCAAATATGACTGAACATCATAAATTTCCGCCCGCAAAGGAATTAACAAGTCATAGTAACTAGTAGTACCCTCACAAAACCATAATGATGGTGTGTAATTTTCTTGGTCGTAATCAAAAACTTCTAATGCTTTTGGGCGAATTCGCTTGACATTCCACAAGTGAAAGAATTCGTGTGCTACCAATTGCATAAAGCGATCGTACTTATCTTGAGCGCGAAATCCAAAACGCTGGTAAATTAACGAGCAAGAGTTTTTATGTTCCAAACCGCCAAAAGCTTGGCTAAATAAATGTAGTAGAAACACGTATCGTTCATAGGGCAAACCGCCGAACATCTGCGCTTCTACCTGAATAATTTTTTGAATATCAGCAATCATCTGGTGAGCTTCGAAATTTCCTTGCCCCCAAATTGCCAATTCATGGGGTTTTCCCAAAACCTCAAAGTTATACAATTGGTGGCGACCAATCTCAAACGGAGTATCAACAAGAGTATCAAAATTTGCAGCCAAGAAAGTATTTCTTTTCTCACCAACAGGTGGCAAGGCAGTAGTTACCTGCCATTCTGGGCGTGGTGGTACGATAGTGACGCGAATTGGTTGGTTCTCCCAGCCCTTTATTCTAAAAAATAGTGCCGCACCGTTAAAATAACCGTGGGTAGCATCTAAGTGATTTGTCCGTACCGATAGCTCATTGGCAAAAATTCTGTAACGTACAGTTAATTCTGAAACAGCTTTTTTGTCTATCTGCCAGTGATTTTTACTGATCTTCTGCCAAGGTAAAGGTTTACCCTCTGAAAAAGCCTCAAAATCCTGCAAATTCTTGGCATATTCACGGACTAAGTAGGAACCAGGTGTCCACACCGGCAATTTTAAATCGAGAATCGACGAGGCGTAATCGGTAATATGTAAAGTCACCTCAAACAGATGGGTTTCTGGTTGGGACATTCCCACCAAGTAATGGATTGTTGGCCCGCTTTCATGGACGTAGGTGTTGGGACGAGTTGCTGTTGCTTCAGTCATCTTGTGTGCTGAGTTAATACTCTATGGTTAATGGGATTGGTTATTTCTCCTATCATGACAAATTCGCCTTTTAACTTTTGGCTTCAACGAAGAGGCAGTTATTGAAGAGGGCAAGGAGAAATGACCCCTTCAATAACTGCTGTGGAATCAAGAGAAAAAAATGGGTCTGAGTCCCCCACTTTTACTAAATGGCTCTCGTAAAGAGCCGGAAGTTAGCCCAACAGACGGGATCGAATCCCCACTTGAACCATCCCTTTTGCTCCCTGCTCCCTTGCCTCTTTTTCAAATCGAGACGGCGGCTGTTTGCTGCGGCTGATAATCAGAACCAAGTTTGTTGGCACAAAACCCAGTATCCCGTAGTTGATTTGGTTCAATTGTTTTTCCCCACTCCAAAGGAGTCACTACATACTGTATAGCTCCTTGCTGCTTAAAATCTGCGTTCCAAAAGTTATTAATCTTAGCTTGATTCATGTTAAATGCCAGTTGCCAGTTATTAACCTTGGTATTACCCTGATTGGTAATTTTGAAGCTGACACAAAATCCAGTTTCCCAGTTGGAACTGATCTCAGTAGTGACTTTTAGTTGGGCAGCACTAGTAGTAGATGGGGAGACAGAAGGAGTAGGAGTTGAGGAGATAGAAGGGATAGGAGTTAGGGAAATAGGAGGATTAATAGGTTGTTCTGGCGATTGAACTTGTACAGGTGAGAGCAGTTGGGACAGTAATTGCTGCTTAGATAGATCAACATTTTGCCAATCATCTAATAAAATTCCGCCTGTATCACTACTATTAGGGTTCCAACTCCAGTAAGTAAAGCTTAAGTTATTTTTTTGAATGTATTTCACCAACTCATTTTGCCAAATTCCTTCTTTGGAATTTAAGTCTACTTGCCGTCCTCCAAACTCCCCAATCAAGATGGGAGCGATATTCTGACTAGCGATATAGTTAAATCCTATTTGCCAGCGATCAATCAGATTGTTAGGAAAGTTAGAGTCAGAAAAGTAGGGCTGATTGTACACTCCAGCGCCGTACTCATGAGGAGAATAGACTAGCTTATTAGAACGAGATAAACGTACTGGATAGTTTTTTACACCTTCTAGATTTCCACCATACCAATGCTGTGGCAATTTTTGACCGGGGACATTCTTTTCCACTCCTTCAACGACAATCAGCCAATTAGGATTAACATTGAGAATCGCATTGCCTGCACGTTCTGCTGCTAGTCGCCAGTCAGTACTTATATTGTTATCACCCCAGCTAGCTTTCCCGTGAGGTTCATTTTTTAAGTCTGCACCAATAACGTTAGTTTGATTCTTGTATCGAATTGCTAACATTGTCCACGTATCGATCCAGTCTGCTTCTGTAAAGCCGTCTCCATACCACAATTCTGGAATTTGCTGGTCATTGAGGCGGTGACTGTCGAGCAGGATTAGCAATCCTTGACGTTCCGCTTCCTGAATAACTAAGTCCATTACTTCCAAGGGGGTTTTACCTTGAAGTTCCTGATTGCTGCCAATTCCAAAGTCAATGCCACTTACATTAAGCGATCGCAATCCTGCCACAGAATAAGGTAACCGAATGACGTTATATCCTAAGCTTTTAATCTGCGTCAGCATTTCTTTATAATCTCGTTGCCATAAACCGTGAGGGGCGTGCGTATCAGTTTCCATACCAAACCAATTAACACCTCTGAGCAATACAACCTTGCCTTTTGCATCCACAATGGTTCTACCAATTGTTGAAAGTGGTCGCTCTATTGGCGTTGTAGCCCTAGCAGCATCTAGCTGAATACTAGCAGGTTCTTTAGTGAAAATAACTGCTAAAAAGACTACTAAACTCAAGGAAAATATCAGTAATTGTTTATGTAATCTCAATGTTTTTGGTTTATTTTTATAATTAACTTGCATACTAGTATTACTTTTTTTAGAACAATATCTAAGTTGAATCAGCATAAAAAACATATGATGCTTTTTATGAGTAAGAGAATTTTACAGTATCCTTACATAAAAAATATTTTGTAATTATAATTTTTAGCCGACAATAAATATTTCTAGTCTGATTACAATGCATTTATTTGACAGTTACTTGTATTACTGAATCAACCTTCCATGCATTTGACCATCCTAGTAATCTTAGAGCAATACTTAACTACTATTGTTTCTGTATCCGTAAAAATTGGGTAGTAGAAGTTAAGAACGTTGAAAAGTTTAACTGGCAATACGTATAAACTTCTATTCATGTTTTGCATTAGTTGCTTAGTTTACAAAAAGTTTACGTAGTTTACTGAGTTCTTCATCAGTTTTCTATTGAAACTATTTGGTATAGAGAATAGTTTAGATACTAAGGCAGTACACATATTGAGTGGCCGTGAAAACTCTACACAGAATAGATGTTATAAGCGGTAATTATATCTGCTGGAATCTATCCATAGTCTTTTATTTAACAAAAGCTTTCTGATATGACACTTTCTGCACTGCAAAAATTTTTACTACCACCTGCGATCGCTTCTCTAAGTGTATTTTCTTTGATGTCATTGCCCCTTGCTACGCTAGGCGATAAACAAATAGCTATCAAATTTCAGGAAGAACCTATTTTTTATGGCAAGCTTAGAGATATTGCTATTCCTTATGTAGTTTTTGCAACAGCACTTAGTGTAGGGTCTGGAATTTCAGCACTAGCTTTCTGTGGTTGGCGAAATTCTTCTTCCAAATCAGCAAAAATTCAGCAGGAACTGTCTAATTTAGAGCAACACCTACAGCAGAAAGAGGCATTACTAAAAGAATGGAAAATTTCCGAGCCTCGACTACAAATTTCTGGCTTGAACGCTTTTTTAGATGACAAATTGCCTTTTGACCAAGTTCTTAACTTAAAAAACCCTGCAATAACTTCATCTCAACCTATTGGATCGCTAACCTCGACGCCAGTAAACGCACAACAAGTAAATCCTGCACCAAAGGTTGCAACCCAAAAAAATACCACTATCAGAGATATTGCTGCTACTTCTGCGTTTGCATCTGCCCAAACTTTCCTTGGCTATGCTCAAGAGAATCCCAACAATATCAAAGAAATTACTGCTGGTGAAGCGAATCAAACAGCAATTATGCCATCAGAATTTGAAGAGTTGCAAAAACAAATTAAAGAGATGATGTTACAAATGCAAGCAATGCAGGAGAATTTGCAACTAACGTCTGAAGCAACAAATGCTAAAGTAGAATCCCCAGCTAAATTTCAGATTTACTATAATACTGTCCTTTAAAATCTACCTAAATCTGTTTATCAGAAAGCAAAACCTTTTCGTGAAGCTTCCGAAATTACACAAGTCTCTTAATGAGGACAAAGCACTTTTCTCCACAAACAATGCCCATTGAGTTGGTGTTTATTAAGTAATTAATATCTGGATACCAGCGCTCATATTAAGGCTGGTATTCCAGTTTTTATCTATCAAAAGGGAGTGATGGAGAGCTACAGTACCCCGCCCTCAATCAAGTGGGAAGTAGAATAGGGGTACATTTTCTATGAAGTACATCTTTAAGGAACTCAGCCTCGACGCTAATATCCGTAATATCTATAGGTCAGAATAGTTAAAAAAGTTTCACTCGTCAACTATGTTATAATTAGATAGTTGAGAAATATTTTCGGTCATGTAACTGACTATTATGGACGCTTCTCCGAATCTAAATCTCTACACCCTTTGATTCTAGAGGTGTTTTATGTCAGTTGATATTGCCAATAGAGATGAGAGTCTTCAGGATTGCGAAAACGGAAATTTTGAGTTAGCGCAACTTTATTGGAATATTTCGTGTAAAACTGATACATCTGACTACCTAAAAATGTGCTACGAGAACGGACAAGTTTAGTGTGTCACAAGCCCAGATAATATACGATTAGTACTTGAAGTTATGCCAACGGATATAATTACCCGTCCTGAGTCACTCACAGAAGATTGCTTTTTTACTTATGCCCTTGGGACTGATTTGCACGATACTAATTCGACTGCCCAATATTTACGCAGAATCAGGAAAGAAGATAAACCCTATATCGATATAGCTGTTTCTCCCAGACCAGGCTATCGATTTGAGGTCTGTCTTATCCCTGTTGAAGGGTTCGCTAAAGAAACAATATTGACAAAAGATGGGTTCGCCAAAGCTTTAGCGATTATTTGTGCTGTATCTAACAAAGCTAGGAAGCGATTCCCGTCAGGAAATGGACAAGAGATTGTCCGGTGTCAATTTAGCAATTTAGCTGATGCAGTTGCTGTAGCGAACAGATTGTCTGCATTACCTTCTAATATGTATGAAACTCTCGCCAAGCTGCCAAATGCCTTGTGAGATCGCGTCCGCTTGAAGATTTATTTTTTAGGGCTGACGTAAAGACATTTTAATGGTAAGTAACTAGACGGACAAGAGAATAAAAAACTCAATGGTTCATATTTCATCTGTTGAGAAAAGGCTTGTATAACAAGCCTTTTAACCCTAATGGACAATTTTCCTGTTTTTGCATAGTGATCCATAATTCAAAGTGAGTTTTTTTTATGCCTACAAGCCCTTTGCGTGAAGAACCTCGTAACCAACGAGCCCCTGTAATTCGTACAAGTAATGAATTTATTCTCTTAGAATGGTTAAAGTCAACTGGTCGTCTAATAGAGCGGGAACATCAGGAATCTGAGTATCTAACTGAAGTAGAAGAAATTTCAGAAATGATAGACCTTGACGATATTCCTTATGATCATGATGATGATGATGGTGATATGGATATAGAAGCGTAGTACCGCTACGCGGAAGTCAAAAATCAAAAGTCAAAATTCCTGTATTTTAAGGCTTTGAACGATTGAGAATGGTATCTTCATTTCTGCCAAGCTCTACTATTAGGGTAATTCGCAGTTAGTAATTGCCTTAAGCGTTTCATTGATTTGAAATATATACTTCATTTACACCGAAAGGCTAAGATTCCCGATTTTTTAGAAAAGTCGGGAATCTTAGTATTAAAATGCAAGTGTGGTTAATTTTTGGACTTAAGTAATAGATAGAATAATTGTCCATTGCTGACTGTGACACCAGCGCGATCGCCTGCTATTTTACCAGTACCTAAAAAATAATCTACCCTACCTGCACCTTTAATTGCACCTCCGGCATCTTGGTCAAGAACATAGCGGCTAACGATGCGCTCCTCCATCTTTCCAGTAAAATTAGTAAAGGGAATAGAAGCGCGAATCAATGCTAAAGCACCAGGAGGCATGAGGGATTTATCTGTAGCGATAGAACGCTCTGCTGTTAGTGGTACGTTGATCGAACCTTGGGCTGGTTTACCGTAGTTTTCTTGAAAAAAAACAAAACTGCGATCGCGCGGAATATAAGTATTTAATTCTTGGGGATGCTTTTGGAAATAGTCGAGAATAATGGGCATAGTTATCCCTTCTAATGGTAATTTGCCATCATTCACTAATTCTCGCCCAATACTTTTGTAGTTATAAGCGATATTACCCGCATAGCCGATTGTTGTCTGAGTACCATCGGGAAGCTGAAGTCGCGCTGAACCTTGAATTTGAGCTAGATATGGTTCAAGGCGATCGCGAAACCAAAATAACTCTAATCCTCGCAGTTTCCCTTTTGCACCTTGTAAACCATCTGCTCCTTCTAACTCTTCGCGGTCAGGATGAGGCTTACTCCAAGAGTTTAAATCAGGAGGTAATCGATAAATAGGATAACGATATTCTGCTGTGGGGACGCGACTGGCTGCGTAAAGCGGTTCATAATAGGCGGTGAATAAAACGGAACCTTTAGTGTCTTTACCAACTGACTGGTAAAGAACAAATTCCCGCTCGATGGCTTGGTGTAATTCTGTTGCAGAATTAGTTTTTAATAGGAGTTCGCGGAATCTTTTCAAGCTTTTAAAGACGCGATCGCGCGTAATCCCAGCCACCTGATAATTTTGATAAGCAGCCGCAGCATTAGCCGTTTGCAGGTATTGGAGACTCTGAGCGATCGCATTCATCAGTGCCTTTTTGTCTGGTATTTCTCCATAGAGAAGTTCATCAAAACAAGACTTATCACCTTGACAACAAGTAACTGGTAGCCTCTGAGTTAATGGTGCTTTTTGATTTCTACCAGTCAATGATATTGGTATATCCCACTTTTTCACGCGGCATTCTGGTGAGCCAAGTTCCTGATACGTTAAAGATTGCATACGTACCAGTAAAATCGACAAAACTATAGATAAGCTAATAGGAATAATTTTGTTAAACTTTTCTAACCCACCAAGTGCCTTTTTCATCAAAATTCAAAACTTTTGAGATGATCCACTTCGCTCAAATTCAAAAATCAAAAACCAAAAATAACTTACTGATTTTACACCTCCAAGATTTTTCCGCAATTCCCAATGCTCCATGCCCAATCCCTATTCATTCATATTCCGATAAGTAGCAACTGCTGAAGGCGATATTCGGTTTAAATACCGGAATATCCAGTATTTAAAAATTGTATCTAAAATCACTGGGAATGTAGCAATAAATAAGAAGATAAAATCCCGATTTGCTGGTAATCCCCAATGACGCGATACACCTTCTAAGAGTACTTCCCAGCCATGAGGAGAGTGAAAACCTACAAATATATCGGTAAACAAAATAATGATAAATGCTTTGGCACTATCACTAAGTCCATAGACAATATGATCAAAGAAATCTTTGATCACAGCAATAGAAGATTTACTGACCACTAAAAGCCAGATAAAAGCAACCACCGAAAACATATCTGCAAAAACATTTTTGATAGCATTAGAACTTTCGTGGCGAAATTCTTCAGCAAGCCCAACAGCCCTCTTTTTCAGTTCAATTTCAATCTGATCGGGTAACAGCGGGGGGGCGTTTCTAATGAGATTTTCAAACTTGAGCTTTTCTTCAAATCTATGCAATTCTACAAGAGCTTCCTCTTCCATTTCGGGATTGAGGAATATCTGTATTTGCTCATTGTCTCTAAACTTCTCAACAAGTGGTCCTACTATGAAAGCTTTTGCTATTTGATGCGTTAAAAGTGGTACGATAATTAATAGTAAAATAAACCTGATAGATATAATTGTTCTTCTTTGAGCTTGACGAAAATTATGAATTACCTCTTGTTCAGAATTAGGATCTAGTTCAACTTGCAGGCGAGTAATAGTACTTAATATAGAGCGTGGTAAAACGCCCATAGTATCAGCTTTAAGCTTTGACTTTGGTTTTTTGTCCGAGTCTACAGTTGGTATTTTAGGCGGTACTGTTGGAGTATTGACGAGGAGCGAATTATCATCAGATATCACATTAGCTGGTAGATTTGGAGGTTTGACTACTAAAGCTTTAGAACTTATTTGAGCAGAAGTTGTTGTATATTTGGCTATAACTTGATCGATAAAGTTTAGCTTTTCTAAAACCAAAGAAGGACTGGGATGCTCGATACCTGCTTTCTGAGCAGCTTTTTGATTCTCTTCATTTAAAAACCAACGGCTTGCTCTAAACTCTGTTAGCCGCATTTTGGCAGTCTTTAATAGCTTATTTAGGTCTGACTCAAAATAATCCATTACGCTGTTGCTGTACATGGCTGAGTCAATGTCTATTTTATTACCATTGAAATGCTTATTTTCTATTTCCTTAATCTTTAATGCTGCATCGTAAGCTTGATGTAAAGAACGTTCAGGAGTCTGTAGGTACCATCGGTAAGTATCAAGTAAAAAAGAATAGATTTTTTGACTAAAAACAGAGTTTTTCATTGGAGACAATCATCCAGCATTGTTTGGTGATTCTTAACCTTAAGTTAACGCACGAGGTATATTAGCAAATCTACAAGGAGAAAGTTTGTGATTTCTCATTCGGTTTGGATTGTTGGCAATAGCCGCAGTGGTAAGACGGCTCGCTTGGTAGAGCAATTTTGTAGTTGGGTACAACCTGATAAACAGTACAGCGAATCATTTTATACTAAAAAACAAGAACGTAAAAAAGGCGTTCATATACCCGAATTTTTATATCTTAAACAAACAGAGCCAGGAGTTTTAGTCTTAGCTGCCAATGATGATAATCGTCGAGAATTGGGAGATATAATTGTTACATCAACATTAGGCAAATATCCGGTGCGTGCCAAGACACCGCTAGGTTTTTTCCAGGATGAAGTTATTTTATTTTGGCCGTTGCTAATTAACTCGTTGAACTTGAAAGCACAGTTTCCGGTAAGATTGCGGCCAGAAACAGAGCAGGAGTTAGCAACTAAACTCTGGCGTCCCCAATTAGACGAAGAAATTTTACGGATTGCGGGAGTGAATGAGTCTCGCTTGGTACGTCGCATTCTAGACTTGTTGCAACTAGCTGCTTATAGTGGTGTACATTGCGAAGATATTGCCCAGATTTTGACAAGGGGTCTGGGGGAAAATACTACAACTTTAGAGCCGGAATTTTTGGCATCTTTGCTTATTGATTGGCGTAACTGGTGTTTAGAGAGAGGGTTACTAACTTATGGCATTATTACCGAACTCTATAGTCAATATTTGTTAAGCGATCGCAATTACCAACAGCATCTAGTTAAACGCTATCAGGCGGTATTAGCAGATGATGTAGATGATTATCCTAGCGTAGCGCGTCTTTTGTTTGAGTTGCTATTAGATCAAGGTGCAGTCGGGGCGTTTAGCTACAATCCCGATGGTGCAGTTCGATTAGGGTTAGGAGCAGACCCCAACTACCTAGAAGGACTAGCAGAACGCTGTCGAGTAGAAATCTTGACTGGGCCGCCTCCAGAGTCTCTTGGTGAGCAAGCTAAACAGATGGTCGAATTAGTCACAGAGCCAATGGTGCTGTTTAGCTTACCTGAGATTGTGCATTCAATTCAAACTACCTCCCGCGCCCAACTATTGCGACAAACAGCAGAGGTAATTGCTAATGCTATCCAATCACAGCAAGTGGAAGCAGAAGAAGTAGCGATTATTGCACCAGGTTTAGATGCGATCGCTCGTTATACTTTAGTAGAAATCCTCATCAAGCAAAATATCCAAGTTGAATCGCTCAATGACCAACGTCCTCTAATTAGTTCACCCGTCATTCGCGCATTACTCACCATGCTGGCACTAGTTTATCCCGGCTTAGGCCGCCTCGTAGACCGGGATGCCGTGGCAGAAATGCTAGTTGTATTGAGCAGGAAACAGCAAGCGCCAGAAAACTCCTCACTTCTAATTCCTAACTCCTCACTTACCACTGATATTGACCCTGTACGTGCTGGTTTGATTGCAGATTACTGCTTTGTACCGCATCCCGATCACCCCAACTTGTTGCCAGTGTCAGCCTTCGAGCGTTGGGATAGAATTGGCTATGCGGCTACTACAGCCTATAATGAGATATTACAGTGGTTAGAACAGCAGCGATCGCAACAAGAACTGCGTTTAATTCCCAGCCCCATTTCCCTCTTAGACAGAGCAATTCAGCGCTTTTTGTGGAATGGTAGCAATCTCCCCTATGAACAACTAGCAGCATTGCGGGAATTATTAGAAACCGCCCAACACTACTGGGAAATTGACACCAGATTACGACAAATTGCCCCAGTTGAGACAACGTCTCACACAACTATTATCGAATTTATTCAATTACTGCGACGTGGTACGATTACCGCCAACCCTTATCCTGTGCGCCCCATTGGTGGAGCAAGAAAGTCCGTTACCTTAGCTACTATATTTCAATACCGATCTAGTAGGCGATCGCACCGTTGGCATTTTTGGCTGGATGCTGGTTCACCTCTGTGGGCTAAAGGTGGTGCAGCAACTTTGTTTGGTGCGCCGTTTTTTCTCCGAGACAGGTTAGGCGAACCTTGGACAGCAGAAGATGAGAAATTGGCAGAAGAACAAAGACTGCGAAGGATTTTGACAGATTTACTGTCTCGTGTATCCGAGAGAGTTTATTTGTGTCACAGCGATTTAGCCGTAAATGGACAAGAACAATTAGGGCCGCTGTTACCTTTGGTTAATGCTTGTGTAACGGTTATTTCTGAAGCTACTGCTAACTAAGGCTCAGATCCTCGACTTTTTTAAGAAGTCGGGGATCTTGTTGTAAAAGATTTGTTTATATTGAGTAGTAATCGTCCTTTTTTTAAGATTGAAATTTGAGGTTGAGCTTTGCAATTTTTGTGACTGTGGTTGAGTTGGAAAAGGGAAGCGAGAAGGGACTATATCACGCCTTAAGAGCAAAGGAATACAGAAAAGCCCCAAAATAATTACTACTCCAGTCATTATCCAAACCATTAATCGGCTTGGTCTATAGTCTCCTTGTTCAATTTGCCAGAAAACTTTATTGTATCGCCACGCAGCTAATGCAATTGTGAAAATCCCAGAAATTACTAAAGCCAGACCCAAATTTTCGGAATTAGAGAATGGATTTACATGAGGTTCTTGTTGAGTAATGGCAAGATTAAGCTGACGTAAAAATAGAGCAAATCGGGCGATCGCAATTCCAAAGCTAATCAATGCAATAGAAGTGCGTAGCCAAGCCAGAAAAGTACGTTCGTTTGCTTGATGTTCTCTTTGACGATCAATTTTTGGTATTTTATCCATGAGTATTTTTGTGACGCCAATTTACCTTTAAAAGGTATTCATAACATTGATGAATAGCATGAACTAGCGTCACAAGGACAATAAAGTCTAGTAAAAAAAGGTTACTATTATTTAATGACCTTTAATAGCAACCTTAAAGAATTCTCAACTAACATTTACTCTATCTTATAAAAAATCGACTCAAACACAGTAAAACTCTGTTTCTCACCATAGCTTTTCCTGTTTTTCCTTGTACAAATATTCTTTTAGCTTAGTTTTATGAAACTGCTGATATTCATTTAGATTATATTGATGGATGCGAATGCCAATACTTGATAGGTTTCCTTCAAGAACTTGTGCTATCTGATTATTGATATCTGGGTGGTAGTGACTACCATCATAAGTATTATTTATTTTTGTATTTATCTCTGAAGTATATGAAAAATCATATGTTACATCATAATTTTTAGAAGCTTCATAAATCGCTTGTAATTGGCAGTCTAGCAAACCACGAGCATAGCTTTCATTAAAAAGTTTCCAAACTGAGATTGGTGGCACATACCCGATAATCTTAGCATTTGGGAATATATTTTGTATTTGTTTGTAATAGGCAATACGTGAAAAATTACATTGCTCCTGAAGCTTTTTATCTAAAAATTCCGGTTTGTATTTAGGGGCATTATCAAAAATTTTACCTTGGAAATCTTGATCATAAAATCTAATCTCTGTATTTAGCCTAAAAATTGTTTTTAAGGACATCTGCAAAGTATCTAACGAGAATAGATATGACTGATAGATAGGTTTTGGTTCTGCTACCTCAACTTTATTTTTAAAAGCAGTTTTTTTATCAAAAGTAAAATTGTAAGCGTCTATACCCACATATATTTTTTTAGGATTAACTCTTTTATCTTTAACGTATTCAGCATATTTAACAAATTCCTCAGCTGTCCCAGCACTAAAGGAATAATTAAAACAAAGATTGTTTTTAAATGCTTTACTACCTAGAAGAGTGACACGAGAACTGCCAAAAATTAGGCAATCGTACTTTTGTTTATCACTATTTAATAATAGATTAGTTTTGGTCAACCTTTCGTTATATGGAACATTCACTTGATTTAACTTGTTTCCCTTAGTGTGCCAAAGCGGGTCAACAGCTATATTTAATGCTCCAATAAATGAAATAAGTATACTTATTAATGTGAAGTATGTTTTTAAATAAGCAAGCATCAGCTTTGATTCTCCTTAAAACTGAAAATATAAAAACTCACTAACTTTAGTAAGGTGCAACAGCGCAATTACAGTTAAGACTGAAACGAGGACGGCATATGTTTGATTAGGTTGCCACTGCAACTTAGACCAGAAAAGGCTATGAGATGAAAGTTTTTTGACTTTTTCATAATTTAAGACTGGATCATACTTACCCATCCATTCCTGAACATTAGGTGTCAACCATACGATCGCAAGTAAAATAGAAATATCAATAATTGCTTTTTTTAACCCTGACTCAAGAATTTGAGTACTGAATAATAAGCCATTTAATCCGATCATGCCTTTGACAATTACGAATGCCGTACTTATGTTTTCTGCTCTGAAGAATACCCATCCAAACACAACCGCGAGAAATGTTATAAACCAACCTAGTTTTACACTAAGCCAGTTATCTGTTTTCAAATTATAATTTTTTTGTAAAACATTCCACTCATGATTAATGGTTAGATAAACGCCATGTAATCCACCCCAAAAGACAAATTGCCAACCTTCACCATGCCAAATTCCTCCCAGCAGCATAGTCACAATTAGATTCAAACTACGTCTAATCTCACCTTTGCGATTACCACCTAGAGGAATGTATAAGTAATCTCGAAGAAAGTTAGAAAGAGTGATGTGCCACCTACGCCAGAAGTCGCTAATGCTCGTAGCTTTATAAGGTGAGAAAAAGTTGGCTGGTAATTTAATCCCGAACATCCTAGCTATCCCAATCGCCATGTCAGAATAACCAGAAAAATCAAAGTACAGTTGCAACGTGTAGGCTAGCGCACCAACCCAAGACTCTAAAAATGTGGGGAAGATACCAGCAGCAGCAGTATTAAATATTGGGCTTGCATAAGCAGCAATGTTATCTGCAAAAACAACTTTCTTAAATAATCCCAAACTGAAAATGGTAATACCTACTGCCATATTTTCAAAGTTAAACCGATACAGAGTTTTGTCAGCGAATTGTGGCATGACCTCTGAGTGGTGAACAATAGGGCCAGAAATTAGTTTAGGGAAAAAGGTGATAAATAGGCAGTAGTCTAAAAATTTAGTGTCTTTTGTTTCCCCTCGGTAAGAATCAACCAAGTAGGTAATTTGCTGAAAAGTAAAGAAAGATATCCCTAATGGGAGGATAATATTTTGTAAATTAAAGTTTATACCTAATATATCGGCTGCACTTGAAACAAAAAAATTAGCGTACTTGAAGCAACCAAGGATGATTAAATTAGCTGTTATTCCTAAAATGAGAAGTGTCTTTTTTCTGAGCGGTGAGTTTAACTCTTGATTGAGTGTATAACCTATAAAACAATTTAAGCCGATTGATGCTATAAGCAATACTAAATATCTTGGGTTCCACCAACTATAGAAAAATAAAGAAGCAATTACTAACCAGGCAATTGCTAAATGGTGATAACTATATTTACCAAGAAAAAAAAATATGAAAAGAGTAATTGGCAAAAACAAAAATATAAACTCTAGGCTGTTAAATAGCATATATAATGTTTTTCTCCTGGTGGAGTAAAATATTACGATTACATGTATTATATGTACAAGAATTCTTTACATATCTTTACTAAACTTAGTAATATTGATGGAAAAGCGACCGGACAACAGTTCTGTGAGAATGGCTACGCTGAGAATTCCGAGAAAACTCCAAGCGATCGCTAGAATCTTTACAATAGTAAATAAGGTAAAGATATATATCAGAGTCAAAATCAATGGGACTATTCGGATTTGGCAAAAAGTCAGTTATGCCCACACCTGAAGAAGCTTTGTCAGGAAGGGCACAATCTATGTCAGTACCCGCAGCTCATTATGTCAACAAGAATCCTTTACAACCTCCTTATCCCGATGGATTAGAGAAGGCAATTTTTGGCTTGGGCTGTTTTTGGGGTGCAGAACGCAAATTCTGGCAACTTAAAGGAGTTTACACCACCGCAGTGGGTTACGCTGCTGGATTCACACCCAACCCCACTTATGAAGAGGTATGTAGTGGGCGAACCGGTCACAATGAAGTGGTGTTGGTTGTGTTTGATCCCAAAGTAATTAGTTATTCTGAGTTGCTCAAAGTCTTCTGGGAAAGCCACAATCCTACCCAAGGGATGCGCCAAGGTAATGATGCTGGCACTCAATACCGTTCGGGAATTTATGTATATTCTGAAACTCAAAAGCAGCTAGCAGAAGCATCGCGGGAAGCTTATCAGCAAGCTCTCAACGATGCAGGTTATGGCAAGATTACTACAGAAATCTTGGATGCACCGGAATTCTATTACGCTGAAGCTTACCATCAGCAATACCTGGCTAAAAATCCTAACGGGTATTGTGGTTTAGGAGGGACAAACGTATCTTGTCCCGTTGGTGTAGTTGAATCGCAAGTTATGTAGTTAGAAATAGAGTTGGTGGGGTAGTCAACTTAACGTGAGCTCGACAAACCTCTCCCTGCCTTGAACTAAAGTTCAAGTTTGTCCCTCTCCGACTCGGAGAGGGATATGTTTTGTCTAATTAACCTGAGTTCGGGTTAAAGATAAGGAGGTAAAAGCGACTCAAGTTGAAGGCTAGGTTTTTTAGGTTGATGACAATAAGCGATTAATCTGCAAAAAAAGTTAACGATTGTCATTATTTCACTTAAACACAAGCTTTTCGCTCGTACACGTTTTATTCCTCCATGATTTAACAGTTTTCTGTGCCATTGGGCTTCAAACGCTTTACAGAAATCATCTACATGACAGAACAAAACATCTAAACTAAACATAAGACAGGTTGCTGGATTTGTTGTTATTTTCAGCTTATTACCTGTTTTTTTCCTTATCCCAAACTCAGGTTAGGATAGGTATAGAATTTAGCATTTATCTAATGAAATTGCTTAATTTATCTGATGCTATTGATCGTTGCCCTTGGATAATTAGTCCTGATAGTACTGTAATTAAAGCTATTGGATTAATGAGTCAGAAACAAAGTATTAAATATGATCTGACTAGCTTAAATTTTTCATTTGACTCAAGGATCAGAAGCAAGCAAGGATCTAGCTGCATCTTAGTTATGGATAGAACGCAGCTATTAGGGATATTCACTTGTCAAGATGTAGTTAGGCTTGTTGCCTCCGGGATGGACTTATCCAGGGCGAAAATGGCTCAGGTGATGACGCAGCAAGTTGTTACGCTCACACAATCAAATTCTCAAGATATTTTCACAGCTTTGTCGTTATTGCATCAGCATCAAATTCGCCATTTGCCTATTTTGGACAATGTTGGGCAATTGCTAGGAATCGTCACTGAGACTAGCTTGCTTGAGCTGTTTTCACTGGAGGAAGAAAAATTTACTTATCAAGAGCAAGTTAACGAGGAACTTCAGCAAACCCTTGAAGAACTTCAAGTTGTGTACGAGGAACTACGCCAACAAAATGAACAGCTGGCTACTGCCCGTGACTTGTCAGAATTGCAGCAGCAACGTTACCAAGATTTGTTTGAGTTTGCTCCAGATGGGTATTTAGTAACTAATAGTCTAGGGATAATTCAAGAGGCTAACAATGCAGCAGCAACCTTGCTCTGTGTAAGCCAAAAATCTCTGGTAGGGAAACCATTAATTGTGTTTATTGCTCAACAAGATCGCCAGATATTTAGAGCCAAGATTTCTAATTTGCAGCCGCTACAAGACTGGGAAATTTATCTATATCCACGAGGTGGTACACGTTTCCCTGCTAGCATTAGAGCATCTATTGTGTACAATTCATACCATCAGCAGGTTGGTTGGCGTTGGCTGCTGTGCAATATCAGTGAACGCAAACAAGCGGAAGAATTGTTGCACCGAGCAAAAGATGAGTTAGAAAAACGTGTTACGCAACGGACAGCGCAACTGGTAAAAGCAAATGATGAATTGCAGACTGAAATTACAGAGCGTAAACGAGCCGAGTTACAACTGCTGCACCTTGCGTTTCACGATGCACTGACGGGTCTGCCAAACCGTACTGCATTTATAAAGCGCCTTGAACATGCGATCAATTATTCCAAACGGCATGAAGATTATCTATTTGCTGTCCTGTTTTTAGACCTAGATGGCTTTAAGTCTATCAACGACAGCCTTGGACACAGATTTGGTGATCAATTATTACTTGTCATTGCTCAAAGGCTCCAAGAATGCTTGCGCTCCATAGATGTAGGCGCAAGGCTGGGAGGAGACGAGTTTATAATCCTGCTAGAAGGGATTAAAGATATTAACGATGTGATAAACGCTACTGAGCGAATACAACAGAAACTGGCACTTCCTGTGGAGCTAGATGGGCAAGAAGTCTTTACTACAGCCAGTATTGGCATTGTCCTAAGCACCCCAAGTTATAACCAACCAGAAGAACTCTTGCGTGATGCTGACATTGCGATGTACCGAGCTAAGGCACAAGGCAAAGTGTGTTATGAGATTTTTAACACTGATATGCACATTCAAGCAGTCTCACAATTGCAGTTGGAGAATGCTTTGCGCCGAGCCATTGAGCGTCTTGAGTTTCGGATTTATTATCAACCGATAGTGTTACTAAAAACTGGGAAGATAACTGGTTTTGAAGCCCTTGTGCGCTGGCTACATCCAAAACTTGGCATTGTTTTGCCAGAGTATTTTATGTCAACTGCCCAATCAACCGGGTTAATCATCGCAATTGATGAGTGGGTGTTGGATGAGGCATGTCGTCAGACACAGCAGTGGCAAGAGCGATTTTCCCAGTGGTCAAGTTTGGGTGAGCGCCCCTTGACTATTAGCGTCAATCTTTGTAGTACTAGGTTTAGTCAACAAAAGTTGCTGCCGCACATTAATCAAGTTCTAGAGAAGACTGGACTAGATGCACAAAGTTTGACGCTGGAGATTACAGAAACCGTAATTATGGAAAACAGCGACAAAGGGCCATCAGGCTAAAACAACTAAGAAAATTAGGAATTAAGTTAGCAATTGACGACTTTGGTACAGGCTATTCCTCATTAAGTCGTCTCCACCACTTTCCAATTAATCAGTTGAAGATAGACCGCTCCTTTGTCAGTGGCAGCAGCGTTGATGAAGGAAATTTAGATATTGTTGAAACAATTGTAATCCTGTCCAAAAAACTAGGTGTAGATGTGATAGCCGAAGGGGTAGAAACGGCAGAACAGCTAGCGCTCCTAAAAGCCATGAAATGTGAATATGGGCAGGGAAATTTTTTCTCTAGACCATTGGATAATGAGGCAGCGGCAGCATTAATTATTGCAAATCCTCAGTGGTGAGTGTTTTTTAAATACGCACAAGAAATTTTTCGAGCCACAACCAAGTAACAGAGATGCCCAGCATTGGCTGTCTCTTAGCTATCAACTAAAATTTGTTTGCGTCGTTTTGCTTCTCCCCGCAAGGCTATAACCTATATCATCACAATTTTTCAGAAAACAGCAGCTAAACCTATTTTCAAATGGCTGAAAAACCCTCCCTTGATATTTACTTAAAAGGCTGCCTTACAGTGCAGATTTGAGCAAAACGATCGCTCGAAGCCACAGCATAAGACTAATAGGCGCTCCAAGTAGAATCCCAGCGATCGCCCAGCCTCTCTGATGCGCTTTGAATTGTTCAACATTGCGCCACGGTCTACTTTTCCAAGCCCATTCATTGCCCTTAGCACCAAGAGCGATCGCCATTAACCACCAACCGTGGGGTATAAAACAGAATAGCCCATACCACACTTGATTCGGCCACATCCACAGCCAAGGCATTAGGAATGCGCCCCAATTCCAACCAAGAATTTCCTCTGGGACTGTTTCATTGTAATTATTTATCCCACATCCAGAATTGTTGATTATTTCTTTTAGCGGCAAAAGTTGATTCTTGTTTGCAGATTTGACAGCCAGACCAGATTTGAGAGCATTCAGCGCTTGGCGGGCATCAGTAAATCGTTGTTCTGGAGCAGGTTCTATCAACTTTTGTAGCCAACTGACAAAACTGGGACTGAGATTAACTCGGTCGGTAAATTGCAGCCGCAAATCTTGCTGGGGTAAATCAGAGGGTGAAGTTCTAGTTAGCAAATGAATTAAAGTCGCACCCAGTGCATAGAGGTCTGAAGCTGGAACCGCTCGACCACCAAATTGTTCCATTGGGGCATAACCATAAGTACCGACAACAGTAAAAGTAACGCCTTCTCTTGCCGCTTTGTCCTGAACTGCACCGAAATCAACTAAATAAATCCGATTATCTTCGCCCCAGATTAAATTACTGGGTTTAATATCTCTATGCAAGACCCCTGGATTCAAATCATGTAGATACGTGAGAATATTTAAAACCTCAATAGCAATTTTTCTAGTTCGCTTTTCAGTAAACCTTTTGCCATCAGCAAGTTTTTCTTTAAGCGACTCACCAGGGATATATTCTTGTATTAAGGCAAACCAGAGGGTGCGATCGTCAATACAAAAATAATCTATATATCGAGGGATGCGGGGATGATTTAGCTGTTTAAGTATTTGTGCTTCCCTCTCAAAAAGTTTCAAGTCATCCCACTGCACAGTACCGCCAAAGGCTAAAAGTTTGACCACAACGGTCGAATTTTCGGCATTAGAGGCTTGTAAATCCTTAGCTAGCCAAGTTTGACGAATTCCATTATTGCCGAGTTGGCGTTGGATTTGATAACGATCTTGTAATATCTCTTCTGGTTGCAGCATCTTACACCTGCTGGCAGTTTACGATAATCTGATTCCCTTACTCAAGGATAGTCATTATCTAGAGAAATTGTCAGAGCATTGGTTAAAAAAGGTGGTTTACAGATAATTTTTGCGATAGTAAGCTTGATATTCCGCAGACAGTAAAGGTTCCCACCAATCACGATGATTGAGATACCATTCAACTGTTAAACGTAAACCCTCAGCAATTGTTACTGAAGGTGTCCAACCAAGCTGAGTTTTAATTTTGTTCGCATTAATTGCATATCTCCTGTCATGTCCTTGTCTATCCTTGACAAAAGTAATTAACTGCTTTGCCGGATATACTGGTAAATTAGATCCTAACTCATCCATCATCTGACACAAAAGTTCTACAAGGTTAATATTTTCCACCTCATTGTTGCCACCAATATTGTATGTTTCCCCTGGTTGGGCGTGATTGATTACCACATCCAAAGCACGACAATGATCGCCCACATAAAGCCAATCACGCACATTTTTTCCATCGCCATAAACAGGTAATGGCTTACCTATCAAAGTGTTGATGCACATCAGAGGAATTAGCTTTTCGGGAAACTGATAAGGTCCGTAATTATTAGAGCAATTTGTGATAATGGTTGGGAGTTCATAAGTATGGTAATAAGCACGCACTAAGTGATCGCTACCAGCTTTTGAAGCTGAATAGGGACTATTAGGAGCGTAAGGTGTAGTTTCAGAAAAAGCTGCATCATCTGGGCCCAAACTACCGTAGACTTCATCAGTAGATACGTGTAGAAAACGATAATCAGATGGCTGTGCTTGAGCCTCCCAATGCTGCCGAAAAGCTTCTAGCAGCGTGAAAGTTCCTACTACATTAGTTTGGACAAAAGCAGCTGGCCCAAGAATCGAACGATCAACATGAGATTCAGCAGCAAAATGGGCGATAGTATCTATATTTTCGGTTGATAATAACTCGTCTATGATGGCGCGATCGCAAATATCCCCATGCACAAATCGAAAATTCTCTCTTCCCTCAACTAGCGCCAAATTCAGACGATTTCCCGCATAGGTAAGCGCATCCAACACCACCACTCGATCATCTGGGTAAACCTGACACCAATGATGGACAAAATTCGCCCCAATAAAACCCGCGCCCCCAGTAACTAATAACCGCCGACTCATTCAATTTCCTCTCTTCTCTGTGTGTTGCGCCAATTGCTTCAAGTCGGGGAACCGCAAGGGCGTACTGGCTTCTGTGCGCCTCTGCGGTTCCTTCCGTTCCTATTACTTAAAATACCTCTTCTTCAGCTTGCCATATATCCTTTGAGCAAGTAATTTTGCCACACGTATTCTCGTCAAACTCTTAATATTAGATTGCTGCTGGATTTTGTGGTCAAAAAATTCATTTAACTCATCCAAAATAATTTGGAATCGCTTAATAATATTTTCATTCCGATATTCAGCAAAAAACTCTTCAGACAAACTAAAAGCTACTGAAGAATTAATCACTTTTAGAATCCGTTGCACATCATATTCTTGAGAATATCCAGCAATTTTATAGCAATTAAATCCAGGATCTAAATAATCAGCTAGTCCACCGTTGACACTAGAAAATACTTGACAACCACAAGCAAGAGCTTCCATTGGTTGTAGACCAAATCCTTCACTAACACGCTGTTGTGCCCAGTACTCAGCCGAATCATAGAGGTAAACCTTAGCTCGGTTGAATAATCCAGGTAAATCTTCTACATAAGAGTCAACAACCAATACTTTACAACGTTTTTGTAACGCTGGAATTAATTCTTTAATTAGATACTCAGAAGACTTTCGAGCCTGAACTAAAACATCAATGTCCCGTTCTCGACCTAAATTTTGAAACTCATCAGAAATTTGATTGGGCAAATAATAAATGAGAGAATTAGGTGATTTTTCTCCCCAATATCCCATTGTATAGCGGCTAACAGTGAGGATCGGAATGCTTGGAGGTAGTCTAAATGGATAACCTGCACTATGTGCATGGTAAACGACATTGTATTGTTTAAGTTTAGCCACAAGTTGAGCTACATCAAATCCCCAACTGATGACAAAAATTACATTACTTAAATTGTTCTCTTTTAGCAAATCATCAATAAAAAGCTTACCTTTTTCGCGTTGACGGTAAGTTACAACATCAGCACTACAGAACTGTTGAACCAGATTCAGTGCTTTTAACTCAGCCCAAAGACCACCACAGGCAAATTTGCCATCTGTACCGGGCAGTAAAAAGTAAAGTTTTCTCATAATTTTTTTAGGCGGAGTGGGGGGAGATGGGGGAGAAAAGGGAGAAAATTTGACCCTATCCTCTTTGTCCCCTTATCTCCCTCATCCCTTGCTGCTTTCTTCATTCTTGCCAACCTACTTTAACAAAATGTGCATTACGCCCCCAAACATCGCGTGTACAGGTAATATTGTCAATTGTTAGGTTAAAAGGAATGGCTGTTGTTAGGTAACGCTGTGCCATAGAACCTAAATCAGGTGCGAGTTCGGCGGCTGTCGTCGCTGCTAACCCCAAACCGATAAGTTGCTCTATTGGTCGAAATGGTAGTAACAGATGCACACCTACAACTAGTCCAGCTGTTAAGAGCATTGCTACTGATAAATTTGTGCCGCAACGGGGATGTACAGCCAAATCCCATTCTCCACTGGTGAGGCGATGTCGAGCCAGTATGACCGCACGCCGCAAATCACTAATATTCACCTCACCATAAAGATAGAATCCCTGCTCAGTAGACAAACCGCCTAATAGTTCGTTATCTAATTGAACGTTAGTAGGTTCACCTTTGGCAGGATAGACACCTTTTGATTCGCCAAGAACCCAAACAGTAGCGTGTTCTAAGGCGTGAACCTGCCGTATCATCAGAATTTCTTTCAACCCTGGAATAAACGATAGCTGTCTGAGTAAGTCGGCATCTTGTGTGGGTTGCGGAAAGTCTAAGGGTCGGTATTCTGGGGTCGTAACTTTCTCAGATGCAGGTGTCGTAAAATCAAAGTTAAAAAATTCAAAGGGAGACGAGCCACCCTGAAAAGAAGTAGAAGTATTCATTGGAACACTGCTCTCCAAGCCGATGGAGCAACATAGATTTCTTTCAAATGTAACGCTTGCACCACTGAATTGTTGCTAATTTTTGTGGATGATTGTTGAGTTTGGGCATGGGGCATGGGGAAAGAGGACAAGGGGCAGGGAGAAAAAGGGAGAAAAAGGGAAAAAGAACCTGCATTAAACCTTTCACTTCCCCCTCACGACTCTTGAGGGACATTAGTCATAATTCTTACTTCCCCTACTTCCCCTACTTTCCCCGCTCCCTCATCTCCCCAGTCCCCAGCCATACATCTGTTCTGCTGAATTTGGAAAGAATTCTGATCTTTTATAGTTTCCGAGTCCGAGGGTCAGCTGGCTCCACTAAGATAAACTCCGGCTGAGTGAAGGACTCGGAACTTTTGGTAGAATGTTCACACTGAAAACTTAGGCGTGAAGAGGGGAACAATCACTAAACCTTAAAATTGGCTTGCCAATATACCAGACCAGAGCAATTACTTTGCTACTAGTAAATTATTTATTCGATCTGGTTAGGCAGAAGACAGCAATTGACATCATTCAAACAGACTTTGCCCCACTGTAACGCCCAGCGGACAAGAGCTACTCGATTTTCTGTCTCGGTTTTGGTAAGAATGTTACTGATATGGTTATCAACTGTACGCTTGCTAATCTCCAGTTTTCCTGCAATCTCTTGGTTAGTTAAGCCAGCGGCTACTAAATCGATAATTTGCAGTTCTCTGTCTGACAGACTAACGGGGGTCTCAGACTTGCCACCAGCCATGACTATTTCTATCCTCCCTTGGTATATGTACTTAATCGCTCTTTCTAATTCTAGAAGATTCTTTTGTTGGGAGGGGTTTCAAGTGTTAGCAGTAATCCAATTGTCAATATTTTCTTTGGATTTAAAGTTAGCAAAAATATAAAGTGCAAAGATATTTAAGTATCATAATATACTAGAATGACGCAAGCTATTTAGTGTAAATGCTTAGGTTGTTTAGTTGCTATTCAAAAGCATATAGATGTTATGGGGTAGTAAAAATTGCTATTTAATTCTATGAAGAACTGGCGACAGATTAGCAAAAATTGTTGTAGATTTTATACTGTAAATTTCTAATCCAAAATCGAAATCTAAAATCTAAAATGAAATGAGCAATCCCCGTGTTTTGTGCCTCGGCGAAGTTTTGTTTGATTGTTTAGCCGATCAATTAGGGCTAAAGCTGGAAGAAGTCAAATCTTGGACTCCCTACCCAGGAGGAGCACCAGCTAACGTAGCCTGTGCTTTAGTCAAGCTGGGGACACCAGCAGGATTTATCGGAGCCGTTGGTGAAGATGAACCAGGAAATGCACTGGTCAAGCTATTACAAGATGTAGGTGTAGAGACAAAAGGTATACAACGCCATCCTACAGCACCAACGCGGCAAGTTTATGTTACACGTGATCTGGCTGGCGATCGCACCTTCGCCGGATTTGGTCAGTATGACACCGCAGAATTTGCCGATACTCGCCTGCAAGCCAAACAATTGCCAAATTCGCTGTTTGAAGATGCAGATTTTCTGGTTTTGGGTACTTTGGAATTGGCTTATCCTGAAAGTGAACAGGCAATTCACCACGCCCTAGAGTTAGCAGAACGTTATGATCTGAAAATTATGCTGGATGTCAATTGGCGGCCTGTATTTTGGGACGAGCCAAATATCGCTCATCAAAAAATTCCAGAATTATTTAAGCGAGTTGATTTTCTTAAACTCTCCAAAGAAGAAGCTGAATGGCTATTTGAAACCGCAGATCCTGGAGCTATCACTTACCGTCTGGCTTCAATTGAAGGAGTACTAGTAACGGATGGAGAAAACGGTTGTGCCTATTGTTTGGGTGAGAATGAAGGCAAATTACCTTCCTTTTCCATACCAGTAGTTGATACAACTGGTGCAGGAGATAGCTTTTTGGCAGGATTCATCCATCAATTGAGTCAGCACGGCATCCACAGCTTGCGGGATGCAGAAACAGCAAAACGTATTGTCACTTATGCCAGTGCTGTTGGAGCGCTGACTACCATTAAAGCAGGTGCGATCGCTTCCCAACCGACTGCTGCTGAAGTCGAAGCTTTTCTCGCCACACATCAACTCTAGGAACTAACATAAGCCACTGGGATATCAGCCACCACAGGCTGATACTCCCGACTAGAAAAGGGACGAAAATTGTTATCCCATTCTGCTTATTAAATAGTTTTAAAACCCTAAGAGAAACACTTTTGCATTGGGTGCAAACGCTTCAGCCAGCAGCAAGGAACATAATATTCTTGCATACACCCTCTAAGGAATTTAGTTTTGAGCCTTTATTAAGCTTCAGAAAAAAATATATTAATTTTTAATACAATAAATTAGTTTTATAAATCTCAATTTTATTTAGTTTTATCATAGGTCTAACAGAAGTTATTAGCAACCTTTGGCAATGATTAAAGGTTACTCACTTTAGGGCATGAATCACAAGGGAAGAAGGTTTCAACTGCCTGTAGTCGTGGAACTTGTGGCAAAAACTCAGATTCAGCTTTAAAACAAGATTGTGATGCATAGGTCTGCAACCCTTGCACCGCAGAAATGATGGAGTTTTATTTCTTAAACCTTCTGACTTCTGACTTTAAAGAGCAGAGGGAGAGAAAGACATTTTCATACTTGGCGATGAAACTTATTTCATTGGGACTGCCTTCTGCCTTAATCAGCACGTCATTGATCTCCAAAATCTGACAATAAAAAATTTTAATAGAAATATGGGGGCTGTATACATGACTTCCAGCATTCCAAAAGATATCAAAATACATACTCCTTTAGTAGGAGATGTGAATAATAAAAGTCGAATTACTTACCAAGCGAGTCGCACAGCGATCGCTGGATTCAATGGAATCTTAATGGCAGCAGCAGAGGCTTATATCAATGGGCTAAAAATCCTCGATCCTCTGCTTAAAATCCTTTTAAATCTATCTATCCAAATCAGTTACAAGTATTTTCCTTCTCTTTTAGTTCCCTATGAATGGCTGTTACAAGAAAGCGATCGCCTTGCAGAAGGATCACACGAACTAATGAAGGTTCAATACAACCTACCCGAAGAAATGTTCAGTCTGATCTTGAAAGAGACAGAACTTTTATATCCCAAATACACGATGGCTTTATGGGAAAAAGGAGCATCTAACCTTGAGCAAGCTCAAATGGATATGCTCGACGATTTAATTGCAAAAATAGGCATCGAAGATGGAGACGAAATCCTAGATTTGGGATGCGGTTGGGGTTCTGCATCAAATTACATTCTTTCCCGGTTTCCGCGTGTGAAAGTAACGGCTGTTAATTTGAGCCATCAACAATGCGAATATATGCGGAGAAAAATGCAAGACCCTAACAGTTACCTCAGTTCAGATAGATTCACTTTATATGAAGAGGACTTTAATGATATTAATTTGGAGATTAAGTTTGATAAAATTATGGCGATTGGACTGTTTGAACATGTAGGTAATTTAACAAAATCATTCTCAAAGCTGGCTTCTATTCTCAAAGAGGATGGTAAGATTTTAATTCACATAATCACAACCAAACTACCTTACAATATAACCCATCCTTTTATCAATAAATATATTTTCCCCAATATGCGGGTATGGAATTATGATGTTATACCAAAGATTAATAGAGAGCTAAAAACCATTAATCAATGGTATTTAAATGGTGCTAATTACTCAAATACCCTCAGAAATTGGTTGATAAATTTTGATCAAAATCAAGCAAAAATCAAAGATTTAAATTATGGCATGAACTATGGTAAGTTCTGCCGGATGTGGAGGCTTTATTTAGTCTTGTGCATACAGTATTTTGACGGTTGTAATGGTGAAATTCTTGGTAACGGCCAATACCTGTTGGTTCATACGTGACAATTTAATTGCCTAAGTCCTAATAATATTAGCGATCGCCCAACTTATCGAGAGCAATCCTTCGCTCCTTAGCTTGCTGCCATAGAGTATCAACAGTCACAAACTCATAGCCTTGTTGTAGCAGTTTCGGAATGAGGATTTGAAGTGTGGCAGCAACATCTTGTCCACCACAAGCACCATCATGTAAAACAATCAACGAACCATTTTTGACCTGCTGCATAATTCGCTCTATCACAGTGTTTACGCCCGGCCGCACCCAGTCTTCTGGTACAACACTCCACATAACTGGGCGGTAATTCCACTGCAAAAACAATTTTAAAGTAGCAGGTGTAAACAACCCATTGGGGGGGCGGACATCTCGCACTTCTTCAGGTTGCAGATTGCAGGCATTGTAAATGGCAACTTGAGTTTTTTCTAAACTGTCCTTCAAGTCATTTGGAGAAAGCATGGGAAAAGAGCGGTGATCGTAACCATGCAATCCGATCCAGTGTCCGCAATCGCTAACGGCTTTGGCAATGTCTGGTGAACGGTTGACGCAAACACCCAACCAAAAAAAACTTGCTGTAATTTGATAACGGTCTAACACTGCCAAGACTTCGGGTGTGTATTGAGGATGTGGCCCATCATCAAAGGTTAGGGCGATCGCTTTAGAATCGGGATTTCCAGCCCAAAGGCAGTTGGTAAAACTCGGCTGGAGAACGCGGTAGAAAATTGGGAACAGGGGAGCTAGTTGCATTTTGCGTTTATTTGCTGCTGACAACTTTTTGTAGGTGTTGTTTACGAAACTGCGATCGCACTGCAATGCCTCAATATTCTAGCCAAGTTGGATGCCTTGGCAGACGGTTGCCACAGGAGGGGTGGGGGGATCTTCGCAGGGTAAACAAGCTAACCGAACCGTATTGAAACCTCTCTCCCTTTTACCAAGAAGATGTGGAGAGTGGGGACGCTTTGTAACAAAATCTGTAACAGCAATACTATTTGAGCTAGCACTCGTCTAAATTAATGAGAAATCTAGGGGTAATCCCGGAATTTATAGATTAATGTTGCTCAAAGATATACGAGATTATCAAATACTATTTCTCGGCTTATTCCTAGTCTTGGGAATCGGTACACGAGATTGGACGCTGCGACCAGAATTTATTGGGGTAGCGATCGCCACTTGTCTTGCAACTCAATGGATATTGTCATCGTTAACAGGCAAAGAACAAGTAGCAAATCTTCGCAGTGCTTTAATTACCTCACTGGGACTAAGTCTGCTGTTGCGGGCTGATCATTGGACGACAATGGCAATAGCGGCAGCAAGTGCGATCGCTAGCAAATTTCTCTTCAAATTCGGTGATAAGCATTTCTTCAATCCTGCTAATTTTGGCATCATATCTGCCTTAATTCTGACCTCTGATGCCTGGGTTTCGCCGGGACAATGGGGTGAAGAGTGGTGGTATGCACTCTTATTTGCCGGAACTGGCGGCATGATTTTGCAGCGTGTTGGTCGTTGGGACACCACAGCAGCTTTTTTGGGTAGCTACTCCTTGCTAGAAGCGATTCGTAATCTCTGGCTGGGTTGGACTTGGGATGTTTATTGGCATCGACTGATGAGCGGGTCTTTACTGCTATTTGCTCTATTTATGATTACAGATCCGCGATCAATTCCCAATTCCCGAATTGGGCGGGTAGTTTGGGCATTTTGCATCGCCGGATTAACTTTTATTCTGCGAAATTATTTCTTTGTTCCCACCGCAGTCTTCTGGGCGTTATTTGCCCTTGCGCCATTGACCATTCTGCTAGATGTTCTCTGGTTAGCCCCACGATTTTCTTGGCAAGAGGGAGATGTAGCTTTAGCTTCCGACAGGGTGGCAACAGGAGGAGAACTCCTAACTCTTAACTCAGCACTAAAAAATCAGCATTAAAAAACTAAAAAAGCAGAGCTATAAAATGAAGATTTTTCGACTTTTAACGCCATTACTATTGACAATAGTAGCTGTATTTTGCTTTGCACCCGCAGCTTGGGCATTTTGTGGATTTTATGTAGCTAAAGCTGATACGAAGTTGTATAACAAAGCTTCTCAGGTAGTGATAGCACGAAATGGCGATCGCACCGTCCTGACAATGGCAAACGACTTTCAAGGCGAAGTCAAAGATTTTGCAATAGTAGTACCTGTGCCAACGGTGCTGCAAAAAGAGCAAGTTCGTGTGACTGAACCCAAGATTATGGAGCGTTTAGATGCTTTTAGTGCGCCACGATTAGTAGAATATTTTGACCCAGATCCTTGTGCCTCACTACCAATATTTTCTGGAAATTTATTAAGATCCTCAGCATTAGCACAAAATAGTGCCCCAGCACCTCAGATAAGCGATCGCAGTTTGGGTGTGACAGTCGAAGCGCGTTTCAACGTGGGCGAATACGACATCGTGATCCTCAGCGCTAAAGAATCTGGCGGACTAGAAACTTGGCTCACACGCAATGGCTACAAAATCCCTCAAGGGGCAAAACAGTTACTTCAGCCCTATATCCGTTCCTCAATGAAATTCTTTGTTGCCAAAGTCAACTTAGATAAATTCGAGGAATCTGGCTACCAGTTCCTCCGCCCGCTACAAATTTCCTATCAATCACCCAAGTTCATGCTGCCAATTCGTTTAGGCATGATCAATGCCACGGCAGAGCAGGATTTAATTGTCTACATCCTCTCGCCCCAAGGAGGGGCAGAAATCACTAACTACCGAACGGTAAAGATCCCCACCAACGCCAATATTCCAGTGTTTATCAAAAATGAATTTGGTGAATTCTACAAATCCCTCTTCCAAAACGCTTACACCAAAGAAGGTAAAAGAGTCGGTTTTTTGGAATACGCTTGGGATATGGGTAGTTGCGATCCGTGTGCTGCCGATCCTCTGACTCCAGAGGAACTCAAGGAAGCAGGCGTATTTTGGCTAAACGATAATTCTCCAAGTGATCTGCCAACATCCCGCAAGTTTGTTCCTACCTTTTTTAGCAGTAACGTTTTCATCTCCCGTTTGCATGTCCGCTACACCCGCAACACATTCCCCGAAGACTTGATGTTCCTACAAACTGCCAACCGTGAGTCTTTCCAAGGGCGTTATATTTTGCAATATCCATTTGAAGGGGAAGTTAAGTGTGAGGCGGGTAAAAAATACAAACAGTCTTTGCCCAAGCGTTTTGAACAAGAGGCGCAAACTCTAGCTAAACTAACCAACTGGAATATTCAAGATATTCGCAACAAGATGAAACTGAGTGTTGGTAATCTGACATATTCCTGGTGGGAAAATTTAGTTTCCTGGTTTGGAATTTAATTGAAAAAATTAGAGATTGGGGGTACTCCGTACGGGACGTTACGCGTAGCAAGACCCCCAAAGAGCTACTTCGACTATGCCCAACTTTTGGAGAGGCTGCGCCCGAAGCGTTGCTATGCCGCAGGCTTTACGGCTACGCTCAGGACAAGCTCATTACAAGTCAGTGCATCGCTGGGGATTGGAAGAAATGACTAAATCCTCAATCCTTTGAGAAAAGAGATACCATCTTCACCAAAGGTGTTTTTTAAGGCGTTGTTATAGGCAATACTAAGATATTCTTGCTTTCTTCGCCAAGATTGTCATGGTTCAATTCGATGAACAGCTACGCCGCTTAGTTACCGAAGCCTGTGGACACCCACTTGGAAGTCCTCAGCGTCAGAAGCTGCTCACGCAAATTATTCGCTTGACAGCAAATAGACTCTGGAGAGAAAATACTCTCTACTATCAAGATGCATTACAACAAACTTGGTTGTATTTCTGCCGCAATGTTTGTGAAGGTTTGACTGGTCAAACCTATGATCCCAGTTGTGGCAGTGTAATCACCTGGCTAAATGCTTACCTAAAACGGAGATTACAAGACTTTTACATTAACCAAAATCGGGAACAATCCACGACAGTCCCCCTTCGGGTTCGTCAATCTATATCAGGTGGAACAAGAGAACCCATTGATCCTGTAGATAACCTCCCAGCTATGCCCCAAGCACCTCCTATTTTGGAAGAATTGGAGATATGGGCTAAGACAGATTCCGAAGGAGAACTGTGCGGTACTTACATAAAAGGGCGTCCAGATGTGAATTGTCAGGTGTTAATTCTCAAACGCTTACCCCCGGAAGTTAGCTGGAAAGAATTATCTGAGGAATTTGGGCTGTCAATTCCGACATTAAGCAGTTTTTATCAGCGCCAATGTTTACCACGTTTGCGTAAATTCGCCGAATTTGAGGGATTGTTATAAACAAGGAAGAAAGGGAGCCAGTTGGCTACGGTGTATACATAAGTCTTTCTAAATGTAATTTCCGGTTAAGTCTCAGAGCCACTGAGATACCTAACCCTGGTTTTACTAAGTAAAACCAGTCTCTCTCCTTATTAAGGCTACGGTGTATTCACAAGTCTTCTAGAGTTGCGCTACAGCCTTTTGATCCCCCCAACCCCCCTTAAAAATGAGGGCATAAAGCTCTCAAAGTCCCCCTAAGGAAACTCCAAAAAATAAATTATCCAATTTTTGGAACCACAACGGCTTTCCCTCCCCCTGCTCCCCTGCTCCCCTGCCCCCTACCCCCTACCCCCTGCCCCCTGCCCCCTGCCCCCTGCTCCCCTGCTCCCCTGCTTTAAAAGCGATGGGATATTTTTTTATTTGAAAGTCCCAAGGAGAGGGACAGACTTGAAGTTTAGTTCAAGGCAGGAGAGGTTCGTATCACTTGCTAATAGCCAAAGCCCAATCGCCTAAAAGTTGGTTTACTTTATCGGGTACTTCATCATGGGGACAATGACCGGCTGTTAGGAAATGCTCTGTGAGTTCAGGATAATATTGACGAAACTTTTGGGAACGTTCTCTAGCATTCATCCAAGGGTCTGCTTCTCCCCACAACATCAACAATGGACAAGTTAATTGCTTTAGTAGCAGATCAACTTTTTCCCCTTGAGGAGTGCTAAAGACTGACACAAATACTTCCATTGCACCAGGATCGTAAGCAGGGCGAGCAATTTCTTCTACTAACTGATCTGTAATGGCACTTTTGTCAAGATAAACTTTTTCTAAAGTTTGACGAATTACCCAACCTTGTCGCACGTATTGAAATAACAAAAACTGGGCTAAAGGTTGTTGAAAAATCCACTTAGTGCCGTCACCAAGAAGTTTCTGCAAAGTAGCGGGTTGTTTAGGAGGCTGAATTTCTGATTGTAAAGCTTCCGGCTCAGGTGTAGGCTGGCTTTCGCTAAAAGGCCCTGCACTATTGAGCAAAACTAAACCAGCCGCACTATCGGGACGTTGCGCTGCCACACACAAGCCAGCGTAGCCACCAAGAGAATTACCAGCTAATACCGCTTTTTGACCAATTACTTCACTGATAAAATCATGGAGTTGGTCACGCCACAAGTCGGCACTATACTGCAATTTTGGTTTTGCCGATCGCCCGAATCCTAAAAGATCGATCGCAAATACTTCAAAATCTTGACACAATCCTGTGATATTCTTGCGCCAGTGGTCTGTGGAAGCACCAAATCCATGTATCAAAAGCAAGGGCGGACGTTGCGCTTGCTTCTCTCCCGCACGCACATAGTAAACATTGTGCCCGCGCCACTGCCAATATTTACCAGGAATTGGGGTTGTAGAGGAGGCTGTATTTGCCTGCATGATTTAAAGAATTGTTAAGTAGCTTTAATAATTGTATGCTAGTCGGAAGAGTGGGGGAGCAGGAGGGTTGGAGGGAAATCACTAATGACTAATAACTAATAAATAATGACTAAAGAAAGATTAATTACAGGCAAAACTAAGCTATTAGGGGTAATTGGACATCCGGTGGAGCATTCGCTCTCGCCAGTGATGCATAATGCAGCGTTAGCGCAGCTCGTCGTTGGCGTTCGCGTTAGCGTCTCTGAAAGAGAAGCCTCTGGTAGAGAAGACATCGCTAATTTAGGATTAGATTACGTTTATCTTCCCTTTCCTATAGCACCAGAGAATTTAGAAGTAGCGATCGCAGGTTTTGCGGCTATTGATGTTGTCGGCTTTAGTGTTACAATCCCCCACAAACAGGCAATCATGCCTCTGCTTTCAGAAATTACCCCTCTTGCTCAAGCTATCGGTGCAGTGAATACCGTTAGTCGCCAAAATAATCAATGGGTGGGGACAAACACAGATATAGAAGGATTTGTCGCTCCTTTGCAGACAACGTATAAGCAAGATTGGAGTCAGAAGGTAGCAGTAATTTTAGGCAATGGTGGCGCAGCTAGAGCAGTTGTAGCAGGTTGTCACCAATTAGGTTTTGCGAAAATTCATGTTGTTGGGCGGAATGTGCAGAGATTACAAGAATTTAGCAATAGTTGGAGCAATTCACCCATAAGTGAAAATTTACAAGTTCATCAATGGGAAGAATTGCCAAAGTTAATTCCCCAAGCTAATCTGCTGGTAAACACAACTCCCGTAGGGATGTATCCCAAGGTTAATGAGTCGCCTTTGAGTGGAGAGGAAATAGCGAATTTACCAAAGGGTGCGATCGCTTATGATTTGATATATATTCCGAAACCGACGCAATTTTTAAAGCAAGCAGAAAAACAAGGCGCAATTGCGATCGATGGCTTAGAAATGCTTGTCCAGCAAGGAGTAGCAGCATTAAAAATTTGGTTACAGCAGGAAATAGTGCCTGTAGAAGTGATGCGCCAAGCATTGCAAAAGCACTTAGGTTTAGGTTAATCAAATCGGAAGAACCCCACCCCCAACCCCTCCCCGCCTGCGGGGAGGGGAGACAAAGCATAGCTTTGGCGGGGTGGGGTTCTTTTATTATGAGTAATCACTATAAGATTTATGTTATCCAAACCCAAAATAGTTTTCTCATGGCTTGCATTATTACTCAGTTTTGCAAGTCTATTTCTTAGCTCTTGGATTCTTCTTCCGGCTCCAAATATGTTTTTACTTACCCTAGCAGTAGGAGCGCCAGAAGTCAGTCCTTGGTTATTGTTATTAAATTTGCTTTTTTTCTTACTTGCTTTCTTCTACATCCGTCGCCGTAAATTACAACGTTTAGCTTGTATTTTCAGCTTAATAGGATTCCTAATTTGTGCATGGGTGCTAATGAATATCCCACTAACTCAAATGCAGATGTCTAAAGCGATGAAGCAAGGGTTGGGAGCAAATTATCTAGAGCAAATTCCAGCCCAAGTAAGGGCAAAGATGCAAACCCATCCCTTTGATTTAGTTAATTCCTTCCGGGGTATTGGATTAGGTAAAACGCGTCATAAAAAAGATATTGTTTTTGCTTCTCCTGCGGGAGTGCCTTTAAAAATGGAAGTCTACCAACCCTCAGAGGTAGGGAAATATCCAGCAGTGGTAGCAATTTATGGTGGAGCTTGGCAATACGGTAACCCTCATGCAAATGCCGAGTTTAATCAATATATCGCTCATCAGGGATATACAGTATTTGCGATCGACTATCGACACGCACCTAAATATCGGTTTCCATCTCAGTTAGATGATGTGCGTACAGCCTTGAATTTTATTCGCAAAAATGCAGCAGCTTATGAAGCCGATTCAGAACGTATGGTACTTATAGGACGTTCTGCGGGAGCGCACCTAGCAATGCTAGCGGCTTATCAACCAGATGCACCACCCATTCGGGCTGTGGTGAACTATTACGGCCCTGTTAACTTGCCTGGAGGATACAAAACACCGCCATTTCCCGATCCTATCAACACCCGCGCTGTTTTAAAAGCATTTATGGGTGGTTCATTAGAAGAATTGCCTAATCAATATAAAATTGCTTCACCAATAAATTATCTAACGCACCCTTTACCACCAACTTTATTAATTTACGGCAGTCGTGACCATTTGGTAGAAGCGCGATTTGGTAAACAAATGTACGAACGTTTACATAACTCTGGCAACACTGCGGTTTTTCTAGAAATTCCTTGGGCAGAACACGCTTTTGATGCCGTTTTTAATGGTGTGAGCAATCAATTAGCGTTATATCATACTGAAAGGTTTTTGGCTTGGGCGTTGTTCAAGCAGTAATTTCATCAACGTACAACAGCAGTTAGAGCATAAAGGCTCATTAATGGAGTTCAAAAACTCATTCATGAGTATCAAAGACTCGTTCGCGAGTATCAAAGACTCATTCACGAGTATAAAAGACTCGTCCACGAGTATAAAAGACTCGTCCGCGAGTATTAAAGGCTCGTCCACAAGTATCAAAAACTCGTCCGCGAGTATCAAAGGCTCATTCACGAGTATCAAAGACTCGTCCGCGAGTATCAAAGACTCATTCACGAGTATAAAAGGCTCATCCACGAGTATCAAAGGCTCATCCACGAGTATCAAAGACTCAATGAGATTTACTCCTAACTATTTCTGCGGCCAGCGCCAGTTATAGCGATTCCATTCGTAAATTCCTTGAATTTCATACTCAGCGCCGTTGAAGAAGCGGACGACGCAGTTAGTAGAGGAATCATCACCATTGTTAATTTCCTCGACCTTAATCACCATACAGGGAAACCATTCGCGCTTACAAGGCCCATCCTCTTGCACCCATTCCCATAGTGCATTGGAAACTTCAATGCGATCGCCTATTCTTAGTTTTAGTGCATCTTCAAAATAAGAATACTTATCAAAATGATATGACTCTACACGGTTCAGCCACTGTAAACCATAACGTTGCCGAATAAATTGTACTGTTCCAGAGTCATTTTCTAGTAGCCAGTCGTTGAGTAATTGCACTTTCCAAGTGCGGTTGCGTTGTTCTTCATCCTTAACAAACTGTAAAAATGCTTCTAACTCCTCTGGAGTAAGTTCGTCTAAGGGATTAGCAATAGCTGACGCTCTAGAGGTAGAATTTCCCTGAATTTGCTCCACGACTTGCAGTAATATCTCTTTCTGCGTGTCAGTGAGAGGACAGCTTGCTGCATCACAATCATTAAAGGCTGCGAGCATAGATGCTTCAATCTCATCTGGAGTCATAATTTAATAGCAATTGAGGGTTATTTCCCTAATTATTGCAAAGGTTAAATAAAAGTCTTCAATCCCTTGTAGTTAAAGTCAGGTAAGCTGAGGTTATAAGTTACATATTGTTAGATTAAGCCACGGAGTCTTTTATGCGCTTGCGCTCACTCACGGTCGTTTTTATTTCCTGTCTCATCACCTTTCTATCGTGGGTGATTACTCCCTCTGCTGTAGCACTGACACAGATTAGATTATTTGATGTTTCTTATAAAGATTGTCCACCAGAACTAGCACAAGGGGCTGTTATCAGTAGTGGTAGCGCGGCTGCTAATTGTTTTCTTGTCTTTGGCAAGGCAGAAAATGGCACTTACAAAACAGTCTACGACGCAGATATTTTTGGACGCATCTATGATGCCAACAATGACTCGGTAATGCAAAACCGCACTCGCTTAGGTTCTATTGCTGAGGTCCCACCAGGCATTAGCGACTTTGAATTGAGAATTTCTGTACCTGCAAATCAGCCTACTCCGTTGAAGCTCAAGCAGTTTAAAGCAGCCGGATTTAGCGGCCAAGTGCGTAAGTAATACCAATTTTAGATTTCAGACTGACTTATCTGGCATTGTGCCGAAAATCTAACTTAACCAGATTTCTACAAAGCAATCAACTAAACAACAAGCGCAGACTTCTTATCTTCCTCCGCATTCCTCTGCGCTTCCCTCTGTGTCTCTTTGCGTTAAAAAACAATCTCCTCTCTCATCTTCTCTTCCAGCACATCCAACAACCCATCCACATCTTTCCCAACTTCTTCAAAACAAATCGGTGGCGCTGGTTCCGGTGCAAACTGAATTAACTTAATTTCCCCCTTCCCAATCCCAATCATCACAACTTCCACTTCCGGCTTGTGATTCTCGACAATTCCCAAAATTTCTTGCAGCCGATTTTCAACTCTAATATTTAAATTCTCTATCTGCTCTTTCGGACAATAAACAAAATGCGGCGTTGGTTGCAAATCAATACCAACAGTACCTTGACTGTCACCATTTGCTAACCACAATCCCCAAAACAGCGCCGCTAATTCCTGCTGATTTGCTTTGACAAACTTATCCAACTGGCGACGCCACTTAGTATCACCTGATTCTGGTTGACTATTACCAAAAAACATAAATAATTCGTAATGAAGACACAAAACTTTGCGCGAAAGTTATCTCAAACCTGACTGTACACGCCAGAGGCCGGAATAAATACCGTCTTTCTCCAGCAATTGTTCATGGGTTCCCGACTCTACTAATTTCCCATGTTCCATGACATAAATGCAATCGGCATTGCGGATGGTGGAAAGACGATGAGCGATCGCAATTGTAGTTCTATCTACTGTAATCTTATCAAGCGATCGCTGGATTGCCGCTTCTGTCTCATTATCCACTGCTGAGGTTGCTTCATCTAAAATCAGAATAGGGGGATTTTTCAAGACTGCACGAGCGATCGCAATCCGTTGTCTTTGTCCACCAGATAACTTTTGTCCCCTTTCCCCCACAATTGTCTCATAACCTTGGGGCAAGTTAATAATGAATTCGTGTGCCTCGGCTATCTTCGCCGCCGTGATAATTTCTTGCTCTGTATTTTCAAAGCTACCATAAGCAATATTCTCCGCTACAGTACCATGAAATAGAAAGACATCTTGACTAACCAAACCAATGCAACGGCGTAAATCTTGTAAATTCAAACTTTGCAAATCAATGCCATCAAGAGTAATGCTTCCCGTTTGCACTTCGTATAACCGCAACAAAAGTTTGACTAAAGTACTTTTACCAGAACCAGTAGAACCGACAATTGCAATGGTTTTTCCCGCCGGAATATCTAAAGACAGATTTTTAATTACTGGAAATCTATCTTTATAGGCAAAATAAACATTTTTAAATTGAACTTCACCGCGCACTTCATTGACTGGTAATGATACATCACCTGTATGAATAGCAATAGGAGTATCCAACAAATTCATGACTCGATTCGTAGAAGCCATTGCGCGTTGATATTGGTCAAATGTTTCGCCTAATCTTGTTAAAGGCCAGAGCAAACGCTGGATTAAAAATACTAATACGCTGTAAGTACCTACAGACATTTTCCCAGAAACTGCTGCCATCCCGCCATATAATAATAATGCCGTGAAACCCACCAAAATCAGCATCCGAATTAAAGGCACAAAAGCAGCAGAAAGAGTAATTGCCTTGGCGTTGCTCTGCCGATAAGCGTTACTATCTAATTCCAAACGAGAAGCTTCATAAGTTTCGGCAGTGAAACTTTTAATAGTAGTAATTCCACTAATATTGTTTGACAAACGTGAATTTAGGAAACCTACTTTTTCCCGGACATCAGCGTAGCGAGGTGCAAGTAATCGTTGATAAGCAAAAGAACCCCAGAGGATAAATGGCATCGGTGATAAAGCCATCCACGCCACATCAGGAGCCAAGATGAAAAAAGCAGCGCCAATAATTAGAACAGTTGCAGAAACTTGGATAATATCATTTGCTCCCACATCCAAAAACCGCTCTAATTGGTTAATATCATCACTGAGGATAGACATTAAACCGCCAGTGCTGCGTTCTTCAAAATAAGCCAATTCCAACTCTTGCAAATGTTTGTATGCATCCAAACGCAAGTCATGTTGAATATTCTGAGCCAAATTCCGCCAAAGTCGAGCGTAGGCGTACTCAAAAACAGATTCTAGTATCCAAATGATGACAGTCAGGAAGGAGATAATCAAGAATTGTTGAAAGACATCGCGTACCCCTAACTGGGCAATTATGGAATCCTGCTGTTTAACTACCACATCCACCGCGACGCCGATTAAGCCGGGTGGTGCTAAGTCAAAAAATTTATTGAGGGTAGAATAAGTAGTCGCCAGCCAAATTTGTTTACGATACTGGTGTCCATACTCAAGCAAACGCTGGAGAGGATGCGTTGGATGTTTACGCCTTCTTGATGCCCGATGAGATTTTAATACAGTAGCCACGGCTTTTTGCGGTTTCGTGCTACTGATATTACCACGGAAAAAAGTTTTGAGTCTTGAGTCTAAAGACGGGCGATTACCTATACGGTACGCTACGCGAACGCAATTGTAGTTCTATCTACTGTAATCTGTTTGAGCGATCGCTCGATAGCCGCTTCTGTCTGAATTATCCACCGCCTAGGTAGTTTCATCTCAAACCCAAATGTCGCAGGGTACAAGTTAATAACAACATAATTTTAACTTTTTTGGGAGATGTTTATAATGAAAGGGCTTTTGCCCCAGGCATCTTTGAGGTTCCGGGTATTATGCTTAATTGCTCGGATATCATGTGATATCTATCTGTGCATCAACCAAGTTTGTATGAGAGTTGAAACGGAATATGGCAATATCTAATTTCCTCCAAGAACCAAAGCCTTTGACTGGCTTGTTTAAGGGACTGCGTGGCGATTTTACCGGAGGGCTGACAGCAGCAGTGGTAGCCTTGCCTTTAGCTTTAGCCTTTGCAGTAGCAAGTGGAGTAGAACCAAAAGCTGGACTTTACACGGCTATTGTGGCGGGAATTGTAGCGGCAATTTTTGGTGGTTCGTCAGTACAGATTACAGGGCCAACAGGTGCAATGGCTGTAGTTTTGGTGGGAATTGTCGCCAAATACGGCATTGAGAAAGTTTGGATTGCTGGGGTGATGGCTGGGATTATCCAGATTGCCTTGGGGGTTGCCAAACTTGGACAGCTAGTGAAGTTTATTCCCTATCCAGTCACGGCAGGCTTTACTAATGGTATTGCCGTGATTATATTTTGTGGACAATTAAATAATTTCTTTGGTTTACAACTACCGCGCAGTGAACATTTTGCGCCGGGACTTTGGCAAAGTGTAACTCATATAGAAGCTTTAAATTGGGCTGCTGTTGGGTTGGCAATAGTGGTAATTGCAACCACAGTTTTGTGGCCCAGGATTAATTCTACAATACCGGGTTCTTTAATGGGGTTGGTGTTGGCAACAGCGATCGCTTCTTATTTCCATCTGTATGTACCCACAATTGGCAGCATTCCCCAATCTTTACCGATGCCCCAAGGTATTCCCCACTGGAATGATTTTAGTGTGATTCGAGAACTGATTAATCCGGCTTTGGCTTTGGCTGCACTGGGAAGTATTGAATCGTTGCTATCGGCGGTGGTGGCTGATGGGATGACAGTGAGCGAAAAACACAATAGCGATCGTGAATTAATTGGTCAAGGGTTGGCAAATATGATTGTCCCATTTTTTGGTGGCATCCCAGCAACAGGTGCGATCGCTCGGACTGTTGTCAATGTCCGTTCTGGCGGCAAAACCCGGCTATCTGGAGTAATTCACGGCGTTGCCTTAGCCATTATTGTTTTAACTTTAGCACCTCTAGCAGCACAGATTCCTTTAGCAGCACTTGCTGGTATTTTGATGGTGGTTAGTGTGCGGATGATTGAGTGGGAAGCCATTGGTTTATTGATGCGTGCTACCTACTCTGATTTTGCAGTGATGATTCTCACCTGGCTAGTAACAATCTTGTTTGACTTAGTTCTCGCTGTAGAAGTGGGATTGATTGCAGCCGGAGCATTGTTCATCAAACGGATGAGCGATTTAAGCCTAGTCAAAATACCTGAAACCGAAGTATTTCCCCCTGGTACGCCTCTGGAATTAGGAAAAGAAATTGCCGTTTATCGCGTAGATGGCCCCGTATTTTTTGGTGCTGCTGAACGGTTTGCTACCTTCCTCCGCGATGAACCGGAAGTAAAATATTTAATTCTCCGGTTACGGTTTGTACCAAATATGGACACCACTGGGTTAGTAGCTTTAGAAGATATTTACCACGACTTGGAACGGCACAATTGCCGCTTAATTCTCACAGGTTTACAAACCGAAGTCAAAGAACTATTAGAACGAACAGGATTGTTACAAACAATTGGGTTATCAAATTGTTTTGAAACAACAACAGATGCGATTTGCTCTATTTCTCCTCAGATTCAACAATGTTCTCAACCTGTAGCGGCTGCTTTGAAAACAAAAGAATTGATGGAATTAAATGAATGACAATATTTTGCTAAAACATAGATACCTGTAAATAGACAAGGTATTGTTATTTATAGATGTTTAGTTGTTTGAACCCTAGCGATCGCTTCCTGTAATATTAGGCTGAATCCCTTTAACATCAACCAAAACAAGCATCATGAGCGTTATCGTCTTCGGCAGCATAAATATAGACTTGGTAGCAACAGCACCCCGGTTACCAGTCGCAGGAGAAACGTTGCTAGGAGAAGACTTTTTTAAAGTTTCGGGAGGTAAAGGAGCTAATCAAGCCGTAGCATTAGCAAAATTAGGAATTCCTACCCAAATGGTGGGGCGTGTAGGTGCAGACAATTTTGGTGTGGAACTTGTCAACAATTTACAAGCATCTGGTGTGCAGATTGACAATATTTTCGTGGATGAAACTGTTAGTTCTGGAGTCGCCATGATTGCCGTAAATCATGCTGGTGAAAATCACATTATTGTAATTCCTGGTGCAAATGGATGTGTCAATCAAGAAGATGTAAAACGATTGTCCCATTTATTACCAGAAGCCACAGCACTGCTTTTACAATTAGAAATTCCGATTGCTGCGGTGGTTGCAGCAGCTAAAGCGGCAAGAAAAACCAAAATAAGGGTAATTCTCGACCCTGCACCCGCACAATCTGCTTTTCCAGATGAACTTTACCCGTTAGTGGACATTATTACACCGAATGAAGTTGAAGCCTCGCAGTTAGTGGGTTTTCCTGTGGATGGAGAAGAACTTGCAGCCAAAGCAGCCGAAGTTTTATTAGAACGGGGTGTGAAATGTGCGATCGTTAAACTGGGCGCTAAAGGTGTTTTTTGTGCCACTGCTGAGGAAAAGTTTTTTGTACCTGCATTTCCAGTTCATGCGGTTGACACAGTAGCTGCTGGCGATGCTTTTAATGGCGGCTTAACTGCGGCACTTTTCGAAGGACTTTCTTTACACCAGGCAGTTGTTTGGGGTGCAGCCGCCGGTGCTTTGGCGACAACAAAACCAGGCGCACAAACTTCGCTACCGGATAGGTTTACATTTGATGCGTTTCTTAGGGAAAGGGCAGGGAGCAGGGCAGGGCTGATTCATTCCATTTCAAACAAGATTTGTCAAGATGGTTAGCGAGAAAATTGTAAGTAAGCGTGACGAAGAGATGAACATTTAAGCACTGAAATATCAGTAAAATAGTTGGTTTCATCGGCACGCTGGTAACAAAATAACTAATTTTTAATCGCTAGAACCCTTGATTTTTAAAGCTCTTTCGGGAATGAAACAGCCCTGGGGAACAGGGGGAGATGAGGGGGACAAGAGGTGAGAACTTGAAACAAGTCTTTCTCCTTGTCCCCAATTCTCCTTGTCCCAAGGTCCTCTTACCCATGCCCAATGCCCTATTCTTCAATCCCTTCTACCCACGAGCAAGCGTAATCTGACTAGCGTTAAAGTCTTGTAGCCGAGTCATGTTTCCACTTTGCTTATCTACGTTATACACAGCATTAGGTGTCTCATACCTCATAGCTCCAAAGGCAAGGAGTTGACCTGTTGCAGAACAAACTAAACTTTGTAAGCCATTATTCCATGCTTGACCATTAAATTTCAATTGTGCCAGTCTGATCGGGCTTTTTTGATTTGAGTCTAACTGCACTAGAGTTGTTTCACCATTCAATCCAACTAAGGACGTATAGAGTTTTCCGTCTGGGCATTGTGCTAGATTATTGGCCCGTTCATTGTTCGGGAATTTAACCTTACTAATAGAACTTATCTGTCCTGTTTCAAGGTTAATATCTACCAATGTAATAGGTGGTGTACCGTTATTCTTACCTACTAAACCTATGAGCCGCCCATCAATAGTGCCTAGCAAGCTCCCAAGCTGTTGATTCTGTTTAAGTCCTGAGACTATCAAAGTTTTTACAGGCGTACCCAAAAATGTAATGCGAGTAGGTGCCGCCTGTTTCTTACCAATGGTAACAGGACTAATAGCTACGACAAGTGTGCCATCGCTTAAAGAAGTGAAGCCACTCAATGTCTCATTAGCCTCTACTAAAGGTTTAACCTGATCAGCAACTATGCCATTCCTTGGAGAAGTAAGGCGATTCAATGTCTCATTAGACTCTATTAAACCTGTACCAAGCTTGGCAATGCTGCTATCGTTTAAAAGAGCGAAGTTACTCAATGTCTCATTAGACTGTACTAAAGCTGTACCGCGCTCAGCAAGTATCTGAGAAACTAGTGGACTTAGAAGCTGAACCTTTCCTGTATTTAAGGATTGCAAAACAAGGGATTCCAAAACAAGTCCTAGCCCTACAGGCTTAATATCTGTGGGTACAATGTTTGGAACAGTGCTATCTAATTCAGTGGTATCTACCTCTGGAACAGTCGTTTGGTCGGTGGTGATGATAGAGCCAGAATCTATACCGATAATTTTGTAACTTGGTGTTTGCGCCAAAGTTTTGTTGCTTATATAACTAAGCCCAGATACTATAGTTCCACCAAGCACTAACTGGCCAAACTGCCGACGTGATAGCTTGTAACTCATATTTCTACTCCTAGAATTAATGACGTTTATTAAGTTGCAGTGTGTTAGACCTCTTGCATCAATCAAAAATAAACAACTCTACCCCGCATTTGAGTACAAACGCTCCCTGCCCCGCAAGCGCAGGCAGAAGTCAGGGGTGGGGTATTAGAGACTTTTGCAAGAGGTCTATTGAACATAAACAGGTAAGGCTATGATACTTGCGTCCAGGTTGCTACTGAGGGTGTTCCATTATTGTCACTGATGAAAAGCATGTACCAGCCTGGTACTGCTATGTTTCGATTGGCTCTTAGCGTGACATTAAGAGAAGTAGCGTTCCTAGAATTAATCGGCACATCCACTAACCTTTGTTCTGTATCGCAGGAATGAGTAGTTGCCATTGGTCTAATCAGACTAACCCATTTAATATTGCCAGCCTGGGGTGTCTGAATAGTAAATTGCTGTCCGTATTTTAATGCTTGAGGAGCACTCTGAATAATTGGCCGTGACCGCGACATATACGCAGGACTGTAAATTTCTAATCGCAGTTCATTGACAGTCCGCCTAGGGTTCCCCCCAGCTGTGGCTACTCTACCATCTGGTAAGAGCAAGGCTACCGAGTGATATACGCGGGGGACATTCTGTTTAGCTACTACTGTCCAGGTTCTTGTGGCTGGATTGTAGATTTCTGCTGGCAGCATTGATTGTGTTATGTCCTCATTCATTTTGCTCCCATTGCAAACAAACACTGTGCGATCGGGCAACAAAACTGCGTTGTGATGCATCCGGGCATAATTTAGAGGCTGTGCTGCTACGTAAGTTGGGTTACTAGCTTTTAAATCTACAATATTTACCCTGTTTGTTGCGGTTTGACCACTACCCCCACCGATAATCATCACTTTTTGGTCTTGTGCAGGTGGTAAAAGCACACTGGTACCTTGGTTACCGAAACTTGGGTCTTGTAGCCCTGGCACCACTTTTTCTGTAATGGGTTCGGTAAATGTCTCTGGCAGGGTTAGTATAGTTGGCGCTACTCCAAAGTTACCGCCCATCTGAGCACCTGAATAAAAGATTTTTCCACTACTGAGTAGAAACAGATTTGCGTATACCGGGAAGGAACGAGTTGTTGGAAAAGCGTTCCAACCATTTGGAAAGAAAGCAGAATAAATTTCTGGTTGGTTATTGAGTTTGCCGTCTTTATCCGGCCCAGATATTGCAAAAATCCGACCACTGCCTAGTGTTAACACAGTAGGATACCAACGACCATTATTCATTGGTGGTATCTTGACCCATTTCTCGGTAATAGGATCAAACAGCAGAGCAGAGGGTGAACCATAAAATGGGTCATAGCGCAAAGTTCCACCCGCAACCAGTAACCGACCATCAGGGCGGAAGGAGTGACCAGCGCAAAAAAGGTCAATAGGTTGATTATTACTATCCAATGGAGCCTTCTGACGGGTAAAGGTTCCTTTACTCACATCCCAAACCACACTGTCATAGGGAGTATTTAACCGACTAGGATCATTACCTGAACCGCAAAAAAAGAATACTTTACCAGTACGAAGTAGAGCGGCATGTATAGGTATGATTGGAGCACTATACGACAATACTTGCCATTTGTCTGTGGTAGTAGCTTGAGCAATGAAAGTCCCTAAATTCGTTTCCTCTAGAAGGTTAGGGTTGTTATGAGATTGAGTCACTTTATTTACAATTATTCCTACGTAAGTTTTTTGTTTTTGTTCTTTGTTTCAGTAACTTATCCCTAAAATTATATCTACACTTTTTTAGGATTCTCTAATCTTAAGATGTAATGTTTTTTATAACAAGATCAGGTAAATATTGTTTTTTTTATTAGTAATTACGCGAGTATCTAATTAAGCTTTATACTGTGTTTTCTCGGAAAGGATAAACCATACTTTTAAATATGACGTATATACGTCTCAGAGCTTGTTATTGGGCGTTAATGGCTAAAAAATTGGGTTTTTGACTTCGATTTGTGGCTAAGTTAAACACTCAGATGTCGCGCATTTGATTTGGACAACTAGGGTGGGCAAAATGCCTACCCCACAAGAGGTTTTTCTCTTGGAGGATGTAAATTAAAATTTTTTATGCTTATTATTTGTTGACGAGAAAATAATTAGATAAAATCTTTGTTACAGGTATAATACACTACAAAATACATAGTTAATAGAATTAAGAGGATCGCGACATCCCTCATTAAGTCTTTTGTTAAATAGATTGGCAATTTATTACAGGAGATGAACAAATTAAGCTGGGAAAAGTAAGTAGTTTTTTAGATGGGACGATCGCTTTTGGCTGCGATACCTTTCCTGCGGAATGCTACCCGAACGGTAGGCTTTGCCTACGCAAATTTGAGATGATTACGCTCAAAATGTGAGAGATTTTTCTAATCAGGATGATACAAAGCATAGTAAAGTAGAGTAGTAAAGCTCAGAGTGGGTTGTAAAAATCGAAACCTACTTAGCAGAAACAGTGGTAACGTCAATCGCTCCCAAAGCAAGATTGTCGCCATGAGCAACTCAACTCCAATGAATGACCAGAAAAATCTTCCCAAAAAAAAGGGCAGGACACTCCCTCCCAAGCTGATCATCTGGCTGGGAAAGTTTGTCTGGACGACTATGTGGCAGATCATGATGTCAAAGCTTGCTCCTAGTAATCAGTCGGGAGCTTATATTCGTCCTAATAGCCAGTTTCGGAACTTCATTGGCACAGAAGAAGGGAATCCTCACCCACCAGCAGCAGGGCGCTACAAACTCTATGTTGGGCTGGGCTGTCCTTGGGCGCACCGAACCCTAGTTGTGCGATCGCTCAAAAAACTCGAAGCAGTAATATCAGTATGTATCCTCTCTCCTTCTCCTATTGAAGGCGGTTGGATATTCAACGAGGAAGAAGAAGGTTGTCGCACACTGGCTGAATTTTATCAACTGGCAGAACCTGGTTACAGTGGACGCTCTACAGTTCCCATCCTATGGGATAGCCAAACAAAAACCATCGTCAACAATGAGAGTTCAGAGATTATCGTCATGCTGAACTCTGAGTTTAATGAGTTCGCCAATAATCCCACGCTCGATCTTTACCCAGAAGCACTCAAAGAAAAAATTGACTGGTGGAATGAGAAAATTTATCACGCGGTAAATAATGGTGTGTATCGCTGCGGCTTTGCCCAAAGTCAGGAAGCGTACAATCAAGCCTGTAATGAACTGTTTGCAACTCTTGATGAGATTGACATTGTATTGCAGACTAATCGATATCTGTGTGGAGACAATCTCACGCTTGCAGATGTCCGCTTATTTACGACGTTATTTCGGTTTGATAGTGCCTACTATGGGTTGTTTAAGTGCAATAGGCGGCGAATTCAAGACTATCATAACCTGGGAGCTTATTTACGCGATCTATATCAGCTTCCAGGTGTTGCTGACACCTGCGATGTAGAGAGTGTGAAGCGAGACTACTACGGGAACCTATTCCCACTCAATCCCGGTGGGATCATTCCCAATGGTCCTGATATGTCTTATCTTTATCAACCACATGGGCGCGATCGCATCGGCACACTGAATGCTTCATAAGGTACATTGAAAAAGAGGTAAGGGAGCAGGGAGCAGGGGGCAGGGGGCAGAGGGCAGGGAGCAGGGGGATAAAAGCGAATTAGGATTCGACAGAACTTTTGAAGAGGCTGCGCCCTAAGCGTAGCTATGCGGCAGGCTTTATGGTAAGGCTCAGTGAGTGCCCTACCTGTTGCGCCAGCTTTCCATAGAGTACGACAACCACTTAATAGAATTGGGGGATTCAGACCCATCTTCCCCCCTTTATTCCATGACAGTTATTGATGGGGTCATTTCCCCCTGCCCCCTGCCCCCTGCCTCTTCTCTGGAGTTGGTGTAATCGTGAACCAGATTAATCGAGTTGCAATCGTCGGTGGAACTCATGGCAATGAGTTTACGGGGGCATACTTAATCCAAAAATTTGCCCAGTTTCCTGACTTGATTGCTAGACCAAGTTTTGAGACAGTCACTCTGTTAGCAAATCCTAACGCTTTTGCGGCGGGGAGGCGATATGTAGAGAAGGATTTAAATCGCTGTTTTCTCAAGCAAGATTTACAAGATCCGACTCTGAGCAGTTATGAAGAATTACAAGCTAAATCAATCCAGGATACCCTAGCATCAAACAGGGATAAACAAGCAGATTTTATCTTAGACTTACACAGCAGCACAGCTAATATGGGCCTGACAATTATTTTGGTAAACAGTCATCCCTTAAACTTGAAATTGGCTGCTTATCTGAGCCAGATTAATCCTTTAGTTAGGGTTTATCGTTGCTCTTTTAAATCAATTGAAGAAAACCCCTTTGTAAATTCTTTGTGTGAATTAGGCTTTGCGATCGAGGTTGGCCCTATTGCCCAAGGACTCTTAAAAGCAGAGCTATTTCAACAAACAGAGGAACTTATTTCTACGGTTCTCGACTATATAGAAGGGTTTAACCAGGGTGCAATTCCATCAACTAACGAAACTTTGATTCTCTATGACCATTTATCAGTTGTGGACTATCCAAAACAACAGGATGGTAAAATCTTTGGGATGATTCATCCAGAGCTTCAGGATAAGGATTATCAAGCCTTAAACCCAGGAGATCCAATTTTTATGACCCTTGATGGTAAAACAATTGTTTATGAAGGAGGATCTACCGTTTGGCCGATTTTTATTAATGAGGCAGCTTATTACGAAAAGGGAATTGCAATGTGTCTTACCCAGAGGCAGCAAATCAATATCTAGGATGTGGATAAAACTTTTTGTATAATCGCTTTTTATTGGAAGTGATGTATAGAAATTAAGTATCCAAATCATTAATTACTTCTATATCTAGCACAATCGCTAAAACTTACTTATATGTTTAAATGTGTTTTGGTTATGATATATTGATGACCAGTAATTAAATATCAGGGTAAACAGTTATCTGAAGGGCTGATCAAGTCGAGATTAAAGGAGCGCTGAAAACCCATTAGCTAATTCACGGAAATATCTTTTAGACATAGGACTTACACCCTAAGAATTCTCCTCTACGAGACGCTGCGCGTTGGCGGAAGCCTCTCGCAGAGAAGGCGTTATTGGCGTCTTGGCAGTATCCTGCGGCAAGCTACTATGTATCTCTGATAAATTCAGCTTTTTAGCGATTTTTGCGTAAGTTTTGAAACAAACAGAATTTGTTTACAAATATGGGACGCTTCTTAGTGTTCAATCGAGGCGATGTCTACGACGAGCTACGCCTAGAGGGTGCTGCTCTTAAAATCACTATTGATTTTGAAAATGATCAGATGAGCCAGCAACCTTTTGACTTGAGATTTCCCCTAAAACCAGCGCTGAGTCGAAGAACAAAACTTGAGCGATAAAACCCAAATCTAATACTATCTATATTTACCTTTAATAATTATCCAAGTACTTGAACTCATGATGAAAACCAAGCGACAAGGAAACAAACCAATAGCTAGTCTTTCTTTAGATTTGGATAATGTTTGGTCTTTTCTAAAAAATCAGGGCGCTCCAGGTTGGGAGGCTTTCCCGTCTTACTTAGATATTGCAGTTCCTCGTTTCTTAGATATTTTTCAACAATGGGATTTGACAATCACAGTATTCATTGTGGGCCAGGATGCGGCGCTGGAAAAGAACACCAAGGCATTACAAGCGATCGCGATCGCAGGTCACGAAATTGGCAATCATTCATTTTACCATGATCCTTGGCTACATCTGTATTCAGAGGATGAGATTGAACAAGAAGTAGCATTGGCCGAAGAACATATCAAGCGCGTCACTCATCAACATCCTATCGGCTTTCGGGGACCTGGATACAGTTTTTCTCCTGCGGTATTGAAAGTTTTAGCACGACGGGGATACGAATATGATGCTTCAACTTTTCCCACATTTTTGGGGCCCATCGCACGAGCTTATTATTTAATGACCTGTAAACTGAGCAAGGAAGAACGTAAGAAACGCGAAGCCTTGTTTGGCGGTTTTAAAGACGGTTTGCAGCCCCTAAAACCTTATGAGTGGAAGATGGGTAAAGATAAATTAACTGAAATTCCCGTTACCACCATGCCAATTTTCAAGGTTCCCATTCACTTCAGTTACATAATGTACCTGAGTACATTTTCTTCGGAAGTAGCGTTACTCTACCTGCGAATTGCCCTGTGGCTGTGTAAACTTACCCATGTCCAGCCTTCGTTGCTATTCCATCCTACAGACTTTGTAAGTCAAGAGGATGTGCCAGAGCTATCATTCTTCCCTGGAATGAGCCTTCCTACCTACAAAAAGCTGGCAATAGTAAACAAAAGTTTGGAACTTATATCCAGTCAGTTTAATGTTTTGACTGTTGGACAACACGCTAAATTGGTAGCAGGTGAACGTCAACTGCCTGTATTAGTGCCTCAAAAGAGGTAAAAATATGAGCTATACGATTAATAAGTCCATTTTGTAATCTTAATTACAAGCAAAATTAATTTTGACCTGTTTTTGAGAAGGAGGAAATAGTATTATAAATAAATAGATGTTTAAAATATTTTGCTTAAAATATTTTGCTGTTCTAATGTCTTTATGAAAAACCTATGGTGATATCCCCAGAGTAAACGCATCTAAATTAGTCTTGCTCACAATTAACTTAACCCTGTTTTGTCATTCGCAGAAAACAATAATTTTATCAAAAAGATTATTTGTTTTGTTGATGAGTTCAGGAAGTTTTGCGATGATCTAGATAATTTTAAACTGCTTATTAGCCTTTCTTAGGAAATTAAGATGCGTTTCTCTAATAATATTTTTCCCCAGAGGTTATTTTTTAAGATACCTGCGATGTCCAATCAGATTTTTTAATACTGTCTAAGTTTTCAATAGCAGCTAGTTATCTTGAAACCAGCTGACATTTGCTAGCAAGTATGTGTAAAGTAATTGAGAGTCAATCACTATCTTTAATCTTTGACACATCTATCTATGGTTAGAAAAAACGGACGCCTTTTGCTGTTAGTTGTTTCTTGTAGTGTAATTGGTGTAATTTTAGGAGGTACTGCTGCTTGGGCAGAAAGCAGTCTCTGCTTGGAAGACAGTAAGGTTACAAGTGAATGTCTAACCCAAGATCCAATCCAAAAAACTATACTAGGAATGAGTACCGGACTGGTAGCTGGGGCTGGGGCCGCTTGCGGTGCAGCATGGCAGTTACGGCATGAAGATTGAGTTAGGAATAAAGCTTTAAAAGTAGTGGTAGCTATGCCGAAACTATTGATTTTGCGTCAAATTGTTTTTTGCGTAGCTTGCCACCGTAAGTATCGCCTGTTTATTTTCCCAAACGACTGTTGGATTATCAATTGCATTGTTGATGGCTTATAGAGAATAATCAAAAATAAAGTAATCTTGGCCTCTTCGTGCGAGATAATAAATATAAAATATGGCGATCGCAATCGATTTTGGTACTAGCAACACAGTCATTGCTCGTTGGAACCCTGTAACCCAGCAGCCAGAAACCCTGAATTTACCAGGTTTATCAATTAAACAAAGTCTCAATCCGCCACTGATTCCTAGCTTGGTTTATGTTGAAGACGCAACAAAAAATCAAGTCTTAGTAGGGCAACAAGTACGCGATCGCGGTCTTGACCTCAAAGGCGAAACTCGATTTTTCCGCAGCTTCAAGCGGGGTATTGGTGCAGATATCCAAGGTTTCTTACCCGAACTAGATGGGCAAATTGTCACCTTTGAGCAAGTAGGGGAATGGTTCCTCACCAAAGTAATTGAAGAACTAGCACCCCTGGAAGGGGGGTTAGATTCTCTAGTATTAACCGTACCTGTAGATAGTTTTGAAGCTTATCGTCACTGGTTGGGGACAGTTTGTCAAGCCCTCCCCGTCGAACAAGTGCGGATGCTGGATGAACCCACAGCCGCCGCCTTGGGTTATGGCTTGGCAGATCAAGAAAATCTTTTGGTGATTGACTTTGGTGGCGGTACTTTGGATTTGTCTCTTGTCCGATTGGATCAAAGTGTGCAAGCAACCACAAAGCCACTAGGATTTCTCCTCAAGTGGGGTAATAAGTCCCTGGCTGAAGATTCAAGGCAAAAAGTCAAAACTGCTCGTGTCCTGGCAAAAGCTGGGCAAAATCTGGGCGGTACTGATATTGATAATTGGTTAGTAGATTACTTTGCCAAAACTCAAGAACTGGCGGTAAGTCCCTTAACAACGCGATTGGCAGAACGGGTAAAAATTCAGCTATCAACCCAAAACCAAGCTAGTGAAGTTTATTTTGATGATGAGACATTTGAAAGCTATGAATTGGAATTAAACCGCGACACTTTTGAAAATATCCTTAAAGAACACGCATTTTTTGAGTTACTAGATGAGTCGATGACGACGCTGTTGCAGCAAGCAAGACGCCAAGGAATAGAACTTCCAGATATTAATGCAGTTTTGTTAGTTGGTGGCACAGTGCAATTACCAGCAGTGCAGACATGGATAAAACAGTATTTTGAGCCAGAAAAAATCCGTTGCGAACGTCCCTTTGAAGCGATCGCTCAAGGTGCATTACAGTTAGCTCAAGGCGTACAAATCAAAGACTTTCTCTACCATAGTTATGGAATCCGCTACTGGGATCGCCGCAATCAGCGTCACAAATGGCATTCTTTAATTAAAGCTGGACAAGCATACCCGATGAGTCAACCAGTGGAATTAGTCTTAGGCGCTTCAGTGGAAAATCAGCCTAGCATTGAACTAATTATGGGAGAATTGGGAGCAGATACGGGTAGTACCGAAGTTTATTTTGATGGCGATCGCTTAATTACTCGCCGTATGGACAATACTGAAACCAGCGTCAAACCTCTCAACGATCAAGAAGGTGCGAGGACAATTGCCCAACTGACACCAGCCGGATATCCTGGAAGCGATCGCATCAAAATTCTTTTTCAAGTTGATGAGCAACGATTTTTGCGAATCACCGTTGAAGACTTGTTAACGAATGATACGCTGTTGGAAAATCAACTTGTGGCACAGTTGAGTTAATTAGCTAAAAGGATTTAAAAGTGGGATACCGCAACCGTCGAAATCCCGGATGTTGCGCGTTACTAAAGTCAATTGATGAATTTGAGCAGTAGCAGCAATCATCATATCTGCTTGGGTGTGTGTTTTCCCACTTAATCTTAGTTGACCTCGCAATTCCCCGGAGCGCTTGGCAATTTCAATGGTGATGGGCAATACTTGACAGTTATTTTCCAAAAAGCTCTCAAACCATATTTGAATTCTGGGGTTAGGCTTGGATGTCAGCCCGTAAAATATTTCTTCAACGGTGATTCCACTCAGAACTATTGAGGAAACTTTTTCTGCCCATTTCACTACACCAGAGTTAGGTTGCAGCCTTACTAATTCGCTGATAATGTTAGTGTCACACAGAAAAGTCATCAATGGTATCAGCGAAAGGGTTAGGACGGTCTTGGCGGGAGGGTACTTCGAGAATATAATCTTCTTCAGCAGCTATCTGACGTAGTTCTTTGAAGGCATCGGCTAAAGAAAACTTTTCGCGTTGCTTGCGCCACGTCAAGAATTCCTCAAACATTTCAGCTTCAACAACAACAGCCACCAGTTCATTTCGGTTGTAGATGAGTTGCGGTTCTTTAGTTACAGCATGAATTAGTTCGGAGAACCTTTGTTTCGCTTCTGCAATTCTCCAGTTCATTCTCCTACCTCTTTTATTCATAATTATGTCTATTATAGACATGATTTATATCTATATTTGTTTTTCGCCAGAGAGCGATGTCTACGATGAGCTATTTGGTGTCGCACCTTATCATTCCAGGCGAGTTATTTCTAACCACCCATCTTTAACCATCCAAAAACTTGATTGACGGTTAGTGTAAGTTCAATTTCTGGTAATACAGGCAAAAAATCTTCTCCCTGGAGTAGCACTGGCTGTTGCTCTGGTAGAAATACCAAAATACTGAAATCATCAGGGTCAAGAAACCATCCAAGGCGGCTACCATACTTTAGACAGTAGAGAATATTTCCAATTACTTTGTTGGGTTTTTGTTCTGGCGAAAGAATCTCAATCGTCCAGTCTGGTGGAAGCTCAAAATTATCAGGTACTTCATTATCAACGGTGAATGGTATGCGTCCCCACTGAAATACAGCTACATCAGGTACAATTGACCGTTCCCCAAAACTACACCGTAATTCGGGAAATGCATAGGCAATTTTCTGATTCTCCGTGACTTCATTAATAACAGCACCAAGTTTGCCTTGCAAGCGGCTGTGTCTCCCTTTCGGCATTGGCTTAGAAATAATCTCACCGTTAATATATTCACTTGTAGGCTTTGTTTCTGGGAGCTTCAGAAACTCCTCCAGGGTTAGAGGTTGAGTAGTTGTAGCGCTCATAGCTCCTAAATCTTATATGGAATGTGCTCTCACTTTAGCAAAACGATCGCTTTTATTGCCGCAGACTAAACTAATTCTTCTGCTAGCTATTTTCCATCTTCAGCCAACTAAAAATTTGCTCTACTGTTATTTCTAAGTTAATTTCTTCTAAAATTTCTAAGCGATCGCTCTTTCGCAATAACTCTGGTTGTTGACCTGCACGGAAAACCAAAATTGAGCGATCCGTTGGATCAACTAACCATCCTAGCCGGCAACCATGCTGTAAGCAATAAAGGATGTTGCCAATTACTCGGTTTGAACTCTGTTCTGGGGAGAGAATTTCAATTGTCCAATCTGGCCACAGCAAAAAATCGTTAGGGACTTCCCTATCAGCATCAAAGGGAATTCGTGACCAGTTAAAAACCGATACATCAGGAACAATTGAGCGGATACCAAAGCTACAGCGCAACTCTGGGAATGCATAAGCAATTTTTTGGCTTTCTGCTACTTCGTTGATGCTATTGCAAAGTCTTAGCTGCAATCGACTATGCTTCCCTTTTGGCATTGGCTTAGAAATAATCTCACCGTTAATGTATTCACTTGCAGGCTTTGTTTCTGGGAGCTTCAGAAACTCCTCCAGGGTAAGTAGTTGAGTAGTTGAGTAGCTCATAGCTCCTGAATCCCTTGAAGATGTGTTTTTAGTCTAGCAGTGATGTAGGGTGCATTACACTCGGTAAACGCACCCTACATCAAAGGCAGAATTGCAACTCTTAATTACGAATTATTTCCGCACCACCACTAAAGTTCCATTCCTAGCCCAGTTGTAAACATTACGTGCTTGCTTAACAGGTAAATTCACGCAACCGTGGCTAACTGGAGTTCCAAAACGATTGTGCCAGTAAGCGCCGTGGATGGCATAGCCTCTGTAGAAATACATTGTGTAAGGAACATCAGGAATATTGTAGCCTCTGCCTCGCATCCGGTGAGTGCGATACTTAGAATTAATCCGAAATCTACCTATGGGTGTGGGAGTCGATCGCTTGCCTCCAGAAATGCGATATGAATAAACAAGTCTTTTACCTTCCCATGCACGTAAGCGTTGCTCTGACAAGTCAATTTCAATCCAGCGAGGTTGGGATGTTTGCCTAATATTAGATGCAGTGAAGCTGTTTTCATTCGTTGACGCGGCTGTTGCTGTAGTAAAGTCGGGTGTACCAGCTAAAGGTGATGACCAAGAAAATAGAGTTGCCACCATCAGTGCCACGCTTGTACAAAAAGTTCCTGAAGAACGAATCCTACCACTGCGAATCCAAGATTGCATTATGCCTCACCTTCTAAACTACGCAAAAATTATGAAGTGAAGTAATTTTATAGAAAATTACAAATTTCCAGATCGGCTACTCACTTCCTGTTGAGGATTTACGCAATTCATCCGCTAATGCTTTTCAAAACAAGTCCTAAGCTAATCTGCATCTAATTTGCACATTTGTCATTTGTCTTTGATTAAATGATGAGTTCTAACTAATGACCAATGACTCATGACTAATTACAAAGGACATTTATACAAAAAATCTGTCATTTAAATGCCTAAATACAAACTTTCCCCAAAGCTATATTTGCATTTTTAATTTCACACAGCAATTGTCAGGATTTACGCTTATTTTTGGGAAAATCGTTAAATGCCCTCTTCTCTATTTTATTTCAAATTTTGTAATTCCGACTCCGAAGATTCCCAGCATAAAATATTGCTGGGAATCACTCAATTGTCTTGATTCGTTGTTATTAATGATTTTCTCTAAATTGCCTTTTGGTTGCTTCACCTACTATTTCTGAATTACTACTGGTGTCCCTACCGATGCCCACTCAAATAACCATTTAGCATGTTTCGGTGCGAGATTCACACAACCGTGGCTGACTGGAGTGCCAAACCTTTTATGCCAGTAAGCTCCGTGAATACCATAATTACCTTGGTAAAACATCGCATGAGGAACATTGGGAACGTCATAGCCGCTTCCTCGCATCCGTGTAGTTTTGAACTTGGATTGAATATTAAAAGTACCAATAAGAGTGGGAGTGGATTTTTTGCCAGAGGAAATAGCACTTCCATAAACCACTCTGTCACCTTCCCAAGCTATTAACCGTTGCTTTGAAAGATCAATTTGAATCCAGCGTTTATCCGATTTTTGTAATGTCTGGATTTTTTGTGCAATCACTTGATTTTTGGAATTCGCCCAAACTTCACTGGTTCCAGTAGTAGTAAAAACACTTACGGATAGTGCTGTACCAGTGAGGAGTATTTGTAAGCGACGCACCCAGTCAGTATCAATCAGTTTTTTCATTTTAGATACACTCACACTTAAATCATCAAGTCTTGAGAAACTTATCAGTTTTCACCTTTATTTCCCTATCTATTACTTTAATAGACGTGAACTTTTGATGATTTGATTCTAAGTTAACCTAACTGTTGTACCAGCTTTTTTGCTCCAGATGCGATCGCTTCCCAATTACCCTCTGTGACAAGCTTTTTGGGAAATAATTCACCGCTCAAACCGACAGCGATCGCTCCGGCTTGTAAAAATTCTTTAGCATTTTCTAAAGTCACGCCGCCAGTAGGAATTAAGGGAATCTGACCTAGTGGCCCTTGCAAACTTTTGATATAGTCTACTCCTCCCACTGCTTGTACGGGAAACACTTTTACACAACTAGCGCCCTGACTCCAGGCGGTAACAATTTCTGTAGGAGTCATAGCTCCTGGGATGATTGGCACATCTTCTTCTTGTGCTGCTTTAATCATTTCTGGGTCAACATGGGGTGTGAAGAGAAATTGCGCCCCAGATGCGATCGCTTCTTGTAACTGTTGCACATTGAATAGCGTACCAGTGCCAATAGTACAAGCTGGTAATTCTGAACGTAGTTGACTGATTAATTCCCCAGCGCGCGAGCTATTCCAGGTAATCTCAATTAACTGCATTCCCCCAGATGCTACAGCCATTGCCATTTGCTGTCCCACTTCGATTTTTGGGGCGCGGATGACTGCGATCGCTCGATGTTTTTGCAACTGTGATAACCAAATTTGATTAGGCATTTTGACTGGAAATTAGCGATTGGGAAACTCAATGCCCCTTCTGGGAATAAGGGTAATGGGGATTAAGGATTCAAGATTGGGCTAATATCAAGCAAATCTTCCCAATCCTTATTCCCCAATACAAGCGTGACATATGTAAGAGCGATCAACTCTCAAGCTTGGTTCTTACATCAAGTTATGTTCACATAGCATCCCATATAGATGAAATGCGATTGCGGTAGGTAGTCTGGCGATGCCCAAGTATGGAATGTTGGTAATAGACTGCAACTACACCTGTTGTAGACATCGCCTAATTTTGCTTCCTTTACATTACTTTAGAGACAGTCTTTGAAAACTCAGCTTAATTCTTCTAGTAGAGGAGAGAGCTAGTTAAAAATGCATATACTGCAATTACCAAGCAATAGTTTGATAAGCTCCTATATTTAAGACCTACTAGGAGCTTTTTTTTAATGGATTATCTAGTTTAATTGAGGTATATATTAAAAAATCGGCTTTGCAATTAAACTCTTCCTTATGGTTATTAATGATTAATTCTGATGAGAGATGGAATCAAAAGATTAAGATTGCTAATATATATTTGTGAGTGAAAAACGTTTACCGAATTAATAACAATGAATATTCTTGCTTGGATTGTTTTAGGTCTAATTGCTGGTGCGATCGCTAAAGCTATCTACCCCGGTCATCAAGGTGGCGGAATTCTAGGAACAATCTTACTAGGAATGATCGGTGCTTTGGTTGGCGGTAGCTTAGGTGTATTCTTCAATACGGGAACCTTAGCTATAACAGGCACTAGTCTTAGTATACCTGGTATTGCATTAGCAGTTCTTGGCGCAATTATTGCCGTTTTCCTGTGGAACTTGTTAACTCGTCGCAGTGCTGTATAAAAGCAAATTGCGAATAATGAGTGAAAAAGATTTAGGAGATTTATTTAACTATTATGAATTAAATCCAAAAAATAGTGCTAGCCTATATTCGGCTAGCGCTATTTTTTAAATATTAATAAATGAAATAACAATTGGTAGTAATCTAATACCGTGCGATCGCTGTTAAAAAACTTCTGACTATTCTTGCGAATATGAATTGATGCACATCTTGAACATTCTATAACGATGTCTATGATGTGTTACGCCTACGCATTAATTCATCTTTCTATTCTGGAATGCCTAGCTTTGTGAAAGACCCGAAACGCGGAGATATTCAAGATTACCCCTAGTGTAATCTTGAGTACCGATGCTGGAAAAATACCGACAAGCATCCCTCCAACAATGGCTCCAATCACCGAACCAACTCCCATAGGTGCGATGGTATTGCTTAACGCTGTACGATCTACAAATGCACCTCGACTAGCATATTTGATAACCCCTACAAGTACAGTTGGTAAGCTAACTAGAAGGCTGGCTGTACCTGCTGTCTTAATATCTGCACCAAAAGCGAAAATAAGTGTTGGGATAATAACTTCACCCCCTGCAACCCCAAGTAGACTGCTTATCAGCCCAATTGCTAGTCCAAATAAGATCCCTGCCAAAATGCGCCAACTTAAAACAGGGGGTAAAAGGGCTGGTATTTTTTGAGGTAGAAAGCCCTCGACTATCAAGGCAATACCAATGATTACCAATAGCACTAAGATGATTCTTTCAAGCTGTTCGTTTGAGAGCTTTCCCGCGATCGCTGCCCCCAAAAAAGCAGTGATAACCGCTCCGGCAATCAAGGAGAAGATTACAGGCAGCAATGGAATAATGGGGCTGAAGGAAAGCGTACTGCCCCGGATTACCAAAGATGCAGCAATCGTAATCAAGCTGACAGCCAAGTTCAAAGGCACAGCCTGCCGCACTGAATAGCCCAATGTTCCAGCAAGGACTGGCAGCCGAAACTCTGCACCCCCCAATCCAATCAGCCCTCCTAATAGCCCAATTGGCACAGCATAAAGAAAAGATAATCGGAAACGGCGTACTTCCAAGCTTGTATTTGTAGGCTCCAGCGCAGATGGGTTCTTCTTTTTCATCAATTTTTTGAGAATCTGTTAGGGTGCGTTATAAACATTAGTCCATAACGCACCGAAAGTCTGGGATGGTACGTTAGCCTACTGGCGTGACACAGCTAAAATAGTGCATTAAAAATAGAACCCCATTTTTCTTTTGCAATCAATTTAGGTGTGCCACGCCACTACAACTGACATGCCGCAGCTTGGCGATCGCTAATTGTGGATTAAAAATTCCATCCGAGTAGGGACGTTGTTTACTTTACAGCAGCACTAACTAAACCATTGTGCCTGAGCAAAGCGATCGTACTTGGTTCACGACCTCGGAAAGTTTTAAACACCTCCATTGGATGCTGACCACCACCGAGCGCCAGTACTGTATCGCGATAACGTCGACCTGTAGCTTTTATAGCCTCTTCATTTTCTAACCCAGCTTCTTCAAAAGCGGCAAAAGCGTCAGCGCTCAGTACTTCTGCCCACTTATAACTGTAGTAACCTGCTGCATAACCACCCTCAAAAATATGTCCAAAAGCACATAAAATGGCATCTTCTGGAAGTGGTGGTAAGACGGTAGTAGTCTTGGCTATACGATGACGCACATCTGATGGAGTTTCGTTACTACCAGGGTGATAACGGTAGTGTAATTCTAAATCAAGGCTGCTCAGGTGGATCTGCCGTAACATGGCAGTACCACTCATATAATTACGCGCCGCTAGCAGCTTTTGATAATAATGCTCCGGTAGGGCTTCACCAGTTTCATAATGCTTCGCCATTCCAAAGAAAGTAGGTCGTTCATAGCACCAATTTTCCATAAACTGGCTAGGTAATTCTACTGCATCCCACTCCACATTATTGATGCCTGCGGCTCCAGGATAATCAACTTTGGTAAGCAGATGATGCAATCCATGACCAAACTCGTGGAACAGAGTCTCTACTTCATAGAAGGTCATCAAACTAGGTTTACCATCTACGGGAGGACTTTGATTACACACCAAATAAGCTACAGGTAAACGGATGGCAGTGGCTCCATTTTCATCAATTTTGGCGCGATTGATGCACACATCCATCCAAGCACCACCACGTTTCTCGGCTGGACGGCTATAAGGGTCTAAGTAAAAGTAGGCTATGGGAGAACCAGTTTCGTCAGCAATTTGAAAATAACGGACATCCTCATGCCATACTGGCGCTTGACCATCGGCAGAGGTGACAGTAACGCCAAACAGCCGCTTGACTAGTCCAAATAAGCCGTCTAACACTTGGGGAAGAGGGAAGTAGGGACGCAATTCTTCAGAGGTAAAGGCAAATTTTGCTTCTCGTTGACGTTCTGCCCAAAAGCTGATATCCCAGTGTTTTAAATCCTCAGCTTCTGCTGCTCCCTGTGCTGCCGCAAAAGCTTTGAGTTCTGCCAAGTCTTTGACAGCAGCATCATAACTAGCGCGGCGTAGTTCTTCTAATAGGGCATTGACTGCCTCAACGTTGGGAGCCATTTTGCTCGCCAGGCTCAATTGGGCAAAACTTTTAAAGCCTAGTATATCTGCGAACTCTTGGCGTAACTTTAAAATGCGCTCAATTAACGGGTTGTTATCCAAATCGCCAGCAGAAGCGCGGGTGATATGAGCTTTGTAAAGCTTTTCACGCAAATCTCTACGGGTACTGTGCTGCATGAAAGGGCCATAGCTGGGGAAGTCCAAAGTAATCCGCCACGGACCCTTTTCTGGTGTGGCATCGCTTTCGCCAGCTGCACGAGCCGCTTGGGCCGCTAAACTCACTAAGCTTGGTGGTAAACCGTCAATTTCAGCTTGTGTTGTTAGGGTTAAGCTGAAGGCTTTAGTGGCATCAAGTACATGGTTAGAGAATTTGGTAGAAAGTTCTGCTAACTCCATTTGTATGGCGTTAAAACGCTCTCTTACCTCTCCTTTTAAGCCAACACCAGAAAGTTCTGCATCTCGAATAGCGGCTTCTACAATGCGCTGTTGGGCTAATTCTAAGATTGCCCAACTATCACTGGTGCGGAGTGCCTTAAAAGCATTATAGATAGGTTGGCTTTGACCAAGCTTATTGATAAATTGTACTACTAGCGGCTGTACGATTTCATGAGCTTCGCGCAGTTCTGGGCCATTTTTAACACCCATTAAATGATTTACCACCCCCCAACTCCATGTAAGCCGTTCTGTGAGCTTTTCTAAGGGTTCTACTAAACCACTCCAAGTAGGCTCTACATTAGTCTCTAAGGTGGTAAGCTGCTGGTCAAGTTCTGCCAGCAACTCATTGAAGGCTGGTACTACTCGTTCTGGTTTAATCTCTGCAAAAGGAGGTAAACCAGTGCCTTGAAGTAAGGGATTGTTGGAAATAATGGTACTTGCACTCATGGTTTTGTGTGAACTGCGAACAAATAAAAATCATTGTTGATTTTTAGTTATATATCTTCTAATGTAGCGATCGCTGCCCTGAATAGTCTTGTAATTCTGGCAAAAAGGCAAAAAAAGGAGAATTACTGAGAAAATTATCCTGATACAGGTATTTTGTTTTGTTTATGAACAATATCTGATGAGCTAACAATATCTGATGAGCTAACAGTTCCAGAAATATCAGCGTCAGTCTCTGAGTTGAAGGAACATTTAAAAGCGCTTGGTGTTGATCCTGATATTAGGGAACTCCAAAAAATAAATTATCCTAATTTCTGGACTCAACACGACTGTTCCTCCCCCCTGCTCCCCTGCTCTCAATGCGTATCCCTTTGGGGATCTTGCTAGGCGTAGCGTCCCGCAGGGATGGGATATTTTTTTAGTTGGAAGTCCCTTATTTAGCCATAGATTTGCGATCGTTCTTGGCAGATGCTTCGCATGATCGTACAAGCAAAGGCGATGCCTATGGCAGACTACGCCTACGCAAAAAGACAACTCTAATGTACTATGTCAAACAGGTAGCTCGTCCGCCAGCATGGGTGTTATTCTGAAAACGCAGTTTCAGCCCAAGAATCCCACGCTTTCAAGGCGTGAGAGTGTCAAATTAACTTAGCGTAATCGAGCATCCTTGCCAAACCGAAAAGGGAGACTCTATATTTATGATTTTATTTGGCAACTCATCTTTTTACTCGTAAAATCGAAAACAAGATCAAGGTCAGTAGAAAAGAGTCCCTAAATTAATGAATACGTTAATCAGTCAGGGTGGAAGAGCTATCACTAAATTTCAGATGGTAGACCGGATAAATGATATCGCTTGGCAGGCTCACCAAGGTAGCGTTGCTGCGATTATTCAGCTATTGAACGAAAAACTAGCCAAGTCTGGTGTCAGAACTAGAGCCATTTTTTCTGATGGTGTTTTACAACTTCTATGCGAGGCGGCTAGGGTAGAGCAACTTGAACAATCTTCCCTCGTAGAACAAATCCAGCAAATTCTTGATTCCATTGCTCCGCGTCACATTCGCCGAGTCAATATCAACAGTCGGATAGTTCGGGAACAACAATTGCTTTGGTTAAAAGAAATAGATAGCGATCGCGACAACCAAGTACTTTGGTCACAAGAAATTGCATTAGTTCAGCCCAATATTGTCAAGCAAATAATTAAAGATTTCACAGAAGCTCAAGCTGAACTAGGAAAACCAAATTTTCCTAAAACTCCAGTCTCTCGTCCTTTAGTACTTATTAACAAAGAAAAACACCAGAATCAACCTAAAACAAAAATCTTAGCCGCATCTGGTTTATGCTCACTGTTACTGCTTAGTTGGGTTGTTTATGCCCAGTTAGGTAATAACCTCAAAAACTTAATACACCTACAAGCTTCCAAATCTTTAACTACAGAAAATACTAACGGTAAGCAAACCCAAACTCCATCTCCTACTCCTAAAAATAGCCTTTCTGAGCCATCTGATGGTCCATTTGCAATCTCTGTGCGAATTGCCAACCAAGCTTCTGCATCTGGGAAAACAGCCACAACCTCAACTCAGTGGTTAGAGATCGCCGCTAAGTGGCAACGGGCTTCAGATTTAATGGGTACGGTGCCACAAAAACACAGCCGTTATCAGGAAGCTAAGATTCGTACTCAACTATATAAAAAATACAGTGAGGCGGCACAGAAAGAAGCTGATAAGAGTAAATCTTAGTTTTTTATTGTTCAGCTTTATTTGTAATTACTGGCTCTAATTTATCAAGCTTGTTAATCATTTTTGAAAAACTAGTAGTTTCTTCCTTGAGTTGAGGAATAATCTCATCAAGGGGGTTCTAATTATTTTGATGTAACTCTAAAACTTGAGTTAAATTTTGATTGGCTTTTTGAGTATCTACTCAGGGTAAGAGCATCTCAATCAGGCTTGGCAGAAGGATTCAGAGGAATTTAATGTAGAGTCAAGAAAACAAAAACTGAGAACGCGAATCATATAATTATTGTCCATAGCCGTCCGCTTCATTTTTTGACGAAGACTACGTTTGTAAGTATGTTCGCGATTAAGGGCATTGAGAGCCATGCGTCGTAAAAGGGCAAAATTACGCCGTATCGCTATTTTTTGGTGTTGGAAAAAACTGGCAGTAGTACTTAGGCAACAGTCTCAATTAGGTTAATAAACCTGCGGTGAAAATTGGGAGTAGGGAAATCCGAATCAGAAAATGGGGGCAAACAACGCTCAAAAAAGGTGCGATCGCTTAAGTTATGCTTTTAAAATCCTAATTGGTATCATACCCTTCTATTTTCTCCGGGTTTATCCTGGAAGGCAGAAGGCTAGGCTATATTAGCCACTATCATCATTTCAGATACTAACATCGAAAAATTACCAATTATGCTAGAACAAGGCACTATCAGTATTCATACTGAGAATATTTTCCCGATCATTAAGAAGTCGCTTTACTCAGACCACCAAATATTCTTGCGAGAACTGGTATCCAACGCTGTAGACGCCATCCAAAAGCTGAAAATGGTATCCCGCGCTGGAGATTACGCTGGAGATATCGGCGAACCAGAAATTGAAATTGCCATTGACAAAGATAAAAAAACCCTATCCATCTCTGATAACGGTATCGGGATGACCGCAGATGAAGTTAAGAAATATATCAATCAGGTTGCCTTTTCTAGTGCTGAAGAATTTATTCATAAGTATGAAGGCAAATCAGATCAACCGATAATCGGCCACTTCGGTCTTGGTTTTTACTCTTCCTTCATGGTGGCGCAAAAGGTAGAGATTGATACCCTCTCCTATCAAGAAGGGGCGCAGGCGGTTCACTGGACTTGCGATGGTTCGCCAGCATTCACCCTAGAAGAATCGTCCCGAACAACTCGCGGTACTACTATTACTCTCAGTCTGCAAGGAGAAGAGGAAGAATTTCTTGAATCAGCACGAATTAAGAATCTTGTCAAGACCTACTGTGACTTCTTGCCAGTCCCAATTAAACTGGACGGTGAAGTAGTAAATAAGCAAAAAGCACCGTGGCGAGAGTCTCCAAATAATCTGAGTCAAGAAGATTATTTAGAGTTTTACCGCTACTTGTATCCTTTTCAGGAAGAACCTCTGTTGTGGGTACATTTAAATACTGACTATCCCTTTATCATCAACGGGATTCTGTATTTCCCCAAAATGAGACCGGATGTAGATGTTACCAAAGGGCAGATCAAGCTATTTTGCAATCAAGTTTTTGTTAGCGACAACTGCGAAGAAATTATCCCGCAATTTCTGATGCCGATGCGGGGTGTGATTGATAGTACCGATATTCCCCTAAACGTATCGCGTAGTGCCTTGCAAGGCGATCGCACCGTGAAGCGGATTGGTGACTACATTGCCAAAAAAGTAGGCGATCGCCTCAAAGAACTTTTCCGCGATAATCGTGAACAATACATCAGCGCCTGGAAGGACCTCGGTACTTTTGTAAAATTCGGCGTTCTCAACGACGAGAAATTCAAAAAACAAATTGAAGATATCATCGTCTTCCGCACCACCGCCAAGCTGACAGAAAAAGCTGCTGCTGAAACTCCAGCGGTTGAAGTACAGTCTTCAGAGGGGGATGCTTGGCAAGATGTTACTCCCTCACCCAGTGCCGAGAATTCAACACCTAGCGCTCCTTACACCACACTGAAAGAGTATCTAGAACGGAACAAAGAACGTAACGAAAACCGGGTTTTCTACAGCACCGATGAAACAACCCAAGCTACATACATAGAATTACACAAAAATCAAGGCTTGGAAGTCCTATTTATGGACTCCTTCATCGACACCCACTTTATCAACTTCCTAGAGCGGGAATATCAGGATGTCAAGTTTACGCGGGTAGACTCAGATTTAGATAATACCCTGCTAGAACAATATAAAGCTACGGAAATTGTCGATCCTAAGACGAACAAAACCCGCAGTGAGACGATTAAAGAGTTATTTGAGAAATCCCTCAACAAACCCAAACTCAACATTCGTACCGAAGCTTTGAAATCAGACGATCCTCAAGGTACACCACCTGCGATGGTGCTTTTACCAGAGATTCTTCGCCGCCTGCGAGAAATGAACGCCATGATGCAGCAGGGGACAGCAGAGTTTCCCGAAGATCACATTTTGCTAGTGAATACTGCTCACCCGCTAATTCAAAATCTGGCAAATATTAACCAAGGTAGTATTATTCAAGGTGAGGGTCAATCGCATACAGATCAGTTAGTGAACTTGATTTGCCAACACGTCTACGATCTAGCGCTGATGTCTCAGAAAGGCTTTGACGCTGAGGGAATGAAATCTTTCGTCGAGCGATCGAATGAGGTACTCACCAAACTGACGGAACAAGCAAGTAAATAGTGCTGAGTCGAGCATTGGGCATGGGGCATGGAGAAGAAGCAGAGGGGCGGGGTGCGGGGGGCAGAGGGGAAAACTCTTCTCTTTTGCTTCCTACTCCCTGCCCTAATCTCCCCACTCCCTTCTCCACTTCTGTTGCCTAAGACCTAAAATGGAAAGGCTGTATTAAAATAACAATCTGGAGATACTTGCTATGTCGCGTCGCTGTGAACTAACTGGTAAGAAGGCAAATAACGCCTTTGCTGTTTCCCACTCCCACCGCCGTACAAAACGCCTTCAGCACGCTAATCTGCAAAGCAAGCGTGTTTGGTGGGAAGGCGGAAATCGCTGGGTGAAGTTAAAGCTGTCTACTAAAGCAATCAAAACCCTACAAATTAATGGGTTAGAAGCAATGGCAAAAGAAGCTGGCATTAACCTGAATCATTACTAAGTAATGTAGATTTTATAACCTGAGACTTTCATAAGGTGAAATACAGGTAATTCGTAGGGGCGTACAGTTAGCTGTGCGCCCTTACATCTTGAGTAGTAGGCTTTCTATATTTTGAATACTGATGGCAGCAAGAGAGAAATAAGTTATTGCTGTTGTATTTGCTTTTGTACCCAAAGACGAAAAGCCTTGAGTGTTGCATTTCTACCTGCTGTTGTACTTTGCTCCAGATATTGGGGAATCGTTTCAATTAGTTTAAATTTAGGAAAATTTAGGCTTTGCTGAGACTCTATATAATGCCCATCTTGCAGAACATTAATTTGGAGCTTTCCTTTATCAAAACGCCAAAGCTCAGGTACTTGTAGCGCTTCATAAATATTAGGATGAGTGCGAGAAGTAATATCAATCTCTAGAGCTAAATCTGGAGGAGGGTCTACTGTTAAATCTAGTCGCTTCTTGCCGCGAATCTTGGATTCATTTTTTATGTAGAAACACTTATCAGGTTCTATACCTTGAGCCATTGCCTGGTTTTTGAAAGTGGTAGAACCAAGGCTGATAAACTCAGTATTTAGCTCTTCCAAAAGCGCTTTGACTAAATCGCCAATAATTTCTTTGTCATATTCATGTTCTGGCAGGGGTGCCATAATCTCCAATATTCCCCTGTCATAAGCAATTCGTGCTGCACGGTGTTCCCCTAAATCCTCTAGAATTGTTTCCAATTCCTGCCAGGTTACATCTCGCAGTAGCACCCTTTGTCCTGGTGGAACATAGATGCGCTTTAATTCCAACAACATCATCTCCACTCCCAGTAGCTCAAACCTAAATTTAGCTTACTCCAGTTAATGCAACAATTTTGTTATTGAGGTTTACCCTGCGATCGCTCCTCGAAAAGCGTATTTATTAAAAAAAAACCTCTGGAGTTCCCAGAGGTTTTGGTTCCTGATTTAGTTTCTACTGGTTACTACAATTTGTCCTCAGTCATTTCCAGATAATCAAGGAAATTATTTGATTTGAGTCGTTAGTCAAGTACTGTAACTGAATGCTGATTACTAGGAAATACATAGAGGGATACCTTGTTGATAGCGCAATCAGTTCAATTAAGACTTGCTCCTACCCCATTAAAAAGGTAGTAAAGATGGAACTAGTTATTTGTCTGTGGCTGCGAACCAGGAATCGTTATATCTATCGGCGTTACCTGTGCTGCTAGCTGCGTCAATGGCGGTTGAATGGCGCTTTGATTCCCCACTACTAAAGTCACAATCTTTTCTGGCTTGAGGTATTCTCGTGCTACCCGTTGCACATCAGCAGCGGTGGTAGCGGCGACAGCTTTTTGATAGCGAAAGAGAAAATCAGCAGGATAGCCGTAATATTCGTATCGCATCAACCGTGATAAGGTTTGGCTAGGGTCTTGAAAGTTGAATACAAAGGAGTTGAGTGTAGACTCTTTGGCAAAAGCAAGTTCTTTTGCTGTTACTCTTTGAGTTTGGATGCGCTTGATTTCATTTTGTAAGGCTTTGACAAACTGCACAGTAGCATCCGATCGCGTTTGTCCACCAGCAATGAACATCCCAGGATAATCGAAACGGGGACTCCACTGCCCGTATACAGAGTATGCTAAACCTTGACGCGATCGCACTTCATTAAATAAGCGTCCACCAAATCCATTTAAAACCCCATTCAATACATCCAGCGCCGGATAATCAGGATTGTCGAACCGTCCGCCTAAATGCCCGACAAGCACACTACTCTGCGTCAATTGTGGTTGATTTACAAAAAAAACTCCGCCTGTATTGGCTGCTACAACGCTTGGTAATTTGGGATTAGCAATACCTGGGTTGCGGTTCCAGCCGCCAAACTTAGCTTGAATGAGCGATCGCATTTTTTTGGCATCAAAATCCCCTACAATTCCCAAAATCATATTATTGGGGTGGAAATATTGCTGATAAAATTTGATCAAATCCTCACGCTCAACCTGATCCACCGTGGCATATTCTATTGTGCGAGCATAGGGACTATCTTTCCCATAGATCAACTTCTTAAATTCTCGACTAGCAATACTATCTGGATCGTCATTGCGACGAGCAATGCCACCCTTAGCCTGTGTCTTAGCTAAGTCTAGCTTTTCTTGAGCAAATACTGGCGATCGCAACACCTCGGCAAACAGCCCAAACACTGTCTCTAAATCTTCACTCAGTGCGTCAAAGCTAGCACTACCAAAAGTTTCATCAATACTAGCTTCCACAGATGCTGCCCGTTGTTCCAACATCTCGTTTAGTTCATCAGCCGAATGCTGCTTAGTTCCTCCAGTTCGCATTACCGCGCCTGTAAAACCCGCTAAACCGACTTTCTGTTGTGGTTCCAAGCGATTTCCTGTCCGCACAAACGCTGTACCATTTACCAAAGGTAATTCGTGATCCTCCATTAAATAGACAACCAAGCCGTTTTGTAGAACAAACCGCTCATACTTGGGTAACTTAATCTCAGGTAGCGGTGGCAACTGCAACTCAGTGTAATGCTTTGCCTCAGCCGTCGCTGCCAGAGAAAAATTACAAGTTAAAAGTAAACACGCAAAAACAGCAACCAAACCATAAATCAACCCCTTGCCATTTTGGATTTTTAACGCCATCCGCCTTTTACCCTTCACCTTGTACCTCTTCATATCTACTGCCTTTGCGCCCTTTGCGCCCTTTGCGGTTTGTTTATCTTATTTTTCTTTCGACAATAACTTCCCAATCGTGCGATTTTTCGGCGTAAACGTCTCTTTTGCTACCCGCATAATATCAGCCGTCGTCACCGCCGAAATATCATCCAACTGCTTAAACAAATTCCGCCAAGAGCCAGTTTTCACCTCATATTCCAATAATTGTTGAGCCATTCCCATATTTGAATTGAGGTTACGTAACAAACTCGCTCGTGCTTGGGTTTTCACCCGTTCCAAATCAACCGTAGCTACAGGTTCAGTTTTTAATTTTTCAATTTCTTGGCGCAAAGCCACCGCCAACTGATCAACCGTATGACCAGGAGCCGTGAGAGCATAGAATAACATCAGGTTTGGGTACTTATCTCCAGGAAAACCGCTGAAACCTCTAGCGTTTAGTGCCAAACGCTGCTTTTCTACTAAAGACTTATACAACCGCGACGTGCGCCCATCACTTAATAAACTGCCAATGATGTCATAGACTGCATTATCTGGATGGGTAATTGCCGGACGATGATAACCTTCTAAATACCAAGGTTGAGAAGGTAGCTGTAGAGTAACTTCTCGTGTTTGTTGTTGTGGTGGTTCCTCCGAGATTTTCTCAACAGCTTTGGTTTTTGCTCTATAGCGGCCAAAATAAGTTTGCGCCAGTTTTTTCACCTCAGCCGGGTTAACATCTCCGACAATAGCAATGGTCAAATTACTTGGTACGTAGTAAGTATCAAAAAACTTTTGGACATCTTCTGGTGTTAAATTACGGATATCTTCGTCATAACCAATCACCGGACGTCTGTAAGGATGAACTTTGTAAGCAGTATCAATAAACTTTTCCACCATCAGCCCAATGGGTGAATTTTCCACCCGCATCCGTCGCTCCTCTAAAATGACATCTCTTTCTTTATAAAACTCACGACGAATTACAGGATCGAGAAATCGTTCCGACTCCAGCGACATCCAAAGTTCCAGCTTATTGGCAGGAAAACTGTACAAATAACGTGTGGCTTCGGTTGAAGTATTGGCATTTAAACCCACACCTCCCGCTTGTTCGACAATCTGCCCCAATTCGTTTTGCTTAACTAGCTTGGCTGCTTGGGATTCCACTTGCTTGAACTCAGCCTCTAACCGAGCAACCTCATCTTTTTTGCCATCGGCTTTTGCTGTTTTAATTTGGGCATCCAATCGTTCTAAGGTTTCTAATAGAGGTTTTTCTGCCTTGTAATCTTCTGTACCAATGCGCGTTGTGCCTTTAAACGCCAAATGTTCTAGAAAGTGAGCTACACCAGTTTTGCCATCTGGCTCATTGACTCCACCGACATCTGCATAAGTAAGAAAAGAAACTACTGGCGCTTCATGCCGTTCCAAGACAATGAATTTTAGACCATTGTCAAGGCGAAACTCCGTTAACTGCTTAATAACTCGATCCAGATAAGGTTGAATCGAACTTTGAACTGGTGGAGTTTGAGTTTTCTTAGGTTGCAGAACTCTTTGAGGAAGAGGTGCTGTCTGAGTTTGAGCCAAAGCAATTTCTGGCAGCAATCCGCACCAGAGGATGATCAAAGCCAACAAAGCGACAAATAAGCGCCGCAACATCACAGATACTTTATCAACGAAGGCAGAAGGCAGAGAGCAGGGAGCAGTGTTTCTCCTGCCTCCTGTCTCACTTGTGCTCCCAACTCTAACGGCTGCTCTCAGTGACTCCCTACCTGCTTTAACTGAGCAATCCCAAATTCCCAATCTAAAATTCCAAATTGACCGACTCATCTGGTTCATAAGCAAAAATTAAGATAAAGTTACACTACCTAAAAAACAAGATATTTAGTACAAGGACGTTAATGTTGTATTAAGCTTTTTGAGCTTTTTTACTTGACGTTAGACAATAATGCTACAAATCCTGTTCCGGAAATCTCACTATAACTGTTATGCGAGTTTTTAATTCTTCCCCACCCTCAGAGGCTCAGACGCGTACCCGGATTTTACAGGCAGCACAACGGTTGTTTGCCTCTAAAGGATTTGACGGCACTACCACCCGCGATTTAGCACAGGCAGCAGGTGTAGCTGAAGGCACTCTATTTCGTCATTTTCCCAATAAAAAGGCAATTTTGGTAGAAGTAGCTACGAGTGGATGGGTGGAGATTCTTACAGATTTGCTGACAGAATTAAGTGAAATGGGCAGCTATAAAGCCGTAGCTCAGGTGATGCGTCGCCGGATGTGGAACTTTCAAAAAAATGCCGATTTAATGCGCGTTTGTTTTATGGAGGTGCAGTTTCACCCCGATTTGCGCGATCGCATCCAATTAGAAGTCATCACCAAAATGACCGATGTAGGCGAAGCATTCTTTCAAACAGCTATGGATAAAGGCATTTATCGCAAAATGGACGCCAAGCTGGTTGCTAAAGTCTTCTTGGGAATGTTTGCGATCGCAGGTTTTTCCAACAACACCATCATGGAACCTGACGCTTCCCCCCAACAAATGCAGGAAATGGCAGAAGGACTTGCTGATATTTTCCTTAATGGTGTTTTAGCCAAAGATTAGGGAGTAGTGAGTAGGGAGTGGGGAGTAGGGAAAAAACAAGTGAGACACTTCTTCAATAATTCTTTCTTGTCCCCTTGTCCCCTTGTCCCCTTGTCCCCTTGTCCCCACTCCCTAATTCCCACTCCCCACTATTTTCGCTTGCTGACTCCACTGTTGTACTAGCTCAATAGGTGGACACAAATCTCGTCGCTGCATTGTTGCTACCTGCAAGCGCATAATTTGTTGGTGCAATCTGTGAGTGGGAGTCTGAGCCAACTGTGCTACAGAACCAATACCTGCATGGAGCAACAAACCACAATATTGTATACCTACACTGGGAATACGTGCCAAGTCAGCTAAAGCCATCCATTTATTTACATATTGAAGATGAATATGTAGTTTATTTGCTAACGCTAGTCTTGTCTCTAGAGTTTTCCCTTGTTTGACTAGCGCTATTGTGCTAGTAATCCCACAATATTGCAGTTGAGATTGTTCCTCGTGGTTCAGTCCAGGTAATTGCTCAATTGGCCAGTCACGAGATGCGAGCAGATTTCGATTATTTGTATTTTTAGTAGACACTTTAAAACTAAATATTGCTATTGCATCGACTAACAATGCCATTACATCGACTAACAATGCGATTGTTTTGACTAACAATGCCATTGCATCGACTAACAATGCGATTGTTTTGACTAACAATGCCATTGCATCGACCGACAATCTCATTGTATCGCCTGACAATGCAATTGTTTTGAATAGGAAGGGTTAAAATCCCCTTCTGCCTCCTGCCTTCTGCCTCCTGCCTCCTTCAAGTAGTAAATAACTCACCTCGCATAACAGTTACCGCTTGTCCGCTAAGAAAGACGCGATCGCCTCCGTCATAATACACCTTTACCACCCCGCCACGACTGGATGCTTGATAAGCCAATAACTCATTTTTGTGCAAGCGATCGCGCCAGAAGGCAGCAAGACAACAATGAGCCGCTCCTGTTACAGGATCTTCATTAATCCCTAAACCCGGTGCAAAAAAGCGAGAGACGAAATCATATTCAGAATCAGGGTGGGTGAGGCTGGTGACAATGATTTCAGAAATAGGCAACGTTTTCAATATTTGAAAATTTGGCTGTATTTGCCGTACCAAATCTTCAGATGCCAATTCTACTAAACAGCCCAAGGAATTTAGAAAAACAGATTTGTATGGGACACCCAAAGCAGCCTTGAGTTCTTGCGGGGCGACTGTTACTTGTGAATGATTCACAGGAAAATCTAACTCAATCCACTCACCTTGCAATTTAGCAGTCAGCACTCCGCTTTTAGTGTAGAAACGTGCAACTTCATTCTGTGACAAATGCCCCTCTGACCAAAGTACATGGGCACTAGCTAAAGTTGCATGACCACAAAGCGGTACTTCTACTGTGGGCGTAAACCAACGCAGATTGAAGCCATCATCCTGTCTAACTAAAAAAGCCGTCTCAGATAAATTCATCTCCTGCGCCACATTCTGCATCCAGCTATCCTCTTGGGGAGTAGGCAAAACACAGACAGTAGCAGGGTTACCTGCAAAAGGTGTATTGGTAAAAGCATCAACCTGGGTAATGATTTGTCCCATTAGAGTCACCTGGAAAATTAGACAACATTATATTTATCAGGAGTGCATGAGATATTTATGTCACTAGTTACCATTATTTTAGAGCTTCACTCCCATGCGTCTATAGCGGTTCTCAATGGCGTGGAATACAGGTTTACCAGTTGGTAGGGGCATACAGCCGTGTTACCAAAATGCATATTACATCCAAACAAGAACTGCTATATACCAATACCTCTGCCAATTTACGAGGGTTCAACGCCTGTAGAAACCGTATGAATACGTCCTAGAGAAGTAAGCTTGGCAAAAATCTGGGTTAATAAAATAGGCTCAGGCATTTCAGGAAGCATTTT
>JAHHHR010000046.1 GCA_019359245.1 Nostoc desertorum CM1-VF14 | reverse complement strand
GCTGGACTGACAAACTCTGATCCAAGTATTACATGGTATCACCGCTATCAGATCCACAAACACCTTGAAACCTTACACAGTAAGGTATTAATTCCTCTTACCTTCAAAAATGAGCGAACGTACAGTATTGAAACAAAGGGGCGGGGCGCGTGCTTAGTTATTTGCTAAGGGAACTCCAAAAAATAAATATATCCAAATTTCTGGATTTCACTACGAATTTCCCTCCCCCTGCTCCCTGCTCCCCGCTCCCTGCTCCCTGCCCCCATAACGATGGTATATTTTTTTATTTGGAAGTCTCTAACTCCCTAACCTCAAGTAATTCCCGCTTTACAAGCAGTATCCCTAATTCTTTGCGTTGGCCTTTTGAGTCAATAAACGCAAACCGAGCCTGCGCTGCATATTGGCAGGGGTGACTGTAGCGCATTTGCACCCCACGAAACTCGTACAGCTTTCCTTTGATGAGTTTTTTTGGCTCAATCATTTATAGCTCCTTCCTTTTGTTGAGTGATTTGTTTTACCTCATCAATCGCTTCAATCACTTCTCCCGAAACATAAAATGCATCTCCAATGTAGAGATAATTCGTAGCTAAACAACTCCCACCTCAGCATTGAGATTGAGGTGGGAGTTGTTTATTTTCCATTCCTATTTTCCTGATAATTGATGAAAATTATCTCTGCTGATAGTAAGACTTGCTCCCAGCAAGGAAATACCCAAGAAGGTGGAAAAACTTTTCATCATAGTTCCCCATGCGGTTCAGTTAAGCCCGGATTTTCCCCCTGCTCTCTTCAGCGCTTATCATGCCTGCGGTTCGGTATAGCGACGCGGCGTATAAACCCAGATATTATCATTGTTGCGCTTGATGGTTCGGGTTTTTGTGGAACCAACGAGAATAATTGTCCGCATATCAGCGCTGGCTGGTGTTAACTGGTCAAGTGCGATCGCTTTCACCGTTTGTCCTGGTCTACCGAGATTCCGGGCCAAAACTACTGGGGTATCTGGTGTTCTATGTTGTAGCAAAATATTTCTCGCTTCTGCCAGTTGCCAAGTACGCTCTTTGGAAACAGGATTGTAGAAAGCAATAACGAAATCAGCCTCGGCAGCAGCAGTAATTCGTTGTGCGATCGCAGACCAAGGTTTCAAGATGTCAGATAGGGAAATAGCACAGAAGTCATGCCCAAGGGGCGCACCAATGGCTGCTGCTGCTGCCTGCATAGCTGAGATGCCTGGGGCTACATGAATGTCGATAGTGTCCCATTCAGGTTTGGCATAGCGATCGCATACTTCAAAAACTGCTGCTGCCATTGCATAGATACCAGGATCACCAGACGAAACGACCGCTACATATCGCCCAATTGCCGCCAAATCAAGGGCCATTTTTGCTCGTGCTTCTTCTTCGCGGTTGTCAGACTCATGCCGTTGCTTACCATCAGCCAGAGAACCAACTAAATCTAAATAAGTTTTATAACCCACTAGGTCAGTTGCCGACTTGAGTATCTCCTTCACTTCTGGAGACATCCATTGCGATCCACCAGGGCCTGTGCCAATAATCGCTAACCGTCCCCGTGGTTGACCGATGGTGTTGGGGTCAATTGGTTGGGGGGCAATGGCGATCGCAATGTCGGGAGATGAGGAAGATAAGGGAGATGTACCTGTGGCGGCGATCGCTACTGCTTGGGCGGGGCTATAACCTTGTAATAACAGACTTTCTAGCTGATTTGGGGTAAAAAAGCGAGCAGGTACTCCCAAGGCGCTAGCTACGGCGTGGATTGCGGGATCGGCGGCGGCGGTGATGGGTGCAAATATCCCGGCGACTGATGCTTTTTCTAGTGCAGCATCAACTAGTAGCTGCTGTACTAAAGTGACTGCATCATCAATGATGCCACTAATTGCGATCGCGATCGTTGCTGGGTGGTAGACAAGACAGTTGGCTGTAGGAGTCACCAAACGTTCCGTAACTTGAATGGTCAAATCTCCCTGTGGATCTATGGGCAGTTTACTATGGTTTAACCAAGCTGCTGTACCTTCTAACTTGACTTGCGCCCCAGCTAGCAAATCTGAGATAAATTTCTTAGCATCGTCTGGGTTTGCTAAATGGTATCCGGGGGGAGGAGACAACAGCGTTGTGCCCAAACGTAAATCGCCTGTGGTTGTAATTGCAGGTTTGACATCAAGGACTTCAGCAATGCGACGGGCCAAATCGTTTACCCCACCAAGTCCGCCCAAGAGGGGAACAACAGCACTACCATCTTCAGCCACAGCTAACACTGGTGGTTCCTGTTGTTTATCTGAGAGGATGGGAGCTAACGTCCTAATTAAAATGCCGGCGGCACAAATGCCAATTAGCGGCGTTCCTTGGGCAAATAACTCGCGCAATGTTTCGCCAAAATTAGTAAAGCTGACATCAACTCCCGATGTGCGACCCGCTAGACCGTATAGTGTCGCCCCTGGTAGGACAGTGGTGATTTTGCGTGCTACTGTGACGCTATTTTGACCTAGTATTACAATGGCGGGTGCAACGTTCATCATAAGTTGATATCTTGCAAAATCTGATATCCTTCAAATGAAACCACAGATTGAGACACACAGTGACTTCCCGTCTATGAGTTTGGGGAATTTTAGAGTGCGATGTCTACGACGCGCAACTCTTGGAGAGGCTACGCCCTAAGCGTAGCTATGCCGCAGGCTTTACGCCTATCTGCTAATTACTTTAGCTGGTTAAAATCTTCCTCTGTAATACCCAACTGCTTTAGAATTTCATAAAATAACCACTTACCGATTTCAGCATTGCTATGAATAGGAATTGTGGTTGCTCGTCCATCTCGATGTTGCCAACGAGCATGACTGCTTTTCTATCGCACTTTTTCAAAACCGAGTTTCCGCGCCACCCGTTCTAATTCACTAGCTTTAGCTGGCATTTGCAACTACCAGTTCAAGGTCTTCGGGTAGAGAACGTCCTTGTTCTTGGCATTCTTCCCGAATTATTTCAAAAACAAAAACAAGTTCAGCACGGGCCTCATCTGGGGTTTGTCCCCAAGGGTGACAACCGGAAATCGCTGGTATATAGGCTACAAATGTACCATTGTCATCGGGACGGATAACAGTGGTGTAGTCTTGTAAAGACTTCATGGGGATAGCCGCGAGTTTGAGTTACACCTTTAATTTACAGCGATCGCCTCTTTAAAAAAAATGCGATCGCTTGCTTCTTATTTCAATTAGCTTTACGCTCTTTAAGGACTTGATCTAACAAGTTTCTAGCAGGTTGTGCTTTAGCCAACGCTACTTGGTGGTCATTATAAGCACGAACAAGGCGAGAAAGACTGCTCACACCTGTCTTGAGTTGCTCAAGTTCTTCACCAGCAACTAATTCTCCATCAAGCATCCGTCCGATTAACGGTTTGATGTCGCCCACTTCCTGCCGGACTTTTTGGAGTTTTTCTAGGCTACTCAGTAAGGTTTTGAGTGAGTTCAAGATGTCGTCAATATCCTGGACATCCTCCACTGCTTCCGGTAAATTTTCAATTGTCACTGTATCTTCATCTGATATTGTAGGCAATTCCTGTGCAGACATTTCACTTGTAACCCCGTTTGATCGTGCCATCAAAGCTTCCTCAAGGAATTTCCCTTAGTGTATCGCTGATTCAGGCTATATTAAGCAATTTCGCCATAGCCAACCGTTGCAGTTTCCCGGTAGCACCACGGGGTAGTTGCTCCAAAATGTGAATTTGCTTCGGAACTTTGAAGTCTGCCAGCATGGTTGAACAGTAATCTAAAAGTTCTTTTTCGCTGACTTCTGCTTTGAGAACAACAGCAGCATGGATATCTTCTCCTAAAGATTTGTGGGGGACGGCAAAGGCTAAAGCTTCGGCGACGGCAGGATGGCGCAGCAAAACATCATCCACTTCTAAAGGAGAAATTTTTTCCCCACCCCGGTTAATCAATTCTTTAATGCGTCCAGTTAAGCGGAGGTAACCGTCTGCATCCAATGTACCCTGATCCCCTGTGCGGAACCAACCGTTTACAAAAGCTGTAGCATTAGCTTCCGGGTTGTTTTCGTAGCCATCTATGACATTGGGTGCTTTTACCACCACCTCGCCTAAGCTTCCCTGAGATAATAAGTTGCCTTCGGAGTCCATAATGCCAACATCCACACCGAAGCCATAACCTACAGTACCTGGTTTCCTGACTTTTGGCGGTAGAGGGTTGGTGGTCATTAAATGAGATGCTTCAGTCATGCTGTAAGATTCCACTACCGGAGCATTCAGAGTTGTCTCTAGCTGTTCAATGATAATCGGAGGCAAGGGAGCGCTACTAGAGCGAATGAAACGAAAGCGATTAGCTTTGACAATTTCTGTGTTGCGGCTAGCACGGGCCAAAATTGTTTGATGCATGGTTGGCGCTGCGGAGTACCAAGTAGGTTTGTAGGTATCTACTAGTTTCCAAAACTCCAGGGCATTAAAACCATTAGGACAAATTAATGTGCCGCCCGATGCGAGAGTTGACAGCAAACAGCCCACCAATCCGTGAATGTGGAACAGGGGCATTAGGCAAAGTGTAGTATCATTTGCTGTGAGTGAGTAAGCACCAATGATGTTGCCGGCTGAGGCAATTAAGTTGCGATGACGAATCGGCACACGCTTGGGACGGCTGGTGGTGCCGCTAGTATGCAGAATCATCGCCAAATCATCGGCGTTGGGGGCTGCGGGATTCGAGGATTCTGCTAGTTCTGAGCCTGCTTTGCTTAATTCAAAGCTCAATGTGCCGTCAGTGTTTACCTTGGCATTAATCAGCATCATGTCGGCTGTGACGGCGGCAATGGCTGCTTTTGGCCCATCAGACAAGGTAATCAGTGCTTTTGCTTGGATATCTTCGTAATAGAAGGCAAATTCTTCTTGTTTGTATTTGGGATTTAAGGGTGCAGCAGTGCCACACAGGGCGGTAGCCAAAAAGGTAATAGCCATTGGTGAACCGTTAGTCATGGCAATGGCAATGCGTTCGCCCCGTTTCAATCCAAAGCTGTTGAGTTGGGATACCAGTTCAACAATATTCTCGCGCAATTGTTTATAGGTTAGCGATCGCTCCTCAGGCGTAACTAGGGCTAGATGATTGTCTTCCCCCGCTAAAAGCTCAAATAAGTTCATTAGTTTTTCCGGTCTGTCAACAGATGATTTAGTCAGTAGTGCTATCAGCAGTTTCTCGTAGATTATCTTGGATCTTGACGTGATACATGATATGGTTTACAAAGTTAAAATTGTTTAAGTAAGTAAGTCGGTACAATAAAACCCATGTATGTTTAGTTTTGTAAAAACTGTGGAATAACCAATTTATAAGGTATTCGCTGGTTTTACATTTCGTAGCATAGCTTGGTTTTTTAACGCCGATTTACTCTGATGTTTAAAAAGTCCAACAAGTCTACTATAAACCCTTCTTCAAAACTCTCCCCTACTCCTGAGAGACTTTGAAACCCCATACCCTCATTTCTTATGAAGGTAATGTTTCTGATATTTTGCTATTACCAACAATACTTTTTAAATATCCTCTATCTAAACATTTTGTGATAGCAGAATTTTGTAATGGAGGTTATCTTGTCAAATAAGAAAAGCGTACATTTAAGAAATCTGTATCTGCGCGATCGCATAACTTCAGTGAGTGACATAAACTCTCAAAATACTTTTGTCATCTATCTTTATATATAGAATAGAAAAGAATTATAGTTTATCAAAATAGCAGTATACTAAGTTTCAAAAATAAATTAATAGCAATTATGAGTCCCATCAAGATCGCTATGTTAGGCGAAAGCTTAGAGCGCCAAGGTAGAATAGTTTCTGTAGAAAAGCTCATTCTTGAAGAAACTACCTTTGATATTTATTTTTTAAAGAAACAGAGGTAAATGCCAATGAAGCAACTTCAGGTATTAATGCTGGGGGCTAGTTTAGAACAAAATGGAGGAATAGCAACAGTTGAAAACTTGATAATTAAGTATAGTTCTCCTGAGATCAAAATTCAGCACATAAACACTCATGATGAGGGGTCAATTGCCCACAGGGTAATTGTTTTCGGAAAAGCTTTAACTACATTATTTTGGAAATTATCAACTCAGAAGATAGATATTGTCCATATTCAGATTTCCGATGGTGGTAGCATTATCCGAAAAGCAATTTGTTGTGTTATTGCCTTTATCTTTAATAAGCCCGTCTTAATGCACACTCATGGTGCCGAGTTTCCTTTAACTTACTCTAAACTTCCTCAAGGAGTGCAGCAAGTTTTAAGTAAACTATTTCAGCGTTGCCAAGGGTTTATTGTTCTTTCAGAAAGTTGGCAAGATTACTATGTGTTGAATCTAGGTTTAAATCCCAAACAAGTTATTCTCTTGCCTAACCCCTGCGAATTACCTACAGAGATTCCTGACCGCAAAAATCAGACTCAAATCAGTTTGGTCTTTTGTGGGCGAGTCGGTCAACGCAAAGGGACATTTGATTTGATTAAGGCATTTGCTAACCTGCCGGATCATCAAAGAAAATGTACTCGGCTGATTATAGCAGGTGATGGTGAAATCGAGAAAGCGCAGCAATTGGCTGCTAATCTCAACCTTGCAGACCAGGTAACTTTTCTGGGTTGGATTAATTCCGAAAAACGGGATGAAATTTTGTCACAAGCAGATGTGTTTATTTTGCCTTCTTACAACGAGGGTCTACCTCTGGCGATTTTGGAAGCTATGGGTTGGAGTCTTCCTGTGATTGCAACCCCTGTTGGAGGTATTCCTGAATTAGTGATTTCAAATCAAAATGGTTTGCTAGTTACCCCAGGAAACATTCAACAGTTATCATCAGCGATGGAATTGTTGATTGGAAATGAGAATTTACGACTTTCTCTAGGCAGTACTGCTAGGAAAAATGTCGAACCTTTGGATATTAGAAGTTACTCCATTCGTTTGGCGGATATCTATTATTCATTATCACAGTTTAATTAATTTGAGGTGCTTATGAGAATTAACATTTGTGGAGTCGAAATCGATAAATACAGTTTTGATGAAGTTGTAGACCGAATCGTTGAACATGCATCCTATCACAGGAAGCCAGAATATGTTGTTACTCCTAATGCTATGCATATTCTAAGCTTGCAGAAGGATAGCAATTTTCAAGATATTTATCGCAAAGCTTTTTTAGTAGTACCAGATGGCGTATCACTACTGTGGGCGGCTAAATTTTTACGAACCCCACTAAAAGGTCGAGTTAATGGTACAGATTTGTTCGAGAAACTTTGCGCCATTGCTGCTAAAAAAGGATTGAAGGTATTTTTATTAGGAGGCCGTCCTGGTTCTGCTGAAAAAGCTAAAGACACTCTTGTTAATAGATATCCAAGTTTGCAGATTGTTGGTACTTATTGTCCTCCCTACGGGTTTGAGTCTCAGCCAGCAGAATTAAATTCAATCAACTCAACAATTAGAGCGGCAGCTCCTGATATTCTATTCGTAGGTTTGGGAGCGCCTAAACAAGAAAAATGGATAGCTGCCAATTATTTGAACTTAGGTGTGCCGATTTCTGTAGGTATTGGGGTCAGTTTTGAGTTGGTTAGCAACATGGTGAAAAGATCACCAGTTTTGATGCAAAAAACAGGTTTTGAATGGTTATTTCGGCTTTTGGTTGAGCCTAAACGCTTATGGAAGCGTTATATCTTGGGTAATCCTACTTTTGTTTGGTTGGTAATCAAGCAGTATGTAGGATTATTTAAGGGACTTCCAAATAATAAAATACCGCGTCGTTTTTAAAGTAATCGCATCGCCAGATTTACAAATTCTGACTGCGACCTTCGACGATACTATACTCAAATACTTTTCTGATTTGGAAGACCTCTTAATTTTTCCATTTTACGGCGTTTATCTTTAAATCTTTTAGATAGAGATAAAACTGTGGGTGGGAGTATTGCAATAAAACGATATCGAGCAATTTGAGATAATACAGCAGTTTTCATCTGAATGAAGTACAAAGCTACGGCTTTTGAGGCAGAAGGTAGAAACTTTTTATATCTAATGCGTGAGTCCTGCATTTTGTACTTCATTTAAAAACCAAACTGCTGTAACTATCTACTTCAAGGTATCACCGCTATCTCAATTTTCCCTTACTTTAAAAGTATAATTATTAATAGTAGCTTTAGGTTGATTAAAATCATTTTTTCATAGAAAAATCACATTAACTACACGATCTTTTTAACAGGTAAACCTATTAATAAAATATGGATCGTCGGAATTTTATAAAGTATGTCACTTTAGCAGGATCTAGCTTTGCCTTAAATAGTTGCTCTCAAGGCAAAAATTCCAAATCGCAGGGTGAGGTATCTCCCTCAGCGTCTCCTGTGGCGGTAAACGAACCTCTAAAAGTGGCATTTGTTTATGCAGGCCCTGTGGGTGATTTTGGCTGGACTTATGCCCATGATTTAGGCCGCAGAGACATGGAAGCCAATCTTCAAGATAAGGTAAAAACTACCTTTATCGAAAATGTCAACGAAGGTATTGAAGCTGAAAGGGTAATTCGCCAACTAGCATTAGATGGTAACAAGTTAATTTTTACAACTTCTTTTGGGGACATGAACCCAATAATTAAAGTTGCTAAAGACTTTGGTGATGTTGCCTTTGAACACTGTAGAGGATACAAACGTGCTGCCAATGTCGGCACTTATTTAGGACGCTTTGAAGAACCGCGTTACTTAACCGGCATGATTGCTGGCAAGATGACAAAATCAAATGTAGTTGGTTTTATTGGCGCATACCCAATTCCAGAAGTGATTCGGGGAATCAGCGCATTCACTCAAGGAGTAAGGCTAACAAATCCCCAAGCAAAAGTTAGGGTACTTTGGGTAAAAAGTTGGTACGATCCAGCTAAAGAAAGAGAAGCGGCTCAAGCTTTGGCCAATTTAGGTGCGGATGTACTGACGCAGCATACTGACTCTGGAGCCGTTGTGCAATTGGCACAAGAGAAAGATATTTATGCTTTTGGCTACAACACTGACATGAGTAAGTTTGGTCAAAAAGCCCACCTGACGTCAGCTATTAACAAATGGGGTAAATTCTATACAGATAAAGCCTTGGCTGTAATGAGTAATACTTGGAAATCTCAAGAGGTTTGGGATGGGATTGCTCAAGGAATGGTAGATATTTCCCCGATGAATCAAGCGATTCCAATGGATGTGCAACAACTGGTGAATGCGAAGCGGGATGAGTTTATCCAGGGTACTGCACATCCTTTTGATGGCCCGGTGAAAGACCAAAAAGGGGTGGTGCGGATACCAAAAGGTAAGGTTTTGGATGATCAGAGACAATTGGCGATGGATTGGTATGTTGAGGGAATTGAAGGGTCAATTCCTAAAGGGAAGTCTTAGCGCTGCTAAATAATACTAGGATTTATTTTTTTATTTTTGATGCTCGATAGGGAGAATTGGTTTTAATTATGATCTGCGGCTTTTGCCTTTTTCCACTAGTTGTGCAACTTGTCAAATAGCCATGCCAAAGCACCATCAACATCACTAACCTTCTCACCTGGCGGTATGCCTGGACGATTTACCATAACAACCTTCAGTCCCAGTTCTCGCGCTGCAATAATCTTGGGCTTTGTTGCATCACCACCGCTATTTTTACTTACGATGGTATCAATCTTGTTATGAATCAGGATTTGTCTTTCATTATTGAGGCTAAAGGGCCCGCGATCGCACAATATTACTCCTGGTGGCACTAAAGCATCATCGGTAGGAGGGTCAATCATCCGCATCAGAAACCAAATTTTCTCGCAGTGAGCAAAAGCGGCGAGTTCTTGCCTGCCAACTGTCAAAAATACCCGCTGTGCCTGGTTTTGCAGAAATTCTGCTGCGGTTTCAATACTGTCAACTTCAATCCAGCGATCGCCACTTTCTCTTTCCCAAGGGGGACGTATTAACATCAAATGGGGTACTCCGACTTTGGTTGCAGCATCTGCCGCATTGAAAGAAATCTGAGTAGCGAAAGGATGGGTTGCATCAATTAATAAGTCGATTTGCATTACTCGCAGATAACTAGCCAATCCAGCCACACCACCGAAGCCTCCAACCCGTAAATCGCCCAACGGAGCTGATGGTTCACGGGTGCGACCAGCTAGAGAGGTGATTACTTCTAACCCTTGGATATTCGCTACTTGGGCAGCTAGTTCTGCGGCATCTCCCGTTCCACCCAGTATCAATACGCGCATCATTGGGATAAAGGTGGAATCTTTGCCAAAATGCCTTTTTTCAGGGCTTCTGGACGCTCTGACCAAGGCAGTAAACCATCTGCTTTGCCATAGTATTGACTAGCACATTCTAATACCGCAGATGCACTACCATCAACAGCTAAATCACCAAACAAATATGTTAATTTGCCTTTAGCAGCAAAGGCAACTACACAGGAACGATTACAAGCACTCATGCATTCAACTTCTTGAATTGGAAATTCATCTCGTAAGTCCCAATCTTGTGCAAGCTGCTGAAGTTGGGATAGAAGTTTTTGACCGCCACTTTCACCTAAGCGTTTTCCATCTTGCCAAACGCTAGCACAAGTTTTGCAAACAAATAAAATATGGTCAGCAACACCCAAGGGACTAGTTGGAGAAATATTTACAATAGCAGTCATCTGTACCTCGCAGATATGTGGAACTGATTAATCTATTTCGGCGGGCATCCTGACTCACTCTAATTTGGGATTTTAGATTACATCTCAAATTGGTTTACAGTTGCGGGACAGCGCCGGATTTGCACCGAACTTTCCCCGTTACCTCTGGTAGCTGCTCCCCACCAGAACCGAATAACCTTATCGATCATACACTAGGGTTATCTAGGAAAAGGATATGACCAAAAATTGCTCAAGAGCGATCGCTCATCAACTATCCCAGACAGAGATGAATTATTGATTTAATTTTTTCGTAAACTACCCCAAGAAAGCTTAATGGCCAAGGCTGGGGACTCTTAAGAATATATTGATTTTGGCTAAAATTACAGAATTTCCTTAATTTGCGCCTTTTATTTTGGCATATTAAGCAAATGTATGTTATGGTTATAAATCGTGTGGTAAGGACGTATAGCTCAGTTGGTTAGAGCGCTACGTTGACATCGTAGAGGTCACTGGTTCGAATCCAGTTACGTCCATTTTTTGTTGTACAGTGACTAATTATTTGTGTGACTTTACCCATAACTTTGCCGCAACGGCAAGCTTATGGTTCCAATAGGGGGCGGCAAAGTTATGCTTCCAATTTTCCAGGTGTAGAGAAAGAAGCCAACTTACTCTGCCCTTTTAAGTTTAATAGCTTTACACTCCAATTTCACGTCGTGTTTCATTTAAAGCAGCACGAACCTGTTTGTAACGGAGATATCCAGGATGAGTCATTATTTCAGACACACGAGCTTCTGAGGGGTATTCTCCTTGATTATGCAACTTAAGTACAATCTGCTTAACTTCTCTGCAAGACTGCTGTATCTTTTCTGTGTGACATGCTTTACCATAACTACGGTATTTGGCAGAAATGGCACGGCATAAATCTGGAAAGTGGCTGAAAATTGTCCGCTTATTGTATCCTAAACCTGTAGCTACTTCTTCCATTGTCAGTGGTGGCTGGTTGTCGCTTGCAAGGATTGCTAGCAAGGTATCTTGTACTTGATTAGCGTCGAAAAGTTTTGGAGATGCTCTTAGTGTGGGCGATCGCCGAATGGTTTTGTGTGAGATTTTCGTAAAAGATTTAGCAGCAAGTTGTTCTGGTTTTAGTAAATCTAGTAGAGATATTTCTAAGCGATAACAAATTTTGAGAAGTATATCAAGCATTGGTAAAGCTTTACCCGTCTGCCACATCCATAAAGTATTCTTCGGTATTCCCATCAAACGGGCAAACTCAGCTATATTGCCATTAGTCACTGCATTTATGATTAAACTCAAAGATTTGGCAATTTCTTCTTTTGCTGGTGGAGAGTTAAAAGATAGGGTGAAAGAAATTAATTCTCCAATAACCTCTACTATCCAAGTTTGCGAATGTAATTCTTCTTTAGATAAAGTTGAGGAATCCGTAAGTTCTGAGGAGGACTTGACAGGAAGATTCATACCTAGCCAATCACCACACTTGGAACAGTAGCCAGGTCGCGATCGCCAACTTAGTAGTGGCAACTCCTGCTGACAGTGAGGACATTGCAAACATAGATATATTTTGTGTAAAGGACATACTTTTACTGAATTTATAGTCCAAAGTAGTGGTTTATAAATTACTTGTTTAGCTAAACGCCATTCTTCGTAACATACAGTACACCAAGCGCTTTTGGTACGAAACAAATTGCGCGTGGGAATAATTTCAGACCAAAATAGCAGGGTCAGCAAGTGCAAATCTTCTATAAGCGTTAGCTTCTGAAGTGCTTGTACTAAATCTATTACTATATTTCCTGTACCATTTATAGCTGTAGCACGGTCGAAAAGAGAACGTAAATCTCTACTAGATCGGGATTTCAAAAATATTTGTTTTAGCAGTGGTGTAATTGTTCGTGAAATTAATACATCTGGAGTTACACAATGAGCCTCTGCTAATCTTTCTATGTATCCTGTAAGGCTTTCCACCATTGGTGTTCTAATGCCAACAGGCTCTAATTGATACAACCGACTACGAGATGGAATAGAAAGCTTTTTTAAATCCCAACATTCGTATGTTACTAATCGATTAGCTAACATCTTGTTGCACTCCAATAGGATCTCTTTTGGGATTGCGTTTGCCAACTTTTCCTGGTGGACGAGTGTTTTTTGGAGCTTCTTCTGGCTGTGCAATTGTCTTTGCTCCAAGTCCTAGAGCAGAGCGTAAGTTTTGTACGTCTGTTTCCGTTTCAGATAATTGTCGTTCGCCCTCTTGAATTTCCTTGAACATTCTCTGACACTGAGCAACCGACCAAGCACGTTTTTGTAAGTCTTTGAGAGTGACTGTTGTTGCATCTCGATCTAGAGCATCTTTAAGAGCGCGTGTTAGCCAATTTTTCAGTATGCCAACACATCCTAATGTACGTTCATAAAAATATTCCCAATGAGTAACTAAATCTGGATACTCTGAAAGTGGCATCTGCTGTTGAAAAGTCAACAATACACTTTTAAAAGCCTGTACGTCTTCTGAGTTGTCAGCACAATAACGGCGGAAATGAATATCGACGCTACGGCGTGAGAGTTGACCGCTTAAATTACGGAATGTCAGTAATTCGTATGTTCCTAATAGACAATGCAAGATACCTGTCATATTTGCCACAGATTTGAGGCAGTCTAATTGATCTTGTAGCTTGTATCCGCTTGCCATCTTGCCAAAATGTTGTGCTTCATCTACAAAAAATACGTCTGGATGACGATGGATGAGAGCATTTTCTAAAGCTCTGCGTAGAGCAGGAGCAACTACTTTCGACTCAAAATTAATTTTTCCGAAATTATCGCGGGAGATGCCACGCACGCCGTAATCAAACTTGTGATCGATTAAGGGTTCTTCTAAGGCGATTAAGGCGCGTGTGTAGTAATCTTTCCAGTTGAAGTTTCTCGATTCTGGGGCTACAGCTTCAACACCAACAACAGGAACACGACTGCGATCGCTTTCCAGTTTAGGTAATGCTAGTTCTGTTAATTTCTGCTCAACGCGGAGTCGCAAAGTTGTTTTACCAACACCACTAGCACCGTAAACAAAGATAAATGAAGCTCCTGCTGGTTCAGCAATCGTTCGCATGAGAATTTCATAGACTTCTTTAAGTCGAGGATGCGCTACGGTGTAATTTTCAAAGTAAGCAAGCCTTTCGGTAGCAGTCCGTGTGAGGAGTTCAAGAGGAAATCCAGTAGATTTTGTCATAGTTAAAACTCCTCATACACTACAAGTGTTTCTGGGACGATCGCTTCATCTTCATCCGCTTGAAAATCGGTATTGGCAAAAGTAACTTGAATAAGTTTTGGTTCTTCGTTACGGCTTGTTGTCGCTTTTCCACCCTCGATTACCCTAAAGACTTCCTTAACTTCTGCATCATAGGAACGCTGTTCTAATAGAGCTTCTTGAGCTTCTACCGATGCTAAAAATTCTGCTAAATTCTTAGCTGAAACTTTAGATTGTTGTGCATGATTTGAAGAGCGTTTGCGTAATTCGATACTAGCTAACTTCAATTCTTTTTCTGAACGACCTTGGAGTTCTGCATAATATTGAGAGATACACTGTACCCACTGTCCTCGAACAAAGGCGTAAGCGATACCAATATTAAACGGGTCGTATCTTATCTGCACAGAGGTATTTTCAATTTGGGGGTCGCGGAAACTATTAGACCAGTAGTAGATTGAGTTAATTTTTACACCACGTCCAACTTGAACTTTTGCTTTCCCCTCTGAGGTTGTAGGTAGGGTAAGAATCTGAAAGTTTTCATCGTAAGAAATCATGCGGTGAACCCGACTGCCTCCAATCGCCATACCCGCAGCAAACGCATCCCTCGGACTCTGGAAAAGTGCCGGATGTTCGTCTGTATCGTAAACTTCGTAAGCCCAAGCACAAAGATATTCATAAAGTAAACCAAGTGTCCATACAGCTAGATTTTTAGGGTTAACTGACTTGGTGACTTGGCGGACGTTACGAGTTATTTGTGTATTACCGAGCAAGTTATGGACAAATTGAGTATTGGAAGTTCCAAATAGGCGTTCGCAAACCGAACCAAAACGAGCTTTGGCTGGGGGTCTTTGCTTTTTTGTACATTCAAAAGTAGCTAGTAGTGTTTCAAAATAAACGCTGTGAAACTCTGCACCGTTATCTACCACTACAATTTGGGGAAGCCTGCCGTGACGCTTGACACAAATTCTTAGCACCATTAAGCAAGAACGATATGAGGGTGAGTCAAACGTTAGGTAAACTGCCAGCAATCGCCGTGAATAAGCATCTACGAGAAATGTTGCCCAAGGTCTGCCAAGATTGCGACCTGTATCAGAGCAAACTAGCTCTACATCTAACTCAGTATGATCTATATGCCCAATTTCAAAAGGGCGATCGCCGTGCCTTGGGGTAGTTATAGCAAGCTCCCAATAGAAGGATTCATGCTGATAAGCGGCACGACGACCTTGGCGTTTTTTAGTCTGTTCGTAACCAGTCCGGCGTTGTACTTCTTTGGTAAATGCTTTATAGCTCGGAGCAATTACACCAGATTCTTCGCAAGCTCGAACTAAAGCCGCGTGAACCTCCCACATTCTTTTTTGTTTAAGAGTTTCATAGTCTTCTAAAATAAACTTCTCCATAATTGCTAAGGTGTCTTCGGGCAGCTTGCGCTGACGATTACCTTTGACACTGCGATGGGACAAAAGCCCAATGTAGCCGCAACCGTATTTTTGAATTGCAGTTAGATATTTAGCTTTCCAGTCACGAATGGTACGGGCTGGTATTGTTTCGTTTTCTGGGGGATGGCCGTTTAAGTAAGGTTCGATAGTTCTGTAGCGTTCAAGAGCTTCTGCTTGGTCTTCAGGACTAGCTTGATAAAATCGCTGCCAAGATTCTGTGCTAATAGCTGTTTTTTCTGGTGTTTGGAGACTTGTGATTTTTCCTTGGCGAACCAGATTCTCAAATATAGCTTTTTTAAGTTCAATTAACTGATTATTTTCTGCGCCAAGTATAACCTCTGTTTCTCCAACATGGATGATATTTAAACCTTTGCCGTCCCAATTAACAAGCGTTCCGGTAACAATATTGACTACAGGAGAGATAGCCGGAAGACTTACGCTTGGTTGCTCAACCATTAATCTATAAGCACTAGCAGTTTGTTCGTCACGGAAGATTAGACATCTTTCTGGTTCAGCAAGTGGTGAAGCATTTAAATCAATATAGATTTGCTCTTGAGTAATTAAGGTGTAGATATCGTCAGATTTAACTCCTGTTGACCGATTGAGTAATTCTGCTAAAGTTATTCCTGGTTGAGATGACACAATTGCAAGTAATGATTGAGCTATCGCTTCTTCCACTGCTAGGAATTTGGCTCGGCAATAATCTTCTAAAAATTGCAGATTACGTTGCAGAACCCAATTGATTTCGCGATCTGAATGAATGCGGTAATAAAGCCCAAACTGGTTAGCATAGAGTTCTCCTGGCGGGCAATGCCATTGAGTATCTTCTTCAGAGTAAAAGTAACGATTGGGGTTTTTCTCTGCTAGTTTTTTCAAATCCTGCTCAGTTTTACACTCTTCCCAACCAGCCGAATTGGTTCTGATGACAAAGAAATCTGGGGTGTGTAAAACGCCTAATCTACGTCCATTACTTGCTTGATAGTCAAGTTTAATTTGCGGTGGTTGATCGTAGAATTCTAGAACATCTTCATCGTGTTCTAACTGATAAACAATTGGCAGTTCAACCCGATGAGACTCAAATTGAATCGTGACTCCCATCTTGCGGCTAGGGTAGCGTCCCGAAACATTCTTGCTACCGCCACCAACGCGACGGGATGGCTCAGATGAGCGAACTTTCTCAATAATTTTTTGCCCTGCCTCGGATATTTGAAGGCGAGCAACCCATTGTTCAAATTGCTCTTTCATATACTCCTTAGTAAGCGCTTTGCGCTTTATTTTATGAATCTATCAAAATAAGACCATAAAGTTAGGAACTTGCTTGCCTGATGCTATACTACTTAACTTTATAACACTTATATTGTGCAAAAGTCCACTTATAGTAGATGGATTTAATGGTGATACTGGTTCAGTATTGTTTTGTGACGCAGAAACACTCCAGTATTGAGTACCGCTTTGGCAAAGCGATTAGGCGGCGAAGGCGAGAGCTAGATTTATCCCAAGAAGAACTGGCTGAAAAGTCAGGGCTTCATCGCAACTACATTTCAGGAATTGAAACCGGAGAGCGTAACCCTTCGTTAAAAAATATTGTTAAGTTAGCGGCAGCTTTGGAGATATCTGTCTCCGATCTCTTTGTTAATTACGGCATCGAGGTTAAGAGTGAATCGGAAACTAATTCCTGAAATTTAGCTTTTAAAAGTAAAGTACCAGCGTTTAGGTTAATCCAAGAGGGATGACTATTTACTCAGAACATTGGAGCCTAAAACCTCTAGAAATCCCGCAACGGAGTCGGTTATTTTCTCTTGAACCTGTGGCGCTGGGAACTCCCTATACAGAAAGTCTTAGTAGCTATCTCCATCGTTTAGCGCAGGCGCATTGTTTAACCTCTCAGAAGCTCGTTATGGGAGAAATTGCGCCACTTATTCTCAAAGATGAGGATAAATCTGAGCTATTGTCAAAAAACCTGAGTCACCTATTGGGAAATAGCGACGCTAAATCGGCTATTAACGGAATGCGAGAAATGACAGAAAAGTTAGTCACCGTCTTAGAAGAGTTAACAATGCGTCAGGATTTACGCTTTTTGACCCTTTTAAGCTGGAAAGGAATGATTTATGACAAGGGATTATTTCGGAACTATCGCGCTTGGTGTCCTTGTTGTTGGGAAGAGTGGATGCAGGATAACAAAACTATCTATGAACCATTATCATGGTCATTTAAGGATGTAGAACTTTGTTTGATTCACAAACAGCGATTAATAGAAGAATGTCCTCATTGTGGTGCCCGTTTACCTGTGATGGCTAGGTTTTCACCTGCGGGATTTTGTTCTCGTTGTTACGGGTGGTTAGGACAGGAAATTAAAGGCGAAGAAGAAATAGAGAAATATCGAGTTAATATTCAAGGAATTAGCGAATTAATTGCACTTACTCCCCAATTAGGTTATAAACCCATCCCAATCGAGTTAACCCGAAAATTACAATTGATTTTGTTAGTGTTTGAACAAGCAATTGAAAAGGATGTGAAGTTATTGGGATATTTAGGAGGAATCATGGAATCGTTGAGGATAGCCTCAACAACAAATCAAAGTCAACCTTATCATTTGGTGAAGTTGATTATTCCTGTGTGCGATAAGGCGAAGATTAGCGTATCCCAGTTGTTTGGGTCAGATTTTAAGGAATTAGGCAAAATATTGTTCGGAAATTTTAGTCTGGAATTAAAGTTGTAGAAGTTATGCAACGTCCTAAACCCCAATCCAACCACGACAAAAAGGTGGATCTGGCTCAGTTCTGGCAGCACGCTCTTTAATTACTAGAGTGACGGATTATTTAACTAAGCTGATAAATTTTTGATTACAAATTCTAATCTTTGTACATTGTCTGTTGAATTCTTGGCTGTAAATCCAATCTTTATTGGCAATGGGTACTGTCCTAAAGACAAAACCCAAACTTCGGTTAGCTGTAGAGATTTGCGATCGCCACGCCAATCCCCTGAATTTGTTGGGCTAACTCTTGCGGTTCAATAACTTTCACCTGATCCCCAAAGCCTAAAATCCAGCGACGGAGATCGATGTCGTCTAGTGACCAGCAGGGTAACTTTACTCGAAATCGGTTTATATGAGTAGGATCTGGGCTTTTAGATAGGCTAAAAAGGTAAGCCTGTCCCTGGGGAATTTGACTGCCAGAGAGCCGTGGAGACATCTTCATTTGTGTGATAGGAAATCGTTGGGTTCCTTCGCTGATGAATCGAAACGTGTAGTCATTAAACCAAAGTTCTACAGTTATACAGACTGCATCCCTATTGCTTAGGGATTTGCTCAAAAATTGACGTTGATCGGCTACGCTTTTACCGAGGTAAAGTCCCCCACAAGCTTGGTAAAGATACTGGAGCTTTTTGAGAGACTTATCCTGCCGACTGCAATCGCGCTTATTTGATTGAGGATAGCCTCGAAATAAACGATCTAAGCGTTCAAATTGTAATAGTCCTTGGTTTTGTCCTTCAGCGATTTCAAAGCCGAGATACCAACCAATGTTATGAAACACAATTTGCAGGGGCCAGATGCGGAAGAATTCTTCTGGATCGTCTGCGTAACGACCAACACCGGAAAAATGTTTTAATTCTAAGAGTTGCCCACGTTCAATTTCGTCTTCCAGTTTCTCGATTTCTCTAGCAAGGGCAGATTGAGGCAGCAGTTGCGGGTCAATAATTGTCCGATTGCAGATTGCTCGGATAGGGTAGATAGCTTGAGTACTTAATTGGCTTTGCCTCATCCGTTCGTCAAATATTTCCAAAATTCTCAAGGCGATCGGGTCTTGTAAATTTTTAGCGTGGGCTTGCAGAACATGAAAAACCTTAGTTAGTTGGGATGCTGATAAAATGCCTGTTCCAATAAAGTAGCCACGTTTTAAGGCAAATTCTGGTAAAAGCTGAAACGGCTTGAGTATACGTTCAATATCTTTGCGGATTGCCTCCCTCTGGTTCCCATCAATTAATCCTTGCTTTTGCATAGCAGAAACCAAGCTTCTCAAGCTGCCCTGATCAGAATTCCATTGAAAGGGATTTTGAAGAATAAAACGTATTGTTGTTAATAATCTTTTGAATGCTTCTCGGTCAGAATATGGATGGGTTGCAGTATTAATAGTTGCGACTTCAGCAATTACCAATTCTTGGTTAACAGTAATAGGGCTGAGAAAATTATTTGCTTCCAGCCATTCCATATCTGCGGTGATAGCATGAGGATCTGCATAAATAGAGCCGTACAAACGCTGCAAAATAGCACATATTTCCGATATTTCTGTTTGGAACTCGATTTCTTCCACAATTATCTGCTGGAGGATATCTGGATTTGTAGTCTGTAAGTTACCAATACCGGGATAGCGAATCAGCAAACTAATCAAATGCAAAAGGCGATCAAAATCTAGCAATTTAGAGTAGGGATGTAAGACAGTCTGGTTATGCTGAGTGCGGTTTGTGCGATTAATGATGCTACGAGGAAGGAGGTTAATTTTGCTTTTGACTTCACTGATTAAATCTTTAGACTGGGCTGGATTTAACTCGTAAATTGCTAAAAATCCCTCCCCTGCTAAAGGTGGAAAGTGTTTTAAGCTCTGGAATAAATCATCCAAGGCTGTTGGATAAACTTGCCGCCCGCGCTGCATATTCCAGTTCTGGCAAAATTGACGTGGAGTTTTAAGATGCCAGGCAACCCACTGGGCTTCAAAATCAGCTATTCTCTGAAGCAAGCCCATTCGCCAAACACGCTTGGCATTCGTTGCGTCATAAATAACAGGTTGCTGCTGTGCGATCGCCTCTTGAATTTCTTTTAAAATAACCTGCTAAATTTCTGCCCAATCTCCCTGGATTTCTTCATTTCCATAAAGCTTTCCCCGAATTTGATCAGTCGAAATAATTCGGCTATTGGGAATAAGCTGGCTCATCTGGGCAGCCAGGGTAGATTTACCACTGCCTGGTGGGCCAATTAAATAATGACAGATAAGACGAGCAGGCATGAGGACAAATCTCCCACAACTACAAGATTTCTTCTAAATTTCGTATTTATGGGCGATTCAAGTCATTGTACAGGCTTTCGCAAAGAGCGATCGCACTCATGCAGAAAGATACAGCAGTTCCTATATTTAGAAATTCTCGGATTTCTCGATGTTGTCCAAAGTCACCGACTGACTTAAGATGATTTACTAAGACGTAGGTGGATTTAGTAACATACTGGGCAACAGGATAGGATTTTTGGGTACCAGTTGCAAGGCGTAAAATGTTACATTGCTCTCCACGACTTCTAGAAAGCCGCCTGCCCGAATCCAACAAATCATCTCTCCAGTCGCCGGATTGTTTCCATTCGTTTATCCACTTCGGAGGAATTGAGCGATCACCAGGCAATTCTTTTTGCCAAATCAAGTCAAGTGACCGTTCTGCAATGTTTCGCATCCAAACGCGAGTGCTTTCAGGTGATGGGGAGATATCTCGAATTGCTTTGCGTACATGGTTACTAAGGATTGGATCAACCAGGGAAATTTGTGCAAATCGCAGTTCCAGTGTGCCTAAAATATTTTCTTCAAAGGCATTCGTACTCCCAAACAAGCGACGAAGATCGTTCACTCCTGGAGTTCTGAGACGAGTATAATTTTCAATAATCTTACAGGCTGGTTTTAGAGTGCCTCCCGTGGCTTGGAGAAAACCTCGTTTTTCTAATTCAGATTTTCTGCTGTGCGGCAATTGATTTTGAGGAATTCCTTGTTGCACAGCCGAAGCTAAATCGCTCCTCATTTCGTCGCTACAGTCACCCCAGAGGGCCAATAAGAGTTGGGACTGACCACCGATCATTCTTTCGGCAATACGCCCAACATCAGCCTCCGATAGTGTAGACCCTTCAGTAGTCTCTCGAAAAAGCTCACGCATCAGTGCTGCCGCAAGCAGGGGAATTCCCCCAGACCATGCAATAATTTCTCGTTTTGTAGCAGAATTGATCGTAATTCTTTTTTCCTGCATTGGTCTGAGAAATCCTTCCCAGTCTGAATCTTCGAGCTTATTGACCTCTAGGGGTGTGTCATAAAAAATTTCCCAAAAATCAGATGATTGTGAATCTTCAGATGCACATAGTTCTAGGAGAGGACGGCGGCTACCAGTAACCAAGGTTAAGCTGGAGTGGAGTGCAAGAGTTCGCATATTGTCCCAGAGCATTCTGGTCATGTTTGAAACTGCTAGAACATGATCAAAGCCGTCTAAGACTGCAAGTAGGCGATCGCCTGTGCTATCTAATTCCGCAAACGCAAAATCAAGTAGTTCATGAATGCTGTTGCTGTCAGTCAGGTCGATATACTCTGCAACTTCTGGTCGGAATTGCTCGATAGCTGATTTAACACCTTTAGCAAAACAGCGCCTGAAATCGTCATCAGTTGTAAGTTTTGTGTGGCGGAAATCAATGTTTAAAGCAGTTGTAAAATATTCATTCCCGGCACGGTATTTCTCTGCTAAGTGATTAAGTAATACACTTTTTCCATAACGAGCAAACCCAATAATTGAAACATGATCAGGCGTTGGTTTGAGCAAATGGCTTTCTAAGTTTGCTAATATTGTTTCCCGTCCAAGAAGTTTTGGTACACTCCCCCCCAGCACTTGATAAAACTCAGTCATTCAAAAATCTCCTCAGCTTCCCTGATTGCTTCCCGTTTAAGGTCTTCAAAATCAACATGGAGTCTGATCCATTTCTCCATTAACGGAATGGAGAGAGTATAAGCCTCGCGCCCTTGAGTAGAATCGAAATTAATCAATTCTAATTCTCTTAAAAAATCCAAATCCTCTCCTAGCCCTCGTCTTTGAGGCACACTAACTCTAAATTCCTCAAACTTCATTTCTAAAAAATCGAGGTTTGTCGGATCATCACCGCCAGAAAAACGCTGACAAATTGCCATAATCATTCGTCGGCGCTCAGTCCTTGCATAATTCCAGAGCGTGCGGAAATGTTCATTGTCTTCTACCATTGCTGCTGCTGCGGATTCAACTAAGGCAGGCGTAACAGTTCTTTCTACTTGGCGCTTTGCCTGCTCAAATACACGAGTACACAATGATTGAATTAAGAAAGGTTGACAGGCGCACAGACTAACGATGCGATCGCGGGCTTCGGGTAGAAATCGTAATCGCCCCTTCACAGGCTCAGTTACTAGATTTCTTGCAGCATCTAGTGGCAAAGCACTAATGCCAATCTGGTATCCAAACCCGAACAGCACTGACCAGTATTCTTCTCGCAAGCGCTTCAAGCGTCGTGAGCCGGTAATAATGGCCGACATATCTGAGTAAGTATGTAGTAAATAGCGTATGTTTTCAGGAACTTGAGGATTAGTAATTCTCTGATCAATGCCTTCCTGAAGTTTGTCAAACTCATCCAACATTAGGAGCAGTTTCCGAGGCTGAATCTTTTCTAAGACGGTTTGTAAGTAAAGTTCAAATGCCTCAAATGGATTTTCTCCAAAAAATGTCGCATCTAAAGCTTTCACCATCTGTAATTGAATGGGCTTATCTGGAGTGGGTGATAGCTGGCTAGGTGGCCAAGTGAAAATCCCAACTGCGTTACAAACCTCCCAAATTTTTCTAGTAAAAAGTCGAAAAACGTGGTGGGTCGCCATGCTGTCTGCCCCTTGTAAGGAGCATTCGACCATCAGCCAGTTGTTTATGCCACGTTTCTGAAGCTGTTTTAGAATTGAAGTTTTTCCTGTCCGGCGATTCCCCTCTAGCAAAATCACATTAGACTGAGTTTCATCATTGAGATGATCTTTAATTTGTTCAATGACATCATCCCGTCCGTAAAACATTTCTTGTTGTTCAATTGGCTTACCCACTACGTAGGGGCTAGCTCCTAAATTCACAGGAGTCGATGATTCTCGAAGTGATCGGATGGCAAGCGAAAGCGGGATTTCTCCACGAATCGGGATGCCATCAAGCTGTTGAGCTGTCCAAAATACTAGAAAATCAAATGTTACTGATACCTGTTGGGGTTCTACAAGCAGGGGAATTGAATATTCCTCTTCTTCTCTTAAGTAAGCTGTTTTACCTGTGCCGATCTTGGGAGACGTGTGGATATGAATATTTCTCAACGCCACAGCAGCAACATTTTTAATTATGAGCGTCACTTGATTCGTCATACCAACCACAATACTGGAAGGTTCAAGACGTGTATCAAGGTTACCGTTTGCTAAGGTTGATGCAATTTCACGGATTATGAGATTGGCAACATTAAGACTTACTTCCCGTGCTCTCTCGACCACGGCGACAGAGGTGTTATCCAATAGCTCCAGAGCATCTTTAATCCGGCGATGGGCATTCTCTAAAACTGCCAAACGACCTGTTCCATCTGGAATTTCATGGATTCCATTAAGGGTATCTGCGGCTGTTGCAGCTGTTATTAACCACGGCATTATCTCTGCGGGAACTGTTTCAAGTTCATGAACTCCTTGATTTCTAAGCTTATAAAGTTCTTTGCCAAAGCGATCAAACCATAATAGTCTTGCTTTACTCCCTACATCCTCAGTAAATTCTCCTATTGCTCGAATGGTTTTAGATTGTTCAAGCCAGTTCAACACAGGATCATCACTGGCACCAATTACAATTCGGATTAATGCGCTTAAGGCATCTGAAATGCGTCCATGAGTAACTTGCCACAGACGATTTTGCATTTGAATGGGTGGAACAGGCACCTTGAGATTTTTTAGTGCTTCTATCGAAAGGTGTTGAATTGTTGCTCCACGGGAGTGCCCTTTCAACCAGGAATGATAGGCTGGGGAGCGTAAGATTTCTGCTAGATACTGGGCTGTAATACCTTCTTTAGGTCTAATGACAACAAGACCTTGAGTGGCGATCGCCCTCACAGTTCCAGGAGCATCTGAAATTAACCCGACTTTACCAATCGTGCCTGACTTTGTAACGACAATATCTAAGGGAGACAAATAGTACTTTTCTTTAACCTTCAATTCTCCGGCTTGAGTCAGGAATAATTCTGGGGCTTTTACACCTATGTCTTTTACATCAGAGACGCGCAATAATCCAGCTAAAACGTCAGGGTGCTTGGCATCTTTGGTGATTACATCCTGCTTGTAAGAAATTCCGGTGAAAACATCAGCAACTTCGTCAAGTGATCGCAGTTTTATTTCTGGGTCAGTTTCCGTCAGGGTCTTCAACTGTTCGGCAAGTGCATCATCTCCCGTTCGCTTTACAAGCAGTTCCCAGTCTCTTTGTTCAAGAGTAGTAATTGGAGTGTTCCAGAGGTGGGTTCCAGGTTTGCCTTCGCGGAAAGTTTGGGCAACTTGTTTGGCAAATAATTGCTGTTCTGCGGGTAGTGCTGCTTCTCGTTTCCGCAGACCAGAGGGAAAACCCTCGACTAAAAAGAAGCGAACAGAGGAGGCAGGCTCGTCGCGTCGAAAGGCAATCAGGCTAGCATGAATGCCTGCAAATGGCGTAAAAGCTTCAGGAGGAAGTGCCAGAACCCCCTCAACACAGAACTCGGACAGCAAACGTTGGCGAATCTGCTTTTCTGCACCTGAGCGAAAGAAGATGCTTTGAGGAAAGGCGATGACGGCTCGACCACCTGGACGTAGTGAAGCCATGATGTATTGCAGAAAAAGGCCTTCTGTAGTTGAGGTGTGGATCGGGAACTCATTTCGGTAAGCGTAGGAGTTTGACCTCTGCCCCCAGGGTGGATTTGCCAGAATTATGTCAAACCCTTCAGAAGTTCGATTGCGGAGTAATGAGCGTTCTAGTGTGTCACCAAGTTCCAGTCTGGGATGATCGATGCCCGCTAATACAACACGAGTCATCCCGATCGCGTAGGCGACGGGATTAATTTCAACGCCAAAAATGCTGGCTTCTTGAATTTCTAGCCAGTTGCGGGGAGACAGAAACTTAGCTTGCTCTTGCAGGCGACGGGTGCTGGCAATGAGTAAGTTACCCATACCAAAGCAGGGATCGTAGATGCGATCGCCTGGTTTTGGGTCAGCGAGTTCGATCATTAGATCAGCGATAGGCTGAGGGGTGGTGAATTGCCCTATGTCTTTGCCTCCCATGAAGTCTGAGAGCAAAATTTCCAATATGGTTCCGGCAGCAGCACGATCATTGGCAGAGTCGAAGGGTAAAGAATCGATCCATTGAAATAGCTCAAAGATAGGTTCTAGTGCGGATAGGGATTCAGATTGCTCAATTCCGGTTTGTTCAAGGGCAACACCAATGCAGTGAAGTTGCTTTCTGAGTAGTGTGGAGTCAGCATATTTTAGAGATGGAACAAGTTCGCGCTGGAAAATCCTCATGAGATCGCGAGGATCTAGTTGGCGCAATGTAGACCAACAAATGTTTTCTCGCAGAGTAGAACTGTAGTGAGATAGCTCAAATTCAGCGATCGCTGCTTGTTCTGCTTCATAAAAATCTGCCCACCGCAAAAACAGCAGAGCAGCAGCATGAATGACAACATCACGATCAAGCATTCTGCCGCTTCTGCGGTAGGTGTTTAGCACCCCCCACAGTTCTTTTTTTAAATCTCGCTGCTCTAAGGAATTCATGCAATTGCTAATACTTAGATACTGAACAGGGAAAGGAAAATAACGTAATCTCGCCTAAATGCCTAAAGTTCTCCAGCAAACGCTTTCTTCAAAATGCTCTGGCGGATTTTCTCCAGCGTCTCTGGCAAATCCTTCCAACTCTCTGCCGCTTTGGCTTCAAACTCATAAACCTTTTTCAGTTGCTCCTGCACGTCATGGGGAGGCACGGGCATTTTTAGTTTTAGAAATGCCTGTGGATTTATTCGTCTGCGGCGTTTATTTGATCCGGTGCTGGCATTTCTGACATCTTTTAAGCAAATGGGGGAACGGAAATAAGTATCAAGGACTTCGGGGCAAACAATGCCATCTTTGGTGCGAAAGACAACAAATTCAGGGGAGACGACAAAACCATCGAATTCTTTAGGAACCATACCAAATGCACCTTCCCAAGCCATAAGTTTGGGGTAGATAAAGTCTCGATGTCTTAAGCGGCGCAAGTTTGGGTATTTAAAGTCTTGGGCTGTACGGGTTGCGCTGTGGAAGAGACCTTTACCAAAGGATTTAGTGCCAACAAAATCGTATGTTTCTGATTCGCTGACTGTCTCAGTCTCTTTTATCCAATCTACTAGTTCACCTACTTCAACCCAATCTCGATCACCTCTATGCTCTCCAAGAGCTAGACTAAGCTTTATATCTGAAACTGAAATAATATTTACCTTATGTAGATAAATTATTTCCTCAATTTGCTCCATACAGTCTTTAATACGAATAACAAGTCTTCGCTGCTCAGAAATGGATGGAATAGGGATTTTTGCTGCAAGGACATCTTTATCCGTTACAGCAGGATAGTTTGTCCCACGCATTTTAGGAGTAATTTGACGCATGAACTCATCAGAAATTGCCAAATAGAAAAGCCAATCCGGATCAATTTTCTCTGTGGGACGTAGAACACAAAAGCCTGTTGAGCAAATTTGCTCATCGAAATCTTCTGACACCTTCGTAATTGCTTTTAAATATGGACGTGTTGTTGCTAAAAGCACATCGTTGTAACGAATCTTTTTTCTTGCTCTACTAGGTGCATCACGTCCTAAGATTATCTTTGGCTCAACTATTTGAAAAGTCTTATTGCACACGCTTGAGATATCAACATATTTAAAGCTTTTATCTGGAGTATTTTCAGGATTAATACTTTCTTTTTCTCCACATATTTCTGAAACAGGAGCTAAAGTCCAGGGACTTGAAGTAAATTCTTCCATCAATTCACCTCCCAAGTTTCCTCAAGCTCACTTAGTAGCTCAATAATTCGTTGTTCTCGCATTTTGATAACTTGTAATAGCTCTAAAGCTGGACGATGTTCATAATCCTCAGTGGCGTTTGGATTTCGTGGCAGCAGTTCCCAATTATTTTTACTAAGCTCTTCTATAGAAACTAACCAAGAATTTTTACTTTCAGTACGATCTTCCCATCTACTCAAGAAATCAGGAATCTGGCTACCTTCAATAGGACGACGATTTGTTTGTAGTTCAAACCCATCATTTTTTAAGTCATAGAACCACACATTGCGAGTTGTTTTTCCATCCATCCGCCGATTGAAGAAAATAACATTTGTTTTGATATCTGTGTACGGTTTAAAACAACCCGCAGGTAATGACAGAAGTGTTTGAACGTCAAATTTAGTAAGCAATCTTTCTCGTACTTTAGCATCAGCCCCACCTCGAAACAGCACACCTTCCGGCACAATTACCCCTGCCCGTCCACCTTTGGCAAGATTCGCCATGATGTGTTGTAAAAATAGAAGTTCAGTTGAGCCTGATTTAATTGTAAAATTGGTTTGCAGTTCCTTTGCCATCTTGCCACCATAGGGTGGATTTGCCAGAATGACGCTGTAACGGTGTTTCTCTGGCACAGTGGAACTGTGAATTTCTAGAGTGTTTGCCTGTTCTAGCCGCGCTCCTTCAATTTGGTGTAACAGCATATTCATAGTACCGAGCAGGTAGGTGAGAGGCTTATTCTCAACTCCAAAAAAGGTTTCATCGTTCAACCACTCCAAATCACCACCGCTCAATACGCCATGATTCTGGCGAATATATTCCGCAGATTCCGCCAAAAAGCCTGCTGTACCAAAGCACGGGTCATAAATGCGATCGCCCATCTTTGGACGTACTACCTGAACCATAGCCCGAATCAGATGCCTCTGGGTATAAAACTCCCCAGCATACCCAGCAGAATCACCTGCTACCCGTTTCAGCAAATCTTCGTAAATTTCTGATAGCACTATTACATCAGTATCATCACTGAAGTGCAAACGGTTAATCTGCTGCACGACACGGGCGAAACTGGTTCCGCGACGGGAATGATTTTTAATAGACGAAAAAATCCGCCTAATCCGTTCGGCTGCTCCATCCCCTTCCAGGTTTTGTAAATGCCGCCACAAACGTCCGTTGACAAATTCCAACATTTCGTCAGGTCTGTCAGTCTTCTTTGACCACTCAGACCATCGAAATTCACCATTCAGAAGTCGGCTGTACGGTTTCTCCTCAAATGCTCCCTCATCTTCACGCCGTTGCTCAATCTCGTCAAATGCCTTTAAGAAAAACAGCCATGCCAATTGCTCAACATAGTCACGAGGAGTTACCCCGTCACTATTTAGTTGATCGCAAGCATTCTTCACCGCCTGCTGCACTTCTTGGCGGCGATGATCTACTGTCCCGTTTCCTATAGTCGTCCCTACCATTCGTTATCCTTATGCTACCATCGGCACATATAAATGATGCTTCACTGCATCCAGGTCGCTCCTGAGGGCAAATGCGCCACCATAGCGTCTCAGCATACTACTGAAATTACCAAATAAGGCAACAAACTGAGGCGCACTGTAGGTAGCTCCCCGCTCCAAGTCGTCAATGCCAAACAAGGCATAGTGATCTAAGCTTGCTTGCCAGAACCGGGACTTTAGCTGCTCCTCCTCTGGAATGTCGTGTTCATCTACCTGATTCAGGAGCCAATATTCTTCCTGATCCCAAAAACGCACTACGCGATCGTGCCGAGTCGGAACCTTTACCAGGTCAAACCCTACTTTGGCTAGAATGTCTACTCCGTCTGTGTGATCTAAATCAAGATAGTGCTGGAAAGCAGAGATGTAAATATCCCGATCCTTCAATTCTTCATAAAGTTCTTTTCGGCTGCTTTGGTCAATCCAGATTTGTAATAGTTCATCTAATGTTGCACTAGAAATGCTGCGAATAATTTCCTTCGATTGCTCACAATAATCATCAAAAGGAATCTTACGCCCATCAGCTAAACAGACATAGCGTTCCGTATTGGAGAGGATGACTGATACACCCTCAGCAACAGGCTTAGGAGTTGTATCTTCCGCCCTGTGAGTAGATCCAGAGCCAGATGAAGACTTGGACTTCGATTTTGGCTTTTGGGTATTTGCTGGATGTCCATCAAACTCAGAATCCTCCAGATGGCTCGCTCCAGCGTAGTCAAATATCGTGAAGTACCGTTTATCCATGTCTTCACAAAGTCGGGTTCCCCGCCCTTTCATCTGCTTATAAAGGATGGAACTCTTAAGGGGACGGGTAAAGACGATGTTTTTCACATCTGGCGCATCAAATCCAGTTGTGAGTAAATCAACCGTTACTGCAACACGAGGATTACCTGAGCCAATTTCCGCAAAGTTCCGTTCAAGTTGGTGAGAATTGCGCTCCGATCGCGTAATCCGGGCAGCATAATTATTATCACCCGAAATCCGGCGGAGTTCCTGTGCCATGAACGCCGCATGGGTCTCATCCACGCAGAAAATGATAGTCTTCTCCTGGCGTAGCCCATATCGACCCAAAATTTGCCACAAATCCTCAGCAATAAACTGAGTCCGGTCTGGCAAACGGATCTCTCGCTCAAAGTTATTCGTTGTATAGCGTTTGCCATCAGGCCCTGTATATCCATCTGCATCTACGTTGCTAATTCGCTCTTCCAGCAGATAAGGGACTAGGTAGCCATCCTCAATCGCCTGCTTCAACGAATAGGTATAGGCAGGCTCCCCAAAATAACTGTAGGTATCCCGTCGCTGCTCCTCTTCAGTTAACGGACGACCACTATCGTCAATTTCCCGTGGAGTTGCCGTTAAGCCTAACTGGTAAGCAGAACCGAAATACTCTAATACCCCAAACCAGTCGCCAAATCCAGAACGATGGCATTCATCCACTACCACTATATCGAAGAAATCTGGCTCAAAATACTCGTAAATTTTCTTACCATTTAATTCTTCATCCAAATTCTGATAATTCGCGAAGAAAAGCTTGCCAACCTGGTGCTGGTTCCGACGTACCGTATTCTTATCAATCACCACCCGTTCATCAGAAGCAAATCCTGCGAACGCCCGGTAAGCCTGGTCTTTAAGACTATTGCGATCGGTGACAAATAAAATTCTGTTGTTCTGCAACACATTACCGTGCAACAGCTTCCAGGCTAATTGAAAAATAGTGAAGGTCTTGCCTGTACCTGTTGCCATTAACAGCAGAACACGGGTCATTCCCTGGCTAAAGCGGTCAAGTACCTCAAAGATTGCCATCTCCTGATATGGGCGCACTCTCCGGCGAGTAATCTGATCTTCGTACCAGGGGTACTCAAATACAGGTCGCCATGCATCCCAATCAATGTTGGAGCGTCCTAGTCGATCTAAAATTTCCCAGGGCGTAGGAACCTGAGTTAACCGCTGATAAGCACCTGTGTGATTATCAGTAACTATGTATTCTTGGCTATTAGAGGCGATTGAGAACCGCAGTCCTAGCCGTTGGGCATAACGCGATCCTTGCTGCATTCCATCAGCAGCAGATTTATGTTCAGCCTTTGCCTCTAAAATTGCCAGAGGCATTCGTGACAGACGTAGCACGTAGTCAGCAACAATCTTTTGTGTCGGGTCATACATCTGCTCCCCACTCAAATTTACCTTACCAGGGCCAATCTCCACCTCCCTGTCAAACTCCCAGCCTGCCTGAATTAAGGCAGGTTCAATAATATCTCGACACGTTTGCTGCTCGTTTCGCGGCATCTTTTGCTTTTCTGCCCTACAAGTGACTGAGTTTCGTCTTCGTTAGTCTGCCTATACCATATTATTTTGTTGGAATCACCTTACTGAAGAATGAGAATTAAAATAAAAACCCTAATTCATTTATACATAACTAGATAAATAAATACCAGCCATCTGATGCGAATGACGAACATTTCTATCAATGGCTGGTAGCTGTTTAATATCTATGAATTTTTGTGGCACTCAAGCTACGCTTGTTATTTCTGTTATGTGCGGGTACTTAACCGCGTGAGTTTGTAAACTGTAGTAGCTCAAAATTTTATATTTTGTTTACTGCTGTAGCTACTATATGAGCAATAAGGACGATAAAAAAACCAGAATGTATATTTATGTTGCAGATGTTGTAGCAGTTGCTTGGAATCAAGACAAGGGAATGCTTTTAAAGCGATTACGGGGAAAGAAATCACGTCAAAAACTAGCTGATGAAATTGCAGCCAGGGGAGGGGAATGCTCCCATCAAAACCTCAAAAAACTAGAGTATGGTGAGTCTGAAAGCGTCTCTATTAAAGTATTGGAGGCTATTTGTGCTGCATTAGATATTTCTTTAAATGACTTTCTCAGTACTGTCGAAGTGACTAATTAAAATTTTGAATATTCTTCTTGATTTTAGCTACTAAAGTAACTAATATGTTTAATGAAATCAAAAAAGCGATCGCCCTCCGTCCAAAGATTGCGATCGCCTTTTGTTCAACCCCGTTAATGAGGTCACTCATGATGATTGTACAAGATGACTTTAGCAACTCAGCCTTAGCTGAATCAGAGTTTGAGGAATATATTGACCAGTTTGCCGACCCGGTAGCACCAGAAATTGAAATTGACTCAGTAGCAGATGACTTGGGTGAACTCTATCGGGTCTGGAATGGTTCTCAACTACTTGGCACTTTCTACCAAAATCTAGAGGGGAAATGGGTAGCACAACCCTGTAATAGGGATGATAGACCATGTTGTGATACTCCTTTAGCAGCACAAATAATCATCATCGCTGTTAATGGTTTACTGGTAGCCGACGCAGCATAACACACAAAGCATTTATCCCATCACTTGGAGACGTGATTCAGTTTATGTCTCTTTCTTATGTAGAGGAATAATTAGGTTGAACAATTTAAGCGTACTCTCTGTAGTAGGCTTGCTTGTCAGCGAAAACATCGAATAAAACGGCTGAACAATTTTGTAACCCTTTCCTCATAAAGGTTTGGGATACTTAAATAAGTTCAAAATTAAGTTGAAAACTTCTACTACAGCAAAAATTTATGCGATCGCATTTTTGATATTTAGTAATCAAGCTGACTCTAACTCTTCTATGCTCATTGTCGAATTTCACCTTCAGCTTTACCAAAGTTAATTTTCGTTCCTCTCATAGGAGTTACGCTACGCCCTGGTTCTGCATCTTTAACCGTACCAGCGAAGGTCAGCGGAAGTTGCTGAAGGAATAACCCAACCTTATCAAGCCACGAATCACTTTTGCGATCGCAGTCAGTAATTTGACCTCGATATTTGAGCAACGCCTAACGGCATAAAGCCACGAATCAAATCCCTGTACAATTGGAAATCCTTCAAGATAAATCCTTGAGCAACGCCTAACGGCATAAAGCCACGAATCACAGCAACAGCATTAGGTCTTTCAGGGAGAGGTTGAATTGAGCAACGCCTAACGGCATAAAGGCACGAATCACGATCGTAATTCCATCTTTATTTGTTATTGGTTCTGGTTGAGCAACGCCTAACGGCATAAAGCCACGAATCACGATAAATTCACTAACAAGTAAAAATGAAGCCTTCCTTGAGCAACGCCTAACGGCATAAAGCCACGAATCACGTGTAACCTGCTTCCAGTTGTTAATCGCCTCCTCAATTGAGCAACGCCTAACGGCATAAAGCCACGAATCACTACTGTGCCAATTCCCCAAGGTACGCCGAGAGATACTTGAGCAACGCCTAACGGCATAAAGCCACGAATCACGTTCCACCACAAAGCTTACAAAGTACCGCCCTGCTGTTGAGCAACGCCTAACGGCATAAAGCCACGAATCACAGCAAAGTTGAAAACCCTTAACTGAGGAAGCTTCATTGACAATCTTACAAGTACCTTCCAGATCGAGAAACCAAAAACACAAAACTTACCAAAGTTTCCCTTACTTTCAGCCCCTCAAACCCAGTGCCGATAAGCTTTCCCAAAAATTGCAAGCACCTTTTTCCTCGTTTCAATTACCATATCACTTACCGTGTAAACCTTCCCGCCATTCTTTGATCCTAAATTCCCTTTCCCATAAGAGATACTTGTCAAATTGGAGATTGAATCATCGTCCACGCCAAATAAGGAGGTGGTGAGCTTGGCATTTCCTCAATCCGATACCTCAAAAATCGGGTATTTCTTGACCCCACATGGTCAACCCAATAGGGTAAGGTTAACCTGCCTCGATTGTCTCTAATTGCCCACTGTCTCACTCCCTCTAGATAATCTTCCGAGACAAGTTTGATCGTTTTAATCAACTGATCACTTTCTCCCAAAAATAAACAACCAAACCGTCTTACTAGCTCAGGATGGTCAAACGCTAACTGTATCCTCTCCTTTAAACTTGGTTGTATCCTTTCCTCGTCAGAACGAACCCAAATCAAACACTTCAGATTAGACAAAATTTCTTGATAACAGGGAATAACATTCTCTGGATGGCTAAAATCAGCATTCTTAAACCGTCTCATTTGACGCAAAATTCGCGACTTTTTGGGGCTAGATAACATCGCGATCGCCAATTCTACCCCACAGTGGCGATAGACATTCGTTTCCCCTACCAAAGACAACAACATCCCATACACTGTCGCTGGAGGAGGAACAGGGTAGGTTTTTCCCATTTCCCTTGCATGGGACTCCCGAAAAGTCGTAAATGGAACATCCAAATAGAGAATTAATGGTGCAATCATTTTGATTAGTCTAACCCCAAATCTCTTTTAATGGCTGTTTTCAAAGCTTCAATCAGTTCATGTCGATTACGATAAAGATGTGCCTTCTTAAAAGGGGAATTATCAAAATTATCCAATTGCTGTAACTCCTTAACAATTGTTCCCCCAATCCACAATTTACTAGGATCAATCTGTCCGCATTCCACTTCATCTATAAACTCTTTTGTAAGTTTTGCTTCCTTACTCTTAGGATCGCAATATTCAAAACAATAGGAAATATATGGAGCAAAATGATTTGTCCATTGAAATACCAAACTATCGGGACAGAAAGGATAATTAAAAATATTACTACTCCCTCCTACCTTGGTCAGATTCATAATCCCATCTATTAGAGGCAAAATCCGCGAAAAATCTTTGAGATGAGTGGCATCAATTCCAAAATAATATTGATATCGAGTTGCATGATATTCTGTAAAATGAAGCGATGTGCTATCCTTTTCTCTACCACTTTTTGCCCCTAACTTGACTGCACCATCATAAGGCGTTAGCGAAACAGCCATATTCATCCCTAAAGCACCCATTCGCTGATTAGGAGTACTGGCTTTTGTTTGTTTGTTTTTTCTCTTTGGTGGTGAAGTCTCCTCTTCGGTTTCAGCAGACTCTAATAAAGCAAACCCAAAAATATCATCATCATAAAATTGTTCTGGATCGAAATCTTCACTTGTTAACCGATTAATATTTTCGTCCTCATCCCAAACTCGATTAACTAAATAACCTTGTTTTTGAAGATAAAAACGTAACGCCCAACGAATTGCACTTGAACCTACAAAAGAATGAATTTTACCATTCCAATAACCTTTTTGCAGAATAGTCTTATTTCCTCGTCTAATGTCATGATTTAAGGACGCTAAACCATAACGAGTGAGGACTGTTCCGTAAAGATAATAATTGGGGATATTATTGTCACTCTTCTTCTGACTCATAATTAACTTCTTCTACTTTCTGATTATTTGGGAATGAACTATCATCCATATTTGTGGGTTTATCTTTGGGTTTATAACTGGCGATCGCTAACAATGACCAAATTCTTAGTTCTTGCCAATGTGTTTTTTTAATTAATAGTGAAATCTCTTCTTGATGCTCATTAAAATACTTATTTAATCCCCCTCTTACTAAAAAGTCGGACAAATACTCCTGAAATGACAATTCATCATAACAATAGTTTAGCTCTGCCCTTAATCGCTCAATTTTCTTCTTAATTGGAGGATATTTTCCTGACTCTGCTTTGGCATACATTTTAGCAAAATTGCCCTTCATAGCTTGTTGAAATACCTTAATAAAAATAAGATACTGCTTGTCTTCTTCACTATTCTCTGCCATTATTATGAATCCTTCTCGATTGGAAAATAACTGGTTAAATAAATATTCTTTTGAATCCTCTATCACCAATTTTTCCCAAAAATTAGACCACCAATGGATTCCTTTGACTAAATTATCAGCAATCAGGGAGCGAATCAGATTGACCTTAATAAAAATTTGCTTATATTTAATTATCTGATAATTAGTTTTAAAGTATTTTTGCACCTGTTGATAAGTGATTAAAATATTCTTATCAATTTTAATTTCTTCTATACTCATCAATGTCCGTTGACGAGAAGCTTTATTTGTTTTTTCATATAACCAAACTTGACAAGCTTGATAGTAGCCCACTTGAGGCTGAATATCGTCTAAGCTGTAATACAGTAATCCTGCTTCCCCAAGGCTACTAACATGAAACTGTTTAGTTTCTAATTGCTGTAATCGCCATCTCCTTTGAGAAGCGTCTTCAAAATCCTTTATTTCTGGAATCACCACCAAGTAGCGATGGGGTTTCCTTTCTTTTAAGTCTTCTGATGGTATATGAAGTAAGCAATAATGACAAACTACTGGTACAAATAATAGTGCTAAGGCGTATTCAGGTTTCTCTTCTAGTTTTGTAGTATTCTGCGTCCTAGCATGGCGAACAATTCCCCCTAAATATAACCAACTGGTTATTTGAACATAATCATGTCTAAGTTGTTGGGTATCTGCCTCGCATAACTTCTCTGCAAAGGTTTGATGTGCGTACCAAGTTAGGGATTTGTATTGATACTCGACTTTTTTTTCTTCAACCTCTAGTTCAGTGTTAACTAGCTCTCCCGCTTGATAAAACTGATTATGACGCAGAAAAACAGCACACATTCCCTTATGAATGTGGACTTTCTGACTTAAATCTATTGCATTATTGTCTAATCCTGCTAAATGAATTAAACCTGTATCATCTAATTTAAAAGACTCATTAATTAACCAAGATAGGGCGACGAAATCACTTCCTTCCCAGAATAATTCAATAGTATCAGCAGTCAGAGACCATGATATATGTCCTCCCCGTTGACGAGATAAGGGATATTGCTTTTCTAATCGCTTTAAAGTCATGTAAAGTCCCGTCATTCCGACGCAGTGCATTATTGTCGTATCCGCAGCATCGAGAGATAGGGAAATTTTGGGTTGGGTAGAGACTATCATCAGATTTCCTCTTCTTCCTTGCTGCGAGTCGCTGGAACAAATATTCCACACATCATTTTTCGTTTCCCACTAATTCCCTGTTCTTGCAAGGTTAAAGAATCTTCTGGGTTGAGTTCGCTAATTTTTACGCCAAATCCTCTAACTTTAAACTGTTTTCCTTTTTGATTGATGGTTAATTGTCTTTTTTGAGGTGTTCCATCTTGTCGGGTCAGAAGTTCAATTTTTCCTTCTATTCCTTTATTATCTAGTTTCCGTTGCACAGCTTCAATAAAGTTAATAGGTTCTTGAAAGCTTGTAATTATCACTAATCTGGAATAGACACTTTCTGAAGAAATTAACGGTTTGTATTCGGGAATATCTAGCTGATAATAATTTTGACCTATGTGAAAAGCTTGACCAGCTAAATAAGGATAAATTAAAGGAATCTGTTGATGATGAATCCGAATTTTGAGGCGAGATTGAGCAGTGAGTTCAAGCAAATTGTTCCTTGTCGGTATTCCTGCGATCGGATGAATCCCAATAGACTCTAGTTCGTGAAGGATAGGACAAATCCTGGACAATGCACTATAGATAACATAACCATTATCAAGAGGAATCGGTGCGCCTCTCAGCTTAAACGTTAAGTCTATATATTCCTCACTTTGAATTAATATGACTGCCATAGATGGAAATTTTGAGATGTCAGAGTTTGTTTAATACATCAACATCCTCTTGTGCAAAATTGTCCTCATTGTCATCGCCGACTACTTTGGTTAGAGTGGCAATCCAGTTTAGGCTATTGTTCGCAATACTCTTACTGGTTAGGAGGATCTTCTAATACTCCAGTAGTTACTCAAAACAGATGGATAGCCAAAAGTTCCTATCTCATACCAGCATGAACTGCTTCTGCTCCATTATAAAAAAATTCGGTGCTTTTTGTACAACAATAAAAAAGTCGTATAACACATAAGATACTTATACAACTTATCCTGTAAGTGAATATACAAGCATCTACAGAAATTTTTCTGAGAGCAATACAACAGGAATCTAATACCGAAAATATTACATCTTTTCACGCTCGCTGTTCGCGCTAGCGTCTCCAAAGGAGAAGGCTTGAGCTTCTCTTCTCTACTAGAAGCTGCGCCAACGAGACGCTTCGCGAGCGCCAACGCGAACGCTTATCGCAATCGTTTTCTCAGCCACCAAACCATAAAACTAACAATTATTCCAATCATCAGACTGGCACTGAAAGGGTAGTCGCAAAAAGAAGGAATATATTGAAAGATATCTTTTATACTTTCTTTATTACAAAAATCTTTGGCAGGCTCTTTTAGCAGAGATACGGTTGCTATCCCAGCACCAGCAACAGCTACAAGCTCTTGGAAATTACGCTCTCGTTCAGATTTTTCAACTTCTATGCGACTGCGAGTAGCCTTAATTGTATCTTCTAAAAGTTGCAAGCCAAGCTGCATATTTTCGATATCTTTGGTAATTTGTGGTAAATATTTTTTGTTGGCTAGTTCGCTAAATTTTTCTAAAAAATCTAACTGATTGTTTCCGCCTGTTTTTTCTTTAATCAAAGCCAAGCGTATTTGATAATTAGATAAATTTATTTCAATAATTTGTTTTTGGAAAGAGAGGTTTAGTAAGTCGATTGTGTATTGCTGAAGAATGTTATCAACGTTATTTAAAATTTTGCGAGAAGTGACAAAGTTTTGCTTTTCTTGCAAATAGTTACTTTGGTTAGTAATTTTTCTATTTTCTTCAATTTTTTTATAATGGTTGAGCAGAGAATCTTTGACTAAACGACTTTGCCAATAAGCCCACGAAATTTTACTTCGATAACAAAATAAACCCATCCAATCTTTATAAAATTCCGCAGCTTTTTCTGCGCTCTCTCGATTATTATAAATAATAATAATCACATGATCTTCATTACTATTTAGAAAAGTTGTTAAGTTTTTTAGGCTCTGATTTACATATTGCGATCGCCCTACTTCAAAAACTTTTCCGTCTAAAAAAGTCCCTTTTTCTGGTTGCCAATAAGTTTCTTTAAATAAAGCATAATAGCAATCTTTGGCAATCTCTTCAGGATTTTGAGATGAGTTTTCTGGCAGCCAACCAGAAAGGAACCAGGTTTTTCCAATTATTGCCAGTTCTTTATTGAGTTTTTGTTCGATTTCAGTTTTTAAGATTGCAAAAGACTTAGCTGGTTGAGTTTCGATTTGATTATTAATAGAACAATCAATTTGCAAGCCATAAGTGTCATTTAATCTAACAGTATAATAGTATCCTTCTAAACTTTTATTTTGGGAAATAAAGTTAATTTGAGGAGGATGGGTAATCTCTAGATACTCGGTTTCACTGTCAGGATCGTAGAATTGAGTATCAGAGGGTAATTGCTCTAAAAAAGCTGCTTGTTTTTTTTGTGTTTCTGCATCAGTTGTGTTTAAAGAAGTTTTTAAAGCATATAAAAACAAATCGAGGGTAGGATAGATTAAATCGCTCATCACAAGGGCAAAACTAATTTGATTGATTGGACTGAGATAAAAATTGTTTCCATTTTTCTAAAAACTTGACTTGTTTCACTGTTTCTTCTGGTTGAGAAGAGTTACCAACAATGACTACAACATTATTGAGTTGGGTTTCATAACCTGTAGCTTCATATTTGGGTTTAAAGCCTCTAGTTATTGGAGTCTTTTCAAGAGTATTGAGCCTACTAATCTCTGCTTCAGTAGGAAGTAAATCGTCAGGAATTTCTTCTAGATTATCTAATTGAGATTTATACAATTGATAAGACTGATTTAAGTCAGGATTAGGAGTAATTATTTCTAATAAACGTCCTTTAATATAGTCTTCCCAAGCTTTAGGTTGGGTGTCTAGTTGCTTGGCAACTTCTTTTAAATTTTGTTTCTCTTGTTCTCCAAGGGCAGTTTTTAAGTCTTGAAACGCCAAGAGAAAAGCGATGATAGTATTGTCAGCCTTTGTATTCATAGGTTTTTATACCAAACTTACTACGACTAGTATAAACGTAATTTCAGTGAGATAATTACAGCATATATTTGATGTTCTGTTTTGATTTTTTATGTTTAAAAAGAATAATTTACTAAATAAAAGGTTGTTTATTATACCTTTTGTTGGGGAAATTAATCTAGTTTATTGCACTGGATTATAGTGATTTTTCATACAACCTAAACGAATGCTGTGGACAGATTTTGCCTACAGTTCAATCAAAAAGTTATCAGAGTCAGTCAGGTAATAAAAATGGCATCGGAATGGGCTGCTCAAGTTATTGGAATTAATTATTATCCAGAGTACACCACTCTAAAGCCGCTAACGGCAGCAGCAGAGGATGCAGAGAAAATTGCCGAACAATTAGAACAATACGGTTATAGACCTTTTCGCGCTCAGTGTTTACCTAGAACTTTAAACCCGAAGGGAGAAAGTAAAATTGACCGCCAAGGGGCGGTTAAGGTGCAAGAATTGAGAGAAGCGATCGCTAATCTTTTCAACCCTCCTCCTCCTAACCCCACGCCAGAAACTGCGTTATTCTTCTTTTCAGGACATGGGTGGTGCAAAACTGTGACGGGTAAAGAAGAAGTATTTCTAGCTACCAGTGATGTTTTACCTGAAGCAGAAGTCTATGGTATTCCCTTAAGTTGGTTGGGTGAGCAGTTGCAAAGAAGTCAGGCTAAACGAGTCGTTGTTTGGCTAGATTGCTGCTATAGCGGTGAATTGTTAAAATTTATTCCCACAGATAAAGACTACTGTTTAATTACTGCAACCCGTTCCTACGAAACTGGAGTGGAAATTCCTCACGCGCAGGGGTTGATGACGCAGGCGTTACTTGCAGGATTGAACCCGGAAAATGACGCAGATGGGATCATTAATAGCCACAAGTTGGCAGATTTCATTATCAGCCGAATGCCGAATACAGTCCAGCGTCCGTTAATTGCCAATTCGCCACGAGCCATTCTGCTGACAACTAAGTTTTCGCAAAAAAGCTTTCAGGATAAGTGTCCTTATCGTTCGCTGTCGTATTTTACCGAGACAAAGGAAGATGCTGAGGTTTTTTATGGGCGGAGTGCGTTAACTGGGCAGTTGATTAAACAGGTAAGAGATAAGCATCGCCTCATTGCTGTGTTGGGTGCTTCCGGTAGTGGAAAATCATCTATGTTACGGGCTGGGTTACTCTACCAACTGAAGCTAGGACAAGAGATTCCAGGGAGCGATCGCTGGACTTATATTACTCCATTTACGCCTAAAGAATCTCCTGTTAACAGTTTACAGGAGGCTTTTGCACTTTCCTTGCCTAGGATGTGTTTTCAAAGTCTTAGATCCCCCCAACCCACGCCAGTCGCTCCACTTGGGGAGACCCCAAGACCGCGCTGGCTCCCCTTAAAAAAGGGGGGCGAAGAGTCTCTTAAAGCCCCCCTTTTGAAGGGGGATTTAGGGGGATCTCAAAAGTTAGGCGGGACAACGGAAAATATCGCCCATGTCATCGGCGAGGAGTTAAAAGCATTAAACACACCAGTTATCTTGATTATCGACCAGTTTGAAGAATGCTTTACTATGTGCAATGACAGCCAGCGCCAAGAATTCTTTGACTGTTTGCGAGAATTAATTGACTGTACAGATAACCTCTATATTTTCATTGGGATGCGATCGGATTTTCGGGGGAGATGGCGAGAATATCCCAAATTTGCGGGCAGAATCCATAAACCTTACATCAACGTCGAACACTTAACCCGTGAGGAAATTGAAGAAGCAATTACTAAACCGGCTGATTGGGTAGGATTAGGCATAGAGGGAAGGTTAAAACAGCAACTAATTAATGATGTTGAAGATTACCCCGGAAGTTTGCCTTTGCTGCAATATACCTTGACAGAATTGTGGCGTGAGTCGAAAAATCAAGGCGATGAGGTTATCAGCCTTAAAACTTATGAGGATTTAGGCGGGGTTGAAGGAACGCTACAAAAACGCGCCGATGCAGTTTATGAAAGTCTTTCAGCAACAGAAAAAACTGTGGCGCGGCGGATTTTTCTCGAATTGACGCAAATGGGAGAAACCACAGATGTCAGGCGACGCGTGCGTTTACGGGAGTTGGTTAATTCGCATCATTCTTTGGAACTTTTGCAACAGGTGAGTGAGAAGTTAGCCGATAAAGATGCACGATTAATCACGAAGAGAGATGAGCCGGATTCCCAGGATGTAATTTTAGATGTTGTCCACGAAGCCTTGATCCGCCATTGGCAAATGTTGCGGGATTGGAAAGAGGAATATAAGTTAGGAATAGCCATTGAGCGACAGATTGAAGCGGAAGCAGAAGAATGGGAGAGGAATGACAAAAAGCCAGGGTTTCTTAGAAAGGATGATAGATTGGCAGTAGCAGAAGCATATCTAACTAGATTCCGTGATTGGCAAATGCTGAATGGAGTAGCCCAGGAGTACATTCAGGAGAGTCAACAACTGGGTGATCGGCTTGAGCGAGAAGAGAAAGAACGTCAACAAGAAAAGTTAGCAGCAGCACGGCGGCAAAATCGAGTTGTTATCTTGTTTAGTATGGGGTTAGCTGGAGTAGCTATCTTTGCGGGTTATCAATGGTGGAACGCGCGAAACAAAGCCAAAGAAGCAACACAACAAAGTGCCATTGCTCTATCGCAAATTTCCGAAACTTCTCTAGTTTCTAACAGGCAACTTGAGGCTGTGGTTGCAGCTATAGAGTCAGGTAGACAACTTTCAGGTAGACCAATTAAAAATGCTAATTTAGAACAAACAGCTAACCAGCAAGCTGTAGTGGCAATCCAGCGAGCAATTTACAACACTCAAGAGCTAAACCGTTTGGAAGGGCATAGCTCTGCGGTCATTAGCGTAGCATTTAGTGCCGATGGCAAGACCATCGCTTCTGCTAGTGATGACAAGAGCGTCAAACTCTGGAATGCGTCTACAGGTAAAGAAATCTCCACCCTTAAAGGGCATAGCTCTGCGGTCATTAGCGTCGCATTTAGCCCTGATGGCAAAACCATCGCTTCTGCTAGTAGTGACAAGAGCGTCAAACTCTGGAATGCGTCTACAGGTAAAGAAATCTCCACCCTTAAAGGGCATAGCTCTGCGGTCATTAGCGTCGCATTTAGCCCTGATGGCAAAACCATCGCTTCTGCTAGTAGTGACAACAGCGTCAAACTCTGGAATGCGTCTACAGGTAAAGAAATCTCCACCCTTAAGGGGCATAGCTCTGCGGTCACTAGCGTCGCATTTAGCCCTGATGGCAAGACTATCGCTTCTGCTAGTGGTGATAAGAGCGTCAAACTCTGGAATGCGTCTACAGGTAAAGAAATCTCCACCCTTAAGGGGCATAGCTCTGCGGTCATTAGCGTAGCATTTAGTGCCGATGGCAAGACTATCGCTTCTGCTAGTGATGACAACAACGTCAAACTCTGGAATGCGTCTACAGGTAAAGAAATCTCCACCCTTAAAGGGCATAGCTCTGCGGTCATTAGCGTCGCATTTAGCGCCGATGGCAAAACCATCGCTTCTGCTACTGATGACAACAGCGTCAAACTCTGGAATGCGTCTACAGGTAAAGAAATCTCTACCCTTAAGGGGCATAGCTCTGCGGTCACTAGCGTCGCATTTAGCGCCGATGGCAAGACCATTGCTTCTGCTAGTGATGACAACAGCGTCAAACTCTGGAATGCGTCTACAGGTAAAGAAATCTCCACCCTTAAAGGGCATAGCTTTGCAGTCATTAGCGTCGCATTTAGTCCCGATGGCAAGACCATCGCTTCTGCTAGTAGTGACAACAGCGTCAAACTCTGGAATGCGTCTACAGGTAAAGAAATCTCTACCTTCAAGGAGCATAGCTCTGCGGTCATTAGCGTCGCATTTAGCCCTGATGGCAAGACTATCGCTTCTGCTAGTGGTGATAAGAGCGTCAAACTCTGGAATGCGTCTACAGGTAAAGAAATCTCTACCTTCAAGGAGCATAGCTCTGCGGTCACTAGCGTCGCATTTAGCCCTGATGGCAAGACTATCGCTTCTGCTAGTGGTGATAAGAGCGTCAAACTCTGGAATGCGTCTACAGGTAAAGGAATCTCTACCCTCAAGGGGCATAGCTCTGAGGTCACTAGCGTCGCATTTAGCCCTGATGGCAAGACTATCGCTTCTGCTAGTGGTGATAAGAGCGTCAAACTCTGGAATGCGTCTACAGGTAAAGGAATCTCTACCCTCAAGGGGCATAGCTCTGAGGTCATTAGCGTCGCATTTAGCCCTGATGGCAAGACTATCGCTTCTGCCAGTGGTGACAAGAGCGTCAAACTCTGGAATGCGTCTACAAGTAAAGAAATCTCTACCTTCAAGGAGCATAGCTCTGCGGTTAGGGGCGTAACATTTAGCCCCGATGGCAAAACCATCGCTTCTGCTAGTAGTGACAAGAGCGTCAAACTCTGGAATGCGTCTACAGGTAAAGGAATCTCTACCCTCAAGGGGCATAGCTCTGAGGTCATTAGCGTCGCATTTAGCCCCGATGGCAAGACTATCGCTTCTGCTAGTGGTGACAAGAGCATCAAGCTCTGGAAGGTATACCCAAATAACCTAGATGATTTAATAGTCTACAGTTGCGCTAGGCTACGTGTTTATTTACAGTCAAATCCCAATGTGAGCGATCGCACTCTCTGCGATGGCATTGGTACAAAGAGCAATTAGAATGTTCCCTTCGACTCCGCTCAGGGAACGTTTTGTTTACGGAAGGTTTTGCTCAGGGAAGGTTTTGCTTAAGGAAATCAATTACTGGTACTGCGATCGCACTTTTGGGGCGATCGCTTCTAAAACTCAAACAATGCACTGATTAAAATACGCGTAGGCGCAGCCCAACCCAAGCATCGCTTCACTGGTATTTGCCGATCTAAACATTAACTGCTGTTCAAATTTTACAAGAATTATGAAAATTCAGCAGGAGAGTGTTCCCTTCAACTTCGCTCAGGGAACACTTTTTTTAATAGAAAGCGATCGCAGCGCCAAAGCATGATTTTGTCGAAGTAATACCATTTTCGATTGAGAATTGCTGTCTGCGCCTTGGCTTGTCAATTCATCTGGTCTTTGTCTGGAGAGCGATGTCTACGACGGGCTACGCCTACGCATTCTAAATACAAAGCTGAATCAACAGCTTGAGTTTGCGCGGAATGCGATCGCCATTGAGTCTTATAGTAAATAGTTCCAAACCTTTACAAGGCTAAAGTTTGAGGAATTGTACAACTTTTTTATTTATCAATATGACGAATTTTGAGAAAATTGTACGACTTTTTTATACTTATACACTTTTCTGATTTCTATGCTTGATTGGACTTACGGCAAGCTTATCCTTCCAATTTGGACTAACGGCAAACTTATGGTTCCAAACTGTCAGTTTCATCCAAAATTAGGTGACGCGAGAATGAGGGTTATAGTGTTGTTGACGGCAAAGTTATGGTTCCAGTAGCGGCAAAGTTATGGGTAAAGTCACATGTTTAACAACAGTCAAACTAACCCAAATTTACACAGCACAGAGGCTTGTATAAGCATGAACTGCGGCGCTGTTGAATTTCCTTATTTTATTGTCAAGGTTCGATGTTTTGTCAATCAGTTTATTTTGCGGGAATGGTAAGCTGCGATCGCTAATTCTTTCGCTTTCTCCTGTGGACTACCTCGAATTGGCTGTTTTGACTCTTCTATAACAATTCCAGCTTTAAGAGCTGACGAGTGAATGTTTGCCATCAATCTGCCGTAGCTCCATTGATGGACGCTAACTCGATATTGTTTGGCATACTGTTTTTGGACTTCTAGTAATTCTGATTTTTGCTCGGCTTTGGACTGAATCTCGCTTTGAACTTGTTCTCGCATATCGCCTAATTTGGGTAGGACAATACTTACAGCGGAGTAAGTTTGAGCGATCGCAATAATCTCTTTCACCAGTAATCTGTCTATATATTCCCCTAACTCCGATTCTCCAAACTGATTTGGTGCAGCAAGCGTTTGAGCTACTTGGCGTTGATGGGATAAAGAGTGCTTTTGCTGTCGCTGTCGATTTAGCAGTTTGTAGTTATCACCAAGTAGTTGTCTAATTTTGGAACGTTATGAGTGGCAACGGCAATAGTTTCTAACCATTTGGCATCGGTTAAATCTCGACCTTTGGGAATTCGTGTTTCTAGCTGTTCTCTGAGGCGTTCAATCTGAATTTCAAGCTTACGGCGACGTTGAGCAAATTTTTTAGCCTCTTCCTCTTCATCGTTGATTTTGCAACCATTCTTGAGCAGATAGCTGGTAGCACAACGAGTCAAGTTGTCTTCTGCATTGCCGTAAGCCTCAAATAAATTCTTTGATAAAGCGTCGTTAACTGAATTTTGAGATTTTTTGCGCTTTTTAGCTTTTTTTCCATTCTTTGATTGAGTTTCAGCATTATCGATGATAACAAGTTGAGTCAAAATTTCAGCAGCTTTAATGCGAAGACTATCTAAGCTGACACCACTGCTTTCTACCAATTCAACATCACTGTTGAGGATTTCCAACCAACGAATTTTACCTTCTAGTTGGTACTGCGATCGCTTGTCAAGCGAACAATGGGATGTGGATCGCTTGGGTTCCAGAACACGGTTATTTTGAAATTAATGTGCCCAATAGCTACAATATCAAACAATTGGGGCAATTTTGGCGTTCGGCTCCACGTAACTATCGCTACATCGTACTATCAACTGACGGTTCATTAGTCTTTGAAATAAGAGGCAGGGGTGCAGGGGGCAGGGAGCAAGGGGGATAAAACAGCAAGGGGATTCAACCTATTCCTGTTTGATAACCACTGGTGAAGAAGTGGGGGACGTAAGAACAGGGGCATTTCCCCCCGCTCCCTGCCCCTTCCCCTTAGTTTAAACGCACTGAAATTAAGACGAATTCGCGCTGAGGGGTTAGGCCCCCTATCAACTCTTCAACAGTCTCATTCTATTTGGGGGAGTATGTCAAAATGCCTTACGTTCAGCCAGATGCTCAAGGATATCTTGGCGTGAGCGCCAAACTTGTCGCAACTGCTTGCGGGCTAACAATTTCAACTGGTCGCCGACATAAGGTGAACCTGGTTGAGTTGCATTACCGTAACTGTTCAGTGTCATCGCTTTTACAGGTTGAGAAAATTCAATTGCAGCAACATATGAATCACCAGCAACAGATTTAAAGCGCCCATCTGACAGTGGGGCAAAATTGAGGACGCGAAAAATGCCTAGATATCCATCACCGCCATTTGCAGGCAAATCTATATCACCAGACTGTAGCCGGAAAACATCTCCCCATGCTATATCTAATGACCCGTAAGCTTTTTCCACCTTAGCTGCAACAGTTAAGAGTGTTGTGACTGCACTTTGAGGATTAGCTAAACCATCAGGTGTAGTAAATGGGGAGTTTTCACTCCAGGGTTTGCTAAAGACACTATCGAGGTCTATCGCGTCAGCCCAAGAAGCGAATAATACTGCACCCCGACTGTCTGCATTTGCTTGCCGATCCCAAGCTGAAAGTACATCAGCACATCGATTAGCTAATTCGCTTTTGTAATTGCGTATAGCCGGAATCAAGTCATCCAAAAGGCGATCTGCCAGTTCCATCCGTGTTGATTGTTTATTAGAAATCATTTCAGCTAAAGAGATTTTGTCATGCTCTGCTAGCATCCTGACGGAACGTTGCGCTCGAAAATATATTGGCCCGCGTGGTGCCATATAAGATGGATAACTATCTGGATTGAGAACCTGTGGGGAGGTTGTTGTCCAAGGTGGGTCATTTGTATTTTGCAACCAGCCGCTTTTTGGGTCAATTACGCGTGGCAAATCTTCATATGGATGAGTTTTCGTCCATAAGGTTTTAGATGTGTCGCCGGGAATTAAACCTTGCCAGTATTCAAAATCGCCTTTTTGACGAATTGGCACTTGACCGTTGAACAGGTGCATGATGTGTCCTTCTCGGTCTGCATACATCACCGTGAACATAGGTAGTTGTAACCGTTTCAGTACACTTTGAAACTGGGTGAGGTTTTTGGAGCGTGCCATATCCCACCACTGCTCTAGTACACGTGGTTTATCAAGACCTACAACACGCAGTGCTACAGTTTTACCGTCTTTGCGCGATATGACAGGCCCGTGGACAGAACTGCGGATTAAAAGTTTTTGTGAAAGCAGTGCCCCGTCTTTTTGTTTGACTTTCAAAGAGAGGGTTTTTGTCTCAAAGGGTCGGACTTGACCATCGAAGCGATAACCATTGTTGGCTAGTTTTAGTTCGTAGGCATCCCATCCATCAAGAGTATTTACTGTATGAGTCCAACCCAAATTATCGTTGAAGGCGATCGCTAAAACAGGAATACCTACCAGCGTTGCTCCATAAGCATCGATTCCTGGTGCAGTAATCTGTGCTTCATACCACACAAATAAATCAGACCAAGGTAAGTGTGGGTTGGCCAAGAGCATAGCATGACCATTCTCAGTATGTGATGGTGCGATCGCCCAACCGTTAGAGCCTGCTTGTGTCTCCTTCTGACTCACATCTGCAACTTGCTCTGGATTCACAATAAAAGTGAAATTCAGTACCCGCATCTGATGAGCCAGCACGTCTTCGCCTTTAACAGGCAAAACGATCTCAACTTCATCAGCAATCAGATCCTTATGTTCTTGAGCATAAGCATTAATTCCAGCAGCAAAGGCATCAAGATAACCGCGAAACTCTGGACTTTGTGCCAAATACCATGAATGGGAGCGTTCTGGTACTCCCACAGTCTGTACCCACTTATCTGATTCTAGGTACTCATCTCCCCAATATTCCGCAGCACGTCCCCGTGCTTGACCGTAGAGCTGCAAAAGCAGGTTACCATGACTCTGCATCTGGGCCCAACCAAAAGATCGGAAGGCACTTTGGTTATCCTTCGCATAGATATGCGGTACACCATAGGTGTCCCAAAGTATTTCAGTTTTAGTTAATTTAGGTGGGGAACTAAAACTCTGGCTTCCTACAAGCAAAACAAACATCAGAGTGAGTAAGAATGAAAAAACTCTGATGATATAGCGTCCACTGCGAAAACGCTTTAGACCCATAAGACTAAAAAACTGTATTTTGCTAATAAGCATTAGGGTTTTAGCACGTTAATAAGAAACCTGAGAAATCTGATTTTATGTGTTTCAAACAGTGCGATCGCTGTTTTTACTGGTTAGAGTTTTAAAACTCCTCCTGACATTATTACTCAATAGTGTCTCTTTCAATTATTTTTATTTTTGCAGCGATCGCTGTTAATGGTTAATGCAAATATATTGACATAGCTTACGCAGCCCAGATATACTGAATCGCTTATAAACCAAAATCTATTGAGAATTATTACTTTTATTACTTGACCTGTACTGATTATTTATTGAGAGTGGTGACAAGCAGTCGGTTTATTATTCTGGTTTTCAACCCAAGTTCTCTTTGGTCACTTCATATCTATTTGGCGATGCACTGAGCGTAATTGAAGTGAGTCAGTTTCCCTCCTGCCTCCTGCCTCCAACCCTCAGCAAGAACCACCTTCGTTGATAAAATTTACATATGTTAATATGAACTTTCTGGTTTAAGTACGGTTATTCGGTATGGTTCCCATAAAGACTGTTCTTCAAGATTCAGAGCAAGTCACTCGGTTGTTTTCTCATCTCGAATTTGATGGAAAAAAGCTCAATCATCAACCGGGTAGTGTATTGGGAAGTAGTGCATTAATTGTGGGAACCACCATCGGGGCTGGGATTCTTGCCTTACCAGCGGTTACCCTGCCATCTGGGATTGTACCATCCACATCTGGGCTAATTGCTGTTTGGCTCTACGCTTTAGTTTCAGGGTTATTGGTTGCAGAGGTAACCTTAAATACGATGCGAACAGAAGGGCGTGCAAATATAGGTTTTTTGGGAGTTGTTGAGAAGATCCTTGGTAAGGTGGGAGGGCGACTTACAGGCGGGGTATATTTATTCATGCACTATGCCCTCTTGGTAGCATACATTACCGAAGGTGGAGATATTTTAGAATCTGCAACGGCAAAAATCTGGAGTGTGCAGATATTACCTTCGTGGGTGGGGACAATAGCTTTCACGCTGTTATTTGGTGGCATTATGTATCTTGGGCGAGAAAAGTTTATTGAGAAATTAAACAGCGCCTTTGTCGGAATTGTCATCGTTTCCTTCTTGGGACTATTGTTGTTGGCAGGAGGGCACATTCAGAGTACCCAACTGTTATTTCAGAACTGGAGTGCCCTTGGTAGTGCCATTTCTGTGATGTCTGTGGCGCTATTTTTCCAAAATGTTGTGCCTCTAGTTGTGACGCAACTCGAAGGTGATGCCCACAAAATTCGTCAGTCCATCTTTATTGGTTCTGTGATTCCTCTAATTATGTTCTTGGCATGGAATACCGTAATTTTAGGAAGCATCAGTCCTGATATGCTACGTGCCACATCTAACGGTAAAATTATTTTTGACCCACTGCAAGTTCTCCGAGCAGGTGGTGCAGGGGAATGGTTAGGAGTGCTAGTATCCATTTTTTCAGAGTTTGCGATCGCTACATCATTCATTGGATTTGTGTACGGCTTGCTGGATTTACTCAAAGATATTTTCTTCATTGCACAGCGCAAACTTTCTAGTCGGCTTCCCCTCTATTCGCTGGCTATTTTCCCTCCAATGACTCTTGGAACGCTCAATCCCAGCATCTTTTTTACTGCTCTAGATTACACTGGAACATTTAGTATCTCAGTTTTAGGTGGAATTATTCCGGTGCTAATGAGTTGGAAGCAACGTCAAGAACAAGAGAACTCAGATGGCATAAATCAACCACTTGTTCCTGGTGGGAAGGTGACGCTCATTGTCATGCTTGGAGTAGCATTAGCCATGATGGTAAGACCAATTGTGTCAAGTTACACAAACTAAAACCATCAATAAAAGTTTTTATGTATTATAATATAATACATAAGTAAGATAATAAACTTTTTTTCGTCCCCCTTAAAAACGAGGTATGTACTAAAAAACAATGAATAATGACCAATCACTACTTCATCAAATGAGTGATTCTCGCTTGGTCAAAATCAGCAAATATCTCAGCAAATATTTGCGACACACACCGGATGCAATTGGAATTAAACTTACCCTCAATGGCTGGGTTGCTGTTGATGAACTACTTACCGCTTGTGCTAAAAATAAGTTTCCGATTACCCGTGAAGAATTAGAAACGGTAGTTGCATACAACGATAAACAACGCTTTTCTTTTGATTCTACAGGTACTCTGATTCGTGCGAACCAGGGACATAGTGTAAAAGTCGATTTACAATTAGAAGCTGTTGTTCCCCCAGATAAGCTTTATCACGGCACGGCGCGTAAATCTGTAGAGTCAATTCTGCAAACAGGACTTTGCAAAATGTCACGCCATCATGTCCATTTGTCGAAGGATATTGCAACAGCAAAAGCTGTTGGTGCAAGATATGGAAAAGCAGTAGTTTTTGCTGTATATGCTGCGGCAATGCATCAGGCTGGTTACACTTTCTATTGTTCTGCTAATGGTGTTTGGTTACTAGATAATGTGCCACCTGAGTATCTACAAGAAATGGTTATTCAATACTAAATATACTGAATTAATAGTTAAAGTGCCAGTTAAGCAAACTTCTAATTTTAAAATTATTAAAATTACTAAAGTCAACAGCAGACCTTTTAATCAACTTCAATTATTTAGCTAAAGTTTTGATATCATTTCCTATTACCTTTCCTACAATATTATTTGCTAATCTATTAGTATACGTCCTTCTTGTCTTCACGAAATCAAGTTGTTCACTGAATAGTTTATTACATATTTTGCATTGGAATTGCCGTCGATTTATTTCCAGATATACTGGCTAACCCATTAAGGGTAGATATTTTACTAAATAGCGATGATTTTGATGTATCTTATGGCTCAAATTCCCACACCGAGGGCAAATAGCTTCATCTCGTTCTGATGCAAAATGTAATACTATACCTAGATCAAGTCCAGTTGCCAACTTCTGCATCAGTCAAAGATTTTTCCAATTTAGAATACTCGCTTTGGGCTGCACGTAACAAGTGTTTCATCTGCACGGATTCTTTAGCATCAGCAGCGAGAAAAGCCGCGTTGAGAGCGATATTGCGGATGTTACCCCCTGCAACATTCAGCTTTGCTAACTTCATCGGGTCTAACCCTTGTGTGGGAGTACTCGTTGGGAAAACTCGCCGCCAAATTTCTGCTCGTTGAATAGTGTCTGGGAAAGGAAACTGAAGTACAAAGCGAATACGTCGTAGAAATGCTGTATCTATTGAACTCTTAAGATTAGTTGTTAAAATTGCCAAGCCAGGGTAAGCTTCCATGCTCTGCAATAGGTAACTGACCTCAATATTGGCATAGCGATCGCGACTGTCTTTGACTTCACTACGCTTCCCAAATAAGGCATCAGCTTCGTCAAATAATAAAATCACCCCGCCTTCCTCTGCGGCATCAAAGACTTGCCGGAGATTCTTTTCTGTCTCGCCAATATACTTGCTAATGACTGAAGACAAGTCAATACGATAAAGATCGAGACGCAACACCGACGCCAGAACTTCCGCCGCTAAAGTTTTACCTGTACCGCTAGGACCTGCAAAAAGGGCGGTAATACCCAATCCCCGCGCACTCAAGCCACCAAATCCCCACAGTCCATATACAGTGCTTCGTTGGTGTACATGGGCTGCTATTTCATACAATAGCTGTTTCTGCAACGGGGGTAGCACTAAGTCTTCCCAATCAGCCGCTGGTTCAATTTTCTGGGCGAGTTCATCTAAACGTGGACGTGCTTGTATTCGGCAGGCATCCCATAAAATGTTATTGATATCGTTTTCTTGTTTTTGGCTTAAGGCCCCTGCGACTTCTGCACAAGCTGCTTGAATGCTAACGGCATTCAAGTTGAACTGATTCACCAAAGTGTTGACCTCACCATTTAATTGAGGAATCAAATCACTGAGTGCCTCTCGCCACATTGTTTCTTGCTCTTTTAAAGTTGGTTTCTGAATATCAAAGCTAACTGCTGGGCGTTGTTTTACAGTCATTCTGTCTCGACTCGTAATCATTAAGACACCGTTCAAACCCTCAATTAAATGTGCAATCGCTCTCAGACGAGTCACATCACTTGTGTCTAATTCATTGCAGTTTATCAGTAAGGCACTCGCACTTAAAAGTATCTCCCGATTCCATAAGCGAATAAAATTATTTAATTCATTTGGTATCACTGGAACCATTTGTGCAGAAATTGCATTTAGTTGCAAACCCAACATCTCACACACCGTGACTGCAATATCACGTTTAGAAGCAAATTCTTCAAAGCCATAAAATTGGATAACTGGCAATGCCTTCATGGTAGAAGTATGCGACAAAATGGCTGCTACTTTCTCTGCTACAGTTTGATGTGACGGCATTAAATCATTGTGAGATTGCAATGGCTCGATCATGCCAGAAAACCATTCATCAAGATATTGTATTCCAAATAAATAGTGCAAAATTCTTTCGTCAATTCGTAGTGGGCAGAGAGTCAGTGCATGAGCCTCTCCTACTTTAATCAAACGCCAATGACGTAAAGGCGCATACGGGGCGATTGCATCCCAGTGGGGATTTGGTAAAGCTGCTAGGGCTAGACCTAAGGTTGGGTAAGGTTTTTGCTCCTCTGGTTGAGCTGCACTGCATACACTAGAAAAGTTATTGCTCAACTCCATTGCCGCACACAATAGAAGCACATCGTGTTCAAAGGCTGAGAGACCAAAAATCTGACAAATTCTTTCTAACGCCGATGGAGATGGTAAAGCCTCAGCAGCCTTTTGCAAATCTTGCTCATATTTATCATTGTTACTTAATTTCTTGGAAGAGTTAAACGAATTCACGGTGTACTGCTCCAAAGTATGCCTTATCAAGGCTATAGATGCAGATAAATACTGTTGGTTTGCGTCGTACCACTGATTGCTCATATAGTTACCTGTAGTGAATCATATTGCCCAGCTTGATTGGTTTGCAGGGAGGCTTTTTGCCCCATATACTTGTATCTGTACTAAGTAAGTTCCTGGATTGAGATTCTTAACAGAGAGCCTTACCGAACCAAAATATGAATTAAGCGATCGCCCCGACATCTGACAACCAGCAGCTGCTACCGCCCACTTCTGTGCAACTTCCACACCACATAATTGTACGATGGGTAGAGTTACAGTTATTTGTGCATCAGCAAAGTGTCGGATAAGTCACCAAGTACTTCCAAATCTAAGGAGCGATCGCTCCTTAGATTTCTCACAATCAGTAAAAATCAATTTACATGACCTGATGTGAGGCATTTTCTTGATACATCATCAATCAAAATTTAGACGCGGAGATAAATTAAGTAGAAAACCGCAGTTATAAAACTAAAATAGTTTCTATCTTTTTATTAGCACTAAAATCAAAATGCTCTGTTCATAAAATTAAGCCTTCTAAAACAAGACTTAAATCAACCCAAGCCCAAAGTATCATTAATTAGAAATAAGTAAAAGGCAATTTAACTTCAGATTAAGCAGTGTTAGGGAGCATTTTAAGCGTCTATGAGCGGTAGCAAAGATATGTTTGTATGGGCAAAAACTAGTAATCGCAATAAAAATGCGACGTGTACTTATAGTAATCAAAGCTCTTAAATTGTTGAAGCTCAAACCTTAGCTGGTTGGGGATTGTATGTAACCAATGTATCTATTGAACAGCTAACCATTACGCAATCGGTAATGTATTACCGGGATTAATGGCTTTTAGAACGCGGTTTTCATCGTTTTAAAAGGGGTTCTTTACCTGCCCTACCAATTTACTTTCAAAATCAAGACCGAATTACTGGGTTAATGTTTTTGTTAAATGTTGCTTTACGAGTTTTTACTCTGATGGAGTTTGTGGTGCGCCTCAGCCTTCAACAACGAGCGTATGAGCGAACATACAGGAGCTATGGTTGCTTCATCACGTCCTAAACCTTCAGCTAGCGTAGTTTACCGCCGTAGGCATCGCCTGGGGTTGACTTGCCTACTCTTGAGCCAATACAGAAGAAAGCAATCTTTCTTCGCTACTTGCTGCTGTGGCATATTTGAGAGCTTTCTCCAATTCTTCAAGACTTTCTGAAACCTCGATTTGGAAGGGACGACTTATAACAAAATTACTAAATGCACCTATCTATAAGTTTGACGTAGTTTGACGCATCTTCTTGTAGTTTCTGAGGTAAAGTCAACTTCATTGACTTCACTTAAGGTTGGTGAGCAGCTAACTTTTAATTTCATATTAATTTTTAGTTAATTTTATTTATCAAAGGGGTAGCTTATGACTCCCCCGATAGCTCTAGCTTCACAGACAAATCAGTGTTGCAATGAGGACATTGAGTATGGATGTGTGCGTTGCCTTGCTGGTTGACTCTATTGTAAAATTCCCTAAGATAAGCAATATCACGTAAAATCAGGCGTTCTAATAATTCAGGGGCCACTGAAGTTAGACTTCCCAATCGAGTAATCACTCGTGAAAGCATGATTAATGCACCGTAGGCTGGATTCTCTTGAACTTTTGGATCTTTATGCACCAAAATTTCATCCTTTGCAGTAGCCAAACGCATCACTCCCTGACGATGCACTCTGTTTTGGTCATCAATCAAACCTTGAGGTAAGGTAAAGGTAAATTCAGTGTAAAGAGTATCTTTCCGGCGCATAAGTTAATGCAAATTAGAGAATACCTTGTTCAAGGATGAGTCCGTTGGACAGAAGAGTTGATAGCTTCTTCTGATACAATAAATTCGCTCTCCAAACCATTTATTTGACGGTAAAAATTCTGGAGGTAATTCACATCTTGAGCAAAAAAGTTTTCCACTATCATGGGAGACACTTCAGATAATGCTCCTAAGCAAGTAATGACTCGCGACAGGATAATGATTGTGGCATAAGCTGGGTTAGATGCAACACGGGGATCGCGCAAGGGAATAATTTCATCCATAGCTGTTGCAAGTCGCATTACCCCTTTGCGGTGAAGGTTGTTGTCAGTATCTAAATAGCCCTTCGGCAATGTAAATTCAAATTCTGTTTGAAACATATAGCTTCCTAATTACTTCGTGCGCTTAAAACTTTGGAAAGCAATTTCTACTTCCTCAATCAGCATTTCAGTCCCCTGAGCGTTCACATCTCCAATTTTATAATTAGCAGGCCATGCTCCTGCTAACTCAAATCTTGCTTGTGGTTTATTTGCTTGAGAAAGGATAGTTATGGAAGCATCTTTAGCTTGTTTAGCCCAATTACCTTCATAAACAGTTTCAAACCACTTCCAAAATGTTGGAGAATAGCTCAAACACCTAGATAAAGTCAAATTTCCACTGTTAATGTTGCCAGGAATCTTAGTTTTAACGACTTGACCTTTCTGTGCGCTACCCCACTTGTTAGCAGTCACTTCACAAATTTCAATAACATCCTGCGTACACTGAAATCCTTGACATTCAAGAAAGGTTCCATCAACTGGCTCTTTTGAACCGTCCAAAGTCAATTCTACGAAAAAATTATTACTGGCGAGATATTCAACTGTGGCTACCATTGTTTACAACTCTCTATTAATATTGGGTATCGGGCAGAGTGTAAGGGTAATTAAACCAATACTCAATGGCACCAAGTGCTTCAACGGGGGAAACCCCCGCAACGCACTGGCTCCCAAATACTCTACCAAATAATATTATTTAGTACGTAAGAAGGATTCACAAACGATAGTCCACTGTTCAGTAGCCATCTCACCTGAAGAAGCATCAAACTCTGCTGGTTGATAAGATTTTGGGAAGGCATTTTTAAAATCACATTGATATGAAATTGAACCTTCTTGCTTAAGAGCGAATACAGAACCACTTTTACGTTCTGTCATCACTTGCCTGCTACCACCATCAGGCGCAATACACTTTTTAAACCACTCAAAAAACTGCTTATCACCATCCATAATCATGGTTGTAACTGTTAGATCAATAGGATTACTATTCACAACCGTGGGAGTTGCCTGTAAGACAGCTTTACCTTGTTTGGTAGTACCCATAATTTGCGATGGAACTTCTGTTTCAACTTGTGCAGTTGAAAATGACTTAATGGGTAAATTGTCCACGACTCCGTCTATCTGTAGATAGAAACTAAAACTCGTGAGAAATTCTTTTGCTTGTGTCATGATTTGGGTTCCTTTAAATCAAAATCGTGGAAAAGTAAAACGAAGACATTAAACAAATAATGGAAAAAAAGTAGAATGCTTTGATTTAGTGACCTACTCACCTTCATTACCTTCAAAACCATTCCACTGACTGAGCCGAAAGATAACAAATTCAGCAGGGCGTACAGGACAAACGCCTACTTCGACATACAACCTTCCTAAAATTCTGGTCTCTGCGGGATTGAGTTCCTCATCACATTTGACATAAAAAGCTTGCTGAGGCGTAGCTCCAAATAGACCACCTTCACGCCAAATCCGTTCTAGGAAATTACTGACAACTCGTATAACCCTAGCCCACAAAAACTCATCGTTAGGTTCAAAAACAACCCATTGAGTACCTAATTCAATCGATTTTTCGATATAGCTAATCAATCTACGTACACTAATATATCGCCACTCGGTCTTATCTGGTTCAACTAAAGTTCTTGCTCCCCAGATACGAATTCCTCGATTGGGGAAGTTGCGAATGCAGTTAATGCCAAGTGGGTTTAAAAGCTCTTGCTCGCGGAAATTAGTCTCGTAAGCTAAACCAATGACACCTCTAGGTACTTCGTTTGCAGGTGCTTTGTAAACTCCTCGAGTCTCGTCGGTACGACACCAAACACCCATCATATGACCGCAAGGAGGGACTAGAATTGGTCTCCCGCCGTTGCGTGGATTGGCTACTTTAATCCAAGGATAATAAAGTGCTGCAAACATGGAACGACGGTTGAAGCTTTGCAGCCACTCTACCACTTGCTGGGGTTTGGTACTTTCTGGCGGAGGATCGAGTAAAATCATGCGGTTGGGTGGATTGGGAATATCACCACTTGCAGATCCTTCACACATACTGACCATCAATTCCATAATGCCATGAACTTGATCTAAGTTAATTACCTGTGCTTCATACGCCCGCATCAGATCGGGACAGGCTAACATGGTAATTTCATCAATTTCAAAAATTCCACGCACACCTGTACGGTCGTCACGTACCCCTTCTAAATCTTGTGAAAACCTGTCAGGGGTGGATGGAACGATAGGAATTGTTAATTCGTATTGGCTATTAGCTGGACGTCTGGCTAGGGGACTTCCATTTCGGGATGTATCTGTAACGTTGACGTACAGGGAATTTCGTAATGCCGCTACTGCGTATGTTGCTATTTGAGCAGCTGGTTCGCGGTTCATGGTTAAGTTTTCATATTGCTCGAGAACTTCTTCTCCCCGACGAATTTGGATGATGAAGTACTCTCCATTGTTTGAAGGTGGTTCTCCTTCTGTTCCTTCAGGAAGAGCGCGGGGTCCACTATCATTGATGACTATACTGAGCGGTCCGCCTGCTGCTTGCTCGGGACGCATGGTAAATAACAGAGACGGACGATTTCCACGACCGCTGATTTGTAAGGTGGCGGGTTCTGGTGTTGTAGATCTAACTGCTGTGGGTAATTGAGTACCAATGCTAGTTATCCAGCAACGACCTCCTCCATTCATAAAATAGCCATATACTGCAAAAGGTAAATAGGCGTTGAAGTCGGTGAAGCCCTCAGATTGCGGACGGGCAAAGTAGTTTAAATACTGCGTCCAGTTTGTCACTAGCATGGGCTTGTAGAGTTCAGCTCCACCACGTACATCTTCTGTAAAACCCACAAATCCAGCAACTGCCGTGCTGACACCCTCTATCGGTCGGCTACCTCGGTCAATTTCTTCAACATAAACACCAGGAGCAAAGTAATCAAGTCTAGGCATAATAATTTTCTCCAAATAAGAACGTCTTTAATCCAAAAGCAAGAAAATACTTAATAATTCTCTTATTCATCTACCCTATGGCTGACGCCACGCCTTACGACTATTGAGGAAGACCTCTGTCTCGCTGCGAAAAGTGCAGTTGCCTACGCAGGAGCCAGTAATGCGGGAGAGGAGCAGTGCGGTCTTTCTTAGGGTCTCCCTAGAGCACCTGGTGTTTTTACTTTGCAGGTATCTGGCGTTGGAGGACCGTCACTCGCACTGTCTTACCAGTCGCACAGAAGTTCATTCCAACTCCTGACGCCTGAATTCTTCTTCGGTCAAATAGGAGCTAGTAAAATTTCTTTAAAGGTGAATGTAGAGCTATCGACTAGGAAATTACTGTTTAGAGAGCTGAAACCATTGCCATTTAGTGTTACGATGTAATTCCCTAAATTCAAATCTTCAAAGAAGAATAACCCTTCTTGATTGGTGATCGATGATTTGTGAGTTCCCATTAAGCTAACTTTGATTTCAGAAAGCGGCTGTTCTGAAACTGCATTTTTAACAATTCCCGCAATCGCTACCCGCTTGATGTTAGCTTTAGCGTTACTATTTGGTTGCTTTGCGTGGTGTTGGCTTTGTGTATTAAAAACTCGTTCCCAGACCAAATTTGGCGTTGTACTCTGTGCCTTAAATGGTATTGTCACTGTAATATACAAGGCTGGACGTAAGGGAATGCTCAACGCACTCCACAAAGAACCCATCTCTATTAATGGCTCTACTGCAACTGACATGGGCAAATTGCCATAACCACGCAGTTCGGGAACTAAAAACTCTTCTCGTAGGGAGCGATTGCGTAGCAACGTGCTTAACGCCTCGCTGAGAAGGAGATGCTGACTTAAAGTTGTGTGGTCCCAAGCTGTCAACAGCAGTGACATATCAAACCAGGTAGGAGACCAAGATACATCAGCAGTAGGAGGTCTAGATACATTTGCAGGATGCAAACTTTCTTGAGCAACCTTGCGTTCAACAACTTGCCTACCAGTATGCTGTATCTGCTTACTTTCACGAATATCGTAGAAGTACAAATTAATGATGGGTCCAGCCCCATTATCTCTACGATTGCCGGGATGGCTGAAGTCAATCTGTTCTGTACTAGTGAGGGAAGTTCCTCCGGCTAGAATTTCCGCCAGAGTTTGGAGAACAAAAATAAGCATGAAACTGCTTAATCAGTAGTTTACCTAATAAATATAGATTAAAGGCATAAAGCTTATGATGTTAATTAGACTTTTGTCGATATTCTTCGGGTGTGGTCAAAAGTAGTTCATGGATGGGCGATCGCGCTTGATACTGAACTATTGAAAAACTACATGATAACGATAATCAAGAAACAGTTTGCCAATAATCATCCCACCAATGATTTACTCAAATCATTCGTAAAGCCAACATTGACATTACTAGCAACCTTACCAAGATCCCTGTCTAGTTGTTTTAAATCCTCATATAAATTTACCTCTCTTTGTGCGATCGCTGGGGACAGTTAGTATACCTAAAAGTTTTGCGATCGCTCTTTTCTGAACACCTCTTCCAGTAATTTGCTCAGAGTTTGTATTTTTAAAGACCAGCATTAAATTGCTATCACAAAACTTTTTAGTCTACTGTCGTTGATTAAGTTGATATCTATTCGACCTTTGGCTAATTTTACTTTTGATGCAATGCGTCTAGCCTTAAATTGAGAATGCATTATTTCAGTTATGGACTCTAATGAAAGAGAAATAAGAAAATTTTTAAATTCTCCATCATCAATTGGAGATATAAGTGGTATAGGTGGATACAGAGCAACTTCGATAACATCCGCGCATTTTCAAGCAGCCGTAACATTAAGAGATTATTTTACTGACGAGATGTTTTTAAACCAGCTTACAGATCGTGTATATGAACTCTTAGTGGAAGACTTGCAATTGCAAAGGGAGAGGATTACAAATTATGGTCAACAGAGGTATTTATAATGGTTAATAGTAGTAATGGTAATGTTAAGCATGAACTCAATTATGTTACTACTAATCGTTTTTATGTAGAAATAGACAGCACTATTGCTGCATCTTTTACTGAATGTTCGGGCTTGGGCTTTCAGATTCAAAAAAACATTTTTCATGAAGGTGGTGTCAACGATCAGCAACGTGTTTACTTAGGCCATGTAGAATTTACAGACGTTACTCTCAAACGTGGAATTACAGAGAACTTTGGTTTTTTGAATTGGGCCACTAAAATTTTTGATGAACAGAATGGTGAAAATAATCTTAGACAAAATGTCAACATTTTAGTTTTTAACCAAGCAGGTGAAACAATGCAAAGCTGGACTCTCATTGGTGCTATTCCTATAGGCTGGAAATCTTCAGATCTTCAGGCAGATGGGAGTTCAGTTGCTATTGAAGAACTTACTTTAGCATATGAGGGTTTAAAAGTTGCTAAAAAAGGAGGCGGTGGTAATCCTACCACACGGTCTAAATCGGGCTTTTTTACCTCTAACTAGTTTCAATTTATTCACCTAAACTATGCAGATTATTCAATCTCAATTAGGAATAAAATCTTCTCCACTTGGATCGAATAGTTTTTCAGGTATTGCTAATAGTGTTTTATTACAGAAAAGCTCTAGTTTATTAAATTTATTAAATTTTATCAAGCCATTAGCAATTCTAAAACCCCTGTTGGCACCAGCGGACTTATTAATGGGAAGCGAAAAGAGCAAACATCTTAGAAGCTGGGATAACTTTAATACTGCTTTAAATACTGATTTATTAAGCCAATCAACCAAATTTAAATTTGAGGATTTGGATACAAGCTTAGAAACTTTTAATATAAAAAATATTGAGAAACCTGAAAATTTTGCAAAGAGTTCAAACAAAATTAATACTAGTGATAGTTCCAATAAAAATGTTACTTCTTCAAAGTTGCTAAATCAGAAAAATACTAAGTCTAAAAAACAAACTAAAGCTCAACTTCAAACAAACTCTCTGGCTAAAGCTAAAAAGGCAACCAAGAAAAACTCTGCCAAGAAGATTGAGTCTGAAGTTACACGGCAGTCTCTCAACCAGGAACAAAAGATTGCTCCTAATTCTGCAACTGTTGTACCCACACCAGAAACATTAACTCCAGTTGCTCAATCAAATCTACCCAATCATCTGACCGCACAGACACAGCTCAACCTAGATAGTACAAGTACTGAAACATCAGTGCAAGATGCATCAATACTACCAACAGTTACGAACTCATATGTCAGTGATGAGTCCAAACTTACACGCACACCGGATGTATCAACAACCCCCCCACAAAGTTTGGGCGAGCAACCTACGTTAACGCGGCAGTCACTCAACCAGGAACAAAAGACTGCTCCTAATTCTGCAACTGTTGTACCCATACCAGAAACATTAACTCCAGTTGCTCAATCAAATCTACCCAATCATCTGACCGCACAGACACAACTCAACCTAGATAGTACAAGTACTGAAACATCAGTGCAAAATGCAGCAGTACCACCAACAGTTACGAACTCATATGTCAGTGATCAGTCCAAACCTGCACGTACACCAGATGTATCAACAACCGCCCCACCAAGTTTGGGCGAGCAACCCACGTTAACGCGGCAATCTCTCAACCAGGAACAAAAGACTGCTCCTAATTCTCCAACTGTTGTACCCACATCAGAAACATTAACTCCAGTTGCTCAATCAAATCTACCCAATCATCTAACCGCACAGACACAACTCAACCTAGATAGTACAAGTACTGAAACATCAGTGCAAAATGCATCAATACCACCAACAGTTACGAACTCATATGTCAGTGATGAGTCCAAACTTACACGCACACCGGATGTATCAACAACCGCCCCACCAAGTTTGGGCGAGCAACCCACGTTAACACGGCAATCTTTCAACCAGGAACAAAAGATTGCTCCTAATTCTGCAACTGTTGT
>JAHHHR010000013.1 GCA_019359245.1 Nostoc desertorum CM1-VF14 | reverse complement strand
AGTCCAAACTTACACGCACACCGGATGTATCAACAACCGCCCCACCAAGTTTGGGCGAGCAACCCACGTTAACACGGCAATCTTTCAACCAGGAACAAAAGATTGCTCCTAATTCTGCAACTGTTGTACCCACATCAGAAACATTAACTCCAGTTGCTCAATCAAATCTACCTAATTATCTGACCACACAAACACAAACAACACTACCAACGCAACCCAACCTAGATAGTACAAGTACTGAAACATCAGCGCAAAATGCATCAGTACTACCAACAGTTACGAACTCATATGTCAGTGATCAGTCCAAACCTGCACGCACAGCAGATGTATCAACAACCGCCCCACCAAGTTTGGGCGAGCAACCCACGTTAACGCGGCAATCTCTCAACCAGGAACAAAAGATTGCTCCTAATTCTGCAACTGTTGTACCCACACCAGAAACATTAACTCCAGTTGCTCAATCAAATCTACCCAATCATCTGACCGCACAGACACAACTCAACCTAGATAGTACAAGTACTGAAACATCAGTGCAAAACTCATCAATACTACCGACACCCATACCTGGTGCATCAACGACTATCTCATCCACTTTGAGAGATGAATCTACAGTGGTGCAGCAAGGCCCAATAGGGGATTTCCTTAATGAATCATCTCCAAAAAACCCCTCTTTTGATAATTTGCCAGCACCCACAGGCTTTGCAACTGGAGGTCAGGTAGCAACTACCCAGTTTCAAGGTAGCCAGAGTATAGCGCCCTCCGATACGGTTTCTGCTATGCTGACTCCTGGAGAGTTTGTCATTAATGCCCAGAACACACAGAAAAATCTTAATCTGCTAGAACATATAAATAGTGGGGGAAGACCAGAGACTTTTATTTCCCCTAAAGAGATCCCAAATTCACAAGATGAACGAAAATCAGCTTTAGCTTCAAATCATTCTACTCATGCCGATTCTTCTAATGAAAGTTTAATACAGAGGGGAAGTTTAGATGCTACTTTACCTACAACATCTCATACACTGATTTCATCGTCAATCGGTCAGGAAATTTTTGGAAAACAAAGTTTTTCAAGGCCTACTTTTATTCAAGCTTATAGAAAAGAAAATACTATAACAAAAGTAGGTAAACAATCAGAGCAATATTCATTGCCTAATTTAATTTTCCAACAACCAACTTTTGCTAGTAACTCTCCGTCTGAGACAGCACCTTCCCAGTGGTCAAGTGTTGAAGAATTGCTAGGCGGCAGTACTAATCAACCTACAGTATTTGATTCAAAACCTGTAAAATCTAATAGGGGAAATTCAAAACTTTCTACAGGTTCAAAATCGTCAAAAACTGCGATTAGGCGAAAATCTGTGTTCCAAGGTTTTGCTAACGAAAAAGAAGTTACTGCACTCAATGAGGTAACATCATCCAATAAAACCCTTCCATCTGATATTGATACGGAAGCGCAACCCATAACAGAAACTATGAAAAACTTTTGTTGCTCTCCTCCAACTGAAGATAAAATTGCTGATGAGATCGAAACTCTTGCGCGAGAAATATATAACAGATTGCGTCAAAGATTAGAAGTTGAAAGAGAAAGACATGGGAACAGCATGTACTCAGGTCGCCTACCCTGGTAACTTTAAACAATAGTAATAGGATCTAAATTAATGCCACCTAGATCTAACCAGACTGATACTCCAAAAGCTCCACCTGCTAATCAATCTAATAATGGTGCTAAAACTCCACCTGCTAATCAACCTAATAATGGTACTAAAGCACAACCGACAGAACCCAAAAAACTGAATCCGCAGTTGGCAAAAGCAACACTAATGGCATGTAATAATGAAGCTCCAGACATTGAAGTCATGTTTAATCCAACTGAAATTAGCTTTTCACGAAGTGTTAATTGGGAATCCAAGGACGGTAACAGAGGAACATCTCTATTGCCAAAGATAAACTTTTCTGGAGTTCAGCCCTACCAATTCACTCTTCAACAGCTATTATTTGATACTTATGAAACGAAAGAATCAGTATTAACAAAATATATAAACAATATTAAGAAAGGTGTAGAAACTATTCAACGTGGAAATGACCAGCGTCCCCCAGTCTATATATTTATGTGGGGAAACAACAAGTATTTTCCCTGTGTCATTGACAGTTTAACTTACACACTAACCATGTTTTTAACTGATGGTACACCTGTCAGAGCTTTGGTCGATATTCAACTACGAGAAGTAGACAAAAGCGATGTTCCGCCCAGCAAGGGACCTGGAGGCGCAAGAGGTGGAGGCGCAAGAGGTGGTGGCGCAAGAGGTGGTGGTGCAACAGGTGGTGGTGCAAGAGGTGGTGGTGCAAGACGGTAGATCCGAGAATTTAAGCCGTCAGTAAAGTAGCTGTTTATTATTGTTCATCAAACTGTCATTTTTAATTAAGACTTATGCCAGCAAAAGAAAGCCTTTATTTATCTATTCCGCGAATACAGTTGTCGAGTGGTGGCGGTAGTAAGTGGCAACCAGCTTCTCCTGAATTAATGAAGGATTTGTTGCAAATCACTGTAGAAGAAAGCCTTCATGCACCAGCAATGTTCACTCTGGTGATACACAATAGTTATCTTCCCACTAGCCCACGTCCAGAATATCAACCTTGGCGACATGAAAAATTGTTTGAAATTGGTAACAAAGTCAAAATAGGTTTTGTTTCTAGTACTACCCAAGATGCTAATTTTGACGACGTACTGGAAGAATATTTAATTGAAGGTGAAATTACAGGACTTGAGGTTAGCTTTAACGAAAAATCAGAGGCTCCTATTATTGTTCGCGGTTACGATATTTCACATCGTCTTCATAGAGGTCGTCATAATTATTCATATTTAAAAATGAGCGATACCGAAATAGTAAAGGATATTGCAAAACGAACAGGTATAACGTTGAACAGAGTTGAGAACAGCGGTCAGAAGCATGAATATGTCTTTCAAGAAAATCAAACTCACATGGAGTTTCTACGAGAAAGAGCCGCTCGCATTGGATATGAACTGTTTGTACAGGACAATAAACTAAATTTTTGTAAGCCTGCTAGTCAAAGTTCATTACAACTTAAATGGCTAGATGACATTAATAGTTTTAAAACCCGTATTACTACTGCTGAACAAGTAAAGTCTGTAGAGGTACGCGGTTGGGACTACACTCAGAAAAAAGCGATATCCCAAACAGCTACATCAGAAAAAGTAGTGACAAAGACTGGTAGTAAGTTAGGAAGTGTTGCTATCGATAAATTTAATCTTAAAGAGCCATCCAAAATAACAGTAGTCGATCAACCTGTGTCTACTATCGCCGAAGCAAAAGCGATGGCTCAGGCGTTGTGTAATGAACTCGGAGGAGAATTTGTTTATGCAGATGCACGGTCTGAGGGCAATCCTAAAATCAGACCTGGACGAATTGTAACGATCAACGGCTTAGGCGATCGCTATAGCGGTCAATATTACGTTACAGAAACACGTCATATATATACTGGAAGGGTTTATCACACTGAATTTAGTGTACGAGGGCTGCGTAGTGGAAGTTTATTCGCAACTATTTCAACACCCGTGCGCTTACAACCCGGCCAAACTTTTCTGGTTGGCATTGTCACCGATAACAACGATCCTGATGACATGGGTAGAGTTAAAGTCTATTTCCCAACCCTGACACCACCAGATCAACCGGGATCGAGCAAGCCTACCAAGTCGCCTGGTAAAGGTAGTAAAGGTAATAAAGCTGGTAAGGCGGAAGAACATGAAAGTTATTGGGCTAGAGTTGTGGCTATAGGAGCCGGTCAATACAAAAAAGGGTTTGACTGTTTACCTGAAGTAAATGATGAAGTTTTGGTAGGTTTTGAGCATGGCGATATCCATCGTCCTTATATCATTGGTGGAGTCTGGAATGGAAAGGACAAGATGCCAACATCGGTGAAAGACAGTGTCATTACTCAACAAAATAATCGCATGATTCAGGCAACTAAGCCTCTAGCCAAAAAAACAATCAAACTTCAGTCCGGGAAGAAACCAGGAAACGTACGATTGCGTACCTTTGAGACGCGTACTGGTCATATCCTACAGTTTATAGAAGAGGATAAAGGGTCGAGCCACACTGGTATTCGCATTGAAACTGCTCAAGGTCATAAAATCTATTTGAATGATAGTCAAAAACAAATAGAAATCACAACCAAATTAGGGCATTCCATTGTAATGAGTGATTTACCCCCTAATATATATACAGAAGTTACGACCAAAGGTGGGCATTCCATTAGGATGAATGACTCTCCTCCCAATATTTATACAGAAATAAGAACCAAATCAAGACATTTCATTAAGTTGACGGATACTCCTGTTCCAAAAGTTGTTGTGAATTCTATGGGGTTGTTATACTTACGAGGTAGAAATGTCCGTATTTTTTCTGATGGTGCAATTACATCCAATCGTCCAGTTATTCCATTGCCAGTATCACCCGAAGATCCGATCGCATTAATCTAAGAAATTGCCAAATTGAGGTTCTAGACTTTTGGCGAATAGGCTTATATCCTTCTTCCCGATATCTTAAAAAAGATGTACTAGCAAGGGCTGCTTTATGCCAGATGCAATTGATAGTCAAGAACAAGATTATTTAGGAAAGGGCTGGGCTTTTCCCCTGCGTGTGAGCTTGCAAGGGGGACTACAAGTTAGCTCTTACGAGCAAAAAATTAAAGAAGCTATTTGGATTATCCTACGCACTGGGGTAGGGGAGCGCGTGTATCGACCTGAATTTGGCTCGCGCTTGTCAGAACTGGTGTTTGCACCATTGAATAGCAAAACTTTGATCCAAATACGGATGTATGTTTTAGAAGCGTTGCAGGTTTGGGAACCTCGCATTGTTATCGATGAAGTGCTAACCGATTCAGACCCAGTGCGGGGCAGAGTAGATATCATCATCAATTATCGTCTCAAAGACGAATATGACATTTATAGCTTTGTCTATCCTTTTTATCTGGCTTCAGTAACGGAGTAATTGTGGAATTTGATTTTTTACCTAAACTACCTAATTCCAATCTGGACGATCGCACCTTTGATGAATTAGTAGAAGAGTGTGTTCTGCGAATTCCACGCTACTGCCCAGAGTGGACAGATCACAACCTGAGCGATCCAGGAATTACACTAATTGAATTATTTGCTTGGTTGACAGACCAAATGTTGTTTAGGTTCAACCAAGTTCCGCGTAAAAATTATGTTGCTTTTTTAGAATTATTAGGGATACGCCTTCAGCCTCCAGCTCCAGCACGAACAGATATTACTTTTTATCTCACAACATATCTTTCAGAAACTTACATTATTCCAGCGGGGTTACAAGTGGCAACATTGGGTACTGAAACGACCGAAGCAGTCGTTTTTAGTACTGACTCTCCTTTGCTAATCGGCAAACCCAGTCTGCGGCACTTTTTAACATCTCAAACTACGGAAGACTCTCCTCTAATTTTGCGCGATCGAGTCACCAACCAATGGACTCGTCAACCAGATGGTACGTGGGAAGGCAACGAACAACTTCTGTTTGAAGAAAGCCCGCAGCCCGGTAACTGCTTTTACCTTGTGATGGAACCAAATGAACCCATAGAGGGGAATGTTTTATCAATCGCATTTCAAGGGGCTGCTGCATCGCCAACTGGTATCAATCCCAGTCAACCACCTCGTCGATGGGAAGCGTGGGATGGGAAAAAATGGCAACCAGTTTTGTTGCGAGAAGCTGATGATGCAACTCGGGGCTTCAGCTTTCATGAAATTGCAGAAATTGATGATAATTCTGCTCAAATAGCAGATGTTATTTTGCATCTACCTCTAAGTTTGCCAGTGGCAAGCTTTACCACTTATAGAGGTCGCTGGATACGCTGCGTTTTCACGGAGCCAGAAGGTAATCAGCCCGGTTACAACAGTTCTCCAAGAATTATTAGTCTAGCAGTGGAATCGATTGGTGGTACAGTAAGAGCGAGTCACAGTACCCTCATCGAGGATGAACGCTTGGGAATCAGTGATGGCGCACCCGGTGAGACTTATGAACTGGAAGAATCTTCCATTTTAGAGCGTCGAGAAGATGAGTATATTCTCGTAACTCCCCCAGGAGGTTTACCTCAGAGATGGCAAGAAGTTGCAGATTTTGCCGATTCTGGACCAGATGATCGCCATTACACAATTGATTCTCTCACGGGTACAGTCCAGTTTGGTCCTTTAATCCGCGAACCTGACCAGTTACAAAGAAAAACAAAGATTCGTTCCAAGATACAGCTACCTCAGCCTTATGAGTTGAGAGCAGAGGTAAACGATCCGGAAATGCGAGCTTTCGAACACCAATATGGCGCAATTCCCCCCCGAGGGTCAACAATCGTCATGGTTGCCTATCGCACGGGAGGAGGCCGCCTTGGCAATGTCCAAAGTGGCACACTCCAGTTTTTAAGGTCAGGTTTTCCCTACGTTGCTAGTGCTATTAACCACAAGCCAGCTACTAATGGCGCTGATGGAGAATCCTTAGAACAGGCAGTCTTGAGAGCACCCCGAATACTACGCACCCGCGATCGCGCCGTCACTGCTGAAGATTTTGAAGTTTTGGCACAGCGTGCGGGTGCAGGCGCAGTGGCTCGTGTTCTTTGTTTGCCAGCAACAGCTAGCACTGGTGCTGGAATAGTGCGTTTGGTTGTAGTACCACAGGCAAATACGGATGCGATCGCCCAAGGAGAAGGCATAGCCCCAGAAGCGTTTGTACTCCAACCAAGTCTTCAAGAACAGATTTTGGCATACTTAGATAATCGACGTCTGCTAGGAGTACAAGTTCTACTTCAAGAACCAGATTATGTCGGTGTTTCTGTTCAAACAGAAATTGCTTTAGAACCTACTTATAATAATCCTCTCGCGCAACGAGAGATTGTGCTCAACTTACAGATTGCCTTGTATCAATTTTTAAATCCTCTAACTGGCGGTTTAGACGGTAAAGGATGGCCTTTTGGACGACCCGTGTATACCTCAGATATTATTGCCTTACTACAACAAACCCCTGGAGTGCGGTATCTCGGTCCGGTTCTGATGTTTCCAATACGTAAAATCGGCGATGCTTGGGTTCGTCAAAACTCCCCAGAACAAATGATTGACCCTGGATTGTTAGGTTTGGTTTGCTCTTGGGCAGATAACCGTTTGCGCTTAAGCCATTCTATCAATATTATTACTCGTTAAGGGTCGATCCTGATATGGTTCAAATTGGAAGTTGGCAAAAAAGCATCGAGATTCAATTAACACCAATGCGAATTTCTGAGTCTGCACCTGTAGCTGGCTTAGATTTGGCTGACGCAGAAAATATAACATATGCAACATTAGATACATCTGTTGGTTCCAATTTGGTACTTCATCCAGGAGAACCTAACGAAATGATCGTGCAAGTCAAGAACTTGCTGCAACAGAGCATACGCTTAAGTTGGAGTATTGAAGGCGACTTTCCTATAGAATGGTGTCAACTGGGAACAGAGGGTAGTGAACTGGCGCCGGGAGCGCAGATGGATGCTGTGCTTTATTTTCACGTTCCTGCTTCATTTTTTGAAGATCAAGAAGCACTCCGCATTGGTAAAAAAGAAAAGTTAGAGCTAAATTATCGCAGTCAGGTTGTTATAAAAATTGATCCAGGCACAGAGTACGAACAAATTGAAGAAGCTGATTTTGGTCTTTGTATACGTCCTTACAGTGCCTACATGGAGTTTTTGCCCCAACTATATCATGAAGTGGACTTTATTGGTCGCTTTCTGAAAGTTTTTGAGCAGACTTATCAACCAATTATTGACAGTTTCAACGTCATGTGGGCAAACCTTGACCCTTTGACAGCACCAAAAGCTTTGTTACCGTTTTTAGCACATTGGGTAGGTTGGCCAGTTGAAGCTAGCTGGGAAATGCCTCAGCAACGCCGTTTGATTCGCCGTGCTGTAGAACTTTACCGTTGGCGCGGTACTCGTGAGGGTTTGCGTTTGTATTTGCATCTCTACACAGGTTTACCACTAGATGAAGATTTGCTTGAATCTGAGAAACGGATCAGTATCATTGAAGCATTTGGCTTGGGTTTGGTTTTGGGAGCAGCTGATTTGGGAGAAAGAGCAGTTTTAGGAGGTGGAAAACCTTACCACTTTTCAGTGAGGTTGCGTCCTATTCATCCCAATAGTCTTGATGAAGAACTAGTACGACGCATCATTGACCAAGAAAAGCCCGCCTTTTGTACATATGACTTATCAATTGAAAATCCTCCTGAGTGAAAAGATAAAGGATAAATAAATAAGAAATTGCACAAAATTAAATTCATTTTTGGAGACAGGGAACAGGCAGCAAGAAAACAATATTTGTAAGTAATTCTGTTTCAATAATTGTAGTTTATTATAATCCATAACCCGTAATTCAAATGACCCACCCCTTTCCACCACCAACCATTAAACCCTTAGAGCGTCTTCATCCCACAGATGGTTTGTTAATAAATGCTGAACGTTGGCGCAAGGCGCATGACTATCACCGTCAGAGGCAAAATGCTCATTATCAATCTTTAAATCAACCTGGAATAGTTTGTGGTTTGGGAGTCCGAGTTATTCCCGCCCCCCGTGAAGTAGAAGCGCGATATCGGGACGATCGCTGGGTACAAATCCAACCTGGAATTGCAATTGATTTGATGGGTCATGTGATTGTTGTTCCCAATGCAATCGACTTTCGGATTGCGACAGAAGTCACCGATACCGATCCTGTCACAGTTTATTTAGTGGTCAGTTATGTAGATCCCGATCAGTTGCGGCGAGAAGTACAAGGAGATGTTGTTCAAGAAACTTTCCGCATTGATGAAAAAAGTGTTTTACCAAGTAGGTCAGAAGTACAAATTTGCAGAATCATCTTACCACCAGGTCCAGTTTCTATTTCCCAACCACCTGATGTTTTTTTTCCTGGATATAACGATATCGATCTGCGTTTTCGCAATCTCGCACAAGCCAGACCTCAAGCAATTATTTGCATGGGTCAAGTGAATCATAGCGATCCTGAATGCTCTCGTAACTTTTTTCAACTCTCATATTTATTACAAGCTATAGAACCTCTTTACCCTTTTTTACGGGGAACGGATGAAGTTTATCAAGTCACTTTAGAAGAAAATATTCAGGATTATGACTTACTTTACCTCACAGGTCAACAAGCACTTTCTCTTAATAGCCCGGAATTTGAATCCTTAAAAAAATATATCAGCGATGGCGGTGTGCTGTTAGTTGATGTCCCTATAAGCGCTACTGCTTTGATTGAAAGTGTTCAAAGTTTAGCTCAACAGTTAGACTCTCCCTTAAAGCCTTTAGAAGAGTGGAGAAGAGACCATCCTTTACGAACAAAACCTTTCTTGTTTGCAGCGTTACCAATTATTAATCAACAAAGTATTCAACTGCAAGTGGGAGGAGGAATTATACTATCAATTGGTGACTTGGCATCAGCATGGGGATTGGATAAAGCATTGTCTTTGCCAAGGCTAACTATTCGCACAGCCCAGGAACTAGGAATTAATATTCTTAATTATGCTTGGAAACGGCGGCAGTTGACAGGTTTGCAGAAGGAAGACTACGCAGGGCAGTGGTAAACTTGTCTAGCGATCGCTCATGCATGAAGGAAGATGAATGTGCGTAGGCGTAGCCCGTCGTAGACATCGCTCATGCATAAAGCTTGATGAACGTGCAATGGGCTTCGCCCCGCCAAGAAGGAGCGCCAACAAATATTCGACTAATGTCTAATAGATTAAGGCAATGGTGTGTGAGAAAATATTTTGATTACCCACAGTTGAGTTCTGAGGTAGGCAATGAACAAGCGATCGCACATCCACAAAAAAGCTGACTCGTCCGTTTCAAACCCAGTACGAAGTCAGTTGCAGTCGCGCCCCATTGCCCAAGCTAAACTGCAATCTGATAAGCCTCTCACACAAACCCAAACAGAAAATCAAGAATTTCAACAGCATAATTCTGAGGCTACGAAACTAGAACTCCAGGCGAAGTATGGGACTATCACCCCAGAAGGACAGGAACGGCTCACTGTATTGCAGGCGAAAATGAGTGGCACGTTGCAGAAGAGACTGGAACACGCATCGAGCAATGGTAGAAACTTCGCCAATATCCCTATAAGTCGTCCTGGTGCATCATCACAGCTTGCGGTGCAAACGAAACTTACGATTGGAGAGCCGGGAGATAAGTACGAACGGGAGGCAGACCGAGTAGCAGCACAAGTTGTCAACCAGATTCATGCACCTGTTTCTCAGCAGGCAGGTCAAAATTTGCAGCGAGAGGAAATTTCTGAAGAAGAAAAAGACCTTCAAATGAAGCCAATGTTACAGCTTCGAGCTGCTGCGGGTGGAATGACGGCTACAACGGACTTGGAAACGGGGATACAACAAGCACGCAGCGGTGGGCAACCTCTAGCAGCAAAAATCCGGCAACCAATGGAACAAGCTTTTGGGGCTGATTTCAGTAAGGTGAAGGTTCATACAGATACTCAGGCTGACAAGTTGAATCAATCGATACAGGCAAAAGCGTTCACCACAGGGCAGAATGTGTTCTTTCGGCAGGGAGCGTATGAGCCAGGGAGCCGAGGAGGACAGGAGTTGCTTGCTCATGAGCTAACTCATGTGGTGCAGCAGGGTGGTGGGGCGGTGCAGCGATCGTACTTTAACTCCCCGCAACAGTCGTTAGCATTAGCCAGTAATGGGGAGATGGGTTTGGTGCAGAGGGCGTTACAGCTAAATGTCTCCAAACAGCTTTCTTGGAATGACAAAGGTGAGGAAGAGTGGACTGGTAAAGAATCAGCCCCTTCACCCATAGCACAGCATATAAGTAAACTTATAGATAAAGGCGTGCTAAATGCCGCTAACGTAACTCAATTTGTCAGTGGTCACGCTATTGCGGCTGCAATGGGAGGAGAGAATCATGAAAATAATATCGTGGGATGGGATGGAAATACACATGAGACAAAACAAACAGAATTTGAATGGGCGGTCCTAAAGGGACAACAAAGTACATACAGAAATGCACTACCACCTCAACCAGCAGAAAAGGGTCAAGTAACAGTAAAAGCCGAATTGTATGGAGATGAAAAGTGGCAGGTTATCCTTGATGAATGGGCAATGAGACTAACAGAACATGTAGTTAGCAATTGGGCAACATTGAAAGCCAGTAGCATGGCGGAAATAAATCCTAAAATACCAAAGGAAGCAAGGGACAAAATAGATGACCCCGACGCAAAGACGATATTAAAAGGAATCAAAAATGCTTTGAAAGCAGGTGGTCATTCATTAGAAAGAGTCAAGAGAATACCGAATGATTATCGTATCTCGTATACTCCTAAAAGTAAAAAGTTAGGAAGAGAATTCGAGTTAAACCAAGAAAATTTACCAACAGTTGAGTTTAACAAAAGTGCAGACATTAATACACTATTTCAAGTAGCAAAACTTCCAAAGGCTAAATCAATAGCAATAGATAAATGGTTTTTATACTCACTAACACTTTAACGATAGCGATCGCCCGTAGGTTGGGTTGAAGCATGAAACCCAACGGCTCAAGGTTCAAACATTCCCAATATGTTACGATTTACTTTAACAAAATGCCTTCATACCGTAGTCAAAGTTGGGTGGATAATTACTAATGACCCTTTATATATTCGTATTAGAGATGCAGTTAAAGTACAAATAGATTTAGCCGCGGAAAGTGCGATCACAGTAGAACACGATACCGAAAAAATAACCGTTGAAATTAAGTTTAAACAACAATTTCTTTCTTACTCAGTAGAGTGAGAAACTGATTTTTCTCTTAACTAAACGCAACAATTAAAGGACAGTTAAACAATAGTTATGTACTGCTTTGCAATAGGTAACTGACTTTAATATTGGTATAGCGATCGCGGCTGTCTTTGACTTCATTGCGCTTGCCAAATAAGGCATCAGCCTTCGTCAAATAATAAAATCACCCCGCTTTCCTCTGCGGCATCAAAGACTTGTCAAAGTGCGATCGCGCGTTGGTAGCGACTGTCTTGATTGTCAAGCGATCTACCTATGCATGAAGGTTGATGAGGGTGCGATCACTGATCTTGTAGCGACAGTCTTAAAAGTCAAGCGTAGGCGTAGCCCGTCGTAGACATCGCCCATGTATGAAGTTTGATGAGCGTGCGATGGGCTTCGCCCCGCCAAGGGCGATCGCAAAGAAGGAGCGCCAACAAATATTCGACTAATGTCTAATAGATTAAGGCAATGGTGTGTGAAATAATATTTTGATTACCCACAGTTGAGTTCTGAGGTAGGCAATGAACAAGCGATCGCACATCCACAAAAAAGCTGACTCGTCCGCTTCAAACCCAGTAAGGAGTCACTTGCAGTCGCGCCCCTTTATTGTCCAAGCTCAACCGCAATCTCAGAAGCCTCTCACGCAGACTGAAACAGAAGATCAAGAATTTCAACAGCAGAAGTTTGAGGCGACAAAATTAAAGCTTCAGGCGAAATCTGGTACTATAACGCCAGAGGGACAGGAACGGCTCACTGTATTGCAGGCTAAAATGAGTGGCTCATTGCAGAGGAAACTGGAACAGGCATCCCGGTTTGGTCACAACTTTGCCAATATCCCCCTAAGTCGTCCTCATGCACCATCACAGCCAGTAGTGCAAACGAAACTAAAGATTGGAGAGCCGGGAGATAAGTTTGAAAAGGATGCAGACCAATTCGCACAAGAACTAGACAAACTAACTCATGCACCTGTTCCTGGGCAGATCGAGCAAAATCCTCAGCCCAAGGAAATGTCTGTTGCAGAGAAAGAAATACAAACAAAGCCAATGTTACAGCTACGAGCAGCTGTAGGTGGAATGACAGCAACAGCAGGCTTGGAAACAGCCATCAACCAAGCAAGGGGTGGTGGACAGCCATTAGCGGATAATGTCAGAAAACCGATGGAGCAGTTTTCGGGGACTGATTTGAGCAGAGTGAAAGTTCATACAGATCAAAAAGCTGATCAGTTGAGTCGAGCGATACAGGCGCGAGCGTTTACGACGGGGCAGGATATATTCTTTGCCAAGGGCGAATACAAACCATCGAGTCGAGAGGGGCAGAAATTGATTTTTCATGAGGGTCGTCATGTAGCGCAGCAGAATGGGGCGGCGGTGCAGCGATCGCCTCAACCACCAGAGCATCAGCAATCTCCAGTTATTCAAACCTCATCTACACCGATTACTGATCGCCAGATCCAAGCAATGCCCAAAAACAAGGGAAGCAACAAGAGTTACAAGGGTAAAGGGCTTGTAGCCTATGTTGGGGGCAAGGAGTATGCCCCAACCAAGGGTAAACACGCGGAGCAGCAAATCGTCCAAGCTTACCCTGATGGTGACCTAACAATCCAAATGAACGCCTGGCCGTGCAAAGATATATGTAGCCCAATATTGGAACGTGCAAGTGAAAATCGCAAAATTACTATTGAAGTCACAGGCGATCAATCAGGATACTCCCAAGATCACGGACTAGACTATAATGCTACAGGAAAAGTAATTTTTAACAACGGCAAGATGCAGATAACAACTGACTAGAATTAAATAGAAAACGCTCGACGGCGTATCCTCGCCTTTTTCTCGATTTTGAATTGCCTCCATCAGCGCGCTCCCTGAATTATACTCATGCTCAAAAACCTCTGAACTCAATGCGATCGCCCTTCGGTTGGGTTGAAGTATGAAACCCAACAACTTAAAATTCAAATATTCCCGATATGTTACGGTTTACTTTAACTAAATGCCTACAGATTGGTATGAGAAGATGGGCGATGGCATAGAGTGCGCCCGGCAGGGGCATCGCTTGACAATTGCTTTGGTGATGAAAAATGCGATCACTTTGTGATTGACTTCGATATTGGCATAGCGATCGCGGCTGTCTTTGACTTCACTGCGCTTACCAAATATGGCATCAGCTTCGTCAAATAATAAAATCACCCCGCTTTCCTCTGCGGCATTAAAGACTTGTCAGAGTGCGTAGGCGTAGCTCGTCGATCGCTCATTTTATAGCAACAGTAGTCTTAAAAGTCAAGCGTTCGCCCCACATTCCGCAGGTGCGATGGGCTTCGCCCCGCCAAGGGCGATCGCAAAGAGGGAGTGCCAATAGGCAATGATGGGTGAGATAATATTTTGATTACAGTAACTTAAAACCGAGGTAATTGAGAGCTTCACGTAAGCGATCGCGCCCTCTTAGTGATTCTACGGTTGCAATCCGTTGGGCTGAGTGTTCTGACCAATCACCAGGGACATTCATCTTTTGTTCAGTATAGAATTCTTTGATGATGTCGTTGTAGTGAGCGATCGCTTCTTGTTGATCTGCCAATTTATAAGTTTCGCGGTGCAGCACAGCTGATTGTGGCAAACGTGGCTTAATCGCTGCTTCTACCTCTGGATTTGCATAGCCGACGCACAGCCCAAATACAGCATACACAGAGGAGGGCAAATTTAATATCTCTGCTACCTCTTGCGGGTGGTTGCGAATTCCACCAATATATACTGTACCTAAACCGAGTGACTCGGCTGCAACTGTTGCATTTTGCGCCGCCAACGCTGCATCAACTGTTGCCATCACAAACATTTCCAAGTATTCCAGCGCATCGTGAGATATTCCACGACTGTCAGCAACCAAACTTAGACGCGCCAAATCTGCTAACCAAACCAAAAATAAAGGAACCTGCTTAATATGTGCTTGGTTTCCCGCTAATTTGGATAACTCCTCCTTGCGTTCTTGATCTTCAACTGCTACCACACTCCAGGTTTGCAAATTAGAGGAAGTAGATGCAGATTGGGCGGCTGCAATTAGCAACTCCAGAGTTCCTGGTGGTAGAGGATCGGATAGATAAGACCGGATTGAACGGTGAGACAATAGTGCTGTTAGCGAATCGTTCCATTCAATTTCGGGATTAAAGGGAATTTCACCGTAGCGCGATCGCAGCAGTTCTGTATGATTAGTCATAGTAAATTGATTTATGTTTATTAATACTTCTTTGCCTGTTATCTCAGTGCTAAAAACACAGTACTAATTCAGCAAATCAGGTTCTTCGCGCACAATTCTGTCGTAGAGGGGCTGGAAACCGAACCACCCACTTGTATGCGACCCCACTTGAGTTTGTGTTAAACGGGCTGTTTCGTGTTTGATAGTAGTGGGTCTACCCGCAGCTTCTGCCAGTAATTGGGCTTGGCACGATCGCTCTAAGTTAATGTACCAAAAGGCAGCTTCATCTACCGTATGTCCCACAGTTAAAATGCTGTGGTTACGCAGGATTATGGCTTTGTTTGTCCCCAAAGTTTCCGCCAGTCGCTGACCTTCAGAAGTTTCTAAAACAACACCTGTGAAGTCATCAAATAGGGCATGGTCTTCGTAAAAAGCACAGGAATCTTGAGTCAAAGGGTCAAGGAGACGCCCCAAACTAGACCAGGCTTTACCATAAATTGAATGGGCGTGAGCCGCCGCGATCACATCAGGCCGAGCTTCATGAATCTGAGAATGGATGGCGAAAGCAGCTCGATTCACTTCAGCATCACCTTTAACCACCTCGCCTTCTCTGTTAACTAACAGCAAGTCAGAAACTCGGATGTGACCGAAGTATGTTCCTAATGGGTTCACCCAGAAATGGTCTGTAAACTCTGGATCACGAGCTGTAATATGGCCGGCGATTCCCTCACTGAAACCAAACTTACCGAATAGGCGAAAAGCTGCGGCTAGGCGTTGCTTGCGGTGCAGACGTTCGTCTTCAACTCGCTCGAATACAGGGGGTTGTGGTCTAGGGTACTTGGGCATGTTCTTTTTCTTTTTTCTCTTTACAGGGAGCGTTGGAATATCCAGAGCGAAAGGATTTGAGACTGTGAGATTCTGGGATGAACTGGTAAGGCAAGATGCAACCAATATCATTATCCAGAAGATGGATGGATACAAATGCGCTCTAGGATGTGGTTTTGACGGCGTGGATATCACCATCTGGGGGTAACAGGTGGTAAATATCCCTTTTTTTAAGCGATGGCTAGGTTGAGCTACGCCTACACACTTCAGTTACTTGTAATTGTGCGTGTCTTTGTGCATCGCCGCTATATACACGGCGATAGACTGTTTATTCTTGATTACCTTTGTATAAACTAGGGTTTTAGCCCAGCTAGAGTTTCCGTGCGATCGTCAGCAGTGTTAGCGCTAATTTCACGCACTGTTGTTACAAAAGATCATAGTTCCTGGCTGTCGATAAACCATTGGTCTTCTGGTAATGGTTCTAAGATGGTGTTGGTCATCTATAATTCCTCCGTTTGGGAGGCGACTAAGATTAATACCAATTTTTTTTATCTTTGCCGACAATAGTAGTAGTTTTAACACCGGGGTGAATCTTGAAGCCAAGTTGCTCAAGTGTGAGATGAGAAAGGGACTCCTTCAGGTCGGGTAAGAGAGCATGGGTCGCCCCATCTCCCTCCCCAACGAACCGGACGTGACACTTTCGCATCATCCGGCTCTGGCATTCAAAAACCATTGAGTTTTGGTGATTGAGTACTGTGTTCATTCTTGTGACAAGCCTTGTGTAAATGTTCCAGATTAAATGATTCATCTAGTCCATTTTCAGCAACAGGAATGATGTGATGTGTGTGGATAGGTTCTCCGTTAAGCAAGTATTCACCACATTTGGTACACCTCCATTTCTGGTTTTGCGCCACTTGATAAAGTTTTGAGCCTTTAGCCCAAACGCTTTTACCGAGGTCTTTTTGGCGAGTTTCCCAGTATTTGGTCAAGGAGGAGTCATCTGGACTGGCTGTTCCTTTTACCTTGGAATGCCTTGTGATTTTAATATCACTAGCATCGAGCAAGTAAAGGATTTCGTCTTCTCCTCGGCGATTTTTCACCTTGGCGAAGAATGTCCAGTGGTCGCTTCTTAGGCGGGTAAAATATTTATGTTTCACCCATTTTAAGCGTCTTCTGTGATGCCTTCGTTTGCACCATTGCCACATCATTTTTACAATCCTGTGGTTAAATGTTGCAAATATTTCCTTGCTGGCGGAGTGCCTGTAGTAGTTTGCCCACCCTCGGATAATTGGGTTAAGATGCCTTATGACTTCCTCCGGTTTTACCGTTTTGTGTCTTTTGAGCCATCCTCTAATCTCATGGAGTTTGGCTAGCATCTTTTCCTTTTGAGGTTTGCACAGAGTTGTTTGGTCTTTATAAGAGCGGATATTGAACCCTAAGAAGTTGAAACCTTGTTGTTTATTGACAATTTGGGTTTTTTCTTCGTTGAGTTCCAACCCTCTGATTTTTAACCATTCTCTGATTTCGGGCAGTACTTCCTCTAAGTCCTCTCGTGTCTGGGCGGTAACGAGGAAATCATCGGCATATCTTATGTAACCAAACTTAGGATATTTCCTGTTTTGGTAATAGGTTTTGCCTTTATATTGTTTGCCCACGCTTTGAACAATCTTGACGTGTTTGGACAATACTTCGCTTTCCATGCCATCAAGTGCGATATTAGCCAGTAATGGGCTGATAATGCCGCCTTGAGGTGTTCCGTCCTCAGTTGGATTTAACTTATTGGATTCCACATAACCTGCTTTCAGCCAAAGTTTTATTAGCTCTTTGCCAGGAATTAGATTAATAGCATTGAGAATATAATCATGGCTGATATTGTCAAATGCTCCTTTGATATCCGCATCTAGAACCCATTCATCACCTCCTTTACGGAGTCTAATGTGAACCTGTTCTATAGCATCTTGGCAACTTCTACCGGGTCGAAAACCGTAGGAGTTAGCCTCAAATCGAGCCTCCCAGCTTGGTTCTAAGGAGTTTTTGACAATCGCTTGCATTACTCTGTCCTTTACCGTAGGTATGCCTAAAGGTCTGCGCTTACCATTAGCTTTTGGGATATACACCCTCCGCGTCGGCTTTGCTTTCCAAGACCTTAGTGCCAGGACTTCTTGTATCAGTTTGATTCTCTGTTCTGGTTTTAGGATTTTTTGACCGTCGATTCCGGCGGTTTTCTTTCCTTGATTCAGTTGAGTAACTCTCCTGATTGCAAGTAGCAGATTAGAAGTACTCTTCAGCATAAGTTTCATAAGGCTTTTTACCTTATTCCACTCTCCCCTTTGGGTTGCCCGATAAATCCTTTGTCTGAGATTTCTAACTACCTTTGTGGCGGATTTCCAATCGACATCCCCCCACTTTTCTGGTAATTTCTCTGCTCCGATTTCGTTGCCGAATCTATCTTTCACAGTGATTTGATTTCATGACTTAGGTTTATGGTTGAACACCTGTCAGAATTTAGCCATCTTTCGATGTAAGGCAAATTTAGAACCTTTATTTAAGGCATTACCCCTAACATTCGCTTTTTCTGACATCCTTTACCCTCTAAGTAATTCTGCTTTCCTTGCGGTTGGCTTACTCTAGGTATCGACCTCCTAGAGAACCTGTAGGGCTTTCCGTAGTTCCGTGTGTTTGAGATTTGCACGGGTCGGGTTCCATCTCTACCCCGGTGGGAGTTTTGTTTCGTCAGAGTTAAGGAATCATCAGCCTTAATTCTTTTTAGTTGGAGATTAATAATCTCCACCCTCTTACCCACTTACCTTTTGGTCGGAGTGTTTCAGCCTGATTTCACTCTCCGTTCATCACGAGGCGTACAAACGATGGTTACTGGTAATTAACCCTTTCGTGCTTCCCCTTGCTCCTTCCCGGATTGGGCTTCTAGGTAAGGCTACTTTCGTGGTCTGCATTCCATTGATTTCATTACTTACTTTCAACGTGACCGGACTCTGAGAGTCTTTTACGTGGGGACAGAGGGACGAAATCCTCTGGGAGAGAAGGCTCTCCACTCAGAACACGCAGCTTGAGCTACGTCGCGCAATTATAGTAAAGGGATATCGCTGGAAGACAGTAGCTTTACCTTGTGACAATAGCAGCCTAGCACGGCTGATGCGTACTGGATACAACGGTTGTTGGTTAGCATCGAGATGAATACTTTAGTCATCTAATTTTGAATTTTAGATTTACAATAGTGAGTCGGCAGAATGGCAGGCTGTGCCAAGAAAGCTTTAAGAGCAGGAGTATGAGTTTTTTTGGATTGACCCCATACAATAAGACACTAAAGGAATTGACTAAGCGTTGTGGCAATACAAATAAGAATTTTTAAAACTGATTCAGCAACTTTTTTATTACTCCTTTGATTAAAGAAAAGATAAGAATGAGAGCCTATAAGTAAACTCCAGGACTCTTGTCTTTACCGCTCATTAAGGATTTTCAAGGAATAAATCATCCGATTTTTTGCAGTAGTTTCACAAGCATTACTTGGATATTTTTTATTTGGAAGTCTCTTAACCGCGATATTAGTTTCTTTATATACGGTAAGTCGGTCGACTAACCGTTTAATGACTACAAGCAGAAATTATCACATACAAATTTAAAAATCAAGTCGATTGTCACAAGTTCCAGACTGCATAGCATCCATAAAGGCGATCACCTAAAATACTCACCCCAAGCCCTCGCGCATCAGCTGCATGAACCCTTAATTGATGGGTGCGTCCTGTGAAGGGTGTAAATTCCACGCGGGTGTAATCTTGTTCTCTTGCTATGACCTGGAAGTGTGTCAAGCTGGGTTTACCGTGCTGCCAATTAACTTTTTGATAAGGACGATTTTCAGGATCTCCCCACAGTGGCAATTCAATCACACCTTGTTCGACTGTCACAGCACCGAAAAGTATTGCTTTATAAACCTCGTGAACCTGACGTTACTGAAACTGCTGGCTGAGTTGCCGGTGGATTTAGTGATCGCGTGCCAATACCTACGGCTGTCTACGCCTACGCACTTCAGTTGTTTGTAATTGTGCGTGTCCTTCAGCACAGCCGTTATCTACACGGCGATAGACTGTTTCTTCTTGATTTCTGCCTTACACCACTCGTGAATTAATATCAAGTAAAAGCATTAAATTATAATGGTTTTAGTCAGCAATTAACTGTACTAAAAAAAGAGATTGAATGGTTGAATGTTGTAGATAAGTTTGCTATTCATAAGTCACTTAAAAATTTATAACCAGCGTACAAAAACTTTTTCACTGGCTTAAAAAACTCAGTGATTAAGGTGTTGGCTTTCCTGAATTTAAAAAGAAGTAGGGATGCAAACAGTAAAGCAAAAATCATGTCAATTGTAGTGGTGTGAGGTTTAATTTAATTACTAATTGGTTGACTTTTTACAGATATATTTGTAAATTTAACAAACAAACAAAAATTTACAAAAAAATAAAAAATACTATGCAACGGATAAAAGATGGTTTGTAAAAAGGTAAAACGACCTATTTACGTTGATACACAAGATGATGTGTTTGTATAATACGTAAATTTTAGGATTTCAAACTTTTTCAAATCTACTGATTGCTAGAACCATTCAGTCCAATTTCGCAATACACCAATAAAGAAATAAAAGTGATAAAAATAACTAGACGAGAAGCCCTAAAGCTAGGAGCGCTTACAGGTGGTTCTTTGCTGATTCCTATAGGCTTGCTATCTCGTGGACAAGCAGCAACTGCTGGTAGTCCTCAGCCTCCTCGTTTTAGTGTTAAACTTCCCATACCGCCAGTACTTAAACCAGTTCGGAGTAATGCGACCACAGATTACTACCAGATCACGATGAAAAAAGCTCAGGTCAATATTTTGCCTGGGCTAACAACGCAGATATGGGCGTATAACGGTATTGCTCCTGGCCCCACGATTAAGCAACGTCAAGGGCGACAATCAATAATTCGCTTTATCAATAACAGTGTCGATACACCAACATCAGTTCACTTGCATGGCATGGCATCGTTACCGCAGTACGATGGCTATGCTGAAGATTTGACACCACCGGGTTTCTACAAAGATTACGTCTATCCGAACAAACGCGTGGCTACCTTATGGTATCACGACCACGCCATTCATAATACTGCGCGTAATATTTATATGGGTTTGGCAGGTATGTACATTGTTCAAGATGACTTTGAGCTTGGACTACCTTTACCCAAGGGTAAATACGACGTACCACTGTTTATCCAAGATAAGCAGTTTACTAATACTGGCAAGTTAGTCTTCAATACCCAAGGTAAAATAAGCCAATATGGTGATGTCATTTTGGTCAATGGTGCGCCTTGGCCGCGCATGGAGGTAGGTACCTGTAAGTACCGTTTCCGGATCTTGAATGGTTCGATTTCGCGCTCTTATAATCTTGCCCTGAGCAACGGCGATGATTTTATTATGATTGGCACTGATGCCGGATTAATGAGCGCACCAGTTAAAGTCAAAAATTTCCGGTTGGCGGCAGCAGAACGTTACGAATTTATTATTGACTTTTCTAAATACCCAGTCGGCTCTCAGGTAGTGCTACGAAATCTCGGACTTCCTAACAACACGAATTATGACGGTACGAATCAAATTATGCGCTTTGATGTTGTGCGGCGTGAACCAGATAATAGCTCTATTCCCTCCAGGTTACGTACAATCCAGCCTATCCCAGAATCTTCAGCAGTGCGAACTAGAGAATTTAAGTATGAGCGCTCTAATAATCTGTGGGTGATCAATGGCAAAGCCTGGAATAACACCCGAATTGATGCTAATCCTCGATTAGGCGAGATTGAAATCTGGAAATTGTCTAACCCATCAGGTCGTGCGTTTCATCCTATCCACCTTCACCTAATTGATTGCCAAATGCTTGACCGTAATGGTAGACCACCTTTTCCTTACGAGCGTGGGTTAAAAGATGTCTTTTATGTTGGGGAAAACGAAACTATACGAGTTATTGGTAAGTTTGGCCCTAATACAGGTAAATATATGTCACACTGCCACAATGCGGTTCACGAAGACCACGATATGATGAATCAGTTTGAAGTGGGACGGGGCGGACGCTCACCTTTGGCAGTTGCGGCAAAGCCACTTCCAGCTCCACCTTTATAGGCAAGAGAGAAGGCAGGGGGCAGGGGGCAGGGAGCAGGGAGCAGGGAGCAGGGGAGGCAAAAAAATTTGTATCAATTCTTTCGTAAATTGGTATGAGTAATTGCAACAAGTCTTTCCTCTTGTCCCTAATTTTTCTTGTCCCCAAGTCCTCTTCGTTGAGTGTCAAAAGGGTGTAATTGCTTGTAAATGAAGGGTTTTTTCTGACTGCGGATGCTTGAAGCGAAGTTCTCTGGCGTGCAGATGTAAGCGACTGGTAACTGCACAGCATCCATAAAGGCGATCGCCTAAAATACTCACCCCAAGCCCTCGCGCATCAGCCGCATGAACCCTTAATTGATGGGTGCGTCCTGTGAGGGGCGTAAATTCTACGCGGGTGTAATCTTGTTCCCTCGCTATAACCTGGAAGTGTGTCAAGCTGGGTTTACCGTGCTGCCAATTAACTTTTTGATAAGGGCGATTTTCAGGGTCTCCCCACAGTGGCAATTCAATCACACCTTGTTCAACTGTCACAGCACCGGAAAGGATTGCTTCATAAACTTTGTGAACCTGGCGTTGCTGAAACTGCTGGCTGAGTTGCCGATGGATTTGACGATCGCGTGCCAACAACAAAATCCCGGAAGTTTCTTGATCTAGACGATGCACAGATGCAAGCGTTATCCCATCAGGTAACAGATGACGAAAGCGACTCAAGACACTATCTTGGCGATCGCTATAACGCCCAGGTACTGAAAGTAATCCAGCAGGTTTGTTTACAGCAATCAGCCATTCGTCTTCATAAATAATGGGTATGAACTCTCCCCAAACCCCTCCCCTATCAGGGGAGGAACTTCTTACTCCCCCTTCCCTTGCAGGTAACGGGGCTGGGGGGTTATACCTTAACCCAGAGAGCAAAAACCCCATCAATGGCTGACATCGTTCAGCACACGCTCCATAAAATTCTCCCTGAATTTTATCCTGATTTACTGAAGACACTCCCCACCAAAATTCTGCCATAGCCAATGGTTTTAAATTATGTGTTGCCGCATAATGGAGCAGCTTTGGGGCACAACAATCTCCTGTACCTGTGGGGGAGCCTCCTGGCATTAATTGCTGTAATGATAGCGATCGCCCAGAAAAATTAGTCAGGCTGTAAGTAGCGTGCATCTGAGCTTGTAATTGCCGGGACAGTTCTTTACGCTGTTGTTTCAGTTCGCTAATTCGCGCATCTGTCGCTGCAATTAACTGTTGTAGGGGCTGTAATACAGCATTTTGCTGACGTTTAAGTTGTCGTCGCTTAATTCCCATCTGACGACTTTCTTCGTCAAGTTGTTCAAGGGCAATTCTAAGTGCTTCTGGAGTAAGTGTATTGCAGATTTGCTGACGTTTTTCCTGTCTTTGCTGTTTGCAATGGCGATGGCGATCGCTCATTGTTTGCAACTGTTGCTTAAATTCATCAGACAGGGTTTCATACTGCTGGCGTTCGGTCAGTTGCTTTAAGGTAATAATTTCCTGTTTAATCGCATCCAACTGTGCTAAAGTGCGGGCTTCTTCTAAAGCAACTTCGTCTCGTCCTGGAATTGGTGGAACCCAGCCCTCAACCACACTGCAACCATTCAAAAGACCGGAGAAGGCTTTGAGTATCTTTTGTTCGCCATTAGGCAGTTCAACTAATAGTATTCCATACATCTTGCCTTCACGAGAATAACAGTTATTGTTGGCGAGTTGTTGCATTAGCCCGTGGGCGATCGCTTCAGATAGTGAGGTGCGGGGTAATCTTAGGCGACCGCCACTTTGGAGACAACGCCCTTCGTACCAATAACTAGGAGATGAGTTGGTGATAGCAAAATCGCAGTCGATGAGATCTGAAAGTGCGTGCAGAACTACCATACAAAGTATGCTTGCAAATCTAGCTGATCTTAACATCTGAAATTATTGCTTTTGCTAGCAAGTTCGTAGTAAGGAGTTTAGCCCTTATTTTTTCCAACTACTAAACTCCTTATTAAGAACTGTCTAAGATTTAGCCAGCAGAAATCGTTGAATCGCTCTCCGGTGGATTGTCTTGTTCTGGTGGAAGCGGTTTTTCAAATGAATTATCTTCTATGGGTGTAGATTTCGCCTCTTCTGTCATACCATGCTGCTCTTGTCCTCTAAGCCCAAGATATGTTGCGGCACTGATTCCTTGTAGTGTAAAAAGTGTTTCATCAAATTCCGGCATTGCCAGATTTTTAATGACCTCCCAAACAAAAAATAGTCCGATCGCAACTGTCCAAATAAATGTTTGAAACCGATGAAAGTTGACTCCATTAATATCCGATAATATATCGCGGAAAAAACCTTCAGAAACGCATTGGCTACCTTTTCTCTTCTTCTCATTACCGTGTCCATCAATTAACGAGGTACCAAACGCAGTTATAGAATTGATTCCCAATAATATTAGTGATTGTTCAGTCAAAATATTGGTATAATCTCCCGTTATGCCGTAGATAATCAGGTAAGATCCAAAAATTAGAAATGTCCAAAAAGCAAGTTGAGATATCGATAGACTGAACGGATTTCTATTTAATTTTTTTCTACCAAGGAAAAATTTAGCAATTCGACTTTTGCGATATTCGTTTTCAAGATTGGCCTTTTCTGGAATCAACAGTTCCTGACCGCCAATCACCTCTTTTTTAAAGTAAACTCCTTCTATTCCAGGGCTACGAAGAGTGTTTCGGCAATACCTAATGAATATTAATACAACATCTGAACTATCTTGAGCAATTACTGCAAAGTTGATACAAACAATCAACAGAAAAACCAACATAAAAATAGCAGTAAATCTTTTACCATTTTTATACATCGCTCAGTATTCCACCAACAGTGATTACTATGTCGGTAGTGTAACTGTACTTGAGCAATTACGTATATTAAAAAACTTGTCTAAAAAATAATACCTCCGTAAACAGAGATGATGAAGAAAAAGGGACGGTGGCCATGCGGCAGCAGAAGGTATCTATTGTTTGGGTTAAGGAGGAAAGGTTTAAATTTACCCCTTCCCCAAAAGATATATTGGCAAATTTAAACCGTAAATGTTAAACCCTTAAAGATAGATCCGGGTTTTGACATTCATATTTTTAGCTGCAAGATGTGAATTATTTATTTTAATTTTTATTAAGTTATATTTTTCTAAATAAGTATTAATTAACTTCAAATACTTACTGTAATTGCCTTACACCCGGATTTCTCAAAGAATGATTTTGTAAATAAAATGTTATCCAATTCCATCTTCAGCTAGCTACCGTTAAGTTTGTCAATATAATAGTTAACTTTTGCTATTTTTATTACAATTTCAAAGTTATAAATCATTTCCCTCAATCCTCCAAAGCTTTATTTTGCTCATTTGATACTTGTTATATCCTTTGTTAAGAAATATGTAATATGCACAATCTTTTTTTCTAATTAACATTAGGTGCAAATTGGTATAGTTATAATTTATCTCATAGCTGCTGGTTAAAGAATTAAGCATTGAACAGCATCTTAGACTAAAAAAACTTTAGCCGTGAGCCGTTCGGTAAAACTTTCTGTTTTACTGAGTTTACCTGTTATACGATCAAAGGTTGGTAATTATGGCATTTAATAAAAACATTCAAAATAAAGATGCAAAGTTTTTTAGATTTGGAAAATTCGATAGCGTATTTAACGGTGGGCAAACGCGACGAAAATTCTTGAAGTATATGATGCTTACTGGTATAGGAGTTACCGGGACAACTGTTACACTATCACTTTGGCATAAGCCAGGATTTACTCAAGTAAGTCGTCAAGGAGATTGGCAATGGTGTCGGAAATGTCAAGCATTAAGCTTTGTTGGAAATGATTCACTAGGAGCATGTCCCGCAGGCGGTGTTCATAATCATAGAGGCAGTGGTGAATACGTATTGATTCTGGATTCACCAAATGTAAGAGGGCAGGATAACTGGCGCTGGTGCAATAAGTGTCAAGTCTTGGCTTTTGCAGGGAATCAAACACTTGGAATTTGTGCTGCGGGTGGAGTACACAACCATCAAGGAAGCGGTAACTATGTTCTCAAGCTCAATGAGCCAAACTATCCTGGACAAAAGGAGTGGCGCTGGTGTATAAAGTGTCAGGAATTAAATTTTGCTGGAAACGATTCTCTAGGTAGTTGCCCTGCTGGTGGAGTTCATAATAATATAAGTAGCGGTGCTTACACCTTAGAAATCTTGTAAACACTTTCGTCGTCTCGTAAGGGTGCGTTATGCTTTTGGCTAACGCACCATCCCAATACTTTTGATGCCTTACGCTTCGCGGTAATACACCCTACGAAAGTGTTCTTAAGTAGCGTTTATTCTTTGCAAACCAGTGTAAACATTGAACCGTTCTCCGCGCAGGAATCCAATTAAGGTAATTCCGAATTCCTTGGCGACAGATACCGCCAAACTACTGGGAGCGGAAACAGAACAAACAATCGGAACTCCAGCAGTTGTAGACTTTTGTAAAATCTCAAAACTAGAGCGTCCGCTCACCAACACAATACAATTATTTAAAGGCAACTCGTCACTGAGCAAAGCTGTACCAATCAATTTATCCAAAGCATTGTGTCGCCCAACATCTTCGCGCAGGTTTAATAAATGCCCTTCAGTATTGAAGATAGCCGCAGCGTGCAAACCCCCTGTAGCAGTGAAGATACCTTGAGCAGCCCGAAGCTTATCAGGTAGGCTGTAGATAATCTCAGGTGTTATCGTTGGCCCAGAAGGAATCACTGGACATCCCCGCAGACGCAAAGCTTCAAGGCTAGCTTTACCACACACCCCACAGGCGCTACTAGTGTAGAAATGACGCTCCAAAGGCTGTAAGTCTGGAATCAACCCGTCCCGCAGTTCTACATTTACAATGTTATGGCGTTGCTCACCATCTACCATTTTATCCACACAGTAGCTGATTCGTCGGATATCTTCTCTGCTGTTAACGACTCCTTCACTGTAGAGAAAACCAGCAGCTAGTTCAAAATCTGCCCCTGGTGTCCGCATGGTTACAGCTACCGTCTTCTGGAAAGGAGCAAGGCGAATTTCTAAAGGTTCTTCGGTGGTGAGTTGGTCTAAACGCGATCGCATTTTACCATTTTCCACTACCCAAACTTGCGCTTTGGTTTTACTGCCAGTTTGTGTATTCATCACCTATAAAATTTTAAGCATAATAAATTCTTATAATTTGGGAGTTCAAAATCTTGGACGGCGGACATGAGGGCAAGTTTTGGAGTGACATTAAGTTTAGGGTAGCAGTTACGGATGGTGTTGGCTGCAATGTCTGAGGAGCAGTGACTCTGCGTCTATGCTCATAGTACGCGATCGCTTCTAGTCACAGTCGTTACTTAAAGTTTTAACATTTATCTCTGCTTTCCTATACATTGAAGTAGGCATTTTTGTAACTAGCAACTTGGGTTATCTATATCTGTCTTATGTAGTGAGCCTTATACCTACCCTAAGTAGGGTTATCTATCTGAATTTGTTCGTTAAGTTATATGAAGTACTGAAAGCAAACTTTCTCAGAAAGTAACTGAGGAAACCAAAATAACCTTAACTTAGTTGGAGTTTTTTATGACTTACACAGCTGATGAAGCAACAAAACCAGCTTTACAAACTTTTCAAGGCTTTGATGTAGATACTCAGCTAGCCTTACTTTGGTTCGGTTACCTCGATCTTAAAGAGCAGCTAAATCCAGCACCTCCTGAAAGCGTTGATGCTCTTGCTAAAGCAGTGTTTGACCAAATCCAAGACTTATCTAAAGAAGAACAACTGCAAGCACAACGCGACATTATTAATGGTGCAAATAACAATATCACCCAAGGCTATAATGCTCTAAGCCCTAATGCCAAATTAGACGTTTGGTTGCTGTTGGCACAAGGAATGGATAATGGAAGCGTCATCCAAGTACCATCTGACTATCAACTTCCTGGTGAAACGGATGAATTTGTCGCAATGATTAAAAAACTAGAGTTTGAGCAGCGCGTTAATTTCATGTTGAGTGTTGTGCAAGGGATGGGTTAGTTAAATCCAAGAACTCTCAATAGTCTTTAAGTTAAAAACCATATCTTTTGTAAGGGCACAGCATTGCTGTACCCTTACAGTATGGTCTATTTACCATTCGCAGGATAATTAAGAAAAACCTGAAAACTTCCTCAAGCTCGTTAATTCACATCACAATGCATTTGTACAGTGCGTAAGCCCTATAGATATGCTGTTGGAAATATTAAAGCTGGAAAAATGAGACCTAATTCAGATTTTTTCCAACCGCACGATCGCATTATAATCAGGTACACCTTCAAGCGATCGCTTACTTTTATCTAGTAGCACATTTCCTTCTGGCCAATGTACTTGCAAGTTTCCTGACTGAATTGGCGCAATATAGACTTGACACAACAACTCACCTAAATCATTCTTAAGAAGGACGCGATCGCTATCTTTTAAACCCAACTGTGCCGCATCAGCAGCATTCATTAGCACCGCCTCTCGCATTGCCCCAGTAATTGCATCCTTGCGTTCTTGCACCATACTATTAAATTGTTTGCCTCGGCGCGTTGCTAATAAGAAATAACCTTCTGGTAATTCTCTTTGGCGTGGCAATAATACCCCAAAGTGTGCTTTCCCATCGGCTGTAGGGAAATTCCAACCAAAGCATAAATGTGACCCACCATACTGAAACTGATCGCCAGCCTGCTGTAAGTGTTGAATACCAGCATATTGAGGGACAACTTGAGCAATTTCTTGACGGATAGCAGCTGTGTCAGCAAAAGCCAGCTTATCTGCTAAATCTGGTTTTACTCGTCTTGCCAATTCTAAAAACACTTCCCACTCAGGGCGCGTTTCCCCAATGCGCGGTCCCGGGATTTCTGGACTGAAAATTACCCGGCGTTCGGTGTTAGTTTCTGTAACTCCCCCCGGAATTTCGTAGCGAGTCGTCGCAGGTAAAAGCATCACAGTATCAGCAGGTTCCACCAACATTTGGCTGGAGAGAACAATATCCATATGTACCCGCAGGGGTATTTGCTTTAGTGCCGCTTCCACATAGTCTGGTTCTGGCAGCACTTCTAAAAAATTTCCGCCCACGGAAAACAACACATCTAATTCCCCTTGATGTGCAGCGTTAATCATTTCTGGAGCAATTAAACCTTTACTTGCTGGCACTTCAAAGCCCCAATGTTGACTCAATTGGGCAGCATTTTCTGAGGTAATAGGTTTACCACCGGGAAAAACTGTCGCGTAACATCCCATTTCTGCACCACCCTGCACCCCAGAGTGGCCGCGAATTGGCATTAAACCGCAGCCTTCCCGACCGACAAAACCTTTGGTGAGAGCTAAATTGATGATACTTCGCACATTATCTTCACCGCATTCATGCTGGGTAATGCCCATACTCCAAACAAATACGGCTTTATTAGCTTCTTTAACCATTTTGGCAAAGGCGTACATTTCCTCGCGGGATGTACCAGAAAGCCGCTCTAATTCTTCCCAAGATTGGCTTTCTAACGATGCTTTAAGTTCAGCAAAGCCAACTGTGTGTAAATTTATAAATGACTGGTCTACCCAGTTGTTAGCAATTATATGTTTAATTGTGCCATTTAAAAATGCAATATCCCCGCCCATGTTGATTAAGAAGAAGTCTTCGGCAAACTTTGTACCGAAAACCGCACTTTCTACAATTGAGGGAACCCAGTAGCGCTCCATTCCTGGTTCGCGGTAAGTATTAATAACTACAATCCTAGTGCCAGCTTTCTTGGCGTAATGGAGATACTTAACGGTAACAGGCTGATTATTAGCAACATTGGAGCCAATAAAGACTAATAAATCGGTTCCAATCCAGTCTTTATAAGAACAGGTGGTAGCCCCAGCACCAAGAGCAGCTTTCAGTCCCGCAGTGCTAGGAGAATGGCAGATGCGGGCAGCGTTATCAACATTATTGCTTCCCATTGCCCGCACAGCTTTTTGGGTAACATAATAAGTTTCGTTGACAGTACCGCGACTGGTAATATAAAAACTGAGGCGGTCTGGTGTTGTGGAGCGAATGCGATCGCTAATTACCCCTAAAGCTTCATCCCAGCTAACACGACGAAAGCCTTTTTCCCCTCGTTGACGCATCATCGGATAAGGCAACCGTCCCAAGTCTCGTAATTGGGCACTTTTTTGTTTTTGTAACTGCGAAACATCCTCTAATAGTACAGGGTCAAAAGCTGGCATAGTATTCATTCGCAACAGCCGCAACCGAACATTGCAGAGATGAATACCATCTAAAGTCCAATCTTTCATCCCGGTTGTTCCGAGAGCGCAACCATCACAAACACCTTTATCGAGAATATTCCACGCGTAAGGTAGTTTGTCACGAGACAGCCAAATTGCCCGAAATACCTCCCAATAGTTGTTGGGGTACTGTTCGCCAATCCCGAAAGGCTTCCAACTCGCCCAGTTTGAGGGTGTCCAATATTTCTTGGGTTTTGGCAACATGATGCGCCCCTGTAAGCTGATATAGTGATTCTTCTACACTACCTTCTCAGTAGCATTTTAGTAGCACGATTTTAAAAGTCTGGGCACTCAGCACTGACTATTTCTGGATGGCAATAGTAAGTTAATACCGTCTCAACGGTGTCCCCAATCCACAGCGCCACTTTATCAGGTGATATCCCACTGCTAATCGCCCAAGTAGCAAAAGTGTGCCGAGTAGCGTAGGGTTTCAAGTAAGGTATCTTTTTGGCGTGAGCCAATTCTTTAACTACCCCAAAATACTTGTACCGATTACCAGATTTCCACTCATTCCAAAAACTAAATAAAATGGCACTAGTCATTGGTCGCCCAGTCTTGCTGACGAAAACTAAATTGTCCGCCTGGTGCTGGGCTGGACAAATGCTCAAAAGTAAATGTTGGAGCTTTGACCCATTCTGACAAGGAAACACCCGTTTTTTGCCATTTTTGGTTCCTTTTTTGATTCGATGAGCATTGCAGGATTTATTAATGTAAATTCGGCAACGGTCAGGGCTGACATCACCCCAGGTAAGGGCGAACGCTTCGCCAGGACGGCAACCAGTCCAAAACAAAAACTTCACCAAAGGCGCATAGTGAGCATACAAATAGTGTTCTTCAAAACCTTGAATAATCAAATCCCTCTGTTCAAGGGTAAATGCTTTGTAGTAATCGTCTGTAGACTTGTTTTTGGGTTTGGGAATTTTGAGTTTCAAAAATGGGTTTGATGAGATTAAGCCGGAATCAATAGCCCAATTACAGCACCTACTCAAGCTATTTAATGTCTCCCATGCCATGTAATGCGTCAAATTTTCTAAAATCCAATCTCGAATCCTTGGGGCTTCTTCTGGTGATTGGGTTGGAAAGCGCTCAATGTATCGAGCAATTGTCCCGTATTTCTCTAAAATTGTAGTTTCCTCGATTTGACTTGCTTTGAATTGGGTAAATAGTTCCCAAAATTCTTTTAAGCTGTACCCGACTAGAGTTTGAGAGCCTCTAAGTACGACTGCTGCGGCTTCTTTAGTGGCTTGAGATTGGTAACTTTTAAGAGTCGAGTCGAAACGGTCGAGCGCGATGTCATTGGCAATCGCGTCTCTCTTACTCCTCACAATCTCCCGGTTGCGCTTGGTGTCTTTGATTCCAGTGCTAATAAAAAATTGTTTTGCGAATCCTTTCACACAGAAACGAATAACCAGCTTTTTCGTTCGCGGATCGACGTTGATCCATCTGTCCTCACTGTCCATGCTTCTATTCCTCGGCATCGACTACATATAATTGACCTTTGCTATCAGAGGTAACGTACACAGAAATGCTGCGATTTTGCGGCTCTGGGTCTTCATCGTCCTCTTCCTCTTCTTCGTACCGAACAGTTACCAGCGCCTCTAATACAACTGTCCATTCGCCAGCTTCGTCGTCACGTTCCTCTACAGTTACTAACTCAATCTTTGTGTCTAGAATCTCCCAACTAGAAAGCGCTTCCTCATCTGGTTTGGGCCATTCTGTGGCGTAGGTGTGGCAGGTGGTATCGTCATCTGGGTCATCTTGCTCCTCATACAAGTAAGCAGTCAGCCCAGGCGGCGCATATTGATTGAGAATGTACATTTCGGCTAATTCTTTTAGTTGCTCATCAGTTGGGACTGTCATCGCGATCCACTCCCGTCGCACATAGGACAGCTGTGTAATTCGCCATCCTCCTGAATGAATCCACCGCCGCTACACGTGTTACACAGGGTTCTGTCGAAATACACGGTATCGTCTTCATAATCTGGATCGTCTTTATCAAACGCCACAACATAATCGCAACGACCACAGAAATAAACCCCGCTATCTTTGTCATGCTGCCACTGGCTGCAATTGCACTCTGGACAACAAAAATCTAATTCAATAAGTTCGACGCTCATTTTTTTGAAGTTGTGTGATATTTTTGACTTGTCCAGGTTTCAAGTGTTGGAATCAAAAAGCGATCGCGTTCCTCCTTTACGCGATCGCTTTTGAATTAGCTAGTCTTGGGTTTTTCAATAATTACTTTGCCATGCTCATCTTTGAGGCTAACAGCACTTATCGGGGAGTTTTCAAGGGTTGCTACTTCCTTGGGGAAATGCACTGCTAACTCAACCCCGCTCATATCAAAGCTTTTGTTTACATCTTCATCGCCGCTATCGTGAGTTAAAGTAACTCGAAAATCACCACTCATTTTGTTTACCCTCCTCTAAAATTTGTTGCAGTCGCCGCTTGCCCTCTTCCCATCGGCGGCCACCCATTTTCAAAATTTGCTCAATCACATAAGTTTCACCTTTGACTTCCAACAGTCCCAGGACTGCCAAATATAAGGCTTTATCGTCGGAAGTGGAAGCGGAAGTTTCACCGCTACGATCTGCGCTTGGCTCCTTGTATAAGTGTTCTAGGCTAGTGGTTAATTCCTCCCTGACTTCCGGCGGGTAAGTTGGCGTTGCACCATAAATTTCATAAAGTACCTGCTCTTGCTGTTGGCTGTGCAGTGCAATTTCTGTTTGTTCTAGTTCTTGGTTCATGGCTGTTAGAGCTGCACGTCTGGCATCCTGTACAATCAGCCGCCGTGACTCACCAACGAGTTGTATCGATGCCACTAACGCCAAGCTGTAGCTGATTCCCTTAGCAATTGGGGGAACTGGAGAAAGTGCAGCTAGCCAAAAAGCCGTTGCACTAGCTAGCAAACAGTTGGCTTTTAACCACCTATCAGCCATGACAGCATTCCTCCCAAAAGAATCGAAACTGCGATCGCAATTAGTAGGGCATAATAATCTGGTTCAGACAGTTTAAGAAACTGCCTAACCGCATCGTCGGTAAGCAGGGCAAGGCATAGCGCAGCGCAAGACATAATGTAGATAACCCACATAACCCGGAATAAAGCAGGATGCAGCGCCCCTAGCCAAGCCACAGAGCTAGAGGCGATACACCCCAGAAGGAACCAAGCTCCCAGGTGTACCGCCTTTGCCATTAGTATTTGTCCTTGACTTTGGCTTTCAGTTCGTCAAGTCGTTGCTGTGCCCTGTTTTCGGCGCGGTCTAGACCAAAACCTAACTTTGCATATTCGGGTCTAAGTGTATGCAGATGTCTTGCGGTGGATGCATCAGAGCGTTTTTTAGTAAGTTCGCTGTCCGCAACTTCCTTAATGTAGTTACGATGGGCAGTATGTACCTGTGCATCGGATTGTTCGAGCTTTTTGAGAGATTTGTAGGCGCGTTTAGCCTGACGCGCTTCTTCTCTCTTCTGAGATGCAACCTGTTTAAGTGCATCAGCTTCAGCTTTGTTAAAGTACCGTGGTGTATGATTTACTGGTGCTGTCCTCACAGTCTCCCAGGTTCCCGCGTTTACGGGATTTACCACATCTGGATCTGTTGGAGACAGTACCCGATTTTTATCTATGCCGTGGCCCCCACTCGAAAGCGAAGTTTCATTGCTGCTACTAGATTTTGATTTTCCAGCGCTGGTAATTCGTGCAAGGATTCCCATTGTTTACTCCTATCTACAAACTTGGTTTTTGACGTTCTCAAGCTGTTGGCTTTGCGCTTTCATCTGGCGCAGTTGCACTTGATCCGCGCTTTGGTAAGTGGAGATTGCACCCATGCTTAAACCAGCAACTAATGCAGCTGCAAGCATGACTAAAAATGCCGCGAGGTTATTTCCGGCTGGCGTGGGTTCTGGTATGTCTGGGTAAAATTCACCGGTGAATGGTACAACTTTACTGGCGCGCTGCTGTTTAGTCTGTTTCATCTCCTCCCTCTAGCAACATAGGCTGATAAGTAGGTAAGAGTAGATGTTCAGTCCCGGCGTTGATAGCGGCGCGGACTGATGTTTGCACTATTTGGCGCTGTTCAGATGTGGGATTGTCCCGCATCTGTTTAATGCGTTGCAAGGTGCGACCGGGTAGCAGTCGCCAGTACTCCTCAGCGAGTCGCTGTGCATCCTCCTCTAACAGCGACTCAAGTAAATTGGGTGCATCGGATTTTGCATCAAAGTTTGCATCGTCATCCGTTGCAGTTTTCGATGCACGGTGGGCCCGCAGCATTTCAATTCCCGCATCAGTCCACAGTTTCTGCCCGTGTTCGTCAATCGCAACGTGAATGTCAACTTGGAACACTTCAGGATGGCGGCGCATCCATGAACGAATAGTGCTTTCAGGGATGCCCGTTTCCCGCGCTGCTTCAGGTGTGGTGTACAATTGTTGTGTCATTTTCGCTTTGCTCCGGTTGTACTACCTCCTCTTCATAGCAAGGTGGATCGCACGGCGTGCTGATTACGTCTAACTCAAATAATCGGCAGACACCGCAATCTTCACAGTCTCCTTTACTGCTGCTCATAGTTTTGCCCCCAACGGATTTGAGAAATTATCGCTTCCATGACTCCTGCCTGGTCAGAGAGTGAAAGCTGATCTGTCATCTCTCTTGCCACAGCGTAAATTCCCCCCCGCACGTCTCCCTCAAGCTGACATCCCAGGTTTGATGCCAGGATCATCAATATAGAAAGCTTTTCTCGCTTGCTGATTTTCTCGAAGGCACTGCCGTACTGCTCCTGCACTCTCTCCAGAAGGGAATCATCGCCCGGTGTGTAGCTGGTGTAATAGCCTAACGGCTTAGACATTGGTACAATCTCCTTACGTATTAAATCAAAGCATTTGAGTTGGCGATCGCTCCGTTGGGACGGTAGGTGGTCGCCTTTTTACTTGGAACCGCTAACCCCGCGACGCTACGACTTACGGGTAAGGACAGTTATCAGTCATACATTGAGAATAAAGGGAAGCTAAGTACTGCTAACCCTGCGACGCTACGACTTACGGGTTAATGCACTTGTCAGATGTCGGTTTCCCCTAGCCGATCTTTGGTCTTCGCTCAGTGCTGGCAGGCTGCTATCTCTGCCTGGTTTGGAGTAGTAACTTTTGTTTTGTATTTACGAAACTAATGTTAGTATACTGTAAAGACATAACCTGTCAACAGTTCTGTATATACAAAAAAATTCTGTAAAGATAAAATGGAGATGTCCTTGCGGTGAACACAAAGAATGGCACGGCCCAAGCAGCTAGCAGAAGACTCGAAATTGGTCAACGTAAGAATGAGCCAGGAAGACTGGTTGCATTTAGAGACAATAGCTCAATCGATGGGATTGACCAGATCGGAATTACTCCGCTCCATAGCTCAGGAGAAAATAACTTTGGGGCAAGCATCCGAGAAAAATCTGATCCTGGGAAAATCCTTGAGCGTCTCGAACTGATAGAAAAAAATTTCTTGTCCTATGTCCACGGACAGCAGAAACTTTTTGAGACGCGTTTAGAAGAAAGTAAGGGAACAGAAACTCTTTTTAAAGAGGAAGTACAAGCACTTAAGCAAGAAATATATGACTTAGTTTCTACTGAAACACAAATAGAAGAAACCTTATAAGCCGTCTGCCATGTGGGTAGACGGCTTTATTCATGGATATGTCGCCTACTCATCAGCAGGCGATGTATCTGTGACTATTCGGGATTGAGTTGCGATCGCAGATCGTCTAAAGGAGATTCTAGTCCAGGCACTTTGTCGGGAGTGAATTCCACACGATAACTGATCACTAATTTGAGCCTCCCCTTCTGCCAATCTTTTCCCGGTTGGAGAACTTCAGCACTAACGCCGTCGCATCCCTCAAGTTCAGCAGTCCAAACCCTGTAATTAGGAAAATTCGACTTTATCGCTTCTCCGATGTGTCTGTGTATCTCCTCAAACTTTAAAAGATTGGCATTCGCAAAGCTCATTTCTTTAGCAATGCCGATTACTTCATTGCCACTCAAAATTACTGGATCGTTCATTTCGACTTTCTCTTTCGGTAAACAAAATGGCGGATCAAGCGCCAACTCGATCCGCCTTCCCTAAGTTTTCCCAATGCCCAATGCCCAATGCTGAAAGCAACTTTAACCACAGAAACAGGACAGATATTAGCCAGCAAGGAAATGATTGCCGTTGTCAGATTTCCACCTGCTGTATACCTCGATGGCGGACTTTATTTATTTGTGGGGCAGCGATCGCCGACCGAGGCATTCTACAGAGCAACCCGCTATTACCTCTTTCCGCCAACTCCAGTGGAGGAGGAAGAATTCACCGGGGAGTTTCCTGGGTATCTTCCTTACTTGCCTTAAGTGCGATCGCTCTTACCTAATGACTAATGACCAATCACCATACCCAAGCTTCCATGAGCTAATAAACCAGACAGATGCCCAAATGCAGCGACTGGGCTGGACAGTTGAGCAAGGTCGAGAGCATTTGATGAAATATTACGGAGTGCGATCGCGATCGCTTTTGACCCAAGAGGAATTAGACAACTTTCTTCTTTACCTGCAACTTACCGATACCCCAATCCCTAATCCCCAATCCCCTAGTTAACAATGTTTGGCTTCGACGGATCTACCAAAGCGATCGCTCATTTCCTTGAACAAATTAAGGAAAACAAGGAAGGCGACAAGCTCACCCACAAGGAAGTAAGAGCTTATGCAAGGCTGATTTTAAACTTGCTTCCTGTCTTGCAAGTCGACGATGAGGAACAAGTCAAAGTCTTGCTTGCGGCCATGTCCAGCGCTGGACTGCCACACTACGATCGCTCATTCGCCGCAGAACAGATTCTTAAATTATTGGAGGAGCAAAAGCAACGCAAGCTCAATTGCCCTGATGGATTTTGAACAACAATGTCTCAATAGCAACTAGGCAGCTCGTCACACGCAAAAAAAAACTCACTAAGTTTATAGCTTAGTGAATTAGATACAAAAAACATCAGTAAAAAATGAACAAATACTTACGAATCTTAAGCGGTAAAATACGCGTTATTTCCCTGCATTCTAACACATTAAATAATTCAAACCTAGCTAATCGGGGGACAGAAAAATGATAGCAGTCCCCTACACTTACACCGAAGAACTAAGTTTTAAACCTGATAATAACAGGCTACCACCATGCAACATTGAAGCAGAAGAAGCAATACTAGGTGGAATACTTCTTGACCCAAGTGCAATCTATCGAATCAAGGACAGATTAAAGCCAGAACACTTCTATATCGGCGCACACAAGGATATTTATCAAGCCTGTCTTAAACTCTGCAAGAAACTCCACTCCACAGACCTGCTACACGTTACTAGCTGGTTATCAGACCATGATTTACTGGCAAGGATCGGTGGAAGGAATAAACTAGCTAGCCTTGTTGATAGAACTGTTAGTGCAGTTAATATTGATAGTCTTGCTGCATTAATTATCCTAAATGCCAGCCGTCGAGAAGCAATCAGAATTGCTAATGAACTTGAACATTTAGCTTATGATACGCAGACAGAATGGGCAGATGTTTGTGTAGCATTTGAAAATAAAACCAAGGCAATCTTTTCAGCACCATTAGCACCAACAAAAGAAGAGAATGAATCCTGGCATTACAATCAGCTAGTCCATGAACTAGAAAACATCTACCTCAAAACTTCTAATCCTGGGCTGAAATTATACCGACTGAACTTATTAGCTAATGCTCATCCTGAGATAAAAAAAGGTATTACAGGACTCGAAGACCTTTACATGAAATCGCTGTGTGCCACAGTCGAACCACGAAAAAGCTTAGATGAGCTTGAAGAAGAAGTAGGCACACAGGGAAGAAAATGGCTTTTGGGGGGAATACTTCCACAAGCAACCACAGCACTGGTAATTGCCGATGGTGGCGTTGGTAAAACCAAATTTCTTTATGACTTACTCCACTGCATAGCTGACGGTAAAAACTGGAATGGCTTCCCTGCCACTGCCGATAGCCGCCGTGTTCTTATCTACCAGGGTGATGAATCAAAACACGATATGCTTCAGGCCCTAAACAAGCGCGGGTTTAAACCAGGGACAGAAGTTCGTAACAAGACAGGGGTTAGATTTGGCTGGAACACTGACGCTATGCCAACTCTGTATGAAGACGCTGCCGAATTTAAACCCGCGATCGTGATGATTGACTCCCTGACCTTTGTTAACCGCTACTCCCTTTACGACGAAAACAGAACAGAATACTCCCGCCCCGTCCTGGAGCTAAACAAGTTCGCGGCAGAAACAGGGATAACGGTAGTCATCGTTCACCACACCAACAGAAACGGACAAGCTAGGGGGACGACAGCCGTTAGAAACGCAGTCTCCGAAGTCATCAAATTAGAGAAGGACTCTAACCCCAGTGCCAACCCCCAAGAAAAAATTCTCACCATTGAGAAATCGCGATCGCGCCGCTTCCCCACAAGCTATCGCCTCTACTTCAATGAAGAGGACTTTAGTTTCTCCCTGTTAGAGGAAGTTGGTCAAGAGTTAGGTTCGCCGGATATGTCTACCAAGGATCAAATCATCAAATTTTTACAAGAACACGCCAACATTAAATTTGAAGCTGAGGAAGTAGCTCACCATATCGGTACTACCTCCGGTAACGCCAGGCGCTGTTTATCGCAATTAGCCAGAGATGGGCTGGTAAGCCTTGACGAGAGAAGCTTTAGCGGCACTGCAAAGCTGTATTACATCGCTCGTGAACCAGAAAACTGTAGTACAAAGAATGCTTTACAAACCGTAACAGTAACCTCGTCTCAGCGGATCACCTCTGAAAGTGGCTCAAGTGCTTGTCAGCCAGAGGCAACCAGCGATTCGCTCAATGTGTATAAAAACGATGGATCACCTTGGATCACCATTGGATCACCTTCTTATGATCACCTTTGTGAAGCAAACCAAACGCATATACAGCAAGATTGTCTTGAGGATGTAAAGCAAGGTGATCATCTAAGTATGCCTGAAATCGCAATTTTATCAAATCCCGAATTAGAAAAAAAAATCGATGTTCATACAAATGACTTGATCACCTTTGGCGGAAACGTAGAGGCGGCAAGCATTCCAGAAGGTGATCCGGTAAGGCGATCGCAAGGTGATCACAAGGTGATCCAAGGCGATCGCGATCGCCTCGATGACAACAGTCATATACTACAAGTCACAGAACAGGAGTTGCCCATCCTGCCTCTAATTCAGGAGAAAGCTAGCTACTACAGCTTGACGTTCAATCGAGAGGTAAAAGTATTCCAGATTTTTGATGTTCACTCCAAAGCCAGCTGCCAAGTTCCAGGACGAGGCAGACTTAGCTTGCCATTCACTGATTTGCAATGCTGTGAGCAATCCCCCAGAAGCAATTTAATCGTGGGAGATAAAGTGGAAATTCAGGAAGGCAAGTACAAGAATACCTTCGCCACTATTACCGACATTAGAGTTGATGGTATTTGGCTAAAGTGCGATGATCGCCGCAAGCCACTTGCAAGGGCTTACTTCCCACATCAGCTGGTGAAGGTTTAGCCTTGCATGAAAAATGCGATCGCTGGACAAATACTGCGATGGCGTAACCGCCCGCTGGAAGCGATCGCAATAAATCCAATGAAGTAAAGACAGTGTTATCAACCTTGTCCAGGCTATCCGCTCCAAGTATTGTTTGTCGAAGGCTTGGCGGAAAGTTTTCAGGTAGAGTAAAGCGCGATCGCTAGAGGTGCGATCGCACGATGGCAACATCTACCCGCTTTAGCCTATCCGCCCCAAGTGTTGCTTGTCACATGGGGGTGAAGTGACAAAACTTAATTTTTGTATCTAAGCCAAATAGCTAATCGGTTTCTCTGTTCCTAATAACAAAATCTTCACGCTTATTCAAAAATCCTTGTAGCTCTTTAATTTCCTTTCTTAGTTCCTTGGTTTCAGTTTCCATTCTTTGTGATTTGTGATCAATCTTTTCATTGATTTGACCAAATAAAAATTGTACAGCTTCCTTTCTATTTTCAAAATTCAACAAGTGAAGCTCTAAAGATTTATCGTAAGAATTATATTGTGCTTGTAATATCCTTACTTGCTGCAATAATTTTTCATGTCCTTCACTATTAGAATGATTTTTTATATCGTCCTTTAAATCATGAATATCGTTAGCTATTTTGTTGAAGTTGCTAACTATTTTGATTAGTATTCCTAACAGAATAGTTAATGATACTAGCGCTCCCAAAAATACGCCAGTTGACTCTAAACTAACTGTAACGGTAGGTTGTTGCTGTTGAATTGTAGTAGACATTCAAGAAACCAAGGTTAAAGAAGTATATCTAGTTTTAATTACATTTATTATTGAATTATGCTTTGTTGTGTAAGGCTGGATATGTTCAGGATATACGAGCAAAGTCGCAATACTTCCTACAAAAGGATAATCATTTACTCCTATTCTAAACTTATTACCAGCAAAGAAAGTATTACTTTTAATTCCTTTGCTATCGTTATTTATAAGAATTTGATAATTACTACCAGAATGAATACTAACTAAAATGCTACCCGTGGCTGGCATACTTGGGGGATATATTTCAAGTCTATTTTGTAAGAATGTAGCAAAGTAGCCAGCCGAACCGCCGATAAACTTCCAAAAGTCACCACCGGATACATCAATGGTACGCACAATATTATAGTTATCACCACTTTCAATTGTAAAAACACAATATAAAGTAGCTCCGGTTGCACCGCTTAAAAATGGTGTAATTTCTAATTCTTGAGTTCCTGATCCATCCCATTTTAAAACTTGTTTCCCGTCAAGCCCAACAACAGATGTAGGCGAATTAGCGCCCACAGGTGTAGCGTGTCTATCATTACCCGATTTGTCTAGCTTACTGCCATCTTCTAATAGTAATGCCATCCCAGTTGGGTATCCTGTTGTCGGTGTAGTTGGTGTTGTACCTCCACCTGTGTCACTTGATAATCCTACTAATAAATCAGACTTTTTAATTTTATAAAGTTCACTATTTTCATCAATACCAATAAAAAAATCATTACTACCCGCAACAGTTCTAGTATCGCTTGGAATATCTAAAGATGATCCGTTTACTATTCTTTTTCTATATAGAGGCATAATGTTTTTCTTACTTAGAGTATTACTTGGAGTAGGTTTGTGCTAGAACGGAACTATATCATCCGCGCTTATCCATCTTGGTACTAAAATCATAGAGCTTTCATCCATCGGTAAAATTTTAACAGCGCTGCAAGTTTCGTCAATTTCTAATACTTCCCCTTCTCCATGTGTTCCATCGTTAAGTTCATATTCTATAGTGTCTCCAATTGATAAAAAAAATGTAATACTCTCTTCAGTTTCCTTTGTATACGACATCTCTTCTTTTTCCTGTTAGATCAACAAGGTTAATCGGTGGTAGGTTCTCTCCGAGATTTAAATAAGCATAAAGAAAAGTTACTACTCCTTCCTTTCCTCTAACTGGTAATTTTTCAACTTTACCTCTAATCGTTATCTTTTCAGGAATAGTACTAACCCCGTTGACTGGTTTACTACCTATTCTTAGTAAATCATCGTCAACTCTATGTCCTTGAATATCCAGAACCTGCTCAACTATTCTCCTTGCCTCTGCTTGAGTTGTTACATCTAATTTAAGTTGATATCCTTTCTCAAAGTCACAATAAGTATAAACCTGTTTACCTTTGTTTATTTTGAAAGGTGGTGTTGCAAACTTAACGTGAATTTTGTTAGCTAAAAATTTTAAGTATTCATCATTAGCAAAGTTCTCCTTTCCTTTGTTCATTAATCTAAAGGATATTTGCATCCATAATTTATCTGTTATCGCTCCTTTCATCGGGTCTTTATTTTGTTTCTGGTAAAACTTTAATACTACTTCTGGTTTGTGCCTACGCAACGGCATCTCAGAAGCCATAGCACCATAAATTAATCCTAAATCTCTACCAGCAAATAAGTTGTCGGTTGCTAAAGTTTGGATAATTACAGGTTTTAATAATTCTTCTCTTCCAGCTAAAACTATTTTTTCATCAGGATTCTCTCGATTAGGAGTTATTTCTACATACCTTGTTTGTCCTAACACTGTAGACTGTCTTCTCGCTGCAACTTGTGTTGCAAGATATGTGTCAACAGTATTGGCTACAACATATCCAGCCTCTATACACGCCTCGTCAGCTTCTTCTAAAAATTCTTCTGCAAACTCTCGTGCGGCTCCTTCTTGCCCAAAAGTATTATCTAAAAAATCTTCTGTAGCTTGAGCAAACGACCAAGGCTTGCTACCTTCAGTACCCCATGCTTGTACAGCTTTCTCAGCTTTTTTACCAAAAAGTTTACCAATTAATTTACTATTACTTTTAATTAATTTACGAACATTTTTATAAGTTTCAGTAATTAATATCTGAATACCGAGAAGCAAAGCACTGTTAAGTAAAGAACCAAGGTTATCTAAGAACTCCTCTAATGCTTCTGCTCCTACTCGTTCTAAAACCACCATGCCGAGTGGCTCATTAAACGCAAAAATTATTGCACCGGGAACTATACCGCAAGCTAAATAACCAAAAGCATTACCGAGTGTTCCACCGAGTTGAGCCGCTAAAGCTGTCCATTTACCTTTAATATTCGCATCTAATTGAGCATCTGTAGCATTCCAATTGAAGTTCCATAAAAATTGTTTTGTTGATACACACCAACTCCAAAACAGAGTCCACGAGAATTTAAAAAATCCACCGACTGAAGATATTAAAAATCCAGTCAGTGAAGCTAAACCGCTAAAAAATGAAGTAATTGCACCAGCAAGACCGCCACTAGTGCTAGTTGTACTTTCAAGCCCTTTGACAATTCGCGTGCCAATACTTGAGCGAACAACTCTAGAAGTTAATTTAGATATTGCTAAACTTATTGCCATGTTTAATCATCTTTACCGTATCGACCTTTTTCATTTTTTAATTCCTTAATCTTCGGTCGCTCTTTGTAAGGTCTACCCCACGGCTGCGCGTCGGTAGTGGTTCCCGTGACATCAATAAATCCGCGTTCTATTTCTTCAGTGAACTTATTAAAATCATCTTGATCGTTTTCTTTTGTTGCTTTAGTTGTCTCCTCGGGTTTTACTAGTAAATGCTGTAATAAATCCTTGGCTGCATTACTTCCAACTCTCCGCCAGTTTTGAGCGTTCCATCTAGCAGCAAATTCAAGCAATGTTTTTAAGTTATCTTGCAAGTCTTTCTTGTCAGTGTTTTCATAAGTGATTATTTCTATATTTTTTTCTTTCAATGTTTCAGTGATATCTTTACCGCCTGGGGTAAAAAGTGATGGTATTTCTTTTTTCTTTTGCTCTAACTTGTACCCTAAATACTCAGCATTAGCTAAAGATACATCCAAAGTTTTTACAGCTAATTGTTTACTCATTCCAGCTTCACCCATAGCTTTGATAGATGTTATGAGATTTGCATGAGTATCACGCTTGACTGTTAGTACCATCCCTATTAATTCCGCTAACGCTTCCGCTTGATTGGGTAAAGATACTTTTTGTTTTTGATTTCCAGCTTGAACCAAATCACTGTCCTCTATTTCTATTTCAATTGGGTAAGCACCGGATAATGCATCGAGTTGTTCCATCTGCCAGAGCATTAATTCAGCAAGTGATTCTTTACTTACCATTGATGGATTTTGTTTAGCAAAATTATCTGGAACATTAGCAGGTAAGCTACCAATTCTTTTAAGAGTTAGTTTGAGTAATGCTCGTAGTTCGGCGCAACAGTCCATATCTTTTTTCTCCTTTTTCTTCGGTGGCGGTGGTGGATCAATATATATATTTGGTGCACAACCACGACAATTAATTGCAACTACTTGCCAAGGGGCTACATCAAGAACAGCTTCTTGATTAGGTAAACCCCAATTGCGAAAATTGTGAAATCTAGGAAATGCTGGATTTACATACCCATTATTTTCTAGTACTTCAGCATAAGTAAAAAATAAAGTACAATAAAATACTGTTATGCCATCTCCTGTTGGTATGCCATCATCATTTACAGAATAAGGAAGCTTGAAACGTATTATAAGATTTTTGTCATGAAGCTCAAATCGATGCCGTGCAAAATCACCACTTTGCTGAGATTGTTCTCTTAAATTTGATGGGCAAATACTACCATCTATAAGACATTTTCCAATCCCAGCACCAGGACTTAATATAAAATCTTTTTCATAAAAAGCAAAAACAACACTAATATCACAATTGCATTTACCACCAACATAAAAACCGTTTCCTGGTGGTGGAGTTGGTTTTGGTGGCGGTTGACAATATTGATTTCTAATATCTATTTTTATTCTCGGTAATCCTCCACCTTGCCAGATGTTATCATTACCCTCTGAAAAAGGAAATTTATAGTCAATACTAAAGTTGCAAGGGTCGTAATTTATAGTAAGACTTGGTGCAGCCCACTCTCTTATTTGACTTAATCCTGGTAATGCATCGTATCTATAAAAGTCAACAACATCTTTTATATTTTGCAATGCCCAGTAATAAGTATCATGTGGTTTAAATCTATCAGGGAACATTATAAATACTCCCTAATATCTATTGCTGTGCTACCTTCTGCAACTATTCCATAATAAGCACCTGTGTATAGTGGGCTTGGTGCTTCGTAATAATCATCCGGTTCTAATTTCACAGAATAACTATTAGTTGATACACCGCTAACAGTATCAATAAAAATGTTTTTATTGCTTGAATTGAAAAATGTAATTCCTTTTCTGTTCGGATTAGTATTTACAATTGTGCTTGCAATTGTGGTGATATTATTGGCTATTTTTACACTAATATCTATTAGTTTTTCAATAGTTATATGCCGTGTCAAATTAGCGTAAGCCGTTACTTTATCCTGACCTTTCACACTATTTTGTAATAATCCAAAACCCACATTTCTGATTTGTAATCCTAGCATTGAGTTATTACCAAGTGAATGATTCCCTAACGAATATTCTCTATATGGGTAAGGGTCACTATTAAGAAGTGAATAAGCTGCTATTCGTTGCCAGTTCAAAGAATTATTAATATTCACAACAATGTCTAATTGAATTCTGTTAGACTTCCATTCTAAGTTAATCGCTGTTAGTAGTTGTTTTGATTCGCTGTCTTCTAATTCAAACACTGGGAAAGGAACCGAAGGAAGAGAATAGATCCAAGAGACTGCCTTAAGGTCTTCTACTTCCAAATATTCATCAATTAATCTATAGCCAGCTTTTGAATATGGTACGTAATTAAAAATTGGAATTGCGCTAGCACCGGAATTGGGGTCAAGGGTGATCGCAATTTTTTGCTTAACTGTTAATTCTTGTATCGTCATATAGCTATGATAATTTTTTAACACCTTAACCTATTAAAAAATCGCTGTCCAAATATCTTTATTAAAACACTTGACGAAACCGTGAAATGCTTGCTAGACAAGTGATACACGGATTAAACAAAAAATAAAAATATGGCTGCTGTTACTGACTTAACCTTTGCTGAGATTTCTGCAAAAATTAGTGATACTGCTTTAAAAACTTGGTGGGATGGACTCGATCCTTTACCTGCCGGGATAGAAACTGCGGAAATGTTTGCAAAATTGCTACAAGCTTCTTATACGGCTCAAGTTGCTAAAAATACCAGTGCTACTCCTGCTCTTGTAGCTGGAGAAGCTTTAAATGCTTATCCAGCGCCAACGACAGGAACCGTTCAAACTGATGCAGCAAGCGGCTTGCAATTTTATAATGCTTCTTACGGTGTAAATATTGTTGCGGCGGTTGATCTTAATACTACAACTCCAGCAAGAGTTTAATTATTAATTAACAAATTGGAGTTAAAAAATGGCGAAACGCTTATATTTCCCGTTGTATCGGGAAACTACAGACGATGCAGGCCGGGTAGTAGACGATCCGTTGGGGAATTTTTCTTGTCTTTCAGTTACAGCAAAATTTTTAGACATAGAAAATCTTGCTAAACCTTTTTTAAAAACTACAACAGTAACCCCAAAAAAAGCTAGAACTTTAGTTCGGGCTGATGGCTCAAGTGTTGTCCGGTCTGCTGAAAATAATGCTGGCATTCCAGCGCCGTATAAGAAACCAGGAAGATTAGCAAAGGGAACAAGGTCAGTAATTCTGACAACAGGAAAAGTAATTGGCACACCTGGGGCAGGGCAAAGGCCAACTTATCATAGTTTAAGTTTTCGATTCCCAAGTTTTGCGACAATTCTTGTAATTGCAGACGCTTTGGGAACTTTGATTCCGGCTGGTAAGATTGATGCTACCCCTAGTGGATCTGAAATTAGCCCTTATTTTAAATTAGCTGGAGGTGGAAGTTATCCAATCATGCAAAAAGCTGCTGCTACTGCTCTTAATGAAGCACAAGTACCATTAACTGCTGCTCAATTAAGGCAATTAAGCAAAGCTGGAGTAGAAGTATATCCAGGTTTTGGGTTACCTTAAAATGTTTGATATTGCCAGTGAATGGAAGCAAATCATTAATGAGTATCGCATTGATGAAAAAGCTTCTATTCCTGCAATCGAACCAAGGATAAATTTTACTAGTAGCATAATAGGAATTTTTGCAACTTCATCAACTTCGCCAACTACTTGGTATAGTGCCGGTGAATTATTACAACTTTATCCAGTTGGTTTTGGCGCATCAGGCTATGCTCAAGGTGATTATTTAAAAATAGTTTTAAATCGGTATCAAGTTCATAAGTTTAGCAAAATACCTTTTAACAGCAATAAATATTTAATATCCTTTGCTCCTAAATTTTATTTAAAAGATATCAGTTTGAAAGTGTGGGAGTATGTCGGTAAAGAACCTCCCACATTAGAATCATTAGAAACAAGCATCAAGGCAACACACCAACGAGTAATAGCTGAATCGGTAGCCATCAAAACACTTTTGAACAAAATTCAAAATAAAATCTAAGTACTTTAATTGCACTCAAAATCTTTTCCTTTATACAAAGAACCGATTAAAGTTCTGACAATAACACATCGTTTGGTACTACTAGCAGTTAATACAATTTTTAATCCTGCTGGTTCGGTTGTCCCAAAGTTTGCATTTGGTAAAGTTCCCATATAATCAAATGTTACTTTTCCTGCTGTCTTTAAAGTATTAGATACGGTACTCGCTATATTCTCTCCATCAAGATTCGCACCTAAAATAATTTTTTTAGAATCAGTATTAACTTCTTTTCCTATCGGCTCCCATGTCATAATTTCATTAAATGACAAGTTAGTACCATCAGCTTTTTTTGTCGGATAAATTGCAATTTCTGCATCTTGAGTACTAGGATTTTTACGAACGCTGACACTGTAGCTAAGTTTTTTATTTTTAGCTTCACGATTTGCTTCTTGTAATTTGGCGTAAACAACATCAGTAGCTTTGCTTATTTGTTGTCGATTCACAAAGGCTAGCCAGCTAGGAACTGCGATTGCTGATAGAATTCCTACTATCAGTATTACTACTAACATTTCTATTAAAGTAAATCCAGAGTCTTTTTTGTAAAGCATATCTCTAACCAAAATCTGCACTATCTTGGGATAAATCTCTATTTTCTATAATTAGATTACCCTGATAAATGCAAAATCTTGCTTTCCGCCTCTGTTAGGGCGAAATCTCCATTTTGTCACGTCGATGGGTCAGCGCCCCTTACCTCTTCTATTTCACTCTCAACATTTTTGTATGGCAAATTTAAAAAATGGTCATCGGGGAAAGATGCCTGTGCTTCGTAATCCGCCTCGTTGCAATGGATAACGCCTACAAAATTGGCCCCTATTTGTTTGGCCAATTGTTGAGCTACATCTCCGGCCCTTTGCTTCTTTGTATGCCAGCACAAAGGTAGAATGTTGTCATGCTGGTCTTTAGCTATTCCAATGTAAATAGTTTGTTTGTACATAACCTATTTCGTCACTTGATAGTCAAGGTTGAGAGGGGTTTTCCAGAGATACAATAAATTAAAATCATGAAGTAAAAGCAATTAATAAGTTTAATTTCTGCTTCAAAATTAATTAGTTTCATAATTCCCTTTTTGTTGCTGGTTTTTCTTTTTCAGCGAGTTGTAACTGTTCTTCTCTAAAAGTTGTCAAAATATTTATTGGGTGCTGCTTACCAGGAAGTCCGCATTTATACAATAGATGCCCTCCCGAAAATAATAATTCTTTAATTTCCAACACTGGTATTTCTGTGCTACCCACAAAGGTTACTCGATCGCCCACGTGATATTTGTGCATAATTCCGTTTTTGTCACTTGCAGCCTGTATCGCCTATGGTACCGTTTCCAATGAGTAGCATTTTAGTAGCGCGATCGCACTCAGAAGTTGCGCTCTGATTAAGTTAAAAATAGTAATTTTAGTAGCAAATTAGTAGCAGACATCAAAAAAAACGCTGAAAGTATCGGTATTGCAGAGATAGTTCAGACCTCCCAATAGTTGTTGGGGTACTGTTCGCCAATCCCGAAAGGCTTCCAACTTGCCCAGTTTGAGGGTGTCCAGTGCTTTTTGGGTTTAGGTAACATGATGCAGTGTGTGTGAGTTGCTGGATTATTTAAGGCTACCGTTTTAAGTAGCATTTAAGTAGCAGGCAGTTAAAAATCTAGACAAAAGAGATGAAAACTGAGAAAATAGGCTTCTTGTCTCTTACTTTAAGCGCGGTAGTTCAAATAAAAATCCCTGCCACAGTAGACAGGGATAGTAGTTTTTGCCTAAAGCTCGTCTTTTAGCTAACAAAATCTTTATGGGCAGCAACAAGCATCTGAGCTTGTCTTAAAACGTTTCCAAATAAATAAATAGGAATCTGCCAAGCTGCAACCGTAACTTCTTTGACTATATCCTGTACACTAATCGCTATTAACTCATGCTCTGGTGGCTCTCCTTCAATCGTACCAGACCAAGTAAAAGCTAATAAAAAATCCTCCTCTCCAGGCAAAGATGCAATCAAGCATTCTTCTGGCGTTGGTTGGCAAATAATGCCATATTCATTTGCAAGTTCTACTAGTTTTTGAAATCTGTTTACGTTAGTCATTTGTCGTTGGATGTAATTGAATCTCAGTTTTAGAAGAAATCATATTTTTATCTCCATAACTCAAGTGAGTTGCTCCGTAGCATAATAAATTACAAATTATGAATTACGAATTATTAAGGAGTTATTGGAGATGAATCAGGCTTAAGTTCAAAATCTTACCGCGATCGCCTAGTTCTATCAGCAACAATTGCTACTGTTTTAAAAAAAGCTGAACTACCTACTTTTAGAGTTGAACGTATTTACACATACCTCCTTTCGTTATATTTCAAGATGCTTTAATCTCACCCAGGCTGACAAAGCACATTGAGAATTGCTATCATTTTTAGGGGAACATCTGGAAACCGAAGCAGAAAAAGATGCTCGTCAACATGAGATTTTTGGATCACCTTGGCATAGATGTGTTCTTCTTCTGTAGCCAGTTCTGGCTCAATCAATAACTTGAGTTTGATATTACTCAAAAGCTATAAAGAATGTGGAGATTCTAATTGCGCCCCTTTTTCCGAGAGGTTAATCAATGCTCCTATAAATACTGTTCCCACTGTATGTTTTCCCTGCAAAATAGTGTATTTCACAGGGAGTTCTTGATTAAGACTGACTATTATTTCATCATCTTGAGGCAAGAATAAATTATATTTACCGCCAATGCCATGAATTTCACAAATTGTCACAGGGGATTTTATTCCTTTAGGTTCTATTTGTAGTTGTCTAGCAATTTAGAGGTTAATATTGGCATCTTTACAGGTATTTTCAGAAATTCAAATCTGTGCTCCCACGTTATAAAACTCAATTCGAGCAGCCAAATTAACATGGCTGCCAACAACTGTATATTGAGCGCGTTTTTGAGAACCAACATTCCCCTCTACGACCTCGCCTGTATTAATCCCGATTCCCATTTCGAGGATTGGGAAATTCATTTGCTGATTTTGTTTATTCACTTGCTCCATTTCATATTGATAATGCCTGAGTTCTAGATTAGTCAGGTGAATAAATCAAGTATTCCCAAAAACACAGTCAGATTTTCCACTCAACTACGAGCCATTGGGCATGGGTTAATCTCAATATTCTTTCTCCCCCTGCTCCCCTCCCCCTGCTCCCCCTGCCCCTTTTGGCCACAATATGTCAATATATAAAGTTGTAGCTAACCGCCTACTTAGAGGTTTAACGTGGATACCATTGCAATTCCTGCTCTAGATCGGCCAGTGGATGCCACGGTAGAAATTCCCGGTTCTAAAAGTCTTACCAATCGGGCGCTGCTTGTCACTGCTTTGGCACAAGGTGACTCCGTTTTAGAAAATGCTTTATTTAGTGAAGATAGCGAGTATTTTGCCAAATGCGTAGAGCAATTGGGCATGCCCATTATTTTGAATCCTCATCAAGCACAGATTCAAGTTACCGGAAGAGGAGGTGAGATTCCAGCTAAACAGGCAGATTTATTTGTAGGTTTGGCAGGTACAGCAGCACGGTTTATCTCGGCGCTAGTGGCACTGGGTAACGGCGAATATCGCCTAGATGGCGTTCCTAGAATGCGAGAACGTCCGATGGGTGATTTGTTGACGGTGCTGCAAACGGGTGGAGCAACCGTTAAATTTGAGGGAAACTCTGGGTTTATGCCCTACACCGTCTATGGACAGGGATTCGCTGGCGGAAATTTTAGTTTAAAAGCCAACCAAACAAGTCAGCAACTTTCAGCACTGCTAATGATTGCGCCTTATGCTCAACAAGATACGAACATTGAGGTTGAGGGGACATTAGTTTCTCAATCTTACGTCAAAATGACCTGTCGTCTGATGGCGGATTTTGGTGTTGAGGTGAATCAAATCGGCGATAATCAATTTCAGATTAAAGCGGGTCAACGTTACCAAGCTCGACATTACACAATAGAACCCGATGCGTCAAATGCTTCTTACTTTTTTGCCGCCGCCGCCGTCACGGGTGGACGAGTGCGCGTCAAACATTTGACTAAACAATCTTGCCAGGGGGATATTCTGTGGCTAAATGTTTTAGAACAGATGGGTTGCCAAATTCAGGATTCGGATGATTACACCGAAGTGACAGGGCCCAAGCAATTGCAAGGCATCGACATTGATATGAATGATATATCAGATTTGGTGCAAACATTAGGAGCGATCGCGCCCTTTGCCAGTTCACCGATTACCATTCGTAATGTGGAACATATTCGATATAAGGAAACTGATCGAATTAAAGCTGTGGTCACAGAGTTACGTCGGCTGGGAGTCAAGGTTGAAGAATTCCCAGATCAACTGAAAATTGAGCCTGGCCCCATTACCCCGGCGGCGATTGAAACCTATCACGATCATCGAATGGCGATGGCTTTTGCTGTCACAGGCTTGAAGGTTCCAGGGATTGTAATTAAAGATCCTGGCTGTACAGCGAAAACCTTTCCAGATTACTTTACTCGATTCTTCCAAATGTTAAAACAATAAGAAACTAATACCGCAAAATTCATCCAATTGGTGGAAAGCAGAAGTAACTTCATAGGCAATAATAAGATTGTTTTCTATTCTTTTCCTACTGAAGAAGTCCTTCGTTTGCTCCTGTGATCGTCCTTCTCTAATTGATTTTTACACCATTACTATCTCTCCATCTTTCTTTTGGCGAAGGTCTTGGAGATCAGTTAGCTTTTGGAATATCTTAGTATAGGCTTTCATAAGTTCGTAATGCATGAAATTACGAAAGAAAGACTCTGCGTTTAAAAACGCTACAATCTACCGCAAAACTGTATTTAGTTCAATTCTTTACGTGACAATGATTTATGAAGATTAGTACTGATCAAACACTGATTCACCAGAAAATATATGCGAAAGAATTACGTTCCCTCATTCCACCTCAAGCATTTATCCCAGATCCAAGTAAGTTGGTTATCTTGTTCATTAATCTGGCCATTTTGATACTAGGCTGGATGATAGCGGCTCGCTTAGATTGTTGGTCGCCATCTCTTTTATGGCTTTATCTTCCTCTAAGTATCATTATGGGTAATAGCGTGGTTGTCTTACTATTTAGCACCCACGATCTGATGCATGGTAGCGTGATTAAAAACGCCCGATTAATCTATATTATTAGCTTTCTAGGGCTAACAATGTTGTGGATGCCACCAACATTATGGAAAGCAGTTCATAACCGAGTACATCATAATCATACTAATGATTTTGGCGACCCCGATCGCAATTACTTATATGAACAGTCTTCAACTTGGGGAAAATGGATTCAGGATTTATTTGTGCCTTCTAGTGAAGTCAATCCTATATGGTTCGTAGTCGGATTGACATCAGCTTGGGGAGTACATACTTTTCGTAATCTCACATCTGTGCTATTTTTCAATCGTGAATCCGTCGATTATGTTCCTGCTGCATTTACAGTTAGTGCCAAAGATCGGCGAGCGATCGCAGGGGAATTATTGATGATGATAACAATTCATCTGAGCATCCTTGCCTATCTACAATTTGAACCCCTTAAAGTCATACTCGGCTACTTTTTACCTATTGGAATTGGCTATGGTGGGGTAATGTTTTATATTTATACCAATCATATGCTTTGTAGGATGACTAGCGTTAATGATCCACTTATTAATAGTATGTCTCTCCGGGTTTATAAAATATTTGACCTGTTGCATTTAAATTTCTCTCACCATACTGAACATCATATTTTTCCAGGAATGAACTCTGACTATTATTTCATAGTTAGGGATTTGTTAGAAACTCACTATCCTGAAGACTTTAATTTATATGATGCTGGGGAAGCTTGGAACTTGCTGCTGCAAACTCCCCGGCATTATAAAGATGAAAATACTTTTACAGATTGGTCAGGCGAAAAATCTGTTTCCTGTTCTACAAGCGACAGTTCAAAGAGTTAAAGGAAGTACGATGCTACCCTTTGCCCCCTGCCTTCGTTGATAATAGATTATTTTCCGTAATTAATACTCTTGGAGGATGTTTTAAAAGCCAATATCTACATAACGATTTCCATGTGAACGCGGGACACGGCAATGCTATGTCCCGTTTAAGAGGATGTTTGAAAAGTCCTCTTGTCGGTATCAAAAGTTCTAGCTCCCTCTAAATCCCCCAATAAATTGGGGGACTTTGATTCCGGTTCCCCTCTTTTTAAGGGGAGTTAGTGGGGATCTAAAAGTGCCTAAAATCATAGCGAAAAACTTTTAAAACAACCTCTAAGGGAACTCCAAAAAATAAATTATCCAAATTTCTGGATTTCACTACGACTTTCCCTCCCCCTGCTCCCTGCCCCCTGCCTCTATAACGTACCCCTTTGGGGAAGCAAGCTACGCGTAGCGTCCCGCAGGGATGGTATATTTTTTTATTTGGAAGTCCCTAAGACCCCCACCAAATTGAAAATTCGGTGGTCAACTTTTGTAGTGGCAGGTTTCAATCCCATACTGATTGATTCTGAATCCTGCATTATTCTTCAATTTTACCTTTAATTAAAGTCTGCTTAAACTCCTAACTCTAAAATAAAACTACTTCAATTAATTGGAGACTTGTTTATTGTTCTTAAAAAAGGGGAAATCATTGATTTAGATCACTTTTCTAATCAGTGATAAATACTAATTTAAGAAAGAAGTAATTTATAAAAAAATTATTTCTCTACTTTGAAGTGTGCATTGGTTACAGAAGTTTATGGTGAGGAAAACTGAGATGAAATTGCTTCCCCAATTAGTTCTTGCTGCTGCTAGTTTTACCTTAGCCATTGTTACTGTAGATTCAAAATCTGTATCTGCTGCAATTATTAATTACGCTTTCACAGTTGAGAGCATGGGAAATAAGGGAAATGGTTTTTTTAGCTTTGATGACTCAACTTTTAGTAATGAAGTTAATCCCGTAGCCACCATTAATTCTCTCTCTTTCCAATTTGACGGTGATTCTACCGTTTACACTGAGCAAGATGATAACAAATATCCAGATTTTCCTCTTGTCTTTCCAACCACATCCTTAACAGGACAAACAAATTTTGCATTAGATTATCTGTTTAACGATAAATCTAATCCTTCCAGTTCTATCAGTTACGAAATCATCGGTGAAGATTTTACAATTTTCTCTAGAACTTCTCCAGATGCCGAACCCATATCAGGTAGAGTTTCCTATACACAAGTACCTGAACCTACACCTTTAGTTGGCGCTCTTTTTGCTTGTAGTTTGGGCTGGATGATGAAGAGAAAATTAACATCAATGAAAAGCTTAAAATCTAAGCTTGGTTAAGTTGATATTAACGCTTTCTTTGCCAAGGATTAATCTCTTATTAGTAGGCTTTTATGTGGCAACATAACATCTAACACATTGATAATAAAAGAAAAATTGGGAATTAAAACCTGATTTTGGTAAGGGGATTAGTTATGAAGTTTGCCTACGATTACCCTGCCTTCTTCGTGTTAGCTGTTGCTGTGCTTTAAGTTACCTGTCACTCAGGAGTAGAGAATGGTAGATTACCGGAATTTTGAGCAGTTCCTGCACAGTCGAATGAAACGACGCAACTTAATTATCGGGGCAGGAGCGTTGTCTGGTTTAGCGATCGCTAACCAATTTTCTCCTCAAAGAGCGATAGCTAGAGGCAGATTTTCCAATTATCCTTTTACCTTGGGTGTAGCGTCGGGTGAACCCTATCCTACCAGCGTAGTGATCTGGACTCGTCTTGCTCCTGAACCATTAAACGGAGGTGGAATGCCACCTATGAATGTGCCAATTCGTTGGGAAGTAGCAACTGATCCCGATATGAGGCGCATTGTCTCCAGAGGTACGGTACTGGCAACCCCAGAACTAGCTCACTCAGTTCGAGTTGTAGTAGAAGGGCTGCAATCTGATACTTGGTACTGGTATCGGTTTCTTGTCGGTCAAGACTCTAGCCCCATTGGTCGTACTCGGACAGCGCCTCTAGCAAATAGCTATTTGAGTAAATTTAATTTTGGTCTAGTCTCCTGCCAAAACTATCAGCAGGGATTCTATACCGCCTACAAATATCTAGCACAGGAAGACCTCGATTTAGTAGTGCATGTTGGCGATTACATCTATGAAGGGGGAATCTCAAACAATGGCCCTAGGCAACACAATGGTTCAGAAATTTTTACTTTAGAGGATTACCGCAACCGCCACGCCCTCTATAAAACCGATACCAATCTGCAAGCAGCTCATGCAGCGTTTCCCTGGATTGTCACTTGGGATGACCACGAAGTAGAAAACAACTACGCCAACGCCATCTCCCAAGTTGATACCGAACCAGATCAGGATCGAGCAATTTTCCTCCAACGGCGGGCTATTGCTTATCAGGCTTACTACGAACATATGCCACTGCGCCCCTTCTCGCGTCCTGTTGGCCCAGATATGCAACTTTACCGTCGGCTCTCCTTTGGTAACTTAGCCACCTTCCATGTCTTAGATACCCGCCAATATCGCACCAATCAGCCTTGTGATGATGGCACTAAAGAACGTTGCCCAGAAAATTTCGATCCGAATGCAACAATTACTGGTAAGGCACAGGAAGATTGGTTATTCGATGGTCTAAATAGCTCACACTCCAAATGGAATGTTTTGGCGCAGCAGGTTCCTATTGCTCAACGAGACATGACACCAGGAGAAGGTGGAACCTACAGCATGGATAAATGGGATGGTTATGTGGCTTCGCGCGATCGCCTCATGGCTTTCCTTGGACAGCGCCAGCCGTCTAATCCAGTATCCTTGGCAGGTGATGTGCATTCCAACTGGGCTATGAATCTCAAAGCTAACTTTGATAACCCACAATCCACCACCGTTGGGAGTGAATTCGTTGCTACTTCAATTAGCTCTGGTGGCGATGGGGCAGATACTAATCCCATCGTTGAAGCTTACTTACCAGATAACCCACACATTAAATTCTTCAACGGTCAACGGGGCTATGTTCGCTGTTCTCTGACTCCTACAACCTGGAAGACAGATTATCTGGTTATGTCAAACGTCACAACCCCATTTGGCACAATTAGTAAACGGGCTTCATTTGTAGTTGAAGATGGCCGTCCAGAAATACAACAAGCCTAATCGTCTAATTCCCAGGTATTGAAACCAAGCAATCACAGATGGATACAGATAAATTCTTAGTGTTTACCTGTATCCATCTGTGTTTTCATTTTCTCAAAATTGACTTTTGCCAGTCGATGCTTTCTATGGCCCAATTCCTCTTGGTCGAGCAGATTTTTCTTCAGCTTTTCTTTATTCACTCAACGTTGCATTTTTTTAAACATCTGTTACATTACTTTACAGACAGTTACAACTGCTACAACACTTAAACTTTGGAGTTTTACTCATGACAGGTTTTAAGAATTCTGCGCCTATTGTTTCAGAAGATCCTAATGCTGTGCGTTTTGGCTTCACTCCTCAGAGTGAAAACTGGAATGGTCGTCTTGCAATGATTGGTTTTCTGTCTGCGATTTTGATTGAAGCTTTTTCTGGTCAAGGCTTACTCCACTTCTGGGGCATCCTCTAAATTAAACAACTAAGTAACACTCCCCATCTTAGGAGTACCTTGAAGATGGGGATTCTACAGCAACAGCTAAGGTGATTAGGAAATCAACAGATGATAAAACTTAGACACAAAAATACTTTTCACCCAGTCCCTTGCTATACATTCAACCTAATTGCTGTGTGAATATCCCACTTGCCCAACAACTTCAGTTCGCCAATAGCTTTTTTATCAGTGTTCTAATCTATGGTGGTTGTTGGAATTGGTGCAAAATATCAGATTTTTCCGGTTAAGCGAAAATATAAGTGAATAATTACTTTACATCGAATATGTATAGCTAAAACTCATGGATATACCTCAACGCGTATCAGTTCGCTACAAAGACGCGTCCTTCAACACTAATGAAATCCGCTTGAGAACTTTTCGGCTTGGGTTACAAATATGGGAAGAACAAACTAAGCCTAGAAAAACAGAGCTTTATCAGTTTATATCGTCTTGCTTGAAACAAGTTGACCGCCAAGATCGTTTTATGTTTTCTTTGCTGTTCATAGAATTAACAGACCTCATACGCAATTCTTCGCTAGAAAGGGGAACGAAAGAGGTTCTGATTAAAACAGCTTTTACGGAGTTTGCTTGTGCAATAACAGACTTTGAAGACGTTCCTAAGTAAGGTTGGTCACGGGGGTGCTGGTATTGCATAGGCGTAGCCTAACCCAGGGATCGCCTTGAACTCAGCTAACTTAATCAGGTAGGATATTTATTAAGTAAGCAGCTTTACCATCAAATTAGTTAGTTTTTTCCCTGAATGCGCGGATAGGTAGGTGTTCAAGAAGGAGTGACTACAAAAATGGCTGAATTGTCCTATATGCAATAACTTGAGAGTGTTCGCATTCCTAAACCATCCGCGCACCTTATGGGGACTAGTTTTCAGCCATTTGCCCCCAGCCAAATCAGAACTCCTCGTATTATGATCCTTAGATTCGCGCAACCGAACTTGAAAACCAAACAAGGCAAGACTTTCACAAGCCAGCATTGCAATTACCTAAAATCCCTATTAGGGATTAAAACTTTAACTTTACCGAAGTTTTTGCACTTAAAGAATACTTGACTATTGGTGCGATCGCTAACGATTCTACAAGTCAGCACAGGTATGCGGTGGGCAATTCCTAGAATTCGCTCTTGTGTTGCTTGCACGCCAGTTATAGCAACGGAATTGTGCTGTAGCATTGATGACGATATTAAATATTTTTGCTCTTGTTTATATAGATACAGATTTTTATATTTACGTCTAATATGCTTGATTGAAGCATACTCATTTCAGGTGGATAGCATCATTTATTGTCTGCATAAAAATAGCTAGAGCAAAGATTACACAGCAGATTGGAAGTAAGTAAAGTACAAAATGTAGGACTCAAAATTCAGATATCAAGAGTTTCTATTTCTTGCCTTACTTCGGCTCCCAACTCTTGGAGAGGCTTCGCCCGAAGCGTAGCTATGCCGCAGGCTTTACGACTACGCTTAGGACAAGACGTTCAGTTACCCCTGCCTCAAAACCTGTAGTTTTGTACTTCATGTAAAGGAAAACTGCTGTATATTGCTGTAGCTAAATTTATAAAACTTAAATTAATTAACTCACGTTCGCCATTTTTTTAGCATGAATAAAACATCTGAAAGTCGGAAAAAAAAAACTGCTCTAATTACAGGAGCGGCTAGTGGGATAGGCTATCAATTAACCCAGATTTTTGCTCGTCATGGTTATAATCTAGTGTTAGTGGATAAAAATGAAGAAAAACTTAGTGAAATTATAAGTGAATTTCCGCAAAAATTTGGCATTTTTGTAAAAATTTTAACTAAAGATTTATCTATCCCAACATCCCCAGAAGAAATTTTCGCAGAACTACAGCAAGCATCCATCAAGATTGATGTGCTGGTTAACAATGCTGGCTTTGGTACTTATGGAGCATTTAGCGAAACAGACCTCAACATTGAACTGCAAATGCTTCAGGTAAATATGGTGAGTCTAACTCATTTAACAAAGTTATTTCTCAAGGATATGGTTGAGCAAGACTATGGAAAAATATTAAATGTGGCCTCAGCGGCTGCTTTTCAACCAGGGCCTTTAATGGCAGTTTATTTTGCTACTAAAGCCTATGTGTTATCATTTTCAGAAGCGATCGCTAATGAATTGCAGGGCACAGGTGTCAGCGTGACTGTTCTTTGTCCAGGGCCAACAGCATCGGAATTTCAACAAACTGCTGCAATGGAAGATTCAAAGATTGCTAACGTCAAGAGAATGATGGATACGCAAACCGTTGCTAAAATTGGTTATCGAGGCTTAATGACAAACAAAACCGTTGTTGTCCCTGGTATAAGAAATAAGCTATTAACTGAAAGCGTCAGATTTACACCCAGAAATTTAGTAACAAAGGTTGTGAGAAGTATGCACGAACTCAAAAAAAATAGGTAGCCCGATACTTTTGCAACTAAATCACGGGAATCACTTTCTTCACACAACGAAGTGAACAAGGGCATCTACCGATAAGCATAGGGATCAGCCATCTAAGAGACTTCCAAGTAAAAAAATAATCAATCGCTCTATCTAGAAGGCAGGGGGAGAAAAAATTGGATAGTGACGTTGGATGCAGGAATTGAGTAATTTAATTTTTGGATGTCCCTAACACTTCTGCTACAATCGCATTACTAAAAGTTTTTGTTGTGAAGCCCATAGTCGATATACTCCATAAGATAGTTGTTTTTTGAATATATATATGTGCAGTAAAAGTTGGGCAGAAGTACCTGTAGCATAAAAATAAATTGAGAATTACAGACAAGAAGGTTTCGTAACTTACATATAGATGCTTGTATGTTCAGCAGTGCTGGGAGAACAACGAGAACATCTATAAGAGAATCCGCAATGTCTACTGGAGTCTTTAAAAAAACTAAAAAAACAGGTTTTTAGAAGTTAGTGGCACTCAGTGGATTTTCATAAATAACTTTATATATTTTGGCATTTTATTTAATTTCATTACCTACAAAATTTATCAAAAATAATTTAACTATACCTATTATTTATTACTATCTTTTGGATGCCTAACTCCCTCACTCTAGTAAGATGTGTGCTCATTATATCAACCATTACGATATTTATAGATGTAAATTACAGTTGACTTATTGAGGTAACTAATGGCAATTAAATTGAAAGTTCCCGATATCAAAGGTGATGAGTGCGCTAAGAAAGTAACTCAATCTATTCAGACTATGGAATCTGATGCCAAAATAGATGTGGATGTTAATGCAAAAAACGTAACTGTAGACGCTGCGGCTTCTGAAGAGACAATTAAACAAATAGTTCAATCTGCTGGTTATACTATCGAAGGCTATTAATTACATTTCTAAATTCCTGAGGAGATTTAGATGAAGTAATCTAGCCATTACAATTGCTTAGTCATATATTCGCCCGGTTTCCGGGCGGAATATTATTAAATAATAGCTCTATTTAATCTTAATAGAGAGCATTTTACTCTTTTGACACCTTTGAAATACTTAGTTTTTGGCTTGAATTATCATCTGTAACAGATACAGCTAAAGACTAGAGTAGATTGAAAATATTCCTGTATATTTGTTTGCTTTAACGAAATTGTTAAATTTTCCGTTACTAGTTTTTAAGAACGGATTAACATGGGGTCATAAATTTGACATTTTTGAACCCCATAATTGCCTAGAATTAAGCTAGCCGATTCAAGCTCATTGTCTGTGCCACTAACAATAAGTATGTAATTGCCTTGATCAATTTGTTCGTTGTAAAAGCGTGCCCACTCATCTGCTATTCCTAGCCTCATAGCGTCAAAACGCTCACTTAAATTAACATCAATTGATCCAATCAATTGAGAAAAGTCTTTGGAAATTAAGGAAATCTGATTTGCTGAAAAACCTGCGGCATACATATCGTCAATTGCGATTTTAGCATTATTTATGCTATCAAAGTAACTAATAGCATACTTGGTCAAAATCCCACCTTTATTAGTAATGGCAGTTGCAGAAGTGCTCGTGGTCAAATAATTTGTGGGTAGTTGTTCACTATTGAGAGGCTCGTAAATGCCAAACTCTTCAATACCCCAACGGTGTAAGATTGCTTCTACTTTAGCAATTTCAAAAGATGTACAATCCACGATTATGAAATAGTGTCCATGCTCTACTCGCTCGTTATATGCTCTAGCTTGGTCTTCCGATATTCCCCAACCAACTAGTGCACCAGCAAAAGTCCCAGTAGCAGCACCAATACTTGCACCAACAAGGGTTGTAACTAAAGCAGTTGCAGCTGCGCCAGCCAGCATTATTGGCCCAATTCCAGGGATTGCTAAAGTACCAAGGCCTACTAATAAACCAGTCAACCCACCAACAGCGCCCCCTGAAAGTCCTCCTACTGTTGCACCTTCGTCGGCTTTATCACCAGTACGCTCTTTAATTTCATCATCGGCAATCTCATGATTGCGGTCTGTATTCTGTACAACTACAGATACTTTTTCCATAGCCAAGCCAGAATCTCTCAACTCATGTAGTGCCTGTTCTGCATCTCGACGATGAGTAAATACGCCTATAGCACGTTGATATTGACTTAAAACCATTATTACTCCTTGATAACCGGGACAAATTAATTCCACACAAATCTAGTTTTTCATTATCTGTAATCTTAAATACAACTTTGTTTAACTTGAAACCATCTCAAGTAATAAAACATTGCCTTGAGGTTTATTGCGGGGGTGCTTTGATTGCGGAAGCGGAGATTCATTGAGATTAACTTTGTCACTTTGAGCCAAGCACTCCTGTATTTGACGATGGCAAGTGACTATCTGAGTTTGATAAACATCGTAAAGCTGTAGTTCTTGTTGGAGTACAAAAATATGCTCACTGCGATAATCCCCATTCAGTGCGGCGGCAATTATCTGCTTCCGAGCGTTTAGCATGGAGCCAACGCTACAGGGGTTAATCAGCGTGGAACCGATCATCATGCCATGTTCGGCGACACCATGACAACACGGTTTTTAGCCTGAAATGCCCCCCAGCATGGCAATCAATCCGCAGGCAGCAACTACTGTGATCGCGCCCCACTTAAACTTGTTTCCACTTTCTTTAAGCAGATTTGCCCAGCAAAGGCACTCAGGTACTAACGCCGCTTCTAAAAATCAGAACTGCTAAGTGGTAAACCCACGATGTCTGCATAGGCGGCAGCGATCGCACAAGCACTGATCGGAATCGTCACTAGCAGACCCACACCCAGCAGCAAAATACCCGCTAGATTTAGTAGTACCAACACAAAAGCAAAGTTAAGGAAAGAGAACCAATTTTTGGAAATCAGCTTGCGGCTAAACTCCATCCCAGCCCAGAAATTCATCTTCCTTTCGAGTACTAAGGGCAGTGCAAAGATGTAGGCGACTGCTAGGTAAAGACCAGGAATGAGAAGCAGTAATAACCCAATAGCAATCACCACGCTAGAAACGAGACTGACTAGGAAAAGCGGCAGGTAGTTATTGAAACCCCTGAAGAAATCACCAAACGTTGTGTCTCGATTTTTCAAAAGTTTAAATGCCACGATTAAAAAGCCTGCATTTAAAGGGCCAGAAATTAAGAGACTGATGAATGACTCCAGAGTGACAGACTGGCTAACTATGGCGATCGCAATGTTAATCAAGAAAGCCACAAGTGTAAAGCCAACAAACCCACCAGGATTTTTCTTGAATGTTTTCCAGCCATTGCCAATGTACTGGCTAATCTTAACTGTGTAGTTTTTCTGAAGTATGCCTTCAAGCCCCGTTGATCCGTAACCTTCCATAGTCGTTCTCTCCAAAATGCAAAAATATTTAAAATTTGGTGGCCCCAATTTAAGTACGACGTTGAATCCCCTTCTAAATTGAACCTTCTGCCCTCTGCCTCCTGCCTTCTTCAACTGTCCGAAGAAGACTTTTCAGAATTGTTTGGGTTAAATTGTGATGACAATCTTTCCTGATGCCAGATTAGATGACATATATTGCATAGCTTCAGGCAGTTTCTCTAGCCCCTGAAATTCGCGATCAATGGTAATGGGCAAGGAACCATCGGCCAACTCTTGACCAATAAATTCTTTGGCACGAGCAAAAGCTTCTTCATCTTGAACCAATCTAAAGTGACGATTTCCAGTGAAATCAAACACTTTATAGCCGTGGAAACAGAATGTGGGCAGAACCTAATACCTTGATTAAAGGTCTTTACCCTGGAAATCCACTTAACGCGGCAGCAAATCCGAAAGCGGCGGCAATCGCTACCGTACCCCATTTGAATGGCGGGTTGCGATCGAGCCAATCCGTGAAGCTGGGGACGCTCAACTTGCCAAAGTCGCCCTCTACAGTGTCGTAACCAGAGATTGGGGCATATAGGTTATCGGGGGCATCTGCCGATTTTGGCTCACCTGTCAGTTGAGCGGTAAAGCCAACCTGGAGAAATAAGCGATCGACAATCGACGGGGCAATGCGTTGCAGCATCTCTAATATTCGCCCCATATCACCCACAACAAAGTCACGGGTAGGATGTTCAGCCACATATAAAATGGCATCGGCAACGGTACTGGGTTTGTTGTAAGGCGGCAATCCGGCAGGCGCTACTCCCATCCTCGTCCGAATTTTGTTGAAAATGGGTGTATTCGTGATGGCGGGCATTACGTTCGTGACGCTGATTGGTTGTTTTTGGTGCTGCAATTCGATTCGCAAGGAATCCAAAAAGCCTGCTATACCATGCTTGGAGGCTGCATACGCACTTTGCAAGGGAAACGGAACTCTCGCCGCTAACGAGGAAACATGAATAAGTGCGCCGCCGCCTTGTTTGAGGTGCGGTAGAGCCACCATTGCGCCATAGGCTTGCCCATTCAGGTTGACATCAATGACTCTTCTAAATTCTTCCGGTGTGATTTGGTCAAACGGTGCAACGATGCTGGTTCCAGATAGATGTACCCAGGTATCAAGTCGCCTGTAAGTGGCAATGGTCTGATCGGCGATCGCTTTCACCTGTTCAAATTCGCTGACATCGGCAACGACCGCGATCGCTTCTCCACCTAACTGCTTAATCTCCTCCACCAACGTTGCCAACCCAGACTCGCTACGAGCAGCAACAACAACCTTCGCCCCTTTTTTGGCAAACCGCAGGGCTGTCTCCCTGCCAATCCCACTAGAAGCGCCAACGATGGCGACTACTTGCTGACTAATCGGCTTTAATTTCATAGGTTCTACTCCTAAAATTGAATCTCTTTGAATACAGTCCACAATGCTTACACCGGGGTTCATCCCTCTGAAACGATGTCTTACATCAACGTCCGGTGTCAGTCCTTGAGGAACGATAGAAGGTCGGAGTTAAGTTGATCTTTGTGCGTGTCGGTCAGTCCGTGGGTACGCCTGGATAGATTTTTAAAGTCGCATTCTTCACAAGTTTGGCGGCAGCGAGCACGGCTGGTTTTGCCAGTTGTGGTCGCGTAAATAAGATTCAAAGTCGGTCGGTGCAGGAAAATCACGTTTCAACTGTGCTAAATCCGCTGCGTAGCCGACGTTCTCAAACCAGCGATACATGATAGTCAATTCCTCTCCAATTTGCTGCTCAAACGCTTCAAACGGAATTTGTTGGTATTCGACGGTTTTTCCTAAAACACGGCTGAACGCAGCAGTGATTTCCGGCATGGTCATGTCCACACTGGCAAGTTCAATTTCGCGGTTCATGAAGTCTGCGGGGCGATCGAATACATCAGCGACCATCTCCCCATAATCTTCTTCAGAAAGCTGCTGCAACTTCGTTTCAGGACTCAATGGCTGAAAGAGCGTTCCGGTCTCAACCATCGGGCGCATCATGTTGTAATTGTAGAAGAAGAAAACGGGTCGCAGGATTGTGTAGGGTAACTCGTTTCTCCCAGGGAGAGGCTTCGCCAACGCTCGGATATATTCTTCGACTTGAAACTTGCTGTCGAAATGCGGAACACCCGTGTTCCGTTCGGCGCTACCCACCGAACTGTAGACCAAGTGCTGGATGCCCGCCGATGAAGCCGCGTCTGCAACCGCTTTGCCCTGACGGATTTCGGTTTCTAATCCATCTTGAAATATCTGTAGCGAAAAAACACCGTAGGCACCTTGCAAAGCGCGATCGAGGGAAGCACGATCATTGAGATCTCCGACTACGAGTTCTGCGCCTGCTTGTTGGAGGGCAAGAGATGCAGGCTTGTTTGGGTCACGCACCAAGGCGCGAACTTTGAAATTGCCGCGTTGCAAAAGATGACGGGCGATCGCACTTCCCTGATTGCCTGTAGCTCCGGTGACTAAGATAAGCCGTTCTGCGTTGATTGACTGTGGCATGGAATTCCTCCTGAATCGGTATGGGTTGGGTTCAAGGCAACGATGGCGTTGACTCGACATTTACTTCGTTGTTCTCATTCTTCAACAGACATTCCATTTAGACCACGCAAGTTCCTTGAGTTAAAGCTGCAACTTATGGTGAAGCGCGGTATTTTTCAGGAAAAAAGGCACTGATTCAGTGGTTTGCAATTCGGACAAATGGATGCAGCCTGTTATAAAAAAGATTCGCTTTGCCCTTTCTCCCGCACGAGAGCGTATTTCAGTCCCCAGCCATTTGCAGGTAGCGAGAATGAATCCAACCAGGACGAGCAGCAAGCTTTACCCATTCGCGAGAACGCTCGGTTACTCTGACGTTGACATCATGTTGGTAAGGGATAACACCGATTCTCCGATAATTAGAACCAGGGCCAGAGCGGATGACGACTCCATTTGGGGCAGTTATTAACACTGTGCAAACAGGTTGAATACCTGGTCTTAGCCGACATAGTTGTTCGGCTGGGCTTTGATCTTGAGTAGCAACGGCTGGCACAGTGGAGTTAGCTGCAATTAGTGTTAAAAAGACTAAGGTAGTCAGTTTTTTGTTGAATTTAAGCATAATTTTACTTCGTTTGGATGAGCAGGTTGCCAATCTGAGATGAAGTCTTTTGCATGGGTGCGGGAGACTAAGCGATCTCCACGGAAACTGGCATCAAGTTAGAGAATATGAGTCATTTAATTAACCTCAAATTGTGAAATAGTTCGGTAGAGACAAAAACTTGCAATCATTGATGAATGAGGAATTGCAGAATAAGCTCAAGGATCAGAAAGCATTGAGTTGTACCAATTAAATATGCTTCCTTCTTATATTTTCTGACCTGATAAGTTTTGAAGTGCTTGCAGGTTGAGTAACTATGCTAACTTCTCCCTGTGCAGTTTTATTTACAAAGTAAGCGATTCCTCGATAGATCAATCTATAAGCTACTGGTTGTACAGGAACTTCACTCTGCTTTGTATTCGGATCGATACGATAGGTAACCCCACGGTAAATCAAATTATAAGCGTGACCAGAGCCACGAACTTGCTTAAAGGGCTGTCTTCTGTTCTGGCTTTCAAGCTTCGAGGAGTCGTATTCGTAGCTAACACCGCGATATTGAAGTTTCATAGTTATCACCTTTTGAATGAATGTAATGGGTTGGGTTCAAGACGAACTCGGAGTTGATCGGCAGTCGCCAGAGATCCTTTTTCAGGCATTTGGGCTGGAACTCGCAAAGGCTGATTATGCACCCCTTGTCGCAGCCTCTAAAACGTTAGAGTCGCAGCGAGAAGATCCGCAACAAGACTGGGATAACGCGGTTGATGCTGGGGTGTTTTATGGTCTTGAAACCGAATTGGCGCAACTTTGGCAGTGAATAGTGACCCAACACTCTCGCGTGGTTGGGTTACTGGGGATCGGTGGGATTGGCAAAAGTACAATTGCGGTAAAAGCAGCGCTACAGATGCAGTTTGAGGTTTTGTTAAGCTAATCGTCATTTAAATTGCATCATTTTTATGGTGATAAAAGCTGCAAACCCTCTCCCCTGCTCCCTGCCCCCCTGCGATCTCAATGTGCAAAGTAAATGCTTAACAGCGGCGATCGCTTGCCAATGCACCCTCGTTAGGTGGACTCCTGACCAGCCTGCTGAAATTTCTCATACCACTTCAGGGAGACGATCCCATCATTCCGGCAACACTGGATGAAAAGCTTGTCTTAATTGATGCAGTATTTGCGATCGCGCGGGGCTTGCTAAGAACTCCTCTGGCTCGATGCTTTTAGGCAATTAGGATAGGGGAAATTTTATCCCATACTTCGTCGAAGCGATTTCAACGGCCTTTTCGATGTCGGCGGGACTAGGGGGGCGGTTTTGATTGCGCTCTTGTTCAGGGTTCATTGGCAGGTTCACTAGCTGGCCTACTTCTGCAAAAAACTGCTCAGGCCCAGAAGGTGTCGCTATCACCAACACTTTTGCAGGCTTTGACCCGACGTTCTTGAAACCGTGGCGCAAACCTTTGGGAAAGGAGAGGTAGGTTCCTTGAGTTGCGACAGTAGTTTGTTCGTCAAACTGGTACTCAACCTCACCCTCAAGAATATAGTGGGATTCAGCCGCTTGGTCGTGGCTGTGGGGTGGTGTAGTGCTTTGCGGTTGCATCACTATCTCGTATAACGAATAGGTTCCGCCCGTATCTTTTCCCACAGCGAGAAAGGTGTATAAGTCACCCAGGACTAAATATGTGGAACCCTTACCAGGCTGAACTAATGTAGCTTGGACATTGACAGAGATTGTTTCGTTCATGGCTTTTCTCCTAAATAGCTTATGGCGTAAGCTGTTGCGACATGAACTTAGTTTGCAAAATTTCTTCAAATTGCACCACTCAATATCCGCCAGTTAAGCGGCCCAGTTAAGGCGATCAGCTTGGCTAGTAGCGCCAACGCTCCTAACGTCGCTACCACTAACACTATCGCTTTGCTCTACGCGAAGCTATGCCATAAAGCCTGCGGCATAGCTTCGCTTAGGGCACAGCCTCTCGTAGAGAAGGTTTTACGCTGGTGCCGTTTCCATTTAGCCCAGGCAAGTTCCTTGAGTCAAAGCTACAACTTATCATCAAGCGTGGTATTCTTCAGGAAAAAAGACCCTGATTCAGTGGTTTGCAATTCGCCCGAAAGGATGCAGCCCGTTATAAAAAAGACTCGCTTTGCCCTAAAATCGGCAATTTGCTTATGGATGCCAATGCCAAAAAATCCAAACGCAGTAGAGTTGCCTCGGCACGAGTCAGAGGAGTCATTCTGTCGCCTCATGGATGGCAGCGATTTCAAGCGGCAAAACAGCAGGCAGAATCGGAGGAAACCTGGAGTAAGCGGTTCACACAGGAGGATCTAAACGAACGCACAGGACTATCACTCAATACCCTCGCCCGAATCCTTAATCGCGAACTTGGTGTGGACCGGCAGTCGCTAGAGATCCTTTTTCAGGCATTTGGGCTGGAACTCACAAAGGATGATTATGCACCCCCTGCCGCAGCCTCTAAAACGTTAGAGTCGCAGCGAGAAGATCCGCAACAAGACTGGGATAACGCGGTTGATGCTAGGGTGTTTTATGGTCGTGAAACCGAATTGGCGCAACTTTGGCAGTGGATAGTCACCCAACGCTCTCGCGTGGTTGGGCTGCTGGGGATTGGTGGGATTGGCAAAAGTACAATTGCGGTAAAAGCAGCGCTACAGATGCAGTCTGAGTTTGAGATTGTGGTATGGCGATCGCTTGCCAACGCACCCTCGTTTGACCAACTCCTGACCAGCCTGCTGAAATTTTTGATGCCGCTTCACGGAGATGATCCGATCATCCCTGCTACGCTCGACGAAAAGCTTGTCTTATTGATGCAGTATTTGCGATCGCAGCGGTGTCTGTTGATTTTAGATAACGCTGAAACCATTTTGCACAGTGAACAAGTTGGTCAGTGGCAATCGGGCTATGAAGCTTATGGACAGTTTTTAAGAACGCTGGGGGAAACGCCCCATCAAAGCTGTTGCTTGCTGACCAGTCGCGAAAAGCCACGGGAAATAGCGTTGATGGAAGGCGAACAGAGCGTAGTGCGATCGCTGCTTCTGGGTGGACTCACGCCCAATGATGGACGCGCCATTTTTCGGCAAAAAGGAGCGTTTACAGGTTCAGAAGCCCAGTGGCAAACCCTGATCAATCACTATGGCGGCAATCCTCTGGCGCTGAAGTTGGTGGCAGCCGCTACGCAAGATTTGTTCAACGGCAGCGTTGCAGAGGTTTTAACCTATCTTGAGCAGGGCGTTTTTGTCTTTGAAGACATCCGCGATCTGCTCGCTCGCCAATTCAATCGCCTATCGGTAGAGGAACAGAAAATTCTCTACTGGTTTGCTATTCACCGAGAGCCGGTGGCGATCGCAGAGATTCGTGAAAACGTTATCGGTGCAGTCCCACAACAAACTGTTCCCCAACAAGTAAATTCGCTGCTTCGGCGATCGCTACTCGAAAAAACAGATGGATTATTTTTCTTGCAGCCTGTTGTGATGGAATATGTCACAGAACGGTTAATACAACAGGTCTGTACAGAATTTACAACCAGACAGCTTGATGTATGGCAAAGTCATTCATTGATTCGAGTACAGGCAAAAGACTATATCCGAGAGATGCAATTACGATTCATCGTACAGCCTGTAATGGAATGGCTTTTATCGTCTTATCGAAATGTGTCCGAAGTTGCAGATAGAGCAAGGCTGCTCCTGGCACAACAGCGACAACAGCCAGAATATGGAGCAGGATATGCGGCAGGAAATTTGATAAATCTGCTGGTGCAGCTCAAAGTAGATTTGCAGGGTTCCGATTTTTCTTTCCTCGTGGTGCGGCAAGCCGACCTGCGGCAGGTTAATTTGGTAGGGGTCAGTTTTCAAAATTCTAATTTAGCGACATCCCTTTTTTCAGAGACCTTGGGGGTGGCAACATCGGTTGATATTAGCCCAGATGGTCAAGTTTTTGCCGTGGGCGATATTAGAGGTTTAGTGTATTTGTGGAATGTTACATCCAATCAACTCCTCGCTACTTTTGAAGGACATAGCGGTGGGGTTTGGGCTGTTGCATTTAGTCCCGATGGCACGACGTTGGCGAGTGCCGGTAATGATACTGTGGTGCGATTATGGAATGTGCAAACTGGTGAGTGCTTGCAGGTTTTGGCAGGGCACACAGGGCGAATTTGGTCTTTAAGCTTTAACGCTAATCGTCAATGGTTAGCCAGTGGTAGTGATGATCAAACCGTGAGAGTGTGGAATTTACAGGGTGACTGTTTGCACGTTTTGAAAGGACACACCAAAAATGTTTATTCCGTTCACTTCTCGCCCAACCATCCAACTTTAGCCAGCGGCAGTAACGATACCTCGATTCGGATTTGGGATGTTGAGACTGGAAAATGCTTAAATGTATTGCAAGGAAATTCTTCTGGCGTTCGCTGCGTGCGCTACAATCCAGATGGTCAACGGTTAGCAAGTGGCGGCCTTGATGGTTGCATTCAACTATGGAATTATCCATTTAATTCTAAAACTCATTCCCCCAATCTTGAATTCAAACTGCTGCGAGGGCATACCAACTGGGTTCGGAACATTGTATTTAGTCCAGAGGGTGGCACTTTAGTGAGTGGCAGTGATGATGGCACGCTTCGGCTTTGGAATGTGCAAGACGGACACTGTACGAATATTCTGGGCGAGCATACGGGATCTGCTCTGGCACTCGCCATCAGTACCGATGGTCAGGTCTTGATCAGCGCCAACCAGGATCGAACCGTGCGGCTGTGGCAGATGCCGAGTGTGCAAAGTCTCAAAACATTAAGCGGTTATACTTATGGAGAACACGCCTTAAGTTTTAGTCCTGTCACAGTTACGGCAGATCAGAAGCAGAATGGTTCTGCCCCAGCGGGAACCGAACCATCGACTCAACTGCTTGCCAGTAGTAGTAGCCAAACCGGAACGATTCATTTATGGCAATGGCAGGTTGATCGCGATCCATTAAGTTCGCCTCCCTGGAAAACCATCTACAGAGAAAACAGCCAAATTTCAAATTTAAGCTTTAGCCCGGATGGTCAAACCATCGCCAGCAACGGGCAAGATGGCTCCATTTTTCTATGGGATGTACAAACAGGACAGGGCGATCGCTGGATTGCTCACGATGCTCCCGTATTAGTGGTACGTTTTAACCCCGTTGGGCAAACCCTAGCAAGCAGTAGCTACGATCGCACCGTGAGACTGTGGGATGTAAAAACTCACCAATGCTTACAAGTGCTACAGGGTCATCAGAGCAGCATTCGGGCGATCGCTTTTGATTCCCAAGGTCAAACGCTGGCAAGTGGCAGTTATGACCAAACCATTCGGCTATGGGACGCGCAGACAGGGGATTGCCTGCGGGTGCTAGAAGGACACAAGGGCGGGGTTTACACGCTAGCATTTCATCCAACCGAGCCGATTCTGGCAAGCGGCAGCTTTGACCAAACCATTCGATTGTGGGATGTGCAAAGCGGAGCCTGTCTAAGAATATTACAGGGGCATACCAGCATCGCGTTTACCATTGCTATTAGCCCTGATGGTCAAACTCTTGCCAGTGGCAGTGATGACCAAACCGTTCGCCTCTGGAATCTGAAGACGGGGGAATGCCTTCATGTGATGTATGAACAGACCAGTTGGATCGCATCAGTTATCTTTAGCGCAGATAGTCAATTTCTATTGAGCGGCAGCTTTGATCGCACGATTAAAATGTGGGATGTCGCAACAGGACGCTGCATCAAAACTTTAATGGGCGATCGCCTCTATGAAGGCATGAATATTCAAGGCGCAACAGGGTTAACGACTGCTCAAAAAGCAATATTGAAAGCACTAGGAGCAATTTCACGGTGAAGTCGTTGTTTACGGCACTAGCGTTCTCACGGAAGAAGCGGAGGAGCAGGGGGCAGGGGGCAGGGAGCAGGGAGCAGGGGGAGCAAGCCCTGGTCTGGAGCCGTGGAGCGGAGCGGAACATGGGTATGTTCGCGGAGCGTTTCGTAGAAAAGCCCCGCCATAAAGGGCGCTCTTACTGGGGCGGAGTACAAGCTCTGTCTCAGTAAGAGCGCCCTTGCTCCCTGCGCCCTAGCATCTTGCAAAAAAGCGGTTGCCTACGGCACAGCAAAGCTAATCGCTTTAACTAAAGATTAAATTGCGGATCTTGAGTGGTGAAATATGGGGCTGTCTTGCAAACTGAATTTATGTTGAAACCAAGCCCTCCGAAAATCATGCTTAGAGAAATATAGATAAAACATTGGTTTGTAACTTCAGGAATAAACCACTGTACCTTCCTTGCCCTTTCCTGCAACTTTTATCAGAAGATTCACTGGATAAACTATGTTTTTTAGAGCAATTTTAGCTATTATAACCACAGTACTGATTATTACCATCTCGTATATTTCTTCGGGGATAGCTACAGGTCAAACTGTAAAAGCTCAACTACCTGGAGTTTACTCTTTTAGGTTAGGCGAATTCACGATTACCGCACTTAGTGATGGTACAGTACCGCAAGATCTCAATAAGGTTCTAACTAATACAAGCTCGGCAGAGATCAAGCGTCTCCTCCATAGAGACTTCCGCACGAACCCTGTTGAAACCTCAATCAATGTGTTTCTTATCGATACTGGAGATAAACAGGTATTGGTAGATACTGGAGCAGGACAATTGTTTGGCCCAAAGCTAGGTGGCAAGTTGCAAGTGTCCTTGAAAGCAGCGGGCTATGCACCAGATGAGATCGACATAATTCTCCTTACCCATATCCATAGCGATCATAGCGGCGGTCTGGTCGAAAATGAGCGACTGATGTTTCCTAGTGCCACAGTTTACGCTGGCAAGCCTGATGTCGATTTATGGCTCGATCCCGCGAATGCCGAGCGATTGCATCTCGAACGCAGATATTTCGATGAAGCAACCAAAACGGTTAAACCCTACCTCGATGAGAATAAGCTTAAATCGTTTTCTGGCGAGATAGCTATTTTACCAGGAATCACTGCGCGTCCAACGCCTGGACACACGCCGGGACACAGCTTTTATGTAGTTGAAAGCGGGGGCAAGAGCATTGAGTTTTGGGGTGATATTCTTCACTTCGGCTCGATTCAATTTCCAAATCCTAAAATCACAGTTGTCTATGATGTCAATTCAAATGCCGCAGCAAAGCAACGAGCGAAACAGCTTACCCTTGCAGGAAAATCACGCCGCCTAATTGCCGCTGCACATTTGCCTTTTCCAGGAGTGGGACACATCCGTGCAGAGGATAAGGGTTATACATGGGTACCTGTAGATTATCGCTGGCGCGGTTAAGGGGTTTATTTGGAATAGCTGCAAGTGACTGCTTAAAGTTAGAAAAATTATTTTGCCATACAGTTCAATCGCCACCCAACTAACTGAGTTTCAATGAAAACCTGATCAACGGATTATTCTAGATGAAACAATCTGTTGATCAGGTTTAACCATTTGCAAAAAATCGTCTCAGATTACGGTTTAAGCTGATGCGTGCTTAAATTTTATAAACATTCTTTACGGTCGTTAACTGTTAACGGTTGACGGTTATCAGTCATCAGTCATCGGTCATCAGCCTTCATGTAAATGTTCAAATTAGATGCGTAACAGCTTATCTACTTTGATAGTTCTGGTGTGAAGAGAATGCGGCTTTCACCAATGGTATCAAATGCAGGTGTAGACCAACGATCAACTACTTTGCCCAGAACTGACATGTCTTGAACTAAACGGTCAAATTTATCAGGAGTGAGAGATTGAGGCCCATCAGATAAAGCTTTTGCGGGATTGGGGTGAACTTCAATCATTAAAGCATCTGTACCAGCTGCGATCGCAGCCATTGCCATCGATGGAACATATTCAGACCTACCAGTACCATGACTAGGATCAATCATAATCGGTAAATGGGTGAGCGATCGCAATACCGGAAGTACTGATAAATCTAAAGTATTCCGGGCATATTTGCCATCAAAGGTTCTGATTCCCCGTTCACACAGAATCACATTTGGATTTCCAGATGCCAAAATATATTCTGCCGCCATCAGCCACTCATCAATTGTGGCAGACATCCCCCGCTTAAGTAGTACGGGTTTATCTTGAGCGCCTACCTTTTTGAGCAACGAAAAGTTATGCATATTTCGCGCTCCGATTTGGATTATGTCAGCTGTTTTCGCCACTGCTGATAAATCGGCAGCATCCATGAGTTCTGTGACGATACCCAAACCAGTAGCTTCCCGCGCTGCTGCTAACAAATCTAAAGCGCTTTCACCATAACCTTGAAAGGCATAAGGTGAAGTGCGAGGTTTGTAAGCTCCGCCACGCAGAAACTGCGCTCCTGCTGCCTTGACGCGCTTTGCCGTTTCGACAATCATCGCTTCATTTTCAACGGAACAAGGCCCGGCTACCACTACGATGGGATGACGTTCGCCGAAATAGACATCACCGTTAGGTGTAGGTACAACAACCTCGCTGGCTTCTCCATGTCGGAATTCTCGGCTTACGCGCTTGAAAGGTTGTTGCACGCGTAATACTTGCTCAATCCAAGGGCTGAATTCCTGAACCTGTAATTTATCGATGCTAGTGGTATCACCAATTAGCCCCAGCACAGCTTTATGGGTGCCAACGCTTTTTTCTACCGTGACTCCCCAAGTCTCACCCACTTCTTGGCTGATGCGAGTAATTTCTTCAACAGGCGTACCGCTTTTAAGTATGATAATCATCTATTTTTCCTTCCGTATAGTTTGAGTGGGCTAATCTTTACAGGTCGATGCATTGTTATTGCAGGTCGATGCATTGTTATTGCAGGTCAATGCATTGGCATTGCAGGTCAATGCATTGGCATTGCAGGTCGATGCATTGGCATTGCAGGTCGATGCATTGGTATTGCAGGTCGATGCATTGGCATTGCAGGTCGATGCATTGGCATTGCAGGTCGATGCATTGGTATTGCAGATCGATGCATTGGCATTGCAGGTCGAGGTGTAGGGCAACTTTAGAAGACTTGCGTGTACACCGTAGCTCCTTGTAGGAGAGGTTCGTCTAGCGCAAAAATTCCGCAAGTTGTTCTAGTTTTGTCCAAGCCGAACCGCTTTGCAGAATATCCTTAGCAAGAGAAATACCTTTAACACAACCGGCTAAAACATCAGTTTCCCCATGAATGGCTTCACCAACTTGGAGTGCAAGGGCTGCATTTAAAGCGACTACATCTTGCTGCGCTTGAGTGCCTTTACCTTGGAGAACTGCCTTCAAGATTTCGGCATTTTCTTGAACTTCTCCACCGCATAACGCCGCAGTCGGTGCAAAACTCAAACCAAGCTCTTGAGGATTGAGCGTTAAAGAACGGACTTTTTTATCTTGGAGTACAGCTAAGTCAGTGACATCTGCCAAACCAGCTTCATCTAAACGTTCCCGTCCGTGGACTGCGATCACTTGCTGACATCCCAATTGGGATAAAGCTTGAACAATCTCCTCTAGTAAAAGCGGATCGTTAACACCAATAATTTGCCCTGTCGGCCGCATGGGATTTACTAGCGGGCCAAGCAAGTTAAAAACAGTCCGCACCTTCAAAGTTTTTCGCAAAGTAGCGATCGCTTTAAGTGCAGGATGCCAACCTGGAGCAAACAAAAAGGTAATTCCGATTTCACCCACTGCGGCTTGCACTTTTTCTGGAGTGGCGTTGAGATTTATCCCCAAAGCTTCCAGCACATCAGCAGAACCAGTCTTGCTAGATGCCGAACGATTGCCATGTTTGGCAACTTTTACCCCTGCGGCAGCGGCAACAAAGGCAACAGCAGTGGAAATATTAAAGGTTGAAGCGCCATCTCCACCAGTTCCACAGGTGTCAATTAGGGGAGTGAGGGATTGGGCACTGGGGATTGGGGATTGGGATTGTAAGACGCTAGCCATTCCAACTAATTCTTCGCTGGATACGCCTTTAGCTTGGATTGCGGCTAAAATTGCTCCTGAGAGGACATCAGGAATGGCATCTGTGAGCCAACCTTGCATCAAATCCGCAGCTTGGGAAACTGTCAAAGATTGCCGAGCAAACAACTGTTGCAATAAACCTGGCCAGTTGTAGAACTCAGAAGTGACGGGGATCTTGTCAAGTGAAGTTTGAGTTACAGCTATCATATTTGTCGTTAGTCATTGGTCATTAGTCATTGGTCATTAGTCATTCACGAAGGACAAATGACAAATGACAAGAACAGAAAATTAAGGAATTAAGACTTTGGCGACGGTTTGCACATCTTTGTCACCTCTGCCGGAACAATTGATGACGATGCGGGGGTTGCCTTCTAATTGAGGACAAAGGGTTTCGAGATATGCGATCGCATGAGCAGTTTCTAAGGCTGGGATAATCCCTTCTAGTTGCGAAAGCCTTTGGAATGCATCTAACGCCTGTTTATCGGTAACACTGTAATATTCAGCGCGACCAAGATCCTTTAAATAACTATGCTCAGGGCCAACGCCGGGATAATCTAATCCGGCACTAATTGAATGGGCTTCGATTATTTGACCATCATCATCTTGCAGTAAATAGCTCATTGCACCGTGCAATACACCTATTTTTCCTTTTGTCAAGGTAGCAGCGTGTTTTTCTGTATCTACACCTTCACCCGCCGCTTCGACTCCGATTAAGCGCACCGAAGGTTCATGCATAAACTCATGAAACAAGCCGATCGCATTGGAACCTCCACCCACACAAGCCAGTAGAATATCTGGTAATCCTCCCCATTTCTCCTGAGCTTGAGCGCGAGTTTCTACACCAATTATCGCGTGAAAGTCACGGACAATCATTGGGTAGGGATGAGGCCCAGCAACAGAACCCAGGATGTAATGGGTTGTTTCCACATTCGTCACCCAATCCCGAATTGCTTCAGAAGTTGCATCCTTGAGAGTTCCCGTACCTGCCTCCACTGGACGAACTTCTGCCCCCATTAATTTCATGCGGAACACGTTCAGGGCTTGGCGTTCCATATCTTGGACGCCCATGTAAATTACACATTTCAAGCCAAACCTAGCACATACAGTTGCAGTCGCTACGCCGTGTTGTCCTGCACCTGTCTCTGCAATTACCCGTTGCTTGCCCATGCGTTTAGCAAGTAACACCTGAGCTAAAGCATTATTAATTTTGTGAGCGCCTGTATGATTTAAATCCTCACGCTTTAAATAAATTTGCGGTCCCGTGCCATCTGGTCTAGCGTAGTTTGTTGTCAAGCGTTCAGCAAAATATAATGGGCTGGGTCGTCCCACATAATCGCGTAGCAAGTTTTGCAGTTCTGCTTGGAAACTCGGCTCATTACAATATTGATTAAATGCCGCTTCTAACTCAGTTAATGCAGGCATTAAGGTTTCGGGGACGTACTTACCGCCAAATTTTCCAAACCTGCCTAAAAAATCAGGTAGAACAGGCGTAGTTGAAATTATAGCGTTGATGTCTTGGATGCTTACCACAGTTGAAAATCCTTTATGTTCAAGTATTTTTTACTTTCGTTCTAACTTTTTAGAACTTATTCCACAGATAAAATTCTTTTTGCGTTTACCTTTCACGGGTTTCGTAGGTATAGCCCAATTTTCTATGATTCAAAACGTCTATAGGGCGCACCAAATCCTTAGAGTCAAAATTTGGTAATAAGGATAGTAAATCTCCTAATGCCGTAGCTTTGGGGGTAGACATACCACCGTCCCAAGGCCACATTAGGTCTTTAAGGTTGTGTCCGTAAGCCTGACCATTAGCAGGATAAAAATCGCTACCTTGATGGCCGTTCTCTTGCCATTCAGCCCAGAGGCGGTCTGCGTTCGCATGATTCAACCAAAATACTGGGTCGTATGGCGAACTTGGTATATTGCTCATGGTACCCAGACCCTTAAACTTTACGGGTCTTGTGCTTGCGTCTATCTGTACCCCACCTACGAAACCATGAATGTAGTTGTGTAGGAATCCTCCTGGGGTGACTTTACCCTGCTCATCTACAGAGATAAATCCTTCCAAAGCGGGGCGAAATAGAGAATAGTTATTAAGACTCAGGGCACGCTCAACATCTTTTTTGGGCACAGGGTAATCACTCGCAGGAGGTGCTTGTAGAAAGCGGACAAGTGATGTGCCTAATGATGTTCCGGTATCTTGGTCAATGTTTAATACTGGATTCATAACCCAGCCATTTGCAGCAGCAAAAGCTCCAGATTTTACAGATCCCCCTGTAAAACTTCCCTGATTTGGAATTTTGATGGTTACTCCTTGACCGTTAGAACCAAGAAAGTCATCGTTAAAAATTACATCAAGTGCTTTGGGGTCAGTCCAATCCCAGTATGGCAGAGTAACAGTTGGGTCTACTGCTTGCAGAGCTTGTTCAAATCTGCGGATATATTCTCGATGCCAAGGGAAAAATGCGGCATTTTCATGAGCAAGTTCCTGAACGGAACCATTGGAATGCCCTTTATGATTATGAATTAAGCGTGTTGCCCCTATATGTATAGCAACGAATTGGTCGTAAATACTGAGCTTGCTACCTGCGGGAATTGTAGTTTTTAAGGTTTTGATAGCCTTAACGAAGGCTGTTTTCTCTGCTGATGTCAGGCCAGTTACGTTCTTTCTTACAGCTATGCGAGCGTATTGTCCAACATTGTGATTCCAATGGTATTTGTATTGTTTGTGGTCAATGCGATCGTGGGCGAAGACTGTAAGCGCACAGGCGGTAACTAGAAGTACGCTATAAATTAATATTTTGACAGATTTCAGCAGGTGTTTCATTGTCTTAATGGAAGCAGAGGGGCAGGGGAGCAGAGGGGCGCTAGGTGTATACACAAGTCTGAAATATTTTACTCGCCTGGTTTTACCCCACCCTAACCCTCCCCTTATAAAGGGGAGGGAACTAGATTTTCGGTCTCCCCTTGTAAAGGGGAGGGAACTAGATTTCCGGTCTCCCCCCTTTACAAGGGGGGATTAAGGGGGGTAATTCGACTTGTGTGTACACCCTAAGTCTGCGGATGGATTTATCTCACCTCTTGAAGAGATGGACTTTCACGCAGACTTTCTGTAATGGCTGTTTTAAGTTCTCGACAGAGTTGTTCCACAGCTTGCAGTCCTTCAGTTGGGCTACCTTCAGCTAACCTTTTAACGAAGGCACTACCAACAATCACTGCATCTGCACCCCATTCTTTTACTTGATGTGCTTGTTCTGGCCCTGAAATACCAAAACCAACGCCGATGGGTTTATCGGTGACGTTCCGCAAATCGGTAATTAAATCTTTTACGCGGTCTTGGATTTGAGCGCGGACACCTGTAACACCTGTAACGCTCACTAGGTAGATAAAACCCTGAGATTGATGAGCGATCGCTTCAATTCTATCTTTAGAACTGGTAGGAGCTACAAGTAAAATTACCTCAATTCCGAAAGATGCAGCAGTTTGGATTAATTCTTCTGCCTCTTCTAAGGGTAAATCTGGTACTACTAGCCCTCGCACGCCAGCAGCAGCAATTTTTTTTAAAAATGGTTTAATACCTCGGTGTAAAATGGGATTGTAATAAGTAAATAGAATTATCGGTGCTTTCAGGTTAGGACTCACCACCTGTAGCATCTCTAGCACTTGCTCTAATTTCGTGCCTTTTTGCAAAGCGCGGGTTGCTGCTGCTTGAATTACAGGCCCATCTGCTAGAGGGTCGGAGTAGGGAACACCCAACTCGATGAAGTCTGCACCATTGCGATCTAAGATACGTAAAGCCTGGGCAGTGGTTTCTAAGTCAGGATCGCCTGCTGTGATAAAGGGAATTAAAGCACACTGTTGGCGATCGCGTAAAGTTTGAAATGAATCGGAGATAGAAGTCATTCTGAAAAATAGTTAATGATTAGTTAATAGTTCTGGAAGAATCAACATTTAGCAATTAGCGATGTTCACCCTAAATTTTTTGTCATTGAGTCTTTGATACTCGTGAATGAGTCTTTTATCTCCGTACAATTGCCTCAAAGCAAAATAGGGAATAAGGAAAGGGTTAAGGGGCAAGGGAAAAGGGAAGAAGTATTTTCTCTTGCCCCTTAAAAGTCCCCTTTACCCACCTTCTGCAAGGAAGACTATTTTCGCAAATTCACGCCTTTTTAAGGAGGCGCAAGTTTTAGCAAAGTACGCACAGCTTGTTCTACATCACTTTGTTTAACTAAAGACTCTCCAATCAAAACGGCACGCGCACCAGCCTCAGCAACAAGAGATAAATCAGCCGGTGTATACAGTCCAGACTCGCTGACGACGGTGATATCCAAACTTTGTAATTGTTGTTGGCGCTGTGCTAAAAGTTGTTGTGTTGTTCCTAAATCAAGGGTAAAATCTTCTAAATTGCGATTGTTAATTCCTACTAAATGTAAGTCGTCAAGCTTTAACACTCGATCTAGTTCAACCAAAGTATGGACTTCTACTAGTGCATTCATGCCCAAATCGTGAATCACTCGCAAAAAGTTTTGGAGTTCTTGATCTGATAAAATAGCGGCAATCAACAAGACTGCATCTGCACCTGCTGTCCGTGCTAAATAAATTTGATAGGGGTCAATAATGAACTCTTTGCACAGTAGGGGTAATGCTACTTGCGATCGCACAGCCCGCAGATTATCAAAACCGCCCTGAAAAAACTTTTGGTCAGTCAGGACTGATAAACAAGCTGCACCACCTCGTTCATAAGCTTGAGCAACAGCTACCGGATCAAAATCTGCGCGGATAATTCCACGGCTAGGTGATGCTTTTTTTACCTCGGCAATTAAGCTAGGTTGGTTAGGATTTTCCTGCAAAGCATTCAAGAAATTTCGCACAGTCGGCGCTGCATTTAACTGTTGTCGCAAAGAAGCTAAAGGCAGTTCTTGCTGCATTTGTACAACTTCTTGCTTTTTATGCAACACAATTTCTTCAAGAATATGGCGGGGAGGGGCAGCTCGGTTAGTCATAAAATACTAGGGGAGTAGGGAGGTGAGGGAGCAGGGGGAGCAGGGGAAGCAGGGGGAGCAAGGGGAAAATAACTAATACCCAATGCCCAATTCCCAATGACTAATGACCAATGACTAATGACTCTTTCGTTGTATATGCACGTACAACATTTTTAATAATTTCCAGACCGACTTCTCCCGCTAGAGTCATGATTGACTCTGGATGAAACTGAACGGCGGCGATGGGAAGTGTCTGATGTTCAATGCCCATAATTACGTCGTCATCAGAAATCGCTGTTACCTTGAGTTCTTTTGGCAAACGTTGCGGTAGGGCAAATAATGAGTGATATCTACCCACTGGAAAAGATTGTGGTAAATTTTTGAAGGTCACAGAATTAGAATCGGTAACGAAAATCCGTGAGGATTTACCATGTTGGGGATAGTTGAGAACTCCCAATTGTCCATCAAAAGCTTCAACAATGCCTTGCAGTCCCAGACAAACTCCGAAAATAGGAATTTTGCGATGAAGAAGAGCGCCGACTGTCTGGGAAACCCCAAAATCAGTTGGTCTACCAGGGCCAGGAGATAAAACAACTAAGTCAGGGCGTTCTGTATCGAATAGTGATTCTGAGAAACCATGACGCAGTGTAGTAACATTTGCACCAGTTTGGCGAATATAATTGGCTAGGGTATGAACAAATGAGTCTTCATAATCTATTAGTAAGATGCGTTTGCCATCTGCCCCACTTGGAAGGATTTTAGTTGATTTTATAGAACTGGATTCATCAATTTTTTGACTCGTTTCTTTTACACGGCGAATCGTCTCAAATAAAGCAGCAGCTTTGGTAATTGTTTCTTGTTCTTCTGCTTGGGGTATGGAATCATAAAGGACAGTAGCGCCAACTCGCACTTCGGCGATGCAGTCTTTTAATCGGATTGTCCGCAGAATTAATCCAGTATTCAAATTCCCATTGAAATTTAAATAGCCAACAGCTCCACCATACCAACGTCGGGCGCTACGTTCATGCTGTTCAATAAAATCTATTGCGGCTCTTTTGGGTGCGCCGGTGACTGTAACCGCCCATGTATGCGAAAGAAAGGCGTCTAAGGCATCAAATTGCGATCGCAGTGTCCCCTCTACATGATCTACTGTATGTATCAGGTGGCTGTATAATTCTATTTGACGACGACCAATCACTTGTACTGAACCAGGTTCGCAGATTCGGGATTTGTCATTGCGATCGACATCAGTACACATGGTCAACTCAGCTTCGTCTTTGTGTGAGTTGAGTAACTGACGAATCTGCACCGCATCGTCAAGAGCATCTTGTCCCCGGCTAATAGTGCCACTAATGGGACAGGTTTCTACCCGTCTACCTTCAACCCGCACAAACATTTCTGGAGATGCACCAATCAGATATTCTCCACCTAAATTAAAAATAAACCCATAAGGACTAGGATTTATTTCTTTTAAGGTATTAAATAGTTTGCTAGGTTCCTCTTTATATCCCTCAAAAAAGTTTTGACTAGGAACTACTTCAAATAAATCGCCTCGGCGGAAATAATCGAGCGCACCCTCAACTTTTTTGGCATACTCGCCTACTTTATGGTCAGCAGTTTGATTGGGGAGAAGATGTTTTCCGCGATAATCTACAGACTCACCTGTTCGAGGAAGATTATTAGTGCTGCCATGCACTGTTTCAAATTCATATTGTAGACGGAATGCACGTTGCTGATAGTAGTCAACAACTATTAAGTCATCAGGTAGATAAAGTACTAAATCACGTTGATCTGTAGGACGTTCTAGACGTTGGGTAATTGGTTCAAACTGAAAAACTAAGTCATAACCAAAAGCACCATACAATCCTAAATGCTCGTCTTCTTGACTAGAAAAAGCGGATAAAATCTCACGGACAACTGTAAATGCTGAAGGTTGTTTACTGCGCTCTTCTTCAGTAAATAATTTTTTCGCAGCTTTAACAAAGCCGATGATATGGTTCTTATCTAGAGTAACTTTCTCAAGTTGTTCTGACTGAGATACTTGCTCTAAAAGGAATGGTAAAAGTACCCGACCACGTTCGTTTAACGCTATCAAAGTAAAAGCATTTCCCTGTGTAGTCAATTCCAATGGTGGATTGACAAATCCGATCGCCCATCTTTTGTATCTACCTGGATATTCATAGCTGCTCCTTAGCAAGCCTCCACGCTGAGAATTTAAGCGGAACAGAATATCTTCAAGGGCAGTGTCCATCTTAACTTCTGTGATGGAGCGAGAAACAATCACACCGCCAAAGGTTTTGTAGGAACGCGAATCAAAAATCATGGGGAATTTCTCTGGAAGAGTTATTAGTCAGCAGCCCTTAATCATTATTGATAACTATCTTAAAATTCAAAACAAATCCAGATAATCCGATGTTAATTTAATTCAAATTATCTAAACCTGCATATTCTTTTTAAAAGATGTAATGAAAAACTTTTTGCTTCTTATTCAAGATTACTAGATATTAAGTAGATAAGACATTGAATAATTTTTCGATTAGGTGTCAATTTATTCGCTTTTTATACTGCTCTTCTAGTACATTTCCTGATAGTGCTGTTTAAAGTTATTTGCTTCCCTCAAAGGTAGTAGATTATTTCACAAGTTAGTAGCAAATCTCTGCATTACTACCTTAGAGGAAGGCGTACCCCTACGGGGAAGCAAGCTACGCGTAGCGTCTCGTAGAGAAGCGCCTATGCATTTAAAATTCACCCCTCACTTGCCACGAAAAAGAATCCTAAAACTCGCGCAACAGCGAGATTGCTTGCCTGTACAATAACAAATCCACCTTGTGAACTTCAATCGCTCTTCCAATGCGTTGTAGCAACGTTAAAGTCAATTCTCCACCCAAGTGTTCGCGGAACTCGGTTAAACCCCGGAATAGACAATGAGGATGTTCTAGTTGTGATAACTTCTCAACCAGTTCTGGCACATACAAAGTGAAACCCAACGCTGATAAAGTACTTAATATCCGTTGCCATTCTGAACAATCCAGCAATCCTACTAAATAAGAATAGGTGCTATCCAAAGCGATACCGATCGCAACTGCTTCACCATGACGTAAGCGATAATTTGTCAAATGCTCTAATTTATGAGCCGCCCAATGTCCAAAATCTAAAGGACGAGACGAACCCATTTCAAAAGGATCGCCGCTATTGGCAATATGTTCTAGGTGCAATTGGGCGCAACGATAAATAACTTGTTGCATGGTATCCATGTCACGCCGCACCAGGGCTGTGGTGTGAGAGTGGATATAATCAAAAAAGTTAGCATCTTTAATCAGCGCCACTTTCACGGCTTCTGCGATTCCAGAACGCCAATCGCGATCGTCTAAGCTTGTCAAAAAGGCAGAATCATTTACAACTGCATAAGGTGGTGCAAATGTGCCGAGAAAGTTCTTTTTACCAAAGGCGTTGATACCGTTTTTTACGCCAACCCCAGAATCATTTTGTGCTAATACAGTTGTTGGAATCCGAATTAGACGAATTCCCCGGTGAGCAGTTGCAGCAGCATATCCAACCAAATCCAATACAGCCCCGCCACCGATCGCTAACACATAAGAATGGCGACATAATCCGGCTGCTTCAATCAATTGCTGGATTTGCTCTACTAAAGTGCCATCATTTTTAGCCGCTTCTCCTCCTGAAATGATCATCGGTTCGGCTGCGATCGCTACTATCTCTGCATAAAACTTGGTATACGCTACTAATTGCTTAACCAATTCAGGTTGATGCTGCAATACTCCTGCGTCTACTATTGCTACAACTTTCTTCGGCTTTGTTTCCCCATCTGCTGTAATCACTTGGGCTAAGGTGGGATTTTTCAACTCAAATAAATTTTGGGTGAAGTAAACCTCATAGTTGAAAGTAACCGAAACACGTTGATGAATTGGTTGCAGACCGAATCTACTTTTTTGCTTAATGTCAACTACCATGTTTTTGCTGATATATCTACAAGTGTGGCACGATTGAAAGCTTCAAGGAAAATTTTTACCGAGTGAGAGCCATTGATCTCGACTTTATTATTGATGATGAAAAACGGCACACTGTTAATACCATTGGGACGAGCAAATATTGATTCCGCTACAAAAGCTTTAACCGCAGCATCATCGCTCAATTGCAGCCGTAATTCCCTAGCATCCATTTGGTAATCTCTACCTATGGCAATAAGAACTTCAATATCTCCAATGTTCAAGCCGTCTTCAAAGTAAGCTTTATAAATGGTTTCTACAACATCGTTTTTTACCTTTGCTGGTGCGAGGGTAATCAGTCGGTGCGAGAGCTTAGTATTTACAGCCAAACGGATTTTTTCAAAATCTAGTTTTACTCCAGCCGCCTCACCTGCACGTCGCGTACTATCAAACAGATATTGCAATTTTTCTGCTTTGATGCCTTTTCTATTTTGCATAAAGCTGCGAAATTCGTACCCGTCAGCAGGGACAGTATTGTCGAGCATAAAAGGATGCCAGCGAATATCAACTTCTTTTTCTGGCCATTGTGCCAGTGCATCAAACAGATGCTTTTTCCCTATTCTACACCAGGGACAAACTGGATCGTGAAAGATGTCTATCAGCATAGTTGTCATTCTTCAAATGCTAATATTTCTGTGCATTTGTGGTTTAAAATCTCGTTGAATTGTTGGATTTAAAGGCTGTATAAAAACGTTGATTTTTTCTTCAAAAAAACTTTGAGTTTTTTCAAACTCTTGAATTAATGCATCTCTATCTTTCCTAACTACCAGTTTCGCCAATCGGCTATAAGTATTAGCTAAAAAGCTAATTGCATTACACCTTTCTTCAGTAGCTAGCATAATATCAACACATAAATTGGGATTTTGAGAAAACAAACGTTTAACAATATCGATTTCTTGACGGTAGTTAGGTGTTGACATTGTTAAGCTTTGCTCTATATCCACTTTCACTTGTGCTAAGAAAACACCAAGGCTAAATCTACAGAAATGCTGCGTTGCTTGAATAACCACCATCATTTGATCGTGTTCTTCAGGCGTGCAAACAATTAACTCACCACCTTTACTTTCAAGAAAATCTAATAACCATTGAAATGATTCATCGTTTCGACCTGGACACATTACCACTTTTTGTCCCGAAAACGATTTGATATTTGGCCCAAACATTGGATGTAAACCCATGACTGGGCCGGAATGGTGTTCGAGCATCGCTTGAGTTGGCTGAGTCTTTACGCTGGTGATGTCACATAAAGCTGTAGTTGGGGCAAGGTATTGGGCTGCACGCTTGATAACATCAACCGTATATTCAATGGGAACGCTTACTACTACTAAGTCTGCCTGACTCAACAGTTTATCTGCGTATTCCCAATCCTCATGTTCGAGAACGCTGACATTGTGGCCTACTAGCGAAAGCTGTTCTTTAAATAATCTTCCCATTCTGCCGCGTCCACCGATGATCGTAATTTGTCGGGGACTGACATGATTTGTTGCAGATTTAGGAATCAAAGTAGCATGGCAACTATTTACTACACTTGCCCAAACAGACTCAGGAATACCAGCTTGGGCGAGGAGGGGAGCCACATCAGCCAGTTGTTCATCTAAAGAAGGTTGTTCTGATGCTGCTAATAATGATATGCGATCGCTAAGTAGGGCGATTAAGCTTTGGTCAGTTTTTTTAAGCTGATCTGAATAAGAGGATTTCAAAGGCATTTTTCCTGTCCCCAATTTTCATATATCAACAAGTGATTCGTTGGAAGTCAATTCGGGCAAGATATCCAAAGTTGTTGCTTTTTTGGCAATCACATCAGCAAATAACTCTTCATACCGATCTAGCACTTGCTCAAAGGAATAATTTTCTACCGCAAACTTTCTTCCTTTGCGGCTTAATTGCGCTATTAATTCCGGCTGATTATATAAATCTAATACCGCCGCAGCTAAAGCATCTGCTGACTCTGGTTCAACGATAACGCCACCGCCACTTTCTTTGATAGCTTTGGCAGCAGTACCAGCAGAAGGAACTGAACCCACAATTGGGCGGCCACTGGCCAACAGCAGTGGTATTTTAGAAGGCATATTAAAGGAAATTACATTGCTCTTTTGCACAATCAACCCGATATCTGCGGCTGCTAGCATTTGTGGTAGTTTTTCTCGCGGTTGCAATGGTAGCAGCAAAACGTTATCTGCACCACAAGCCAGACAATGTTTTTGCAACCTTTCGAGGGCTTGAGATTCACCGGCAATAACAAAGACAATTTCTTTTAGATAACGCAAGCGAACTGCTGCTTCTATTACTGTCTCCAAACCTTGCGTCAGAGCAATATTACCTGAATAAAGCACTACAAATTTATCATCAAGCTGATGGGTAGCTCTCCAGGAGTTATTCTCCTTCGGTAAAGGGCGGATAAAATTTAGATTCACCCAATTTGGAATGCAGGCAATTTTATTAGCCGATACACCTTTATTTATTAAATTATCTACAAAGCCATCGGCAATCACGCTAATGGTATGTGCAGTTCGGTAGGCAAATTTTTCTAAAGCTTCCAGAGCTTTAATCATCAACTTATTTTTAATTAACCCAACACGCACAGCAGCTTCCGGCAGAATATCTTGCACATTCAGCACTACTGGGCAGTTGTATAGCCAAGCTATTAAGGTTGCAGGTAAGCAAACTAGTAGCGGCGGCACTGTTAAAAGAATTACATCAGGCCGTTCGCCCTTAAGAGCTTGTGGCAAACTTGTAAAAACAAAGCTCAACTCTAGCAGTAACCGATCTACGAGGTTAGGTTTAGACTTAATCCGCAGGTAACTACGCTGAATGGTGACACCATTTTTTTGTTCAGTAACGTATAGCTTACCTCGATACCCATCGTAAATCTGGCGTTGAGGATAGTTAGGCATACCAGTGATTACCCGCACTTGGTGGCCTCGCTTCACCAGCCCTTCTGCTAGTTCAGTCATCAAAGGTGCAATACCGATTGGCTCTGGATGATAATTGTATGAATAAATAAGAATTTGCATGAGTTGTTAATGTCCTGGAAGCACCTTGATAATAATGTTGGCTTTAATTGTGTTAACCAGCTTTTATCTCCCTTATTCCGGATTTAATAACCTGAAAATTTTTAGAAAAGTTTCGTAGGGTATGTTGAAGCGAACCGTAACGCACCAAAATTAGCTAACGCACCCTACGAAACTGTTAATCAAGCATGAGAACTCAACACTGTTTTTGCAATTACTTTTCTAAACTGAAGACTGACTTTTGTTGTCCACGTTTTCGCAATGTGACGGTAGCAGCCCCAAATCCAAGCAATGCTAAACTCAGTGCTGAACTTGGCTCTGGTACTTGCTTTTTGTCTTCTATATTTAGCACTTGGACGCGACCTTGGAAGAAATCGCCCACATAAAGCTTGTCATCTTTGAGGGTTGTGCCACCCGTCCAGTTAAATCTGCCGGGAGTAAGGTCGAGGGGGTCGCCAAAAGGAGGGCCAGTTAATGCTGGAGGCGGTACAGGGTTACCTGATGCATCAAGGGCTGGTTGACCGAAGGAAGTCAAGAAGTTACCGTTTTTATCGAATACCTGTACGCGGCTATTGATAGAATCAGCTACATAAACATTCTCTTGGTCGTCTACTTCGATGCCAATTGGCTGAAGAAGCTGTCCAGGCCCGCTACCTGCTGAACCAAATGCCAACAGAGGATTACCATTTGGATCGAGTACTTGAACGCGATTGTTATACTGGTCAGCTACAAAGATATTTCCGCTAACTGGGGAAATTCTTACACCTGCTACACCTTGGAATTCCCCAGGTGCAGTGCCCAGAGTACCACCAATGACACCAATTGGCTGTCCGTCAGGTGTGAATTTAAGGATTCTTTCGCCGTTAAAATCACCTACGTAAACGTTGCCAGTTTCGTCAAATGTCAAACCAGATGGTCCAAAGAAAATCCTATCATTTACGCGAGGGGTAAAATCTCCGTTTGCAAAGGATCTAATAAAGTTACCCTGAGGATCGAATTGATTGATGCGGTTGTTGTAAACATCACCTGAATACAGATCCCCTGTTACGGGGTTAAAGTCTACAGTTGTTGGCTCGTCAAACTGTCCAGGTCCTGTGCCACCGGAGCCAATTGCTCCAATATACTCACCGGTTGGACTAAATTTTTCAATTTTGTTACCGAGGTTGTAGTTAGGAGTACCATCCGCCGGGTTAATACCGCGTCCGTTAGCTATGAGGGTATTCCCTTGGCTATCCACCGCTATACCTTGGGGAACAAACAGTTCTCCAGGGCCGAAGCCAGGACTACCGATACTTCTGTCGTAAGTTAATGTTACAGCCTTGGCTTGGGCTGCTGTTGCCAGCACCATCAATCCAGTACCGAGAATACCGATTGAGAAATTTTTGACTAATCCCATGAGTTTGAAGTCCTGGTTGTATGAGTGTATACTCTTTCCTAGACTAATATTCGTTCCCAGTTCTAGTTCGGGAACCCTAATATTCGGGCTGCTGCCTCCTGTTTGAAATGCAACTTTCTGTGTGAGGCAGCAGCCTATTCTCTAACCATTACCTGGCAGAGCCAAGGTAATGAGGAATTAGACAGTCTCTGCTTTGGGTAGTAACTCTTCACCCAACTTGTCTTGGCGTTTGCGCTTGGCGATCGCACCAGTTGCGCCTACACTAGCAAGTGTTAGTAAGCCGACTAATGAGGCAGGTTCGGGGACTTTTTCTGTAACGATACCATCCACCCGAACAACCGATCCTAGTTCTGGGCCAACACCGCGCTTGGTGATGTATATTTGCCCGTCAGGGCCAATGTCGATTCCAGCAGATGATTCCAACCCTTCACCGGCAGCAACCAGGGTTGTACGAGTTAAATCTGGAGCAACTTTAATCAGAGAACCGGGAAGGAACCGCAAGTCACCCTTCAACTGGGAGTCGTCGCCGAACTGTAACACCAGCAAGTTGCCTTGATCATCAAAGGTTAAGTCTGTGATTTGCGTAAACCCATCCAGAAAAACCTCTGGGTTGCCATCTTCACCGATGCGGAAGATCCGCGATTCATTTTCTGGATATGGAAAACCTGAATATTCAGCAACATACAAGGCTCCATCGGGACCAATTGTGCCACCTGTAGGTACTGATTGAATTGCGATGTTTCCTCCTGGAAGTATGTCTACTAACCCTGGAGGCAGTTCTTGTCCTGGTGGAAGGGGTGGCAATGATGAAGCACTAAGGATTTTCTTGGGAATTGCAATTGCCTCAGACTCACTTCCGTCAAGTTTGACTTTGTAGGCGGTGTTTCCACCCCCGTCAACGACATAAGCAGTATCACCACTAACTGTCAAATCAAAGGGATTGGTAACTACATCCCCACCGTCTGGGTTATTAGTGATTTCATACTTGCCGAAGTCAAAAATACTTTCTACTTCCCCGGTATTCAAGTCAGCTTTAAAAAGTTGTGCTAAAAGCGGGGTATTCAGTACTTTATCGGGTGTGGATGGGGGGAAAGTAATTAGTTGCTGGTCTGGGATTGGGAACTTAGCACCAAGGTTAAGTGATTCTAGATCACGATTTCCTGGATAACCGGCAAACCCAGTTAGAAGATAAGCATTCCCCTGAGAGTCGAATTGTACGTCTTGAATACCAGCGCCTTGGTTGCCACTGGGTTGCTCTGCTATAGATTCAAAATTATTGAATAGACGCTGTGTGGTACCATCTGATGCAACTTTGACCAGCGAACCACTATTACCAGCACAGATAGGCTGAAACAAGGTACTCGGAGATGGTTGGCAATTTCCGTCCCCTCCGATACCTGGCTCTGCCACGTAGAGACTGCCGTCAGGGCCAAAGCTAACACCCCGTGCATTACTGACTCCATCGACAATTGTCGTTAGTGTTGCAGCTTGTACAGATGGCGTTCCACAAATAGCAGCAAAACAAAGTGTAAGAGATGTAAGAGCAAATGACTTGAGTTTCATACCTTTGGAGATTGAGAATTAAATAAGTGGAAACTTTTATAGTTTTAAAGACAACGAATCCCAGTCTTTGAAGAACGCAGGATTGGTTTGAAACTCTTTACTTGAGTGCCACGGCTCCATTGATGGGAGGTTTAGTAGCTCTTCTTCTTGTGCAACCAGCCAACGCCGAAAGCACCGATCGCTAATATGCCTAAAGCAGAACTCGGTTCAGGTACTGATTTGACATTTTCAATTCTGAGAACTTGCCCAAGTCCAGGGCGATCGCCTCGGTTTGTGACGTATACCGCGCCATCAGCACCAATAGTCAAGGCGCTAGGTGACTCTAATCCATTGCCACTCATAAGAGTTGTGCGTGTCCCATCGGTAGCCATTTTGATGACAGAACCATCAAAATCACCCTTCCAAGCTGACTGATTGGCGTACTGCAAAGCATACAAATTGCCCTCAGTATCAAATTCCAAGTCTGTGAGTTGGGTAAAGCCATCGGCGAACACTGATGGTTTTCCATCAGCACCGACTCGATAGATTTTTGCCCCATCCTCTGGGAAGGGAAAACCAGTAAATTGGCTGACATAATAAGCGCCATCAGGGCCTTTGGTTACACTTGAGGGTACTGGTTGAGTTGCAAACTGCGATCGCACCTCTTCACCTTGAGATGGCACCTGTGCCGGTTCATTGGATGGTGTACCAGAGGGTGGAAAGACGGGATTAGCTAATATGTCTTGGGGAAACGCAACTATCGCCTGCAAATTACTACCATCAGCGTTAACACTGAGTAAGTTGTTTGCGCCTGCATCAACTGCAACTAACTTATTGCCATCCATTGCAAAACCCAAGGGATTGCTACCGACATCACCACCATCGGGATTGTTGGCGAGTTCATAGTTAGCTAAATCGGCAACACTAGCCCAGGAATTGGTATTAAAATCGGCAGCAATAATTTTACCGAGGTCAGTGTCACCTAAATTGCGATCGCGAAAGACTGGATTAGCCCCATACCCAATCAGAACATAAGGTTTACCTTGAGCATCAAATTTGATGTCACGGGGGCCGGCGGCTCCAGTACCATCTGGTAATGCTAAGGAAGGAAGTCCTGTAAGTATGCGTTCGGTCTTACCATTCTCAATTTTGGTAACTGCACCACTTGTGCCATAGCATAAAGAATCGCCTTGACCGCTTGACGGTGGAACACAAGCTCCACTTCCCCCTATTCCCGCCTCTGTAACATAGAGATTACCATCAGGGCTAAAGCTCAAACCTCCGGCATTATATAAACCATCGGCAATTACTGAAAATGATGCAGCTGAGGCAACTTTCATTCCAGAAAAAGCGGCAACACAAAAAGTGAGGATAGTAATAGTGAGTTGTTTCAGTTTCATGTGTTGCAATAGGGCTGATCGTGGGGAATTTAGGGGTGAATTTTAAACGCAGAGTAACGCTGTAGACGCTTTTGCGGCTTGCCGCAGGCTGGGAGGCGCAGAGGGACGCTGAGGTTTTAATTAGTAACTAGTGCTTCTGGAGTTTTTGGTAGATAGCTCATTCCTCGGTCAAATGATTTGAGGTTTCCAGCTTTGGCTTCTAGTAAACGTTTGATGTTCATGCTCTCAGCGCCAAAGTCTTCAATTTGAAGCTTGCCATGAGTAACAGTTCCATCTGTTTTCCAGAATGTGATTCGATGCAGGATAAAACCAGAAGCTTCGGGGTCAGCGAATGCATAAGCTGTTGGGATGAGTAACGCTACAGAACGCTGATAATATTCGTAGTCTGGATAAAAGTGTTCTTGTTCAAGCAAGTAGTATTTGCTCAGACTATGAACCCGAACGGAAACTTTTACCTTCTGGTCATATTCATCTTTGAATTCACCTGATTCAGAGGTAATATCCCCATTTGGGCGCAGTAAATGTGCCCACTCATCTATGTTCCGTAGGTCTTTTAAGTATTCAATGCCGATTTCAATTGGGGCATCAACATAGATAGTATCTGTATCGATAAAGTGGCGACCTTTGGCTGCTGAGGTTAGACCAGCCTTACGTTCCAAATTACCTTTTAGAGAACGACACTCGGAAGTATGTACCGTGTGAATTCCCTGCATAATCATCTGAGTTTGTCGTTTTGGATCGACAAAGCTCAACCAGTGAAAGTATACACCTTTTTCATCGGTTCCCGGCTCAATGTAATCTGTTGGAAACAGCAAAACAGGGTAAACCTGAAAATATTTCTGATACTCTAATCCACAGTGCCACTCAATGCCGTAGAAAAGCGGGTTCTCTAATTTTTTAACGTGATAATAGAGGTTTTTGTGATAACCAGATGCAGTTCCGAGCCAAGTATCTTCGTCAACTTGCTCTTTCATCCGGCTATAAAGAGTCCATTCGTCTAAGTTTTTTAAACTACAAAGATACTCAAAGGCGTTCTCTGGTGAAGTAGCAATGTAAGCTGATGTTGCAAATGTATTTTTTTCCACTTATCACTCCTTAAGATAATAACAATTAAGCTGCGATCGCCTGAGCTTTCTTTCGTTTACCGTTCTGAATGCGGTCTTCTGCTAATCGTTTAGCAGCATCGTTGGTAGTAATTTCCTGCTCTTTAGAAATATTAAAAATTGCTAGTAGTGTGTCATAAATGTTATGCACTTGCTTGAAAGCTTTTTCTTCGTCATAGCCAATCATTTCGTTGTAAACATTGATTAGCCCTCCGGCATTAATTACATAATCAGGGCTGTAAAGAATCCCTTTTTTGGCAAGCATTTGACTATGTAGTTGCTCATTCTCCAACTGATTGTTAGCGGCCCCTGCAATAATGGAAGCTTTTAAGAAAGGAATTGTATGGCTATTAAGAATTCCTCCTAGAGCGCAAGGAGCAAAGATATCTACATCAAGAGAGTAAATTTCAGTTGGTTCTACAATAGTTGCGCCAAAAAGACGTTTTGCCTCTTCCGTTTTTGCTGGATCTACATCGCTAACAAAAAGCTTGATATCATGCTCATGTAAATGCTGGCAAAGGTTTTTACCTACATTCCCTAAACCTTGAACTGCAACTTTCATGCCATCAAGTCTTTGACTTTGCCAACGAGACTGCACAGCAGCTTTAATTCCTAGAAAAACTCCTAGTGATGTTATGGGAGCAGGGCCACCAGATTTTTCTGATACCCCAACTACATATTTAGTTTCTTGGCTGATTGTCCGCACATCATCAGGAGTAATATTGACATCTTGTCCGGTAATAAAACGCCCGTTCAAACTGTCAACAAAACGTCCGTAGGCTCTTAACAGTTCATCTGTTTTATTTTCTGGATTACCGATAATGACTGCTTTTCCACCACCAGCCGGGATGTTGGCACAGGCGGCTTTATATGTCATGCCACGACTAAGACGAAGTGCGTCTTTTAAAGCAGCTTCTTCGTTGACATAAGGTAAAATTCTTGTAGCTCCCATAGCTGGGCCCAAAGTTGTGTCATGAATAGCAATAATCGCCTTAATTTCGGGATTTTTACCATGACAAAAAAGAACTTGTTCGTGGCCCATTTCTCTAACAGTTTCAAATAGCAGCATTTTCACCTCTCGATATTGTTTAGAATTGGTTAGAGAAAGTAATTAACATTACAAAATGTAAATATATAGACACAAAAACCTTCTCAAAGATTAAGATTGGATGAAGTTAAGAAAAAACTTAGGGTTTAAAAATCAAAAATTTTAGATTCCAGTTGATTAGGTGTAATTTTTTGGCTGGAATAAAGTTTTTGTCGCTTCTAAATTCATCCTTTGTCTTTTACTCAATAGACGAATCAAAACTGGATTGTAAAGTCCGTCTTGTTGAGATGTTTCAGTGTCTATATTGAAGGAAATTGTCAGGTTTTAGAATTAAACCATTGGAAATGAAACTTGCTTTGCTCCATTTTTAGCTGCATTTGATTTGACCCCTTGTGCTGCCAAACTTTTATTACGTGCCCCAGAAGGTGCTGGTCGATCAGCGTCAATCACTACATCAATCAGAAAGGGAACAGTTGATGCCATCGCTTGTTCTAATGCTGCTTCGATATCTGACTCTCTGAGGACTACGATCGCTTCTGCTCCCATACCACGAGCAATCATGGCAAAGTTTGTTGGTGGAAGCGTTGCATCTGCGCCTTTTAATCCCAAGATTTTCATACCTTGATGGCACATGTTGTAACGCGCATCGTTGAGGACAATCCAAATCGCAGGAATTTTGTATTTCACGGCTGTGCTGATTTCGTTATTCATCAGCATTGCGCCATCGCCTACAATCCCTACGGCTTTGCCATTGTTCGCCACTGCTGCACCCAACACTCCTGTGACGGCGTGACCCATTGCGCCGACTCCGGTGCTGACTCGGTAACGATTGGCTTCGGAAAATTGGAGTAGATGAGTTGACCAAGTAAAGGAGTTACCACACTCCGCCATGACTACGGCATCGCTATCTTCAACAATTATCTTTTGAATAGCTGCCATCAATACTTCTGGCCGCACTGGATAATCTACCTCTGGTGCAGGTTCAATTGCTTTGTGTTCTGGACGAGGTAGTGACAAAGTCGTGGAATCAGGAGCATCCGGTAATTGCTGCAATAACTCTTCCACAAAAGCTTTGATATCAGACCGAACTCCGAAAGTTTCAACGTGTGGATAGGCTACACCTGGCACTTCGGGATCAATATCTACATGGACAAAACCTTCTTTTGGAACTAGCGCCGAACTCCAGAAGGAAGTCGGTTCACCAAGGCGGGTTCCTAACACGAGTGTGCGTAGTGGAGGTTGTTGTTCCATATAAGTTAAGACGGAAGCATGACCCCCTAAACCTGTGACACCCACAAACTGGGGATGATCTTCGGGGAAGATACCTTTACCACGGGGTGAGCACATGACTGCTGCTCCCGTTCTTTCAGCGAGTTCAATGATTTCTTCTGCTGCGTCACGCGCACCGAAACCAACCCAGATGGCAAAGGGGCCAGATGATAATAACTCTACAGATTTAGCGATCGCTTCTTTTGAAGCAGTCATCGGGAACGGAGAAACATCTAGTTGAGGTAAAGCTATATTCTCAACTAGACTTGTCTGCACAGCCGTGGGAACACTCAAATGAGCGACAAACCCGCCTGGTTGCGCCATAGCTAAAGCAAGTTTGCGAAAAATCTGCGGTAGTTGAGCCGCAGATTCAATCGTGATTGCATAGTTAAATAACTCTCCTGAGGTAAAAATCCCTCCACTGGGCAATGTGTAAGTGCTGGTTTCTTGAATTGCCCAGCGTCCACGCTGCGGTGCTGAGGTGCAAGCTGAGAGCAAAATTACCTTTGCACCTTCACCACGAGCCGCGAATAATCCGGTGAGAGCGTTGGTGATCCCCGGTCCTGCTGTGGTAAAAACTACAGTGGGGCGATTATTGGCGAAGTATGCTTCGGTGGCTGCAAATGCTGCTCCTGATTCATGGCGGAAGTTCAATACATTCATAGTGCTATTGGACAACGCGCCCCAAAGGCTTGCCATCGCACCACCAGCGACACCAAAAGCGTTGTTTACTCCCAAATTTACCAACATCTGAGCGATCGCATCGGCAACTGAGAGGGCTGGAGGTGTTTCGTCATTTAAAAAAGGCTCAATTTCCGCATTATTCTGCGATTCATCAAGCTGATGCGAAGCGTCAGACACAGACTCTACATATCTGTTTGCTGGAAATTCCTTGTATGGCTCAGTGGCGACTAGAGGAGAGTGTGAACCAGTATAGTTTTGACTCATTAGTTTTACGTAATTACATAAAGTTAAACAAAAGCTCTTTAGTTTACAATCACAGCGCTAAAATATTTTATACAAACAACCCTGTTGTTTTTAACGACTATGACAGAGCTTGATCGTTCGTAGAAACAGTTGATTACTGCTGATTGATGCTTGGGAGCGCAGTAACAAAAAATTTTTACCAGGAGCAGACAGCAATCAATACTGTGCTTCTTGTGACCAGAATAGAAGAGATAAAGACTGTTGTGCAATCAAAAATCCTTTGATGAGGGTGTCAAATCTTTCGCTTCTACTATATGGCTACAGTGCTTAAGTCGGTCGGTAGGGAAAAACTAAACCATATAAAAGGTATGCAAACGAGCAAATAAGCTTAATTCAAGCCTTTCTCATAAACTTTACGAAACTTAACATAGTTAAGTTTAATAACGCTGACCTAATTAATTAGGCGCTTGGAGAGGTGCTTATGTTGGGATGGCTACTATGAACAAAACCTATTTACAATGAAATATCTTTTGATAAGGCTGTTAATTCTTTCGCTTTTATCGTGATTGCGACATTTCCAACTTAGTCATTTTGAAACATTAATACACTGCGATTGCCGCTAAGACACATTACCGAGTTTACAATAAACAATCTTTTGATCTAGTTGTCAATTCTTTTGCTTCTAGATTCCCCCTAACCCACACCACTTGCTACAACCGGGAGAACCTTCAAAATCCTCTTTTTAACGGGGTTGGGGGATCTCTTGTAAGGTAAGCCCTATAAGTCTTTCAGCCTTACTTTTAAGAAGTTAACTTGTAACGCTAAAGACATAATAACTTAAATTTTATCTTTCTTTTGAGAGATTGCTAAAAACTAAATATTTGTCTCGCTTGATAGAATTTATTAGATTTTGATGTGAAATATAGCATCAATACCGTACATGAGCAAAATAAATGTTTTTTATGTAACAAAAGAGCGCAAAATACACGTAAAAAACTGTGATATCTCTAATACAAATGTATTTCTGAGGACGGATGACCAATCATATTCTTCTATAGTTAAATTCCTGAGAGAGTAGGTTAAGATAATTTAAGAAAATAAATTGATGAATAAAAATTGTTCATTTAAGCCAAGCCCAGCACTGCAAATTGATTTATGCTGACAATCAAACGACTCTACACCAGTAGTTCGCTAAAGTCCTTAGTTGGGGAAAGGGTAAAGGATAAAAATTCTTATACTTTAACTTTTCCTCTGTCAAAACCCAGCAATTGTAGGTTGGTGAACCATTAGCTAGGTTTGGTGCAGGTCTAGTTTAAATGTAAAATATCTTTTCTACTTTATAGATTAAGAGTTTTTAACTCTTATCTAATAAGATTTATCGACTAATCTAAGTTTGATTGGTCTTAGGTTTGTATAACTATAAAAAACTGTTTAGGTAAATAATAAATTTTAAATATTTTAGGTTTTTTTAGAAGAATTTAGTTTAATAATTCACTGTTTATTGGTATGATAAGTTTTGTAAACCTGATTAGTAATATTTTTTAATTTACTAACTATTCTTATTTTCTAATAGCCTAACAGTGTCCTAAAGATTTTAGTAAGTTATGACTATTAACTCGTTCATGGCTATTGTACTGATTGATTATCAGGAAGGAGTAGGAATATGAATTCTGGCGATTATACATTAGCTAGATCAAACAATCAATCGGTACTACAACCAGAAGTAGAGATGAAGTTTGCTCACTTCCTAATAAATCACTCTGTAGATGCTGCCTTCTGTTTAGGAGAAAAGGCACAGTTTCTCTACGTCAACGATGCCACTTGTCGGATGACTGAGTATTCCCGTGAGGAATTACTTTCCATGAGGCTGCATGATATAGATGTAGATTTTTCTCTACACAATTGGTCAGATATTAGCTCACAGAGTTCCCCTACCTTTAAATCTCGCTACCGGGCAAAAGGAGGCCGGATATTTCTAGTAGAAATATCCATTAGCCATGTCAAACAACAAAATATGGAATTTGGCTGTGCTTTTGCTCGTGAGATAAGTAATGAAATAGTAGAACTGAGCGTGCAAAAGTGGACTGATGAATTAAGGGATGCCAAAGACAATTTGCAACAGGAGTTTTCTCAACTCAAGGCAAAAGAAGTAGAACTAGAAACATCTCTTTCTTTACTTCGTTCTACTCTCGAATCTACTGCAATTGGTATTGTTGCAGTTAACTTCGAGGGAGATATTCTGAGCTTGAATCAGAAATTTGTGGATATGTGGCAGATACCGGAGTCCCTAATACTATCTAAAAAATGTCCTCGATGTAAAGCTTTTTTTGAGAACCAGCTTAAAGATCCACAAGCTTTTAGTCGGCTGATTTGGGAAGTATCTAGCCAATCTGATTTCGAGAGCTACGACATTTTAGAGTTGAAAGATGGGAGAGTTTTTGCACATTACTCTAAGCCCCACTTATTGGAAGGGAAAATTATTGGTAGAGTATGGAGCATTTGGGACATTACTGAATCGAAACGAACTGAAGAAGCATTACGGCTGAACGCAGTTAGATTTCGGACTTTAGCAGAAACGACAGATACCAGCACTTTTTTGATTCAAGGTGCGCGGCTTTGCTATATAAATCCAGCAGTAGAGCAACTCACTGGCTACACAAAACAGGAACTACTAACAGGCTTTGATATTCGCCGACTGATTAAAAGCAAAAAACGCAGACAGATACGTAAGCAGGGTGAAGCAGCTAACTTTGAATATCAGGAGATGAGTATTCTGACAAAAAACGGCACAGAGCGCTGGTTAGCTTGTGCAGTTGTAATGCTAGATGGAGGGCTGGATTTTGGTGGAAAACCAGTAGAAATGATTGCAGGCATAGATATTACCGATTACAAATATGCAGAATTAGGCCTTAACCAAGCTTTAGAACAAGCAAAACAACTTAGCGAATTGAGAGCGCGTTTTCTTTCTATGGTCTGCCATCAATTCCGGACACCACTGAATATTGTTTCATTTTCTAATAGTTTACTAAAGGAAGAAGTAGACAAACGTACACAAAAGAAAATACAACCACTACTGGATCACATTCAAAAAGCCACCGAACAACTCAGTCAGATGTTGGATGATATTTTGTTCTTCTCTAGAGCAGAAGCGGCAAAAATAAACTGTGAACCAAAACCACTTGAGTTAGTTCAATTCTGTAATGATATAGTTACACAAATGCAGATGAGTGTTAGCAAAATTCCAATTAATTTTGTGAGTCAAGATAACTCTTTAACAGCTTGCATTGATAAAAAACTCTTAGAGCCGATTTTAAATAATTTGCTCGACAATGCAATCAAGTATTCTCCCTCCAATATTGCAATTGATTTGAAACTTTCTTGTAAAAATGAGAAAGTAATTTTTCAAGTCAAAGATAAGGGGATCGGTATTTCCGTTGCAGATCAACAACGAATATTTGAGCCATTTTACCGTGGTAGTAATATTGATAGTATACCTGGTACTGGATTAGGGCTATCGATTCTCAAAACCCTTGTAGATATACATCACGGTCAAGTCTCTGTAGAAAGTCAAGTTGGTGCAGGCACTACGTTTACCGTAATGTTGCCATTAAGCAAATCAGAGTTTAATAGTTCCGAGTTATGAGTGTTGAAATTAAGATAGTTGTTAATTAGTACTTAACAATCATAACTCTCGGAACGAAGTCATTTATTTCATGCCTATTTACATACTCACCAAAGAGTATAGTAAGCAGCTTCTGCAAAAAGTTATGGTAATAAAAAATTATGTACGAATCGCCAAAGAAAATTCTCGTTATTGAAGATGATAACGTTACCCGCAATCTTTACTTAAAAGGTCTTGAGGCTAAAGGTTTTGATACGATAGGTGCTAATAGCGGTGTTGCTGGTATTCAACAAGCACAAGAGCATATACCCGACTTAGTGATTTGCGATATCACGATGCCAGATATGGATGGTTATAACGTTTTAACTACGCTACGCCAAGATCCTCTTACAGGAATTATTCCTTTCATTTTTTTGACTGGCAGTAGTACCAAAGCAGATGTTCGCAAAGCTATGGAATTGGGGGCAGACGATTATCTTACCAAACCCTCTACACTAGACGAATTGCTCAGAGCGATCGCTATTCGCTTGCAAAAGCAAGCTACTCTTCAATACTGGTGGGCTATGAAATCTGAGAAAGCTCCAAAATCAGTATTTGCAGATAATACTACAGCGATCGCTGGAGGTGTTAGCGTTAGTGTTGGCAATAGCGTTGGCGTTGGCGAAGCCTCTGGTACAGAAGCCTCTCGTAGAGAAGCGGTAGCGACGTTAGGAGCGTCAGCCTCTGGTACAGAAACCTCTACTAGAGAAGCCCCTGATACAGAAATCATGATCCCTCCTAAGTCAATCTTTCCCTATATTCCCCAATTAAAAGAAGTTTTCGACTTTATCGAAGCCCATTATCATCAAGGAATTACTTTGTGTGATGTGGCTGTTGCTGTTGGTTACTCACCTGCTTACTTAACTAACCGAGTAGCAAAGCAGACAGGAGAGACTGTAAACTGCTGGATTGTGAAACGCCGAATGGCGGGCGCTCGTTTTCTACTCCAAAATGATGATCAGACAGTCGAGAAGATAGCGAAAGCATTGGGCTATCAGGATGTGTCTCATTTCTCTCGTCAGTTTCGCCAACATCACGGTTTACCTCCCCAAGCTTGGCGCAAAGAGCATCAACTTGTATCGCAAAAACAGGTAAAATTTTGGCAAAATTGCTGAAATCAGCTTCAAGCAGTGCTTATAACCCTATTATCCCTTAGGTTCAGAGTGTAACGAGTTACCCAATTCAAATAAATAGCTGCGTAAACTCATACATTAAATCCACCCTGCCCTTACGTAACATGGCTGGATCTAATCTTTCAGTAGTGTTGCAAGTCATCAAGACAACTAATCGTTGCTGCATTTGAATCCCAGACTCATCAATTACACTTTGATACAAAGTGCCATCCAGTAAACTCAGGATGTGTTCGGTTTTGTTATTGTATTGAGCTACCTCAGAAGCACGATTTTGCGCTAGATTATCAGCTTCGTTAATAACGATACAAATACGCTCTATATAAGTCGGTGGGACAAAGTTAGCGATCGCATCATGGTCTAAAATAAAAATTACATACCCTAAAGGTACAAGAATTTCTTTTGCTACTGCCTGTGTCCAGACCGTTTTACCAGTACCTGGTTGTCCATGTACAACAACCGCTAACTGGTTTTGATTAAGAATCGCTTGTTGTACAGAATCAGTAAAACTTTGAATATCTGCCGGAAATGTGCGAATGGGAAATTGACTATGAACCTTGCCTACACGACTTTGATATCCACTCAGCATAACTGCTAAGTCGTAAGTCGCTTTGTTAATTAGCGGCGCAAGATTTTTCGCCATTATAGTATATTGTCGTCGCCCGCGATCGTAGGGATCAATTTGCAACCAAACGTCATACTTCGACCAGTAAGCATAAACAGTATTGATAACATCTAAACGTTCCCAGTTAACAAATTTATTTATAGGGAAATAAAAATCTCTTTCTGAGTAATACTGGGTAATAATATCGGGACTACCCAACACACGTAAAACTCGTAATACAGTAATTTCTTGCAGTCGGTTAAGAACATAGTCAATGGGGATACTACTACGACTGACAAATTGAACAATTGGCGTTTCTGTACTCAAAACATCTTTGTAGCGATGATCCGGTGATTGAGGATCTGGCGTGATGTAATTCCAAAACTTTTCAACTTCGTAACGGGTATTATCAGATACAACATTTAATAAATTAGCCCACCAAGCATAATTATTTCGTCCCAAGACATCAGCAACATTACTTGCTAAATTCAAACTTTTTTGAGTTAATTCGCGGGAGTCACTATACAACAGTTGCCACAAAAACCCCCAATCTAGTTCTCGGTTAAACGGTCGCCAACCGCTAGCAAGCAAGCTTTGCCGCGTATTATTTGTAGGAGTGCCTTCATTACTTCTAAAATAGTCAAAATCCATATTTGTCAGTTGTGCAGCGTTAATCGAGTTATTTTGTGTTAAGTAGGGGATTTTAAAAAATTTTCTCGTAATATCAACTAATTACGTACAAATGGTAATTTTAGTTTCACCGTGCTGTACTGGCTAGGAAGTCTTTTTAATCTAACTCATCATTAATGTAGCATATCATAATACACAATAAATACTTGGGTCAACTTTTTTGACAAAGCAGTTAACTCTTGATGTACTTGCGCCACTTATCCATCTGTAGTCAGCTCATCCCAATCTGTTGACTGTTAACTGTTGACAGTCAACAGTCAACGGCGTCGGGGTGTTTCTCATCCCATGTTTAAAAAGAGTAGGTTTTCCCGATGCCTTTTTATAAGGCATCGAAAATTAGGGATGGTGCGTTAGCCTACGGCATAACACACGCTACAAAACTGCTAGCGGGGTGGGGTTTTGATGAGGTATCTCTTCTTGTTAATCAAGTTGAGTATTTGCCATTAATTTCTATATAACCCTCTGAAAGATCGCAACCCCATACAGTTGCAGAGGCTTCACCAATATTGAGACTAACGTGGATATTTACTTGATCTTTGGACATAATTTGTCGCAACTGTTCCAGATTTTCATTAGTTAAGCTATTAGGATAAACTTTGACATTATCAAAACTAATAAAAACTTGCTCTGGATTTATTTGCTGTTCATTTTCACATTTACCTATAGCCATAGCAACTCGCCCCCAATTTGGATCTGCTCCATAAACGGCGGTTTTTACTAATGGTGAATTCACAATTGCTTTAGCTACTGTTTTAGCTTGTGCATAATTAATCGCTGAATCTACAGTCACCTCAATAATTTTGGTAGCACCTTCTGCATCTCTAGCAATTTTCAGCACCAATTCTTGTGCAACTTCTTGCAATGCACTGGCAAAATCTGCTTCTGAAACTTCACCGGCTAAACCATTAGCTAGAATCACGGCGGAGTCACTAGTAGAAGTGTCAGTGTCTACGCTCAAGCAGTTAAAGGTTTTATCTATAGTAGAGCGAAAAATAGCACGAAGGCTATTTGGAGAAATTGCAGCGTCAGTAAAAAAGAAAGTTAAAAGGGTAGCCATATTAGGCTCAATCATGCCAACACCTTTGGCAATTCCTACTAGCTTGGCATTGCCTATTTGCCGTGTAGCTAATTTCGGTACTGTATCGGTGGTCATAATTCCACGGGCTGCGGCATGAAAATCAGCATCAGTCAAGTTTTTCCCCAATCCTAATAAACCTGCCCGGATTTTTTCAATCGGGTAACGTCTGCCAATTACACCTGTAGAAGCTATCACAATGTTATGTGTAGCAATTCCAGTTTCAGCTGAAACTAATTGCAGAACCTCTTGAGCATCAGTGATGCCAACAGAACCATTAGCTACATTTGCATTCTTAGATATAACGACAATTGCTTGTGCTTGTGAATCTTTTAAGTTATTGCGGCTAATAGTAACACTTGGCCCGGCAAAAAGACTTTGAGTGAAGACTCCATCAGCAACACAAGGAACTGATGATTTAATAAATACAAAATCATCAGTTTTATCTCGTATTCCCAAATTAGTAATAAATGCACTAAAACCCTGAGGCATGGAAGATAGAATTGATGACATTTTTTTGGATTTAATAATTTTGATTAATTATGCCATATCATTTGCAAAAATATTTATGGCACATAAATTGCCTGTAGGCTCGTATAGATAGATGTAAGCTTTTAGCAACCTATTTATAACAGAAAATCCATAAAATTTTCATAGAACCTAAAAGCTATAAATCAATTAATGTGACAGTAAATGTCGTCCAGCCGTTACCGCTTTCTACTTGAATGCTTCCTTGCAGTTGTTTGATTAATTTCTCTACTATAGATAAACCTAATCCCGAGCCACCTTGATTCCAGATATCTGCATTGGGGAGCCGATAAAATTTATCAAATATTCGTGGTAGCTCTGTTACCGGAATTTCTGCTGAATTACTGGTAATAATAATAGTTTTTGCGGGCACTTCCGAGGAATTGTAACGTACGCTTAGGGCAATTTCACCACCCGCAGGTGTGTATTTACAGGCATTATTGAGCAATTCTACTAAGATTCGTTCCAAGCTAATACCATCTGAGAACAACGGCGGAAGATTTGAAGGGAGATTCAACTGTAGAGTTTGCTGATGTTTTTGAACACGGATTTGAAATGGCTCAATAACCCAAGGTAACCACTGTTGTAAGAGCAACGCATCAGGTGTAATAACTGGATAAGATGAGCTTTCTAGCCGTTGTAAGTCTAGTAGATCGTTAATTAATTCTAGCTCGCGATCGCACTCACCTTCCATCAGTTCTAGATAGCGTTGAGCTTCCTCAGTACCAGGAGATAATTGTATCAGTTGAATCATTAACTTTATATTAGTCAGAGGCGATCGCAGTTCATGGGAAACTAAATTCAAAAAGTCATTTTTAAGTTGATTTATCTCCTGCCATTGCACTACAAGTTGCTCTTGTTCAATTTGCTTTTGACGCGCCTCAATCGCTCGTTTTTGCTCAGTTATATCTCGAAAAACTAACACAGCGCCTGTAATATTATTTTGATCATCTTTAATTGGTGCAGCACTGTCATCAATTGGTATTTCTTCACCTTCTTTAGTAATTAGAATAGTTTCTGCTGGAATACTGACGATAATCCCATCTTGAAGGACTTTTACGATTGGGCTTTCAATAGAGTTATGAGTTTCTGCATTAGCAATATTAAATATTTCTGATGAATTTCTGCCACAAGCTTCTTGCTGTTTCCATCCGGTAAGATTTTCAGCAACAGGATTCATAAAAGTTACTAATTCTTGCATATCGCTAGCAATCACACCATCGCTAATACTTCTTAAAATGGCATCCAACCATTTTTTATTTACTTTTAATTGTCTTTCTAAACCATGTTTAATCAGGGTTATTTCAATATTTGTTTGTAGTTCTCTTTCTTTAAAAGGTTTGATTAGGTAGGCAAACGGCTCAGTTACCTTAGCTCGTTCCAATGTGTTTTCATCTGCATAAGCAGTTAAATAAATTACTGGGATATCCAAACGCTTATAGATTTCCTGGGCAGCTTCTATACCGTCCATTGATCCTTTTAGCCTAATATCCATTAGTACTAAATCAGGGGATATTTCTACTGCTTTATTAATTGCTTCTTCTCCTGAAGAAGCAATATCAGGAACGGTATAACCGAATTTTATAAGTCGATACTGTAAATCTTTAGCAACAATAGCTTCATCTTCCACAACTAAAATTTTAGCGTTTGCCATCTTGTAGTTAGTTATTTTATATTTAACTTAATGTAAATACCATATGGAATTCTACTCCACTAGTACCTTTTATATGGAAATTTCCTCCAAGTTGATTGGTTAAGGCATCTACTAACTGCCAACCTAAAGAGGCCATATTTTTGAAATTAAAATTTGATGGTAAACCAATTCCATTATCACTAACTACCAGTGTAACCTGATGGTCATGATTCTTTTGGATACCGATATAAATTGTACCATTTATATCTGTTGTAAATGCATATTTCAATGAATTGGATACAAGCTCATGGATAATTAAGCTACAAGGAATTGCTGTATCTAACCCTAGAAACAGTTGCTCATCGATATTTATTATTAGAGCGATCGCATCTTCATCAACTTCATATGCACTCAATAAACTGGCTACCAAATCTCGGATATATTCACCAAAATTAATCTTTGCTAAGTCTTGAGACTGATACAATTTTTCGTGAACTAGAGCCATTGATGCAATCCGTTGTTGGCTTTGTTTAAATATTACCAAATCGTCTTTATCTTTGATATAAGCAGATTGCAAGCTTAACAGACTAGAAATAACTTGTAAATTATTTTTGACACGATGGTAAATTTCTTTTAATAACACCTCTTTTTCTAAGAGTGATGCTTTGATTTGCTCCTCCCACTGCTTGCTTTCGCGCAGCGCAGCTTGTCGTTTGGTAATGTCTTCGACCACAGAAATAAAATACTTTGGCTCCCCACTAGGTTCGCGCATCAAAGATACGGTGAGGTTAACCCAAACTATGGAGCTATCTTTGCATAAATAACGCTTTTCCATTGAGTAAGTTTGAATACTACCTGCTAAAATCTGGTCAACATATTTCAGGTCGGTGTTGAGATCATCTGGGTGAGTAATATCTTGGAAAGTTAGCAACTCTAGGTCTTCGGGTGTGTAACCAACAATATCGCAAAGCCTCTGGTTAACTAACAACCATCTTCCATCTATATTTACATGGGCGATGCCTACAGCAGCTTGATGGAATGCAGCCCGGAATCGCTGTTCGCTTTCCCGCAACGCTTCTTCTATTCGCTGGCGCTCGGTAATTTCTGCTTGTAGTGATTGATTAATTCTTTTTAACTCTGCTGTCCGTTGCTCAACCTTGTTTTCTAGTTGGTGAAGTAAACTACTTAATGCCTCCTCTACTTGCTTACGTCCAGTGATGTCAGTATGTGAGCCTGCCATTCGCACTACATTACCGTTTTCATCCCACAGTGCTTGACCTCGATCCAAAATCCATTTATAAGTGCGGTCTTTACATATAACTCGATACTCAGCAATGTAAAACGGTGTCTTTTGAGCAAAGTGATCTTGAAGTGCTTGTGTCACCCAGTTAAGATCATCAGGATGCACTCGTGTCAGCCTTTCATCTAAATGGTTAGAAATTTCGTGGTCTTCGTAACCGAGCATTTCTTTCCAGCGAGCCGAGAAGAAAACTTCATTAGTTTTAACATTCCAGTCCCAAATTCCATCATTATTGCCGCGCAAAGCTAATTGCCAGCGTTGTTCACTTTCTCTCAACACCTCCTCAGTCCGTATACGTTCAGCAATTTCCTTTGCTAGTTGAGAATTTGCAGTCTCTAATTGGGCAGGACTCGGTAGAGCCAGTGCCTGGGGTATTAATGGCACAAGTTCTATAGCTGTCAATACGGAGACGAAAGCGGTGATAGCTTTAATTAACCCTGATAGCCAATAGGTAGGGTACCAAAGCGTCCACACATCCATTAAATGGGTTGTGCCACAAGCAATGATGAATGTGCCAAACATCAGGAACATCCAGCCGAAAGGTATATCTCGCCGTTTACGGACAAAATAAACCAACATCACTGGAATTGAATAATAAGCAAGTCCAATTAACACATCTGAAACTAGATGCAACCAAACCAATTCTGGTTTCCAGAGGTAGCAATGTCCGTGGGGAATAAACTGGTTAGTAGAGAAAAAATTATTTAAAAATTCCATCATAAAAATCTATACACTGCACAAGTCTTAACCAAAGCCCAAAATGTAACCTGATAAGGTAAAGTTTATTGAAATTAAAGTACCGCGATCGCTTTGGTTTTTGTTACCGTAGATTCTCTGAAATGAACTCTTTATATATAAATACCTTCATGAAATCACAGTAATATTTCGCTTATACAATATAATTAATACCAAGATTGTAAGTATATTTTCAGTTTAAGAGGTTATTTGAAAAGTATTTGACTGTGGGTTTAAGCACTTCTATTCGCGAATTTGCAATCGGCTCATCTCCTTAATTTCAATACCTTTGCCAATTTACAAGGGTAAGTTGATACTCTAACTAAGGAAGTTTTGAGAGAGATTGCCAGGCGATAGATTATATCTAAGGCAGAGCCTATCGTAGAGAAGGGGTCTCCCCAAGTGGAGCGACTGGCGTGGGTTAGGGGAGATTAAAAGTGCCTAAAGTCACAGCTAAAAACTTTTCAAACAACCTCTTAAGGCGGGGCGTAGCCCATCGTCAAGTTCCATCAGCGCCTTGCCAGCTTTAAAAACGGCTCTCTCCGCTTTGCCTTCCAGGTGCAGGCAGTAAGCGTAGCCCCTTCAATGCAGACATCCATTCTGCGTTTTTCGTATAATCCAAGCTTTGGGATGTTTCCAGTTTAAGTACAAATCCTCACTATATTTCAAAACGCTTAGGTTAAGCATCTCTTTCTTCTCTCTGTGTCCTCTGCACCTTGGCAGTAGCCTGTGGCAAGCCGCTTCTCTACGAGATGCTACGTGAATGCGTCTACGTTAAGAAATTGACTTTGGTCGCTCTGACAAGAAGGGCTGTAGGGCGAACACTAACTTTGCAATGATTGAATTGGTAGTAGTATCGCAAGGCAAAAGTCAAAAGTCAAATACAAAGCTTTGCCACCACAGCTACGTTCTGCGGTAGCGCAGTTTTTATTCACAGTACCAGATGCATTGCATTGCATTACAGACAAGTAGGATTGTTGCGATCGCTATACGGGATCATTATGCAAATTTTAGGCATGGGCTGTTTTTCGTCAACAAACGACCTTTGGTTTGATCCTGGTCAGATCAATAAGGATTTAATGATCGCCTGTTGACACAAATGAGAGAATATACTGCACTTGAGTGCAAACGACATTCTTATTTTTGTTTGCAGCTTGCGGTAAGTTCTACATTGTAGAAAGTCCCTGGCTTAGGATTAATTGAACGCAACTCCTGGACAAAAGCATTAAATTTTGTATTGCTTATGCCGAAGCCAGCTTCAGCACAAGCAGATAAACCCCCTTCGATGGGAATAGGAGATCCCACCCTGGGACTAAATACAATGAATTTATCGACGGTGCCAGTGGCGACCCCAAACCCGATAACCTGGCGTATTGTTCGCAAAGCGGCATTATCTAAGGAACCACCAATACTGCCAATACTGATATTAACCGCACGACTCTCAGCAAACGCCGGCGCACTAATCGACAATACTGCCCCGACAATAATCAAAGAGGTGAACTTTTTCATTTTCCTTTCCTCCAAAAAATTGAAAATCTCTGTAGGTAAAAAAGCGTAGACTAACTCTTTATTATACAGAAAGTTTCTATTTTAAGAAGAATTCAGCAGTCAGAATCAATTTATGTGGGGGTTCTGACCAGCCACCAGCCAGTGATTGTAGACCATACTTAGAGAAGCCGCGATGATATCAGCCTAACTGATTGAAACTCCAAATCAAGGCACATTTCTAATAAGTATGAATAGGGGAAACGCATCTTATTTGCTACTAAAAACTAAGAGAAATTTCAAAATGACATAGATGATTGTAAAAATTGATTCGAAGATAAACAAAACAAATAAAATATTTGCTCAAAACATGAATTAGCTTATCTCAATTTTAATCACTATTTATTAATAGTAATAAAGCTTAATTTATGACTGTGTAAAACTATATTTGTTTAACAATGAAATAAAGCGCAATCGTAATTTTTGGTTTGAGCTTCATAGAAGGGAGAATAAGAATGCAATTTTCTTTGGAGTTTCTGCGAGAATACCATATTCCTTGACAGGCAGCCGACGGCTGCCTCTAACTCCCTTATAAAATCATTATCATTACCATGTAAGTGAATATTTAATTTCCTGAAAGCCTTATTTGATTAAGCTTTTGCTAGATTCCACTCTGATTCCGGCTCGTAAATAATTTAGATGCGTTTGCCCTGGAAGCACAGGGACGCAGCAGTAAATTAGAAAACAGCTTAGAATTACTCTCACAACTATATCAGGAATATGAACAAGTTAAAACCGCTTTACAAAAATAACTTGTGAAGGAAGTACTATGAAAGCCAATGCTCAACAAAGCCAATCTTTAGTTCTAATTGTTGATGATGAACCTTCTATCCGCATGATATTGCGGCATTTCTTAGAACGAGAAGGCTATCAAATAGCGGAAGCTGAAAATGGTATAGAAGCAATAAAAGTTTTTAAGCAATTAGATCCTGATATAGTTCTCCTTGATGCCCTAATGCCAGATATGGATGGGTTTGAGTGTTGCACTCAGTTGGAGCTTCTTAATCGTAGTAAACACACTCCAATTTTAATGATTACAGGACTTGAGGATCAAGAGTCAGTTGACCGTGCATTTGAAGTGGGGGCAATGGACTATATTACCAAACCAGTCCACTGGCCAGTTTTGCGACAACGGGTAAAACGCTTGATTCAGCAATCTCAGTTACAGCAAAAACTAGAAGCCGTTAATCTGGAATTGCAGCGATTAGCTACTATCGATGGATTAACTCAAGTAGCTAACCGCCGATGTTTTGAAGAGTATTTTAACCAAGAGTGGCAGCGCATGAAACGGGATCAATCCCCCCTTTCCCTGATTCTCTGCGATGTTGATTTTTTCAAATTATACAACGATACCTATGGTCATCGGGTAGGCGATCACTGTCTTCAAAAAATTGCTAAAGCCATCAAAGATATTATTAAGCGTCCTGGAGATTTAGTTGCCCGTTATGGTGGGGAAGAATTTGCTGTGATTTTACCAAACACAGACACCGAGGGGGCGACTCATGTTGCCGACAATATTTGCCATGCTGTCCGCACACTAGCAATTCCTCATATAAATTCCGAAGTTAGCCCTTATGTAACCTTGAGTGCCGGGTTTACGACAGAAATTCCTCAGTCAGATTCTGACATGGAAGAAATGATTTCCGCCGCCGATCGGGCATTGTATCAAGCAAAGGCAGCAGGACGCGATCGCTTTATGCAAAATATTTTATTCCCAAAAAACAAAAATTCCTGCTAGTGGGCTAGCAATATTTATTAATTTCAATAATAAATAACATTCCTGCTTTTCATATCCTCACAACAGCTTTTAGTCTTAACTGAACCGTATTGATTTTGAAACCCATAGTTAATTAACTTTCGCACGGAAGCAGATGTAGCCATAAGAAGTTGAGTTTGACTAAACCCAGGGTTATACGGATAGGTACAATATCTGAGCGTAGGCATCAATTCTTCCTGAATGTAAACTAGCTCTTGGGCGTGGGCAAGCATTGTCTTGTTAATTTCAGAATAAATTTCACGCCTTTTTTCTTATGTTTTGAGTCGTCTAGGCAAATCGAACATTTGCGATTGAAGCTATTAGTTAAAATTTCAAACTGTTAGTTTTATTCGTTGCTCAACTTGACAAATATAACGAAAAAGCCTTTTCTTAAACCCAAGAGGCAACTTGGTATGAAATATTGTCCTGGCGCGCCTGCTATTGGAAGTAACTAGCTACCCCTCAATCTATGACAAAAAGTTCACTATCCCTAGACGCAAGATTTCTCGCGTGAAGTCACAGGAATACCCGATAGTTGCATCAGCGAGAAACTTGCCAGCCAAACACTCTTTTGTTACCCCATAGCCCCCAAGAATTTCAACTGCTGTGTGTGCATTTTTAATTGCAACATCCACTGCAAAAGTCTTGGCGGCTGGTGCTTTGATTGTGGCGGCAAGTTGGGGAGAAGTTTCTGCTGTAACTGCTGCATCCCATACTACCAGTCGTGCAGCTTGAGTGTTAATCATCATGTCCGCTAATTTTAAAGCCACTGCCTGATGTTCGATAATCGGACGACCCCAACTGACTCTTCGCTTGGCATAATTTAAAGCATACTCATAAGCAGCACGAGCCAAACCAACATAAGAAGCTGCCAGCCCAATAGCTACTTCTGGAAGCAACATCAGTAGTTTTCCTGCTTCTCCTTCTTGTCCAATCAGATTTTCCGCAGGGACTAGGACATTATCTAAGCAAATCTCAGCATGATGGGAGGCTTTCCAACCAATCATCTGTGTCTTTTTGCCAAACTTAATCCCTGGTGTCTCTGTTGGAACGTAGAAGATAGACAAACTTTCGTATAATGGTTTATCCATTGCTGTACGGGCAATGATGAAATAGCTATCCGCAATCCCAGCATTTGTAACTAACGAAGATTTTGTTCCATTGAGGATGTATCCATTGCCCTCGCGTGCTGCAAAGGTCTTCATCCCAATATTAGGATCTGGGAGCGGGCAGAATATATCCGAGGCCGCGACATTCGGTTCACTCTCTGCGGCACTGAATAGATGGGGTTTTCCAGAATTGACAAAAGATAATATTCGTTTTTGCTGTTCTTGGGTTGCAGCTCTGCTGACAAACAGCGACATAGCGGCAGTAAGATTAAAGTAACTACAAGCGATGCTGACATCAACAGCGCCTATTTCTTCTAACATTACAGCCAAGTCTATGCACTTTCCACCCAAACCTCCTAGCTCTTTTGGAACCATCAAGGATGTAAATCCTAATTCAGATCCCTTATAAAAAACGTGTTTGCAAAACTCCCAAGGTTCCATCTCTGGATTGTTAGACTCTTCAATTATCTGAACAATAGGCGCAATCTCGTTTTGAGCAAAGTCACGCGCAAGAGACTGCAACATCTCCTGTTCTTGAGTGAGGCTGAAGTCAATCATTTTTTTCTCTTTATTTCTACAGTGCAAATATACAGCTTTCTTTGATGTACTATAGCCTTATAATTAGTATCAAAATATCGGTTTTATAACCAGATTTTCCTATTTAAAGTTTGTGTACAATTAGAAAAGTCTTTGTATATACTAGCTTTAGGATATGCACGTCTTTTTAAACAAGTAAGCACAAAAGAAAAATAAGTCAAAAATACCTATAAAAAAATCAATTATTATAGCCTATTAGAAGATATCTACTAAATTAGATAAGCTTATCCCGCATATAAAACAGGCTATAGCAGTCCTAAATAATTGGTGAAAATTATATATCTCTTTTTTCTTCTCTTGGCGTCCTTGGCGTTCTTTTCTGCGAGACGCTGCGCGTTGGCGGAAGCCTCTGTCTGCGACACGCTACGCGAACGCAGAGAAGGCAGTTCGTTTCCTTATCTATATTTTTCACGACTCATTTAGGATTGCTATATATGAGTTGATTTTAATTATCCAAAGAATTATAGGCAAGATTAAGTTTGGTGGCTGACTCTTCTAATAAGCGTTGTTCATGAGCATTTATTGGTAACACCAGTTGGCGCTCAATACCTATTGAGCTAATGATACATGGAAGTCCAAAAACAACTTCACTGCCAACTCCATAGCTAGAATCTGCTCTCACTGATACTGGAAATATCTGTTTTTCATCTCGCAGGATGGTATCAATTAACTGACAAACTGCTATTGATATGCCATAGCTAGTATTTCCTTTGCGTTCAGAAATGTGATAGCCTCGCTTACAAGTTAACTCTGCATACTCTTGGTGAATTTGTTCCAGCGTTTCTCCTTGTGGTATAGGAAATTCAGCTAAGGGAATCCCCCCAATAAATGCATTAGACCAAACGACAAATTCACTGTCTCCATGCTCTCCAATCACATAAACATGAACATCTTGTTTCGCAACATTCAATAGCTTACCAAGTTGATATCTGAGTCTAGCAGTATCAAGAACGGTTCCCGAACCAAAAATTAGGTTTTCTGCTCTTGTGGAACTGGCGATCGCAATTCGTGTTAGTACATCAACTGGATTAGTAACAATAAGCACAATTGAATTCGGTGCAACTCGATCCAATTCTTTCATCGTCGAACGTATGATCTCTGCATTGTCGCTCAACGTATCTAATCGGCTCTGTCCAAGTTTCGGCTGTACCCCAACAGTTACAACAATTACATCAGAATCAGCTAAATCCTCATACTTGTTTGATGGTATAATCTCCATCTCTTCAAGTAAGGGAATACTGTCTTCAATATCCCATGCTTGCCCCTCAGCTTTTGATAAGGTTCGATCAAAAAGCACAACTCTTACACATTTGCGGAGTAGCACTAAAGCATTTGCTACGTCTGCACCTACATTCCCTGCACCAATGACCCCGACCTTGGATGTTTTGCTACTCATGTCGTATCTACATTATTTATAACTATTTTTCGCTTTGGGTTAAGAATATAACTGATATTGTCCAAAATCACGCAATTCGGCAATTGAATTGTGCAATCATTCCATCCAACAGTGCCATAGATTAATCCCCCTAGCGATCGCAACTTGGGCGTTGGTTACATCCAGCCGAACGACAATTGCATTTTCTTGGTTTGCCTGTGCCAATTGAGCAATTTGTTCGGGTTTTCGTGCCGTCAACACAACTTTGCCGCCGCGTTCTAAAACCGCTTCTGCTAGAGCGCGACCGAATCCGGTTCATGTTCCAGTGATCAAATAAACTTTGCTCATAAGGCTTTAAAGAGTTTTTTACCTATACTGATTATCTTTGTACTAGCAGCAATTAATCTAATTTTATTCCTTAAGATAGATGAGTTTTTTTATTAAATCATCATTTTTATAACACAGTTTTCCATTATAAATTTAATACTATTTTTATTATTTCCATAAATTTTTTCAATATCTAAAACTCTAGTGTTAAACAGCAAATAAGATTACAATGGATTGTTAATTGCTGGATGTAGCAATTTGTACTTGATTAAATTTGAAAGTTATTAGGTTAGGTAAAGCGAAAAGTTTAAGTATGTCCTGTATCTTTTCGCCTTACCTTACCCAATAAACTTAGTGAACTATTAGGTATCAAGAAATAATGTTGAAACGTCGCACAATACTAGTTGGTTTAGCTGCGCTTGGCTTAACGTTAGCTGCTAGTACACAAGTTCATGGACAATCTACTAGCGGGCCAGAAGCTTGGCAAAGTGTCTACAATGAGGCGGTTGCTGGGGCAACAACGAGAGTTACAGTTCCACTTTTGAACACCTTATTATCATCTGTCTTGCAAGTAGTCTTCAAATTGGCAGGTTATTGGGGTGGTTAACCCTTATTTCTCATACTCAAACAGAGAAAGAGCCTAAATAAAGACGGGTGCAATGTAATTTTTGAGTAATTCCTGCGGTTGCAAGTGCGTTTCGCCCGCTATATGCGAGTGCCTGACTATAATCTCTTACTTGAAGAGCGCAGATTTTCCCATAGCCAAATATTCCAAAAACCGTGAGGAGTTTTCTTTCCATGTTCAAACCTCGCCCAATTTTTAGCGCCTTAGTTGCAATTATCCTAGCGTTTGTCATAGGTACACAGATACATAAACAACCCGCAGTTGCTGCTGGTGGGGCTTGTAATCCAACGGCGAATAACCTACCTATATGTCCAAGCACGGCACCTTCAGAGTCAGCTAGTTTCATTGACCCAACTGCAACAATCAGAAATCCAACAAATATTAGCTTGGGCGAAAAAGTCTATGTTGCACCATTTGCCGAGTTAGACGCTACTACTGCTCCCATTAGCATTGCAGAAGATTCTAATGTCCAAGACCAAGTGAAAATTACAGCTTCGGGAACCGGAGTTGAGATTGGGCCACGAGTCATTATGGCACACATGGCCATTGTCAAAGGTGCAGCCAAAATCGGTACTCAAGGTTCTACTGGGCCTTTTAGCGAGCCGATTACCAATACTCAGTTCAACAACGATATTGCAGAGACATTTCTCGCTTTCAACTGTGAGATAGACGGTGCAACTATAGAAAAAAACACGGTAGTCAACTTTCTCTCACGGGTTGGCCCTGGTGTTACCTTACCTGCTGGGAAAGTAGTGCTACCAGGTAAAAACGTCACAAATAACTTTGAAGCTAGTAGCGGCAGTTCGGGGAAAGTGGCAAACCTGACCCAAGCCGACGTTGCATTAATGGAAGGCATTATTGAAGTCAATGAAGCATTTGCCAAAGGTTACACAGAATTAGCTAGAGCAGATTTGACAAATGTACAAGGCATAAATTTCGCTCCAGCCACAGCTTTTAACCCCGGAGGTCTGCCGCAGATAGGTGGAATTGTAACTCGCAATCCGAGCTTCCGTAACCGCATCATCGGCAATGTCGTTCTGGAAGATCCTTTAGCAAGCCTTACTAACAAAATAGGTAATAGAATTTCGCTGCGTGCTGATGAAGGTCAACCTTTTAATGTCGGTGAAATTGCTGGGATGGCAAACGATGTTGTCTTTCATGCTTTAGAAACCACTAGTTTGACTCTTGGTGATGGAGTTGGTTATGGGCCTCGCGCTCTAGTTCATGGCGGTAGGCAGGTTGTCAATGGCGTTGCTAATGGCTCTGAAACTAGCATAGGTGATGCCGTAGGGCTAGGACCAAATTCTGTTATATTCCGCTCAGTTATTGGCGAAAAATCAGCAATTGGGCAAAGAAGCGCAGTCTTCAATTCTACATTACCTCCCAAAACAGAGGTCCGTTCTCGAACAATCTATGCTGACAACGGCAGCCTGATTCTACCTGTGGAGTGGTAAGGGGAGACCGCTTTCACTTCTATACCAGCCGTATTTTTAGCTTCTCGTTGTGTAGCATGGATATCTTTTATGACGGCTGGTATCTTTTTTCTTGGCTTGTGCCTAAGCAATTAACTTTTGCATAATTTATGAATCTGAAAATCTTGTCGTTAGTGCAATTACAATGCCTACGATTGATGCTGCTGTTAACTTTGATATTCGGGCTGATACTAATTGTTGATGATGGTTCATCTATAGCTGCACAGAAGGTTGGGCAACCAGGATTTATAAACCCTGTAACTGCTGATATCATCTCCAGCCAGCCTCAAGTGGTACAACCTTCAGTCACCGGATTTGTGTCTACATTGTCGGATGAAGTAGAGGAATTACCAGCCCAGTTAATTCGCTGGTCGACTTACTGGCAACTTTGCTGGGAAGCATATCCTGAAGCTGAAGCATACGAACTGCAAACGGTGCTTATGGAAGGCAAGTCTCCCAAGTTCAAACGACAAAGCGATCGCTGCTTTCGTATACAAGCTGCATCTAATGAAAACCAAAAATCACAAGGATTACTCAACCGTGATTTAATCTTGTTAATGCATAAAATTCAGCTTGGTTATCGAGTGCGAGCTGTCTTAGATAACAACCGCGTCAGTGAATGGTCTCAAGTAATGGCAGTTGGTGCAACTACTACCTCTGAATTGAATGGTACTAATAACACCTGTAGTAGCGATTGTGGCACCAAAGATAGCACCGGGAGTGAGTTCTTCTAATGTTTGTGGTGCAATCCCAGCGGGAGCATACCCTAGTAAAGGTGCTTGTCTTTCATAAAGGATTGATATACGTGCAGAAAGATTTTCCTTGATGAGAATAGCTTGTGCCATTCGAGAGCGCAATGGATCAATGAGATTTGCAACACTTTGGCTATCCTATCCATTCGGTTGAATAGTGGAATTTTAGCTTTTAAACTCATCATGAAAAATGGGAAGATTGACAAGAGTCTCCTGAATTAGTTCGTCGCACATACTGGTGTCGTTAGTGCAACATGAATGCCTAACTCAATATACAAATCTCAGACAGTAATAGTTTATGCTTCCCCTTGAACAATTGTTTTGTCCTTGTTGTACTCCAGCCATATTGCATTTGCTGACTCAATCCGATCTGACTCAGCACATACTCCAATTAAGAACGGGGTCAGTTTCTGCGGCTATCAAAAGGAATCAAAAACAGCAGGAGCGATCTCTATCCGTAGCAGGGCAAACGCATCTAAATATTGACGAGTCTAGCTAAAAGTAGAATGCATTACACCTCATAAGCCCCGTAGGACTTTCAGAAAAAGGAATATTTATTGTAAAGGAATAAGAATCATTATAAAGGCAAGCATACTATAACTACGAATTTTGGAGCGAGGGCGTGGATAGCGAAGCACCTCGGATTCTGGGGTGTTCACTCTTGTGTCATGAAGCGGGTGAATATAATATACCAAAACAGTCGCGTTGTATCAAAGATTTATAGAGATTGAGTTTGGCTGTGGCATTGGTCATTAATCAAAACATCTAACCGAGCAATTTTCTGGTGCAGGGTTTTTACTGCTTGGTTGATAGAGCGATCGCTAGTGACATCCAATTCGACAGGAATTATCTTTGGTTGAAGTTTCTGGACTGCAAGCTTTGCGTGATCAAACGAGCGGGAAGTGATAAATTATCGAGTAGCCTTTTGCCAGTAGACCTTGAGCGATCGCAAATCCAATCCCTCGGTTCCCACCTTTAAACATCCCAACGTTTACCGTAAAGCTCAACAATTTCGAGAGTAGAAAAAGTTCCTTTATCTAGGCAAAATAATAATTCCTTTTGTTTAATACCTGTGTTATTAAAAACAGGAGAAAGAAAAAACCTAATTCTTTCTCCCATTTTTTCATGCGTTATACCAATTTATCAAAGCTAATCTTGTTTGAAATAAAGATTGCTAGTAAACTAACTTTCAAGCCAATAACTATGAACAGAGAAAACTTGGTATAAATTCTTTACGCATGACGAAATAGCTAAATAACAGCGATGCTAAACGCGTTCAAAGTAGGTACAGTAATCAATGTTGCTAGTAATTGCTGAGAAGAACTGCCACTACCATCTTGGTCAAAGAATAATTGACCAGTTCTGTCATTGTAGATAAAACGATCATTTTGATCTAATGAAGAAGTTCCTAAGACAAAACTACTAGTAGCCAAAGAGCCTATACTTAATTCTGAACCAAAGCCACTAGCTGAGATATCAATCCTATCTTCACCAGGAGTGAAATCTAAGATTAAGTCACCCCCCTCAATTGGACTAAAATATTGAAATCGGTCAAAACCTGCTCCACCTGTTAGCACATCTAAATTACCGCTACCTGTTAAAATATCGTTTCCGGCTCCTCCGTCGAATACGTCATTGCCAAAACCACCGATTAAGGTATCATCTCCGTCTCCGCCAAGAGCACCATCATTACCATCGCCACCATCGATGAAGTCATTTCCTAGACCTCCAAGCAAGACATCGCTACCATCATTACCATTTATGGTGTCGTTACCATCCCTTCCTTGCAAGGAATTATTTAAATCATTACCAATGATTGTGTCATTTCCAGATGTGCCGATAACATTAATAAAGTTCTCAATATTGAGTGTTAATGGTTGTAAATTGGGAATACCAGAAACAACCACTCTATCTTGAGACAAATCAGCAGAAATTGAAATCCCTGGAAGAGCTGTGGAACTATCAATGATGTTAGATTGGCCAATACTACCAATAATAGTTTCAACGTTCGTAACTTTGTCAGTTCCCAGAGTACCTTTTTGAATATCGCCAGCGATCCCTACAGATACAGATTGCCCTAAATTGCTGTAGTCAACAATATCTATGCCTCCTTCGCCCTGAATAGTGTAATTTCCTGGACTGCCAATAAATCGGTCATTATTTCGAGTTCCCAAAAGAAGATCGTCCCCAAAAGTAGGTGTAACTCTTGGACCTTCAGGAGTACCTTCAATTATTGCATTTGTTTGAGCTGTAGCTTGATTTTGTGACATGATTTTTTCCTCAAAAGTAAAAAAGAAAACTGTACTATGCAGAAGTTGCTGTCAGCGTGATTAGATGAATTCGATAATATCAAGCTACAGATTTCCAGAATTTTACCCAAATTAAATGTGACTTTTTTAATTACAAATTATGTAGATATAGCCTAATTTATAATTTTTTTAAAAAAGCATTTTTTTAGGTAACAGTAATTGCTCTGGTTTAGCTGTTAGCTAAGATATTTGTAAAAGCCTTAAATTGGAGACTTGAGACTAGAAAATTGTGACAAAATATGTTTCTTCTTCAAAGCCCCTTCCATAATTTTTCCGTTAATTACCCAGTCTCCAGTCGCTTTCACCTTATAGTTTCCTGCCACTAATGAGACTCCAGTAGCCACGGCTTGGTTGAATTTTTATATCAGTAAAACCTGCTTCCTTTAGCATTACTGACAGCTCATGGCCCGAGTATTGCTGACCTTCAGTCCACAAAAGCATAGCCATGTTATAGGCAGCAGTAGGATAAGGGCCAGTTTTCTGATCATCGTAGAGCATTTCGTGGAGTAGAATCCGACCTCCGAATTCAAGGCTATTGAAGCTTTTTTGAGTGAGAAAACGACATTTTTCTGGCGACCAATCATGGTAGATATCACTATAGAAATGGAGATCAGCCACTGGAAAATCATCATTCCACCAGTTAAGTGTTTGTGTTTTAATCCGACTCTGCAAGCCATAGTTTGTGATTATTTCTTGAGCTACTTCGCATACTGGAGGTAAATCAAGAACAATAGCTTGTAAATTTGACCATTTTAAGGTTGCACCAATGGCATGAGCGCCCGAACCTCCGCCAATATCAACCAGCAATTTGTGTTCTGACAAATCAATAAGTTCTGGCCAAGCTAAAGCAGATCCCATACTGTGACCGTGCATAGCATAGGTGAAAGCGCGTGCCTTTTCAGCCTGTTCTTCATGAGAAAGAAATAGTTGTCCATTGTCGTAAACTTGGGCAGAATTGGTAAGGACAGCTTTTTTTAAGCTTTCAACCGAAAACAGCTGATCGTTAGCAAATAACATTTCTAAAAAGCCTCCAAAATACGTAGGGCTGCTTTCTAAGAGATAGTCTTGTGCAAGAGAAGTGAGAGAATAAAAACCATTTTGCACTTGCACCAATCCGATGGATGTAAGTATTGTTAAAAGGACTTCTGCTGGACGCTGTTGAATAGCGATCGCTTCACATATATTTGTAAGAGTAAGCGGTTTTGAAGCTAAAAGAGGAAACAATTTGAGATTGTGAGCAACAAGAAGTACTCGATTTCCCGCACTGGCGAAGACAATGTTCCACAATAACCGTTCATCTGTGCTGGGTTTAGGAATGGTAACAGAAACAGTTTGATTCATAATATTGAGAAAATTTTGATTGGTGGATTATCTAAATAGCCATAACACCCTGCCCCTATCCCCACAAGTAAGGAGGGGAATAAGAAGTTTTTTCATGTACTCTGGTGTACGCAGTTCATGATGGCAACTTAGAGAAAGACAGGATAATGCCAACAAACGAACCCAAAACTAGCAAAGTACTACTCAGCGAACTAAGTCCAAAACCAATTAGTCGCTTTTCAGCAGCCTGATAATATCCCAGAGCGTAAGCAATTCTACCTGCCAGCCAGACTGCACCAAGGATGGTACTCCACAAAGGGCTGACGTAGAAAGAGAACAACCATAAGCTAGGTAAAAAGAATACAATCTGCTCTAAAGTATTCTGCTGAACACGTAGCACTCGTTCAAAGTTGGGATCTCCTGCTGTTTGGGGAGGTAAAACTTTGTATTTGGTTCTGGCTTGACTGACATTAATTGTTATAACCAGGTAAAACAGCAGTGTCAGAGTAGTTATCAGACTAGTTAAAGAAGACATACGATATTTTAGCTAGAGTCAAAAGTTAAAAAGGAGCAGATGGGATGGGGAGCATAGCAATATGGTTTGGATAAGCTCTTTCCCCCTGCTCAAGAACAGCCGGCCTCAATGAATAAATTCCTTAACTAAACGTGGGGAGCATAGCGGAAAAAAGGCTGCCTACAAGAAGCGGGACATAAACAGAAAATCTTTTTTCTCTTCTGGTCTTCTGCTTTCTTGTCAAAGATCAAGAGTCAAGATTCTAAAGTATTAACAATTCACTATGTCTATGACACTTGCGTAGTTCCAGCTAAGGTACGAGCATGTTCTTGGGCGCTGCGTAAGCAATGATTGAGGAAACCAGCATAAGCATCAAGGGCTTTACCTCCAATCTCAACCAATACGTTCACATTCTCAGGGTATTCTTGGAGAAAGTTTTTGAGAAGTTTGGCATTAAGTTGGGTATGACCGATATCTACGCTTACGTGCTCTTCCATGAAGGTCAAGCCTTCAGTAATTTTTGAGCCGAGAACTTTTTGAGATTGCTGAATCAACTGCGAACCGTAGCGCACGGATAGCATTTCGATTTCATATTCAATAGCTACCTGAGCAAAAGGAGTATTACTAGCAATCACATCTTCATGGAGTTGGCGGTAACGATGGGTACTTTCAGCTATTGGGAGTGAGAGGAACCATTCTGCGTTTAATTGCTGTGTGTGGCGAGTATTCCAGCTAGCAACTAAAGAGTGAGTATCTTCAATCATCATCAAATGATGACCGGCTTCCTGCTCGGCATGGGTACACAGTAATTGGCCTAGTTCTGTGTATCCTAATTGTAAGCAGCGATCGCCAGCCCGATTGATCCAATCTTCTACTGCATCAGTCATGGCTACACCGTGGGCATTGAAGTAGATTAAATACAGTTCTAAAACTGTAGAATCGATATCTGGAGAGAAAATTTTTTCTAAACCAGAGTTTTGCTTGAATCGTAATCGTGCACTTTCAATTTGAGATTCATAAATTGCATACAGATTTCGTTTGACTTGTGTTTCCAACATAAACATTTATCCTTGATTAAAGTTTGATGGACAATTGAAACATTACTGATGAACTTTTTTGTTCATCCGTAAGGCTTGTGATTATGAGAAAGCTAGATTGATGCTTTCTCATAGCTATAGCCAGAGCTATATTTCTATCTCATACTCTCCAGGAATTGGAGAATGCTGATACCATTGAGCCGGAATATCAATGTCTGGAATTATGAGGCGGCTTTCCATTGGTTCGCTACCGGCTCGGTAAAATTCATGAATTTTATAAAAAGGAACTGGCTTGATGATGCGAGTATGGATATTTAGAGCATCTGAAAAATATTTGAAGATTGAGACATTTGCACAAGCAACTAAAAGATCTGGTTCTTCTTCGTTCATGTGAATGAAGTCTTTAGAGTGCGCTACTCCCATCAATAATTTTCCAATGCCTTTATTGCGCCACTCATCTTTGACAACAAATTTGCTCAATTCTCTAATATTTTTTCCTGAGTATCTGTTGGCTGCCGCAACTGGAATTAAGAGCTGTTCAATATCCTCTTCAGTTACTTTAGCATATCTTTCAGGATTAGTACTGTGTAGATATAATCCCATACAGGCAACTAATTCATCATTAACTAATCCCATTAAATAATGATGAGGATATAGTTCGATCTTGGCTTCAATATCATAGTGTGATTCCGAGAATTTAATTCCCAGTTTTTTGTAATATATCTCTGATATTAAAGACTGGCATTGATGGTTCTCAAGGGGGGATTCTGCAATTTTGAATTTACAAGTAAGCTTTTTAGCAACTTCGGTTTGCTGTATTAAATCAAGAGTCATGTTTTATGTATTCCATGATTGATAGAGGGAAAATGAGGCATACATAACAAATAAGCCCTGTATATAATTAACTATTTGTTAGCATCTTGGCTGGAGAAAGATTTGGCGTTTTTTCTTGCCTCAAAAGCATTTTTAAAACTTTACCAGTTGGATTTTTGGGAATTACAGAAACAAAATCGATAGCTTCGGGAATCTTATAAGTTGCTATTCTTGGAGAACAAAATTCCTTTATTTGTGCTTCTGTAATTATTTGACCAGCCTTAAGCACAATGTTAGCTTTAACTATCTCACCTTTAATGGGGTCAGGAACACCATATACAGCAACTTCGGCAACTGCTGGATGTTGATAAATGATATTTTCAACTTCAGTTGGATAAACTTTAAATCCTGATAAATTGATCATATCTTTCAAGCGGTCAACAATATAGAAGAATCCATCTTCATCCATACGGCCAATATCACCAGTATGGAACCAACCATTTTTAATTACTGCCGCAGTTTCTAAGGGACGATTCCAATAGCCAAGCATGACATTTGGCCCTCGAACTATAATTTCACCCAACTCGCCTGGTTGTACCTGATGACCATAACGATCAACAATCTGGATTTCTACATTATCAATTGGAGTACCAATTGAACCCAGTTTGTAATTCAAGTCATTGTTATAAGTCGCAAATGGTGATGTTTCCGTTAAACCATAACCTTCATGGATAAAATATCCATATTTATCATGCCATTTTTGGGCGATTTCAATTGGCATTGGTGCAGCGGCTGAAAAGTAATAACGTATGCTCTTAAGATGCTTCGCAGAGATATCTTTATTCAGCATTTTGATAAATACTGTGGGCACGCCAAAAAGCATTGTAGCTTGATATTTACGAAGGTCTTCAAGAAGTTTTTCTAGGTCAAAACGACGGTATAGAATAATAGTTGCACAGGCACTAAAACCAGTATTTAAAATGGCGTTTTGACCAAAACAATGGAACAGTGGCAAATATAGCAGTAAGCGATCGCTATTACTAAGACGATAACAACGGTTCGCTGCGTAGCTGTTAGCAATGACATTGCCGTGGGAAAGAGTAGCACCTTTAGGAAAGCCTGTCGTACCTGAAGTATAGAGAATACAAGCAGGGGCATGGCGTTCCATTTCTAGTGCAGGTGACTCTAGAGAAGCATTAGCTATCAGTTGTGCTAAAGTTGTTCCCTTATTGGCTTTCCCTTCAGCAATGAAAATATGTTGTAATTCGGGTAAGTCTGCCTCTGATATCTGCTCGCTTTGGGATTCTGTGGTAATGATGACTTTGACTGCACAATCGTTGAGAATGTAACTAACTTCAGCAGTTTTCAACATAACGTTGATGGAAACAGCAACAGCACCAATTTTGAGAATGCCAAGATAAGAAATCACAAACTCTGGAATATTTGGCAAAAACAAAGCCACGCGATCGCCTTTTTTAATTCCCAATCCTTTTAAACCGTTTGCTACTCGCCCTGCTAACTCATCAAGCTGTTTGTAAGTAAAAGATTTATCTTCAAAAATCAGGGCAATCTTATTAGGCAATAAGCGATGTCCTCGCTCCACATAATGTGCGATGTTCATAACTGTAAGTAATTAGGATTGTTGAATGCGGTGACGATTAGCCTCTATATGATGCTCTAGGCAATAAAATCATCAATCAAACTTTCAGTTGACCACAAGATTGTTAATAGCAGCGATAATTTGTCCACCAGAGGCGATATCAGCAGCAATCCGAGCAATATGTAAGTCTAGGCCTTGTTCGTGGTCATTGCAAATGTAAGGACGATCAGCAGCAGGTGGCTGTCCGACTACATTCCGGATTGCTATATATAAATCTCTTGTCGCAGGTGATAGGCAAGCACGAGCGTCATAATGTTTAGCGACTGCATAGGTGCGTAAATCAACTGCTTGCACCCCAAACATCAGTGCGATCGCCATATATTGTTGGAAAATTTCTACAGACTGTCGGGCTAAATTTGCAGAAGCAAAACCTTGACTGTTGATATTTTGATTAAATTGTTCGGCATGGGTAGGGAATCTATCGGCTATGGAATTGCCGTAGAAGGTCAATAACGGCATGATAGAGTTTCCAGCTATTTGCAGACCCTTTAGCCCCATGTTCACACTACGTTCGCTGTTTCCTACTAAAGATGCTGGTAGTCCATTATTAAATTCTGGTGCTACCAAACAGGCTATTTGTACATCCAAATGTTTAGCCAACAACCCAATATAGTGACGCAGCTGATCCATACCGATGCTGACGTACTGTCCTAAGAAGTTACCACCGTGATAACTAGCTTGGTTTTCTACATCAATCAGTGGGTTATCTGTCGCGGAGTTAATCTCTACTTCAATTTGTTTGCTAATCTGCTCAATACCATCGATAATTGGACCCATATATTGGGGTAGACAGCGCAGCGAATAACGGTCTTGAATTAAATGTGTACCTCGATAATCGTGGGAACCATCTAACTCTTCACGGACTAAGGAAGAACCTGCAAGCAAATTGAGCATTTGAGAAGCAGCCCATTTTTGTCCTGGATGCGGTTTTAACTGATGAATGAATGGGTGAAAGGATTGATTCGTCCCATTCAAACCTTGAATAGCTAAGGCATGGGCCCCCATTGCTAGGGTTAATAAGGTTTTGGTATCGTAAACGCAGTTAGCCGCGATCGCAGTCATCACAGAAGTACCATTCATCATTGCCAACCCTTCTTTCGGAAGTAGTTGCAATGGCTCTAAACCGAGCTTTTTCAAGGCTGTGGGAGCATCCATTTCTGTACCGTTAAAATCAACGGTGTAGCTAGGATCTAGACCAATCATTGCCCCAGTAATGTAAGATAGTGGCACTAAATCGCCACTTGCACCGATGGAACCAAGTTCATAAACATGGGGTGTAACACCAGCATTCAAAAACTTTTCTAAACGCTGAATCAGTTCTAGACGGATACCAGATGCACCATACAAATGTGAGTTTATCCGCAACAACATGGCAGCGCGGACATCAGCCAGTGGTAATCTCTGCCCTGCACCTGATTTGAGAAACCAAACGAGGTTATTCTGCAATAAAGGTGCACACTCAGGCGAGATGACAACATTAGCCATACCACCAAAGCCGCTAGTCACACCATAAATAGCCTGACCAGTTTCAACGGCATGAGAAATATAGTCACGAGAAGCTTGGATTCCTTGTAATACCTTCTGATTATCAGTCACACGTACCAAAGCATCATGACGGGCGACGCTAACGACTTCATCAATTGTCAGGTTTTTTTCACCAACAATAATTGTTTTGTCTATCTTTCCTGAGAAAGAAGGTAAATATTTAGAAGTCTTATCTGTGCTTAAAGATACTGTGTTCATCGGAGTTTTTGACCTTAAAATTGTAGCTATTCGTAGAAATATCTTGTTCGAGCAGTGTGATTAGGCGTTGCTGTAAGAGGCTGGATTTACTTGCCTTAACCTAACTGAAACATTTGTATACCTATCAGAAGTAAAGTAGGGTTTTATGCAAGCATATTGTGTAAAGTCAGCAATGCCACTGCTTTAGACTTAGACGAAGCTAGAAACTCGTGTAGTAAGCTTTGGTGTTGCAACTGTACTATTGCTTTTAGACCAACGGCCAAAGAATTTGCTGATGCTAGCTAATTCTTGCATTAATTCTTCAAATGCTTCCAATGTCAAAGACTGCGGCCCATCAGAAAGTGCTTTGGCTGGGTTGGGGTGTACCTCAATCATCAAAGAATCTGCACCAGCAGCAATAGAGGCCATAGACATAGTTGAAACAAACTCTGATTTACCAGTAGCGTGGCTAGGGTCAATCATGATCGGTAAATGAGTCAGGGTTCGCAATACTGGAATTGCAGATATATCTAAAGTGTTACGAGTATATTGTCGGTCAAAAGTGCGAATTCCCCGTTCGCATAAAATCACATTGGGATTACCTGCTGCTAAAACATACTCGGCTGACATCAACCAATCTTCAATAGTGGCAGCTAGACCCCGCTTCAAGAGTACTGGCTTACCAGTAGCACCAACTTTCTTCAGCAGTGAGAAATTCTGCATATTACGGGCACCAATTTGGATCACATCTGCAACTTCCGCAACCTTGTCTAACTCAGTTGCATCCATCAGTTCCGTGATAATTCCTAAACCGGTAACTTCTTTAGCTTTCAACAGTAAACCTAAGGCATTCTCACCGTGACCTTGGAAAGCGTAAGGAGAAGTACGAGGTTTATATGCACCACCCCGCAGAAACTGCGCTCCAGATGCTTTTACTACTTGCGCTGTTTGAATAATCATTTCTTCATTTTCAACAGAGCAAGGGCCAGCAACTAAAACTAAAGGATGGTTTTGACCAAAGGTTACAGGGCCGTTAGGTGTAGGTACTACTACTTCACTATATTCTCCATAGCGGAATTCCAAAGAAGCACGTTTAAAGGGCTTTTTCACCCGGATAACTTGCTCAATAAAAGGGCTAATGTTTTGAATTTCTCCAGCATCAATTTCTGCGGTTTCGCCTATTAAACCAATAACTGTTTTGTGCTGACCTTTACATACTTCTGTTGTCAGTTCACGATGACTAATTTCTGTAGCCACGCGCTCAATTTCAGTAGATAAAGTACCCTGTTTCATGATTATAATCATAGTCAAGAATAATTTTCCTAAAGACTTCAGTTAATTGACTTGTGAGAATTATTTATTAACCCTTGGGTTCGGGCAGTAGGAATTTAACCTATAGAAATGCTAAGTGATCAAGCTTTTGTTCTAACAGATACAACTAGTTAGTTTTGTTTGCAATACTTTTCGGTTAAGGGGAAAACGCCAAATAAAAAACCTTTAACCTTTTTCCCAAACCCAATTCCGAGTTAAAAATGCTTAACCGAGCAGTATTGGTTTTGCTTGCCTCTCTCCTCTTTCTTGTTGAAAAGTTTTGAGAGAACGAATGGTACGAGTGCTTTACTACATACATATTACACAATATACTACATAATGTCAAGAGCATACTACAATTTTTTCAAAAATGGGAGAGCAGTGTTATGTAATCGCGTTATTACAATCTGTGGCTAAGTTTTAACGGTGTCGATTTGAAATAAATCTGGATTTTTATGCATATTAATCACTAAAACTTGTTCATAATTACTGATGCGTAAATTAGGCTTAATTCAAAAAAGAGAAGAATCAGTCAGAGAGCTTTAACCAAAGATAAAACAAGAAGCCAAACTATCTTTATCTTTTCGTACTTTAAAATATTTCAGAATTAAAAACAATAACTAATTACGTTAAAAAACTAACAATTATTGTCCTAGCTTTGGTGAATATCGTATTTAATAAAGCTGCAATGCGCCTTTGCCTTTCTCCAAGCTAGGGGAGTTGCCCCGTGATATTGGCGAAACTGGCGAAAAAAATGAACTGGATGTTGATACCCCACCAATGTAGCAATCTGTTCCACTCTTTCTGAAGTTTCTACAAGCAAGGAACGTGCTGCTGCCATTCGGCGCTGAATAATCCAACTTTGTATAGTTTGTCCAGTTTTATGTCGTACTAATTTAGAAAGGTAACTAGAGGAATAACCTACTGCTAAGGCTATGTCATTGAGAGTAATCTGTTGGTGATAATTAGCTTCAATGAAATAAAATACCTTTTTCAACTGGGGGTCAGACGGAAAAATCAATTGAGGTGTAGTCGGTTTCGTAATCTCAATTTCGGGTGATTTTAGGAGTGGCTGAAACTGTGCAGCATACCACTTTTGGAGCGAGGCTTGCCTTTCCAGACGAGATATTATCGCTCTCAGTAATTCCTCTGGCCTACAGGGCTTAGTAAGATAGTCATCAGCTCCGAGTTCCATGCCTTTGCGAATGTCAGCCTGAGTAACTTTGGTCGTAACAAAAATCAACAAGATAACCGCTGTGATAGGGTTTTGCCGCAGCGCCCTTAAAACACCATAACCATTCAGTTTTGGCATTAGAATATCGCTGATTATTAAATCGGGTAAGTGCTCTTGTGCCCGCTCAACACCGACAAGGCCATTTTCTGCACATATCACATCGAATCCTTCTTCCTCCAAACATTTTAAAAACATATTACGGGCTTCTTTTTCCGTATCAATAACCAAAATCTTTGTCATTATCTTTTCCTAATATTTAGTGACTGTATGTTGGAAAATGAGCAAAGTAGGAAGCGGAATACCAGAGAAGTATTGAAATCCATTTCTTTTTTAAACCAGAAGTTTATCCAAACGATTGTTCTTAAGAATAAAAATAGTAAAAACCGTTGAGGATCAATCGGGTGGATCTCACTTTTGTAAGCTGTTCCACATTTAACTTGCACATTTGGGCGAGCAAGGATGCTTGCCACACAACAAATACAGTAATATATATTACGCAGGTTAGATGTGGTTCAGCTTACTGATATATCTAGCTACAAAATCAAATTGCACCATTTCTGATTGTGTCTAATATTTTTGTATGACGTAAGCAAGTCGGCAGCGATCGCTGGCTAATGCTGGAAAAATCAAACTTGAATACCTGAAAATCCATACACATATTTAATTGGTTCTGTCAATGTGTAAGTCTTATATATTAAGTATTACTCAGTTTTATTTTTCCGGTTTTATGCAAAGCTAAGATTAAAATTTACATTCATTTACAATTAGATTGACGATGTTTTTTCCACTTTATGAAAGTTGTGTTGTCACATCTAGTACCCTAAAGGGTACTCTTGAAAAATCAGAGTCTGTGCCAAGGCAGGACAAACGCAGTAATCATTTCTCCAGCCATTGTCAATATCGCTTCTAGCGCGGCAATCTTCCGTATCAGTTTCCCCCATCATCTTTTTCAACCAGTTCTGGGTGACGCTCATTCCATAAGTATCCTGTATGCGGAATTTCTCACACTCCAAAACCTCCTCTGGCTTTAGGTAATCTTGATGCTACATACTGGTGTAAGTCCTTCTATCAATATCTTTGACATTCATCAATGGCAATACCAGCCGCCTTCATCTATCGCGAAGTCCCTTTATCACCACCGTTGCCTAAAGGAATAATCGTATTCCCCATCTCCTCCAACTGCGATAATTACGTTAAGCTCCGCTAACGCAGATTAGCCCGTAGATTATTGATAGACTAGTTTATTTGCCTCCCAATCAGACAACTGGTATCCAATGCCCAGTCCTTGATGCAAAAAAGTACATTGCCAACTGCCACAAGTTAATAAATGCATTTCTCATTTGCGTAAGTGTGGAATGTTAGCTCGATGTGTCTAATATAAAATTGAAATTTTTTGCTTCCCGAATCCAACATTTATTAACGCTTTTTTAAACGCTTTTCTTTGCCCAATAAACAAACTAGATAAAAGGACTTTTTAAAAAATGGAATAGAAAGCCTAATATTCACAGTATGGCGCTTGCTAACGCGATTTCCAAATGCATTTTTTAATTCTGCTAATTGGGCATGGGTAAAGCTAGCTGCTATTTGAGGACTAATGGAGGCAAAAAAATGTTGTATAAAAGGATCAGTTGTGGAATAGTTTTTAGTTAAATGCTTTTTAAACATCTTAATTTTTTGTTAAAAATAAAGTTTAAAAATTCGGACTGTGTTCATAATACCAACACTTTCCGTCATGCCAGGCTCTATGAGTATGTTCGCATTCAAACCTATCATCAATCCAAGGAATTAAAGTAGGAGAAGATGGGGTATATTTGCTAGTAATTAAAGATAATACAAAATGAAATAGAATATAACTGCAAGCCAATAAAATAATTAGAAATCCTATGAGGAACAAAGCATTGCCAACTGTCCAAAAAGGATATAAACCTTTGCTAGAGCGTAAACGCTCTTGAGAGCGACGTTCTGAACCTGCTAGCAACACCAGGTAAAACCTTAATCCGGGAATTGGTACTGAAACTTTTATGTCTAAAGGATGACGTGCCCAACTATGAGAGTCAAAACTCCTTATTACTGCTTCTAACTGCTCATCAGTGAAAGTATTTGCTATTTTCGGGTTAATCTAAGCGAAAAGCTTCTCAAAATCAGGATCAGGATCAGTGTGCTGAAGATTTTTCATTACTTTGCTACTCTCGTTTGTACTGACTCCATACCCTAGCCTTTAATACTAATGCTGTACGGGTGCAGTCACAGCTTTATCTGTGTTCAAAACTGTAAAATATGACTATTTTTTAGGATTAGCGAAATCTCCGTCCGTCACCTCGATAGGATATAGAATCGCTGGCAGCAGGAGATTCGGTAATTCGGGAGAGTACATTTTCAGGTGCAGAGCTACCAAGAACTACAAAAGATAAATTACTTACTTTCTGTTGGCAACCAGCAGTTAAGCAAGTACAAACCAAGCTTGTAATCAAACAATAGAGAAGAGGACGCATACCCATACCCAGCGAGTACTAACTTCAAAATATACTGAATAATTCTACAAGCGTTTTGTCGCTAATCCGGAAAATTTGCTAGAAAGCTTGTGTCTTTAATGACTTGCAAATTATTTGAACGCTGTTGTTACTATTGTATTGGACTCAAAATTACTCTTGATCACAACGAAGGTTAAGAACCAACGAAAAAATCTTGCCTTTCGCGTTTGATTATTTTTCAAGCTCCCGTCTGCGACAGGCTACGCCTACGCCTATAGCTTTCGCAGAAAGCAAGAGTTAATGACATCATTTTAAACTCCATTCTCAATAGACTTTACTTATTGACATAATGGTGTCGCCCTGATAGGGAAGATAAGTCGCGATCGCTTTGTCTAATAAATCTAGGGAGATGAGTCGGAGCGATCGCACTCTTACTGCCTGCGATCGCTAGTTCAATTTTCATCAAATCAAAGGCAGGAATCATTTCAACCTATGCGATCAACCCTAGAGTTAAAAAAGTCTATTTAACAGGCGGAAGCTTTAGTTCTATGCCTAATTTGCTCCCTATTTCTATAACATTTAAGTTGAATTTGCTTAATGTTGACATAGGTTCTATTTTATGACTTTATTGCCTCTTCAACTTTTTCGCAAATTTTCACCCAAGCGTGGTTACGTTCTGCCGGACTTAGACCGTCGAGGGGTTTATCTGGAGAGTGAGCAGCTTGGTATTCTTGGATGTCGGTTTTTTTGTATGAGCTTGCACTAATTGGAATCCAGAAAATGGTTAATCCCTCTTTTTCGGCTGCCTTGAGTAAGGGGGGAAGCTCATGTTCGTGGATGAAATCAGAGGCTATAAAGTTAGTGCTGACTAGCAGAATAGCAACCTTAGCCGTGGCTAATGCTTTCTCAATCTCGGCTTTCCATTTTGCGCCAGGTTTGATTTTGGTGTCATCCCAAACGAGCAAACTTTCTGCACGAATATAGGGTTTTAGTTGTTTTTGCAGTTCTGTTAACCATTCTGCATCTTGATGACTGTAGCTAACAAATATTTGGTTTCTGATCCTTTCTGACATAATTGGTTCCTTAATGGGGGCTGGTTCAATAATTTCTTTGTCTATTTGTTGTCTTTGTCGAGTTCTTATATCTTCATACCCATCTAGTAGTTGACGAATATTAATGTTTATTTTGAGTTTACCGATTGGATATTCAAGAACGCCCATTGATTCGAGTCCGAGGAGTTCTTGGTAGTCGAGGGGCGGGTGGTTGCGATGATTGGGGACGGGAACCCATTCGGTGATTTCGAGATTGGGGAGACTTTTGTGGATTTTTTGGAAGACATCGCGCAGGATGCCGAGAAATAAGCGGCGGGTTTCTTGGCGGCCACTAATGGTGATGAAGATTTTTTTGTCTTCAGGATCGGCTTTGATCCGAGCGATGTTGTAGATTTCGTTGTTTTCTTGATATTGCAGCATTACGCCACTGCGCCAATAGATTTGGTTATGAATTTTTTCGTGGGTGATGACGATGAAGCGGGAGATGATGCTTTCGGGGAGACCTTTGTAATGGTATTGAAATTCAAGGGTTTCGCCGTCGAGTTCTGTTTCGTCTGGTTGGTCTTTAGGCAGAAGCCCCGCAATTAGAAATTGTGGTGGGTGACATTCTAGTGCAAAGCCAAGCTCGAATTCCTTCATTAGTTCGATCAGATAGCCATGACGCTCGGTGGGATAACGCTCTGAATTGAGGATGCGGGTGAGATCGGCAGGGGTGAAAATACCTTTGGTTTTAGTTTTGAGGGTTTCATCGCTAAGGAGCGCGTAAATGCCTTCTGTTACCCAGTTGGGTTTGAGGACGTTGGTATTTTTGAGAATGGGATGATCGCGGAAGTTGAGAACTAAGCCAAGTCGATGGAGGAGATCGATGAGTTGATCTTGGTTTTGTTCTTCAGGAATCTTGTTTTTGTGGCAGATGCCGATGTAGCGGTTGTAGCTGATGAAGTCTTGGGGCATGGATTCGAGTTGTTGTTTAACCTCAAACCATGTCAGGGGTAAAAGATCGTAGACTTCTTTGAGGTTGCCGACTTGCTGGAAAATGGCGGTGCGAAGTTCATCAATGCCGATATTGTCTTGACAGGAGGTTTCGATAATCTCTTGGATATTAGGATATTTTTCGCGTAATGCCTTGCGGTTGATGTCGAAGGGTTGTTCGTCTTTTTTGTTGCCAACGATAATCACGGGGGACTCTCCGCCGAAGCTTTCGATCAGTTTCAGCCAATATTCGATGCGGTTTTCTTCTTCGCTGATGCGACAATTACAGACTAAGAGATAGAGGCTGCGCTTAGTCAGAAAAAACTGATGAGTGGCATGATAAATTTCCTGTCCGCCAAAGTCCCAAACATTGAGGCGGATGTCTTTACTATTGACCTGCACGTTCCAAGTTTCCACATTGAGTCCGTCGGTTTGGGGTTGTTTTTCATCATATTCATTGTGGATTAGTCGCTTGATGAGGGATGTTTTGCCGACGCTGCCTTGTCCAATGAGCAAGAGTTTGGCTTCGTTGAGTGGACGCACTTCACCGCTACGGAGTAATCGCAAGTAATTGAAAATATCTTCAACTGAACCAATATCATCAGGAGATCCTAAAATCTCTGGTGAAATAGGAAGCGGATTTCCCCGTAAATCTAGTGCTTCCAATTTCGGCAAATTTTCGAGCGCCTCTGGAATCTCGGTTATTTCGTTGTTACTGAGGTCAAGCTTAGTCAGATTGGTTAAATTAGCGATCGCCTCTGGAACCTGCGTTATTTGGTTGTTATGAAGGTCAAGCTGCGTCAGATTGGTTAAATTCGCGATCGCCACTGGAATCTGGGTTATTTTGTTGTAATTGAGGCCAAGGTGCGTCAGATTGGTTAAATTCGCGATCGCGTCTGGAATCTGACTTATTTTGTTGAAACTGAGGTAAAGCGTAGTCAGATTGGTTAAATTAGCGATCGCCTCTGGAATTTCTGTAATTTTATTGGAAAAGAGGTAAAGCCCCCTCAGATTGGTTAATTTAGCGATCACCTCTGGAATCTGGGTAATTTGGTTGTTATAGAGGACAAGCTGCGTCAGATTGGTTAAATTAGCGATCGCTTCTGGAATCTGAGTTATTTGGTTGTTATGGAGGTCAAGCGTAGTCAGATTGGTTAAATTAGCGATCGCCTCTGGAATCTGGGTTATTTGGTTGAAATTGAGGTCAAGCACAGTCAGATTGGTTAAATTAGCGATCGCCTCTGGAATCTGGGTTATTTGGTTGTTACTGAGGACAAGCCCCCTCAGATTGGTTAAATTTGTGATCGCCTCTGGAATCTGGGTTATTTGGTTGAAACTGAGGTCAAGCACAGTCAGATTGGTTAAATTAGCAATCGCCTCTGGAATCTGGGTTATTTGGTTGAAACTGAGGTCAAGCTGCGTCAGATTGGTTAAATTAGCAATCGCCTCTGGAATCTGGGTTATTTGGTTGGAATTGAGGTCAAGCTGCGTCAGATTGGTTAAATTAGTGATCGCATCAGGTATTTCAGTTAGTTCTACTCGAATTAAGATAAGTTCCTCTAAATGTAGTATTTGCGTTACCACATCGGGAATGCTCTCTAAAGGATTGCCACTAATATCTAACTTACGCAAATTAGGCAAACCCAATAGTTCGAGTGGAAGCGTTTTTAAATTGTTGCCTGAAACCTTTTCGAAAACGCGGTCTTCTACAAATTCATAACCCTCAACCTTCTTTCCCAAAATCAAAGACTTAAGCTGCTTCAACTTACCAATTTCTACAGGTAACTCAGTCAACTCTTGCCCCGACAAGTCTAACTCTTGCCAACCCTCAGCCACCGCGCGATCTATCAGTACCAATAACTCATCCTGCGTCATAATTCCAAGGAGAAGGGTAAAAGGAAAGAAGATTGATGAAGATTATCTTAACTGATTAGGGAAAAATGCTAGATTATCATTTTTTGGCGATCAGCCTTGAGATGATGGGAAAAGCGATCGCTGTTTGGGATATTGAGGATTTAGGCGTAGGCGTAGCCCGTCGTAGACATCGCGCCTTTAGATGATGGGAAAAGCGAATTACACAGGTTTTGCGATCGCGCTTTTAGATGTGGCGATCGCATATATCTAAATCTGGATTTTAGGTTTCTCTATTATCAAAATTCAGATTAATCTCTCTGCACAAGAGCAATTAAATGACATTCATACGGGCTTGGCTCATGACCATATTTATTAAGCTGTCTAGCAAGCGATCGCGTGATAAAGAAGTAAGTTCTTTGCCATGTAAAATTTCCTCTACAATCACGTAAGATACTAGCGAACCTAAAAAAATATGAGCCATTGCCTCTGGATCGCTGATTGCTAGTTCTGGATGAGATGCAAAATAATAACTTAGTATTTGCCGACCTCGTTGCACAACGGTTTGGTTATAAAGTTTTGCTAGTTCGGGAAAGTTTTGTGACTCAGTGATTATCAAACGCAACAATGCCAAATAATCGGGATTATCAGCAACCTTGGTTAAATAAATTTCGGCAACTTTACGCAACAAAACTGCTGGTTCTCCCTGCAATTTTTCTATACTAAAAATGCTTTGAAAACAAGCAACCGTCAACCGTTCTATCAATGCTTTAAACAGTCCTTCTTTATCCTGAAAGTGACTATATATCGTTTGCTTCGATACTCCAGCTGACGCACTGACACGATCCATACTTGTTCTAGCGTAACCCTCCTTCAAAAATATCCGTATAGCTCCTTGTAAGATTTGCTCCTGCTTTGGAGCGATCGCAGGTAAAGGATTTTCTAGTTGGAAAGCAGGGTTTATAGGCATGAATGGTTAATTTTTTTGTGTATATCTTGCTGTATCATACTAGACAGTCTAGTATGATGACAAAGAATTCAAAATTTTCAATTCTCTTATACAAAATATTTTTTACAATCCAGGCTGCTACTATGACTCAGACTATCCCGACATCCCCGGAAAATCTTAAAGATGCCCCAGTATCGCAGCAGCAACGCCGCAAAAAACCCATTTTTTTACTGATAGGGCTACTGGTGGTAGGTGGCATTGGCTACGCTGTGTGGCGCTCTCAACCGCAAGTACCAGCAAATATACTGCAAGTTAGTGGGCGGATTGAGGGTTATGAAACCGAGATTGGGATCAAACGCTCTGGAAGAATTGAGTCAATTGCCGTGCGGGAAGGGGCAAGAGTTAATTAAGTTAGACGACACAAACGATCAATTGCTGCAAGATCAACTGCGTGGCACACAAGCGAGAATTACATCTGCTAAGTATGATGAACAGCAGGCAATTGCCGATGTCGAGCAAGTAGCCAAAGAAATTCAAGAAATTAATAGCCAAATTAACGAAGCCAAACTTAATTTGCGGCAATCTCAAGGAGATACCCAAGGAAGAATTGAGCAGGCACAAGCAAATGTCGCAGCAGCCAGAGCTACATTGGTGCAAGCACAAGCGTAAGTTAAACAGGCAGCAGCAGAAGTTAATTTAGCAAAAATCAACCGCGATCGCTATGCCCAATTGGTAAAAGAAGGGGCGGTAAATCAACAACAATTTGATCAAGCACAAACTACCCTAGATACTGCGATCGCAACCCTAGAAGCACGACAGGCAGAAGTTAATGCCGAACGCCAACAATTAAAGTAAAGGCTACATCAGGGGCGTTAACTCAAGTTAAAACTACAGGTTTCAATCCTGACATTGATTAATGACTTTGCCCGCAACGGTACAGCCATTTTAGTAACAACACACTATCTAGAAGAAGCTGAACAGTGCAACCACATGAGTTTTATGGTTGCAGGAGAAACCGTCGCCGAAGGTTCACCAAGTTCTATCAAAGCCTCGCAACCTGGACAACTAATAGAAATTATTGTTAATCAAAACCAAATAGCTTCTAAGGTACTAAAACAACACTTCGAGCCTTGGCGTATCTCGATTTTCGCTGATAGTTTACATGTTGTTCTCGATCATTCTGAACAGGAAATAAATCAACTAACTCAACTTTTAGAGGTTAATCAAATTACCATCAATTCTTACGCCCCATTCCTTTTTCTTTAGAAGATGCTTTTATTGGTATAGTACAGCGATCGCAAGGATGGGAAAGGAGTCGAAATTTTAGATTTAATTCCAATTAAAAATGGAATTGCTCAATGCTCAGTTGCCAAGGTATATGAAACTAATTATTGCTCAGTGTGTAAAAGAAATAGCCCAATTCCGCCGCGATCGCCTGACGTTAGCCCTAGCCTTTTTATTGCCATTCATCAGTTTAATAATTTTTGGCTTTGCCATTAGGCTAGAAAGTAAGGATATTCCCTTAATTCATTGGTGTCAACTTAAGCAAAAAGGAAGCATAGGATGTATCACTAAGAACATCAGGTTTGATGTTCTTAGTGATACATCATGAGTAAAAAACGTCCAGCACGAAAAGGAAACCCAGACCTGCGGCAGCAAAAACATCTGCCAGCACCGCCCATCGAACAAATAGAACAACAACTGTTTTCACTGCTGTCGCCAACCAGTTTTAAACCACTGAAATTATGTTCAGGCAAGGATGAAAAAAAACTGCGCGAGCGAATCTTGACATTACCAGTCATGATGGCGGTAGTGTTAAGCCTGGTATATCGTCAAATTCCGGGGATTAGAGAAGTAGGAAGGATTTTATCTGAAGAAGGATTACTCTGGGTAGAACGTATTGAAGTCAGCGCACAAGCAATCTCGAAAAGGCTTCAAACACTGCCAATTAAATTATTCACACAAATATTTGAGCAAGTAATCGCAAGAATACAATCGCAAACACAGCTAACGGCAATTTCTTCAGATTGGCAACCAGTATCTCAAAGATTGACAGCTATTTGGATAGCTGATGGTTCAACTCTAGAAGCACTCAGAAGGAAACTCAAAGCACTTAAAGACACAGACAAAACTGTGGCAGGAAAAATTATGATGGTAGTGGCGGCATTTACTCACCAGCCAGTAGCAACTTGGTACACAACTAATAGCAAAGCCAATGACAAAACTTGGTGCGATCAACTACTAGAACGCTTACCAGTGGGTGGATTACTAATTTTTGATTTGGGATTTTTTAAATTTCCTTGGTTTGATGAATTTACTGCCACCAAAAAGTTTTTTGTGACTAGACTACGAGAAAAAACAGCCTATACTGTGGTTCGTTGTTTGAGTAGCGGTCAATTCTATCGGGATGAAATTATCACGATGGGCGAATACCGTTCTCATCCTTGCAAACATCCAGTACGCTTAGTTTCTGTGCTATGGGGTGCAACTTGGTATTACTATCTCACCAATGTGATTGACCCCCAAATTTTATCTGCACAGCAAGTGTGTGAATTATATCGAAGACGTTGGCGAGTTGAAGATGCATTTCTACTTACAAAACGGCTTTTAGGTTTGGCTTATATCTGGGTTGGTGATAGTAATGGTGTTCAAATCCAAATTTTGGCAACATGGATTTTTTATGCAGTTTTAAATCAGTTGTGTACCCAAGTTGCGAGCGCTCTCAACCAACCTTTAGATCGGATTTCTACAGAGATGGTCTTTCGTGGTTTATACCATTTTTCTCAAGCTGTTCTCCGTGGAGATGCCAGTGAAGTTGTGTCCTATCTTGTAGAACGTCAAAAGTTGTTTGGATTAGTCAAAACTAGGCGTAAGCGTCATCGCGAGATTGACGCCTACACCCAACAAATTTGGGCTTTATCTTCTTAAGTTGACACCAATGCCCTTAATTGTGCAAGATTTTAACCGCACAAACTTGAGTAGCAGCTATATTGAAAGAATATATGCCACCAATCAATTTGTGCCTAAACAATGGTCTGGTGGCAATCCCACGCGCGATGCAATAGATAAAGGAATTGCTAAAGCCGCAGTGATTATTCCGCCAGAATTTAGCCGTGATATTCAAGCAGGTAGAAGTACAAATGTGCAAGTGTTAATCGATGCCACTGATGTTAACAATGCCCGTGTAATTAGAAATAGTATTCAGAGAGTGACAAACTTTTTCATGCAAGAGCATGGACTGCTACCTGCTACTAGTAGTATTACAGCAAGAATGCGTCTATGGTTTAATCCTGGCAGATTAGAATCGCTGTATATTGTGCCAGGAACTTACGGAGTTGTACTATGGATTTTTCCTTCATTGCTCTCTGCGATCGCAATGGTACGGGAAAAAGAAAAAGGAACAATTTTACAAGTCTACGCTTCTAGTATTAGTGCCACGGAATTATTACTTGGTAAAGGATTAGCATACCTATTAATTGCCATCGCGGAGGCATTAGTAGTTATGGTATTAGGCTCAATTATTTTCCAAGTTGGCATAGTTGGCAATCCCATAACATTACTACTTGGTACTTTACTATTTCTGACAGATAGTGTTTTTTTTGGATTGCTTTTAGGAGTCCGCAGTAGTAACCAAAATGCTGCGGTACAAGGTGTTTCTCTCGTAGGCTTTATTACATCATTATTACTCTCAGGTTTTATTTATCCCCTCAACAATATTCCTTTTCCCTTATCACTACTACCTAACATAATTCCGGCGCGTTATTACATCAATATCACTCGTGATGCCTTCGTGCGTGGTACAGGATTTGCCGGAGTTTGGTTTGATTTACTCATGCTTGCAGCTTTGGGATTGGTATTTTTCAACGTATCACGCCGAGTTTTAAGCCGAATACAATTACCAAATTAATTTCTCTGTGTCGCGCCAGTTGCTACAACGAGCGTAACGTACTAGCTTTTCTGCGTCTCTATGGTTAAATAAAAAGTGATTTTATGAAATTTATTCAGCGATTATTTGATAGCCCATTCTGGTCATTAATGCGGAAAGAAATTAATCAAATCCTCCACAACAAGCAATTAATTGTTCTCTTAGTTGTTCCGCCAACAGTTCAATTATTACTCTATGGATTTATCCTTAATCCTGACGTTCATAACTTGCGATTAGGTGTCATTGACTATGCCAACGTCAGTGCTAGTCGGGAGTTAGTTTCAGCCATGACATCAAATCGAATTTTCACTTTAGAATCTGTACCAAGCAGTGAAAAAGCATTGAGTCGTCAGGTAGAAGAAGGAAAGCTAGATGTTGGGGTAATAATTCCTCCCGATTTTCCGCGTCAACTGGCACAAAAATCAGCAGAGATTCAAGTATTTATTGATGCTGTCAATGCTAATACAGCCGGGATTGCAGGAAGTTATATGAATCAAATTATCCAGCAATATAATCTACAATTAACCCAAGGTAAAGTAAATCCTCCAGTTTTACCTGAAGTTGTATTTCTTTACAATCCTGGACTGACGAGTAGTTGGTTTTTTGTACCAGGAGTTATGGGTTTAGTTTTAACATTAATTGGGACATTAGTATCAGCAATTACTGTTGTCCGGGAAAAAGATACGGGCACTTTAGAACAATTACTAATGACTCCGGCTGCTAACTGGCAAATATTACTATCGAAAATTTTCCCTTTAGCATTTTTATTAATGGGAGATGTTTTATTACTGGAGTTTAGACTAGGCAATAAGAAAAGACTCAGCAACGCTGAGTTGAAAAGAAACAAACTTCAGATATGAAAATCTACAGTACTAAGCAGATTTTGATTGCTCTTTGCGGGGCTTTGTTGTAGTT
>JAHHHR010000018.1 GCA_019359245.1 Nostoc desertorum CM1-VF14 | reverse complement strand
CTTAGGGCTGACCACTGTCATGCAAGGATTTTGGGCTATTTTACCTTCTTTCCTTGCACCTGAATATACTTCTAGGGTCTTTTTATCTACAGACTGTCACCTTTTCTTTCTTTTTCAGCAAGCCCTAGATAATTTATGCGATCGCAGCACTTCCCTAGATCCAAAAAATTTTCATAGTCTTCATCAAGTAATATCACACGCTTTGATACCTGACAAAGAACACATTAATTACTATCAGTTTCGTACCTGAATTCTGACCTCTGATACTATTTCTCTGTGAAGCTGCACCAAATTTTCTTTCTTTGTGCCCTAGCCTGCGGGAAGCCACTCCGCGTCTATACGGTTCGTTCCTCATCTAATTTGGCGCATCTTCATACAGGATTAGTATAAATTCTTCTTAAATAAAATGAAATGGGATTACAAAAAAGTTAAAACCGTCCCCAATTAGAAGGAACGGTTAAAACAATTTGTTGATGAACTAATTCAAGAGGCGGATAAACAGAAATAAATTAAGTTCCGGTTTCAAACCCTGTTATGCCGAAATCGGTTCTTCAATATTTACTATCACAGCTTGCAGCTCTTTAGCTTTCTCTTCTGGTAAAGCATCATTGGCAAACATTCCTGCTGCAAGTTCGGTTCCCGCCAAATACTTCAGCCTTTCGCTTGTCCGATATGGTGGAAAAAACTCGGCGTGTAAATGCGCTTCTGGATGGGCTAAACCGTCAGTCGGTGCTTGGAACCAAGCCATCAAGTAAGGAAATGGGCGATTCCACAAGCCGTCATACTTGAGAGTGACAGTTTTTAACGCCTTAGCAAGCCCCCAACGTTGTTCTGGGGTAAGTTCCATAAAAGTGCCAACTGGCCTTTTTGGTGCAATCCAAACTTCATAGGGATAACGAGCGCATACTGGGACAAATGCGATCGCATACTCATCTTGATAGATAATCCGTTGATTGTCTGCAATCTCCTTCTGAATCAAGTCTTGCAGTAAACCCCGTTGATGTTCTTGATAATACTGCTGCTGCATTGCCAGCATCCGCGCTGGTACAGGTGGGACGAAAGGGTAGGCGTAAATTTGCCCGTGGGGATGGTGCAAAGTCACGCCCACCTCTACACCCTTGTTTTCAAAAGGCAAGACGTACTGAATTTGGGGATTTGCTCCCAATACGCGAGTGCGATCGCCCCATACTTCTAAGAGCAAATCAAGGTGTTCCAGTTCCAAAGAACTAAGGGAAGCTTGGGCATTTTGAGCAAAAACCACCACTTCACACGCCCCATTCGCAGGCAATGTTTCCACAATACACTCTGGTGGGTCATGTGCCGTTTGAGCCATTGAGGGAAAGCGATTATCAAACACCGCCACATCATACTTACCTGGCGGAAGTTCTGTAGGAAATTCCGGTTTCGTAGTAGGTGCAAGGGGGTTATATTCCGGGGGCGGCATGAAAGTCCGCCCTTGACGGTGAGAAGCGTAAGCAACCCATTCGCCACGTAAAGGATGCCAGCGCAGGTGGGGGTTTGCCTGCACTGGTTCATTACTAGGGCTAGTGGCGATAATATTGTCGGCAATCGGGTATCGACTGTATAAGGTCAGTGGACGACCATCCGGCTTTAACAGCTTGTGGGAGTACATAATCCTTGTCCTGAAAGGGTCGCAGCGCGGATCGCCTCAATGGGAAATTTAGGCGTGCGATCGGCGTATAATAAACCGTTAGCTTCTTGGAAGGTATCTGTAAATTGGGTGTAGCAAAATCCGCTAAACAACTCGATATCATTAATCGTTTCGAGCAGAGAAGCGTATTTCATTTCTAGCTCGGAAATATTGGAGCAAAGCTCATATCCCCAAACTTTATCTGAATCGGGGGTATCAACAGGGGCATAGGCAATGCCACCAAACTCAGTCAGCATCACTGGCTGTCCCTGATGCGGAAAGTTATCCAGTGTCAGGATGCGCCCTCCAGGACGCTTCCGGTCAAACAAATCTGATAGCTTCACTTCTGGGCCATAGCGATGACCTAATCGTTGTGGGTGGGTGTCGTAGTCATGAATAGCCAGAATGTCTGTATCCGTACTTTCCCAGCCATCGTTGGCAATCACTGGGCGGCTCGGATCGAGAGTTTTAGTTAAGTGATACATTGCCAAAACGTAGTTTCGGTGAGCCGCAGTCTCAACCAGATTGGGAACTCCCCAGGATTCATTAAATGTTACCCAAGCTACGATACAGGGGTGGCTGATATCCCGCCTAATCACCTCAGTCCACTCTCGCGTTGTGCGTTCCACTGCTTTAGGCGTGAAACGATATGCACTGGGCATCTCCTCCCATACTAACAATCCCAGCTTATCTGCCCAATATAAAAATCGCGGGTCTTCAATTTTCTGGTGCTTACGGACTCCGTTAAAACCCATTGCTTTGGTGAGTTCGACATCGCGCCGCAATGCCCCATCGTCCGGTGCTGTCATTAGCGAATCGGGCCAGTAGCCTTGATCCAGAACTAAGCGCAAATAATAAGGACGACCGTTGAGCATAAAGCGATCGCGCTGTATTCCCACAGTCCGCATTGCTGTATAGGATTTGGCTTCATCTAAGAGTTGATTGTTATGCCAAAGTTCAACGTGGGCATCCATTAGGGTAGGTTTTTCTGGACTCCACAGCAATTCGTTGCGGTAGTCGTCGATACCTGGATCGGAAAGGGAGATGCGGCGGCCAATTTCTCCGTTAAATACTTCGTAGGTATCGTTTGCCAGCACGTTATTGCCAATGCTCAGTTTTACCTTGATTTGGATACCAGCAGGGGCATCACCTGCGATCGCAGCATAACAACCAACTTCCCAGCGCTCGAAATCGGGACTCCACCGAATACTATCGATGTAAGTTTTACCCACACGCTCAATCCAGACTGTTTGCCAAATACCACTGGTGCGAGGATACCAAATACTGTGCGGTTCCAACTGCCAACCCTGCTTTCCTCTAGGCTTGGCAAGATCACCAGGATCATCCTGGGCCCAGACTGTTACTTTAGTTATCCCGCTATCATTCAAAACTGCGGTAATATCCAGCGTGAAAGGAGTATGTCCCCCTTCATGCTCTATCATGTATTGACCATTGACCCATACACGGGCGCGATAATCCACAGCCCCAAAGTGCAGTAGTAATCTGCCGTCACCTTCAGGCGTTTCAAATTCTCGCTCATACCAGCAGTTTGGATGAAAACCTCTATCACCAATACCACTTTTGGTAGATTCGGGAGCGAAGGGAACTTGTATACAATGACTCCACTCCTGGATATCGCCTGGTTGAACACATCGCCCTTCATCGTCAAAAGCGAACTTCCACTCACCGTTTAAATTTAGCCAGTGCGATCGTTGTAACTGTGGACGTGGATACCCAGCCTCCGGGAAGCTAGAAACCCTTTGATTATCTGTATTGGAGGGTAATTCAACCCTACGCTTTTGTATATCCAACAACTTGATTAAAACCTCTTAATGTAACTACAATAGAACAAATTTTTTGAGCCTTCGGTTTAGACTAAACTAGGCTGTTTTGAGACATTCCAGGAGTTGATTTTCTCCTTTCCCTGTAATCTATATAACTTTATACCTGTACTTGCATAATGCTATTTATCGCTTAATAGTAAACATAAAATACATCAAGCGCCCTAGTATTGGGGCTACAAGATTAGGTATAGACTATTGACTCGTGACATTATGGCACACATATTGTGAATATTTGCCAAGTCGGCAGGAAAAAATTAGGTAAGCTGTTCATATTTAAATTGTGCCTACTGGGCGGGCAAAACGTCCACCCTACAAGAGTTTTGTTGAATTCGGTTTTGCAAGTTAATTCTATTGCCCAATAACGCTGGAATTTTTTTAGCTAATTCTAGGGGTTTAAGTCAAGATAAACTCACAAGTGGCGGGATGTGTCTTGCACAATCCACATTTAAGGAAAGTTCCACTCCAGTTTGGCGCTAAATTTCCGTTACAAAACTTAATTAAGTATTACAAATTATTTGAATTCTTCGATTACGGAGTTGTAACTAATTTTCAGCAGTCGTAGTACGAATCTGCGGCGAAAACTCCCATCTTGGCAGCAAAGGCAGTAATTTTTGCCTTCATTAGTTTTATCACCTCTTACTACACTTATAATATCACAATTTGGGCAGTGAACTGGGTTAAGAACCATTGCTGTATTTCTGATTCAGCACCTCACCTCACAACTGGACAACCCTAGAAACTAATCAACAGGTTTGCGTTATCAACCACAAAATAAAACCTGATCTATAAAGAGATGCGGATAACCGAAGTCTACAAGAACTAACAAGCTAACTCCAGAAATGGTGCGCTATTATCGACGAACAATTGCAAGGAACTGCTGTTGAGAGTGCGATTTAAATTCGACTTTAAGATCATGAATTGGCGAGGATAAGAAAATGGTTCAAAGTATAGGTAGAGTAAATAAATATACAGATACTGACCTAAATCGATTTGCCGAAGACCTGAATCGAGACGGAATTTGTGTGATTCCCGGTCTTTTTGATAAAGAATTGATCAGCGAATGGGCAAAAGCTTTTGAAAATTTATTCCGAGAGCGCCAAAATCAACCAGGTGGACTGGCTCCCCGGGAAATTGCCCGTTACTATCTAACGTTGCCTTGGGTTTCCCCCTTTGCCAACGTGGAAGTTTTCGCCAATCCGGTGATTATGGGTGTGCTGGAGCGAGTATTTTTTCAGGAATATGTGATGGTTCAGATGGGAGTTGATCTGCCAGTACAAGGTTCGGATTATCAGGAAACTCACCGAGACTATCGGCCTTTATTCTCTGACCAAATAGTAACGCCACTCTATGCCCTTGCGGTTAACTTCCCACTTGTGGAAGTAACGGCAGAAAACGGGCCGTTCCAGATGGCGCGTGGTACGCATATCTTGCCGCGTGAAGAAGGACTAAGGAAAATTGCCACTGGTGAAATTCCGATGGAATCTTTTCAGATGCAGCTAGGGGATGCGATGATTCGGACACCTTTAGCACTGCACCGGGGTTCACCAAATCGGACTAACCAGCCAAGACCGATGGTAGTTATGGGCTATGCTATGCATTGGTTGCACACGCCGAAGGTGGATTTGACTCTCCAACGAGACTATTATGAGAGCCTACCAGAGAATTTAAGGCAGATGATTCGGTGTCAGGTTGTAGAAGAGTTGCCAGAAGAGAAGGTTGAAACTTACGTGAATTTCAAGTACTAATAAGCTATTCCACACTTACAGCTATTTTCAGGTAAATATACCCGTACTCTACGGGCACAATGCTCATTAGTACCTCTTAACTCTGTGTTCTCTGCGTCTCTGTGGTTAAATAAAAGACTTTTAAACCGCAGAGACGCGGAGGGCGCAGAGAGAAAAAAAGAAATTTTACTAGTCACCTTGAAAGGGCAAGTCCTAAACTCGTATTTTTGTAGAGGAGTTTGGAATCATTCAGACTCAAATTCAGTAATGCCGGAAAATTAAAGAACGCGAACCAGCATAAAGATAGTTGTTTTTGCGATCGCACTTCTTCAAAATTTGAGTTTACACGCTATAGCTATCACCGAGATGTTAACTTATACCAATCCAGTCTACAAAGGCTATTTTGCCGATCCTTTTGTTTGGGAATTTGAGGGTGTATACTATGCGATTGGCACTGGTGCAGCCGAAGCGGAAGGAACAGTAGACGAAATAGCAAAACTACGTGTATTCCCTCTATTACGCTCCTTTGATTTCGTGAATTGGGATTTTGTAGATAACGCCCTGTTGCGGCCAGACCCCTCTCTTGGCGATAATTTTTGGGCCCCCGAAGTTGCTTATTGCAACGGCAAGTTCTACCTCTATTACTCTGTAGGCCACGAAGATAAAAATCATCAGTTACGTGTTGCCACGAGTGATAATCCTTTGGGACCATATAAAGATGTTGGCGAACCACTTGTAGACCCGAAGTCTTGCTCCTTCGCCATTGACCCCCATGCATTCCGTGATGACGATGGGCAGTGGTATCTATTTTATGCTCGTGATTTTTTAGACACCGAGGGCGGCGTGCGGGCTGGTACTGCCCTTTTTGTAGATCGGCTGCAAGATATGACCAAACTTTGCGGTGTCGGGAAAGTCGTCTTACGGGCACGTTCCGACTGGCAACGATTTTTAGCTAATCGATTAATGTATGGTGAACATTTTGATTGGCATACCTTAGAAGGCCCCTGTGTCCGTAAACATGGAGGCCGATATTATTGCTTTTATAGTGGTGGGCGCTGGGAAACAGAGGACTACGGCGTAGATTATGGTGTTGCGGATAGTGTGATGGGGCCTTACTCTGATGTGGGTAACGAAATGGGGCCACGGGTGCTGCGATCGCTTCCCGATCGTGTCAAAGGGCCTGGACATAACTCAATTGTTGTGGCCCCCAATGGTCAGACTGAGTACATCGTCTACCATGCCTGGGATGTAAACATGGATGCGCGGCGAATGTGCTTGGATAAACTTATTTGGTCGGCAGATGGCCCATATTGCGAAGGCCCCACCTGGACACCACAGGCGATCGCTTCCAAATCAATTTAATTTCTTTAACACCAATTTACGAAAACCTTGATACATAAAGATTTATCGTAGGGGTATGGCAATGCCATGCCCTTACCTTTGTTGCACTATCCTACCTATTGGTTTTTGTTGGTGTAGTATTCTCTAGAGGTAGCCGAGTGCCTCCTCCTGTAGGGGAAGGATTGTTTTCAGGTAGGCTATCGCCTCCTTCTGTACGTCTAGTATTGCCTTGAGGGGCTGATACACCAGAATTATTAGGCAGATTATTATATCTCCGCGCAACCTGGCCAAATTGATATTTTGTGATGGCACTAGCAGTGCTAAAGTGCTTCCTGATAGTTGGTAATCCTCGATTTGCTACTGCTACAAGGTCGGGGTTTTGTCCAAGCGCGGCTTCGCGTTGGAAAATAGCTGCATTCTCCAGATGAGCATTTATACCGCCCTCATCCATATAGGCTTGGTCAAAGCGATCGCCCTTTAACTGAGACAGTCGTGCCAGCCCTGCTTGAAATTTTGGCGCAGGAGTAGTGGGAGGAGTTACACCCAATCGTGATCCAATCCGTGTCAAGTCATTTTTCACCTGTGTTTGCTCTTGAATCTCTGCTGTTGCAAATTGTTTAACTTGAGGATTAGTTGAGCGCTGTAACGCTAATTCTCCCAGGCTGATATTGCCTATAGCTGCTTGACCCGCATCTATGAAGTACTGGCGATCAATCTCGTTGAGTTGGGTGTTTTGGGCTGGTGTTGTTGGATTTGTTTGAGCGTTCACAAACTGACTATTTGGAAGTAATGCTGAATATCCCAATGAGACGAAAAATCCGACTGCAAGGAGAGCAATAGTAACTAAGGTTCGTTTAATCATGATCAGTCCCTAAGAAAGCTTGGCTAAACCAGCGTGTATTTCCACTAGATCATTTGCTCAAAAATTTTTTGGCAAGATTGATGATCCTGCAAAAAACTTGATATGTCTGGAAAAGTACGCTATCTCCAATACTCTTATCCTTGCGATAAATATCCATCTTTCTTGAGGTGTGTTTAGAACCCCAAATAAAATGTAATTTTTCTCAGATCAAGTTTATCTAATCAAACGATATAAACCATATTATTGAGCAATTGTTCAAAATTTACACTCTAAAGCCGGAAATTTGGACAATTTTAATTAGTTTAGGTGAGCAGCAAAAAGTCTAAACATTTGATAAATATAGATTTAAATGTCTTTAATTTTGAATTGTTAATCTCTTATTAGTTGAAGGATAAATATAGTGAAAGCCTTGCCTAAACTAGTTTGATATCAGAATTATATTAATAATTTTTGGGCTGAACATCATCAGATATTTCTGAACAGTAATTATAAAACATCTGTAGTAGATGCTTGAGTAAACTACATTTTTTATATTTTTAATTTAGTTTGTTTTAATCTTTACTTACAAAAGTAACGCTGATATAAGCCTTTTGGCGTATGTCTAATTATATATTTAGCTAAATTTGACACATGATTAAGTGTTAGTAACGTTATAATTTTAATACCTAAGAATAATACAATAATTTTTAATTACTATATTTAGATAGATGAATATGTAATTAAAAAAAGCAAATAATAAGATTAATTCTTACGAGAAAGAGAACTTGTTAGTCCAACATTCTGCAAGTTGAGTTAATAATCTATGTCAAGCAATAAAGTGCAAATACAAAATAACGGTGTGAGCCATAGTGTGTCGCCAACGGTAAATGAAGCAAAATTATCCGAGACAGCGAAATCACAATCCTTAGGGACATCAAAAAATTTATCCTCATTCAACAAAAGCTCTCGGTCAACAAAAGCTTTTACCGATACACCTGATATAGTTTGCTTATCTCATCTGCGTTGGAATTTTGTATATCAAAGGCCACAACATCTTTTAAGTCGCTGCGCTCAAAAAAAGAGAGTATTCTTTATCGAAGAGCCAATTTTTAGTCGGGAACCATTGGGGCGATTGGACATTAGTGAAGACAAAAGTGGAGTAATAGTTGTTGTTCCATATCTACCTGAAGGTCTAAGTGAAGAAGCAGTAAACGCAGATATCAAAGTACTGCTCGATGGGTTATTTGCAGAACATAATATCTCTAAATACATTTGTTGGTACTATACACCAATGGCGATCGCATGGGCAAGCCATTTAGAACCGGAAGCTGTTATCTACGATTGCATGGATGAATTGTCTGCCTTTAAAGGAGCATCGCCTACTTTAAAGAACTACGAAGCAGAATTATTTCGTCGGGCAAACCTAGTATTTACAGGCGGACAAAGCCTTTACGAAAGTAAGGTAAACCAGCATCCCAACGTTTATGCCTTTCCCAGTAGTGTAGATGTACCCCACTTTGGACAAGGAAGAAACGTTAAAGAAGAACCAGCAGACCAAGCAAATATTCCTCATCCGCGCCTTGGCTTTTATGGTGTAATTGATGAGCGGATGGATATTGAATTACTCGCTGGAATTGCCGAGGCTCGTCCTGATTGGCATTTAGTGATAATTGGGCCAGTTGTGAAAATTGACCCAGCAACTCTGCCACAGCATGAAAATATTCATTATCTCGGTAGTAAAGACTATAAAGACTTGCCTGCATATCTAGGGGGTTGGGATTTGGCAATGTTGCCGTTTGCGCGAAACGAGTCAACACGTTTTATTAGTCCAACTAAAACACCAGAGTATTTAGCCGCAGGTAAACCTGTAGTCTCTACCACGATTCGAGATGTGGTGCGTCCTTATGGAGACTTGAAGTTAGTACGAATTGCAGACACGACTGAAGATTTCGTCGCCGCAGCAGAACAAGCATTGCAAGAAGATAATCCAGCATCAGGATGGTTGAGTCGGGTAGATGCATTCTTAGAGCAGATTTCTTGGGATCGGACTTGGGGATCGATGATGCAGTTGATAGATTCTGCGATCGCAACCACTCCAGATAACACAACTAATGGTAAAAATGGGAAATCTCCCATCTCAACAGATATCCCAGAAGCACCAAGCATCGTTACCAGAGACTTTATATTTGATTACTTAGTTGTTGGTGCAGGCTTCTCTGGCAGCGTTCTCGCCGATCGCTTGGCGAGACATTCCGGTAAAAAAGTATTAGTTGTAGACAAGCGCAATCACATCGGTGGCAATGCTTACGACCATTACGACGACCACGGGATTCTCGTACATAAATACGGCCCGCACATATTTCATACCAGTTCCCGCGAAGTATTTGAATACCTCTCACAGTTCACAGCCTGGCGTTCTTACGAGCATCACGTTCTAGCCAGCGTAGATGGACAACTCGTTCCCATCCCCATTAACCTTGAAACCATCAACAAACTCTATGGAATGAACCTCAATTCATTCCAGGCGGAAGAGTTTTTTCAGTCAGTTGCAGAACCGAGAGAACACATCCGTACTTCTGAAGATGTAGTGATTAGTAAAGTTGGTCAGGAACTTTACGAAAAGTTCTTCAAAAACTACACTCGCAAACAATGGGGACTTGATCCTTCAGAACTGGACAAAACAGTAATTGCCCGAATTCCCACCCGGACAAACCGTGACAGCCGATATTTCACAGATAGTTACCAAGCAATGCCATTGCACGGCTTTACTCGGATGTTTGAGAATATGTTAAATCATCCGAACATTAAGGTAATGCTCAACACCGATTACCGCGAAATCGATAAGGCTATACCTTGCCGCGAGATGGTTTACACTGGGCCAGTTGATGAGTTTTTTGATTGTCGCTACGGTAAACTACCCTATCGCTCACTAGATTTCAAACACGAAACGCATCACACCCCTGTGTTTCAGTCAGCGCCAGTAATTAACTATCCCAATGAACAACTGTATACCCGGATTACCGAATTTAAGTATCTGACTGGACAAGAACACTCCAAAACTAGTATTGTTTACGAGTTTCCCAAGGCAGAGGGCGACCCCTATTATCCAGTGCCACGTCCTGAAAATCAGGAAATTTACAAACAATACAAAGCTTTGGCTGAGTCAACACCAGGTGTGCATTTTGTGGGACGGCTAGCTACATACAAGTATCTCAACATGGATCATTGTGTGGCGCAGGCTTTAGCAACATACAAACAAATAGCGGTTAAGGCTTAAGTTTCTTGATGTTGCTTGTGGGCAGGTGCTGCCCAGCCTACACTTTTTTAAAGTAGAGACGTGATGGATTGCGTCTCTACAAAAGTCAGGTTGGCAATTTTATGTGACTGGCAGATGATTTAGTGGTTACTAAGTACAGCATTTCATTAATTCGTAGCGAATTAAATTTGGCAATACCCTGCAATGCCAATGTATCGGCTGACAATGCCAATGCATCGGCTGACAATGCCAATGCATCGGCTAACAATGCTAATGCATCGGCTAACAATGCCAACGCATCGGCTAACAATGCTAATGCATCGGCTAACAATGCCAACGCATCGGCTAACAATGCCAACGCATCGACTAACAATGCCAATGCGTCCCCTTGCATTAAAAACGCAACGCTACGATTTTACGCAAAGCTGTACTAAGCGACTGTTGGATCTGAGTATTCCACTAATTGATTTTAAATTCTGTATTTTTCTTCATGCTTTTGTGGTCAACGATCCGCAAATACTAGATATTATATCTGCGTTATCAAAATGTGGAAATATTCAAGTAGAACTTACGCAAAATTACACGCGCTCTGAGGCAATTCAAGAATTGCTCCTACCTGAAAAAAGGTTTTGCTATTGTTTGCGTAAGTCTTGATAAAGATAATAAAAGCTTTGGTTGTGTAAATAATGTCTTTTTTCTTTAACTCAAGTGAAGACGTGACAAACAACGTTTTGAGAGAGAATAATTCACAACTCCCCTTGGAAGTGTGGGCTGGTATAGAGTGTACAGTTAATCGCGTGGGTGATGAGTATTTAGACCAGTTGGAACGCAATGGTCATGCAACGCGCTTAAATGATTTAGATTTGTTTGCAGAATTAGGGATAAAAGCTATCCGCTACCCTGTATTGTGGGAGAAGATAGCACCTAATGGGCTAGAAAATGCTGATTGGTCATGGGCGGATGAGCGATTGGGGCGCTTGCGCGAACTCGGCATCCTTCCAATCGTGGGATTAGTGCATCATGGTAGTGGCCCACGAGATACAAGTTTGGTAGACCCGGAATTTCCAGAGAAACTAGCAGTGTTTGCTCGTGCGGTTGCCGAACGTTATCCTTGGGTCACACATTACACGCCTGTAAACGAGCCACTGACAACAGCGCGATTCAGTGGAATGTATGGTCACTGGTATCCTCACGGACGGGATGATTTAACTTTCGCCCGTGCTTTATTAGGAGAGTGTCGCGCAGTAGCCTTAGCAATGAAGGCAATTCGGGAAGTAAACCCTAGCGCTCAACTAGTGCAAACCGAGGATTTAGGTAAGACTTACAGCACACCTAAACTAGAATATCAAGCAGAATTGGAGAACGATCGCCGTTGGTTGAGCCTTGATTTATTATGCGGTCGAATTAACCCAACTCATTCAATGTGGGGTTACTTAAAGAAGTGTGGTATCAGTGAGGCTGAACTTGAGACATTTTTGCAAAATACCTGTCCTCCTGACATCATCGGGATTAACCATTATTTAACCAGCGAACGCTTTTTGGATGAACATACAGAAAATTATCCAGCTTGGACGCATGGCGGTAATGGGCACGACAAGTATGCAGATGTAGAGGCGGTACGAGTTTGTGCTGAAGGTTTGGCAGGCCCACGTACATTGTTACTAGAAACATGGGAACGCTATCACCTGCCCCTTGCTGTCACCGAAGCTCATATAAGCTGCACCCGTGAGGAGCAGCTACGCTGGCTTTATGAGGTGTGGAATGCGGCGAAGGAATTACAAGCTGAGGGTGTAGATATCCGCGCTGTCACTGTTTGGGCGCTCCTTGGCAGCTACGATTGGAATAGTTTAGTTACAAAAGCTAACGGCTACTACGAGCCAGGTGTATTTGATTTGCGTTCGGGTAGCCTCTCCTCTGGAGAATCGCCACATCCTCGACCGACAGCGATCGCAAAAATGGTGCAGGATCTAGCAAATGGGCATCAACTAAATCATCCGCTACTTGAAACCCCTGGCTGGTGGCATCGACAAGAGCGCCTGTTATACCCTGCACTAAGTTGCAGTGCGATGATAGGGAAAGCGAGGAAAAAAACTTCCCCAATGCCCCCCGCCTCCCCTCGTCCTCTGGCGATCGTCGGTGCCAAAGGAACTCTCGGAAAGGCTTTTGCTCGGTTGTGCGAAGTGCGCGGAATTTCATATCAGCTGCTGACGCGCCAAGAAATGGATATTACCAATCCTGCCTCTGTGGATGCGGCGCTTACCCAGTTGAAGCCGTGGGCGGTTGTAAACGCTGCCGGATACGTGCGGGTGGACGATGCCGAAAATGAACCCCATGTTTGCTTACAAGTGAATGCAGAAGGACCAGCGATTCTAGCTGCTGCTTGCGCTCAACATAACGTACCGCTATTAACTTTCTCCTCAGATTTGGTATTTGATGGTGCTGTGTCTAATCCTTATGTCGAAACTGATACCGTTGCCCCTCTTAATGTATATGGGTGCAGCAAAGTTTTGGCAGAAAAGCTGGTATTGCAGGCTTATCCTGCATCGCTGGTGATTCGCACCAGTGCATTTTTTGGCCCGTGGGATGAGTATAATTTTGTCACGATCGCTCTGCGTCAGCTTAGTGCTGGTAATAATTTCGTTGCCGCAGAGGATGGAATTGTTTCACCTACTTATGTACCAGATTTAGTTCATGCCAGCCTAGATTTATTAATTGACGGCGAGTCTGGACTGTGGCATTTGGCGAATAAGAGTGCGATCGCCTGGGCTGATTTCGCACGGTTAGCGGCTAAACAAGCTGGAGTCAGTGTCACCAATCTAATTTCTGTGCCCACAGAACAACTTGGTTTAACTGCTCCCCGCCCAACTTACAGCGTACTTGGTAGCAGCCGAGGTGAATTTATGCCATCCCTTGATAATGCAATTTCTCGCTACCTGGAAGAAAGAATTTAGTACCGCAAGGCGGAAGTCAAAAGTCAAAACGCTTACGCTGTAATCGTTTTGTTCGTTTAGAATGGGTTGTTTATTTCCGCCGCGCTGTACTAGTAACTAAATCTCTCTACCCCCCAATCCCCAATTATGTCAACCATTTTAGTAACAGGAGGAGCCGGATATATTGGCTCCCATGCTGTATTAGCTCTGAAAAATGCAGGTTATGAAGTAATTGTTCTGGATAATCTATCCAATGGACATCGTGAACTTGTAGAAGAAGTTTTGCAGGTAAAGTTGATTGTTGGCGATATGAGCGATCGCGCCCTGCTTGATAACATATTTTTAACTCACAATATAGAGGCAGTAATGCATTTTGCTGCTTATATTGCCGTGGGTGAATCTGTCACCGACCCAGCTAAATATTACCAAAATAATGTTGCAGGCACTCTGACACTTTTAGAGGCAATGCTTGCTGCGTCAGTTAAGAAATTTATCTTTTCTTCTACCTGCGCTCTTTATGGTGTACCAAAGTTTGTTCCCCTTACCGAAGAACATCCACAAGATCCCATTAGTCCTTATGCCACTAGCAAGTGGATGGTAGAACGAATTTTATCTGATTTTGATACAGCTTACAATTTAAAATCTGTACGTTTCCGTTACTTTAATGCCGCCGGTGCTGATCCCAATGGGTTGCTGGGTGAAGACCATGAACCTGAAACTCACCTCATACCATTAGTACTATTAGCTGCCTTGGGTAAACGCGAATCTATCTTTATTTTCGGCACTGATTACCCCACTCCAGACGGTACTTGTATCCGGGATTATATTCACGTAACTGATTTAGCGCAAGCTCATATTTTGGGTTTAGAATATCTGCTCAAAGGTGGAGAAAGCGAAGTATTTAATCTCGGAAATGGCAGTGGTTTTTCAGTCCGAGAAGTGATAGAAACTGCTAAGGAAGTAACAGGTAAAGAAATCAAAATAGAAGAACGCGATCGCAGACCAGGTGACCCTCCTATTTTAGTTGGCAGCAGCGACAAAGCAACTGAAGTTTTGGGTTGGCATCCCCAGTATCCTAACGTTAACGAAATCCTCACCCATGCTTGGCAATGGCATCAGAAACGACATCGGTAAAGACAAAGGATTTGGCTATTCTCCTTACGGTAGATGCACAACAAAGCGTAACAGCTTATACCTTTTAGGAATTTTAAAACAACCTTGAAGGCTTAAGACTTCATTCTTTAGATATTCGTCAGCCAGTGGTAAAACTTGTTTAAATTAAAGAATGGCTCAAAATAGGCAACAGTTAGTATCAGTTAATGACCGTAATCGAGTTTCAAAACTTACCTAATGCACAGCAGTGCGAAAAAACTACACTGCCCTATTTGGGGCTAGTTTGTATCACCTCTGACAAACAAGTGCGCTTTCGGACAATCACGCGCACCCGATACTTAAAACTTTCCCAAAGCGATCGCGAAAATGCCCTGAGTGAACTGTATCGGCATAACTTACAACGCTTGCATGAGGCTCTCTCTTTTTGTGAACAGAATAAAATCCAGCTTTATCGGATGTCTTCTGCTTTATTTCCCCTGAGTGACTTAGAAGACGAAATTGGCGCAAATATATTAGAGGGAATGAGCGCTGATTTAGCAACAATCGGTGAACGAGCGAATGCATTGAGCATAAGAATGGTGTTGCATCCAGATCAATATGTCGTGCTGAGTTCTGATTCTCCTGAAGTGGTACAGGCAAGTATAAATAATCTAGCAGGACATGCACGTATACTTGACTTGCTGGGCTTACCGCGATCGCCTTGGTCATTAATGAATATTCATGGTGGCAAATCTCAACGCCCTGAACAACTAGTAAAAGTAATTTCCGAGCTACCAGAAAATATCAAAAGCCGCTTGACGCTAGAAAACGATGAATACGCCTATAGTGCCGATGAAATTTTAGCAGTATGTCAGCAAGCTGATGTGCCGATGGTATTTGACGCCCATCACCATATTTGCCACGAAAATTTAGATAGCTACGATCATCCGAGTGTAGCATCCATGTTTTATGCAGCACGAGAAACTTGGACAAATCCCGATTGGCAATTAGTCCATATTTCCAATGGTGAGCAAGCTTTCAACGACAGAAAACACAGCGACTTGATTACCGATATGCCCAACGTATATCACCAAGCACCGTGGATTGAAGTCGAAGCCAAAAAAAAAGAACAAGCGATCGCACTTTTACATTCCAATTGGCTAATGAAAAAGAATTGCACGTAAATTAGGGACTTACAGTTAACCTAAGCCCAAGAAATGGAATTCGCGGTTACACAGGCAAAGTCCGCGAAGGCGGACTAAGAAAAAATTAAGGGTTTGAAACCCACCGAGGTGGGTAAACTTTAGTGTGGACACAGTTTATAACCGCTCTTTCAAACTAGCTACCCTTTAATTCAGTAGCTTCTATTTGGGACTTCAATTGAGATGCAATCAGGGGAACTTTGGGCGCGAGAAAAAATCCAATTAAACTGGCAAAAAGGATTGGCGTAAAAGGACTCACATTAGCCAGTTTTGACAGTAGCAAAGTTGTACTTATAGGTGTACGTGTTACGGCTGCATTGATAGCCGCCATTGTACAAATCATGGCAAGAGCCGGGTTAAGCCCCGGAATTAAAATTGCTACTGCTTTACCAATACAAGCACCAGTGAAAAATAGGGGGATGATAAATCCACCGCGCCACCCACCTGTTACGGTAATACTAATGGCAGCCATTTTACCGAAAGCAAGAGTTAAGAGAAAAACAGCACCAAAGTTATTAGTGAGGACTGACTCTAATTCTTCATGTCCAAAATAACGGGTTAGGGGTAATAACACTGCTAAAGTGCCAAGCCCCAACCCTGTTAATGTTGTGCGTACATAAATGGGGCCGGGAATTCGATCAAACAAGTAATCGCAGCCCCGAAAAATGCCCATAAAAAGCCATCCCGCCACCGCCCCAATGATGCCGAACATGATAGCGATCGCAAAATCATCAATCTTGTCTAGGTGGTACTGGGGAAAATGCCAAGTCGGCGCAATTCCTAATTGTGTAATTGCTGCAAATACCAAATAACTAGCGCAACTCGAAATAATAGCTGGCATCAAGGCTTCGTAATATTCCACAATATGCTGATGATGCAAAATCTCTAAGGCGAACATTGCACCGCCAAGAGGTGCGCCAAACAAGGCAGTGAAGCCAGCCGCCATCGCTGCTAAACTCATCGTTCTGAGGTCTTCACCTTGGAGGTTTAGGCGATCGCCAACCCAAGTACCAAAAGAACCTGTCACCTGTACCAATGGCGCTTCTGGGCCAGCACTACCACCCGCCGATATGCTGATGAGAGAAGCAAGAATCATTGAGGGATTTTTGCGAGCATCTAAGCGTCCGCCACGAAAATGGATATTATCAACAATCACGGCGATTTCACCGGGATTTCCCAGGAAATGAATCACCAGCCCGATAACTAAACCGGCAAGTGGCATGACTATCAGAAGGCTAAAACCTTCAAATCGGTGCAGGTGGTGAGTTAAAAGTTCTAAAACATTCCAGTATAAGGCAGCAAATAGGCCACCAGCAGTGCCCACAGCTACCCAGCGGAGTACCCACCGTGAAATCATGAAGGGATTACGCTTTACTAGTCCAAAAAGTTGAGCAAATGTCCAGCGTTGAGTTTGATTGGTTGCGGGGGGCTTTTTTGGTAACACTGCTTATTTCCTATTTATGAAACGGAGGATACAGAATATTTACGTTTTTTATAGTAATGGGTATTTAGTTTAGTGAATCATTTTTGGTCTACAAGGGGCGATCGCTTTTTTGACTTATTGCTGTTAGGACTTACGCACGGGTAACGGAAAACGTAGACGCTTCTCTACGAGACGCTACGCGAACGGCTTGCCGCAGGCTACCACAGAGAGCGCAGAAGTCATAGAGGAATGAGAGTTTTAGAGGGTTTTTGCGTAAGTCCTAGCTGTGTGAAATTAAGTCTCCAGATAGTGTGAAGCTGACTACAAAAGAACTTAAGCTTGGCGTATAAGTTTGGGGAAATAGTGATGAATAAGGAAACAGTTCCTAGTCAAGCTGAAAAGTCCAGCCCAGAAGGCGATCTATCGCAACTAGATCCAGAGGTACTGGACAAAATCAAACACCCTGCGAGAATAGACGATGTTATTCGGGAGCAATCACCAGAAGAACGTAAAAGTAACCCAGCTTTAGTACCAGAAATGATCGATGATCCAACTGATGATTGATTGGGTTTACAAAAGAGTAATCGAAATGCTCTGATTCCCGATTTTTTTTAAGAAGTCGGGAATCTTGTTATACCAATTTATCTGTTGACTGATGATTGATGACTGTTAACCGTCAACCGTCAACCGTTAACGTGAAATCCCATCCCCTTTTAGGGGGCTACAGTGTACACACATCTTTCTAGAAAACCAAAATCGTCGTAGATCCCCCTAAATCCGCCGATAAATTGGGGGACTTTGAGAGTTATTTGCCCCTTTTTTTAAGGGGGGTTGGGGGGATCAAAAGCTTATGGGGCAACTCTTAAAGACTTGTGTGTACACCGTAGCTTTTAGGGGTAGGATGAGCTTAACAGTAATTTTCTCAATATTTTTATCTAAACTTCATATTCTGACTAAATTTAATAAGCAAAATCCGCAATTACTTACTCAAAAGAAGCTTTGACTTACTCAAACCCTAGTTTGCTTTCTGATTTTGGTGTTTTCCGCAAGTAAAAGAAGCTTTGACTTACTCAAACCCCAGTTTGCTTTTTCATTTTGGTGTTTTCCGCAAGTAAAAGAAGCTTTGACTTACTCAAACCCTAGTTTGCTTTTTCATTTTGGTGTTTTCCGCAAGTAAAAGAAGCTTTGACTTACTCAAACCCTAGTTTGTTTTCTGATTTTGGTGTTTTCCGCAAGTAAAAGAAGCTTTTGCTTTCTCAAAATGCCATTTGACTTACTCAAACTCCAGTTTGCTTTTTCATTTTGGTGTTTTTTGCAAATAAAACGCCATTTTGCTTTTTTAATTAGTAAAAATACTGACCTAGCAAATAGAAATCGTTAGAGTTTTCTCAAAGTTATGGGGAATATGTTGTAACCCTGTAAGTAAGGAAGTAGTTTTCCCAGAATTGGCATGAGGATTAATTACAGCTAAACTCCCAAGTGGGCAATATTTTTGTTTATCGCTGTTGTGTGAACCTAGCACTAGAACAGGGGTAAAACCTTTAATTACTGTTCTAGTTGATAAATTAATCATGTTTGACATTTTTTTAATTAAAAATTAAAAGTTAAAAATTAGTGAAGAAGAATAATTTTTAACTAATTAATTTTGGGTACAAGCCCCCACCGATTGCAATTTTTAATTTTACATTTTTAATTTTTAATTTGGAGCGTTCGCGCAGCGTCTCGTAGAGAAGCAACTTGACCTTCATCCCAAGGTAGCGAAGTTTTGCAAGTAGATGCACCTGCTGCGAGGACAATAGCAAAGTGTGACAGTTTTAAAGGTATGCTATCCGTAGCTTGTGCAATTGCCATAACAAAGTCGTCACCACTAGGTAGGATTCTACAGGGTTAAATTTTCTAACTAGCATGGTACATACAGGAGTTCTCATGGAGTAGTTGAATATTTAATAAATTTATTATCTCAACTCTGAGGTATAATACCAAGCCAAAAAAATCTATCTAAAGATATGAATTATTTATACATAAAGATAGTTGATGGCAATATACGTATTGTGAGAGAAAACATATAATCATGTACTTTGCCTCACAAAAAGGAGACAAAATTTATCAAACAACTATTTGGATGACTATAGGCTTTCAAAGGTAAAGCAGAGAATAAATCTAATTACTGCTTAGATTAAGGAAGTGCTAATTAAGTACCATACTCTAGATGAAATCTCCAAATTGAAACGCGAGAACAACTAAATATTGGGTAAAAACTGTTACTCAAAATATATTATAAAGCCACAACTTGCAACTAGCTGATATAACTCCTACTAGCCCGTTTCTTGGCTTATTCCATATAAAAGTACTGTAACGATAATGACGCACTCTCCAAATTCAGAAAATAACCAGAAACCACCTAATCATCGTTTATGGCTCCTCCTCTTAGGACGTACCAGTTTGGCTCTCGGTGTCATTTTGCTGGTTGGAATTGCAGTTGGTGCTTGGTGGGCTAGAAACTATGTATATAAAGATTTAGCGCCATTAGTACAGCAAAATCTCGAAGAATTGCTTGGGCGTCCAGTAAAAGTAGGAAAAGTTGAACGTTTCTCGCTCTCCAGTCTAAGATTTAGTTCTCTATCGATACCAGCAACTCCCACCGATCCAGACCAAGTAGCAGCAAAAGCCTTAGATGTGCAGTTCTCGCCCTTGCAGGTTCTCTTTACCCGAAAATTGGCATTAAATGTCACGTTAGTTCAACCCAATGTCTACATCCAACAGGATCAAGATGGTCGCTGGGTTACAGCCCAAGTCAAGGCTGGAGAAGGAAAAGGTGCTATTCAAACTGACTTGGAGACACTTCAAATTCAAGATGGAAATGTAGAGTTATCGCCAGCCTCCGGGACAACTAGACCGAAAGGATCAGTAATATTAAATCAATTTGGTGGTGTTGCCCGATTTTTTGATCAAAATCAACGAATTGCTTATGACCTCAATGGTCAACTCGCCAGGGGAGGCGCAGTTAAAATCTCTGGTGAAACACAAACAAAAGCTCAACAAACTAACCTCAAGCTGCAAGCACAAAGTTTACAAGCATCTGATATAAGTCGATTAATTGAACTGCCAATTGCCTTGCAAGCAGGGCGAATAGAAGCTGACTTAGGGGTTCAGATTCCACCCAAACTGTCAGAAACAGCGGTTACAGGAACAGCCACTGCTAATCAACTCATTGCTAAAGTTCCAAAGATTCCTCAGCAAGTTTCTAATTTTAATGGGAGATTTATATTTAATGGTCAGACCGTTGCTTTAGAAAATCTAAATACAAACTTTGGCAAAGTTCCTATTCTAGCTAATGGAACAATTAATACCCAAACAGGTTTTAATGTCTCTGCTCAAATAAAACCTGTTAGTGCGAAAAATATTTTAGACACACTGAATGTAAATTCCCCAGTCCCAGCTAGTGGCGAAGTTCAAGCAAATATTAAGGTAGGCGGCGCACTACAGCAGCCAGTCGTTAGCGGGACGGTAAGTAATACAAAACCGATTCAAGTTGACCGCATTCTCTTCAAAGCCGTCAATACTGACTTTCGCTTAAATGCATCTCAAACTACATCTCAAATTACTATTTCCAATCTGAAAATAGTCCCCGCAGCAGGTGGTCAAATCACAGGAGGCGGTCAAGCTAATATCGGAGCTAAAGATAACGTAATATTTAATGCTCAGGTTGATGGTGTATCCGGGGATATACTAGCACGTAACTACGGCGTTACTCTACCGATCGCAGTTGGCAATGTTTCAGCAAAAGCAGAAGTTTCTGGTTCACTTAGCAAACAACCATTGAGACTAGATGTTTCCAGTGTTCAAGTAACGCCACCAATAGGGGGGAGGATTACCGCCAGTGGTCAAGTTCAACTGGCTCCCCAAGGTCAAGTAGCTTTAGGTATTCAAGCTCAAGGTTTACCAGCAAATGCGATCGCTCAAGGTTACGGCATCTCAACTCCGCTTAATATTGGTGGTATATCTGCTAACGCAAAAGTTACTGGTTCTCTAGGTAGCCCATTAAACGTAAATGTTGCTAGCGTTCAGGCAAACCCAGAAGTGGGAGGGCAAGTAACAGCTAGCGGTCAACTTCAGCTTGCACCCCAAGGTAGGGTGGCGTTGAATGTGCAAGCACAAAATTTACCAGGAGATGCGATCGCAAAAGCATACAATTCCTCACCCTCCATCACCATTGGGAATGTATCAGCAAATGCCAATATTTCTGGTACTTTGAGCAATCTGCAAACAGTCGCGCGGGTGCAAGCGCCGAAAGCCACCTATCCCACTACGGGGCGAGTTGTTGTTGCCAAACAAGGACAAAATATTGTTTTCCCCGATGCGGTGTTGAACATAGCAGGTGGGACAATCAGAGCTAGTGGTCAACTTGCACAAGAACGCTGGCAAGGAGTTGTCAACGCTTCCCAAATTCAACTCAATCGCTTCTCACCACAACTGCGAGGACGGCTTAATAGCAATATTCAGTTAGCAGGCACAACAAAATCTTTTCAGCTTGCAGATATTCGCGCTGGTGGGCAAATCCGCCTTTCCCAAGGGGTAGCGTTGCTAGCAAAACCGCTTACCGCTCAATTTCAGTGGAATGGGCAGCAGATTATAGTTGAAAATGCAGGTACCCCAGGGTTGAGTGCTAATGGTGCGATCGCTGTTCAAACTCCTCCAAGTGGCGCACCCACAATTGCGGGGTTTAATTTAAACGTACTAGCGCAGAATTTCAACTTAAAAAATACTGGCTTTCAAGTTCCTGGAGACGTAGCATTAGCGGGGTTACTTGATTTTAAAGGACAAGTTACAGGTACTCCAGATGTACCGCAAGCTAATGGCAATATCAGGCTGCGGAATTTCAATGTGAGTAGCTTGAAGTTTGACCCACTTTTAACTGGAAACGTGAATTTTCAAGGCGGACAAGGAGCAAGTCTGCGATTAGCCGGGAAGCAAGATCGGATTGCACTTAACTTAGGTGCAGATTATCGTCCAACTTCATTTTTAGTCAAGCGAGATGATGCAGTTACCACAGGTAGAACTGAGGGAGATAACTTAATCATTAACGCTCAACAGTTTCCTATAGCTCTTGTTGGGGGCTTTTTACCTAACAATCAGTTGAAACCTTTGGCGGGGCAACTATCAGGGAATTTAGTTGTTAATCTGAATAATTATGCCATTGCAGGAGATGTTGCGATCGCTGGGCCTCGTGTTGCCAGAGTAGCAGCAGATGAATTTCGCGGCACTATTAATTATGCTGATGGTACTGCTAGCTTGGCTAATGGTCAATTGCGGATTGGAGATAGCAACATTGCCCTCAGTGGAAATGTAAAAGCAGGAAACGACCCGCAATTTCAATTCCAAGCTAATTTTGACCAAGCAAGAATCCAGAGACTTTTACAAGCGTTTAATATCTTTGATTTTCAAGACTTTAGTACCGGGTTACAGCCTCCGACATTGGCTGGAGCAGAGGTACTTAATACCAAGCCTATCAGTTTGCCCGATGCAGATTTGAAAACACAACTAGCATATTTCTCTAATATTGCAGCATCCGTAGCAAAACAAAAGCAAGAAGAAACCAAAGAAGCCGCGGCTTTACCTACCCTTGCAGAATTAACAGGTGCTTTGAGCGGAGGAATTACAGCTAATGGCTCGTTAAAGTCTGGGTTAAATGTTGGCTTTAATTTCCAAGGTGCTAATTGGCAATGGGGTGAATACTCGATTAATCAAGTTGTTGCTCAAGGCAATTTTGCCGATGGAATTGTGACACTTTCGCCGTTAAGTGTTGGCATAAATCAAGGACTGGTGGCTTTTTCGGGACAGTTAGGAACTGAGCAACTATCTGGAAAGCTGAACGTAGCAAGTTTACCTTTATCGCTTTTACAACCTTTTATAGAAAAATACCCTATAGATATCACCGGTAATGTAAATGCTGATGCCACCTTGGGGGGTAGTTTACAAGATCCCAGAGTTCAAGGGGAAGTGACACTGGCTAATGCAACTCTCAACAAACAACCTGTGCAAACAGGACAGCTGAACTTTGACTACAACAATGCTCGCTTGAATTTTGACAGTACTTTGCTAGTGACTGGAACCCAGCCAGTTGCAATTACAGGTAGTGTACCTGCTCCGTTACCTTTTGCCGAAGTGCAACCAGATAGCAATCAAATCAGCATCAACGCCAGCGTGAACAATGAAGGGTTGGCACTGTTAAACCTGTTTACCAACAATCAAGTCGCTTGGGTAGACGGTCAAGGACAAGTAGATTTAAACGTTCAGGGTACTTTGAACGAACCAATTATCAACGGAAACGCCACACTTAACAATGCAACTTTTAGCGCTGAAGCCTTATCTGAACCTTTAACGAATGTCACAGGAACAGCGCAATTTAATGGCAGTACTGTGAGTGTTGAAAGTATTCAAGGCACGTATAATGAAGGGCAAATAACTGCATCAGGAATCCTGCCGATTTTGAATCCTCAGCAAGCCACAGCGAATCCTCTGACAATATCAATAGCAGACAAACTCAATTTTAAGCTTGCAGGATTGTATGAAGGCGGTGTTGGTGGCGATGTCGTAATTCGCGGAACAGCTCTAAAACCTCTAATTGGTGGAGAGGTTCAGCTGAGTGATGGTCGGGTAATCATTGGAAACTCGGCTACTACTAATAAAAAATCAGCAGCTACAGCTGAAGCTAACAGTAACGTCATAAATAGAGAAGAGGTTAAAGTTAATCTTACACCTCCACCAGAGAGTAATGCTAGCCCAGTGACTACAGCAGAAAGTAATGCTAACGCAGTTACTCCACCCAATTTACCTATAGAGTTTGCAGATTTAAGGTTAATTCTAGACGACGATGTTAGCGTTACCACTCAGTCTCTATTCGACTTTGTACCAGGAGGAGCTGCATTGAGTCAGCCCATACTAAACTTCGAGGCAAAAGGCGGTCTGACTATCAATGGTACATTAGCCAAGCCACTCCCTGAAGGAGTGATTCGTTTGACAGGGGGGCGACTCAGCATATTTTCCACTGAGTTTACCTTGGCGCGAGGCTACGAACATACTGCGCGGTTTATTCCTAGTCAAGCGCTTGACCCTACTCTGGATGTCCGACTAATCGCAATTGTACCGGAAGCATCAGCAACGAACAATCGAATTTTGGAATCACCATTGTCTGCTGAAATCAGCGATGTTTCTGCTAGCAACTTTGGTACTTTACGTACCGTTCGCGTTCAAGCCAGGGCCAACGGGCCAGCTAGTGAATTGGGCGAAAATCTGGAACTGACGAGTGAACCTAGCCGTAGTAGGGGAGAAATAGTTGCTCTGTTAGGTGGCTCAATTCTTGGTTCTTTCGGTCAAGCAGATGCAGGACAAGGGTTAACTAATTTCGCTAGTTCTACCATTTTAGGTGGTTTGCAAGGAACTATTACTGCGATCGGGCAGGCTGTTGGTTTCAGCGAATTTCGGATATTTCCCACCCCTGCTACTAGTAATGAAACAACGACAGCTTCAGTTCTGAATTTATCAGCAGAAGGTGTATTTGACATCAGTAGAAATTTCTCTGCTTCTTTATCACGCCCTCTTTCTAGCGATGAGTCTTTCCGTTACAACGTCCTTTATCGACTCAACGACGAAATTTTGATGCGAGGCTCAAGTAATTTGGGGGATGAAAATCAATTCCAAGTTGAATATGAAACTAGATTTTAGATTATAAAAATAGGTAGATAACCTCCAAATTACCCATTATAAAGGAACCCCAACCCCTTCCCGCAGGCGGGGAAGTTAGCTAAAGTGCAGTTTTGGCGGCGTGGGGTTTCGGGTATTATGCTTAATTGCCCGGACATCGGATGATACCGGGCAAAACATCTAATCGCATCACGGGCATATAAAAAACCCTACAATCACCTGTGACCGCGATTGTAGGGTTAGAGCTTATGAGGTGTCGCATTATGAAATCTTTTAAATTGTATGTAAACATTTGAAACGGGTTAAACAACTGTGGGGAGATATCTAGGTATGCCATTGGTCATATGATGTCCGGTTAATTAGTATGATTCCAACATCTGTGCAAGAACCGGAAAGTCCCTTTTCCCCATGCTCCCTGCCGCCTGCGGTCTTCATAATAAGTCTTTAAGCGGACATGAGATCAAGTTCTGGAGTTACGCTGCTAAAAGGGTTTCAAGCCTCTAAGTTTATTTATGGGGTCTTCTCCCCTGCTCCCTGACCCTTGACCTCTTCGATGACTCACAAAGCAAAAATAAGCTAAAATTCAAGCAGAGTAAGCATTTCCCGCTCAAAAACTCCCTATGTTTGATAACCTGCAAACCCAAATTTACCAACTAGAACAATTTGCCAACAGTCTCGTTTCTAACCAACTGACACACCTTAGCGTGGTGAGTGTTGGTATTATCTTTGCCGCTGGCTTGCTCACCAGTCTCACACCCTGTATGCTTTCTATGCTACCAATTACCATTGGTTACATCGGTGGTTATGAAGCCAAAAGCCGCCTCCAAGCAGCTGCCCAATCAACTTGGTTTGCTTTAGGATTAGCAACTACATTAGCAGGGTTAGGGATTATAGCAGGTTTTCTCGGGAAAGTCTACGGGCAAGTGGGAATTGGTTTGCCGATTATCGTCAGCATTATTGCCATTCTTATGGGGCTGAACTTACTAGAAGCACTACCTCTGCAATTTCCATCCTTGGGTGAAACGAATTGGATTTCGCCAGATTTACCAGCAGGATTGCGTTCCTATTTGCTGGGGCTGACTTTCGGGTTAGTCGCATCTCCTTGTAGCACACCTGTTTTAGCCAGTTTGTTGGGTTGGATTGCCAATACACAAGACTTAATTTTAGGGGCTGTTTTGCTACTTTCTTACACAGCCGGTTATGTAGCACCATTGATTTTGGCAGGTACTTTTACAGCTTCAATTAAAAAGTTACTAGAATTGCGTCGCTGGTCTGGTTGGATTAACCCAGTTAGTGGGGCGCTATTAGTAGGATTTGGTGTATTTTCCTTAATTTCTCGGATTCCTCTTAGCAGTTTTTAATTTCAATCTTTGATATTATCAATACCTTTGTTAGATTTTACACATAATGACTATAGAAGATTCAGCTTCCAAAGAATTAAAATGGTGGGCAGTACCTGGGCAGTTCTTACGCCAGGAGCTTTTGCCTGTACTGACCAACTTACGACTAGCGATCGCACTACTGCTATTAATTGCAATCTTTAGCTCTACCGGTACTGTAATTGAGCAAGGCCAGTCACCCGCATTCTACCAAGCCAACTACCCAGAACATCCAGCTTTATTTGGTTTCTTAACTTGGAAGGTAATTCAGGTAGTTGGGTTAGACCACGTATATCGTACTTGGTGGTTTCTGGCATTACTCATCTTATTTGGCACTAGCTTAACTGCTTGTTCATTTACCCGGCAGTTACCAGCCTTAAAAGCTGCCCAGCGCTGGAAATATTACGAAGAACCACGGCAATTTCAAAAGTTAGCTTTAAGTGCAGAACTAGATACTGGTTCCTTAGATTATTTGAACCAGATATTACAAAAACACCGCTATAAAATTTATCAAAATCAAGAAAAAGAAAATCTCCTATATGCCCGCAAGGGAATAGTCGGACGTATCGGCCCAATTATCGTTCATATTGGCATCGTAGCTATTCTGATTGGGGGAATTTGGGGGGCGATGACTGGTTTTTTGGCTCAGGAAATGGTTGCCAGTGGCGATACATTTCAAGTGACAAATATTGTAGATGCTGGCCCTTTAGCAGCACAAATCTCGAAAGATTGGTCTGTGCGAGTTAATCGTTTTTGGATTGACTACACACCATCTGGCGGTATCGATCAATTTTATTCGGATTTGTCTGTCTTGAATAAGCAAGGGGAAGAAGTTGACCACAAAAAGATTTTTGTTAACGAGCCTCTGCGCTATCATGGCATCACTTTCTATCAAACTGATTGGGGAATTGCGGGTGTTCGCGTCCAATTTAACAACAGCCCGATTTTTCAGCTACCGATGGCGCAATTGAACACCAATGGACAAGGGCGCATTTGGGGAACATGGGTTCCTACGAAACCGGATTTGAGTGAGGGCGTCTCTTTGCTAGCCAAAGACTTGCAAGGGATGGTATTAATTTATGATCCTGCTGGCAAACTCGTTGATACTGTCCGCGCCGGAATGTCTACCCAAGTCAATGGCGTGAAGCTCAAAGTTCTAGATGTAATTGGCAGCACTGGCTTACAAATCAAAGCTGATCCAGGTATACCAATTGTTTACTCAGGGTTTGGTTTATTAATGCTGGGTGTGGTGATGAGTTACTTTTCTCATTCGCAAATATGGGCATTGCAAAAAGGCGATCGCTTATATGTGGGTGGTAAAACTAATCGCGCCCAAGTTGCTTTTGAACAAGAGGTTTTGGAAATTTTAGATCGGCTGAGTTCACAGCCAAAAGTTGAGGAGAAAGAGACGGCAATTGAAGTTTAAATTCCTAGGCGCTTCTCTACGAGACGCTACGGAACGCCTTCTTGCAGGGTAGGAGCGCATGATAACTTTGCCTACCTTTGCATTTCAAAGTTATTTTCCTCGTTTTACAATTATTTACGCTTACAGTCTACGAATTGGAAATTTATTAAACATTGGAACTAAAGATTTATATATCTGCTCAACTTCAATCTAAGCGACGGATTTTCTTTCTACCCGTAATTGCTATCTTGTTGAGTATCGCTTCTTGCACTACCGATAATAAAAACATCAAATATGTCTCCCTCGTTGGTGCTGGGGCAAGTTTTCCCGCACCTTTGTACGAACGCTGGCTTTCAGATTACAACCAGCAAAATCCCAATGTGCAAATTAACTATCAAGCGATAGGAAGCAGCGCTGGAGTACAACAGCTTATTGAAGGTACTGTGGATTTTGCAGCTAGTGACGTGGGAATTACAAATGAACAAGCAGCTAAGATAAAACGGGGAGCGATCGCTTTACCCATAACTGCTGGTTCTATTGTGCTGGCTTACAACCTCGCGCCAGTCGCCCGCCAGTTATCTAAAGTCAATGTGCCAACTGCTTTAAAGCTATCACGCCAAGTCTACGTAGATATCTTCCTCGGAAAAATTACGAATTGGAATCATCCGAGAATAGCCGCAGCTAATCCAGGGGTAAATTTGCCCAATTTAGCGATTCAGGTTGTACACCGAACTGATGGTAGTGGAACTACAAGTGTATTTACGCAACATCTAAGTGCGATAAGTCCAGAATGGAAAAGCAAAGTTGCAGCAGGTAAATCTGTAGAATGGTCAGTAGGAATTGGTGGAAAAGGTAACGAAGGTGTTACCGCCTTAATTCAACAAATTCCAGGAGCTATTGGCTATGTAGAATATGTCTACGCCAAACAAAATAAACTTCCTATGGCTGCTTTGGAAAATAAATTTGGTAATTATATTACACCGACACCAGAATCTGTAGCTCAAACCTTAGAGGCAGTGACATTACCCGCCGATAACTTGATTGCTTTTATCACCGATCCTAAAGGTGCCCAGTCTTATCCCATCGTTACTTATACCTGGCTTTTAACTTATCAACAATATCCAAACCGAGTTAAAGCTCAAGCGCTGAAAAACTTTATTGATTGGGCTGTGATTGAGGGGCAAAAATCCAGTTTGGAACTCGGATATATCCCTTTGTCTCAAAAAGTTGTGATTCAAGTACAATCTGCTGCAAAGAAGATTGGAGAATAAATAGTTTTTAGTTTAGGATAGGCGATCGCGTTATTTGATCAACCTGAGCAAAAAGTGCTAATTTTATTCACCTAGCGTCTTGTAGAGAGGAATTGAATCCTCACTACAAGCCAAAGTTTTTATTATGGGTACTTATGATGACGCACTTCAACTACGGTATGTACATTACCACGAGGCGTAAAATCTGCTTTCACAGTGGCTTCCAACGGATCACAAGCAGCTACAAAATCATCCAAAATTTGATTGGCAGATTCTTCGTGTGAAATGTAGCGATCGCGGTAACTGTTAATGTAAAGCTTAAGCGCCTTCAATTCCACTACCCGTTCATCAGGCACATAGGTAACGTAAATTGTCGCAAAGTCAGGATAACCAGAAAACGGACATTTACAAGTAAATTCCGGCAAAGTAATGTTAATGTCATATCGTCTTCCCACGCGCGGATTCGGAAAGGTAATTAGTTTACCTTCGGCAATGTCGCGTTCGCCATACTTCATTTCTTGGCTTGACTGGGTTACACTCTCAGATAATTTGTCAGTTGTCATTTGTTATTTATCATTAGTTGTTTTACTGATCTTTACGTCCTTTATTAAATTTTGTAGCTTCTTAACTCCTAACTCTGCCAATTTTGGATTTTAGATTTTTCCTCCAATCCAAAATCCAAAATTCAAAATCTCAAATTGAATGACTTCCCACTTCCCCTCAATACTCTTTCTTCTCCCAGTCTGGACAATTTTCATCTTCACAACCGTGGGGATGCATGGCACAAACTAACAAATTACCACTATAAACTTGACCGTGGTAGTGAGTACAACCAATACAGGCAGGATTCTTCTCTGCCGTGGGTTCAACTGAATAAGGAAAACCTGGATCTACATCTGTGACAATGTCTTCCAGTTCCCAGTAAGCTTCAAACATTGGTTCGGTCAAATCCTGTAAATACTGATCGACTTCAGTAGCAATATTAGGGACTTGCTCGGTGATTTCTTCCGTTAGCTCAAAAAAAGCGTCTACTATTTCACTCATTCCCAGGAAGAAACGCTCTACTTCATCAGCCACTGTTTCAACAATTTCTGCTAAATCTTTTTGCCACTGTTCCATAAACTTGATGCCTTCACAGGCTATAAACAGGACGATTTGTGCTATCTGGCTTGAAGCACTATACACACTAGGCAATGTATCTTATCAAGTTTCTGTCTGAAGTGCCACTTATACTGGTATTTTATCAAACAATGTTTTTTATTGATCGCGTTGCAATCGTTTTAACTCGTTTTGCAGGTCTAGCACTTCTTGGCGTAATTTTTCCGTGTTCTCATCAGTTGATTCCTGTTTCACCGTTGGTTCTTCATCTTCCTCTAAAATTTCAATGCGGCGAGGTTCAGAAGGAGGTGTTTTTTCAGAGGTTTCACCAGATGCTTGGGACTGTTGGGCTTGCTTCATCATATCTTCAACGAAGCGGCGGGCTTCTTCTGTGTTCATCTCGCCCTTTGCCACCATTTCATCTGCCAGTTTTTGGACTTGCGATCGCACTTCGGCTAATTTTCCCCCTGCTTTCTCACCCGCGTAAGAAGCTAATCCAACACCGAGGTAAAAAGCTTTTTGAACAATATCTCCAAAACCAGCCATTGTCTCAGACCGCTCCTACAAATAGGGCGACCCGGAGACTACGCCTACCACAAGCCTCCCGTGTTGCTGCTACCTTCCGGTTCTGACAAGATTTGGGTGTTGCGATCGCATAGATCCAGGTCTTCTAAAAGCATAACATTAAAAACCAGTAAATGTGTGTTATTCCATAACAATCCGCCATTCATAAAGTTGATAGTTGACGCAACCGTGTTTCACCAAGGGGTCATCAGCTACAATTGCTTCTGCTTCATCCCTTGAGGTAGCCTCAAACAGCAACATTCCGCCTCTTTGCTCTGCCCAATAGCCTGTTCGCGCTTTGTGTCCTTTAGCAATCAAATCCTGGATGTAAACTTTATGGGCAGGTACATATTGGTCAAAGGTCGGTTTATCGACTTTGCCTTCTTCAATTTTTACAAACCACGGCATTAGCTTCTTAACTCCAGTTACAACAGATATCCTGCCTTAGTTATGACTGTTTTTGAGTAGCATTTGAGTAGCATTTCGATCAAAAATCTGGGCACTCTGCCTCAACTACGTTTGGGTGGCAGTAGAAACGTAAAACTGTCTCGACGGTATCCCCGATCCATAGAGCTACTTTGTCTGGTGATACCCCGGTGCTGATTGCCCAGGTAGCAAAAGTGTGGCGGGTAGCGTATGGCTTCAAGTAAGGGACTAGCCCCTGCGTTGCTAATTCCTGGACTACGCCCATGTAGCGGTAGGTTTTTCCATTCTGTTTGGTGCTATATCCAGTCCAAGCCGGCTTAAACAGATCGGAGGTAATTGGTAGCCCCGTACTAGAGCGAAAAATCAGTGATGATGTTTTCTCCGATCGAAGAGTTAATAAAAGCTCCTGAAGCTTTGACCCTTCGCTAGTAGGGAATATTCGCTTTCGATTATTTTTGGTGCTTTTTAAAATTTTGTACTTGTTGCAGGATTTCGCAATGCTTATCTTGCAGCAATCCGTAGAAACGTCATCCCAGGACAGCGCAAATGCTTCGCCCGGTCGGCATCCAGTCCAAAAGAGGAATTTCACGATCGCAGTGTAGTGGGAATACAGTCTGTGATTCTCAAATGTTTTAATGATGGTGTCTCGCTGCTCTAGAGTGAACGCCCTGTAATCGCTCTCCTCAACCTTTGTCCGGCGTTTGTTGAGTATTAATTTTTTAAACGGATTATCAGGAATCAGGCGCGAGTCTACGGCCCATTCACAGCAATTGTTGAAATAAATCAGAATTAGCCGGGCGGTAAAATTTCCGCTATTTTTTACCAGCCAATCACGAATGGTTGATGCTTCATCTAACGCCAAAACAGGTAGGCGATCGCAGTAGTTTTTTATATAGATGTATCGTCCTAAAATCGTTGTCTGTTCAAGCTGTGTCTCTTGAAAGTCAGTAAATTTATGCCAAAGTTCCAAAATATTGTATTGATATTTTGGCTTAACCTCTGCAACAGCATGAACCTTATTATCTTTTCCAGCCGGGCTAAATTCATAACTGGTAAGCGATGGGTCGAAGCGTTCTAGGGCAATGTCATTTGCGATCGCGTCTCTCTTGCTCCTCACAATCTCCCGGTTGCGCTTGGTATCCTTCAAACCGGTACTGATAAAAAATTGTTTGGGGAATCCTTTGACCCAGAAACGAATAACCAGTTTCTTTGTTCGAGCATCAGAGCTAATCCACTTGTCGTAAGTGTCCATTATTAGACGTGGGGTATGTCTTTGTGGTCAAAAAATTCCGTTAGTGCGGCTAGTGAATACCGCTTCTTGTCGGTTGCATAGCCGTAAATAACTTCTTTGATGACATATGGCTGTCCCTCTAGTCGCGACAAACAATCATTGCAGACAACAGCGACAGCGCCATCGCTTGGCAAGCCACAGACCACGCAACCCCAGCCAGTGCCAGGTACAGGAGCTTTCTTTTGCAACATGATCAGATTTCGCACTGTTTCCCCAGCGCAACCGCAGCCGCAGCACGTCCCCAGGTCTAGCGCTTCTTCTTCGTAATCTGGATCGTCTTCATCAAACGCCACAACATAATTGCAACGCCCACAGCAATAAACGCCACTATCTTCGTCATACTGCCACTGGCTACAATTGCACTCTGGACAACAAAAATCTAATTCGATAAGGTTATCACTCATTCCCGTTCCCTCAAATATCTGTCCAGTTCGCCGCTTACCACCTGGTCAATGCTGGCGATAACTATTTGCTCTTGAGATTCCCGCCGGAGTGATGCAGTCATCCCATGTCGGTTAAGGGCTTGCTGCACTTCTGAACTAGCTAGGGCTATTTCGGCATCGGCGTAATCTTGGGCGATAACAGGAAACACAATCTCTTGAATTTCAGCCGATGCACTCCTGATAACTTGCAACATAGCTTTTTTGGCTTGCTCCACTGGTGCTTCAGCAAAATAAAATTCAATACGAACGCTTTTCTGCACCAGCATTCGCTGAACATCTGCCGCTCTCAATGCTTGTTCAAATACAACTAAATTGGCTTCATCGGCAACTGGGATTCGAGCCACTAAGCCCGGTTGAGTCGCTCGAATAGCTTCTTTAATAATTTCCTTTCCTCGATCAATAGCTCCCATAACAGTTGTGTGATATTTTTGACTTGTCCAGGTTTCAAGTGTTGGAATCGAAAGGCGATCGCGTTACCTCCTTTACGCGATCGCACTTTCAATTTGTCCCTTGCATCCATTCCTCAATCAACGCTCTGGCTGAGTAGTAATTTCCAGGTAGACCGGGAACGTTTTTAGCACACCAGTCAACAGAGCGGCCAGCCTTGAGGGCGGTTTTTACCGCCTCCTGGGGGTCAGAAATAGCACCCTCCTCCGGCACGGTTTCGGGCTGAAACCCTTGATTTTGCGTGGTTTTTTGGGGTTTTTGCGATTTGGCTTGTAACTGGCTTTGTAACTGGTCAACAACCGAGTAGCTACCGTTGATGTCACCGACTACAACCGATTTCTTTCCTGGTTTCCAGTTAGATAAATCAGGGACTTTGGCAGGCAGTCGGTCGATCATGCAGCATCGAAACCCCTGTGCAACCAATTCATTGAGTACCGCAGAGTAATAAAGAAACTCGTCACTGTCCTTGCGGTATTGGTTTCTTAGCCCTTTACAGTAGTCCAAAGCGAAATCACCAAAGCGCACTGTAGTAAAACATTCCTCTAAATCGCTTTCCCCTTCTAACCCCCAGGTGGCAACATTTTCGCCTTGGGCCAGGGCAATCAAGCGGATCTTGGCGTCTCTGGCGACAATAATAATGTCCTTCATCACCTCCTTAGCACTAGGAACATTTTTATTGATCAGCTTCCACTCGTCACACGCGAAATTAATTTGGTTGTGGGCAATGCCCTCCTCCATCTCTGCATACCGCCGATGCATGAGTGAATGAATGTCTTTGAGTTTGACTTCACATTCTTCGTAGTTGAATGGGTAGCCGTAAATATCTTGATTCTGCCAGTCTGTAGGCTTTTTCTTGGGCGTGATCACGAACTGTTCACCCCCCAGTAAATCCATTAGCCATTCGGTAAAACGGGTTTTACCGACGCCGGTTTTACCAATGACGCGCAGGTGCGGGAACTTGTCCGGCTCATTGCGGAACTGAGAAAAATCGAAGAACTGAATTTCACTTGTGGTAGATAGCGCTGGTACATCTATTGTTTGGGCTTGCAGCTCTTGCCTCATAATCGCTAGCGGAACACCTGCATAGGGCAGATGGTCAACCACAAAGGTGATTTTATCCATTGGTTTATGAGCTAGTTTCACGCACCACAGCAGAAATTCAAGGATTTTTTCAGCCAGCAACAAGCAGAACTGAACCAGAGAAACCACTAGCTTCACTGCCACCCACCCAAAGAACCTTAACCATGTCCTTGCCGAGGGAATGTCAAAGTGGTTCATCTGCCATATTGCACCTCAATTTTGAGATAAAAAGGGCGATCGCTTTCCTGCTTGCACAGTGCCACGATCGCAATGACTAGAGCGCCGATGATGCAAATAAGAATGCTTATTTGATTCACTTTTGCCCCCAGTCGCTGTATCGCCCATAGCCTCTGGTTTCGGTAAGACGGTCATTGATTCGGTTGATAACTTCGTTATCACTAGCGGGCATTGGTTTTCCTTGGAGGTAGGCGGCTGAGATTTCGGCGCACTCTTCCACAGTCGCACCATTGCCTAGCAGCTGTCCCTCTGGGAAGCCTACGCGGTGAATTTCGTTGCTGGGATTGGGTTGATCAGTCATATAATACAGGGTGATGTTTAGTTTTCATTGCGGTGGAGGCTAATCTCATGGGCGATCGCGGATCTGTGCGGATGGCGTTCGCCTTTAAAAATCAGCTTTAGTTGCAGTGGTGCTGTTGAAAATGGTTACGACCCAGCAAGGCAAAGTCTTTCGCCTTGTCGGACTAACTTCGATGGGTTGACGAGTGTCAAGGCAAACTGCGCGCCCGTCGTTAAGTTTTACGTAAAGGGTTTTGCCTGTTTTTGTTCGAGAGAACAGTTGCCCAGGTGACAAGGTTTCAAATATTACCTGAGTTTTCCCCACTACGTATTCAGCTTGGTGAGAATCGAATCCCTCGGAGAGCGGATCGTCTGCCATTTCTTTCCACTGTCTCTGTCTTCTGGTTTTAGGTTCAGCCTGTGTGGCTGATTTGCCGTTAGTAGTGGCTCGATCTGTGGTCTGTTGGTCGGTCATAGTGGGTGACGTGTGCCTCGATAGTGGGTGATGTGTACCTCATAAGTGGGTCACAAGTACTTGATGTGTGCCTTCATTCGCCTTTTTACTCTTCTCGCCGCGATCGCACTTTGATAATGATTTTTTCCTGAGTTTCTGGGGTGTATGTCCTCTCGATACATTCCTGGGTTTGTTGTAAATCCACTGGATCGGCTACAGTACTCCCGTCTTCCACCGGGTTTACCCACCACTCATTCCACTCTGGATCGTTCCTTGAAGAATCTATTTTGGGTTTCACGAAAATCTCCTTGATTGATTGGTTGAATTTTGAACCGCTAACCCTGCGACGCTACGACTTATGGGTGAATGCAGTTCTCAGTTATCAGTCCCTAGCAGGTCTTTGGTATTTGCTCAATGCTGGCAGGCTGCTATCTCTGCCGGGTTCGGGAGTTAAGCTATTAGCACTTGCATAAATGCGTGCTTTACCTATAATAAGCATATGCGTATATGCGAGTCAATGGGTGCATTTGTGCATATGCAATAATTAAGGAGTTGAGAATGGAAATAAAAAATGGTCAAAACAGGTCGTCCCAACTCTCGGAACAACCCCAAGACAGTCAGCCTAAAGTTAGAGTCAGAAGCCTGGGATCTTTTTCAGGATCTAGCCCAGAGTATGGGTTTAACCAGATCACAGCTAGTAGAAAAGATAGCTACGCATCAAATACCCTTGTCGCAGGACAGCGGCGAGATGATGGATTTCCTGGGGAAGTCATCGGACAGCTGATTGATGAAAATGAAAAACAGCTGTCTTACCACGAACATCAAGCTCAGGCAATAAGACTCAGAATTCAAGAGTTAAAGCAATTTACTGAAAGTCTTACACATACAAATCACAGCGAATAAAGCCGTCCTGCCTACTCTGGCAAGGACGGCTTTTTAATGGATATGTCGCCTACTTATTAGCAGGCGACGCATCTGTGATTATTCATTGAGTTGCGATCGGAGATCATCTAATGGTGACTGTGGTTTTTCATTTTCCGGCAGGGAGGTTTTCAAAAAAGCCTCTGGGTTGTCAGGGATGAATTCTAGCCGCATACGGAATCTTCCCTTCTGCCAGCCTCCGCCTACTGTACGCAATATTTCACATGGAATCCCTTTTTCCACAAACCATTGAGCCTCAGAGCCTACGTTGCTCTTGTTCTGGGCAGACCATCTCACTATCGCCTGAATGAGGACACTAATCTTGCTCATAGTCTCCAATCCAAAGTCTTTTGACTGAAGGGTAATAACGTCATCTTCGCTCAACCCCAACTTACTCTCAGGGTCTAACCCAAATCTTTCGATACTCATTTCGACTTTCTCTTTCGGTTAACAACACGGCGGATCAAGCGCCAACTCGATCCGCCTTCCCTAAGTTTTCCCAATGCCCAATGCCCAATGCTGAAAGCAACCTTAACCACAGAAACAGGACAGATATTAGCCAGCAAGGAAATGATTGCCGTTGTGAGATTTCCACCTGCTGTTTACCTCGATGGCGGACTTTACCTATTTGTGGGGCAGCGATCGCCGACCGAGGCATTCTACAGAGCGACCCGCTATTATCTCTTTCCGCCAACTCCAGTAGAGGAGGAAGAATTCACCGGGGAGTTTCCTGGGTATCTACCTTACTTGGCTTAGATCGCCCCATGTCCAATACCTAATGCCCAATGCCTGACCAAAAAACCGAAGGACAAAGACTCGAAAGCCTCATGATCAACATAAATGCCGAGATGCAGCGCCTGGGCTGGACAGTTGAGCAGGGTCGAGAACATTTGTTGAAATATTACGGGAAGCGATCGCGCCTTTTGTTGGATGAGGAGGAGCTAGACAACTTTCTGCTTTATCTGCAACTTACCGATTCCCCAGTCCCTAATCCCCAATCCCCTAGTTAACAATGTTTGGCTTCGACGGATCTACCAAAGCGATTGCTCATTTCCTTGAACAAATCAAGGAAAACAAGGAAGGCGACAAACTCACCCACAAGGAAGTAAGAGCTTATGCAAGGCTGATTTTAAACTTGCTTCCTATCTTGCAGGTCGATGCTGAGGAACAAATCAAAGTCTTGCTTGCGGCCATGTCCAGCGCTGGACTGCCACACTACGATCGCTCATTCGCCGCAGAACAAATTCTTAAATTACTGGAGGAGCAACAGCAACGTAAACTCAATTGCCCTGATGGATTTTGAAAAGGTTGAATGCGATCGTCAAATCAACGTTTCAAAATACAGTTAACAGATGCTTATCATCCTGTTATCTAGCACCAAAAAAAAAGCGACAAGAGCCGCTAGTAAAACTTAATTATTTATCAAATATGACAACAACTCTAGCATTTTTTAGAGGGTAGAACAATGACTTTATCTACTCCTCAAACAGTCGATACAATTGCATCTCACCACTGGGAAGAATGGCAGCTAAGTGGTGTCTCTGCAAAAATAATACAGCGAAACGTAAGAACCTTATATGACTCCAGAGAAGTCGATAAGGTACTAAATCGCAATACAAAATCCAGACAGAAGCACTCGGATCATTTAGTACCTTGTTGGATGGTTTCAGGTGTAAATCCACTGACTGGAGAAAACACTTTAGATGGCGTACAAGTAAAGCCAGATACTTCCCCATTAGGTAAAGATGGAAAGGTAAATAAGTATTTAGGAGCGGTTGGTTTTGGTGCATTCCCGTTATTCTTAGACACAGGAATAGAGGATTACTGGCAACAAGTTCTTGCCGATAAATCAATACCTATAATCATTACCGAAGGAGCCAAGAAAGCAGGTGCAGGACTAACAATAAACCTGCCAACCATATCTCTCCCTGGTGTATCGACTTGCCGTAAACTTGGCAGGCTTGACACATGGATAGAAGCTTTTGCTGGCTTCGGACGAACTTTCTACCTCTGCTTTGATGCTGATGTATTGCATAAACGTCCTGTCCAGCAATCTTTAATCAACATCGCCAGAGAATTAACCGCAACAGGTTCAAAAGTGATGGTTATTGAATTGCCATCTATTGAACTAAAAGGCATGGATGATTTCATCTTTGCAAAGGGAGAACAAGCTTTTAAACAATTAGTAGAAGATGCTCTAACTATTGAGGAATGGAAAAAGAGTTGTGAGGATAAGCGTAAGAATGATACAGAGTATGACGAAGAAGAACGCACATCAAAAGTATACCGGGCATACAAAATTATTAAAGATGGATGGGGTGACAATCTCCGGTTAAATCAACTCAAAAACATCATTGAACTGAACGACCAAAAAATAGACTTAAACCAATTGCGGTTATATATAGCACTGGAGTTTGATATGGATGTACAAATTGGAGATGGTCAAGCAATTGTTGAGGCGATCGCATCTCGAAACGCCTACCATCCAGTAGTTGAATACTTAGATGAAGTTGCGGCTAGATATGGCACAGTTGACACCTCAATTCTTGACACCTTAGCGACTAAATACTTTGGTACTGACGACCCGCTTCATAATACCTACCTGAAAAAAATGCTGATATCGGCAGTAGCTCGGGCCCGCCGTCCTGGGTGTAAAGTTGATACCGCTTTGATATTAGTAGGTGAACAAGGTTTGAATAAGTCCAGTTTTTGGCGTGAACTTTTCGGACGTGACTGGTTCACCGACGAACTCAGCGACGGCAACGAGAGAGACGAGCTAATGAAACTGCATCAGTTCTGGGGGTTGGAAATCCCAGAAATCGAACATATGTATAAGAGAAAGGATATAAGCAGCATCAAAAAATTCATGTCCTCAAGCGTTGATGCCTTCCGCGCTCCCTACGCCCGTGAGGTAAAAGAACATCCCCGCGCCTGTGTCTTGGTTGGCACAAGCAACGAAACCGAACTCCTCAACGACCCCACTGGCAACCGACGATTTTGGATTATCCCCGTAATTGACGACATCCCAATTGATATCGAGCAGCTAGTCCGAGAACGCGATCTAATCTGGGCAGCAGCCAACGCCCTTTATGAAAAAGGACATCAATGGTGGCTATCGCCAGCCGAATCGAAAATTCACAACGAAGCTAGCAAAGACTTCCAATCAGTTGACCCTTGGACAGACGTAGTTTTGGCTTACGCTCGACAACAGGGAGAGACAACCACATCAGAGATTTTGAGAATTGCGCTAGGAATTGAACTTGGTAGACAGGAGATGATTTACACCAAGAGAGTTTCAGCGATTCTCCGTTCCAATGGCTGGGAACAATACAGGCAAAAAATCGGTAACAGTCGCCCTTGGGCTTGGCGGTTGAAGTCATCACCAGAAAATAAAAAAAGTTTGGGTAACAAGGCGGATCAAGGCGGATCACCCGGATCACTTTCCCAGAATTCTGAACTTGACAGTGAACTAGAAAATAAAAAAAGTTTGGGTAACAAGGCGGATCAAGGCGGATCACCCGGATCACTTTCCCAAGACCTCCAAAGTGATCCGCCTAGTGAACAACAAAGGCAGATCACACATAAACCCTTGAAACAAGAGACTTCCGAGGATTGTGATCTGCCTGTGATCCGCCTTGATCCGCCTACTTTACCTAACTTTTCTGAAAAAAATAATTTGCAACATGAAGCAGCCGAAAACCCCAATACCATCAGTTCCAAAAAAGATTTTGACTTTTGGTTAGTCGCCCCAACATCTCTTAGCCTTCACATCGCCAGCCACCTTGGAGACATAATATGTACTGCCAAGCCAGAAGCGAAGATTTTGAATAAAGCTAATACCCTTATTGGTTATGAGTGTTCAATGGTGTGGCAATGGCCAACTGGCGGGCAAGCCCAAATCAAAGTAGGGCTTACTCAAGCGGGCGAGTTTGAAGAGGGTGCAAACAAAATAGCTAAGGAATGGCTTGAAAAACAGGAGCCGTGGCAACCTCAAGTAAATAAAGATGCTATGTACGGTGGGGAACTCGTTAAGATCGTCGGACGCTGGCAAGGGAAATGGCAAGTTGAGTTGTCTTCTGGGCGCTTTCAGTATGTCCGAGCAAACCAGCTAAGTCAGCCTAAGTGAATGAAATGCGATCGCACCTCTGGCGAGCGATCGCACGATGGCAACATCTACCCGCTTTAGCCTATCCGCCCCAAGTATTGTTTGTCACATGGGGGTGAACTGACAAAACTTAATAGAGGGCTAGCAAGCCGAGAGCCTGCCATCAGCGAGACTGTGGTAACTCGGTTTCGTTGCATCGCCCAAAATATTGTAAGTGCTTCAGTCTCCCCATGTGACAAAACTTAATTTTTGTCTTACTAATTTTTAAAAACTCTTCCCATTACTGAATAATTCTCTTAAATTGTAATAGTTTCTTCTTTTAAAGAATATGGCAGAACCAAGTCTAACTCAGGTTTTCGGCACTGGTGCTACTCAAGATATGAATACGTTAACAATCAGTAAGGCTGACCTCGTATCCGTTGGCTTAACTGCATCAGCAAGCAATACAGCCGAATCTTTATTAATAGCGATAATGCTTAAGTTTAAAGAGGTTTTAACAGATGAGGCTAGAGATATAAATATTGATCAAAGCGTTGCAGTCGTTGATGGATTCAGTCCAACGATAACCACACGTAACGATTTAATTTATTTAAGAAATACTATCTCAGTAGAAATAGATAGAGTATTGGCGGGCGCTGACACTATTGACCCTGATCTATATTAGTCATGCAGGTATTAACCCTTAGCGAATTATTCGGTATTAATGCTTTACAAACTGCTACTGAATTGATAATTAGAAAGGCTGATTTGATGCCAGTAGGGCTAACACCTGTAGTAGATAATCGTTCAGAACAATTATTCGTAGCAATTTTATTAAAAGCGCTTGAGAACTTTCAAGGAACGCTAACCGATGAAAACAACTCTAATGTGGTAGATGAAAATAATTCTCCGATTGAGCATGATAACCGCAGTCTGTGGGAATTATTAGATATTTTTAAGTGGGATGTTTATATCCCTGAAGAAGCCACCAATAAAATCCGCAACGAAATAATTATTCATTCTTTTACTCATGCAAATCAACCTTTACCCTGAATTGACCTTATTAAAAGACGATGACTCATTGCTAGTTTGGGAAGAAGAAACTAGCACCACTAAAAAGATAAAGGCTAGCACTTTAAAATCTTACATAGGAGTAGTATCAGGTGGTGGGGATGTCGGCAAACTACTAACTTTTAATGCCAATGGCGATACAAACGGTGTTTTTTACTGGATGGGTACTTCTGAGGGAACAGAAGTTTGGTCAAATCCCTCTGATAAAGGCTTAATTATTGGGGCTAGTGGTGTGGGTGCTGGAAGTCCCTTGTCTTTAGTTGACAGATCAGATAGTGAATTTTATACAGCAAATCAACCTAATTCTTGGATTAGTTTCTATCTTGGCGGTAAGACGCTTAAATGTAATTATTATTCTTTAAAAAGTCGCAATTCCTCTAGCGGTTTCTATCCTAGAAGCTGGAAGCTTCAAGGAAGTAACGACCAAAATAACTGGGTAGATTTAGATTCTCAAATTGACAATACTACGCTCAACGGGAATTCTCAATGGCTTTCTCTTCCAGTAGCCAATTCCAGTACTAGGTATACAAGTTTTAGGATTTTAATGACTAGTCTTTGTAGTTCCAACTCTGGACATTTAGTTTTGGGGGAAGTAGAACTTTACGGCACTTATCTAGATTAATTTATGCTTTACTGTGCTGGAAAATCAAAAGCTATATTGCAGTATTATTTTAGTGATAAAAAAACTAAAAAGTTTGAAAGCAATCTAGTGCCGATTGAAGTAGAAACAATTCAGCCAAACAGTCTTGGCGTTTGTTGGCGATTTTTTGGGCAGGGGGTAAACAATTCAGCTTTTTATGAATTATTTGCTTGTGGAACATCTCCATCTTTTAAATTTAATGGTATCGGCTTTGATCTATACATGGATGGCGTACAGATGGGAGGAAGTGAATATTATTATAGGTCTGGGACTAACAGCGTTAGCCGGGTAGATCAAATGATTCCGACTCCTGGGCTTGTTACATCTGGTAACTGTGATTGTTTGGCTGAATGTGAAATCAAAGTTATCAAGGATAATAAAGTTATTTTTAGTGATAAAGGTGATTGTCCTTTAAAATTTACTGTTACTTGTGACGATGACTGCCCTGAAAACAGCCACAAGTGCAAACATAATAGATACCCAGGTTACTGCTGTGTACCCTGTAAAGAAACAGGTGATCGCCTCAAAAATATGGCGAACAAGGTGGGGCGATAATGGTAGAAGTTTGCAGAGATATTGACCAAGGGCTAGACGCTTTAAATCGTAAAATTGATCAGCAGAACAAGCGTTTACGAGAGTTGGAGCGCAATCAGAAAGAATGCTGTGAAAACAAGGATAAAAACAAAAATAACAATACAAACAACGACTTAGAAAAGCGTGTAAAAGAGTTAGAAAAAACCTCAGAAGCGCTCAAAAAAGGAATTGTAGAAACTTTAAATAATTTTGCAGATATTGAGGAAACAAACGGAAGCTTTACTAAAGCTTTTCAGGGTTTATATGAAATAGTAATCCCACTAATGGAGACAGTTTCAACAGTTATTGGATTTTTAGGAGAAGATGATTAAATGCCAAGCTGGAATAATATTCCCATACCAGAACCACCACAAGTCAAAATACCTAATTCAATTCCCCAAAATTTTAATTGGAATTCTTACGTAGCCGACCCAAAGGGGACTTTTAACAAATTCAAGGGGGCGAGAGAAATAAACCGCATAAATTGGAAAGGATATCTTACTAGTAGCGCTAAAACTAAAAATGCTATTCTTTCTTCTCCTAGCAAAAAAGTTATCAATGCTGCGATGAAGCAAGTTAGAAGCCTCAGACGAGCTAAAAAAATAGCCGAACAAGCCAAGAAAGCTTCTGATGCTGCTACCAGAGTAAATGATGCACTCTTAAAAAAGGTTCCTGGTAATGCTCCTTTGGATAAAGCTGCTCGTGTTGGAGCAATTATTGGAATTTTTGCAGCCATTGGAGTAGTTGCTTTACTCAAGTTTCAGGAATTTGTTACAGGTAGGGCATTCGATGATCTTTCAAGAACTCAACTTGATTTATCAAAAGTAAATACAATCGCTACTAATAATGCAGTCAAACTTAAAAATCTTGATTCTAAATTACAGAAATACGAGCAAGAATTAAGCGCTAATGCTAGAGATTATTCCAAGCTAAATAAACAGCAAGAATCATTTGGGAAAAGCATATTAGAGGCAAAAAAACAAGCTAATGATACGCTTTACGAAACTAGGGAAGGCAGAAAAATTGTTGAAGGAAAGGTAGCTGAAGCTAAAAAGCAAGCTAATGATGCTTTGTATGAAGCGCGAACTAATAAGAAAAACCTAGATATTCAAATAACAGGAATAAGAACTTCATTTGAAGCTAAGATTCAACAGATAAATTCTCAAATATCAAAATTTAATAATAATGCCTCTGAAGCTTTTCAAAAAGCTGTAAACTCTACAATTTCAAAAATTCAGTCTGACCTAGCAGCGACACGATCCAAAGTTGATGCAATCCGCCCACAAACCGCAACAGATACAGCCGCAATCAACGCTAATGCTGTAGCAGCTGCAAGAGCGCTTGTTACTCCGCTTCAATCTCAAGTAGGGCAATTAGCTGGCACAGTTGGCAGCCTCCAGGGGCAAGTAGCTCAAATCCCAGTGCTAGCCGGTGCGGTTGGGAACTTGGCACAAAATCTTAATGCTGTAAATGGCAAAGCTGACGTGGCGATGAATGAGGCACGTAATAAAGGCGTTCCTAATCTTGGCCCAATTCAGCAGCAATTAGATGATAAGTTCAATCGCTTTGTTGCGGATAATAACAAAGCTCTCGGTATCCGAGATTTAGAGCAATCTAATCTAGCCAAAGAATTTGATAAAAAGCTGACAGACTTTAATCGCCAAAATGGACTAACTTCTGATCAGCGTTTCAATGAATTCAAAAAAGATAATGACAAGGCATTAGGAATCGTAGGACTTAATCAATCGAATTTATCCAAAGAGTTTGACCAAAAGTTTGCAGATTTCAAACGTCAAAATGAGTTGACTTCTGACCAACGCTTTGAAGAATTCCAGCGTGAAAACAAAAAATCTTTAGGCTTAATCAAGGGTGATATACAACAAATAGATAGAGATATTAATACTACTAAATTGAATATTACAAAAATTGATACAAAGTTAAGAGAGCAAGAGAAAGTGAATGAACAAGCATTGCCAAAACTTGACCAAATACTTGGGATACTTCCTTTAATTCCAACGCGCGCTGCTAATGCAATTAGACCTGATATTCCGACAATTCCACAGATAGAAACGGCTGCGGCTACGGGTACATGCAGAACAACTCAGCCAGGTGGTTGCATGAACAAAGCACTAAAAGACAATGCAGCCGATATTACCAACAATAACAACACTAATGCAGCCAATATCTTAGATGCAGTCAATACTGGGGCTAACGCTGCGCTGTTAGCAGGGCAGGAAACAATATTAAAAAGATTGGGCGATCAGGTTCCTGGTGGTATATCTGGGTTTATGAAGCGCATTGTCAAGAATCAGTGGGTTGATCGGGCAATCAATCTTATAACGATGACAGCAGCAGTTCATAACGTAATGATGCTTAGTGACCAAGCCGTGACAACTTTTTTTAGCATCTTAGATAACGTGCTTGCTGTCCCAGCTTTAATTGTTGACCCCAACGCTGAAACCATTGATACAAAACAAGCTTTTGGTGGGGTAATTGATGGATTTTTTAAAAATATCTTTGGTGTTTCTGAATGGGCAGAAATTAAAACTAGATGGCAAACTGCTAACAGAATTTATCAAGCGGCGGCAAATGGAGCTAATGAAGTTCGTAGCATTGGCGGAAATATTATTAGTGCTGTTGAGCAAACAGCACAGCTAACTGGCAAAGGCTTCAATGCAATGCAAGATGAAGGGTTATTGTCAGAGAGTAATTGGGATTACTCACCTGAAACGTTAAATTTAAAAGGAGGGATGTTTGCCAAGTTTGGTAAATTAGCTAATGGAATAAGTATTGCTACAGAAGGATTAGAAGCAATAGAATCTATTACTTCAGAAATTAGAAGCGCGGTAGATTCAGCCAACCAAATTAAAGAAAATGCCAAAGAGGTTGACGATGGCTTGAAAGAATTAATTGGAGCTTCCAAAGCTAAACGTGAAGAAGAAGTACAAGCACTTCCTCCTAAAACTTACTCATGGGAGGATTTAATCTAATGCCTGCTAGAGATTGGGCACAACTTAGAAAAGTCCTTCGTAACGGTGACAGTTTTAATCGTGAGGTTTATGAATGGTTTAGAGATGCTGATGGTAATGATACTAGAAAAGCATTAAGGGATGATTTATTAATTGGGGCGAAAGATAGCATTCCAATTGCCCAAGTAAAAATGACAGCTTTTAGAGAGGTAATTCAAAAGACTCATCTCAAACCAGCTATTATCGGAGAGCCAAAATCCTCTTATGATGCGGATGTCAAATATCATCCTCAAATCGTGCTGTATTTTTTACAAGATAAACAATCTGTTCCTAGAAAGAAAACTGCTAAAGATGCCAGAATCAGCTTTAGATTAATGAATGAGACATCAGAAACGTTAACAGAAGCAGAATTAAAAAATTGGGCTAATAAAATTAAAGCAGAGTTTACACACCCATCACTTTATCGATGGCATAAAGGTAAAATAATTGGCTTATATCTAGACAAAGCTAATGGGTTTGATTTTCAGGTTTACACCTACAGCGATGAAATCGCCAAGACTGTAATTAGAAAAGTTATTGAAATGGCAGGGAAAGCCTATAACAATGACAAATTTAGATTTACTACTCCTGAGCGAAATACTGACCCTACGCCCCCTCAAACTAGGATTTTAGGAGAGTTAATAACTGAGCCTCAGTGGCGGCCTAATGTTTTTGTAACCTTTGATCACGCTTACGTGAATCTATGGAATGACAATCACAAGCGTGTGCTAGTAGATGCATCTGGTTTACAAATCAATCCCATCTTCCATGTCTGAAACTTGCAATACATGGGAAACCCTATAGGGTTCCCCAAATCTTGAAATGTTTATTTGAAGTGTTAAACCAGTGTAAGTAAGGTATAAAAGGAATCAAAACTATGGCGACTACCAAAAATTTAGATAGAGAAGCGCATATTGTTGGGACTGGCTCAGGGGCGGTCGTTATTGACTTACCAGATGTTTACGGTAATATTGCTGACCTTGTTGGGGTTCGCAAAGTTACAGGTGATATCCCAGATGGTGCAAGCAGTACTACCGTTCGGATGGGGATTAAAACTGCTTCATTTATCAAAATGTACATTTCTTATATGGAAGGTACAAAGCGCAGATATTCACAGATTATAGTTTCAGTCGATAAAGTCAAAACTGCGCCAAAAGCAGTTATTGGAAAAACCTACAACAGTTTCAAAATTAAAACTGCTGGTTTTTCTTCCCGTCGTCGATTGGGCTAATAAATAATAATTTGTTCTAACAAAAGTTTTAGCTCTAGTTTTGTCTATCAATTTTACACAAATCAGGATAAAAATATGCCAGCTACATTAATTTCAGCGATTGTAGAAGTCGGGGTTGCTCCAAATGTTCAAAAATTGCGATTTAAAGCTCCCAAAGGTCTTTATGTTGGCTCAATTCAAGATGCTACCGGCATTCGAGAAGCCCTAGACACCGAACTTGATGTTATTGAAACTAAAGTTGAAAAGCTTTTGCAGTCTGGTTTAGTTCAGAGAATTATAGTTCGTTCTGTCAACGGGACAACTAAATTTACTACCAGAATGCTCTGTACAGCTGCTAAACGTCCAACTGCTGAAGATGTATTGAAAGACAAGACCATAGGTACGGATAACACAAAAGTTTCTGGTTCTAAAATTACTGGTATTGTTACCCCATTACGCGCTACTTATTACTAATGATTTTGCAGCTTTCAAATAATCAGAATTGGCAACTTATTTACAACCAGTTTCATATAGCTAATGTGGAAGCACCTAAATCTCAGTTTATATATGTTATTGGGGAAGTTGTAATTCCTTTTTTATTTGAAAGCTCGATAGTTTCTGTTTTTGCATCTTTAAATAAACCGACGTGGAATTATGCAGGATACTTTCGCCAAAAAATTCAAACTGGAATAATTAGCACCAATCCAGAATCCTATTTACCTACAAAGTATCACGTCGATTTAAATAAATCCATGCTTTTGCAATTACCTGTTATTGCTGAATATAAATTAGTTTTTTGCCCTCCAGAGTGGATTCAAGAACTCAACCTTAAGATTTGGATTTACATCGACGGAAATTAATAGCATTGATTTCCAAATAACTAAATGATTACTACAAAGACAGTAATAGCTATTAACCCTAGCACACCTCAAGCAGGGCTTGTTGTTACGTTAGAAGGCACTAATCTTGTTCTTGCTATTTTAATATCAACCATTGGACTATTAGGAATATTTGCAAAGATAGTATCTAGATTCAATGCTATTACAAATGAAATTAGAGATTTAAGAGAAGATTTAAATAGTCATGCTATAGCAGAAGGTCACGCAAAATTATTAGAGCAAGTAAAAGTTTTACAAAAGGATTTAGCTGCTCTTGATAAAAGATTTGATATTCATTTACAAGATTACGTAAATCATAAAGATGCGGCTCTTTTGGCGCTTAACGGAAATGATGAAAAGATTGAGCATAAATGGGAGCGGACAGAGGAGCTATTCAAAGAGCAAAAAGCAGAGATAAAGGATCTTCAAAAATTTCTCCAGAAGCACCAGAGCTTTAGAATCCGCGAGTAGTCACTGGGGATTCACTCTAGTGATTTTGGAGGCAGGCTATAAATACCAGTACTTGAAAATACCAAAAAGAATTAAAGCAACCTACGGGTATCCCCTGATGCAAGTATTAGGGAAACCCGTAGATGCTGGTGTGAGTTGCTCTACCAACTCATTTAATTATGAATTTTATAGACTTTTTATCTCAATTGTTAGTGTCTTTGCCAGCTCCAATCTTTGGACTAGTAGTAGGAGTTGTCGTAGTTCTCTGTTACTTTGCGCTGTATCTTTTATTTGTATTCTTAGAGCAAGTGCCTGCATTAGGCTTTTTATTCTTAGACCTTGATAAAATGGTGTCTGGGTTGTTTAAAAGCAAGCCTCACTTTCCCAAGCCACGCGCTAAAGTCTCCCGTTCATACCGAACTGACCCCACAAACAGAGCATTGCAAAACGATTTGCTCATTCTGCTCAAAGGTGACGTACCCACAGCCAAGCGCCTTTTATTACAGCAGAGGCGGCACAATCCCGGTCAATCAGACAATTGGTATCTAGAAAAAGTAATTTACGACTTGGAACGCGATCGGCACTAGACATAATCTCCATTTTGTCTTTTGAGGGCTGCTAAGGCTTTAAAAGCGTATATCCTGGATGCCACCCATAATCAATTGCATCCTGGGTATTTGTAGCAGATAAATCTAATTGCACTCTAATAAATTGTTTTCCAGTATCTAGATCATGGTGTAGTTTGTAGGGTAAAGGTAGAGATTCAGCCCATCCCATTCCTTCAAACTTCCGATGATTGTTGATTATTTCAACTGTAAGCACACCTTTTACAAATTTATAAGGGAGTCGCCATGCTCTTGAAAATCCTAGCGGCGTTGCCTCTGAGGGCACTTCGCGCCAATAACCTCTTTCGTCTTCACCAATAATCAAACAAGAATTTTTGTAAACATAAAATAAATCTTCTGGCGATCCATAGCCAGCTTCTTGTGCTTCTGGTGAAATTTCCCAATCGACCCATAGTGTCGGAACGTCCCACAGTTGATCTAGCTCTGGTAGCCATTTTTGATATGGAAGAGAGCAGGATCTATTGTGGCTATGCAAAGCATTTTGCTTGCAAGCTTTGGCATTGGGGCATTTATCAGCAGAAACGCCTGTTAATGTTTGACAATCTAAAAACTGCCAACATCCTTCATTGCTTAGTTGGATTTCCTCTTCTTCGTCATCGTCATCCTCTACCTTTCTATAAGAGAGAAATTCAACTTTAGGATTAGCGTGTTGAAGTTCAACAAAGCTTTTCTCTATGTCATTAGCATAAATGACACTGGTATCCGGTTCATCGTCATGAGGATGAAAAAAGGTGATTTCATACAGTGGCATAATTCCGTTTTTGTCACATGAGACCTGTATCGCCTATGATATCGTTCCCAATGAGTAGCATTTGAGTAGCACGATCGCACCTGGTTATCGCTAAAAACAAGGGTAAGAATTGCTCGATTGAGTAGCAAATAAGTAGCAAAAACGTTGTATCTGACAAAAAGCTTGATTTTGCGTGCTTTGCTACTTCTTTTACAAACCACGGCATTAGCTTCTTAACTCCAGTTACAACAGATATCCTGCCTTAGTTATGACTGTTTTTGAGTAGCATTTGAGTAGCATTTCGATCAAAAATCTGGGCACTCTGCCTCGACTGCGTTCGGGTGGCGTATGGTTTTAGGTAAGGGACTAGTACCGCAAGGCGGAAGTCAAAAGTATTATGCAATAGGCTGTTTGCATTGAAGAGTCTCTAAGAAGCTCACGCTTACCTGTACGGCTGTAGCGTGAGTATGTCACAAAATCGAAAATCTGAGCAGGCGTGATTTTCAAACTAACTATTGATTTAGACAGCGAAAGGAAATGTCTCTGGTGGTTCAGTTGTATCTAGATGCGAAGTGCGATCCAGTGGTTGTACTCCCTTAGTGTCATCAATATGGATTACAGCGTCAAACTGATCGGGTAGTCGAGCGTAGAAGTAGTGACTCTGACGCTCAGTTTCGGGCTGATAAATTACGCCGATCGCTCGCTCTAATCGCGGTTTTTCTAGTCCTGTAACTGCTTGATTTTCTTCTCGTAAATTCAGTAAAAACTGAGGTAAACCTACCTCATGGAATAAAGCTTCGTAACTATCAGATAATGCCGGACGGACTTGTTTAAGTTCAGGTACACCACCCCAACGAGAAGCAGCCGTAACTGTACCCGTATAAGTTGTAAACCCCACAAGTACGGTGTCATCACCATATTTATCTCGTACCAATTGCCCGACGTTGAGTTCACCCGCAATTCCCATATCGGTTGCTCGCACATAGCCCAGGTGGGAATTGTGCGCCCAAACCACAATTTTTGAGCGGTTTCCTTGCTTATCTAAATGGGTGGCGAGGTGATCAAGGGTTTCTGCCATGTGGCGATCGCGTATGTTCCAAGACAACACCTGTCCCAGAAACATTGATCGGTAGTATTCCTCGGCATTCTTCACCAGTCGGGCGTTCTGTTGGGCATAGAAAAACTCGTCTTCTGCAACCTGACTATCACGCCCTGCATAATCCGCAGTCCGGCGTTGCAATTCCATCAATTGATTAATAACTTCTTTCTCACAAGACTCGCTCATACCAAAAGCAGCCGCATACCCATAAGCTTTGGTATCTTCTTCAAAGTGTTCTAAGCAAGAATATCGGTGGCGTGCTTGTTGTGCGGCTTCTGGGTCAACTTTGTCTAGGTAGGCAAGAACCTCGTTTATTGAGGTATACATACTGTAAAGGTCAAGCCCGTAAAAGCCTACTTTGTTTCCATTCTGCGGTAATGCATCATTATACTGACGTAGCCAACCGATAAAGTTCACCACATCTGTGTTGCGCCACATCCAACTTGGAAAATCCTCGAAGCCTGCAAGCGCTTCAGTAGGAGTCGGGGTGTTATTAATTCCCCGTACATATCGATTAACACGGTAAGCATCTGGCCAGTCTGCCTCCACTGCTATAGCCGTAAAGCCTTTTTCTTGAATCAGCCGCTTGCTAATTTCAGCCCGTTGTTCATAAAATTCATGGGTGCCGTGAGACGCTTCGCCAATCAGCACAAAGCGGGCATTACCAATTAAATCCATGAGTGGATCGTAGTCTTGGGCAGTACCTGTCAGTGGATGAGCCGCTTCATGTAATGCATCGGTTAGCTGTGTTGCTGTTGCATCTGACATGATGATTAGTTATCAAAAGTTTGTATTTTTGACTATGATTTTAGGTATTGTCAAACGAACGGGAATTTTAGCACAATAGCAGGCAATGAATCTAATGCTTTCAAATTCCTATATTATACTTTTATCTTAAAATTTACTAAGTATATTATTCTCTTACTATAGTTGTGTAATTTAAACTATCAGCGTGTCAAAAGGTTTAATAAAGTTTGAACGTTAAATGTAAATTTCACTACGATTAAGCATTAATACTCATAAAGATAAAATCTCTTCAGCACTCGATGGATGAATACCAATATTATTATTAAAGTCTTTTTTGGAAACACCTATTTTTATAGCTACAGCAATGCTCTGAATAATTTATGATAGTCTTACTTAATAACTTTTAAGCTGCTATTTTTTGTATTGTTAATCACACTTTAAATTAATCTAAATTCTTTTCTGAGTACAATTAAAATTAAGTATTTCGGTTGAAGTTTTCATATTAAACATATAGTTAACTAAAAAAGTGGAGCCTCTAGCGATCGCTAGTCAGGTAATTCATAGATAACTACTGCATAAATAGGTTTTTTAATATGAGCGATAACAACCCATCTTTATCAAATCCAGATATTACCCCAGATCAATCTGTTGTTGCATCTGAGCAAGCTCAACCTCATACACCTACTAATGTTGCAGGGAGTGCAATGTTAGATGCACAAGCCACAGTAGGAGGGAACGAACCAGAGGGAGATCCAACTAACTTTCCTATTGCTACTAACTTTACGAAAACTGACGCAACAGGCGATCCCAAAACTGCTGGAGCTTCGACTATCATGGGGTCTTATTCTACAGACGAGCAACTCTCAGAAAAGGGTTCTGTCAATCTCCAGAATAATCCAGACATTCCAAGCGAGCAGATGCAAGGAACTTTGCCTAATACCGACCCGATTGGGATGCCGATTGATCCTGAAACCAACCTTCAAGAGTAGTTTAGTCGAAAGCAACAGCGATAGCGATTGATGTTAATTTTCGGCGTTGCTGATTAAGGGAATGGTTTTTTCCTCATCAAAGTTAAACGCAAATTATTTGCGTTTAACTCTGGTCAAAAAGCTCATAAGAAATGCTTAACTGAACTGTATTGACTTATATCCTTTCTTTTGTGAGCCACAAAAGCATAGGGAAGGGGGAAAAATTACAACTAACTAATTTCCCTATTCCCTATTCGTTATGGTCATTGCTTGAACTCTTCTTAGACCAAAATGAAACAGAGCATTCTGCACAATTAGTTCCGGCAATATATCCTTGAACATCTGCACCATCTGCTGAATCTGCTCGAAATTATCGGGGTTATCGAGAATATCTCGTACTTCCCGCTCACCAACCCACACAGCAGGAGATAGACGGCTGGCAGCTTCTTCTGCTTTCTGCACAACATCTTGCACGAGAAGTTGATACTCTGGTCGTTCTCGCCAAAGCTTGATGTCTAACCAAGCTGCCAGGAAGAAAGCCGGCCATCGAGCTAATGCTTGGTAATCGGAGTTGACAATCGGTACACCGAGAGTTTGTTTAATGTCTTGATAAACCCGTGGTATTTCTGGCGAAATTTCTGCTGCTGACTGCTCATCTATCAGCTGGATTTGATGATGATGATAAGCATTTGTCCCATGTCGAGAATCTACACTACCATCCTGACCTACTACCTCACCTGCAAGTGTCTTGCTCAGTGCAATTTGCTGGATCAGTAATTGCGGATTCCCAAAAATAAAAGCGTTAAGTTCTTGCTGGATGTGATGTTGTTGTGCTTGTTCTACTTCAATCTGATAACCTGGTTGATACCAATCATTGATATCACGATAAACATGCTCAGTAATTGCGATCGCATCCTCTAAAAATGCTTCGGTTTGCATTGCAGGTTTGAGACGTTGCCAAAACAACTGCATCACCGATGGATACATCGCATAGGCACGCCAGTTTGCAGGTATCCAAGGGATTCCCAATGTGTCTTGAATATCGTTGAAACAGGCTTGAATTTCAGGTGCTGCTTCGGAAGGTTGGATTAACTGGATTTGGGGTTGCTCAGGGACTGCGGTGATTGTTTCAGGTGTTGGCTGCGGCTCTACAACCTGCTGCTTTGCTCCATTCCCATTCCCCTCAACTACGGTAATTGTGTTATTTCGCCGTGCGGCTCTGTTACCCAAATAGGTTAACCAAGAGGGCGACAAGAAAGAATGGCTGTCTTTTCCTAATGCTCGCTCTGTGCCAATACCACCCGATGCGGCAGGTAGTAACCAATTTACCAAACTTAGCAAATTAGTATTTAGTCCTGGAAACAGTCCATGATATCTGGCAGCAATCTGAGCCGGAAGAGACAGAATTATCTCTGCATCACCTCGCTTCAAGGCGGCAATAGTTTTGCGAGCTACACCTTCAGCACTCATTGAGAGCAAGGGCAAAGAATCACTAATGCTGAACCAGGCATATTCTTTTCGATGCTGACCTTTAAAGGTGGCATTCTCAGGAGCGCCTGTGCGGATAAAACCAGGACATACGGTTGTAACACTAATTCCCTCTTTAGCCAGTTCTGTCCGCATCCCTTCCGATAGCCCAGTTAAAGCAAACTTGCTAGCACAGTATGGCAGCATATGGGGGAAAACGACCTTACCACCAATTGAGGAAATGTTAACTATTCGCCCTTGATGTCGTTCGCGCATTTCGGGCAAGACTGCATAGGTGGTGTAAAGCGGGGCCCAAAAATGCAACTTCATCGCATCGTCGTAGTCCTCCAGGGTCATTACGTCCATTGGACCGACAAAATCGGTACCAGCATTGTTGATTAAGATGTCGATCACTCCGAAGCGATCGCGTACCTGTTGTACCATCTGCTCTACTTGAGTTTTGTCAGTCACATCACAGGGTACAGCCAGAACCTCTCCACCTCGTTGTTCTAGTTCAAGACGCGATCGCTCCAGCTCTTCTGGATCGCGGGCACAAATCGCCAAACGCGCTCCTGCTTGAATCAACTGGCGTGCCATAACTAGCCCTAGTCCCCGCGAACCGCCTGTAATCAGTACAGTTTTACCGTTCAAGTTATAAATGCGTTCGCGCCACCACCGATCCAATAATAGCGAAGTCAATAATGCGGCAATGATGGCCAGTGTAAAAGTGGGTAGAATTTGATAGTTTATATTCATAAAGTTGAAATTACTACAACAGCCAGTTGTGAAGACCTTTATCTGGAAACTTGATTATTCTTTAGCGATGGCACAAGCGCCCACCGTAGGCGATCGCAAGTTAATGCAAACTGCTAACGAAAAACTTACGTTAGCAGTTCCAGTTAAACCGACCTCATTAATTCGATTCAATCTTAAAAGCCTGGTTTATACCTACTAAGTAAGGAATATTTTTATCGAATTCTTTCTATCCAATAGTCTGATGCTTAGTGAACAATCACTGCATTTGAAGATACCAGTGTGCTTATCCAAGCTTAATGTTAAATCTTATCGTAATTTAATATACTAAAATTAATAGGTTTGGACTCAATATTTATCCTAAATTAGTTATAGAGCTGTTTCTATCTGAAGAGAGTAAACCCAGGAAAAATTTAAAACTAATCTTATAAACCAATACGGTTCAGTTAAAGTTAAAACTGTGTTATCAAAGTCAATTTTTTAACGTGCAAGGCAACTTGCCGCAGGTTACCGCAAACGCGCAGCGTCTGTCTGTGACACGCGCAGAGAGAAGAAAGAGATGCTTAACTTAACTGTATTACCTAATAAACTAACCTTTTTAAAAGGTGCAAATATATGACATATAGATATCTTCTACTGCGTATAAAAATATTTATATGATGTTTCTTTTTTAACTGGCTTACACCCCCAGGCTATATAGCCGTTCTCGCTTAGGTGCAGTACATTTTTGACCTCACTTCCATTCCTCTCTCCTTTTAGGAGAGAAGAATGGAGTATTATTCCCCAACGCAGTCTGCTTTATCTAGTCGGCATAGTGATTTCCCAAATTCCTTGATTTCCACCATATTCCAGAACATAAATCTTATTGCCGATAATCTCACTGTCAATGGGATTACTAAAACCTTCAACAATACGGGTAGCATTAAGTTTATAGTTTGTATTTCTTACTTTAGTTAAGTTTAAATGCAGTAAGTCTTGGCTGGAATCTTTAAAAGGGCCTGCTACTGTCTCGCCAGTGGGGTCGCCTGGTGTCCAACTCAATATGAATCCATCTCTATTGAATTCTGGACTTAATACTCCTTGTGTATCAAAAACTAAGCCCAAAGGAGAACGGTGTGTTGTAAAACTGCTAAAATTTTGCCCAAGAACACTGGCATCTTTGACTTTACCATCTAGAGGATCGCGGTAACTGTCTGCGTCTGGCCCCAAATTAAGGATTGGTTCAATCAAGTTTACACTAGGCCGAACAGGAAAGGTTGGATCGTTACGAAAGTAGCCTCTTTGTACTGCGTTAAATTTAGGGTTTAATAAAAGGTCTTTAGCAGGATCATAATTGGGAAATTGTTGTGGGTTGTCTGTCCCGCCAATCCGCCAAGGAAAGCCGTAATGACCACCTTGACGGAGCCAATTCAATTCTTCTGACATATCACGATCGGGGCCATTTTCTGTGCCAAATAAATCCCTATTGGGCGCAAAAGCCATATCGAAAGTATTACGTATTCCTTCTGCAAAAATATAACCAGCTGTCTTTAAAGTTGCTCGATTATTTGCAAGAAAAAGATTTTTGCCATTAGTAGGAAGACGGAGTATACAGGCGGTTAATCCTACTTCGCGAGTGTTAGGATATAGCCCATTAACAGACTGAACCTCACCGTGATCGGTACGAGAACCGCTATTCACATAAATAAAGTTACCATCCGGGCTAACAACTACGCCGTTGAAGCGATGATCATAGGCTGTTTTGCTTTTGGGATAGCCTGCACTCTTGGCTAAGGTAGACCAGATGCGCTGTTCTGTACCCGACTTAATTTCACCTTTGACAATAATTCCTTTGGTCTGGTTATTCACAAGGTCTGCATTGCCAACTAAATAAATTGTGCCGTTAGGACCAATGGCCATACCTTGAGTCTCACCGACATCATGATTATTAGAGTTGTACACAAGTGTACTATTAGAGGAGCCTAAATTGACTCGATAAATATCACCATTCTGTTTGAGGTAATAGAGAGTATTATTTCGTGGATCTTTTGCAATGCGAACAGAAGGAGAAATCGATAATGTATTGATAATATTGCGAATCTGAATATCAGGACGCAAAGCTTTAGGTGCAGCATTTACTCCAGTAGCGCCATATTTTAATAGAAATATTGTCAGTAACAGCGTTTTCGCGGCGAAAAAGCAATTTTTAAGAGCCAACTTACCGATAAATCTGCGTTGCTCTTGGTTGGATGAGTTAATGTTATTCATTATTTTGTTCATAAAATAATCAGATGATTTTATTCCTAAATCTTCCTGAGAAAGGAAACAGTTTTAGAGATTATGGGGTGAAATGAGCAATGAGTGCTAGCTTATGAATATTATTTTGTTAGGCAAGGTGGGCGGAGAATTGTGTTCCTTTAACTAGCACTAAAAGTATACTTAAATCAGCTTTATAATGCAGTACTACCTTAAGTTGCCAAACTGATTTTTAGAGTGTAAGGAGCAGGGTTGCTATCACTAGAGCCAGAGAAAGTTTCGCCATTTTGAGGGAAGAAAGCATATTTACTCACTGATACTGAGTAAGTTCCAGCACCCAGTGAAGCGGTGATTAATGACCCAAAGTCAGGGCCACTATCGTCGTCACTTTGCAGTAAAATCCCAGTATTGTTAAACAGTCCAATTACTGTATCATCGGTTGTAGCCGCACTAATAGTGACAGTTTTTTGATTTGCTAGAGAGAATGTAAAAAAGTCGAAGTCGGGATTGTCCCCCGGTTGAACTGTGACTAACTCACCTGAAAGATTAACGTCTGAACCTGATGATAAAGAACCCAATCCTTGAGCGCTGGCTAGTGTATTGTTTGTAGTTTGTCTAGCGTTTTCCTGCTCATAGAAAAGGAAACTGTCACTATCAAGTCTGAGGTTTACCACCCTCTGCACAATACCTATGATCTCGTCTGGCTCTGCTCCAGGTTTGTCTAAAAATATTTGTGTAGTGGTTCCAGCAGATTGCAAGCGGTAGTTTTTTGGAGAGCCTTTGAGTTCTATTTGATCTTCACTAGTGTTGAAATCAGTAATAGTAGCCAAGTCCCCAAAACCAGCATTGGTAGTGTTTTTATCGTCGTAGTAGACATTTACAGCGTCCCCAAGGATAAATCTATCTAGCCCAACACCGCCACTTAAGGTATCAGTCTCTCCTAATCCAGGTGAGAGTGGACTACCGGGCCAAACACCGACGAGGACATCGTTTCCAGACCCCCCATTGAGTCTGTCATTGCCGGGCCCGCCCTGTAAACTATCATTACCGTCGTCACCATTGAGGGTATCATTGCCCAAATTACCATCTAGCGTGTCATTGCCTGCTCTGCCATTCAGAGTGTTGTTAACAGTATTACCAAAGACTATGTTATTAAGACTGTTACCTGTCCCGTTGATGGCGCTAGTTCCGGTCAGTATCAGGTTCTCCAGATTAGCACCCAGTGTGTAGGCGACAGAAGATCGGACGGTATCTGTACCTAAATTAGTAGCCTCTGTAATCGTGTCGGTAGTACTGTTGATAGTGTAAGTGTCGTCGCCTACTCCCCCATTTAAGCTGTCGATACCCAAGCCGCCATCAAGCGTGTCATTGCCAAGACCACCGATTAAACTGTCGTTTCCCGTCCCGCCAAACAGATTATCATTACCATCTGCACCATTCAGGGTATCGTTTCCAGACAAACTATTGGCATTACCACCATTAGCCCAACCATATATTGTGTCATCTCCCGAAGTCCCATTTCTTGTGTCAGGAGATGTAGTGCCGTAAATAACTGCCATATTATTTTTCTTGAATTTCTAATTAATGCCTAACTTCGGCCTCAGTCAAAGAACTTTTTATAAGTTCAATGCAGATTATTTAAAACTCTGAGTTTAAATACAGGTGCCTTTGTTAACCTAATTAATACCAATACTACTTAACAAATATTAATTATTGATTTGGTTAATTGATTATGTAAATGCTAAGTAGGTGTGTAAAAAATCATTTATTTTAATTATTTTTCCACTTACTTGTAACTACTTAATTATCATTAACGCTTACGGTTACGTCAACTTCTTTAGCAAATCTTAAAAATGTAAAATTTTTAATTTCTAATTTTATGTGCTTCTTTTAAGAAATAAAGCTTATTTTGGCAAAAAATACCCCAAAATGTATAGTGCTAAATTTAAGCTTAATTAATCTAATTAAATCAGCAGTGCCGAGTGATTTTACACTGCTAACTAGTTTAAACTCCAGCAAATGAATCTAAATGGTTAATTAATTTTTTTAGTTAATTAATCGCGCCTTGAAGCGTCAGGCATAATTGCCTCCTGAAGATTTACGCCGCTGAGGTTAGCTCCCCTAATGTCGGCTCCTCTAAGGTTAGCTCCTCTAAGATTTGCCCCTGCCAAATTCGCGCCTCTAAGGTTAGTCCAACTCAAATCAGCTTGACTCAAATCAGCTTCACTTAGGTTAGCCCGGAACAGGTAAGCACCACTAAGGTGAGCTTTGTTCAGATTAGCTTTGTATAAGTCAGTTTTATAAAGATAAGCCCCTAATACTTCCGCTTCGTACAAACTAGCTTCGCTGAGGTCAGCTGCAATCAAGTTAGCTTCAATCAGGTTGGCAAAAGAAAGATTAGTCCGAATTAGTTTTGCTGCGCCTAAATCGGCATCTCTCAAGTTAGCGCCTCTTAAGTCAGTTCCAATTAGATTAGCATGAGCGATCGCAGCGCCTCTAAGATTCGCCTCACTCAAGTCAGCACTAATCAAATTGGCATGACTCAAATCTGCTTGCGTAAGTATAGCACCACTCAAGTTAGCAACACTGAAGTTAGCATCACTCAAGTTAGCTTCAACGAGCAAGGCTTTGTAGAGGTTGGCACTACTGAGGTCAGCACCACTGAGGTTTGCTCGCACGAGTAAAGCATTACTTAAATCCACCTTTCTCAAATTTACCCCCTGGAGGTTTGCGCCTCTGAGGTTATCCCCTTGCAGATTTGCGGTGCTGAGGTCTGGTTCAATCTGAGGATTTTTCTTTCTCCACTCAATCCATGTAACTGCACCTGCTTTGAGTAAAGTTAGATGCTCTCGATTTGCCATTTTCTCTCTTTTACTCCTTACGCATACCCAGAGGATTTGCCCGACCAGCTACACTTTCAATTGCCGTTAATGCTCCCGCCGCACCCGCTAGAATATCTCGTTCATGTCCACCTAAATAAAGCCGTCCAAAGCTACCTACAGCTTGAACCTCAAGGATATTAATCGATGCTGCTTTTTCAGCTTCATTGGCAGCCAGCGCGGCGTAAGCAGCAGGCTCCACTTCTAATACATACAGCGTTTGCCCTGCTAGTAGTAGCTGTCCCCGTCGCGTTCGATTAATGAGTTGTGTTTGGTAAGCATCTATGTTGCGGATAATTTGGCTAGAAACAACACGCGGTTTGAGACATTCGTCTTTTCGGACTCCCAATGCAGCCAAAATCGCTTGCCCAGCAGCTCGCGTTTCCCCTTGGGAGCTAGAATGAACTTCCAATAGTCCGTACAGTCGTTCAACGACCTGTACTCCCGGACGGACAGAAGCGGCTTTGAGGGCTACATCCGTAATTTTATTAATTTCGATACCAGGAGAGATTTCAATCCACAGTGATGTATCCCCTGGTAATGGTAAGAAGCCTTGGGCTACTGTTCCCATATATGCTGCATGTTGAGGTTGCAGGCTGTCGAGAAATACGAAACTGCGTAGTTCTATTCCCAAGATTTTGCTCTCCAGTCATAAGGGTAAAAGTTATCTATTGCAAGATATGAGCTACTAACCTGGGGCATTTTTGCCACAAGTGAAGGATGGAAAAACACAAAGTATAAAAATTTTGCTGTCGATAAATCTTACACCTAAGAAGTATTCTGGCAGGAAAAACCGCCTTGACAATTGTACAAGCTTTATTACACACAAATCTCTGCCTGCAATGCCTAACTGGTCTTGATTTACTAATAAAGTTGGTGTTACTAAAACGCATTTAGCTAAACTGAAGCGGAAAAAGTCCACTGGATTCGTAAAATAAGATTGTTTTTTCTTAGCGCTTTCTTTGCTTGGAACGCTGAGAAAGTAATTTATTTAACCACAGAGACGCAGAGGACACAGAGAGAAGAGAGACAGAAGAGCTTTTTGGAGTCAGCTTGAAAGGGCTAGGTAATCACAAACTTAGTGTCTTCACCTGAGATTGAGTTAATTGCGTAGCTTGCCGCCGTAGGCATCGCTCCCCATGCTTTTTTACCACAATTTGACGAGCGATACCTTATGACATTTAGCTTGTTTATTACAAGAGTAACCTAAATGCTAACAGTAACAGTGTTTTAATCTTTCAAAGTGCAGTGTCTTTTAAAAAATGATGGATAAATTCAAATAGTCACATATCTTTAAAAATTCCGATTGCAAAAAAATCTTTTAAAGAATCCGAAAAGCAGCAACTTCGGTTTGGAGATTAATGATACACCTACCAAAATGAGATGCACTCATTGCTAAGTTATGGTAAATACAAATTTAAAACTGAGATTTAAACCCGTTTCTCACAGCTGGGTTGCTCTGCATCCACAGCCTAAAGGAGTAATTCAATTTATTGCAGGGGCTTTCTTTGGTACATTTGGCCCCATGCTTTTTTATCGCTATCTGCTTCAATGCTTATATGAGCAGGGATATACGATTATTCTTCTGCCTTTCAATTTTAGTTTTAACCATTATGTAGAAGCTGGTTACCTAATGAGAGAGCAGTATGAAATTCTGCCAGAGCTTGTAAGGATGGCAAGTGTTGCAGGATATGATTATGAAGCTTATTTAGATGATAAAAACTTTTCTTGGATTGGACATAGCCTCGGCTGTAAATATATCTCCCTGTTAGAAGGATTTACTGCTTTGCCTCCAGAGGCTCAAGATAGAGAAAAGTTTATTCGGAATTTGCTATCTTATACTTCGAATGAGTCGCAGATAGAAAGTGTAATTGCAGACGTTAACATTCTCTTTGAGGAGCTTAAACGGAAAATTTTAGAAGATAAAAAACTAATTTACACTTACGTACAGCGAGAAATCAAAATTAATAGTATCTTCATTAAAGGGCAAGTTTCTATCCTATTAGCACCTGCTATTGCTGATACAGGGAGCGCAATCCGTCCTCAGTTCTTAGCAGATATCATCGATAATCTTGGCTGGGGTGTGAAACCAACTGTTGAAGAAACTCAGAACTTAATCAAGGATAGTGGGCTATTTAATATTATGGGTTTAGTTTGTTTTAAATCCGATAATATTGCTAAACTAACCTGTGAATGGTTTACTGATATTCTAAAAAAACCACCCCAAGAATTTCGGGAAAATGTAAAGGGTGGACATTTAAAACCTTTAGGTATTCAACTAGGCAAGTATGTCATTAATCTTTTTGATAAACCTTTGATTGAATCAGTTCAAGAGCGAAATAGAGGTTTTGAACATCATGTAATTCAACTGCTTGACAAACTGAAAAAAGAATAAGCAAAAACAAGTACTAAAAGTTTTAAAATTATTAAGTTAATAATATCAGGTTAGTATATAGCGGTTCTCATTTACATGAGATACACCCGTGGGAGCAAGGGTTGAGTCCCCCACTGAAATTTCTGATTCAGTGGCACTTATTTGGTGGGGGTCTGAATCCCCACCAAATTCTTCCCTTCTGCCTCGTGCCTCCTGCCTTCGTTTCAAATTTCTTCCAATAAGCATTCAAGCATATTACTTTCTCAAAATGCTTGAATGCTTTCTCATTTCGGTAGATTCATCAAGCAAAAAGGTAAATTGCTTTCTCAAAATGCTTGAATGCTTTCTCATTTCAGTAGATTCAGCAAGCAAAAAGGCATATTGCTTTCTCAAAATGCTTGATTGCTTACTCATTTCAGTAGATTCAGCAAGCAAAAAAGCAGATTGCTTTCTCATTTCAGTATATCGCGCATTCATTTCGGTAGATTCAGCAAGCAAAAAGGCAAATTGCTTTCTCAATTTGCCTTTTTACTTTTTCAAATAAGCAATTTACGTACTCATAATAGTTATTCCTGTCTAGCACAAGCCATTAGTCATTGAGCATGGAGTAAAAGTTATACTCCCTTTTCCGCATTGCTTAACGCTCTTTCATAACAATCCCAACTCTTCTGGAAAGCCTAACATGATGTTTAAGTTTTGGATTGCAGCTCCTGATGCGCCTTTGCCTAAGTTGTCGAGACGAGCAACTAGCAACGCTTCTTTGGTAGTGTCATTGGCGAATACAAAAACCTGAACAATATTGGTGCCGTTCATTGCGTAGGCGTAGCCCGTCGTAGACATCGCATCCAAAAATATTCCGTCTCGCAGCAGAGTAGAATCTTGGTATGGAGCAACCTGGACAAATTTTTCACTTTGGTAGTAGTTAACAATTGTTTGATGAATAACTTCACCTGATGGTGGATTATCCAAACTCCACAGAGGCAAAGGCACCTGAACCAGCATTCCTTGCTCAAAATCCCCTACAGCCGGTACGAATAGCGGCGGCGATGCTAACTCTGAGTAATAATGCATTTCCTTGACGTGCTTATGTCCAAACTGCAAACCGTAGATGCCATAAGGATATAGCGACTCTGTTCCAGCTTCCTGTTCGTGGAAGGTGTGGTATTGTTTGATCAGATTCTTTCCGCCACCAGAGTAACCTGACACTGCGTTAACGGTGATCGGAAAATTACTCTTTAAAAGTCCCTTGGCAATCAACGGACGGATACAAGCCAAGAATCCTGTGGGATAACAGCCTGGATTGCTGACAAACTGCGCGCTAGCAATTTTCTTTCGCTGTTCTGGATTTAGTTCAGGAAAACCATATACCCAGCCATTAGCTGTGCGATGGGCACTACTAGCATCAAGGATCTTAACTGTAGTACTACTTACTAAGCTCACAGCTTCGCGGGCTGCATCATCAGGTAGACAAAGAATAACAACATCGACGGCATTGATTAGTTTAGCTCGCTCACTTGCATCCTTACGTTTAGATGCCTCAATGCTAACTAACTCGATATCATCCCGTTGATTGAGACGTGAGTAAATTTGTAAGCCTGTGGTTCCTGATTCGCCATCAATGAAAATCTTAGGTTTAGCAATCATGCGTTCAGCATCCTTAGATGTCAGTGGTATTTAAAACAGCTATCAGTTATCAAACTTTAAGATGGGAATTTACACCCCAAATCAAACTTACCACGCAATAGTTGTGGGTAACTCTGACTCGCAACTGTTTACACCTTCTGAAAGATTTTCAAAAAGGCTTGAAATGACTCTTGCCCTATGCAGAAAACGGATGGCTTCGATCGCTTGATTTCTGGGGCGAGAAAAAAGAAGATAATTACCTATTAAAAAACTCCGCAGATTTGACACTCAGGAGTCACACTTTCTTACCATACCTAAGTTTATACACGAGTATCTTATCGCTTTCTATCTTTTGCGATCGCTTGCATAAGTGCTTCTCCCATTCCTAAGAAGCTTTGATTCTTGCTACCCTTCCGTTGGCGCAGCCTCTCGTAGAAAAGGTAAAGAAGGGGTTAGGTTTGAAGGAAAGTTACACACGGTATAGAATTTGTTCCAAGTTGTTGGAGCGTAAATTACCAAAAATATTGCAGATGCATAGTTTGGAATTTTTTTAGAAAAACATTCTCTAATGATAATTTAAGTGTGACATCTGGGAACAATCTATGGAAGCAACTCAGGTTTTTGTTCGGTACTTACCACCTAACTAAGCGCCTAAAAAAGAATATAAATCGGTTTAAAATGCTGACCAAGTTTTCCCAAATCACCAGTGAGTAAAAAAATAGAAAATCTAAAAGTATAAAGCTATGTAAATCTGCGTATGTGGGTGGTAATAAGGGCTATTTGCTTGGCGATGCCAAGCTCTCGCTCAATTAAGGTTTATCACGATTATTATCCTATTCTAGAGAAACACGATTCCGACAGAGTCTGACGAAGAAGGGTAATAAATAACAGAAGTATTTATCGCTCATCAGATTGAGGGATTGATTTCTCACAGCGTTATTTTTCAAATTTTGAATTATTTGAATGCGGCTTGAAAAAAGCCTGGTTTTGACGTGCAAAGAATTACTTATTTACATTTGCGATATCTATAAAAATGCTTAACTCTGAAATTCAAAAAGACCTTCGTCATAACTTGACTGTCAATGTTACTGAAAGTGCATTTTTTGGCTTGGCAACTGGTTTTGCCTCCTACATCACGATTATTCCTCTATTTGTTAGCGGTTTTACCCATTCTGCATTGCTCATCGGTTTAATCCCGGCTATTCCGCGTTTAGGTTGGCAACTACCTCAGCTATTAACAGCTGAAAAAATAGCTCGACTACAATATTACAAACCAACTGTAATGTGGTTGACAATTCACCAGAGATTTCCTTTTTTCGGTTTAGCACTGGTTGCTTTGTTACAGCTACAACTCAATAGCCAAATTCTTTTATATCTAACATTTGCCATACTCATTTGGCAGGGATTAGGTGGCGGATTAAGTGCTACTGCTTGGCAAAGTATGGTTGGTAAAATTATTCCCCCCGGAAGGCTTGGCATTTTTTACGGTGCTTTATCGGCGGCTGCTAATCTGATGAGCATTTTTGGTGCTTTGATAGCAGGTTTACTGCTTAAGCAAATTGCCCAGCCATTTAACTTTGCTCTCTGTTTTTTGTGTGCTAGCGTTGCGATGGCTCTATCTTGGTTTTTTTTGTCTAAGACGCGAGAGCCAGTAAGCAACTCATTATCTACCATTGGAACTAGAAGTGAATTTTGGGCCAGTCTTAGTGTGATTCTCCGGTGCGATAAGAATTTCCGTTGCTTTGTGATCACACGTATGCTTTCACAATTAGCATTAATGCCACTTCCCTTTTATACACTTTATGCCGTGCACAAACATGGCATGGGAGAAGAATCTATTGGGTTAATTACTGGTCTGCTGATGTTAACGCAAACTATTGCTGGATTGGTTTTGGGTTGGGTAGGCGATCGCTGGGGTAATAAGTTGGTTTTGGAGGCTGGTTCTATTATTTGTGCGTTCAGTTCGGTTTTAGCTGGGCTAGCACCCAATGTAAACTCTTTTTACTTGGTGTTTATAGGAGCGGGTATAGGTATGAGCGCTCTGCAAAATATTGCTGCGGTAATGACTTTAGAGTTTGGTAACCAGCGCCAACGACCAGCCTATATTGGTCTTGGCAATACTCTTGTCGCCCCTGCCACGATCCTGGCTCCCCTTTTAGGTGGATGGATAGTGGACAATATTGACTATAAAACTGCTTTCTTAGTAGCAGCTATAGGTGGATTAATTACAGCACTTGTTTTGCACTTAGGAGTAACCGATCCACGCTATCTGGAACAAAATTTTACTAACCATTCAGTTAAAGCCTTGCCTGAGCAGTAGGCATTTAGTGAACTCCAAAAAATAAATTATCCAATTTCTGAACTTCACTAAGACTTTCCCTCCCCCAGCTAAAAGCCCCCTGCCCTTAAAACGATAGGATATTTTTTATTTAGAATTCTCTTACTCCCCCCAAGCGAGAGTGCGTTTCACTGCCTTTTGCCAAGTAGCAAAGTTGGACAATGGAGCATTGCTCCCTGGCTCAAATACACGTTCAATTTGCCGTTGTTGCACGAGCGCTTCATAGTTCTCCCAAAATCCTATAGCTAAACCTGCTGCAAATGCTGCCCCCTGAACGGTTGTATCGCGCATTATCGGCCGTTCAACTGGAATACCTAATACATCAGCTTGGAACTGCATTAGAAAATTATTCTCGCAAGCACCACCATCTACGGTTAATCGACCAACTGGAGTACTGCTAGATGCATTAATTGCTTGCACCACTTCCACAACTTGATAAGCGATCGCTTCCAATACGGCGCGTACTAGATGCTCTGGTTGTACACTTGCGGTAATGCCGAAAAAGGCTCCCCTAGCACTCATATCCCAATAGGGTGCGCCCAGCCCACTAAATGCAGGCACAAAGTAGACTCCGCCATTATCTGTTACTTGATTTGCCATCGCTTCACTTTCAGCAGCAGTTTTAATCAGCTTCAGGCGATCGCGTAACCATTGAATACAAGCTCCGCTAGTAAACATACTCCCTTCTAAGGCATAGCCGACATCTAAAGTTCCTCTGGAATTTGCTTGTGTCCATGCCACCGTGGAAATAAGTTTATGGTGCGAGCGCACAATTTGATTGCCTGTATGAGCTACCAAAAAGCTACCAGTCCCGTAAGTACATTTCATTAAACCGGGGCGATCGCAGCCATGACCAAATAGAGCAGCTTGTTGATCTCCCAAGATGGCAGTAATGGGAATTTCAGCGCCCAACAAAGTAGCATCAGTAACTCCAAATACTCCTAAACTAGGCTGAATCTGGGGCAAAATATGCGCCGGAATCTGAAATAGTTCTAGTAATTTCTCATCCCACTCACAGGTTTTGAGATTCATCAACATTGTCCGGCTGGCGTTGCTGTGGTCAGTAGCATGGACTTTCCCACCTGTGAGGTTCCACAGCACCCAGGTATCAATAGTACCTACTAAAATATTGTTCAGGTCAACATCTGTAAACTTGTCTAATAGCCACCTGAGCTTAGTAGCAGAAAAGTAGGCATCGATGATTAATCCGGTGCGATCATAAATTTCATTGGCATAACCTTGCTCTTGTAATTGGTGGCAAAGGGGAGCAGTGCGGCGATCTTGCCAGACAATCGCTCTATGGAGTGGTTTACCAGTGGTTTTGTCCCAAATCAAACACGTTTCACGCTGTACAGTTAGCCCCAAGGCTGCGATCATTGATTGAGCAATCTGGGCATTCTTAATGGCGGTTTGCATCACCCAACACGTATCTTCCCAGATTTGTTGAGGGTCATGTTCTAACCATCCGGGCTGAGGATAATACTGAGTTAGTTCTTTGTACGCCTGCCCAACAATCTTGCAGTCTGCGTTAAACACAAAGGCGCGGTTGCCTGTTGTACCTAAATCCAGAGCTAAGATGTAGCCTGATGATGGAGTTGTTTTGCCAAGTGTGTGCATAGCTGCTTTGACATACTGCGATCGCGATTTTAGCAATACACGTCAAATTAGATATACATTATTTTGGGTACATTTTTAAATTCTGCGATGCCTACGGGTTACACCTACGCGTCGCCTCTTTGCGAGATAAGAAGATAAGAATGAGGTCACATTTTCTCATGGGATACCCATAAGTAATTAATTAAAATCTCTTAATATCATATGTTTATTTAAATCAAAACTGATTATACCTTCCTCTTGCAATTTACCGAGCAATCGTGTAATTGTTACCCTGGTAGTGCAGCAAGCGCTAGCAATATCTTCGTGAGTAAAACGAACATTTAGGCGAGTTCCCCCCGGCACAGTTTCACCAACTTCCTGTTTCAAAAGTTGTAATAGATGGTATAACCGCTCTTGTACTCGTCGTCTTCCACAAATGGCTAAAAAAGATTCTGTTTGCCGTAAGCGTTGATTAATTTTTGGTAAAAGGATATGGCTCAGGTTGGGGGAAGCAGCTATCTCTGCTGCGTAAATTGACACTAGATCAACATCAGAGAGGGCTGTGGCTTGGTAAATGTTTAGAGATGTCAAACTAGAGCCAAAAACCATTCCTGCTGTTGCCAATCCTATTAAAACTTCTTCACCCGTTTCACAATAGGTACTAAGTTTGACCAAACCCTGACAAACATACAAAATTACTAATGGGTTAAGGGGGATAGTTTCTCCTTTAGAATATTTATGTACGGGACGATCATGGGAGAGGTCGCTATCATTTTTGACTACCGCTGATTCTACTCGCTTCCGTTCAGTAATATTGCGTAATACCCAGCGTAGAGAAGTTGCCTTACCCTGTGGATTGCGGGCAACTGCCACTGTCAAAGCTGCATCAAAGAACTCACCATGACGCTGTTGCAAACGTATCAATAACTCTTTAACTCTGTCTGATTGAGACAATTGGATAAGTTCGCTACGAAGGTGCTGACGTTCTTCTAGAGGGACGAAGTTAATCATGGGTTTGCCCACCAGAAATTGCTTTGAAACATTCAGCAATTTAGCTGCGGTGAAGTTAGCATCTTGAATGATTCCTTCTGTATTAGTCACTAAATAGGCGTCAGGCGCAAACTCGAATAATTCTTGATAGTATTGGCGTTCTGTTTCTAAGCAATTCCGTGTTTGTATTAGTTCCTCATTTTGCTGATGGAGTTCTTCTGCTGCTAACTGAACTACCTTTGAGGTGTTATAAAGTTCCTTAAAAGCTTGCGGCAACAAATCCGGCGAAATCCAAGGCAATACGCTAGCAGTTTGGTATAAATCTGCTAAACGATTGTTCAATGTTTCTGAGCGTTGGATAAATTGTTCTATGTTCACCTTAAATTCCTGCTACTTAATTGCAGAGTTTAAGCAAAAAATCTACTAGGTAAATTACTGAATAATAATTGCAGTATTTCTTGCATCGCTGAGTTATAATTTCAACTAATCATATACTCTAATTATTGTTCAATAAAACCTATAAGAGTACGTTTATTCTAGGTTTTAGGCAATTTATTATGTCCCATAACGCTACACGTGGTCTAGTTTTGTAATTGACACGTATTGCATTTAACCTAGATGCTCAAAGCAGATTGAATCTAGGGAATTAGAGAGTGTCTATTCCACTCAGATGCTTTTTGCAAAAAAGCTTACGGCATTTTACTAAATATTACTTCTACCTTCAGTGGTAAGATTCGCTAAACTCAACTAAATACGAATGCAAAATCCGCTAATTTCAAATTATGCTAATTTGTAACTAAACTTACAAATCAGTCGCAATTATGTCTAGCAGAGAAACTAGATAAAACACCACAGTCAGAAAACCCTGGATCTAAACCTTAAACCCTTATTTTGTTTAACTTAGTTTGCCATTATCCCGATGAATGATTTAGTGCTAATAATCATTGTTTCCATAATTACTTAGAATAACTTATAATTTTTTCCCTAACTTCCATCACAGGCATCAAGCTAATACTACCAAAGATATATAATTTAAGTTAAGTTTTTTTGTGCTTATGAATACATATTTTTATTAAAAAAATATCTCAATTTATTGGAAAAGTCGGTAATCTGAGCTTTTCGATTTTCACAACAAATCCATTAAGTAACTATCTGGCATAAACAAGAGTAAGACTAATGGATATTATAAGTTAAAATTATTTGTATAGAAAATCACATAATAAGCTTAATAATTATTCGCCTCTTTAGTTAGAGGATAAATCAAGCAGTAAGCTGTTGTAATTTAAAAATGCGTAACAGCTTATCAACGCGCAAACTATAAGGAGTGATGGGTGAGATGTAAATACTATAGAATCTCATCTCGTCACTTCTTTTTACTTACGTCAGTTAACAGTGCTTTTAAGTAATTGAACTACACAACTCCTTGCTCTGCGTCTTAGTTGTGGTTTAAATACCTAAAAACTGCTGTATTAACTTAACGGATGCCAGTATACTTGCTCATTGAGCGCGTTTATACTGTTTATTTGCTTACCCTGCGTGAACCATTAATGAATTTAGCTAGCCTGCCTCCTTCAAGAAAGCCACTGTATAAAAATCACGTTTTATTAAAACTTTATATATTATTGGTTGTAGTTCATTAAATATGCGATTTAGCAGACGATTTGCTGAAAATTAGTTTTTTCGCAAAGTTCAGTGTAATTCCTCATTTAAGAGTAAGACAAATACAACTAAATTATTAATAGTTGTGCTGGCTTAATTGATGAATAAAAGTCAGTTATGCCAAGTGTATTTATTTGCAGACTCTCTATAATATTGATTCCGTAATTATACAATAACCCTTTTCTTAAAAGAAGAGTAGAGTTTAGCTTCTCCTTACCTTCTAGTAAAGGTAGCTGAAGGAGTTAGCTTTCATGAGTGAATCAATGTACTAAGCTGCATTCAAATCCAAAGTATACGTTACTAGTCTATTCATCTGCAAATCGCTGTAATCAGGTTTTCTCTAACAGCGAGGTGATTTATCTTGGAAAATCAAGATTTTATTTCCAACTGAGAACAAATACAACTTCTTGAAGCTTTAAACATTTATCAATCAATTTGAAAAATTCCCATGCGACAATATATTTTTAATCTGCTCATACTGGCATTAGGAACAAGCTCGGCTTTCATTATTACTCCATCTCAAGCTGAAACTCCGGTAAAATCTAACAGCCAAAATCTTGATAATATTACTTCCATATCTTCAAGTTCACCTTCGGCTATCCAATTGAGTGATTTTGCTAATTCTACTAATGGCAAACCACCTATCTTCTCTGAGGCAGCCAATAAATCTTCTGGTACTAATGTCAATTTAGCTGATAATGCCAACATAACTGCAACTAAGCCGCAGCCACGGGTTCCTATATTCAGCAGAATTTTTCCCACACCGTCGATGCAGCAATAATCACGGGCTAAATATTTAGTTTACTTGTTTGGGCTAATTAAAGATGCACATTGACGTATAATATACAGTAGTGGCTAGTAAAAATGCTACCACAGTGAGAGAGAACAATTAGAATCTCTCTCACTGATATGGGCTGTTATTGTTAAGTCTATATTGGACTCAACTAAAAACCTCTGTATAGAAGGATACTCTGATTTACTTTATGCTTGCAGCTGACAGAGCAATAAACCAAACCATTGATTTATATCTGTCCATACATGAAGAGGTGATAAACCCTGTGCAGCGAGTTGCTGCTTGAGAGTATTGAGGTCAAATTTGCGGGAAATTTCGGTGAGGATAGTCTCACCTAGTGCAAAATTAACCTTGAGATTAAGAGCGCGTAATTCTACAATTTGCGATCGCAGGCTGCGTAAATGCATTTCTATTTGATGCTCACTTTCATTGTAAAACGCCCAGTGTTCAAATTTGGTGGTGTCAAAATTCCCCTCAAATCGTTGATTTAAATGCTCTAGCATATTAAGGTTAAATGCTGCCGTCACCCCCTGACTATCGCTATAAGCTGGTTCTAAAATCTGTTTTGGCTTTCGTAAATCTACTCCCAGCAAGAAATACTCACCTACTTGTAGGGCTTCTGTAATTTGAGAGAAGAAAACATCACACTCACTAGGTGTAAGATTACCTAAACTGCTACCAATAAAACAAACCATTCGGTTGGGTAATTGCGTCGGTAGGAGTTTTGCAAGGGCTAATTCATAGGTTCCCGCTAAACCATAAACTTGCAGCGAGGGATAATCTCTTAATAACTGCTTGGCGCTACTTTCCAACATACCTGCACATACATCAATTGGTAGGTAGTGCAGGGGATAGCCTAACTGCTGATAAGCATCTAGTAAAATGCGGGTTTTGGTAGAACTGCCACTGCCAAGTTCTACTAATTCACAAGCGCCAGTTATCTCGGCAATTTCGCCAGCATACTGCTGTAAAATCGTTGTTTCTGTGCGTGTGAGATAATATTCTGGTAAATCACAGATTTGCTCAAATAGCTCAGAACCACGGTCATCATAAAAGTAAGATGGGGGTAGGGATTTAGATGTTTGAGTTAATCCCTTCACTACATCACTCCCAGTACTAGGTGCAATTATTTGAGTTGCAGCTAGCAAACGCTGTATCTGCAAGCGTTTTTCAACGCTGTTTTGAGAAGTAACGTTCCTATTGGCAGCTTTAGATATCGACATTAAACCTCCGTATGCTTGGCGTAATAGATTACCTGTGATGGGAACCTTTACCCTAATTAGTGAAACATATAGCCATAGCTAATAAAATCATGCTTGAGCCATATTGCTCAAGCTTTAAAGGTATTTTTAGGGATTTCCAGATTCAAATGGCAATATGCCCGAAGTGCCAGCCTACAGTGCTAAGTCAGGATGAGGCTAACTACAGAATGTGGCTTCGTCAATATCCTGAAATAGTGCAAAAGTTTTCGGGCAATATTCATAGAATGTTTGAAAAATGGACTTTTCTACACTAAATTTGCTCAATTTGGATCTCACCGTCTGTTCCCACAGTAATGATGCTATTCTCTGGAAAACTAATCCAATTACCTATAAATAGTGGTTCGGATGCGATAATTACAGATTTTGAAAAAGCCGGAGCATCTTTTATCCAATAAAGAGATGGGGCTGGGGAAGTGGTAGCAAAGCGAGAAGCTATCAGGCGATGCCCGTCACTAAAGATTACATTTATTGAGGCTTCTACTTGATAGCGCTTTGCCATTTCTAAGAGTGTTAACAATGTGGTACGTAAAGCATACTCTAGAGATCGATGTTTGTTAATTTTACTTTGTGAAAGTAACAATGCAAAAATGTGTTCTGAGTCAGTACTACCATTAATTTTTTCATAAAAATCTTGAGTTAAAGTGCTGCGGATTTTTCGGTGTAATGTTTTGCGAAAATTTTGAATTTTTCCATCATGAATAAATAGCTGTTGTTGATGCTTAAAGGGCTGACAATTAGCAAAATCTACGGCTTGTTCGGATGTAGCGCTGCGGACATAAGCAAGTACACACTTTGATTCAACGTAACGGCTGAGACTGGGTAAGTTTATGTCATTCCAGATAGGTAGAGTATTTTTGTAGGTAAAAGGTTCGATATCTTTTTGGCTATGATACCAACCCACACCAAAGCCATCTGCATTTACTACCCCAGAGTTCATTTCGCGGGGTTTATAACTCTGGACTATCAGTGAGTGTTCTGGCTTATACAGAATATGCTCTAAAGAAACAGGCGAACCGAGGTAAGCAAGTAAACGGGACATGATGAATATTCCAACTTCTATTAACACAATTATTGGGCAACAGCCTTACCCGCTTTTATTTGCCATCATTAGTGGTTCCCACTTATATGGTTTTCCGTCATCTGATTCTGATTATGACTTGCGTGGGGTGCATATTTTATCAGTTGAAGAAGTGGTGGGATTAGAGACTGGGAATGAAACTATTAAAGTTTTAATCGAATTCTCTTGACTGGCATTCATCTGATGCAAACAGGTGTAGTTGAAGCTAATTTAATTAAGCTGGATGAGGTTTTTAATTTACCATATATTCATGATTTAATGGCTCAGAAGTTAGCAGGTACAGAAGGGTCTATTCTGTCAGATGTTAATGTAGCTTTTTATCAAATAGAATATGAACGTCTGCGTAATAAGTTGCATGAGGTATATGAATCTAGCCTATTACCTGAAGTAACTTCAGCAAATGCGGCTTTACATAATTTGTTGGTACGCCTGAAAGCGAGGAGCTATGAATTATGAGTTTTTCACTCATAATTCATAATTTTTTTTGGAGGAAAATATTTTTGTTACTTTACTTTACAACTTCAAATTCCAAGCAGCAAAAGCTAAAGTACCCCAACCAGCAAGAAAGGCTGCGCCGCCTAGTGGTGCGTAGGCGTAGCCCGTCGTAGACATCGCTCCCAAGGATTTAATACCGGTTAAGCTAAGGGCGTACAAGCTACCTGAGAAAATTGCAATGCCAATGATAAATAGCCATCCACTAGCTACGAGAGTAGGTTGAGGAAATTCGGTGCGACTAATTAGTAGTGCTACTAGAAAGAGTGCTAGAGCATGATACATTTGGTAACGAGCGCCAGTTTCAAAAATTTCTAGCGTAGGCGTAGCCCGCCGTAGGCATCGCTCACTAATTTTTTCCCGCAACGCACGAGAAGCAAAAGCACCAGCAGCGACTGACAAACCGCCTAAGATGGCAGCTAGGCTCAAAAAAATCTGCGTCATTAGACTTAGCCGTAAGTTAATTATTAGTCATTAGTCATTAGTTAATAACAAAAGACAAATGACAATTAGACATCAAAATGATATGATACGGCGCCTTCTTCGTTCACCTTAAAGTTTGCATTGAAGTCTTTAGCTTTTTCATCTAAATATTGCCTAGCATGGGCTGCGGGTAATTGCGACTGCATGGCAAAGCCTAATACAGTTATGCGCCCATGATTTTTTTGTAGCATCTCATAAAAAATTGATTGCAAGCGATCGCTAACTTGTTGATTAAGCGCTTTTTTCTCCTGTCGGCTTTGACGGTACAATCCCAATGCTAACCATGTACCCAGTGTTAGGGTAGGAACGCCAAAAATTAGACCACCAACAGCAGCATTATTATCTTCGTAAGTAGTACTTGGTGCAATAAAATCATACTCATCTGTAGGTATTATGATGGCTTTACGTGTAGCACATTTTTCAAATACGGCTGTTGCTGATAGAGTTACAAACATGAATCCGAGTGTCAATAGCCAACCGGCAGCCAGTTTCTCAGCAGTTTTCATAGTTCCACTTCAGATTTTAACTTTGCTAGCGATTTTAACCTGACTTTCGTCAAGGTTCTAGTATATCAATCTACTACTGAGGATATATATGTAAGCCTTTCTTTTACGTGCTTCAGTGTTTTATCGAGAGTATACAGGCGCTTACGGTTCTCCGACATTCCGCACCTTCAACTATCACAAGGGAAAGCAATGGTAAGCTGTTACGCATTTAACTTGAACATTTACATGAAGAGAGTGTTTATACAATTCAGGCGCGCATCAGCTTAGTAAGCTAAGGTTTACGCAAGCGTCAAAAGTTAAAAGTAAAATTGAATTACTGTGTTCCACGTAGACTGACTGAGCTTGTGTAGCCGACAGGCTTTAACCTGCGGCTATTAGTGCTACAATTTTCAATTACGTGTAGCTTCCAGTAGGCGAGAAAAATAAAAACGAGTCTTCGTCATCGCTTTTCGTTGCAATGAAAAGCCATTACTTTCTAAAATTTTCACCACATCAGCTTCACGATGCAAATATGCACGAGTCGCTTTACTTGGCCCGGGAAAGAAACTGCCAATTTTCTTGAGTATACTCAGAGCGCAGGTCTTCGGCGCAAAACTGAGAATTATCCGCGACTGTGCCAAAGAACAGAGATGAGAAATCATCTCATCCGCTTTTTCTTGGGGGTAGTGGATGAGAACATCCAAGCAAATAACGGTATGGTAACTACCACTCAACGATTCCAAATCCTGCACGGCAAAAGTGGGATTTTCAGTATTTCCCAAGGTTTGCTTGGCTCTATCTTTGCCTTCTTCCACCATTTTTTCAGAAATATCGGTGGCATAGACTTTAGCACCATCTACCGCTAGGGGGATGCTGAGACTACCGACGCCACAGCCAGCATCACAGATTGATAGCTCTGGTAAATTATTATCAGCCTTCAGCCAGCCGAGAACCGTATCCACGGTTTGCTGGTGTCCATTGCGGATGTCTAGTTGGACTTTATTGACTTCGCCATCGCCGTAGATTCGCTTCCAACGGTCAAACCCTGTGGAATTGAAATACTCGCGAACAATCGTTTTATCGTCGGCTGCGTTCATAAACTTTGATTTTTAGAAGTTCCCAATGTTTAAAATTATCATTGATAGGAACCTATAAGAAGGGTTTTCCAGATTTTTATAGATATGGCACACAGAAGTCGGTTAGCACATACTTACACCTCTAATGATTCAAATGATCAGTTGTATGAGCCATTTTCTACTATTTATTCATCTATTTTTTTGGTTACTATAAATTTTATTGTTATTTCACCCTGGAGATGTAGATAACCCCTTCTTAAGGTAGTATCGTAATTGCGATCGCAACCTTTATGCTATTAAAGTTTTTATGGTTTGTAACTAATAAAACTGAAGCAAACAAAAGCTTTAAGTAAAATTTCCTATGTTAATTGTAAATTCCCTATTTAGATTTAATTATTAAACATGGCACTGAACTCGCTCACAGACAGCCCTATCGTTGCATTTACAATTCTGCTAACAGTAATCTTTACTGTACCTCCTATATTTGAGCGATTAAAGCTACCTGGATTAGTGGGGTTACTGGTGGCAGGTATATTACTAGGGCAAAATGGACTAAAGTTATTAAACCCTGAGTCTGAAACTATCAATCTGCTCTCGGAGATCGGCAAGCTTTATTTGATGTTTGTGGCAGGTTTAGAAATTGACTTAGAGCAGTTTCGTAAAACTAGAAATCGCTCAATTGGGTTTGGCATTTTAACATTTTTAGTTCCAATGATTGCTGGCATTGCGACAGGACGATTATTCAATTTTGGTTGGAATGCCTCCGTCCTCATCGGTTCTTTACTGGCCTCTCATACCCTCTTGGCATATCCAATTGTGAGTCGTCTGGGAGTGGTAACGAATGAAGCTGTAACTGTCACGATTGGTGCGACAATTTTTACTGACACAGGTGCTTTGCTAGTATTAGCAATTTGTGTTGGAATTCACGGAGGAGAATTCTCCGCCATGAGTTTAGCGATTTTATTGGGTGGATTAGCAATTTACACTGCTGTTGTCTTGTTTGGCTTTGACTGGGCAGGAAAAGAGTTTTTTCGCCGCTCTGGGGATGAACAAAGTAACCAGTTTTTGTTTATATTACTAGCATTATTTTTGGCATCTGTTGGAGCGCAGGTAATTGGAGTTGAAAAAATTGTTGGTGCTTTTTTAGCAGGTTTAGCTGTCAACGATGTTCTAGGACGTAGCCCAGTCAGAGAAAAAATCGAGTTTATTGGTAGTGTTTTATTTATCCCTTGTTTCTTTGTGGACATGGGATTATTGATTAATATTCCTGCATTTATCAAAACCCTCAGTTCAGTTTGGCTGACTGTGGTAATTGTAGTAGCTTTGATTGGCAGCAAATTTGTAGCGGCATTCTTAGCCAAATTATTGTATCGCTACAACACGGCGGAATTGCTAACGATGTGGTCATTGTCGCTACCACAGGTAGCAGCCACACTAGCAGCAACCTTAGTTGCTTATCAAACGGTAAATCCTGCTGGTGAGCGCTTAATCAGTGAAGCTGTCTTAAACAGTGTGATTGTTCTCATGCTGGTAACTGCAATTCTGGGCCCCATAATAACAGCACGATTTGCTCCTTCCCTACAGCTTTCTCAGACAGATTTTGAAACAGATAGTTTGACAACTTGGTGGCAAGGTGATGAAGATGAGCAAGTAGAGAAAAGCCAGTATCCATTTACTGTATTAGTGCCAATATATAATCCCCAAACCCAGCGCTATCTAATAGAAATGGCAGCACTGCTGGCTAGTCATGAATCTGGAAGGATTGTGCCATTAGCTATTACTAAAGCACATATTCAGATGGATGATCCGCAATTAGTAACAGCGCTCACTCAAAGCCGGGAAAGATTGAATTTAGCTAAAGAAATCAGTCAAGAGTTTGAGGTGGAAGTATTACCAGCAATTCGGATTGATGATGATGCAGCTTTGGGGATTAGCCGCACCAGTCGAGAGCAAAACGCTAGTTTAGTAGTCATGGGTTGGTCGCAGACAAGAGGTTTGCGTGCCCGCTTATTTGGTAGTGTAATTGATAGCGTTTTCTGGTCTTCTCACTGTCCAGTAGCAGTAACACGCCTTTTAAGTAGTCCTAAGACAATTCAAAGAATTCTTGTACCAGTTGGAGACTTAACACGGCAAACTATAGGCGCTTTAAGGTTTGCCCAAATTTTAGCTGATGTTAATCAGGCAGAAGTAGTGCTGTTACACATATCCGATCGCAAAACACCGCCTAATCGAGTAGAAAACTTTGTATCTCAGTTGTCTGATATTACTTCTAAAGGCCAATTACAGGTGAATACAAATATCCAAACAATCAGGGGTGATGATATTGCTAGAACCATAATTCGGGAATCTCAGTCATTTGATTTAGCGGTGTTACGTTCCGTTCGTTATCGCACAGCAGGTGGATTAGCCGTCAGCGAAGTGACAACGCAGTTACTTCGAGAATTGAAGTGTTCAATTGTATTGTTGGGAGAGCCTCATTCGTAATGTGGGGAAGTCAATACCAGTAAAAAGAAAAAACACTGCGATCGCTTTTAGATCAGTGATGGGAATTGACAAGAGCGATCGCATAGTTTTATAGCTATTCTCCAAATTGCTCTTGAGATAATAACGGCTCAAATGATTGGTAAGCTTCATAGTTACGAAAATGTCGAGTATATAAATCAACAATATCCTCAGATGAATCAAAGTGATCGTACAAAACTGAATTCACGTCTACCACTTGTTGCAAAGACCAAGTAATAGTTTCTCCCTTCTCATTTGTGTAGCTGACGGTTTCATTTTTCCCATGATTTAAAGCCTTTGCTTTTGCTTTTTCTAAAGAAGCGGCTTTAATCAAAACAAAGCTTTCTTGGTACAAAGGTTGATAATCAGGTTTATCTGAAGATGATTTGTAGAGAATTATAGCAATATAGAAGGATTCTGCTTTATCTGCACTTTCAATTTTCATCCCATATTCTCCCCAGCTACTTACTTTTTGAATCTATTATCATTCAATAACTTCCAAGCTTTTTTACCACTAGCGGATTTGTTTCTCTTGATGTCTTCTAAATAATAGTTCAGAAACTCGCTGGGAAACTCCCGCCTAATCGATGCTTTTCGGCACACACTAATAAAAGTATCAGCCAACAAACTTAAATTGTCGTTTGCTTCACAACTATCCCCTGGTCTAAATTGGCTTATTAGTAAGGATTGCTGAGATAAACTTGCGTTGTTGTAATTATAAGTTAAAGCCTGGGAATGGACAGCAATAGGTTGCACAAGCAATCCCATAGTTAACAGACTCGCCAGTGGTTTTTGCAGCATATAGTTGAAAAATAGCCGACTATTTACGTTTTCATAAGATAGTGAATTAATATTACCGCCGAAACCAACTGCATACCCAACGCCACAACCAACGCAACCACTCCCAAAACCCACGACGGGAGACTACAGGCGTTTTTGGTTGAGAAAGACGCTTAATTGCATTGTTGCAAAGTTGCACGTTATCATCAATTCCCGTCACCTGAAATAGCTCACGGGCATTGCGATAAGCACCCAGCGCGTCTGATTCTCGGTTAAGGTTTTCTAATGACAGACCTAAATTCAACCATACGATCGCTTCCCCTCGAATATCGCCTATCTCCCTCTTGATTTCCAAAGACTGCTGGAAGAACTCAATCGCCCGTTGATACTGTCCCAGGGAGTTGTAAGCATTACCCAAATTGCACAAAGAAGCACTTTTGACTAACCGATCTCCTATCTCTCTAGCTATGGCCAAAGACTGCTGGAAGAACTCAATCGCCTGTTGGTACTGTCTTTGGTGTAAGTAAGCATTACCCAAATTGTTTAAGGATTTACCTTGTGTGTCGTGATCGCCGATTTTGGTGGCTACTTCCAAAGACTGTTGGAAGAACTCAATCGCCCGTTGGTACTGTCTCTGATTTAAGTAAGCAAGACCCAAGTTGTTTAAGGATTTGCCTTCTGAGTTGCGATCACCTATCTCTCTAACTATTTCCAAAGACTGCTGGTGAAACTCTATCGCCCGTTGATACTCTGCTAGAAAGTTGTAAGCATTGCCTAAACCCATTAAAGATAAGGCTTCTGAGTTGCGATCGCCTATCTGTCTAACTATTTCCAAAGACTGCTGACAGAACTCAATCGCCCGTTGGTACTTTGCCAGTGAGTTGTAAGCAGCACCCAAATTAGCTAAGGATTTGCCTTCAGTATTGTGATCGCCTATCTCTCTAGCTATTTCTAAACATTGCTGGAAGAACTCAATCGCCTTTTGGTATTGCCCCAGGTAGTTGTAAGTATTACCCAAATTCATTAAAGATAAGGCTTCTGAGTTGCGATCGCCTATCTCTCTAACTATTTCTAAACACTGCTGGAAGAACTCAATCGCCTTTTGGTATTGCCCCAGGTAGTTGTAAGCATTACCTAAATTACCTAAAGATATGCCTTCGGTATTGCGATCACCTATCTCTCTAGCTATTTCTAAACACTGCTGGTAGCAACCAATTGCTTGTTGATGTTGACCCAGGTAGTTGTAAGCATTACCTAAATTACCTAAAGATTTGCCTTCAGTATAGCGATCGCCTATCTGCCTAGATATCTCCAAAGACTGTTGATAGCAACCAATCGCCTGTTGGTACAGTCCCAGAGAGTTGTAAGTATTACCTAAATTCATAAAAGATAAGCTTTCTAAATTTCGATCACCTATCTCTCTAGCTATTTCTAAAGACTGATGTTCGCACTCTATCGCCTGTTGGTATTTTCCCTGGTAATTGTACGCATTACCTAAATTAGCTAAAGATTTGCCTTCAGTGTTGCGATCGCCTATCTGCCTAGATATCTCCAAAGACTGATGGCAGCACTCTATCGCCTGTTGGTACAGTCCCAGAGAGTTGTAAGGATTGCCAAGTGAAGCGAGAACATCCCTATATTTCCAGTTTGCTGTCTCAATAGTTTTCTCCCAAACTGCTATCAACTGCCTGTATAAGTCAACTTGGACAGTATAATAACCTCGCAAGGTCAAAAAAACATCGCAAGATTGTAATATGTTAAACGCCGAGTCATATTTTTCTAGTTGAAACCAGTGATAAAAAATTTCTAAATATTCTTTGATATCTTCTTTAGTCCGCCAAGGTTTTTGTTTAACATTCAAAAGATAGTAATTAATAGCTCGTTGATGTGCCTGTGTCTGATCGCCAGCCTGATACCGCACATATTCCAAAACCACGGGCTGAAAATCAAACCGCCGCTTACCATTGAGTTTTTCTACCAACAAAGAACGCTTAACCAGATTCCTTAATTCTCTCTCAATCTCTGTTTCTGAACTTCCCGGCAACACTGCTACTGCTGCGGCACTCTCAACCCCACCACGATAAACACTAATATTCAGCAATAACGCCTTTTGTAACTCATTCAACCGATTAAAACTAGCATCCAACACCAACACCATCCCCACATTTTCCCAGCGATGGATACCTACCACTTGAGAATCTGTCAACAACTGCCGTAAATTCCCTAAGCCTAAATCTGCTAACCTACTTAAATCCGCGTCTTGTGAATATTCTGCCTTTAATAAGTCTGCTACCAATCTCAACAGCAGGGGATGCCCACCTACTAATTTCACAAAATCCCTTAAATCTCCCCGAATGCCTAATACAGTTAACAGTGCTACTCCTTCTTCTACTTGTAAACCTTTCAGAGGTAGCCACTCAAAGCCTTTTAATTCCGGTCTTTCTCTGGTGGTGACTATTACCTTACTATTACCGCCATGTTCCACCCATGCTTGGAAAAAGTCGCTGTAGAATTGACTTCCCCACTGTCTATCTGGCTGTAATAAACTCTCCAGGTTGTCAATGATGAGTAAATATTGCCCAGATTGCAGACACTTAACTAGCGCCTGCATTAACTGCGCTTCTTGTTCTGGAACCGGAAAGCTAAATTCACGGAGAACTTGACGGGCTAAATCGCTAAAACCTGCGCCATAACTAACATCTGCCCAAAATCGCTTAGGGAAACCCTCAATTTCGTTATAAATTTTAGCTGCCAGCATCGATTTACCCGTGCCACCGATGCCTTCTATGCCAATTAGGAAAGTATTTTTATCAGTTAACCATTGCTGTATTTGGGCAATTTCTGCTGCTCTTCCTTGCCAGTAAGCCAAACTTTTACCAGGATTCCCTGCTTTGAGAACCCCCGGCGATTCTATTTTGGTGCTGCGTTCTAGCAACTCCAATATTTCTTGCTGTGCAACACCAAAAACAGCAATATTGGTGGTTACTTTGGGCTGTTGATATTCTTACTCAAGTCATAATTTGGATTATTAACGCTACCGGCTGTATTTATCTGTATACTTTCATCATAAGATTGAGCATTGAGACTAACAGAACTATCAGCAGATTTTGTTTCTTGCAAAATCTTGGCTATCTCTTGTGCCAATGCTGTATCAGAGTTTAAGATATCTTTTAATTGCGCCCGGAACGCTGCTTGGTAATCTTCATCCCCTGGATTTTTGGTTGCTGCTTCGGCTGCTTTTTTCGCGTCTGCGTTAGCCTCTACTCTGGGATGTAACTTTCCCCAAATCGCCTTGGCTTTATTCCAAACATCTTCACCTACTTTTTGAGATGCCCCTTCTACAGCTTTATTACCCACATTTAACAGAGATGGCAGATAGGGAGCGAGAAATTTAACGATTAGAGCTATTTCCATTAGTTTATGAGTACATACATTTTTACTAAGTATATTAACGCTTTTTCCCCTATCACCTTGATTCTTTTACCTTAAGGCGAAATTTAGCCCAATCATCTCAATACTGCGTAGGTTTTGAAGATTTGTAGCGACTGTTTTAAAAGTCAAGCAATCACTTTGTTTGTGGATATTTATGAAAGCGCTGCTTACGGCGGGCTACGCCTACGCACCTGTGTATTTGATCGCGGTGGGACAAAGTTTGGAGTATCTCAACACGACTTTGGAGTACCTTAAAACGACTTTGAAGTACCTTAAAACGACTTTGAAGTACCTTAAAACGACTTTGAAGTACCTTAAAACGACTTTGAAGTACCTTAAAACGACTTTGAAGTACCTCAAAACGACTTTGAAGTACCTCAACACGACTTTGAAGTACCTCAACACGACTTTGGAGTACCTCAACACGACTTTGAAGTATTGCCACTCTTCTATGAATGTTTTTCTCTCAGATAAGAGGCAGAAATAACAAGAAACCTCCACAGAAGTTTTATTTTTCTCCAAAGACAGCAAAACTTCTTCATGCAACAAGAGAAATTTGCTGATTATATTGTTAAATTTTGTAAAATTGATGTCTTCAAGACTAGAAACCTGATATCTAGATAGCTAAACTAACAAACAGTGCATCTGTACTGTTAACTATTAAAAGTAGATGTGGCGCTATAGCGTGAATGATCCCAGTACAACTTATCCTCAAAAACTTTCTTAGTTACCGTGATGCAACTTTAGATTTTCGTGGTTTGCATACGGCTTGTATTTCGGGTTCCAATGGTGCGGGTAAATCTTCACTTTTGGAAGCAATCACTTGGGCAATTTGGGGTGAAAGCCGCGCCACTGCTGAAGATGATGTGATCTATTCTGGTGCGAAAGAAGTTCGAGTTGATTTTACTTTCCAAAGCAACCAGCAAAAATATCGGGTGATTCGTACCCGAATTCGGGGAGGTACTAGCGTTCTGGAATTTCAAATAGAAATACCATCTGGGTTTCGCTCACTCACTGGCAAAGGCGTAAGAGCAACCCAAGATTTGATTTTAGAACATATCAAGCTCGATTACGATACATTTATTAATTCTGCTTACTTACGTCAAGGTCGTGCAGATGAGTTCATGCTCAAACGCCCGACGGAACGCAAAGAAATTTTAGCGGAGTTGTTGAAACTCAATCAGTACGATGATTTGGAAGAACGGGCAAAGGAATCTTCTCGTCAGTTCAAAGCCAGGGCGGTAGAGTTAGAGCGTTCTTTGGAGTCAATAAAAATTCAGCTACAACAACGCGAGACAACCGAAGCGCAAAGAGTCGAGTTAGAAGCCGAACTCAATCAACTGCAACAGGTACAAGCTTTTGATAATATTCAATTACAAAGTTTGCAAGTTGTCCAGCATCAGCGCCAAAATTGGGAACAACAACTCAGCTTTGTAAAGCAACAATACCAAAATCTTACCCAAGATTGCGATCGCCTCCAACAAGAACAATCAGCTATTGGCTCTCAGCTATCAGATTTAGAAAAAATATTACGCCAAGAAGCTGAAATTAAAGCTGGATACGCCCAATATCAAAGTCTCCAATCTCAAGAAGAAGCCTTTGCTACCAAATTTGAAGAATACACCCGTGCTGGGCAGACTCGCCAACAAAAGCAACAACAGCTTACCAAACAAATTCACGAAATCGAACGGCAACTGCAACAAGCCCAAGCCCAAATCGAAGCTTTGCAACAACAAGAGCGAGATATTCAGCAAACTCTGACTAAATCAGGTGAAGTAGAAGCTGCTCTGTCACAACTAACCGCAGCCCGTCACCATGTTGCTCGTTTAGATCAACTGCAAATGCAAGTTACTCCCTTGTTGCAACAACGAGCAACTTTACAAAGCCAACTCGATCGCACTCATGCTGGTTTAGTAGCGCGACTTGAACAACTGCAAAGTACTGAGAACCAATTGCAACGCCAGCACCGCCGCCAACCGCAACTGCAACAAGCGGTGATGGATGTAGCAATCCAGATTGAGGAACTGGAGAAAAAGCGGGTTTATCTACAACGAGTGCAGGAAAAAGGGCAAGAAAGGCGGCACTTTATCGAACGTCTGCAAGCTCATCAACGCGACTATGAAAAACTGCTGGGAGAATTAGAGCAGAAATTGCAAATGCTGCAAAATCCTGAAGCACTTTGTCCATTATGTGAGCGTCCTTTAGACGAACATCACTGGAGTCGAGTGGTGGAAAAAACCCAGGCTGAGTTAGAGGATACCCAAGGGCAGTTTTGGGTAGTCAGAGAACAAATGGCTGTGTCAGACAGAGAAATTCAGGTGCTTAGGCAGGAATACCGGGAAATTTCCCAACAGTTGGCGGGCTACGATGGTTTACGGGAACAGCGAGGACAGTTAGCAGCCCAGTTAGAAGCTACAACTGATGTCCAACAACAGTTACAAGAAATTGCTGCTGAAAAACAGCATTTAGAGCGATCGCTCCAAGCTGGTAATTACGCTCCCGATAAACAAGCCGAACTCCGGCAGCTAGACCAATATCTGCAACAAGCTAATTATAATGAACAAGACCACGCCCTTGCCCGGAGTGAAGTTGAGCGGTGGCGATGGGCAGAAATTAAACAAGGGCAGATTAAAGATGCAACTAAGCGACAAGCGCAACTATTAGCCCGAAAACCAGAATTACAATCCCAAATTGCTCAATTACAAGCCAGAATCCAGCAAGATCAGATTGATTCTGAATGTGCTAAACAAATCGCGGCTCTTGAGCGTCACATTACCGAAATTGGCTACAGTTCCGAGCAGCACAATAATTTGCGTATCGCTGTCCGCCAAGCTCAATCTTGGCATTTGCGGTATCAACAACTGTTGTCAGCCCAGCAGCAGTATCCGCAACTCCAGACGAGATTGCAAGAGTTAGAGGAATCCAGAAGCGCCAGAGTAACAGAGCGACAAAAACTCGGCGGACAAATCGAAAGCATTATCCAGCAACTACAAGCAACAGCTAACCCATCTACCCAAATTCAAGCTTTAGAGCAGCAGTTAGCAATACGCAGACGGCAACTCGATGAGCAAATTGCCAAATTAGGGCGTTTAGAGCAGTTGGCGCATCAATTAGAAACGCTGCAAATTCAGTATGATCAACAGCAGCAGCAACTCCAATCTTGCAAGCAGGAATATCGTGTTTACCAGGAATTAGCGCAGGCTTTTGGTAAAAATGGTATCCAAGCACTGATGATTGAGAATGTGTTACCGCAACTTGAAGCCGAGACAAACCAACTACTTTCGCGGCTGAGTGGCAATCAATTCCATGTCCAATTTATTACTCAAAAAGCAGGGCGTAGTGCTAAATCAACCAAGAAAAATGCCAAGCTGATAGACACACTAGATATTTTAATCGCCGATTCTAGAGGGACGCGATCTTATGAAACTTACTCTGGTGGAGAAGCCTTTAGAATTAACTTTGCCATCCGTTTAGCGCTGGCGAAATTATTAGCGCAACGGGCGGGGGCGGCGTTGCAATTGTTGATTGTAGATGAAGGTTTTGGTACACAAGATGCCGAAGGATGCGATCGCTTGATTGCAGCGATTAATGCCATCTCCTCCGATTTTGCCTGCATCCTCACTGTCACGCATATGCCCCACCTCAAAGAAGCTTTCCAAGCCAGGATTGAAGTGAATAAAACTCAGGAAGGTTCGCAGTTGAGTTTGTCAATTTAATTGAATTTTACTCGTGCATCCAGACCATAGGAGCGGAGTTTTTTCGTTAGCGCTTCTGCTTGTGCGCGATCGCCAAATGCCCCAGCATTCACATAATCTCCTAGATTGGATTGCTCTATAACGGCATCGGGTATATATTGTTGCACTTTAATCAGAGTATCATTATTAGAAATTGGTATTATTACTCTGTAAGGATTATTAGCAACTAATGTGTTGCCATTAATCTGAGGTTCTACATAGTCATTGGTGGGAGGTAATACATAGCGATTAGTCTCAGGTAATATATAGCCAGTATTAATAGGTACTACATAGGGATTAGTCTCAGGTAATATATAACCATTAGCCTCATTTCTGCTTGGTTGTTGAGTACCATATCCGTCTGTGGAGGCTCTACGCAATGCCTCCAAAACTTGGGCATTGGCGATGCCATCAACGGGTAGGCCATAATTTCGCTGGAATGCAATTACAGCATCTCTAGTCAAGGGACCAATATTCCCAGTGGGATTAATATTAAAAAAACCTAACTGTCGTAAACGGGCTTGTAGTTCTTTCACTTGTTGAGTCGAGAGACTTGATCTGGCTGAAGTCGGAGAATAACCCAGTAGTGCATTCCAAGTTTGTTGATTTACAACCCCGTTAGCAGATATGCGATACCTTCGCTGGAATGCAATTACAGCATCTCTAGTCATTGGGCCAAAATTTCCAGTGGCATTAGTATTCAAGTAGCCTAACTGCCGCAAACGCTGTTGTAACCTTGTCACGGCTGCACCAGTTTTGCCTTGAGAGAGAGTAGGGTATTGACCAACTGGCGATCGCGATGCGCCACTAGTAGCTCTACTTTGACATGCTCGTTGTAAGGCTTGTTGCGTATTAGCACCCACAACCCCATCAGCAGGTATTCTATTAGCTTGCTGGAATTTAATGACAGCATTCTGAGTCAAACTAGCAAATTTACCTGTCACCGGGCCGTTAAAGTAACCCAACTTTTTTAAACATCTCTGGCTACTGGTAACGTTAGCCCCACTACTTCCGATTTTCTGAAGTGCTAAAGCTTGCCCGGTTATACTCAGAAGCCCCGTAATCAATGCTACAGATAAAAGACGCATTGCAGCACCCGTAGATATATTTTTCCAATTCAAAAATTTGAAATTAACTACGATAGGAACACCCTTGACGTTTTCGGATGCCTCATAGACTGAGGCGAGCTTAGTTAAATAGCTATCTACCCCTGTTTTCACTTGCTTTTTTAGTTATGGCTATACAGAATTATACCAGCTCCTCTGTGTTATGTTTGTTTTATGTATGATACTTTACAAGTAATTGCTATTGAAATGCGTGTCTGCGTGTCTGGCTTAGGGAAACAGATGAAACTACGGACACACCTAATCTCTGTAGGGATGATCGGCGTGCTAAACAAATCATTAGACTTACCGAAAATGAGTCAAGACTATCATCTTTGAAGGAAAAGTTGACTCATCCGATATCGGTTTCCAAATAAATTCTTGCGTTTATTACGACATTAAGGCAAAAGCAGCAAGAGATAAGGGACTTCCAAATAAAAAAATATACCATCCCTGCGGGACGCTACGCGAACGTTATAGAGGCAGGGAGCAGGGAGCAGGGGGAGGGAAAGTCGTAGTGAAATCCAGAAATTTGGATAACTTATTTTTTGGAGTTCCCTAAGCATTCAGTCCTAGATTGGCTGACCTTCGAGAGGTAAAGTCAAGGGGAATGTTGCCATTCCACCTCCCAATGCCCCATGCCTATTGTTCATCAAGTTTTTCAGTATTACCTGCTTTTACCCAACCTTCTTGTTCGCTACCTTCCAAACGGATCTTTTGCCAGCCTTTATCCGCGCTTTCTTCCAAGATAATAATTTTTTGATTAAAACCCACTCCACCAATCTTTTCAGCTTGTTGATTTGGTTGCGATCGCAAACTCAAGCCTTCAGCCCAACTAACACGCCCCCGGTAAGCTCCCGATGGCAATGGTGTTGGTGATGGGGTAGCCTTTGGTGATTCTGTAGGAGCCGAGGTTGAGCTTGGAGAAGATTCAGCCTTTGTGTCGGGTGTAAGGGTAGATTTACTTCCAGGCTCAGTTGCTTTGGGAGCTTGGGCTTTCACCGAAGGACTATCGTTAGAATAAACGGGTTTGGCAGGGGGTATGCCAGTACGATTCATAAAATAGAGTGCAATTGCAGCGCCGCCACCTATTAGTACAGCGATCGCTAAGAAAAACCCAAGTATAAATTTTGTTAAGCCAGACAACATAGTTAAAACCTGATCACCAGTGGTCAATAGTCAATAGTCAATAATAATTCATGATTAACTGTTGACTACTGACTAGCAATTATTAACTAACTCATTATTGTAGCTACTGCCGAATGCGTTTACGTAGTACGCCGGAGACGTTCGCTTAAAGGATTGTGTTTCGATGCTAAACGCGCTCTCCCAGCCGCTGCCCATTCTTGGAGTTGCTGAATTTGCTCTACAGCAGTTCGCGCCAAGGGGATGATCTGACTGGCTGCTTCTAAAATGTCGTCAGTAGCAAAGTCGCGGTTTTGGCTAAATCCAATATGCATCGCTTCAATTAAAGTTTGCTCAATCTCTGCCCCAGAAAAATCGGGCGTTTCATATGCTAATCTTTCGATGTCATAACTTTTCAAGTTGTGGGGACGCAATCGGGATAGATGAACATCATAAATTGCTTTTCTCTCTTCTTGGGTGGGCAATCCCACAAAGAAAATTTCATCAAATCGCCCCTTACGGAGCATTTCCGGCGGTAAAGCTTGGATGTCGTTGGCGGTGGCGACGACAAACACGGGTGAGGCTTTTTCAGCTAGCCAGTTAATAAAAGTACCAAACACACGGCTAGCTGTTCCTGCATCACCTTTGCTACCAAGCCCGGCAAAGGCTTTATCTATTTCATCAATCCACAAAATACAAGGAGCAAGGGCTTCAGCTACTTGGATCATTTGCCGAGTGCGAGATTCTGATTCACCCACCAAACCACCAAATAACCTTCCCACATCCAAACGCAACAAGGGTAAATGCCAGTGATGAGCGATCGCTTTTGCCGTTAACGATTTCCCAGTTCCCTGAATACCCACCAACATTAAACCACGGGGGTGCGGTAATCCGTACTGTCGCGCCTTATCGGTAAATGAGCCTCCCCGGCGGATCAGCCAGTCTTTCAAGTTATCCAGTCCGCCGATATCAGAAATTTGCTCAGTGGCAGGGTAGAAGTCCAGGATTTGGGTTTGGCGGATAGTTTGGCGCTTTTCTTCCAAAACCAGATCCACATCTTCTGGTTGCAATTCTCCGTGGGTAGCGATCGCTTTTGCCAAAACTCGGCGAATCCTTTCCATCGAAAGCCCTTGACAAGAGCGCACCAAGTCATCTAAAACTTGACCAGAAAGTGAGTTACCAGTACTTTGTAACAAACGATCTATCTCAGTTTTAATTTCTGGGGCGGCGGGTAAGGGAAACTCGACGACTGTCAGCACTTCGGTTAAATCGTCAGGGATGGCGATGCGCGGCGACAGTAGGACAATATTTTTCGGTTGCGATTTGAGGAGTCTGGACAGATTTCGGAGTTTGCGGGCGATCGCTACATCATCTAAAAAGCGATGATAATCTCGGAGAATCAATACCGCAGGTGCAGAGGCTGGTAATTTTTCGATAAATTCTAAAGCTTGCAAGGGGTTACGTCGCCCAAATCCAACATCATTGGGGTTTCCTTGGTAGCCATCAACAAAATCCCAAGTATACACTGGGCGATTACCCTGGTTGGTTGCTTCTTCTCGGATAGCTGCTTCTACCCGTTCTTCCTCATAGGTGGGAATATAAATCAACGGGTAGCGGGCGCGTAGCAGCAGTTTAAACTCTTCACGGAAGTTCATATTTGGCTATCGTTATTAGTTCTTTCTTCTCTCATTGTTCAGGTTTGTATCGCCTCTAACAACTAAAAAACTAACATTTACTACTTTATAGCGGTTGGCAGTGCGATCGCTCTACGTGAGACATTTTTAAAGGCGATCGCTCTTTTGTAGTGATCGTGATTAGATAATTAGTATAAAAATAACTACTGACTTTTATTTAAGGAATTTTTTAATTCTTCAGCCAGTTCAGACAAAAAATTAGGTTTATTTTCAACAAGCCATTCTGTAAGCTTATAAGAGTGTTTAGTCTTTCTAAACTCCAATTTATTATTACATAATTCTTGAAACATACTTTCAAGTATCTTTGCACCGTGAATCTTAGCTAACCAATTATTATCTGAAACTTCTTCTCTTTTTACACCTTGAAGCCGATAGGATTTTTCCTGTTTTATTTTGTCAAGATATTGATGAACCTGAGTAATGTTGATAGGTATTTCTAACCATGTAGCTTCTTCATTAATTGTCACCGATATAGCTTCAGAATCAAGTAGATAATTCTCATACATAGGTAGGCGTAAAAAGGTCACACCTCTCTTTTTTAATTCTTGAATCTTTGTTTCTGTTTTACTTTCTCTATCGAATATAAATCCAATGGCTGGCGGAAACAGACTTGCTCCCGTTGTGAGTTTTGTATAAATATCAAAAACAAGGTCAGACCGTTTTCCATCCAAAAGAGCATCAGTGCTATTGACAGATAAAATTTTAATACCCATTAATGTTGTTTTTGCAACTTTCTCTAATATCAGTGGAAAACATTTTTCCTCAGTTTGTCCTTCCACCCAGAGAATACTATCAGCACCGAAAACGTCGGATAACCTAACTCCAAGTTCAGCTAAAATTTCGTTTTGTGACTCTATCTCTTTTGGATTTATTACTGATGCAGTTGTTTCACACTCTTGATATTGAAGCTTGATAATAGTAGATGGATTCGCAGATGTGATAATTTCTGGCGAATGAGTAGCAATAAAATATTGGTGTTGCGGAAATTGTTTAATAGTTTCTATAAGTTTTTTAGCTGCACCTGGATGTAAAAAAGATTGTGGTTCATCAATAATTAACGTTCTATGTTCTTCAGAAGAAACTAGAATATACAAAATGGCTAGTACTTGACTAACTCCACTTCCACAGGATGAAAGAGGAAGTGATAAATCATTTCTGTGAAGATTATCTGTATTCCAAACCAGGACTTCAACATTTGCATCATCTCTCATTACAACAGATATCCATTTTATTTCTGGCAAAATATCTGAAACTAATTTATTGAACTGAGCAAACATTCCTGGAATTTTACCCTGCAAGATAAAGAGTACTTCCGCAAGATTAGAAGCGTTTGATTTTAGGTTTGTATCAGCTTTACTCTCATATTTGCAAATTCCAATATTTAAACGTTCAGCCTGAAATCTATAAATACGATTTTGAAATTTATCAAATAATTTATAACCTATACTTTCTTGAATTTTTCCATTATAATTAACAAAAGGTTCTTGTACAATACCGTCTTTATCGGAATAAGAAGTAGTCTCTTCAATAACTATCTGGTCGCTATCATCATATTTAACTTTGTAAAAAACTTTCTCAAAAGCTTGTTTATATGATTCAAAATTAAGTAATTTTATTAAACTTCTATTTTCTATTTTTAGATTAGGCTGCAAAAATAAACTTGTCTGTATAAAATCAGGATTTTCTAAAAAATCTTTAAATTGTCTAACGGCGTATCTTACAGATTCGTCTATAGCGCTCATATATTGGTCATGATACTTATCTGGGTCATCTTCATATTTATCAGCAAAAAAATGATAGTTTTCAGTTGCTGCTCTAGGAATTCCAAGAATAAATAATTTTTTTATAAAACTTCGCACTTCTTCTTTATCAATATTCAAAGTAATTTGTATTTTAGATTCTTCTTGTATACTCGAAAGCTTATTTGGTAAAGTCTTTAAACTTCTGTGAGGATGATTTTCAAACTCTAGCGTCAGTACCTCAAGTAAAGAAGTTTTTCCCGCGTTATTTCGCCCAACAATAATATTAATACCTGGTGAAAATTCCATTAATCCAGAGTCGAGATATGACTTATAGTTAAATACTTGCAGCTTCTTAATAAACATTTTGTATCATTAATTGATTTAATTCTATTATTAGCAATTTTACTTATTTTGCCAAGTAAAACCGAAGAAACCCGGTCTCTTAGAGAAGCCGGGTTTCTATGGAAATAGATTAGCTTAGTAAACTACTGCATAAGTTGTAAGACTTAAAGTGAACAAGTAATGCACAGTAACGTGTATTACTATCCTGGAAGTTGCTTTTTTAGTGCTTCCAGAGAAGCCCAACGGTTATCAACTGGAGTTTGAGGAATATCGGAATTATCAACTGTACTACTTATAGGAATACCTGGACAATTGCGATTGCACAACTGGCGCAGAGGTACTGCCAAGCACATCTGTTCATACAGCCATTCGTTGGGATAAAAATAGCCATCGGGCGGCAGGGTTTCAAGCAACTCCTCCATAATCACTTCCCGCTCTAGGGGCAAGTCATCTACCTGATTTGCAGTTTCATCTAACCAGATGATTTCCTTTGTATCAAGCCCTAAGCGGCGATTGTATTGCTGCAAACAGCGGTTGCAGGTACAAGTAATAATTGTTTCTGCCTGAGCGGACACTTCCAGGTAATTGCCATGATGCTGCACGCGCACATGACCGCGAACTGGTGTCAACGTTTCCAGCCCAGGCAGAAATTCCTGAACCTGAACTTCCTCTGTCCGCTCCGATGCTCTAGTTAGCTGCGGAATATAAATTGCGTCCATAGGATTTGTGAGACATCCTCACTAAAAATTTATCTTTAATTAGCAGCAATTATACTGATGCTACATCTTTATTTTAGCTTTTAGGAACAAGAGAAATTTTGAAATTATATAGTTATGAGCTTCAGTTAACTCCTAACTCTGTCAATTTTAGATTTTGAATTTTGGATTGAAGCAAAAATCTAAAATCTAAAATTGAATAACTTCTAACCCTTAACTTCTTCCAACGAAGCTGGACGCACAACCAAATGACGATGCGGCTCTTTACCACGACTGAAGGTTTCTAAATCTCCAAACTCCTTCAAGAAGGTATGGATTTGCCGCCTTTCAGCAGAACTGAGGGATTTGATTTCCACTTCTCTACCAGAAAAGCGCACTTCATCAGCTGCTGCTTCTGCTAATGCGCGAATTTCGGCTTCTCTTTTAACCCGGTAGCCATTCAACTCAATAGTGTAAGAGGCTTGTTCCTCTGGTGGTTGGCTCAGGTTTAAAACCGAATTTGCTAGATACTGAATCGCATCTAATACAGAACCATCAGTACCAATTAATACCTGGATTTGTTCTGTCGTCAAATTAGTTTGGTCAATTGTTAACCAGTAGTTATCTGGTTCTGAGGGATCACCGTCTTGAGATTGGGCAGTTTCTAAATGACCCTGAATTTCAGCAGGTATTCCAGTGAGTTCCAGCAGGGTTTTTAACCACTGCTGACCTCGCTGCATGGGAATATTGCTCATGATCCCCCTGTCGCCTTTTTCTTGGCACTTTTTGGTTCAAATGGCAATGCCTTTTGTTCTGCGATTACTGCTTCTTTCTCTTGGGTTGCTACGATTTTTTGCAATTCTTCTGGTAGAGGTTCACGGGAGAGAAGATAAGTTTGTGCAGTTTGGAAAATATTACCAATCACCATATACATCAGCACCCCAGCTGGTAAGGGGAAGAACAAAAACATCCCAGAAAAGATTACTGGGGTGACTTTGTTAACTGTATCCTGCTGCGGATTGCCACCACTGGAATTTTGCCCAGAAAGCATTTGGCTAACATAAAGGCTGATTCCAAAGGAGACGATCATGGCTACAATATCCCAATGAATTGTGCCATCTGGATCAGTTGCGCCAACCCTACCTAAGGCATCAATAAATAGAAAGCCTTTGTCTGCTGCTAGTCCAGGAATTGTCCCTTGAATAGTGACTTCTCCAGGCTGCAAAGCTTCTAAATTGCCATCGGTATCAATTTTTACCCTATCTTCACCCTTGGTGACTTTCCAATCAGGAGTCAGCTTATTTTCTGGGTGTTCTGCTAAGAGTACCTGAAATGGTTTGCCCTGAACGGTCTGATATTGGATCTTAGTTTGTTCTCCCACCGCTAGTTTGTTACCACTAGGAAGGATTGCAGCTACTTTAACGTGTTCTCCATCAGCAATATAAATATTTTGAGGAGCAGTGGCAAAGGCTTGCGGTTGAATTTGTTCGATTTGTTCTGCGGGAAGAATTTGCAGGTTAACGCTGTAGTTCGCACTTGCAAAAGGCGAACCCCGCAAAGTAGCAAACAGCGCTAATAAAACCGGCATTTGCACTAGTAATGGAAAACAGCCTGCTAAGGGGTTGCCAAATTCTTTTTGAACATTGACCATTTCCTCCTGCTGCTTTTGCGGTTCATCCTTATAGCGCTCTTTGATTTCTGCCATCCGCTTCTGCATAAGAGGTTGTACAATTCGCATTTTCCGCATATTGCGAATTGAGCCAGCACTCAGGGGATAGAGCGCGAAGCGGACTATCAGGGTCAAAGCAACGATCGCCAATCCGTAGCTAGGCACAATACCATAGAAAAAATCTATGATTGGCAGCATCACGTTGTTCGAGAGAAAGCCGATACCAAAATCCATTATTCTGAATTCAACCTGAGGTACTGTAAACTGACTGAATCTAAGTTTATCTAAATCATAAATTATGTGCGACTACCCTTCGCTACGGATAGCCGCACATTCAAATGGGGCATTAGGCATTGGGTATTGGGCATTGGTTTTTCTCCCTTATCTCCCCTTGCTTGCTCCCATCACTTGTTAGCAGCAGCGCTATATTCGGGATTTTTCGCAGCAATTCTTTCGTTGATGTAGTCATAGACTTCCCGAAACTTAGGAATTGCACGCAGTTCGAGACGGCTGCCGTTTCTTAGGGTTAGCACCATATCTCCCCATAAGCCAATGCCACGGGGAACTGTGACAACTTTAACGATTTCTGAATAAATTATGTCAGTGCGATCGCGTCCCTGCCAACCTCCCGTCACGGTAATTCGGCGATCGGTGATGCGGAAACGCAGCCACAATGCCCTGACAATTGCCCCGACTGTTAATGGTATCCCGACAATAGTTAGCCCAATCAACAGGTTGACAATTAAATCCCCGATATGGGGGCCGCCTTCATAATAAACATCTTCACGAATTCCCATCGAACACCTCAGCTTGTGCCAACAACTGCTCTAATTCTTGCAGAAATTGTGGGCTTACGCACTTAGATTCTGCTGCTGTGGGTTTGACAATGAACACTAGCCGCCATCCTGGTGATAATTTGGGCAGCAAATTATGTAAAGCAGAAGTAATTTGCCGTTTGATTCGGTTGCGAACCACTGCCCTTTTGCTTACTTTTGTGCTTATGGAAATGCCAATGCGCGTACTGGCAAGATGTGCTGAGTCAGTTGCAAGTGTCGTCTGAGTGGCAGTGTCCAAAGAAGGTTTTGTTAAACATGGAGGCTTTAAGGCTCTCAATGTTAAATAAGAACCATGACGCCGAATCCCTTCCCGGAAAACTGCCTGAAAATCCTTGCGGGATTTTAGCCGATTTGCTTTAGGCAAAGCCACAGATGCTCTTTTAGCTCAATATGCCCTAAACGCTCAAACGGTGACGCCCTTTTTTTCTCCTAGCACTAATCACGTTTCTGCCATCTGGTGTCCGCATCCTAGCGCGAAAACCAGAAGTTCTTTTTCTCTTACGGCTAGTACCGCCCAATGTTCTTTTCATACTGTTCTCCTCTTAGGTGATTTTTATAAAAACTCACAATCTCTAATTGTATCACTTTATTAGGGAATTGGGAATTGAGCATAGGGCATTGCTTACACCCACTCAGCACTCTTTAAGAATTAATGCTTAAAATCCATGTTCCCAGGTAGCGCAATAGTGGCACATCACCAGGAGAGAGTACTTGACAGTTAAAATAGTAAACTCCACCGAAGGCTGGGTTTTTCACGTTAGACAAGACTACCTCAACTGCGCTACCTGCTGGCACCGGCTCTTGGGGAAAAATATTAATTAGCTTACCTTCTTTGTCCCACTTCACCTCAGAAAGCGGAACTGCTTTGCCTTTGACTCGGACTTCAATTTTTTTCTGGTCAAAAGTTCCTTTGTAATAATCAGGATAGTTAATGGCAAATTGACCAACTGCCAATTTCATTCTTTTCGCTGGAATCCTTAATATATATCGATCCCAACCATTAGCTTGTCCACCAAAATCTAACCGGAAGGGGAGTTGATTTTCGGATTTAATGCCGCTAAACAGGGTAAATCCAGGTAGACTTTGCGCCCAAGTCAAGGCTGGAAATGCAGTCATTAAACAGCTAGTCACGGCTAAAGCGGAAAGTAAACGTCGCATAATTGGGCTTCCTCTACCAAAATATAAATCTGTTATCTAAATAACCGTGTGTTAGTATTCGTTACTAAAGTTTACTACTCACTTCCTAACAATTGACGTTCAGTAACAATAAAAAGTGCCATCCTCCTTGATGCTTGGGCGGACAGCAATATTACTTAGTTGCAAATTTAACATATAATCTATTTGGTTTATTACCCTTACAGGCTGCTGAGTTGATGACTAGGTTGGTAAAATTTTGAACTAAATAGAAATACAGTTGGGATTAGATTGTGTTTCTAAATATGTATAAGTGTATCTAAATTTGAGAATTTTGTTATAAAAATTGAGGTGTGGCATCAGCGATCGCCAGTTAAGTTGGGCTAAATTGATTAAAATGAGTTGGAATCGAAGTCGTAATCATTAAAATTTGATTGGGAAATTATAAAGCTTTCAAAATTTTGTCAATATTACTCTATAAGAAAGGAATACTAAAATTTCTCAATCCCGAAAACAAGCTGAAGATAAAGATGCAAAATTTGGGAATCAATTTAGGATGTGCAATACGTAACCCTGTTTGCAACTATCTGAGAATATGACATCTGCGAACGGCAAAGTCAGGCTTTGCCTGGATAGCTAAGAGTGGGAGAGGAAAGTTTCAAGGTTCAATCTACAAGTATAAAGTCATGGCTGATTTTGCCGTCTAAGTACTATGAGTGCGGGATATCCCTCATCTAGACAATCGCTTACTTGGCAGAGATTAGGTATTTATCTTCAGGAGATTTCATGAGAATAGCAGTTGCTAAAGAAATTGAAGTTTGTGAACGTCGTGTGGCATTAATTCCTGACACTGTTGCTCGATTGGTAAAACAAGGTTTGGAAGTTTGGGTGGAAACAGGTGCAGGAGAGCGATCTTTTTTCAAGGATCCTGACTATGAAGCAGCAGGAGCCACAATAATCAGCGATACTGCCAAATTATGGGGCGAAACAGATATTCTGCTGAAAGTCAGTCCACCTCAAGAACGAGAAGATGGGCGCTCAGAAGTTGATTTGTTGAAGGAAGGAGCTGTATTAGTCAGTTTCCTCAATCCTTTGGGAAATCCTGTTGTAGCACAGCAACTAGCAAATCGGAAAGTCACAGCCTTGAGTATGGAAATGATTCCCCGTACTACCAGGGCGCAAAGTATGGATGCTTTGTCCTCGCAAGCTTCATTAGCAGGTTATAAAGCAGTGTTAATTGCCGCAGCTGCATTACCGAAATATTTCCCGATGTTAACCACAGCCGCAGGCACGATCGCTCCAGCGAAAGTATTTATTATGGGTGCTGGTGTAGCCGGATTGCAAGCGATCGCTACCGCCAGACGCTTGGGAGCAGTAGTAGAAGCCTTTGATATCCGTCCCGCCGTTAAAGAAGAAGTGCAAAGCTTAGGGGCAAAATTTGTTGAAGTCAAATTAGACGAAGAAACCGTCGCCGCAGGTGGTTACGCCAAGGAAATCTCTGAAGCTAGCAAACAACGTACTCAAGAAGTTGTTGCTGAACACATCAAAAATTCTGATGTCGTAATTACCACCGCCCAAGTTCCTGGAAGACAAGCACCACGGCTCGTCACAGAAGAAATGGTGGCACAGATGAAACCAGGTTCAGTGATTGTAGATTTGGCCGCTGAACAGGGTGGTAACTGCGCGTGCACCGAACCCGGTAAAGATATTGTATGGAACGGCGTAACAATTATCGGCCCCATTAATCTCCCATCATCGATGCCAATTCACGCCAGCCAATTGTATGCCAAGAACGTTACGTCATTGATGCAACTGCTAATTAAAGACAAAACTTTGCAGGTTGATTTTGGCGACGACATCGTTGATGCAGCTTGCGTTACCCATGCTGGTGAAATTCGCAATCAACGAGTGCGGGATGCGCTACAAGCTTTGACTACTCAACAACCGGCGGTTAATTAGGGAGATGAGGGAGCAGGGGAAGTAAGGGGAGATAAGGGAGAAGAACCAATGCTCCATGCCCCATGCCCATTTACACAAGGAGTTTTTATTTCATGACAGAGGCATTACTTGCTGCTTTGTTTGTATTTGTTTTGGCATCTTTTATCGGCTTTGAAGTCATCAACAAAATACCACCGACTCTACACACACCCTTAATGTCAGGCTCAAACGCGATTTCTGGCATTGCGGTACTTGGAGCAATAGTTGCTGCTGGTGCAAGAGACACAAGTGTGTCCGTAATTCTCGGTTTGATTGCTGTGGTATTGGCAACAGTCAACGTTGTGGGTGGTTTTTTAGTGACAGACAGAATGTTGCAAATGTTCAAGAAGAAGGAGATTAAGGCGTGAGCGACTTTTTACCAACTGGCATTCAGCTGACGTACTTAGTCGCTGCATCGTTATTCATTCTGGGCTTGAAGAAGCTGGGATCACCTGCTACAGCGAGAAACGGTAATATTGTAGCGGCTGTGGGGATGCTGCTGGCGATCGCAGCAACAATGCTAGATCAGCATGTGTTGAACTACGAGATGATATTGTTGGGCTTGGCGATTGGATCAGGAATTGGTGCGATCGTTGCCTACAAAGTCCAAATGACCGAAATGCCCCAAATGGTGGGTTTACTCAACGGTTTGGGTGGTGCAGCTTCGGCACTAGTAGCTGTTGCTGAATTCTGGCGGTTATTAGATAGTTCGCAGCCGATACCCCTAGATGTGAACATTTCCATACTATTGGATGTGTTAATCGGTGGTATTACCTTCACAGGTAGTTTTTTAGCCTTTGCCAAATTGCAAGGTTTAATTAGCGGTTCTCCGATTACATTTCCATTCCAGCAACCATTTAACCTCTTGCTTCTGGGTGCTTATATAGTAGGTAGTGCCTATTTAATCATCACACCCGATAGCTTACCCATATTCTTGGGAGTGGTTGGTGTTTCATTGGTGCTGGGCGTGATGTTCGTCATCCCCATTGGTGGTGGGGATATGCCAGTAGTAATCTCGCTGTTGAACTCGTTGTCAGGTGTGGCGGCGGCGGCGGCTGGTTTCGTGGTGATGAACAATATGTTAATCATCGCTGGTGCTTTGGTAGGAGCATCGGGCTTAATCCTTACCGAGATTATGTGTAAGGCGATGAACCGCTCCTTATTTAGTGTGCTGTTCAGCGCTTTTGGTACAGGTTCTAGTTCGGGTGGTGGTGCTGCTAGTGGTGGTGCAACCGATCAAAGCGTCCGCAGCATCGATCCTGAAGAAGGAGCGATGATGTTGGGTTATGCCCGTTCTGTGGTAATTGTGCCTGGTTATGGTATGGCAGTTGCCCAAGCGCAACATAGCGTCCGGGAATTGTCAGATCAGTTAGAAAAAATGGGCGTTGATGTCAAGTATGCCATTCACCCCGTTGCTGGTAGAATGCCGGGGCACATGAATGTGTTGTTGGCAGAGGCAAATGTGCCTTATACGCAGTTGTACGACATGGATGATATTAATCCCCAGTTCGATCAAGCGGATGTGGCTTTAGTAATTGGGGCAAATGATGTAGTAAATCCGGCGGCGCGGAGTGATACAAATAGTCCGATTTATGGTATGCCGATTTTGGAAGTTGATCGGGCGAAGCAGACGATTGTAATTAAGCGTGGGATGAGTACGGGTTTTGCCGGTGTAGATAATGAGTTGTTCTACAAAGATAAAACTACGATGCTTTTTGGTAGTGCGAAAGATATGGTGGCGAAGTTGGTTTCGGAAGTGAAGCAACTTTAACGAACCGCAGAGGCACAAAGAGCGCGGATTAAAGAAACAATTAGAGAGTTGGCTTGCCTTGGGGGTATGATGCTTCTAAGGCAAGTTTTTTTGTTAAAAAATTACATCTAACGTAAAGGTACAAAGAATAGAAAGTTTATTTATTATAAAGTTGATAATTTAGGAAAATTTTCAGTTTGGTTATTTTACTTGACATTCCATGTATACTCAATTACTTTTGACTAACAAATTTTAATTTTTCAAGTAAAATAATAGAGTTATGTTAAGTCAAGATTTTTTTAATGATGAGCTTCTAAAAAGAAGAATCGATACATTTTATGGATATGGTAATTATAAAGGAAATTATTGGTTTATTGGTATAGAAGAAGCAGGAGGAGATTTTAACGAAATTAATAAAAGAATAGAAAAATGGTCAGAGAGAGAACAGAAGGAAATAGAAGATATTGCAGAATATCATGAAGCTATCGGATATGGGGCGAGTTTCAAACCAGGTGCAAAATTGGATGTGCCAGTCTGGAGGACATTAATTCGTATTATATTGAGTGCTAAAGGAAAAGATAATATTGACCTAGAAGATATTCGTAAATATCAAATAGAGGAACTAGGTAGAAAAGATAAAGAGACTTGTTTGTTAGAATTATTACCTTTACCCTCACCATCTCTTAAACATTGGATATATGGTGAATATTCTAAGCTTACTTTTTTATCTAATAGAGATACTTATGAAAATTATTGTCTAGAAAAGCGAATAAATCATATTAGTCAAAGAATAAAAGAACATCAACCTAAAGCTGTTGTTTTCTATGGTATAGGATATGAATCTTTTTGGAGAACAATAACTGATGTTGAGTTTTCAGCAACTTCAGAAGGTTTCTTAATTTGTAAAAATAGTCAGACTGTGTTTGTTATAGCTAAACATCCTGTAGCTATAGGTGTAACAAGTGAATATTTCCATAATATTGGTAGATCAATTGCTACTAAAATAGCGGAAAAACCATTATTTGCGTAGTTTGTGGCTCGTTTAAAAAAGGTGATCGCCCTCTCCTCTCTCTGTGTCCTCTGTGCCTGGAGTGGTTCGTTAAAAAGAGCGATCGTCTGCAAAATCTTCAGCGTGCGATCGCTCTGGCAATATAATTAAGATTGTAGTGTAATACTGCGTGGATCAACAACTACAATTTCAGAAAAACGTTTAAAGTCATCAATATTAAATGTAAGTAGATGTGTAATCTGGTGTGTTATCATCGCCGCAACTAAACGTGCATCATGCACCTTTTTTCCCATGACTTGGTATTTAATAATTAGAGATTCCCATTCACTAAAAATAGCAGGTATATCAAGGTGTAGTATAAATATCTTCTTAAGTTTATCAGTTTCTTCTACTGCTTGAGCCGTGGATAAACCTAAACCATTACTATTAATTGATCTTGTAGCAACAGCCCAAAACTCAATGAGATTCTGTGGAATAATATATAATAGTTCCCCTTGTCTCTTGAGCATCAATATGGCTCTTTGAGTATCAAAGTGCATTGGGCTATTCTTCTGCACCAAACGCAGCAAAATATTAGTATCCACCAAATAACTCATAACATTTCATCTTCTCTGGTGTAAATACTCTCTCGACTAATCGCTCCGTCTGAAAGTACTGGCGCTAAAGAAAAAGCAGGACTATTTATTAAATCTGTTAATATAGCTTCCCATTCTTCATGAGTTGATACTTGATAAAGAAAACTTTCTTCATGGCTCGTTAAACTGTTTTCAATCAGAGATGCAAGATAAGCTTCTACTGATAAACCTTGTGCAGCAGCTTCAGCAATGAGACGAGCCTCTATTTCTGGTTTCAATTGTAGCTGTATGATCATTTGTTGTCTCCTAATTCCCTGAGTTGTAGAAGTTTTCATCTGGATAATAGCAAAAGTCTTCTCCCTCTAAGTTTGAGAATGTACTTAATTCACTACCAGGTGCATAATCTGCAATAGCTGTCATTGCAGCTAGTGTTAATTGGCGTTTTTGCTCATCTTTGGTAAGTGAGTGTTTTTCTTGAAGAACTAATTGCAGGGCTGACTCAGCTATCTTCAGGCGATCGCTTATGCTCAGGTTTGGGAGTGCTTGGAGAATTTCTTTAGTTTCCATATTAATTCATAGAGCAACTTATATTACTAATGCTAGTAAAATTATAATAAGCGATCGCCTGCAAAATCTTCAGCATGCGATGCCCCTCTTCTTCCTCTGTGTACTGTGCGCCTCTGTAGTTCTTTAAAAGAGCGATCGCTAAATCTCGACGGTGCGATCGCTACCTTAAGTTACACCAACAATTAATGAACTTAACTTATATAGGTAATCGCCTTACCCGGAAAGTTTCATTATCGCCTGATTTCTTTCTTAACTAACTATCGTTTTATTGGGATTTCTATCCAGAACTCACAGCCTTTGCCAGGTTCAGAAACACACTTGATCTTACCGCCGTGTTTTTCCACAATAATTTGGTAACTAATAGATAACCCCAAACCAGTACCTTGTCCAGGTTGTTTAGTGGTAAAGAAAGGTTCAAAAATGCGCGATCGCATTATCTCTGGAATCCCAGAAGCATTGTCAGCAATGCGAACCAGAATAGTATTCCCTTCGAGGACTTCTGTACGAATCAAAATTTTAGGATTGTCAATTATTTTTCCACTTTTTTCTGAGTTTTCTAGTGCATCAATCGCATTGTTGAGAATATTCATAAACACCTGGTTTATCTGGGCTGCATAGCAGACTACTGAGGGCAATTCACCATATTGTTTAACTACCTCAATAGCAAAAGAATTAGTCTGTGGTTGCAGTCGATGTTGTAAAATTAGTAAAGTACTATCGATGCCTTCATGAATATCAACGGGCTTTATTCCTGTTTCATCAAGTCGAGAAAAAATTCTTAATGACAAGACGAGTTGAGAGATTCGCTCTGCCCCCATCTTCATTGAAGTTAGAATTTTGGGCAAGTCATCACTAATGAAATCTAAATCCAGTGCTGCTACTTGCTTTTTAATTTCCTCTGTTGTCTTAGGATACTGTTTCTGATATAGACGTAGTAATTTTAGTAAGTTTTCGGCATGTTCAGTAACATAAGTGATGTTGCCGTAAATGAAACTAATCGGATTGTTAATTTCATGTGCAACGCCAGCAACTAACTGCCCTAAACCTGCCATTTTTTCACTTTGAATCAACTGGCTTTGAGTGTTCTGTAATTCTTTAAGAGTCTGGGTGAGTTCTTCTTTTTGACGTTGAGTTTGTTCGAGTAATTCCGCTTGCTGAAGCCCTACCCCTAATTGAGTACCAATCTGCATCAGCAAATCTACCTCATCTTCTTGCCAATCACGGGGTTTGATATTTTGATAAGCTGCTAGTAATCCCCAAAGTTGCTTACCCTGAAAAATCGGCACAATTATATATGCCCTAGCCTGCATTAGCTCAAGCAGGGCAATATGACAGATAGAATAATTGACGCTGTAAATATCTTTAATAACAATACTTTTACCATTAGCGAAGTTTCTGCCTTGGGTTTTTTGCAAGTAATCATCTGCGAGCGCAGGTACAATTTCCCTTATTGGTGTCCAACCTTGGGCTAAAGACTCAGCCACAAATTCGCCGCTCCAATCAGTCCTGAATTGATAGATTGTCACTCGTTCAACTTCCAATAGCCGCCGGACTTCTTCTGTACTGGTGGCAAAGATGGTATGAATATCAAGAGACTGGCGAATTTTCTCCACCGTTGCGGCTAATGCCTTCTCTCTTTCGGCTGCTTTCCGTTCTCGTGCAGCAGCTTGAGCCAGTTTTTGGGTCTGCACCTGCATCTGTTTCAACGACTCAGCTTGCTGTAATGCTACCCCTAATTGAACGCCAACTTGCGCCAATAAGTTGATTTCCTCATCTTGCCAATAGCGAGGCTGGGAATTTTGATAAGCTACTAGCAATCCCCACAACTTCTCGCCCTGAGAAATTGGGACGAAAACTTCATTCCGTGCATACTTACCCGCTTGCTTTCCTTGTACAAGAACGCCTTCTGTCAAAGGTTGTGGCTTAACTATCGGTGTCCAACCATCAACAATAGAATCAGCCACAAATTCGCCACTCCAATCAGGATAAAAGCGGTAAATTGCTACTCGTTCTACTTCTAATAGTCCACGGACTTCTTGAGTTGTGGTTTTAAAGATGGCTTCAATATCAAGAGACTGACGAATTTTTTCTACGGTGGTGGCCAATGCCCTTTGTCTTTCAGCAGCTTTGCTAATCTCTGCTGCTTGGATCTGCATTTGTTGGATAAATTCTGCTTGCTGTAAAGCTACACCTAGTTGGGTGCCTACTTGGGTAAGCAAGTAAACTTCATCTTTTTGCCAATCACGGGTTCTGGCATTTTGGTACACTGCTAGCAAACCCCAGAGCTTCTGACCGTGGTAAATGGCAACGATCGCATAAGCTCTTGCTTGATATATCTCTAAAATTTTAATGTAGCAGTTGCTAAAGCCCGAATTGTAAATATCATTACAAACACGGTACACTTCACAGCGACTGAAGCTACCACCCTCTGTATCTTGTAAGTAGGTGTCAGTGACTGGAGGTTTAGCTAAATCTTTGGCGCTACATTTACTGACGTTTTCATTCAATTCCGGGCGCTGCAATTGCTCATGTATCAGCGAAATCCAACCCTCTGCTACTGATTCAAACACGAATTCACCACTCCAATCGGGATTGAAGCGATAAATAGCCACGCGATCAGCATTTAGCAGCTGCCTAAGTTCTACGGTAGTTGTGCGGAAAATGCTTTCCAAGTCTAGGAATTGACGAATCTTCTCAATGGTTATGGCTATAGTTCTTTGCCATTGAGCTGCTTTTTCTCTGGCTTTTGCTTGTGCTAATTCTGCTGATTGTAGTTTTACTTGTTCCAGGTAATCTGCTTGTTGCAAAGCAACTCCCAAATGTTCAGCAATCAGTTGCACAAACTCAATTTCTGATGCTTCCCATTCGCGAGGACTACTACACTGATGAATACACAATAACCCCCATAAATGTTTACCTTTGATTAAGGGGACAGTTATATTGGCACGTACTTGGAATCTTTCCAAAATCTGGATGTAGCAATCACTGGCATTAACTTGATAAATATCGGCTATTGCTCTAATCCGACCCTGCTGATATAGTTTTGCAAACTCCTCACTAAAGCAGTGGTCGCGCAGTTTAGCTGCTAGTGCCGAATCCCATTCTGCTGCCACATCTTCATAGATAAATTCCCCTTCCCATGCTAAATCAGGATAGAAACGAAACACGCTAACCCGATCATTTTTCAGAAGTTGGCGAACTTCAGTAACTGTAATTTTGAAGATCACGTCAATATCTAAAGACTCGCGGATACGTGCGATAACTCCAGACAACGCTTTTTGTTGCTCATTCTGACGCAAGCAGGATGTCACATCTGAATGAGATTCTTGCTGTTCTAAATTTGGTGCTATGGGTTGAGTAGTAGAGGAGTGTTCCATTCCCAGTGGGACTTTAAATATTGAAAGTCTTCTAGCTTATGATTCCCCTAGCGATCGCAAATTTAACAGTTATTTCCTGGGAATGGCAAAAAACAGTGTAGGGACACGATAATATCGTGTCCCTACAAAAACATTTTTCAACCACGAGAGAATTATCGCCGCTTGGGAGTGGCGCTGCGGCTGATGCGTTTGTCTTCATCTCGGCGACGGCGATCTCGCCAATCTGCCACGGTTAAATAACCAATACCACCAGTGACTACTACAAGTAGTACTACGGCAACTAAAGTTAAAATACTCAAAAATGGACTTTCCACGATGCCTCTACAGTCCGTTACGTCCCCAAACTACCATTGCAATTGACCAAGTGAACACAACTAACAGTGATACCCAACCTAGTGTCAAAATCTCCATAGTCCCGCTTTTCAAATGATTACAAAAGGTTTCTAATATTTATCATACAGGGATTAGGCAGGCTGAGATTTTTTTTATAAATGCCATTGTAACTTTTGCGTGCGATGTCTACAACGGGCTACGCCTACGCCAACACACACGATTTTTTGTTGGTACGCTAGTACTTCAAGCATTCATTAAAGACAAATGTAAAAAAATAGCGATCGCGCTTTCCGACTTGATAGTTTGGGAATACTAGGGTCATGGATATATATTTCAAATCCACCAACCCCTAGTATAATGCCGACATTTTTCAACTATCCTTTCCAATCAAACGGTTTTATTCCCCACGGACATTGTTATCTCTGGCAAACTGGATTAGTTTGGCTGCACATTATTTCTGATGCCACAATAGCTCTAGCCTATTATTCCATTCCCTTCTTACTAATTTACTTTATTTCCAAGCGCAAAGACGTTCCTTTCAATGGAATCTTTTTATTATTTAGTGCTTTTATCATTGCCTGCGGTACTGGGCACTTGATAGATATTTGGACGCTTTGGCATCCAGACTATTGGATTGCAGGTGGTTTAAAAGCTGTAACTGCCATTATTTCTATATATACGGCATTTGCGTTATTTTATCTCATACCTCAAGCTTTAATACTACCTAGCCCAGCCCAGCTAGAAGCTATCAATCGAGTGCTTTCAAGTGAAATTTTAGAGCGCAAGCGCATCGAAAAAGAATTACGCGTTGCAGAAGAAGTTGCTCAAAACTCCAGCCAAGCCAAGAGTGAATTTCTTGCCAATATGAGTCATGAACTCCGCACACCTCTTAACGGCATCTTAGGCTATACACAAATTCTCCAACGTACAGAATCTTTGAGTGATAAAGGACGTAAAGGACTCAGCATCATTTATCAATGTGGTTCTCATCTTTTAACCCTAATTAATGATGTCCTAGATCTCTCCAAAATAGAAGCCCGGAAACTAGAATTGTATCCTGTTGATTTCTACTTGCCTGCTTTTATAGATAGCGTAACTGAAATTTGCCGCATCCGGGCAGAACAAAAAGTCATCGCATTTCACGTTGAACTCGATCCTGATTTACCAACTGGTATTCATGCTGATGAAAAACGCTTGCGGCAGGTACTGATTAACTTGCTTAGTAATGCCATGAAATTTACTAATCAAGGCAGTGTCACCTTCAAAGTTCAAGTCCTTGGTAAAGAATCAAATGGCAATGGAAAAATTAACTACAAAATTCGCTTTCAGGTAGTAGATACTGGTACGGGTATAACCCCTGAACAAGTCGAGAAAATTTTCCAGCCCTTTGAGCAAGTGGGAAGTCAGAAACGACAATCTGAAGGTACAGGCTTGGGATTAGCAATCAGCCAAAAAATTGTTTTATTGATGGGTGGTCAAATTCAAGTGCAAAGTACCTTATGCGAAGGTAGCACTTTCTGGTTTGAGGCAGAATTGCCAGAATCTAAAGAGTGGGCAAAGGTTTCTAGAGTAGTTGAAGAGGGAACTATTATTGGTTATCAAGGGCAAAGGCGCACCATTTTGATTGCGGATGACAAATGGGAAAACCGATCAGTAATTGTAAATTTACTAGAGCCAGTTGGGTTTACTGTTGTAGAAGCTAGTCAAGGTCAGGAAGCATGGGAGCAGGCTCTAGCCTACAAACCAGACATGATTATTACTGACTTAGTGATGCCTAAATTGAATGGATTTGAGTTGATCGAACGTTTGCGTCAGTCTGGACCATTTAAAAAGATTGCTGTCATCGCTTCGTCAGCCAGCGTGTTTGCAATTGACCAGCACAAGAGTATTGATGTAGGTGCAGATGCATTTCTACCAAAGCCGATAGAAGCTGAAACGCTGCTGGAAATGCTACGGCAATTTTTGCAATTGGAATGGATTTTTGACATTAAGGTAGACGCAATCAAAAAAATCTCTACAGGTGGTTTGGATAAACAAAATGATGAGAGGATTTATCCTGCCAAAGAGGTTTTACAACAATTACTAGAACTTGCACAGGATGGCGATATTCAAAATGTTTTAGAACTAGCTGAACAAATTTCTGCATCTAATGATAATTTAGATGTTTTTGTCCAGCAGCTCGTCCAGCTTGCTAGTAATTTCCAACTCAAACGTTTGGAAACCTTTATTCAAGAATACATCAACTAATTTCAGTTAAATTTTAATTTTCAACTCATCATGAGAAACCCCCCAAATAACGGATTTATTTTAATTGTGGATGATAATCCGACAAATTTATCTGTCCTGTGTGCAGCGCTCAATACTGAGGGTTTTCGTTTCCGTGTTGCAGTCGATGGAGAAAGCGCGATGGCTCAAGCCGAACGCAATCAACCAGAGTTGATTTTGCTGGATGTACAGATGCCGGGTATTGATGGATTTGAAACTTGTCGCCGTCTCAAAGCTAATCCTGTCACTGAAAACATTCCGATTATTTTCACCACTGCCTTAGCGGATACGGAAAGCAAAACGAAGGGATTTTCCCTTGGTGCAGTAGACTATATCCCCAAACCGTTTGCACAAGAGGAAGTTATTGCTAGAGTGCGCGTACATTTACAACTCAAACAATTGACTGAATCTTTGGAACAACAAGTTAGCGATCGCACCAAGGCTTTGCAACAAGCGCAAGTCCAACTAGTGCAGCAAGAGAAACTATCAACACTCGGAGAGTTAATTGCTGGTATTGGCCATGAAATCAACAACCCCATCAGCTTTATTTCCAGCAATATTCCACCCTTGGAAGAATACATTTCAGGAGTAACCGAATTACTTCTACTGTATGAACAGGAGTATCCAAACCCAACAGCCAAAATTACCACTGCTATTAAGGACTTGGATTTGAGCTTCGTTCTCGAAGATATGGGGAAAATTTTGAACTCACTCCAGCTAGGAAGTGAACGAATTCAAAACCTTTCTAATTCACTCCGCACTTTCTGTCGTTCGGATAGTGATAACAAAATATTTGCTGATTTGCACCAAGGGCTAGATAGTACGTTAATGATTTTGCAACACCGCCTCAAAGCTAATGGCGATCGTCCCCGTATTGAAGTTATTAAAAGTTATGGAGTATTACCAGAAGTAAGCTGCTATATTGGGCAGATGAATCAAGTATTTATGAACATTTTGGCGAATGCAATTGATGCCCTTGATGAAGCTATAACGCTGGGCAAAATGAGCAATCTAATTCCTCAAATTCAAATTGCAACAGAAATATATTCTGAACAATTAGTTGTAATTCGGATTGCTGACAATGGGATTGGTATTCCTGAACGGCTAAAAAAACGTTTGTTTGAGCCTTTGTTTACCACAAAAAGCGTTGGAAAAGGCACTGGACTTGGCTTGTCGATCGCCTATGAAATAGTTGTAAAGAAACACAAAGGTGTATTAGATGTAAATTCTCAACCAGGCCTGGGAACCGAGTTTATTATCAGAATTCCCACATAAGGGCAGCATTTAATTGATTACAAAACTGCTGTAGGATTTATCATACTTAAGAGTAAGGAAAACTTTCCCTAATACCTAATCCCTAATTTCTATATAGAGTGAGCGTAACTTTAGATACTCAATTAATGGCAGAACGCATAGAATCCCTCAAAGCTGGAATAATTGGGGGTTTATCTGTGTGTTTTGCTTTTGCGATCGCTAGTCTTGTGAATAATTTAGTACTAGCAAAGTATTTTCAGATACTCGCAAGTCTGCAAAGTCATGTTAACTGGCACTTGTGGGTGAGTGGTGCAGTTGCAACTTTTACTGGTTTACTATTTGGTGTTACTTACCGCTACATCATCCGCTCGGATAAAAATCCCCAACTCAAAGTCGGTGGTGTGCTAGCGTTTGGCTTGGTGCGGGGATTAACTCAAATAGAACTTGGGTGGAATTGTAATAGCACAATTTGGCCTTTTTTAGTGTTAGCTGGAGAAAGTTTGTTATGGTTTGCGCTAGCTGCGATCGCTCTTGATATTGCGATTCAACTCCGTTGGATTAAACCTTTTTCATCAATCTAATCTAATTAAGTATGGTTATCTATTAGCTAATATGAAAACTAAAAGATCCCACTATTCTCTGAACGCTAACGCAACCCTGAGCTAGACTACAAGTGTAATCCCTACATGGCAGAAAACCTTTGTGAAAGCGAGATGGATTATCACAGCAGTTTCAGCAGCACTATTTTTCGGCGGTAGCCTGCTGACATCACTGCGTGATCCTTGGTTTCAAAACTTGCAGCGTCCCGGCTGGTTGACTTTTGAATTTCTCATCCCATTTATTTGGACATTCATTTGGGTCTGTCTGACAATCTCAGCAATTATCGTTTGGGAGAAAACCTCAAAACAGTCTCGTCCTTGGCTGTTGATGGCTATGTATGCAGCGATCGCCCTATTAACCTCAGTTTACAGTCCCATTGTGGTAGAACTTCGCAGCCTAACAGGTGGAATGATTGCTGGTGGCTTGGCAACACTTTTAGTCTACATTTTGGCATTTCTGGTTAAGCCAATTTCCCAAAAAGCCTCCTGGCTATTTCTACCCTATGCTCTCTGGGGCCCTTTCGGTACTTATCTCACTTGGCTATTAATTCAACTTAATCAGGGCGCAGCTAAATAAACGTGACGGAAGAAGACAGGCGATCGCTAGTGTTACCAACTAAAGAACCTACATATTAAGTAGCTCTCGGTACTCGTGCAGCATCAGATTGAAAATTATTATTTCTAGCCAAAAGGATGTTTGGAGGATAAATTTTTCTTATTGGGTGAGTATTCAGAGCAATTCATTGCTTCTTCGGTGAGAACAATAGAAGGATTTACTGCACATTTTAGATAATGATTATTGGAATAAAAGCTACAGTTTTTACAGGGAAGTTTGTGTATAGCTTTGGAGGGAAACACCATTTTATAATCTAAAAGTGCCCGGATTTTTCGCAATATTAGGAAAAAAACCATCCAACTAATTATAAAGCCAACAGGAGATAAAGATATCGCTATATCAGTAATAGTTAATTCATGCGTTTGTCCTTGATCTTTTTTTGCTTCACTAACGATTACTTGATGTAAATTACTATTGGTTGCTACGGTTTTTGGAAATATTTGAGTAGGATACATATTATTTACCTTTTGCTATTCTTTAGTGTCTTTATTTGTGATAGCCGGGTAACTCACTAGTTATTTGGAAAAACATCCTGGCTATTATGTTATTGGGACTAAGTTATTAACACTGTTTGGCTTGGAATATATAAACTTTCTTTGAGGAATAAAACTCAGCAGAATTTTATAAACAAGACTTGAGTTTACGTAAATCATCACAAATTTAGAAATTGTCCATATTTTAGATGTAAATATCAAAAAATATGGAAAATAACTATACTTGGATTCTATGTTTGTTGATCTGCTTTTTAATTAACTCAAAATCACTACACATTTGCCAGTAGATAAAGTTTGAATGCTTACAAGGGTTTAATTATAGGTTTAGCAAAATAAAACTTCTGCCATATCTGTCAAGAGTTTTGCTTATGATTTTCAGTTATATACCCAAGGGAAGAAATTAGCTAATGGGCTTATAATTAGATAGTTTTATGGTAAAATATCTAGGAAAATACTCCTAAAAGCTTTTAAATATTAAAAATAAGCCCGTAAGCGGTACAAATATATTTTGTTTCAAGCAAAGTGCATCGTGTATCTCGATAAAACTATAAAATATGCCACTGAGCAATCATAAGCCAGGAAGTTTTGAGAACTTTTCAGCTTCTAAATTTGAAGCAGCTATTGCCATAGCTTTTAAGGAACTGACGCATTTTCAGCCTGAAATAAAACTTATAAAAAGGCATTGGAAAAACCCACTCTTTTTAAAAATGGCATGAGAGACGTCTTTTTAGACCGTTGATAGTTAACAGTTAACAATTAACTTGAAATCCCACCCCTTTTGAGGGGTGGGATGAGCTTAATACATTCCAAGTTAAAAAGGTTCTGATAAAGTAAAAATCGATCGTTTTATACGCAAGCCAGTAAATCGGAAATCCCTGCAATTTTCAACAAATTATAAAAGTTTTGCGTTTCTTGCCTTAATCAATTAACCACTGCTTTAATAAGTAAATTCTTGATATCAACCAAAAACTCCCAAAAAAGATTGTCCATGTTACTGTCATAATTATAAAACTTAGCCATTTATTATTTTGGTTAAATCTCCGCCTTTGCCAAATAATCAGTGTGAGATTTGTAGAAAGTAAAAACGCTATTATATTAGCTAACAATAACCAATGATCTTCTGTTACGCTTTGCATCCAATCTATTAACGAACCTCCATTCGCACTATCGGGCTGAAAACTAGGATCTCTTAACGGTGAAACTTGATAGGCAAAAAGGCTAATAGCTATCGTTAAAAACAGCAAGAGCACCAAACTGAAAATAGAAAATTGCCGAATACGTTGAAAACTTCTCATATAATCTCTTGAAATTTAAGGTAGCGATCGCCTTATGACTACAACTAAAATTGATTATTTGGTTCATTTGCTTTGTTTAGGCCCTCGCTTTCAGCAGGCCAGCCATGCCCCAGGATTTCTTTAGTCAAAACAAAATAGGTCGTTCTTTCAAAAGTTAAAACCTTGCTTGAGGAAATTTTAATTATGCAGATATCTGGGGATCTGTTCAATATTTATTGAAAGAGACAGGAAAAATAAATGGCGTTACAGAACAGTGAAATCAATTAGGGCAAGCTCTTGAGGCAACACTTCTCTACGTTCGCGAACAGCGTGTCGCAGACAGACGCTCTTGCTATAAAAAAGCGGGAAGCTGACGCAACATATGGTCGCGGCAGGAGTGCAGATCACGAAGCGTCTTGCAGAGAGGGCAGTTTTCTCCCTACCTTCATTGATAAATAAGGAATTATTTGTTAAAACCTTTCAAAATTTGCTTGGCAGAATTAACACCTGAGATTGCAGCTCCTTCCATAAAACCTTGCCATTCATAAAAGGAGTTAGTATGTTCTCCTGCAAAGTAAATGTTATCTACTGATTTGCCTTCATTACCAGCAATCGTTGTAAAGTAACCAGGTTGGTTACAGGTGTAACTTCCTTTGGTGAGTGGATTTAACGACCAGTTTTCTAAATAAGCTAGATATTCGGTATTATTAATCCGTACAGCCGAAATATCTGCGCCAGGCAAGACAAACTTCAGGTCATTAATAAACTTAGCAGTTTCTCGTTGAAGATTTTTTGGGTTAAGTCTTGCACCTAAATTGCCACCAGCGTAATCAGTTAACACTGCTCGACCATATGTAGCTTTACTAGGGTTAGTTTCCCAAATAGCTTGAAGGTTGGCAAGATCAGCATAGGCGCTACCATTACTACCAAGGGTATTCCAAGGACGACCATTAAAACCTACTATCAGTTTTGAGTTAGTTCCATAGACTAAATTATTAATAGCATCAAGTTTCCACTGTGGTAGTTGAAGTCCTTTTAAATCTACTTCGCGCACAGTTGAGAAAGGAACAGAAAATACAACAGTATCAAATTTTTCACTAAGACCATTGTTAAAAACTAATTCAATTTTATTAGCACTATCTTTCCTGGCAGCAATCAGTTTTTTACCATACTCAATCTGCCCTGGCAAACGGTTTTTTAATCCTTCAACAATCTGTTGATTGCCTCCAATAACATGATAGCGTTCATCGCTAAACACACCAAAAGGCTTAAACTTGGAGCGTCTATCTGCATGAATAAATAGTAAAAAATTTAAACAGCTTTGTTGGTCAATTTCTCGGCCATATTCACTAATATATGCAGATTTAATTACATTTTTGAGTAAAGTTCCTGCTCCACGACTATCAAGATAATCTTGGAGATTAGTCAAATCCAGTAGTCGCTCAGATACAGTGAAGTTATCCGCAGTAGGTTGTTTCAGGGTGCGTAAATCAACTCTCATCGCGGTAACAAAATTTCGGAATTCATCAATTACTGCTGATTCCCGATAACGCTGACCATTAAAGTAATAAAATACTTCACCTGGTTGCTTTGATAAATCTTCGACTTCTAACTTAAATTCGCTTACATATCCCAAGATTGTTTTGTGCAGATTGTCTATAAACTCGCCGCCTCTTTCAGCAACTTGACCAGGGAAGATACCATCAAGTGAGTAGCAACGTCCTCCTGCTCGGTCACTAGCTTCGTAAATAGTAGCTTTAATTCCTTGACGTTGAAGTTCGTAGCCACAAGCAAGTCCTGCTAAACCAGCACCTACAATAGCTATCTTTGCATCCACTGATGAAGGTGCGGCTAAAGTGCGATGAAAATAACCAGACCCTACACCAATTGTCCCACCCAATATTGTCAGTTTCCCTAAATCAGTCAAAAATTGTCGCCGCTTAGTTTTACGCAATGACATCAGTTTTTTAAGTTGCTCAATGCGCTCAATGCCTTCACTGGTTGAAATATCATGCTTTTGGCAATAGCTGACAATCCCAAGTGTGTTGGCTAATTTTCTAAATATTGGTGAATGGCTCATTACTTAAATACAACTTTAACTGGTTTTTTTAGGAAAATTTCTATTTATTTATCTGTTTACAAGTATAGATTTGATCTATGTAGTTACTTTAAAGAATTAACCTTTATAAGATAAAGTTTTAATATTTTTTCAATTAATAACTGAACTTTTTTGATTTGTCAATAACTTCAATACATCATTGAAGTACTATCCAGATTGGCAAAAAAGGAGTTGCGTAAGTTTTGAATACTTTTACAAGCGATCGCTGGGTAAATAGACTTGCACTGTAGGGGCATAGCAATCAATACGGTTCGGTTAAGGGAGAAAAAGAAAAGGGAAAAGGGTAAATTCAAACCTTTACCCTTTTCCCAAACCATAAGGGAAGTGAAGAATCCTTCTTTGAACCGTATTGGCACAGCAATGAGCATTGCTGTGCCAATACAAAAGATGTGTTTCAAATAAATGAAAACTGCTGTAAAAATTACGAATTACGGATTTTTAAAGATCGGTGTTTGTAACGGACTATGCATAGTAGAACAATTAGTAATACAAGCGCTTTGATCATTGATGGCTCCACTACTCTCTTCATTTCCAGAGGGGTTGTAGGAGTCAGATTACACGGAATCTCAATGATCTGTGTGTGATCAGAACCATTACCACTGGGAGTCAGATCGCATTCGCCTTGGCTGTTGAGAGACAATGGTGCATTTTCTGAAGAAACAGATGTTTGAGCTGATGCACTATTGCCATCCATTAGGAGAAGCAGAATTAAACCAAGACCCCCAATTCCGATTATTGGCCAGAGTGGAAAAGAATCAGGACTGTCTTGTACCAAAACATCTCCCACAGAGGCAGGGAAAGTATCGAAGCTCATTGCTTCTCCATCCAACGCTACTGGATTATCACTCAGCAAAATATCTCCTGGGATATCTTCTCCCAATAGCTGACTAAATTCCTGTGGAACCGCGTTATTGGGACGTCCAAATTCTCCACCATTTTTGGAGTATGGAAAGGATAGTACTTCAAAGATTCTCTGTTGGAGTTGATTCGGATTTCCAGAACTCAACGCATCCAAGCCTGTTGAAATTTTATCTACATAGAAATTCGTCATCTCTGGCGACAGACCTAGAGACTGAATCTGCTCTTTAATGTTGGAAATTTTTGAGGCTTCTTCAAAGAGCAGTCGTCCGTATGACAACTTCAAGTCTAGTAATCCATTACGGGGGCTGACCGAGTTATTGGTTCCTGAGTATGGTGACCAGTAGAACTGCTTGGTTATATGTCCGAGTCCTTCTATTGGATTGCGACCAACAGGCTGTCCAAGAAGGTATTGAGATCCATCCATGATTGCAGGGGATTCGTTTCTCCAAAATGAGGCGAAAGGCACCGCAGAGAGATTGGGATTGTTACCGTAAAACTTACCAAAGTTCTGGAAGTTTTCCTCCCCACCGGCTGCTCGGATCAGGAGGTTTTGATAGCTAGTCCCGTCGTTTAAATCCAGTAATCGCTGGATTACCGATCCAGTTTTATTGCAAGTCAAGCCAAATCCCACATCACATCCAGGAATGACTCGCATCTGGCTCAGATTCTGGTTATTAATTTGGTACTGGAGATACTCATACTCCAGTCCTTGTTGGATACCATAGCGTCCAATATTGAGCTGTGCAAAAGTAGACTGACACGTAGTGAATACTACTGCAACAGATGAGAATACGATGGTCGCAAACCGAACTGCCTTCTCTACGTTCGCGCAGTGTCTCGCAGACAGACGCTGTGCGAATGGCATTGCAATTCTTTGAACAATTGATTTAGGCAAGATGCACCTCTACTAAATGACAGCAATTTCATTGGTCCTTCACGTCCCTCTTTCAGTCCGTGGGGCCGATATTAATAGCTCCAGAAATTCAACGAGTCGCAACAATACGGCAGACTCATCGAGTCTGCGAACAGTGTTCCTCTTATGGGTAACTAGAATTGGAGATTGGGAGAAAATTCCTTTAGGAGTTGAGTGAGGTTTGAATCCCTATCTATACCCATTTCACTCCCCAATCTCCAGTCCTCAAGTTCAACTCTTAGGTAAATCAATGTTGATCGTGATTCCAGTACCCTTGAGATTTCCTGATGAGAGTGTGTGATATAAGACCAACGCCCGGTTTGGTTGGTCAAAAAGAAACCCACGACGGGTGGGTTTGATCTTCCCTTCTTTTACTAAGGAGACAAAAGCTTCTAAATACCTACGTATACCTTGACGGTTCTCTTGACTATTATTCATATGACGCTTAATCAGCATCATAAAGAAGTCCAAACTCCGATTTTCCTGTCCCTGAATCAGACTGCCCTCATCTAAGAAAGAACTTGCTATAAGTCTGCCATCGACTTGTTTAACCTTAAATAAGGTGAAATAACGCCCTTCTTTTTTAGGATTGTTCGCATAACAGACCCAAGAACCCTCTTTATTCTGTGTAAAACCTTGTTCAGCAAGGTAAGAAAGCAAAGAATTACTTGCCTTGGTTTGTAGTGGAGGCAATAAATCCTCAATGGGATCTAAAGAGCAAATCTTTTGCGTTGTTTTCTGTTGAGAAGCAGCAGGAGTCTCTTGGGTATAGACACGCAGGGGCTTTTGATTAGACATTGCCATAGTAGACATCGTTGCGATCGCAGATATTTGGAAAGCGATCGCTCCAAACAAATGAACAATGAGATTCATGTTTTTCCTGTTACTCTTAGTGACGTTGTTAATAATCAAGTCGTTACTAAACCAGGATTGATCTAGCAACCCTAATTTATTTGTTAGATTTTAATGTTTGCCTCAGTTGGTCGAGGTATCTTAAGTTTTCAGCCATAAAATAGGGCTTTTATATTAGGTAACTAACCACACAGAGAGATTAATATCTAAATAAAACACGCTATATTAATGTCTTATTGGCAAGACAAACTTAGCTTTTCGATATTTTTACATATACGAAAAACGCCTGACTTAGTGTCAAATTTTTCCTATTTACTCTTGTCTAAATTTTAAGAGGCTTTTATACCTTCTTAGCTAACTTTAATAACTCCTAAAAGAGGGCTTTGTTAGCTAGTTAGTACCTTATATAAGCAAATTTTCAAAAGCTCTGTGCTTTGCAAATTAGCGCTTCCGTGGATTTTCTGGGTGGGTTGAATAATTTTTTGTTTTTTGGAGGTAGCACACCTAACTAGCTGTTTCCGCATGGTTGCAATTTAATGTATAAAATAATATCTCCTGACAGTAAAATAATATTACCATGAGCTTGATATATGCAACAGTATTGTGGACAGTTATCAAAGTTGTACACGGTGAATAGTAACAACCTCTTCATTAAATTGCATGGCAAATAGCTGAGAGTCAAAATTAATTTACTTATACATCGCTAGTATTTTAAAATTTAGTACTTTTGTTCTTAAGCTAGTAATACCATGTTTTAAATATAACTTTTTCTTAAGAAGTATACGTACAATTAATATATTCTTATTGCTGGATAAGCCTGATTTTCTGAACTTTTAGCTACAAGCGATCGCACCAAACAAAGTTAAAAGCGTCTAAGGCTTAGATTCCCGAACTATATATTGTCACGACAAAAGAGTATGCCCTAAAATTTGTCCTGTAGATAGAGAAATATCCTGAGCGCAGTTGGTATATTTAGAAATCCAACTGGTAACAAGCTTTGACTACAATTAAGATATTAACTTGGTATTTTCACAAGCCTTGGCAGTATGAATGTGGAATTTTTTAACAGGATTCCTTTGATGCCTTTAATATTACTATGGCTAGCTTACACTCTCCTGGGATGGTATCTTGCTGCTCATCATATTGTTTGGTTGGTAGGAGCTTTTGTTGCTGCTATGGTTATAGCTGTAGTGCGAAAAAGTTTTTCTTGGTTAGAGCGTTTAGTTGAATTTGGGTCTAAGACTTTAGCTGTCATATTATTTTTAAGTATATCAATTGCTTTTATAGCAATTTGGTCGCTATTCTTAAGCCTTTTTCTCATACCCTTGGCAAGTACACTTTTAGCTGATTTAGAAATGCGCTTTTCTGGCTTTAACAAGCTAGATTCATTTTGGGTTTTAACAGTCATAGCTGTATTGGGTTTAGTAATGGGCGAATTAATAGATATTTTACTTTTTCCCAGTAGCAGATACTAAAGGATTAAGGATAAAAAGGGATTTTTATTATTTATTAAGTAGGGACGCACATTTGTGCTTCCCTACTTAATTTAAAGTTTTAGGCGATCACTATCTCTAGCTGCCTGATAAGACTAAGCACAATTAGGCACTATTAGTCAATCATTCTTGAGATTACTATAAATCCAACTTACGGAAGACGTTTTATTGAATCAGATATTCTAGCCTATTACCAGAATTAGGACAAACTAACAATGTAAATACTTCTGATAAAAATCGGAGGTAGATAGGGGATATTTGGGCCTTAACAACAAACAGGGAAACAGTTTCTTGTTTAAGATTAAGTTGCCAAAGTATAGACATTGTCTAACAAGAGAGATAGAAGCGATCGCTGTAGGGAGATTGATCTGTATGTGGCGTGGTGGATATTACCGTTTGAAGGCATATTACTAATGATTGTCATTTTTGAGTCACATTTGTTTTGAACCATAGAGATATAGGTAAAACAGTGCAAAAAAAGATGAAACAAAGCGGCGAGTCCCCACTCAACACTACTAATAAGGAAGTAACGTGAGTAGACGTAAAGACTACAGTTTGCTTCAGCAGACAGGAACAGATCAAGTAGCAGCACCCAAGCCATCGCTGACATTATCAGATGCAGTGGCTCTGATTGTCGGTATTGTAATCGGGGCGGGGATTTTTCAAACCCCGGCTTTAGTGGCAAGTCAAGCAGGTAGTGATATTGCTGTACTATTTCTTTGGCTAATGGGTGGCGTGATATCTCTGGTAGGAGGGCTGTGCTATGCAGAGTTAGCCACTGTCTATCCCGATGTTGGTGGTGCTTACTATTATTTAAAACGTGCATTTGGGCGGGGAGTCGCTTTTTTATTTGCCTGGGCGCGAATGACAGTGATTCAAACTGGTTCTATCGCCCTGTTGGCATTTGTTTTTGGCGATTATGTTTCTCAAATATGGCGGCTAGGAACGTTTTCATCTTCTATTTATGCAGCTATAGCGATCGCATTCTTAACTGCTTTAAACATCATCGGTTTGCAGCAGGGTAAGTGGACACAAAACTTGCTGAGTGCTGCGAAAGTTCTGGGTTTGTTGCTGGTAGTAATTCTTGGGCTTACCGCGATACCTAATTCTTCCGCCGCTCCTGTGGAATCTGCATCATCAGGAGCCTGGGGGCTAGCGATGGTGTTTGTGTTGCTATCTTACGGCGGTTGGAATGAGGCGGCTTACATCTCAGCAGAAATTCAAGATGGACGACGTAATATAGTGCGATCGCTAATGTGGAGTATTGGCATCATCACCACCATTTACTTACTTATCAATCTGGCTTACCTGCGGGGACTGGGATTAGGAAACATGGCACAGTCTGAAGCAGTAGCGGCAGATTTAATGCGCTCTCTTTGGGGTGAACCAGGAGCCTTATTCATCAGTGTATTGATTGCGATCGCTACTTTGGGAGCAACCAACGCTACAATCTTTACCGGAGCGCGTACCAATTTCGCACTAGGACAAGATTTTTCGCTATTTGGTTTTATGGGACGCTGGCAACAACGTCCTAGTAGTCCTATCCATGCCTTATTATTGCAAGCTGCGATCGCCTTAGCACTGGTTTTCTTAGGCACGCTCACCCGCAAAGGCTTTGAAACAATGGTGGATTACACCGCCCCAATATTTTGGTTCTTCTTTTTGCTTTCCGGCATATCACTACTGGTATTGCGAATCCGCGAACCCCACATAGTACGCCCATTCCGTGTGCCATTTTATCCTTTCACACCATTACTGTTTTGTACCGTCTGCGGTTACTTGCTTTATTCCAGCTTAGTTTATACAGGTGTGGGAGCAGTTGCAGGTGTTTTAGTTGTGGCAGCAGGTATCCCCCTATTGCTATGGAATAACTATCGCCAAGGTAGGACTTAATATTTTGGATTTTGGGCTTTCTGCAAAACGCTACGCGTAGTTTGCTTCCACAAAGTGGTACGTCCGTCGAACAATTTTGGATTGTGTAACCCAAACTATAAGCAATTCAAAATTCTATGAATATTCAGTTGTTTTACTAACTACTGACCACAAGCTACTGAATCGAGGAGAAAATTCATGAACTTCAAAAAAATTCTGTTTTTAATGGTTACAGGGGTTAGTATTACCAGCTTAGGTATTGCTGGATGTACACCGCAACAGCCAGATTTAGAAGCCGGGACACAACCTTCTACTTTGACGGGTCAGACCGAAACTGAAGCACCAGCTACAACAACTCCCACAACTCAACCACAAGAACAAACCGAAGCACCAGCTACGGCAACTCCCACAACTCAACCACAAGAACGCGCCGGCGATGTTCCCTATGTACCTACACCACAGCCAGTGGTAGATGCAATGTTGAAAGTGGCAAAAGTGGGTAAGAATGATGTGGTTTATGACCTTGGCAGTGGTGATGGAAGAATTGTCGTTACTGCGGCGCAAAGATATGGTACGCGCGGTGTCGGCATAGATATCAACCCTGAACGCATTCAAGAAGCTAATGAGAATGCCAAGAAAGCAGGAGTAACAGATCGCGTGAAGTTTGTCCAGCAAGATTTGTTCACCACTGATTTTAGTGAAGCAACAGTACTTACACTTTACTTACTGCCAGAGGTCAACGAGAAACTCCGTCCGAAGATATTGAAACTCAAACCTGGGACTCGCATTGTCTCTCACGCCTTCGATATGGGTGATTGGAAACCAGATCAGACCCTAACTGTAGATGGCAAAACCATTTACTATTGGGTAGTTCCTAAAAATGTGCCAGAGAATTTACGTTAGGGAATATATAGCATTGCCCCTGAGATCCCTCACCCTGGTTTTGCTTGTGCAAAACCTGTCCCTCTCATTAGTAAAGAGAGGGATGTCCTATAGGACAGGGTGAGGTTTTAGAGGACTTTTGGGTAATCGTATAACTTGTGTTTACACCGTAGCTCCTTGGCAAGAAGAGGAGTTGGAGTTGGGGATGAAATGTACTTCATGTAAACGAGAACCTTTATATTTTTAAATTACCCCTATTGGGGGTTGACAACAGTAAATTTAGATGAAGTAAAGAATAATCTAAAATCCAAAATTTTTTAACTGAGTGCAAATTCCAGCAAGGGCAGCTTAGGCATAAAATATGATAGGGTTAAAAGGAAAGAATGCTTTAATCACAGGTGCAACTTCAGGTATTGGTCAAGCGATCGCTATCAGACTTGCTCAGGAAGGATGCAACATCGCTATCAATTACCGCAAAGACCCGGAAGCTGCGGCAGAAACGGAAGAGATGGCATTGCAAAAAGCTTGCGGCAATATCGAAAACTGTGGTGTGAAGTCGCTACCGGTTCATGGGGATGTCTCCCAAGAATCAGACATTGTTGAGATGGTAAACACCGTAGTAAAGGAATTTGGCAGTGTAGATATTTTAATCAACAATGCTGGTATTCAAACAGAAAGTCCATCCCACGAAGTTACTACAGCAGACTTTGACCGGGTAATTGCAGTTAATCTCCGGGGTGCTTATCTCTGCGCCCGTGAAACTATTAAACACCTCCTTTCTGTTAATCGTCCAGGGGTGATTATTAATATTTCTAGCGTTCACGAAATTATTCCGCGACCGATGTATATCAGTTATTCCATTAGCAAAGGCGGTATGGAGAACCTAACCAAAACCTTAGCATTGGAATATGCAAACCAAGGTATTCGTGTCAACGCCATTGCCCCCGGAGCAACAGTCACGCCAATAAATCAAGCCTGGACAGATGACCCCGAAAAAAAGGCGATCGTGGAAAGTCACATTCCGATGGGGCGTGCTGGCTCCTCAGAGGAAATGGCAGCCGCAGTAGCTTTTTTAGCTTCGGATGAAGCCGCCTACATCACCGGACAAACCCTATTCGTAGATGGTGGATTGACTCTATATGCTGACTTCCGAGATAGCTGGTCAGCTTGAAAAAGAGGCAAGGGAGCAGGGAGCAAGGGGGATGGAACAGAAAGGGGATTTGCCCCTGCCCTCTTCCCCCTGCCTGTTCGTTGAGGTAGGCTTGCGTACTTTCCACAATTGAGCCGATACATACCATTAGTGGAATTAAACGCCCATGACTAGCGCGATCGATAAGAACAGTCTGCTGGAAGCAGAAGCCTGGGAATTGTTGGAAGAGTCGATAATTTATTACCAGGGAAAACCCATTGGTACTGTAGCCGCCAGAGATGCGGAGTCAGATGCGCTCAATTACGATCAGTGCTTTCTCCGCGATTTTGTCCCTTCTGCCTTGGTGTTTCTCATGCACGGCAAAGCAGAGATTGTGCGTAACTTCTTAGTAGAAACACTGAAATTACAAAGTCATGAAAAGCAGATAGACTGCTTTGAACCGGGAGCGGGATTAATGCCTGCAAGTTTCAAAGTACATTCTAATGGGAATGAGGAATTTTTGGTCGCTGATTTTGGTGAACTAGCGATCGCTCGTGTTCCCCCAATTGATTCTTGTATGTGGTGGATTCTCTTGCTACGCGCTTATGAAAAAACTACAGGCGATTTGACTCTAGCGCGTCAGCCAGATTTTCAAGCCGGAATCAAGTTAATTTTGGATCTTTGCTTGGTACATCGCTTTTCCATGTACCCAACAATGTTAGTTCCCGATGGCGCGTTTATGATTGACCGTCGCATGGGAGTCTACGAACATCCTCTAGAAATTCAGGTGTTATTCTATGCATCCCTCAGAGCTGCTACTGAATTGCTTTTACCAGATGGGGATGGCGATAGCTACCTTGGCAAAGTCAATAGGCGATTGGGATCTTTGAAATATCATATCCGCAACTATTACTGGCTAGACCTGAAGCGATTGGGGGAAATTTATCGTTACAAGGATAACGAATTTGGTAAAGAAATTGTTAATAAATTCAACATCAACTCAGAATCAATCCCCGCTTGGTTGACCGAGTGGTTGCCCGAAACTGGAGGATATTTAGCGGGAAATCTGGGGCCGGGACGGATAGATTTTCGCTTTTTTGCTCTGGGAAATCTGATGGCAATCTTAGCTTCCTTAGCCAGCGAAAAAGAATCTCAAAGCATTATGAATTTATTTGCCCAACGTTGGCAAGACTTGATCGGCTATATGCCTGTTAAAATTTGCTTTCCGGCAATGGATGGTTTAGAATGGAGAATTGTTACAGGATGTGATTCTAAGAACAGGGCTTGGTCTTATCACAACGGCGGTAACTGGCCCGTTTTGCTGTGGTTATTTACCGCAGCGGCACTGAAAGCAGGTCGAACAGAACTTGCCCAAGCAGCAGTAGCCATTGCCGAAAGGCGTTTATTTAAGGATAAATTCCCGGAATACTACGATGGCAACAATGGCCGTTTGATTGGGAAAGAAGCCAGAGTTTATCAAACTTGGAGCATTGCCGGCTTGCTAGCAGCCAAAAAACTGCTGGAAAATCCAGATTACCTGGAATTAATCAGCTTTGCAGAGGGTCTTGAAGTCCCAGGCTGTAGCCTGTAGATACAGATTGCGGCACAAGGCAATGATTTAGCCGCTGTACTTATACAGGATGCCTCTGCTAAGAAGTACCGTAACTCTTGGAGATGCTGTGCCTAGCCTGCTTCTCCAAAGTGAGTACGCAAAGGTAAACTTTAAAGCTTCAAATGCCGGATAACTGATACACTATATTGTAAGAGGTATCTGAAGTGTCATACTCAGTAGGATCACAAGATAGTCTTTGCATCATTAACACGTTTTAACGTGTATAAACCATGAAAACTACTTCAGATTTAATTTCAGAATTTGAACAATTATTCAGACAAAAACTACAACTAAATAATTGTAAGCTCAGAAAGAAAAGACAAGAGAATAATTATGAAATTATTACTCCAGCTAAAGATATTTTTTTGATGTACTGGTCTGAATTCCCAGACATCAATTTAATATATCAAGCTATAGGGGTACGCACTCAGCAGACTAGTGTTTATGAAAAAGCTATCCGCTCCCATATTAGTTCTAGTCTGAGTAGTATCCAAGAGAACCCTCACCCGGAAACAGCATTATTGGTAAAATAACGAATATTTAGATAATACAGAAAATATTTCCTAAACTCTCGCCAGTTTTTGTAATAGAACTGGCGAGATTTTTTCAACGAAAAGCTGTTTATCAAGAGATAAAAATGCAATCCGAAAAAGATCAAGATCAGCCAGATTATAAAGCCTTGTTAGCGAAAGCAAAGCAAGCCTTAAAACTGGAATACCAGAAATCAGCTGCTTTAGCGTCCCAACTGCAAGCCATAAAAACTCAGTTAGAGCAAGTTCAAGCTGAAAACAAAACTCTAAGGGAAAGTGCTTACGAAGACGTAATTAAGCATTTTGAAGCGCGGACTCAAGCAGCAGAAGCACTAGCACTAAAAACAGAAGTACGTCAAAGATTCCTTGAAGCCGATGGTTGTAAGGATGATCAGAGCTTCAATACTCTATGGAATAGCATTAAAAATAAAATTCAGATCCAAGACGGTGAAGTGAGAATTGTTGCTCAAAATGGTACTCCTAAGTTCACCTTAACGGGCAACATGATGACTTTGAGGGATTTTATTCAATCCCTCAAACAAGACCCAATTTCTGGAAAGTTTTTCTCCAATTAAAGAGCCAAATTAATCAAAGTCTCTTGCTAGAAGCAGACTAGAGATTGTCGCAGAAAATTATTCATCTTCATCTCCTGGCGGTCGTTCGCTCTCGCTTTGTTGGGCGTTCCACTCCAAAACAATGCGCTCTAACATTTCAGGCTGCGTACAGTTATTAACATCGGCGTACATTTGAATCAACTGCCTCACTTTAGGACTAATGTGGCGAATCTCTAGTTGGTTACTTTGCACCATGTTCATTAACTTTTAGTGTCTATTACATTATGTTGAATCATTCAACTATGTCTATTGCAATAAATTTTGTTAAATTACGCAATTCCTGTATTTAAGAGAAATATCATATCATGTCCGCATAATTAGTTACAATTCCCACAGTCATTGCACCCTAACTCCTCCCCTTCTCACAGCTCCTCAACCTGGCGGGACTGCTTCTTCAAAGGGACGGATAATCGCAGGTGCTGGTGTAACTTCTGGTTTAAAAATTCCCTGCAATGCTTCTTCTAATGTTTGTGCCATGACAATCCGGTTTTCGTAAGCCACAATTACCCGCACCAAAGTTGGCAAACTATTCTGTGTGGCTTCTAGATAGATTGGCTCAACATACAGCAGCGATTCTTCAATGGGAATTACTAGTAGATTGCCTTGAATTGCTTTCGATCCTTGACGATTCCACAGAGAAATTTGCTGAGAAATTACTGGGTCTTGATTAATCCGCGCTTCGATTTGTTCTGTACCGTAAACCAGTCTCTCTTTGGGAAAAGTATATAACAATAACCTACCATAGTTTTCTCCATCCGATCGCGCTGCTAACCAAGCAATTAAATTAGTCCGTTGTCTGGGAGTATAGGGTAGAAGTAGAATAAATTCTTCTCTACGAGAGGCTTTGCCAACAAAAGGTACGGTGGGTAGATTAGTAATTAAATAATACGGCTCTACCGGACGGGCTTCGTTGCCATAGATTTCGTTAGGAATCTGCCACTGGTCTTCCCGGTTGTAAAATACCTGGGGGTCGGTCATATGGTAGGTCATCAACCGCTCAGATTGAATTTTGAAAAAGTCCACCGGATACCGGATATGACTGCGGAGAGTAATTGGCATGGCACTGAGCGGTTTGAAGGTGTTGGGAAATATCCTTGACCAAGTGGCAATAATCGGATCGCTGGGATCTGCAATATAAAAATTAACACTGCCGTTGTAAGCATCAATTACTACCTTGATCGAGTTACGAATGTAGTTGATACCGTCGCTAGCAGTGTCTGAGTAAGGATAGCGATCGCTCGTTGTGTAAGCATCAACAATCCAGTAAAGATAGCTGGCATTACTTGGAAAATCTTGATTAGCAGCAGCAGCAACTAAATAAGGATCGCTGTCAAATTTCAGAAAAGGTGCGATTGCTCGAATTCTTTGCTGGACATTTCGCCGGAATAGTACTCTTGTATCTGGCAAAAAGTCCCGCGTCAACACCATCTGCCAATCTTTCAAATACATGGCAAATAACCACCGTCGCCATGTTGAACCAATTTTAATCCCACCCAAACCATCGTAAGAGTTGTAAACATTGTCACTACCACTGGGGTAGTCTAGTTCTCTAACTCTTGTGCCAGTCATTACGTAACTATTAGCTATTTCACCGTAATAAATCCGTGGTTGCCCAATGGGAATACTTTCACGAATCGCTGGACTGGAAGTTGTGAGGGCGCTACTGTTACCGCTAATATCTTTAACAAAATATTCTGGTAACCCACCCGCCCCAACTGTATTAACTGGGCTAACAGTAAACCCAAAACCGTGGGTATAAATTAAATGACGGTTAACCCAAGTTTGAGCTTCCTGTGGTACGCCAGTGTAGTCTAATTCTCGTGCGGCAATCAGTACCTGCCGCCGTTCTGTTACTTCAGCTGCTTCCTGCTTAGGTTCTGGTGGGTTTTGAGGGGCTGATGGTCGGCGTGAAGTTACATCTGTTTTCAGAGTATACCGATCAATATCGGCATCGAGGAACCGATAATAAGGTCGAATTTGTTGCAGCTGACGGTTAGTTTCTAAGAGTGGTCGCTGATCCCAAAGGCGAATATTCCGAATTGTCAAATCATTCTTTTGAATATCAGCTTCAGTCAGCATTCCTTGAGGGTTGAAGCCTCTGGAATCGATTGCCTGTAAATCAAATGCTTGGCGAGTTAAGGCGATAGTCCGCTGAATGTAGGGTTGCTCTCGTTGCAATTCATTAGGTAGGACAATTAAATTTTGCACTACAGCAGGTAAAACAGCGTCAGCTAATATAACTAGTACTAGATAAACCCCTAATCCGTAAAATACTAAGCCACGATAATGGGATTTAGGTTTCCAGAAAAACGTTCGCCAAAGTAGGTAAGTTGCGATCGCTACTGCCACAATACACAAGACGGTATAAGCTGGTAACTGGACTGTCACATCTGTATAGCTGGCACCATAACTTACTCCCCGGCTAGAATACACGAGTTCATAGCGACTCAGCCAATAACTCAGAGCCACTACCAGCATCAACAAGCCACCCATACCGTATAAATGACGCTGCTGCTGGGGCGAAAAACCAGGGAAAATCCCCTGACTCAAACTGTCAGCCGACAAAAGATAAGTGAGGGTAACGGCGACGAAGCCATACAAAAATAATCCCATCAGCCAGAGTTCTAGTAGTTCCCAAACAGGTAAGGAAAATACATAAAAGCTGATATCTCGACCAAATAAAGGCTCAGTGCTGTTGAAAAGGGTGGGGTGAAAATATTGCAGCACCTTTGGCCAGTGTTGGAATAGGATGAAGGCAAAAATGGGACTGAATACAGCCGCGATCGCAGTTAGTAAAAATTGGGGATAGATTAAGATTGCGATCGTTATTCCCGCAATTAAGCCGATATACCAGACTTGAGAAACAATCTGCCTGAAGAGTTGCCAGATTGTATCTGGCCGAAATAGAGCGGGAATGGGTAGACTAGCCTGATTTACCGGAATTCTCCAGTAAAAAAGAGCAATTTGACCATAGTGAGCTAGCATTAACCCAATCAAAAAGCTCAATACCACAGCTAAGGGTAATAACCAACGCAATCTGAATGGTTTAAAGCGTTGTGGCGTAAGTGTCTGGATTTCGTTGCGTCTTGAATAATGAGGACTAAGAAAATTTTTTAATTCACTGCTCAGTTGTGCCTCCTCACGCCTGACTTCCTCAATCTTCAAAGACTGGGAATATTTTAGCCGTTGTGCTACAGCCAGATTTAGCAGTAGATAGGCAGCAGTTACCCCAGCCACTGCTATCCACAAAACACCGCGAGTCACCACCCTCAACAAAAATACTTGGAGGTAGCCGACTTCCTGAAACCAAAAAATCTCTGCTCCCACGCGGGAACCCAGATTCAGGAGTAGCCACAGCCCAAAGAATACAATGAATAGTCTAAAGCCCCATTTCCAATACATTCCGTAGCAGCCAAAATATCTGCATCAACTTCACTGCATTCAGGAAAGTATTTGGTACTTTCCCAGAAGTTATTACTACTTTCTACAATAGCTGAATTCAGCAACGCCTCAAAGTTTATAGTGGAAACTAAAATAAATCACCCTTGAATCTAGGAAGTTATCGAATCCGAACAAGTAGTTAAGATAATTCGGATGTGGATGCATTACGAGTAATTTTTAGGTAGTTGATGACAAGATTTAATTTTAGGGTTAACTCGAACTTAATATTAATTGTGGTTGACTCTTAAATAATTGGCCTTGACTCAGGATGATTGAGCCTTGGATCTCTGATATTGCTGTTCCAAGCACGAAGTTCCGAGTTCAAAGGTCTAAGTTCCGAGTTCAAAGGTCTAAGTTCCGAGTTCAAAGGTTGAAGTTCCGAGTTCAAAGGTTGAAGTTCCGAGTTCAAAGGTTGAAGTTCCGAGTTCAAAGGTCGAAGTTTCGAGTTCAAAGATCGAAGTTTCGAGTTCAGAAGGTGAAAATTGGAGTTCTGAGCCTCAACATTGGAGATTAGAGGTTTATTTATCCTGTTTTTTTCTCATTAATTCCCGCTTTTATCTTCTTCTTTATTCCAAACATATTTACGGCAGACTTCGCAGGCAGCTTTTGCTTCCTCATTTGGCGGGTTGGTGAAGATGGGATGGTAACGCAACCTGTCGCAACAGACTTGTAACCATGCACGCCAACCACCTCGCCACAACCGCACTGTGCCGTCATAACCGCCACTGACAATTATCTGTCCATCACTGCTGTTCGCATCGCGTTGCGGAGCAAAGGCGACAGAATTGACCCTATTCTCATGACCACGGAAGGGTTCAGCCAAGGGCTGACCTTGGAGATTCCATAACCGCACTGTGCCGTCATAACCGCCACTGACAATCGTCTGCCCATCACTGCTGTTCGCATCGCGTTGCGGAGCAAAGGCGACAGAATTGACCTCACGCTCATGACCACGGAAGGGTTCAGCTAAGGGCTGACCTTGGAGATTCCACAACCGCACTGTGCGGTCATCACCGCCACTGACAATCGTCTGCCCATCACTGCTGATAGCAACAGAATTGACCCTATTCTCATGACCACGGAAGGGTTCAGCTAAGGGCTGACCTTGGAGATTCCACAACCTCACTGTGCCGTCATCACCGCCACTGACAATCATCTCCCCATCACTGCTGTTCACATCGCGTTGCAAAGCAAAGGCGACAGAATTGACCCTATTCTCATGACCACGGAAGGGTTCAGCTAAGGGCTGACCTTGGAGATTCCACAACCGCACTGTGCCGTCATAACTGCCACTGACAATCGTCTGCCCATCACTGCTGATAGCAACAGAATTGACCCTATTCTCATGACCACGGAAGGGTTCAGCTAAGGGCTGACCTTGGAGATTCCACAACCGCACTGTGCCGTCATAACTGCCACTGACAATCGTCTGCCCATCACTGCTGATAGCAACAGAATTAACTCTATTCTCATGACCACGGAAGGGTTCAGCTAAGGGCTGACCTTGGAGATTCCACAACCTCACTGTGCCGTCATCACCACCACTGACAATCGTCTGCCCATCACTGCTGATAGCAACAGAATTGACCCTATTCTCATGACCACGGAAGGGTTCAGCTAAGGGCTGACCTTGGAGATTCCACAACCTCACTGTGCCGTCATCACCGCCACTGACAATCGTCTGCCCATCACTGCTGATAGCAACAGAATTGACCCTATTCTCATGACCACGGAAGGGTTCAGCTAAGGGCTGACCTTGGAGATTCCACAACCTCACTGTGCCGTCATCACCGCCACTGACAATCGTCTGCCCATCACTGCTGATAGCAACAGAATTGACCCTATTCTCATGACCACGGAAGGGTTCAGCTAAGGGCTGACCTTGGAGATTCCACAACCTCACTGTGCCGTCATCACCGC
>JAHHHR010000039.1 GCA_019359245.1 Nostoc desertorum CM1-VF14 | reverse complement strand
CACTGACAATCGTCTGCCCATCACTGCTGATAGCAACAGAATTGACCCTATTCTCATGACCACGGAAGGGTTCAGCTAAGGGCTGACCTTGGAGATTCCACAACCTCACTGTGCCGTCATCACCGCCCCTGACAATCGTCTGCCCATCACTGCTGATAGCAACAGAATTGACCCTATTCTCATGACCACGGAAGGGTTCAGCTAAGGGCTGACCTTGGAGATTCCACAACCGCACTGTGCCGTCATCACCACCACTGACAATCGTCTGCCCATCACTGCTGATAGCAACAGAATTGACCCTATTCTCATGACCACGGAAGGGTTCAGCTAAGGGCTGACCTTGGAGATTCCACAACCTCACTGTGCCGTCATCACCACCACTGACAATCGTCTGCCCATCACTGCTGATAGCAACAGAATTGACCCTATTCTCATGACCACGGAAGGGTTCAGCTAAGGGCTGACCTTGGAGATTCCATAACCGCACTGTGCCGTCATCACCGCCACTGACAATCGTCTGCCCATCACTGCTGATGGCGACAGCATTGACCTCACACTCATGACTACGGAAGGGTTCAGCTAAGGGCTGACCTTGGAGATTCCACAACCGCACTGTGCCGTCATCACCGCCACTGACAATCGTCTGCCCATCACTGCTGATGGCGACAGAATTGACCTCACGCTCATGACTACGGAAAGGAATGGAGACTCTTACTTTATTCATCACCCGATTCAAACTGTTTTGAACTGGGGCAAGAATCTGCTGCGGTAGTTTGTCTTGATTCTCACCCATAGCTTGAATTGCTAAAACTAGACTATCTAGCGGTTGGACGGAGAGTAAATTCTCTACCCTGGCGGCTTTCTCTCGCAGTCTAGATTCTGTAAGAGCCATTTCCAGTTCGGCCATCCAGCCTTTTTCGTGGGTGTCGCTGCGTTGGTAAAAATCCTCATCTTCTTGAGGTGATTGTAAATAAAGCTGCAACTGTTGCCAGCTATCCCTCACTTCTGCCAGAAGTCCGCCTTGCATGAAATATTGTTCACTTTTGCCTTTATCCCTCCACTCTCGCCGAGTATCTGTTAACCTATCGCTCAACCGCCGTAAGTCTCGGTCTTGTTGTCGCCATTGGGCAAACTGTTGCCAACCCTCAATTAAAGCTTCATGGGCTAAATCAATCCAAGCTTCGCCCTTTTCATCTTTCCCAGTGACTAACAAGCGTCCTTTAACTAATCCCGCTTCCCCATCTAGTAATTCACCCAGTTGTTGCTGTTGATTGGGATCATTACCTGCAATATTTAAGATTGTGGCTTTTGGTTGGCGCTGTCGGGTGTCTTTTTCCCCTTCTCCTGTCCGCACTAAGCGTAAAAAAATCCGCCTGATCCATTCTTTCTCCTGTTGAGTGCGCTCTTGAGTCGGAGATTCCTCCTCAAAATCTTGGTAGTGATAAACATTTTCTGCATGGAGATTTAACGCCCCAGCTAATCCTCCTAATTTTTCATATTGCTCTAGGGTGAGTTGATGTTTCTCTTGGTCGCGTTTATCCCAGAGTTTAGTTAAGGCAAACTCCAACAGAGGTAAAAACCCAGGCTCTTGTTTCACATCTTCTAAAATCTTCAGTACTAGCTCTTCTTCAACACTATGACCTTGAAGTTTGGCTGGTTCGGTGATGGTGTCCTTTAAATCAACTCCGGTTAAAGGTGGCATAAAAACAGCCTGGGTTTGAATCAGCTGAGTCAGCGAGGGATATTGTAAACAGGGTTCGAGGAAATCCGCTCGCATGGTAATCACAACTGCTAACCGCGAATCGGTAATCTCTACTACCTGAGTCAGTAAGTCAATAAATCTCTGCTTTTCTTGCTGACTAGCACCGCCAGTAAATACTTCCTCAAACTGATCCACCACTAGCAAAAGTTTTACTGATCGAGGGAGATTTTCGATAATTGCAGGTAAATTATTTTGCTCATTGTCAATCAAATCCTTCAGTTGCTTCTCTTTTTTAGTTCCTGTAAAAAATTGTTGAAAAGCTCCACGCAGCTTAATTAAAGGTTCAAACCCTGGTTTAATTGGTTCTAAAACCTGCCACTCACTCTCATCTAATTGTGGAATCAAACCCGCCCGGACTACTGAAGATTTACCACTCCCCGACGCGCCAATGATGGGGACAAATTTAGCTAAGTCGAGTTTCTGTTGAATATAATTAACTACTTTATGACGACCAAAAAAGAATTTTGCATGTTGCTTGTCAAAAGCTTCTAAGCCCCGAAAGGGACATTCTTCAAGCACATCTGTAATAACTACTAATTTCTTGGGTGGATACCAAACCAAAGGAATTGACCTACCACCGCCCATATAAATTGGTTCTTGTCCACTCCCCTTGAGTTCCCGTGAAATGAAGCTCATCAAATCATTGACATTAATTTCCCCGGTAGCTTCATCAGCTTTATCTTCAGCAAGTCCTTTAAGAATTGCTTTGGTGAAAATTCCACCTTCAACATCTTCACGCGCTCTTTCAAAGGCACGAGAGGCTGTAATTAAGCTGTAGTCTTGTTTGCTGTTAAAAACAGAGAAACCAGACTTGATAAAACTCCTCTCTAATAAAGACCCAGCATAGCAGCAGTCCAGCAATACCACTAAGCTGCTGAGTTGAGATTTAGCAATTAAAGTGTTGAGGTCATCAAAAGCGATCGCATTTTGTCCATCTTTGTTACAATCCGATGTTGCCAAATACCCTTTCGCTTCACCTGTCAAGCTTGGTGCTTCAAATCCATGTCCGGCAAGATAAATTAATGCCTCTGCACCTTTGGCCTTTTCTAACAAAAATATTCTCAGTGCTTGTCCGAGTTCCTTACCAGTTAACTTTTTATCTGGTGTGATTTGCCAGCGATTCTCACTCTCGATTAACTTGCTAGGTAAAGGCTGAACATCAAACCGACCTTGTTCGCGCAACAATTGGGCGATTTGTTCAGCATCATTGACAGCCTTTGGTAAGTTGGTGAGATTATCATACTTGGCAATTCCCAACACCAGTGCATATCTAGCCATATGATCTAACCTGGCATCCGTTTTTACGTAATATTGCTAAGAATAACTTAAATAGTAACTGAGGCTATTGTGTCAGAAGTACAACGTTTAATTATCAAAGAAGACGATCAAGAGTACGAAATCTACGTAGAATCAAATACTGCCCCTGAGGTTCCAGAAGAAGAGGAACCTGGATACCGTGATGGTTTACCCACGCTGAACATTCAGGAATTTCAGGGCAAGATTCGTAATTATGCCAAGTTAGCTGTTGGTGCATTCAAGAATTTACCTGACGCTGAAGAGGTAACAGTTAAGTTTGGCATCAAGCTGGGTGGTAAAACTGGCATTCCGTTTTTGACTGAAGGTTCGGCAGAGAGCAATTTTGAAATTGAGGTTAAGTATAAGTTTCCAGAGAAGAAGCCTTGAAGAAGGCAGGAGGCAGAAGGCAGGAGGCAGGAGGGAAGAGGGTTTTAGACTAATTTACATTTTTAACAGTGATCGCTTTTCGCTCACCATAATTCACCCTTGGATCTCGAATGTTGGAGTTGAAAGCACGAAGTTCCGAGTTCAAAGAGTAAACCATCGCCTTCCACTCTCCATCATTTACTCTTGGATCTCGGACGTTGCTGTTCATAGCTCCAAGTTTCGTGTTCTTATATTGAAATTCCATGTTCTGAGGTTGAAGCTTCGAGTTCAGAACTCGGAATGCCGAGCAATTTACTCCAACATCCGAGTTCTGAACCTCAACATTGCACCTTAGAAGTGCGTGTAGAAATTAGTATTGCAGGATAACAACATTGTTTATTGTTACGCCCTTACTGCGTTTTACTTGAGAAAAATCGCACATCGCGCTAGTCTTCATGGACGTAACCGCACGCTGTAACATTAGGCGATGACAAATCAACTCTCTGTGAAAATTCCCTCTTGCACTTGGAGCCGTCCTATCGGCTTAGGCTGGGACAAACCTTATACCGTCCGCTACGCAAGTAATATCGATGATGGCCCTTGGCATGGTATGCCTTTAGGTGGCTTTGGTGCAGGTTGCATCGGTCGTTCTTCACGAGGCGATTTTAACCTGTGGCACATCGATGGCGGTGAGCATACCTTCAAAAACGTTCCCGCTTGTCAATTTAGTGTGTTTGAGTCCAATAGCACATCTTCCCAAGCCTACGCTTTATCTACCCAAGCGCCCGATGATGGCACTCTCAAAGCGTGGCAATGGTATCCGACAACTCCCGCCACAGAGGGGACGGGCAATTATCACGCGCTATACCCACGTAGCTGGTTTGTGTATGAAAATGTATTTCAAGCACAGTTGACTTGTGAGCAGTTTTCACCAATCTGGGCAGGTAATTACCAAGAAACTAGTTACCCTGTGGCAATATTCCTCTGGAATGCCCACAACCCCACAGATGCACCGATTACTCTCAGCATCATGCTGACTTGGCAAAATATGGTGGGCTGGTTTACAAACGCTCTCAAATCTCCCGAAGTCCGGGTGCGCGATGATGGTAGTCCGGTTTACGAATACCAACCGCGCTGGGGCGAAAGCCAAGGAAACTATAACCAGATAGTTGAAAATACACAGCAGTTTGGCTGTGTTTTAGGTCGGGTTGGTACTGATGCTTTGCAAGAAGGTGACGGAACTTGGTGTATTGCTACAATTAAGCATCCACAAGTGGAAGTATTCCACCACACTCGCTGGAATCCTGAAGGTACGGGTGATGAGGTGTGGCAAAGCTTTGCGAAAGATGGTTCTTTGCCCAATTATATAGATACAAATCCAGTTGCAGAAGGTGAACAATTAGGGGCTGTTATCGCACTCCGTTTCACTCTCCAACCAGGCGAAACTCTTGAAATCCCCTTTGTCCTCGCTTGGGATTTGCCGATTACAGAATTTGCCGCCGGAGTCAACTATTATCGCAGATATACAGACTTTTTTGGTAAAAACGGAAACAATGCCTGGGCGATCGCATCCACTGCACTACAAGAATATCAAACCTGGCGATCGCAAATTGAAAGTTGGCAAAAACCGATTCTCGACCGCGAAGATTTACCCAACTGGTTTAAAATGGCTCTATTTAATGAGCTTTATGACCTCACCAGTGGCGGTACTCTCTGGAGTGCAGCATCAGAACTTGACCCCATCGGTCAGTTTGCAGTGCTGGAGTGCTTAGATTACCGTTGGTATGAAAGTCTAGATGTGCGGTTGTATGGCTCTTTTGCCCTACTCATGCTGTTTCCCGAACTGGAAAAATCGGTAATGCGGGCATTTGCACGGGCGATTCCTCAAGGTGATGATACACCCCGGATAATTGGTTATTACATGACAATTAAGGCAGAAAGCCCGATCGCAGTTCGCAAAGTTGCAGGTGCAACACCCCACGATTTAGGCGCACCCAATGAACACGTTTGGGAGAAAACCAACTACACCAGCTATCAAGACTGCAATTTGTGGAAAGATTTAGGTAGTGATTTTGTCTTGCAAGTATACCGTGATTTTCTGCTCACGGGTGCTGACGATGTAGAATTCTTGGCAGATTGCTGGGATGCGATCGTTCAAACCCTCGACTACCTGAAAACTTTTGATCTTGATGGCGATGGGATTCCCGAAAATTCCGGTGCGCCTGATCAAACCTTTGATGATTGGCGGTTACAGGGTGTCAGCGCTTATTGTGGTGGGTTATGGTTAGCGGCGTTAGAGGCTGCGATCGCAATTAGCGATATTTTATTAACTCACAAACTTGGCAATCTTGGCGTCTTGGCGGTTCAAAAATCAACCTATGAAGCTTGGTTAAAACAATCTCGCCCTATTTACCAAGAAAAACTCTGGAATGGGCAATATTACAAACTTGATAGTGAAAGTGGCTCCGATGTAGTCATGGCAGATCAATTGTGTGGACAATTTTATGCTCGTCTGCTGGACTTACCAGATATTGTACCGAGCGATCACACCCTCTCTGCTCTAAAAACTGTTTATGATGCGTGCTTTTTGAAATTCTGCAATGGTGAGTTTGGTGCTGCTAATGGTGTTCGTCCTGACGGTTCACCAGAAAATCCTAAAGCTACTCATCCCCTAGAAGTCTGGACGGGGATAAACTTTGGACTGGCGGCTTTTCTTGTGCAGATGGGAATGAAGGATGAAGCATTGAAATTGACGCAAGCTGTAGTGCAACAAATTTATGACAATGGTCTGCAATTTCGTACCCCTGAAGCTATCACTGCAACTGGTACTTTCCGCGCTAGCACTTACTTACGGGCAATGGCGATTTGGGGAATTTACTTAGTTATTAATTAATTGATTGGCTATTAGACATCTCCGAAAATGGATGTAGAGACGTAGCACTGCTACGTCTCTACAAGGTTTCTGGATAACGCAGCCCTGGCTGGCTAAATGTAGTATGTAGTGGCCAAATTTAGCTTATCTTCATCTGAGAAAACAGAATCTAGATTTGTGATTTTATTTTCCGAGTGTTTCCGGAAGCGAAGCAAAATTTCAGTAATGGTAAGAGTTGAAGGATTAATAATTCAAGACTACTCTTTCAAAAAATGCAACTATTACTAGCTTTAGCCATAAATCTGAGAAATGATCTGGAATTAATGTGATGAAAAACACAGTTAATTGCGTTTTACATAGGCTAGCCGAATGATATAAAACCAAATCAGTAAAAGAATTATCAACTTTTTTGTTCTGTAAATACCCACCTTGCACAAGTTAGTAAGTTTACCCAAAAAAGCTTAATTAACCATGAACTCCTCTTCGCCATTAAGAGTTCAGGGAGATGTGAAATATATAACTAATCAGCAGTCTCCCACTCCAGAAGTACCTATCCTCAAATTTTCGAGATTAGTTGCAGAGGATATAAACCTAGAATTGGAATTTAGGCAAGTTTGGCTTCCCCGTGAGTTTCAACCAGACGATGAGCTAATTATCTACGGTATAGATAAGAAAACTCAAGACAATAGAAATTTTTTGTACTTAGTTTACCAAAGTCGAGTAACGATAGTTGGGCTTAACACAACTATTGGACAAGAAGTTTCAACTGACTCGCTCTTGGAAATGTTAGTAGTAAGGGCGAGTCTTAGCGAGGTGGACTCATATTATAACCCGTGGGTAGCTCATTGGCAAGTAATTTATTATTTACTTGTCTGGCGAGTTCAAGGCGATCGCATATTAAGTAATTCAGCTATAGGCAAGAAATGGCTTTCGCATCCACAATTTGAGGCTAGGAGGACAGCATATACCCTACTTTTAAACTTTACGGAAAACTTGAATGCCCCCAAAGGTGAAAAACTTACCTTCAATCACTATTGGCAAACATTGTGGTATTACCGAAAATTACTCAGACAAATTATTCTTACTTCATTCGTTTGCACACTGATTAAGGATCCAGCAATTCTGATTTTGAACGAAGAGACTAGTACCTTAAATATCGATTTTACACGTAAATTTAAACAGAAATTAACCCAATCTATCAAGCTTCTATTATCTTCATAATGTCGATCATATCCTTGTTACAAACAGAGGTATCTTCTTCAAGCAAGGCATTTATCAATAACTCATAGCGATTGGTGATTTATATTACCATCTAGACCAAATGCAGCGACATCTATAATTTTATATATAAAAAACATTAAATATTAATACGCATATAAACTGCTGCTTAATAAACGTAGCAATATTCTCTAGTAATTAGCTTTCTATATATTAGTTAATTAACTTAATCTATACAGGTTCAGCCTGCTACATTTTTTGTATCAGTATCTTATCGTTTGTCCTCACTTGAACTCAATTGATGATTATTGAAAACATATAATGCTAATAATAACTAATTATTTTTAAAATTTAGTTTATTTGTAAATTATTGATGATACTCATGAAATATCGATGAGCATTTTATAGCGATTTTATTTAGATAAGCTAAAGCTGTAGCCTTTCTAAATCAAGGCATACGAATATAAAAGACAACAATATTTTCTAATTGAGAATATCTTAAAGTATTTCCAATAAGTATGATTTTACTGTTTTATTAAGCTTTTATATATTGCTATTTTTAGAAGTTGTTTTACCTCCTAGTTAATGCTAATATTTTCTAGTGACTCGACAATAATAAAAGGTTTAAATTGATATTGCGTGAGGGGTCTTACCCCTCAGCAATTAGCAAAGGGGGTCAAAATTAAAAGTTGCACAATACGCATCTACATATCGAAGTATATTCAGTAAATTTAGCTTAATAATCTGCTAAATCTGTAGATGACATTAACAGTAAAAAATAGTATAAATACCAATAGTGTTGTTAATGCTCAAAGATAAATATTTTCTCAAATACCTAAAAAAATATGCAAACTTCCCGGAAAATGCTTAATTCAGCAGTAGTAAGAAATACAACCAATTGAACAGATAAAGTTGTTTGATTAGGAGTTGAAAACGGTCTATTAATTCTAAAAGCGATTAAACAGCTACAAAAAGGCTAGTGCAGCTTGTAAGCCTTAATCTAAATATCAACAATTGCAGAATCTCACCTAAATTACTTCATCCCAGGTAAATAAAAACTATGATGAATCAAGATATTGCAGGCATTACTAGTAACTTAGATAAGACAGTGAAGGCTCAACAATTTGACAAAGTAGTTGAGGCAATTCTTGCTGGTAAATATTCCTGGGCATGTGTTTTAATGCTGCGATTTGCCGGCTATAATCCTCTCCATTACATTCCATATCGCACCTACAATAGATTGCTAAAAGAAAACTCTAAAGCCGCTAGGGTAAATCAACAGCAAAGTGAAAACATAAAAATGCTGCAACATACTAATGATGCAGTATCTGATAATAATGGATCATCCAGTTGCTTAACCAAAATCAAAGATAGAGCTTATCTGGAAGTAGTCGGAAAGCAAAAAACAGAAATTCGTGGTGGTAGTTTAGATCAAAGATTGGCGCACCAAATTAACGAGCATCAATCAATAAAATCGCAAATGAAACCAGAAAGCACTCAAGATATTTCATTGAAAAGTTGTGGATTCAATTAAAAAGTACTTGGAATCAATAGGTTCTAGCCTAGATTTGATTGAGTGTATGAGAGCCTGCTATGCTAATTCAAAATTGTTAGCATGGCAGGTTTTCTATAGCAGTGATCAATTTGATATTGTTTAAAAAAATCTGCCAAAATGGCAAATATATACTGATGAGATTGGTAAACTAATAAAAAGTACAGTAAAAATTCAACCAAAATAGAGGTGATTGGCGGCAAGCAAGTTAATTTTAAATAATAAAATCAATGATTAGTTCTGACTATGGAAGAAATAAAACTGATTACAAAAGTAGTCAGCATTTCATGGAGTAAATAACTCCTACACCAAGACTGATGATTCAACCGTTGCTATTGGTGGTTCTATTTTCGAGAGAGTCTGAGCAAAGGAAATTTGGAGCGGTAGCTTCTCCCAATCCAAAGTTTATACAGCTTTTACCGACTGCAGACGGTGCGAGTAATGCTTGTAAAACTTTCTACACTTTGATTGGTGTTGCTTTAGTTAATAAAGCAAACGCTTAACACCAATACCGAGAACGGAAATAGAAAAGTTACGGTTAAATCCCTGTCGTGGCTAGTAGAACTAGTAGCTCATACGCTTCTCTTTCGACTATTGTAATCCTAGTCCTCCCAACCTGGATTATCTCTGCTTTCTAAATTTTCAATTTATATAGTAAGTACTGGAAGTTCAAAACTTGAATAGCTTCCAGTTTTTTATTTCTAAATAAAAATAAGGTGGGCAATTTGCCCACCTTATTTTTTGTGGAGTATAGTTGATTCAAAAATGAATTAAACCTTGGCTAATTCTGGGGTAGGACGCTTGCTGTTACGAATTGCTGTAATAGCCTCAGCATAATCCTTAGCATTAAATACAGCTGAACCGGCGACAACTGCATTAGCTCCCGCTTCCAAAACTTGCCAGGTATTATTTGCCTTCAATCCTCCATCCACTTCAATCCAAGGGTCAAGACCGCGTTCATCACACATTTGACGTAGCTTGCGGATTTTGGGTAATACACCAGGGATAAAGCTTTGACCACCAAAACCAGGGTTAACGCTCATAATTAGTACTAAATCGCACAATTCTAGAACGTATTCAATTAGCTCTAGAGGGGTACCAGGATTGAGTACAACTCCAGCTTTCTTACCAAGCTCTTTAATTTGCCCTAAGGTGCGGTGTAGGTGTGGGGAAGCATTATGCTCGCAGTGTACGGAGATAATATCAGCACCCGCCTTAGCAAATCCCTCTACATATTTTTCTGGTTCCACAATCATCAAGTGGACATCCAGTGGTTTGGTTGTAACCGGACGAATCGCCTCCACAATCAGAGGGCCTATCGTAATATTAGGTACAAAACGACCGTCCATGACATCAACATGAATCCAATCCGCTCCAGCCGCGTCTACGGCGCGAATTTCGTCACCCAGACGACTAAAATCGGCCGATAGGATAGATGGAGAAATTACAATGGGCTTTTGAGATAGGTTTTGGGTCATGGCTAGTGGGTTTTTAAGCGTCCTCGTCTGTACGCATTGTAACAAAACATTGAGCAAGACTCATAACTTTGATCCCGGCTTTTTTGGGGAGTGGAGAAGAACCAGTGGAGCAAGGAGCAGGGGAAGCAGGGGGAGAATAACTAATGCCATCTCCAATGACAAATGACCAATGAAAAATGACAAATGACAAATGACTAAAAAACTAACCTGGATAATTTGGGGATTAAGTGCTTCTTGTCTGAGTGCGCCGGTAATTGCTTCGGTTTTAGAATCTGCTTTAGGAACTAACGGCATTGATGCTCTGAAGCTACACCAAGCTCCTTATAATTTAATCGGTCGTAAGATTGCTATTGGTCAAGTGGAAATTGGCCGGCCGGGAATGTTTGGATGGGATAAGGCGGTGTCTAAAAATCGTGCCATATCTTTAGCGGCGGTGTTTTTACGCAATGGCCCAGCTAAGTCTAATAGCGGTGTTGACGCCCACGCCTACAATGTTGCTGGTGTGATGGTAAGTCGAGACAAAGCTTTGCCGGGAATTGCTCCGGGAGCGCGACTATATTCGTCTGCGGTGGGTTCAACTAAAAACATGGGTCAACCAGAAGAGTGTTTATCAGCCCAGCATATAGCACTACAAAATAGTGGCGATGTCCGTGCCATTAACTTTAGCTTTGGTGAACCTCTAAGCCGCGATCCTAGACCAGAGGCTACTTTAGACGGCAATGCTTTACTAACTTTATGTATTGACTGGTCTAGCCGTGTTCATGATGTTGTGTATGCGATCGCAGGCAACCAGGGTAAGGGTGGTATTCCCATTCCTACAGATAATTTTAACGCAATGAACGTGGCCTTTTCATCCCGTAGAGGGAGAGTTTTTAACAAAGTAGACGTGGCTAATCTGGCTGGTGCTAACCAAGGAGCGACCAGACGGTTAGCTGGCAAGGAATTTAATCTTGATGGGCGTCCCGCTATCAGTTTAGTTGCTCCTGGGAATAATATTCCCTTGATCAATCCAGATGGCAAATTGAAAAAGGTTACAGGTACAAGTTTTGCAGCGCCTCAAGTTACAGCTACTGTTGCTCTGTTGCAGGAATTGGCTGACAGACAGATGCGGACAAAACAACCCCACTGGAGCATCGATTCTCGGCGTCATCAAGTAATGAAAGCTGTATTGCTGAATTCAGGAGACAAAATTCTAGATAGTGGCGATGGCTTACGGTTGGGGATGACCCGAACCCTAATTGATAAACAAAATCAAAACTGGCTAGATTCTGATGCTTATAAAGATCCAAAGATTCCCTTAGATGCCCAAATGGGAGCAGGTCATTTAAATGTATTTCGTGCTTATCAGCAATTTAATGCCGGTCAATGGCAGCCATCATCTGCGGTGCCAGCTATTGGTTGGGATTATCGCACAGTAAATCTTGGAGCTTCTGTTGACTATATATTGGCAAAACCGTTAAAGCAGGGAAGTTTTGTTGCTGTTACCCTGAGTTGGGATCGATTAGTAGAACTCAACGATAAAAATCAAAACCAGCAATATGATGTGGGTGAAAATTTTCGCGATCGCGGCTTAAATAATCTCGACCTTTACTTAGTAAAAACCGATGCTCAAAATTCAGATACTGGTGCTGTTTGCTCATCAATCAGCCAAATTGATAGTGTAGAACATATTTTTTGCCCCGTTGCTGCTACTGGCAATTACAAAATCCGCGTCCAGTTTCGTCAAAAGTTTAATGAAGCGGCTCAACCCTATAGTTTAGCTTGGTGGAGTGTACCTATCAATTGAAAGAGGGATGCACAGCTTTGTCAACTTACAGCGTTTTCATCTATTTGAACAACGCTATCCTATTGGGGCGCAAGCCGTGCTTCCTTAGAAAAATTTCGTATTTCGTGAACCGAGAAACATGATTTTATCTTTAAAAATCAAGGACGGTGGTTCTTTTGTGATTAGGTAGTTTAGAATACTTTTATTGAAAAATACAAAAATTTCTGCAAATCGAGATTTTTTCTAATTCGCCTGTATAACTGCCTCTATTAGGAATTAGCAGCCTTAATAAGTTGTGTTTAATTCCTCCCAACTATTAACTTGCTGTTACAAAAACTGTAACAGTCCCATTTTTCTATTGAAGCAAATGCAATAGTTAATCATTGACACAGTGTCTGCGTCAACCATGAGCACAGATCGGGAATCTTTGGCAAGTGAGGTAGCAGAATGAATCGACAAAAATTTAGTGATGCAAAAGAAAATTTTCTGCAAAGACGTTACGGTGTTAGTCTGGGCAGACGTTATGCTCTAGCAGCTGCAAGTGTTGTTCTATTCAGCGTATTAGGATGTTCTCAAGTCGAGAGTAACAAAAGTGCCCTCGCCCAATCTAGTTTACCTCAGTCAGAAACTCCATTGCAAAAAAAAACAGTCAACTCTGATACAAGAATAGTTGAGTCTAGCAATAAGTTTGGCTTCAAACTATTTTCAGAAGTTCTGAAAGATGAGAAAGGTGAGAAGAATGTTTTTATCTCACCTTCGAGCGTCGCGATCGCTCTTGCTATGACCTACAACGGGGCTAGCGGCTCGACTCAACAAGCAATGGCAAAAACCCTAGAATTACAGGGGATGACTCTACCAGAAATCAACTCTTCTTACGCGGCGGCATTGAAACAGCTTTTAGACACTCAGGATGCGAAAGTGCAACTGAGCATTGCTAACTCACTTTGGGCAAATCAAGATGTTAGCTTTGCCCCAGACTTCCTCAAGAGAACGCAGGATTTCTATCAAGCTAAGGTCAGCAATTTAAACTTTAAAGATGCCGCCGCATCTACTATTATTAATAACTGGGTAGAAGAAAATACTAAGGGCAAAATTACTAAAATAGTTGAAACAATTCAACCTAATCAAGTGTTGTTTTTAATTAATGCCATATATTTTAAAGGTAATTGGAGTAACGAGTTTGATAAAAGTCAAACCGCTCAATACCCTTTTTACATCACATCTGGCAGACGAAAACAACACCCGATGATGTCGCAGGAAGGTAACTATAAATACTATGAGAGTGAACAATTTCAGGCAGTTAGTTTACCTTACGGCAAAGATGGAAAAGTTAGTTTTTATATCTTCCTACCCAAACAAAACTCTAACCTTAAAGCCTTCTATCAAGGCTTGAATATTCAGAACTGGGAAAAATGGATGACTCAGTTCAATGAACAAAAAGGGTTTATTCGCCTACCCCGCTTTAAAACAGATTACGACGTTACCCTAAATGATGCTTTGAAAACTTTAGGCATGGAAGAAGCTTTTAGCAGCAAAGCCAATTTTTCCGGCATGGGTAAAAATTTTGCCATTAGCCAAGTTAAGCATAAAACTTTTGTCGAAGTGAATGAAGAAGGAACCGAAGCGGCTGCGGCTACTTCAGTGGGAATCGTAACAACATCTTTGAGAGAAGAACCAGAACCATTCCGAATGATTGTTGATCGTCCCTTTTTCTGTGCTATTAGGGATAATCAAACGGGAAACATTTTGTTTATGGGTTCTATTATTGAGCCACAGTAAAAAATCCAAATTTCTTCATTTTGGATTTTGAATTTTAGATTTTGAATTTTGAATCTTGAATTGAATTCTAGGGTAATGTTGGTTCAGAAATACTCAGAGTATTTTTGGTGTCAGCTTTCGGGGGTTCTTTTGCTGCAACAGATGCAGTTATTTCCCCAATGGCACTGTCGTCTGTCTCGCTGGTTAGCGCTCCCGGACGTAAGGCGCTTAAAGCGGTCTTAATTACAACAGCTGTAGGTACTGCCACAATTACACCCAACAGCCCGCCAATTCTGGCCCCTGTTAAGACTGAGATTAAAATCCAAACCGGATTTAAACCAGTAAAGCTGCCTAAAATTCGGGGAGCAATTAAGTTTTCCAGAATTTGCTGTACAATTACTGCTGCTATCAAAACTCTCACACCCATTGAGAAATCTTGCAACGCTACCAATAATGTAGTCAAGGCGATGCCTACAGAACCGCCAAAGGGGATGAGAGCCATCAGACCAATAGTTAGACCAAATAATAGACCAAATGGCACCTTCAGCCACAAAAAGGTAGGAATGAGAGCTGAGGCCATACAGGTAGATAAAATTAGCTGGGTGATGAAGAAATTTTGAAAGCTTAGGCGGACTGTTTTCGAGAAAGGATCGCGAAATTTAGTAGGTAGCCATGCCACTAAACTTTGCCAGAGTTCACCCCCATGCTGTAAAAGGTAGAAAGTCAAAACCATCGTTAAGAGAATATCTAGCAGACTAGTAACTGTAACTACCGCCAGATTTAAAACTTGTCCAGCGATCGCTTGCAATTGTCCTTTGACGCGATCGTTGATTTGCACTACCAGAGCATCGAGGTTAATCGGTAAGCCAAAAGTCTCAGCTTTTTCGTTTAATATCATTAACTGAGAGCGTCCAGAGTCGATTAACTCTGGCAAACGAACCACCAGTTGTTGAGCTTGGGTAAGGGCCAGTGGAAAAAGTGTCACACCCAACGCTAATAAAATCGATAAAGCCAAGAGAAATACTAAAATAGCGACTTGCTCTCGCCTAGCGCCATGATGCTCCATCCAACTCACGGGGTAGTTGAGCAGAAATGCTAAGACTGAGGCTCCGACTAAAATGACTATGAGAGAATGGAAATAATCAAAAAATACTGAAAGTGCCCAACCATTAAGAACTAGTAGCGGCAGGAATAACGCGATCGCCCCGATTCGCGCTATTGGTGTGAATGTTTGCCACCAGTCGAGTAGCTTGCGTGTCTGCATTTTGAGCTGATTGAGGGATACAACTAAATGAAATCTTTCTTTACAGCTTATTATCTCTAACTATATGAGTCTTATTCATCCTTCTAGTTTAGGAGTTAGACTAACCCAAATGAAAAATTTTGAACCCAAAGAGCATGGAGAGCGGGGAGTAGGGACTGGGGAAGAAGCAGGGGAGCAGGGAGCAGGGAGCAAGGGAGAAGAATTTTCCTCCCTGCCCCCTGCCCCCTGCCCCTCTGCCTCTTTTGAATGCCCAATCCCCAAAACACAGCTACTTTTATATTTAATTCCGATCATCGGCTTTTTCCCCTCCTTGTGGACTCTCTATCGGGGCCAGGGGAGTCGCGAACAACTTGCTATTAGCCGTCTATCTATTACTTTGGCAGTTACTTGGCTGTTGGGATATTTTTTATTAGCTACCGGAGCAGCAACTTCAGATTTCTTTTCGCTACGTCTATTTATCCTGAATAGCTTTCTCACATCGGGTTACTTTTTAGTAAGTGTCTGGTTGATTTTGCGCCTGATGCAGGGTAAATCTGGGCGTTTACCTGGGTTTAGTAATTTAGCAGAACGAGTGTTCGGCAAGTACTTATCTTAATTTTTTAGGGTGATAAATTTTCAGTAATTTTACTTATTTCCGAAAAAATTACAGTTGATTTATCTATATATGTAGTCAATCCAGTTTATTATTGCCATACTTCAGTAAAACATATCCAGGTTAATCAAAAAAAAGGAAAAATGCTGCTATAAGTGTTGTGGTTGACACTACATTAAAAAAGTTAGCACTGATAATTAAGAGTTAGTTATTATGGGTTGATTTATCTGTATGTTTTTAGTCGGCAAATTTACAGAATTTGATTATTGAGTAAGTGTGAGGAAGTCTGTGACCATTCAAAGAAGTTCGGCGGAAGAAAATCAGTCGGGAAAAGCCTCAAAGTCCGGTAAAAGAATTTCCCTTTCCCATAAATCGAAATCAGGGCGTTGGCTGTGGTTTTGGGTAGGTATGAGTGGGATTGCAATGGTGTCAGCAACAGCAGGGGCGCTTTTGGCAGTGTCTTTAACCAGTACGCCTTTGCAACAAGCCCAGTTAAGTCCACAGGAGGAGGCAGCCTTTGATGGCGATCGCATTTCTGGAGGTGTGCTGCGATTTTCAGAATTAACTCGCCCAGTCAATCTCTTAGTTATGGGGATGAGCGTACTTCCCCCAGATGTCCAAAACCCTCCCGAAGAAACCAAAAACCTGAGATATCTGCCCCAGGTCAACTCCTTTGATGGACTTGCTGATGTGATGCTCTTGGTCAAATTTGATCCAGAGACGAAAAAAATAGTTATGCTTTCTGTTCCTAGAGATACCCGTACAGAAATAGAGGGGTATGGGGTGAAAAAAATTAATGCCGCCAATGTTGAAGGTGGGCCAGCTTTGACTGCCAGAACCGTCAGTAATCTCTTAGGTGGGGCGGGAATTGATCGCTATGTCCGAATTAACGTTCTCGGAGTTGCCAAGCTGATCGATGCTTTAGGAGGCGTAACAGTCTACGTCCCCAAAGATATGAAGTACCAAGATGATTCTCAGCATTTGTACATCAATTTGAAGGCGGGTAAGCAGCATCTCAGCGGCGAGCAAACACTGCAATTGCTGCGGTTTCGCCATGACGAACTCGGTGATATTGGTCGGATTCAGCGGCAGCAAATGGTCATGCGTGCCTTAATGGATCAAACACTAAACCCAGCTACTGTAGCTCAATTCCCTAAAGTTCTTGAGGTAGTGAAAGACCACATTGATACCAATTTGACGGTTGAAGAGTTACTGGCGCTAATGGGTTTTGGGGTGCGGACAAATCGCTCTAATATGCAAATGTTAATGCTGCCAGGTCGCTTTAGCGAAAAGAATGAGTATGACGCTAGCTATTGGTTGCCCAACAAAGATGGTATTGCCAAACTGATGTCTCAACACTTTGGTTTGGAATCAGAACAGGAACAGCAAATGGCTGATCCAGGCTCTTTGCGTGTAGCAATTCAAGATAGTACAGGTGGCGATCGCTCTAACCTGCGACCATTGATTAGAGCCTTGGAAAAATCTGGGTATCGCAACATCTATGTAGCTAAGGCATGGGGTGAACCTCTAGAGGTGACTCATATTGTCGCCCAGCAGGGAGATGGTGAAAGTGCCGAATTAATTCGTGACACTTTGGGATTTGGCGAAGTGCGTGTGGAAAGTACTGGCAACCTTGGCTCGGATATTAGTATCCAAGTAGGCCAGGATTGGTCGCAACAAAAAGCTATTTTAGAGGAGTTGCTGACGAAATAATTCGTATACTCGCCATTCGCGTAGCGTCTCATAGAGAAGGCGAGAAGCAAGCTACGTAATTCGTAATTAATTACACTGACATAAATGCTGCTGACAGGGAATTTACTACCTGGTTGAGTTCTTGAAGTTTAGCTGCTACTACACCATTGGTTAATAATTCTTCTGCCTTAGCCAAACCCTCTGGCATATCTCGACAAATACCACTCCGCCAGAGGTAAAATCCGCCATTCCACAAGGCTGTTTGCATTAATTCGCCTGGTTCACCTGCCAAAACTTTCTGAATATCCGCCACCAATTCTTCAGTAGTTCCAAGGGGTACGTTCTTGGTAGTAAAGCTGTAATCACGCGGTACGAGGTGCAATCGTTCTACCTCGTGGGATGCTACAGATGAAGATAAGCTGATAATCGCAGTGCGATCGCGCGGTAAGTCGCAACTACCTTCTAATCCTTTAACTAATGTAAATTTTGTTACTCCCCGCAGTCCCAGAGCTATTTTAAACATCCCTTCTGTCGGCGGATGAACAAACCCAGCAATTACGTGAGCATCACCAGCATAAGGACACCAAATTAGCTCCATTGTTGCTAAGGGGGGACGTTTGCCAAGTTGGTCGCGATACTCCCAAATACTGTTAGTTAAGGGGAAGTGCTGAGGGAGATAAATAAAGCCGATTCCCGTTTGCTCAAACACCTGCTGGGTTTTTAGTAGCGGTAGGGTAGTCCAATCGACTCCTAAACCTTGCCAAATATCTATTAGAGGTAAACCATACTTCGTTGGGAGGCGATTGCCACCGTGCATTACCACCGGTTGTCCAACTGCGGCGAGTAGTAAAGCTGTTACCGGACTAATTGGTGCTGTGCGTGTTCTCCCATCATAAGGGATGCCAAGAGCGATCGCTGGTCGCCGAGAGTCGAATGGTTGCAGTTTTGGCCCCAGTTCATCATAGGCATCCAACATTCCTGCTAACTCTTCCCCTGTAGGACGTTTGATTCGATGAGCAATCAAAAACGCTCCGATTTGGGCTGGTGTAGCTTCACCCAGCAGCATCATTTTAGTGGCGGTGGCTGCTTCGGTGCGAGTTAAGTTCTCGCCTGTGTGGTTTCCGCTACCTACTTTTTTGAGTAATTCCCTAAATACATTGCTCATTTGTGCTTTGTCCTACCCTGCGGGAAGCCGCAGACGCGTCTATGTCATTTGTCCATTGTCCTTTGTCATTTGCCATTTGTTCTTTGTAAATAACCGAAAATCACTAATGACTAATGACCAATGACTAATAACATTTAAGAAGCCGATCGCTGCTGATCAATTTGTAATGGGATATTTTCGCGCACGAGTTGCCAAAAGTGCTTGATGGGGGGAATTAGCAGCCGATCTTGAGTTGTTACCATTACTACCCGCCGAGTCAAACTGGAACCATCTGCTAAACCACTGTTACTATTGCTGGCTAAGGAACGAATCGCTAAGGTAGGGTCAAGACGTGCTTCTATTAATGCTGATTGAGGTAGTAAAGCTATCAGTTCTCCTTGGCGCACTACTCCCCGGAAGGCATCTAAGGTATTTACCTCTAAAGCTGCTTGGAGTTTAGCTTCCATTCGCTCAAATCTATCTTGTATTAAGCGCTGCATCCCATAACCATCTTTAAAAACCACTTGGGGATAACGAATTAGCTCCAACCAAGGAACGCATTCATATTGGGCTAGTGGATGATTGGCTGCGGTTAGAACTTCTATAGGTTCATCATAAAGTACTTCTACCACCATTTCTCTACCGGTGGTTAAAAAGCGATTATTCATCACAATTGCTAAATCCACCAATCCATCCTTAAGGACTTTCAGGGCGCGATCGCTTCCCAATGAAGTCACCCGCAATTGCACATCTGGATAATCATGGCAAAACTTTTGCAACACTGGAGGTAAGTAAGATCCACATAGAGAGTGAATCGCGGCAATGCAAAGTTCTGGCTGCTTCCCAGCAATTAAATCAGCTAATTCTTCTGTGGCTGTCTGCCATTCTTGGCAAATTTTGCGGACACGGGGTAGTAAACATTCACCTCCCAGCGTCAATTTTGCATGACTATTTCTATGAAATAGTTCTACACCTAAATCTGCTTCCAATGCCTGAATTTGGCGACTAATGGTCGATTGGGTAACACCAGATGTTCGCGCTGCTTGTTGAAAGCTGCCGGTTTGTGTGATCGCCAGAAAGGCTTGCAACTGCTCTAGGCGCATTTTTATGTAGCCTGAATTACATTTATAGCTTTCATTAAGTTAACGGTTTTTTATCCACAATTTAGTATAGTTTGTTACAGTAGTTTTTCTCTAATTTACATTTAAGTAAATCAGGTTTTACCGCCTTTTTCGTCAATTGTAGAGATTAGTTTCAGAATCTCGCTCAATTATCGCAGTAAAGGTTTTCATAAAGTTGGTCAGTGGCAATAATATGCTTTAGATCATAGCCGGACAATCACCTGTTCATAGTAGAGGAAGAGTCCGGCCTCCAATTTGACAGAAATTACCACTCAGCTAAAGCGATCGCTATTCCTTGTTGCAAATCTGCTAAGAGTGAAACATCATTGGCTAATTGCAGCAATTGTTGATGTGCAACTTCCCCATCCAAATTTTTCAGTGCAGCGATCGCGTGTAGTCTTACCGATGCATTAGGATCAGCTAGCAGCGAAATCAATGGTTCAATAGCTTGTATTTCACCTAACTGTCCTAAAGACAAAGCGATCGCACTTTTTACATTAGCAATCTCTGTGGCTGGATGTTGCGATTGTAATATTTGCAATAATATTTCTGCGGCTTGTGTAGTTTGCGGCTTTTGCACTCGCCCCAAAACTGTAACAATTTCTTGCCAAAGTGTCTCTGAAGTGCTTTGACTAAATGCTGTTTGCAAATATTTCAAACTGGATGGTGTTCCCACCCAAACCAAAGCGCGGATGGTTTCTAATTGCAGTGGTAGCGGTGTATGGAGTGAAATTAGCAGATCAAATAAATGTTTTGTAGCGTCATCACTACGCATTCTGGAAAGAGAAACTGCGGCTGCACAACAAACATCAAGATTAAAGTCGTAAAGCTTGGGTTGTAGTCTCGTCACCAAATCTAAGGCTTCGCGTAAGTCGGGGCGAAAACCTAAACCAAGAACTGCTGCACGCCTGACTGTAGCAGCGATATCATCCAAAGCGTTTAACAAGATTGGTGGTACACGTTCATCATGAAAACTGCTGAGGGCTTCAATTGCAGCTGTGCGGATTGTTGCTTGTGAATCTTGCACTACACTCAACAGAGGTGTGATGGTTTCTGTTTGGGGAATGCAGGAAAGCGATCGCACTGCTAAAAGTCGTGTATCTTCATCTAATAAAAGTTCAGAAAGTGCTGCGATCGCAACAGTACCCATTTGCCCTATTGCTGTAGCTGCGATCGCTTTGAGTTCTTCATCCTCATCAGTTTTCAACAATTCAACTAAGGGTGCGATCGCTTCTGGGTGCTGAAATTCGCCTAAAGTTCTTGCTGCATACCAGCGTAATTCTTCCTCTGCATCTTCGTCTTCTAATATTTCAATTAGTGGTGGGATAGCAATACTTCCCAAGCGAGTCAACACCTTGGTGATTTCCCAACGCTGTTGAAAATCCCCTATCTCTAAGATTGAAAGTGTTAATGCCAGCAGATATTTTTGATTTTTAACTATCTCTGGATCTTCAGAGTCTGTCCCTAAAATTAATTGTTGTAAATATTCAATTAGTGATGACCAATCAGCCGTATCATGTGCTGTCTGGGCTTGCACTAAAAGCTGGTTGATATTACTCACGATACTCTAAATTGTATTGTTTAACTTGGCTTGACTACAACTGAATCACCCTCAATTTTGACGGCGTAAGTTTTAAGCGCTTCTGTTGCTGGGCCTCTTTGCACTTTACCGTCAATTCCAAATTCCGAACCATGACAGGGACAGACAAGTTTTTTTGCGTCAGCTTTCCATCCCACCGTACAACCTGAATGAGGACAGCTAGGGTTGACAGCAGCCAGATTTTCGGATTTAGATTTGCCGACTACCAACACAGGCCCAGCAGATGAATTTTTCACCAACAATTGACCTGTTTTATCTAATTCTGCTGAGGTTCCTACTGTTTGCCAATCCCCAGATGCTGAATTTGTGCCAGAAGAACAGGCTGCGATCGCTATAGGTAGAGAACTCGCTATCCCACCCAAACCTACCCAATTAATAAAATCACGACGTTTCATAGGTGCTGAAATGATATTTAAGTTTTAGCTAACATCTGCTACTCAATTTTGGATTCAGAATTGATCTACAGTAATCCAAAATCTCTTTGATCATTTCAAATACCTTTCATTAAGCGCTTTGCGTGGCTCATTGGCTGGCTTTGATGCAAAAAATGCATATATTTTATTCATTTTCAGCAATTTTACCAAAAAACCGTAACAATTTATACGATTTTAACATAAATCTGGCTTTAACTTATGAGTATCGAAATTGTTACATGAACATTATCTAAACCTGCTTGACAAATTTCCAAGATGTAAATGGCAACAAGTTTTTCTTAACTAATCACGGATTTGGAGTTTCGCTTTGGAATGCTCTTAAGTAAAAATAATCAGCCATAAGCAAATATTAAGTTTTTATTTCCTAACCCTCGTAGATACAACACTTGATGGAACCACGGGTTGATTGATATTGACCAAGCATCATCACAAGTTCTCACTAGATTCAGTAATTTGCATTGAGAGTCAGATCATGACAGACACAGCAACTACCACTACTAGCCTCAATAAGTTCGAGAAATTCAAGGCGCAAAAAGATGGACTCGCCATCAAGAGTGAGATAGAGAAATTTGCCGCCTTGGGTTGGGAGGCAATGGACGAAACAGATCGAGATCATCGGCTCAAATGGGTGGGTGTGTTTTTTCGCCCAGTCACCCCAGGTAAGTTTATGATGCGGTTGCGGATGCCTAACGGTATTCTCACAAGCAGTCAGATGAGTGTTTTAGCCCAAGTGGTGCAGCGTTACGGAGATGATGGTTGCGCTGATATTACTACGAGACAGAATATCCAATTACGGGGGATCAGAATTGAAGATTTACCAGATATCTTTAATAGATTTCACGCAGTTGGTTTAACCACTATCCAGTCAGGGATGGATAACGTCCGCAACATCACAGGTGATCCTGTAGCAGGATTGGATGCAGATGAGTTGTACGACACACGAGAGTTAGTACAGCAAATTCAAGATATGCTCACCAATAAAGGCGAAGGGAACCCAGAGTTTAGCAACTTACCACGGAAGTTTAACATTGCGATCGCAGGTGGAAGAGACAATTCAGTTCATGCTGAAATTAACGATTTAGCTTTTGTCCCGGCATTTAAGGAAGGGAGTGAAGACTGGGTACTAGGTGCTGGACAAGAATTTTCCCAATCACCAATCTTTGGCTTCAACATCGTTGTCGGTGGCTTTTTCTCAGCTAAACGTTGTGAAGCGGCGATTCCTCTGAATGCTTGGATACTTCCCGAAGATGTAGTAGCTGTATGTAGAGCCGTTTTGGAAGTCTTTCGCGATCATGGTTCGCGTGCTAATCGGCAAAAATCCCGCCTAATGTGGCTAATTGATGAATGGGGTGTAGAAAAGTTTCGAGCAGAAGTAGAAAGCCGTTTGGGTAAATCATTGTTATCCGCAGCAGCAAAAGACGAAATCGACTGGGAAAAACGCGACCATATTGGGGTATATAAACAAAAACAAGCAGGATTGAATTACGCAGGCTTGAACATTCCCGTCGGTCGGTTGTATGCCGAAGATATGTTTGAAATCGCTCGTCTAGCCGAAGTTTACGGCAGTGGTGAAATCCGCGTCACGGTTGAGCAAAATATCGTTATCCCGAACATTTCTGACTCGCGGTTAGCAACATTTTTAACAGAGTCTTTGCTAGAAAGGTTTTCTATTGATCCAGGTTTGCTGACGCGATCGCTAGTATCTTGCACAGGCGCACAATTTTGCAACTTTGCCCTCATCGAAACCAAAAACCGCGCCCTGGCAATGATTAAAGCCTTAGAAGAAGATTTAACCTTCACCAATCCAGTCCGAATTCACTGGACAGGTTGCCCCAACTCTTGCGGACAGCCTCAAGTTGCAGATATTGGCTTGATGGGAACTAAAACTCGTAAAAATGGCAAAACCTTGGAAGGCGTTGACATATATATGGGTGGCAAAGTTGGCAAAGATGCTCATTTGGGAACTTGCGTTACCAAAGGCATACCATGCGAAGATTTACAGCCAGTATTGCAAGATTTATTAATCAAAAATTTTGGGGCAAAACTCAAGCAAGAAGCTTTAGTAATTAACAGTTAGTAAGTAGCTGGGGAGCATGAAATAGAAAATAAAATCCTAGTTCGTAGTGAGTGAGCAAAGTTTATTAGAACTAAAGTACTCACTACAAACTTGAATTTATTTACGCCTCGTTACTGAATTGGTAGTGCTTAATAAATGACAAATAATAAAGGACAAATGAAAAATATTTCGCGTAGAAAATTTATTTTAACCACCACTACTGCGGCGGCGGCTTCTATTCTGGCTCATGGTTGTTCTTCCGGTAGCAATACAGCGTCAACAGGTGGTGACACACCCTCTGCGGCTCCGGCTGCCAATGTCTCTACAGTAGCGAATGCGCCAAAGGTAGAAACAACCAAAGCCAAATTAGGATTCATTGCTCTAACTGATGCTGCTCCCCTAATTATTGCTAAAGAAAAGGGTTTCTTTGCCAAATACGGCATGACTGATGTTGAGGTCATCAAACAAAAATCTTGGCCTGTCACCCGTGATAACTTAAAAATTGGTTCATCTGGTGGTGGTATTGATGGCGCACACATCCTCAGCCCCATGCCTTATTTGATGACCATTAATGACAAAGTGCCAATGTATCTTTTGGCAAGATTAAATACTAATGGTCAGGCTATTTCTGTTGCCAATAAATTTAAAAACCTGAATGTAAATTTAGAAAGTAAGGCGCTGAAAGAAGCCGCGAGTCTTGCCAAAGCCGAGCAAAAATCCTTGAAATTTGGTATGACCTTTCCTGGCGGCACCCACGATTTATGGATGCGCTATTGGCTGGCGGCTGGCGGTATTAATCCAGATCAAGATGTGGTTTTATCACCTGTACCACCACCACAAATGGTGGCGAATATGAAAGTCGCTACTATCGACTCTTTCTGTGTAGGAGAGCCTTGGAATGCTCAATTGGTAAACCAAAAATTAGGCTATTCAGCTTTAGTTACAGGCGAGTTGTGGAAAGATCATCCAGAAAAAGCCTTTGCGATGCGGAAAGATTGGGTTGATCAAAATCCTAATGCTGCACAGGCATTGTTGATGGCAGTTTTGGAAGCTCAACAATGGTGCGATCGCGCCGAAAATAAAGAGGAGATGTGCAAAATCTGTTCTGACCGTAAATACTTTAACGTTGCTGTTGCAGATATTTTAGAAAGGTCTAAAGGCAATATTGATTTCGGCGATGGACGGACTGAGAAAAACTTTTCACATCCGATGAAATTCTGGGTAGATAACGCTTCCTATCCTTTCAAGAGTCATGATATTTGGTTTTTAACAGAAGAAATTCGCTGGGGCTATTTACCAAAAGATACTAAAGTTCAAGAAATAGTTAATCAAGTGAATAAAGAGGACTTGTGGAAAAAAGCAGCTAAAGCTATTAATGTTGCTGATTCTGAAATTCCTAAGAGTAGTTCTCGTGGAGTTGAGACTTTCTTTGATGGTGTGAAATTTGACCCAGAAAAGCCAGAAGAATATTTGAAAAATTTAAAGATTAAGAAGGTTTGATGAAGCGTTTAGTGATAATCAAAAATCCAACGTAATCTTAGTTGTTAGCGAGATACTTCTCGCTAATAGCAAGGTTTTCTAGAACTGAAGTCCTTACTACAAACTTTAATTTTTTACGCTCGGCTACATAATAAAGGGAACTGGAGAAAAAAGGTAATGGCAGCTATCCTTGGAAGTCGCAATTTTAGAAAAAGTAACCGCAAACATCTCAATAAATTAGTTTCGCAAAAAATTGTGCCGCCACTGGTAGCATTAGCTATATTTTTAGTGATTTGGCAACTGGTTTGTTTAACTCCTAACTTTGGTTTACCTGGTCCAATAGAAACATTCTCAGAAACTTGGGATCCTTTTATCATTAATCCATTTTTCGATAATGGTGAAAGTGATAAAGGTTTGGGCTGGCAAATACTTAGTAGTTTAGGACGAGTCGCTTTAGGTTTTTCGCTAGCAGCAATTGTTGGCATTGTATTAGGAATTTTCATTGGTGCTAACAAGTTACTCTATAATGCCGTAGATCCTATTTTCCAAGTGTTGCGGACAGTACCGCCTCTAGCATGGCTACCAATTTCTCTGGCAGCATTTCAACAAGCGAATCCTTCAGCTATTTTCGTAATTTTCATTACATCCATTTGGCCGATTGTGATTAACACCACGGTGGGCGTGCAACAAATTCCTCAAGACTATGTAAACGTAGCTAGAGTTTTACGTTTGAAAGGATTAAAGTATTTCCTCAAAGTTGTGTTTCCTGCAACTGTTCCTTATATATTCACAGGGTTACGCATTGGCATTGGTTTATCTTGGCTAGCAATCGTTGCAGCAGAAATGTTAGTCGGCGGCGTGGGAATTGGTTCATTTATTTGGGATGCTTACAACACAACCACAGAAACTAACTTAAGCGAAATTATCCTCGCACTAATTTATGTTGGTTTGGTCGGCTTAATTCTAGATAGAATGGTTGGCTTTATAGCTAGCAAAGTTGTACCCGAATAACAAAAGTAGTCGCTAGTAAGAACAAATGACCAAGGACAAATGACAAAGGACTAATGACCAATGACTACTTTTGTTGAAGTTGACCACATTGACCGTGTATTTGAACTTCCGAATGGCGGCAAATATATTGCTCTAAAAAATATTGAGTTGAAAATCCAACAAGGGGAATTTGTTTCTCTAATTGGACATTCTGGTTGTGGTAAGTCTACTTTGCTCAACATCATTGCAGGTTTAGATAGAGCAAGTGTTGGAGGTGTGACGTTGGAAGGGCGGGAAGTTAGAGAACCCAGTCCAGATCGGATGGTTGTGTTTCAAAACTACTCTTTGCTGCCTTGGTTAACAGTACGGGAAAATATTGCCCTAGCTGTGGATGAAGTGTACAAGGATAAGCCCAAAGGCGATCGCAGAAGCATTATCGAAGAACATATCGATATGGTGGGGCTGCGTCTGGCGGCGAATAAACGTCCTAGCGAGTTATCTGGAGGAATGAAACAACGGGTAGCGATCGCTCGTGCCTTAGCAACCCGCCCCAAGTTATTACTGCTAGACGAACCCTTTGGGGCGTTGGATGCCCTAACACGGGGTAGTTTGCAAGAACAACTGATGAAAATTTGCAACGAACACAACGTTACTTGTGTGATGGTGACACATGACGTAGATGAGGCGCTTTTATTGAGCGATCGCGTTGTCATGCTCACTAATGGCCCAGAAGCTCATATCGGGCAAATTCTCGAAGTGCCGATTCCTCGCCCGCGTCAACGCTTGGAAGTCGTCAAACATCCCAGCTACTACAGTCTGCGGAATGAAATGATTTACTTCCTTAACCAACAAAAGCTGGTTAAGAAACGCAAAGCAGAGCAGACTTCAGCACCAGTAGCCATATCCCGCAACGGCTTAGAAAAAGTCAATTTAGAAATTGGCTTTATGCCTCTGACTGATGCTGCACCCTTAATCGTTGCTCAAGAAAAAGGCTTCTTTGCCCAGTACGGTTTAGAAAATATCACCCTCACTCGTGCCAATACCTGGAAGGAAATAGCTCAAGGGGTTGTTACTGGCAAATTAGATGCAGCCCAAATGCTGGCGGGAATGCCCTTAGCCCTAACTTTGGGTGCTGGTGGTAAAAAACCAATTCCTATAATCAATGCCCTAAATATCTCTCGCAATGCGAACGCCATTACCTTAAGCAAAAGATTATATAGCCAAGGTGTCAGAAATCTGGCTGGCTTAAAAACAGCAATTAACGCTGCTCCCGACCAAATTCTAACTTTGGGTGTAGCTCACTCTACTTCAATGGTGAACCTAATCCTGCGTTATTGGCTGGCGGCTGGTGGCATCGATCCCGATCGAGATGTCAGCTTAACGGTGATTCCACCAATGGAAATGGTTTCTCAACTCAAAGCCGGAAATATTGACGGTTACTGTGCTGGAGAACCCTGGAATTATCTTGCTGTTCATCAAGACTTAGGCTTTGTTGCCGCCACAGCTTTGGAAATTTGGTCAGGACAACCGAAAAAAGTGTTGGGAGTGCGGGAAGATTGGGCGCAGAAATATCCAGAAACTTATCTTGCTCTGCTTAAAGCACTGTTAGAAGCTTGTAAATACTGTGATGATTTCCGCAACCGCGAGGAAATTTTAGAAATAATCTGCCGTCCTGAGTACTTAGACATAGATCCTTTATATGTTCGTCCTGGTTTCGTCGATCGCTACGATCGCGGCGACGGTACAGAACCACAAGAATTCAAAGGATACAACCAGTTTTATCTCAATCAAACCAACTATCCCAACCGCACTGAAATTTTATGGATGGCCACTCAGATGGCACGTTGGGGTTTAACACCCTTCCCGAAAAACTGGGTAGAGGTAATTGAAAGAGTCTGTCGCACAGACATATTTGGTGCTGCTGCCCGCGAACTCGGCTTACTCGATATCGGAGAAGATGACCCTGTTCACTTATTTGATGGGAAAGTTTTTAACCCATCAGAGCCGATAGAGTATCTCAAAAGCTTGGAAATTAAACGGCAAATACGTATTGAAGAAGTATTTCTTTAGTCATTGGTCATTTGTGACTGACAAATAACAAACTACCCATAGATAAACTTACGATGCAAATAGTAAACAGAAATACCCAAATTAATAAACTGCAAACGAAAAAAGCAGAAGATTTTTTGGTAATTGAAGGTGTAAGCAAAATTTATCCAACTTCTGAAGGCCCTTACACTGTGCTGGATGGAGTTGATTTGAAAGTGCGCGAGGGTGAATTTGTTTGCATAATCGGTCACTCTGGCTGCGGCAAATCAACTTTGCTCAACATGGTTTCCGGGTTTAACACTCCCACCGATGGTATTGTCCTGCTGCAAGACAAACCCATCACCGAACCGGGCCCAGACCGGATGATGGTATTCCAAAATTATTGTCTACTGCCTTGGCTGAGTGTCTTTGATAACGTTTATCTGGCTGTTGATTCGGTGTTTCCGAAAAAACCCCAGGCAGAAAAACGGGCGATCGTTAGAGAACATTTGGCAATGGTGGGACTTACAGAAGCGGCTGACAAGAAACCCAATCAGCTTTCTGGTGGGATGAAACAGCGAGTTGCGATCGCTCGCGCCCTTTCCATCCGTCCGCAAGTCTTGATTCTCGACGAACCCTTTGGGGCATTAGATGCCATCACAAAAGAAGAATTACAAGAAGAACTCTTGCAAATCTGGCGTGAACATCAAGTCACCGTACTAATGATTACTCATGACATCGATGAAGCGCTTTTCCTCGCAGACAGAGTTGTGATGATGACTAACGGCCCATCTGCTCACATTGGTGAAATCCTGAATATTCCCTTCTCCCGTCCCCGCAATCGCCGCCGCATCATGGAAGACCCAGAATACTACAACCTGCGGAACTACGCTCTAGACTTCCTCTTCCGTCGATTTGCTCACGCTGACGACTAACTACCGCTTCACGGAGTCATTTGTCAAGAGTAGACGCGATTAATCGCGTCTCTACAAGAACCAAGGGTCATTAATTATTTTCTTCCCTTACCTCCCCTGCCTCCCCTGCCTCCCCTGCTCCCCCTGCTCCCCCTGCTCCCTCATCTCCCCCTGCTCCCCTACCGTCCTCTTCAATTAGGAAGATTGCAATGCTTAAAGGATTATTTTCATTCAGCGATCGCTACCGCATCTTACATCAAACTTGGTTTGCCTTCTTTCTCACCTTTGTCTGTTGGTTTAACTTCGCCCCCTTCGCTACAACCATTGGCAAAGAACTAAGTTTAGCGCCTGAACAAATCAAAACTTTGGGCATCTGTAACCTCGCTCTTACGATCCCTGCACGGCTCATTATTGGGATGCTTCTGGATCGTTTTGGTCCCAGAATCACCTATTCAATGCTGCTAATGTTTGCGGTTGTTCCTTGTTTGGCAACGGCACTAGCGCAAGACTTTAATCAACTAGTCATCAGTCGTTTGTTGATGGGAATTGTCGGATCTGGGTTTGTCGTGGGTATCCGCATGGTGGCTGAATGGTTCCAGCCGAAGGAGATGGGAATTGCTCAAGGAATTTATGGCGGTTGGGGCAACTTTGGGGCTTTTGGTGCAGAGTTTGCCTTACCGATACTTGCAGTTTCTACTAGCTTTTTTGCTGGTGGTGCTTCTAACTGGCGGTTTGCGATCGCGCTTACAGGGATAATTACAGCCATTTACGGCGTAATTTATTACAACAGCGTTCAAGATACACCCACAGGCAAAGTCTACAAGAAACCGAAGAAAAATGGTTCCCTAGAAGTGACCAGCATCAAAAGCTTCTGGGCGCTGATTGCCTCGAATTTTGGTTTGATTTTCGCTCTGGGTTTATTAGCTTGGCGTTTAGAACAAAAGAATATTCACTTTCTAACTTTAAGCCAGATGTATCTGGCTTGGTTGCTATTAGCAGGATTGTTTGCTTACCAAAGTTACCAAGCTTGGCAGGTAAACCGAGAACTTCTAAGTGGTAAAAAAACTTACGCTCCATCGGAACGCTTTCAATTTGGTCAAGTAGCTTTACTAGAATTCACTTACATAACTAACTTTGGCAGCGAATTGGCAGTTGTTTCTATGCTCCCGGCATTCTTTGAAAAAACCTTTGCTTTAGAGCATGTTGTAGCTGGAATGATTGCTGCTACCTATCCGTTCTTAAATTTGGTTTCTCGTCCCAGTGGTGGCTTAATTTCTGATAAATTTAGCTCCCGTAAATGGACAATGACAATTATTAGTATTGGTATTGGTTTTAGTTATTTGACGGCACATTTTATTAATGGTAACTGGCCGATTCCCCTAGCGATCGCAGTTACAATGTTTGCCGCTTACTTTGCCCAAGCTGGCTGCGGTGCAACCTACAGCATCGTACCCCTAATTAAAAAAGAAGCCACTGGACAAATCGCCGGGAACGTCGGAGCTTACGGTAATTTTGGCGGCGTAGTTTATCTGACAATTTTTAGCTTAACCGACGCTCCAACACTTTTTACCACAATGGGTATAGCAGCTTTAGTCTGCGCTTTTATGTGTGCCTTCTTCCTCAAAGAACCAAAAGGTTCCTTTGACGCCGCCTTCGAAGGTGAAGTACCAGAAACCGCAACTAAAAAAACTATTTTCTTAACTGAAGAATAATCAACTAAAGGATGAAGTAGTGAAATTAACTATCAAATTTAAGTTAGGTAACTTTACACTTCATCCTTCCATAGCAATCTTAATTCATGAAAATCTCTTTTTTTCTCTCTCCGCTCTTGGCGTCTCGCAGAGGAGATGCCAAGGACGCAAAGGAATAAGAGTTTCAAAGAGTTTTTGCGTAACAGACAAATTTTTCAAACTGCCGCTACATCTGAGGTTGCTCAATCAAAATAACAAAATGGTACAACTGCCATGAGTGAATTTACCAAAACCCTTTGTCCCTACTGTGGTGTTGGCTGTGGTTTAGAAGTTTCACCTCCAGCCCAACATAACAAAGCAACTAATCGAGATAGCCAAGGTAATCCAATTTGGCGAGTGCGCGGTGATAAAGCCCATCCATCTAGCCAGGGAATGGTTTGCGTCAAAGGCGCAACGATCGCAGAATCTTTAGATAAAAATAGATTACATTACCCAATGGTACGAGACTCTTTAGATCAAGAGTTTCGGCGCGTTAGTTGGGATGAAGCTTTCGATATGATCACCAAGCGCATTCAAACCGTGCGCTTCACCCAAGGGCCAGAAGCCTTATGTATGTATGGTTCCGGTCAGTTTCAAACTGAGGATTATTACATAGCTCAGAAACTGTTGAAAGGCTGTCTGGGTACTAATAACTTTGATGCTAACTCTCGCTTATGTATGTCTAGTGCGGTGGCTGGCTACATTCAAAGCTTTGGCTCAGATGGTCCGCCCTGCTGTTACGATGACCTGGAGTTAACTGACTGTGCATTTTTAATTGGTACTAATACAGCCGAATGTCACCCCATCGTTTTTAATCGGCTGGCAAAATATCACAAAAAGAACCGCAAAGTCAAAATGATTGTGGTCGATCCCCGGCGCACACCAACCGCAGAAGCCGCTGATTTGCATTTAGCGATTCGTCCCGGTACAGATATCGACTTATTAAACGGCATTGCTCACTTGTTGATGCGCTGGGACTACATCGACACCATGTTCATGGAGGACTGCACTAGCAACTTTCCCGCTTATGCGGAAGTGATTCGCCACTATCCCCCAGAAATAGTAGCTCATCGATGTGGAATCAGCATTGAAGATTTAGAAACAGCAGCTCGCTACTGGGGTGAATCACAACGGGTACTGTCTTTATGGTCAATGGGTGTGAATCAATCCTCAGAAGGGACGGCTAAGGTAAGAACTATCATTAACCTGCACCTGATGACTGGACAGATTGGTAAACCTGGGGCTGGTCCTTTTTCCCTTACTGGTCAACCAAACGCAATGGGAGGGCGGGAAGCCGGAGGTTTGGCGCATTTATTACCAGGTTATCGGGTGGTGAAAAATCCGCAGCACCGAGCAGAAGTTGAGCAGTTTTGGGGACTCAAGCCGGGACAGATTTCGCCCAATCCCGGTTTGACTGCTTGGGATATGATTACTGGCTTGGAAAATGGTGCTGTAGGGTTACTGTGGATTGCAGCTACTAATCCAGCTGTGAGTATGCCAGATTTAGAACGGACGAAAAAAGCATTATTGCGATCGCCTTTCACTATTTACCAAGACGCATATTATCCTACAGAAACCTCTGCTTACGCTCATGTTCTGCTACCAGCAGCCCAGTGGGGTGAAAAAACTGGTGTAATGACAAACTCCGAACGGGTGGTAACTTTGTGTCAAGCATTTCGCCAACCGCCAAGAGAAGCTAAAGCCGATTGGGAAATTTTTGCTGAAGTTGGACGTAGATTAGGTTTTGAGAAAGAGTTTGCCTTTGCTAACTCCGCCGAAGTTTATGCTGAGTTTGTCCAACTAACTAAAACTCGTCCTTGCGATATGACGGGTATCAGTCACGCACAATTACAAGCTGAAGGGCCGACTCAATGGCCTCATCCTGAAGAGAGCAGAGGGAGTAGAGGAGCAGGGGAAGCAGGGGGAGAAACCTCTCAAAAGCGGTTATATACTGATTTGCGCTTCCACACTCCTGACGGACGCGCTCGATTTGGGGCATATTACTCAAAGGGACTGGCGGAACCACCAGACCCAGATTATCCTTTTGTGCTAACTAACGGGCGACTTTACGGACACTGGCATACCCAGACACGCACCGGCCGAATTGAAAAGATTTGCAAAATGTATCCTGAACCGTTTATCGAAATCCACCCCCGTGATGCTAATCGGTTAGGTATTGTAGATAGTATGTATGTAGAAGTGCGATCGCGTCGGGGTCAAGCTAAGTTTCCTGCTAAAGTGACAAAAGCGATCGCGCCTGGTACAGTTTTTGTCCCTATGCACTGGGGTTCACTGTGGGCAGATAATGCCGAAGCTAACGCCCTCACCCATCCAGAATCTTGTCCTGATTCGCTGCAACCAGAATTAAAAGCCTGTGCTGTGCAACTGATACCAATCTCTGTGGAAGTTACAGTCAAAGATTATCAACTCCAGTCCTCACAATCGTAAGCTACAAAGTGTAGCTCTAAAGTGGTAATTTATAATCACCAATAGGTAATTTAGTCAATAAGCAATAGCCAATAGTTATTATCATTTTTTATGGTTATCTACTCTTGACTCATACCAATTACTATATTTCAAGAGGCTAAGTTTCTAGTAAGCAGAGGTTTTACCAGCGCCGAGTTGAGCTATGGTAAAGAGTAGAAATCAGATAGTAAAGTTACAAATGATCTTTTTTTAATCCTCTAGATTTATCTATGGGATTTTCTTTTATTTTAAAATCGGGTGCATCACATGAAAAGGTTACTTAAGCGAGTTTTAGGAGCTACCAAAGATGAGAACTTCATGCACTTTATTGAAAACATAGAAGTGTTAGTTTCCAAAGCTCTATCTCTGTTCATGGTAGTTGTAATTTTGGTTGCGATCGGAGATTTAGCAGTATTTATTTTTAAAGAGTTATTTACAGCGCCTTATGGAAAGTTTAATACAACATTGTATAAAATATTTGGTTTATTTTTAAATATTTTAATTGCTTTAGAGATATTAGAAAACATTACAGCCTATTTGCGAAAACACGTTTTTCAGGTTGAATTAGTTATTGTGACATCTTTGATTGCTGTTGCCAGAAAAATCATTATTCTTGACTTAGAAAAAGTTGGAGGTATTGATATAATTGGTTTAGGAATTGCTATTCTCGCTTTATCAATTAGTTATTTAATAATTCGTCTTAGTAATTCTAGAGAGACATAACAAACTAAAAAACTGTTGTGTATTTAAAAAATGTTTTTCTACTCTCTACTCCCAATCCTCACCCAGCAGTTTTAAATTTTTTTGAGCAACAGCATAATAAGCTAATTTTAAATACCTTCTTCTGCTCGAAGAACAAAAGGATATAAACCCCTAAAATTATTTATGGGGATTGTTAATTTTAAGTTTTTAACTATGAATTCGGAGCGAAACAACGTGACAGATTTCTTTCAATTTGAAGCAGATTTTGTTGATTCTCTGCGTTGTATCCCCATGCAGGTGCGTTGCAAATTAGATACTTGTGGCATTAAGCTAAAATTGTCTGATTGGAATCAAATGACTACAGCCGAGCGTCAAGCTTTAGTAGAATTACCTTGCACTACAGAAACGGAAATTCAGTCTTACCGCGAGCATATCCAGCAATTAATTTTACAACGTACGGGTATACCTGCTACAAAACTGCCCATCGAGCCACATCCCGCATGGCTAGACTCTGCCACTGTACCACCTAGCCTCCAGGAAAAAGCTCAAGAAATAGGTGTAACCCTGACAGAGCAAGATTGGGCAGCTTTAACACCCTTACAGCGTTTTGCCTTGATTAAACTCAGCCGCCCAGGACATGAAAGCAAAAACTTTAAGAGAGCGATCGCAGAATTTGATCTGCTTTAATTAGTCAATAGTTATCTATGGACTAATAGGTGAGAGTAAGAAGAATATGGCTGCCAAGAAACTTTTGATGCTGGTTGGGGACTATGTAGAAGACTATGAAGTGATGGTTCCTTTCCAGGCGTTGCAAATGGTGGGGCACATTGTCCATGCAGTTTGCCCAGAGAAAAAAGCTGGCGACAAGGTACGAACAGCAGTTCACGACTTTGAAGGAGATCAGACTTACAGCGAAAAACCTGGTCACAACTTCACTTTAAACGCCACGTTTGCAGAAGTAGAAGCCGCAACCTACGATGCCTTAGTTATTCCCGGAGGCCGGGCACCAGAATATATCCGCCTGAATCAGCAGGTGCTAGAAATCACTCGTCACTTTGCTCAAACGAATAAACCGATTGCTGCCATCTGCCACGGCTTGCAGTTATTGGCAGCTGCTGATGTACTGCAAGGCAAAAGATGTACTGGTTACCCTGCTTGTAGCCCAGATGTCAAGAGTGCTGGAGGTATTTATATTGATATTCCTGTTGACCAGGCAATAGTTGATGGTAATTTGGTAACAGCACCAGCTTGGCCTGCTCACCCCCATTGGTTGGCAGAATTCCTCACAGTACTTGGAACTAAAATTGAACACCCAGAACTAGCTAAAGTTGTTTGAGGCAATATCCCAAAAATCTTTTGGTTCCGTCTTCGGGGCAGTTTCTTTCGCTACTCCTTGCTCCGAAGGAGATTAGTCAATTATCAGTACTAGTTCACAACACGCCACTGAAAATTATATATTTTTGGAATAAAACTAAATGCAGTAAAAACTACTCTTTTTGATAAATTGCCATAGGTTTAATTTGTAGCCAGAATGGCAAGAGTACACTACCGATACAATCTGATTTATCCGCCTAACAAACCAGATTTGGGACAAAATCTTAGTAAATTGAATACTTATTTACATTAAGTGAAAGAATTTAAAGTTTTACATTTAGAATTTAAATTTCTTAGCAGTAAGTGAAGCTATAGTGGATTTAGCAATGCTGCTGTTAATGTGGCTAAGGTTAGTCCTGCTGCCAAATTATGTGAAGAATTAGTTTAGAAACGCACTTCTTATCGATGACAGGCAAACACGCAAGACATAATGCATTTCTGCGGCTAGTGTCTGGTAATGGGGCAGCTTCTGGATCAGGATCTCGCTACTCGCTGCCCCCCAGTAAAGAGATGGTAATTGGACGCGACCCCAGCTGCCAAGTTGTCTTGGATGCCATGATGTACCGAATGGTATCTCGTCGTCATGCAGTGGTTCGTCCCCTCTCTCTATCGCCAGATAGCAAATTCAGCTGGGTGCTTTGTGATTTGAATAGTGCTAATGGCACTTATTTGAATGGACAACGCTTGTATGAATGTCAAGAATTGCACCCAGGCGATCGCATTTCTCTAGGTGCTGATGGACCACAATACGTTTTTGAGTACGAGTATACCTTACTTACCCCGGCGACGACAGTGAACCAAGTTGCACCACTGCCTTCGGCGACGAACTACCACGGTCACACACAATTAAAGCAGCCAGATTCTGTTAGCTTCACCCAGCTTTTTCCGATTATTTCCACTGGTAAAGATTTAACTCGTAAAGCTTATCTCGTACCGGGAATACTGACCGTAATCTTTGTGGTGTTGATGTTTGCTACAGTCGGTCGGCCCCAAGATAATCAAGTGATCGTAGCAACTTACATCGCCTTCGCTGCCTACTATTTTGTTTACCAACTTTGCGGCAAACAGAAGCCTTGGTGGGTGCTAATGGCTGCGGCATTGAGTACGATACTGATTTTAATAAGTCCGGTATTGGATCTATTTATCTTTGTGTTTCGCACCGTTCTACCTGGAAACTTGTCCTCACCCCAAGAATCAATTACCTTCACAGAGTTGCTGGTGCGAATGTTTTTTGGCGCTGGGCTGATGGAGGAATTACTCAAGGCATTACCTATAATCGGTGCATATTTTATCGGCAGTGGATTACCTTCACCTTGGCGGGAACGGATTGGGGTCTTGGAACCTCTAGATGGTATCCTCCTGGGAACTGCTTCTGCTGTAGGCTTCACTTTACTAGAAACCCTCGGACAGTATGTGCCAGATATCACTCAAAATGTTACGCAACAGGTGGGTATAGGCGCTGCTGGTCAATTGGCAGGTTTACAACTGCTAATTCCGCGAATTTTAGGCTCTGTAGCTGGACACATGGCTTATAGTGGCTACCTGGGTTATTTTATCGGGCTGGCTGTTCTAAAACCCAGTAGAAGTTGGCAAATTCTTTCTATTGGTTATCTTAGTGCCTCTGCTCTGCACGCTTTATGGAATGCTACAGGATCAATCAATGCATTGTTATTGGTAGTTGTTGGAGTGTTATCTTACGCCTTTTTGATGGCGGCAATCCTCAAGGCCCGGGCGCTCTCACCAACACGATCGCAAAATTTTGCTACCCGATTTCTTGGCCCAAAATAAAAAATGCAAAGGGAAAACGAAGAAAATAACCCTTGACTTTTGAATCTTTATATCTTTGGATAGATGGCCTAATCTGACAGTTAGCTTAAATGTTATTTAAGCCCACTACACAAAAAAATTGAAAATTAGTGGATGCTCAAAACCGCAGCACAAAGTTTATCAGCCGTTATCAGCAGATAAATCTGCCTGCCCCTGAAATTTATGTAGAAAAGATAGACAGTTAGCTCAAGTTATGCTTCAGACTGAGACTTGTTGATTTCATTGAAAGCATAGGAAGCGATCGCTAAACTAACCTTTGCTTTCTCTACTTCTGATAAAGCTGTCCACTCCGTATCTTGAAGACTACTGAGCGCAGATGCTGCGTTTTGCGATTCGCTACTTCGCATTGCGTAAGCAAAAGGACGAGCCAAAACTAAAAGATCCTCGGTTCCCCAATTTGGTAGTACTGTCTGAACACACTCAACCAGTTGTTCACTGATTGATTGCTGGGCAGCTAGAATTTCAGCAGCTTTGATGGCGATGGTCTTGAGCAATGCTTGGGGGACACAGGTGGCAAAAGTAGTACATAATCTTTCTTGAAGATTAAGCACTACTGACTGTTGTAGGTTGTGATTGTACTCTGGTGTAGAAGTAATACCAGACCAAAGCATATCTAGATTATTGTAAAAATCTTGCGATCGTGTTGTCAGTTCTTCCTCAAGCAAATCTTGCATTCCGAACTGTTGTTCTAATTCCTGAAAATAAGCTTCTGACTCTTCATCAGCTGGATTCCAGGGATAGGTAGCATCGTCTGGTTCCAGTAGGGCTTCTAATAACTCTAAATCTACTTGAGATGGCAAAGAAGAGAAAGTATCTGAGCCGTTAATCTTATTAGCCATTGTTTTATTTCCTCACAATTATCTATTTGGTAGTATTGACAGCTACAATTCCTAAGAAGAGATTTCCGCAAAAACAGTTGAATTTTTCTACAGTAAAAATAGATTTTAAAGGCTGATGCTAAAGGCTCAAATCCTTTTCTGCAATTGTGCTAAGAGTCTTCAATAATAAACTCCCAGGTTTCACCTCTAGCACTTCCAAACTTTAACTGCATCCCCGATTTCAAGGGGACTTCCTCTCGGAGGATTTGTTGCCAACCATTAGGGCCTAAAAACCAGGTTGTCCCATAGGTCGAAAAATCTTGCAAGTAATAACTTCGTACCAACGTAGCATCAGTAAGGGTATTACGGCAGAAGATTTCGGCGTGACGTTTAGATACAGATGGTTCGGGGATGACAATATCATTGTCTTTCGTGCGCCCGATGCGGGTGACTCCATAACGCAGCAACCAGGTTTTACCTTTTGGAGCAAGCGATCGTAAAGTTGCAGTCGGAAGGGAGGAACCTATATCAGGAATGGCTGTGTCTGGTAGTTCAGTAATACCTTCATCCAGATTCTTAACCAGTTCGCCATTAAAATCTGGATGCAGGTAGAGAATAGGCAAAGTCCAAGCAGGTTGATTAAATTTATACAGTGTTAACAACTCTTGCCTAGCCTGTGCTACGGCTTCATCAATTGGTTTGTGCGATCGCAAAGCTTCGGTAAAGGCTTGAATAAAACTGTGGCTTTCGTGGTCTGCGATTTCATCGCGCATCCCCAAAACCGCAGGCACACCATGACGAATCAGCACTTCTGCTAAACTGCTGGCAGGTATAGCTTGATGATTGATAGAAGCTGGTTGTGCGCCCCAACAGGCGTTGAAAACCGCTAATTTCACGCCGGTACGGGTCAATACTTGAGCCAATTCTATCCCATTCAGGGGCATATCTGAGCGCAAAAACAGTAACCCCCCATCTGGGTCTGGCAAACCATGTCCAGCGTAAAAGAAAACATTGTATGCTCTAGTTTCTAATTCTTGAATCAACTCCTGTGGAGTCGGTTGTAGGAGTTGATTCACTATACAAGGTGCATATCTTTGGGAATTACCACCCGCAGAAGTATCTGCAAGATTTTGCTGTAAGAGCGCAGCTTCTTGTTCGAGTTCCAACTTGTCGTCATGACCTAAAACCAGCAGGATACTTAAAGCTTGGTCAGTTCGCAAATACGGTAAGGGGTCAACTTCACTGCTGGTGCGACTAAATAGCAAATCTTGGGAGAGAGACATAGCCGATTGGCCAGGCTCACGCTGCATAATTTCCCAAGGGAGAGCGATCAGATCCGGGTCGCGGATTTCTAGTCGGAAGCGCAAACGCGTATGCTGGCCCATAGCAATACCCCGGCTGCGTTCTAGACTACCGAGAATTTGCCCGTCGAATATCCAGCGCCATAAATTCATTCCCAAGTATTGCATCAGACGACTGCTGTAGGGACCAGTAGTTTGACCTGAAGGGGGAGAAATCCAATCTATGGGGAATGGGTTGGACTTTTGAGATGTTGAGTTTGGGGAAATATCTAAATGACTATGACCAGCAAACATCTGCTGCCATTCTTGCCAGACTTGATTGAGTTCATCAGGCCATACAGAGTCACGTAAAACGTAGCCACTGGGATAGGGAGCTTTGACCACCCAAATAGCGAAATTATCAGTGCCAGTGTTTAGGAGACGGGCGATCGCCAAATTCAGGGATGGCATGGATTCATTAAATTAAAATCTAAAACAAATAATTTCAAATAAGAATTCTCCAAGGTTAAAATTTTTTACTTTTTTACCTTGTAAGTTTTACTTTGATTGTTACCTGATTATTATTCCAGGTTTTTACCAGTTTAACGAGTATTTGATGAAGTTGGACTGGTGTCAGGTGCAGGTGATTGAATCGCTGGCGGCTGTGTGTCGGCTGTACATGGACTTTTTACATTTGATTGTAAAACAGAGACACCAAAGCGTTTCAGTTGGGATAAGTCCAGCAATACTGTTTTCTCTTCCGGCAAAGGTTTTGAATTTGATGAAACAGAGGAAGTTCCTGCGGGATTATTAGTATTAGCTGAAGTTTGTGCGCTTTTATTTGGACAGACTCGCATAGACACCAAAAAATCCCCAGAAACTGGTTTAGAATTTGGTTTTATGTTGATAACTTCTAAAAAAGCTTTAGGGGGAAGTGATTGGTTGTTTCCCAAGGATATTTGATTGTTGGTTTGAATAACCCAACCAGGAGAAAGATTAGTAAGCGATCGCGCTGCGGGTGTTACTTCGATGGTAGGGTTTTGAGTTTGTAATGGATTCGAGAAAATTGGCGAACGCCCTGATTGCGATCGCAGTTGCTTAACGAACAATCCTAAAGAACCTGCTGCTACTACAAATATTAACGGAACAATCCACTGTAGCGGTAAACTAGGAGTTCTTGCAGACTCAGTGTCTGGAATCACCTGAGTTTTGTGGTTTGGGCTACCTAAAAGTGTCGCATCAGGCTTTCTGGATGCAAAATCAACAGTTTTGGCGGAATAACTCTCTGGAATTACGGCTTTGATGGTGATTTCTGGTTCCCAGTATTGGACTTGATAATGAACTAAAGCGATGGTGACATTATCGTGTCCATTCTTAGCGTTAGCGATTTCGATTAATCTATCCGCAACATTTGTTATATTTGTTTCCCCAGCTAGAATCGGCAAGATTTCTGTTTCCCAGTATTCCTCCACCCGATCAAAATCACTCAAACCATCGGATGTGAGCAGAAAAACAGCATCTTCGTCGAGCATAAACCGTGCAGATGTGGGGTGTAACGAAGTACTAGGCCCCATGCCCAAAGCCTGGACAAGAGAGCCAGCAGCGCTTTGTTGTACAGCTTCACGGTAAATGGCATAGCCTAACCGCACCTCACGGGAAGCAACATCATCGTCTAGGGTTACTTGATAACAGCCGTGACGGGTAATCCAGTAAGCACGACTATCACCGACATGGGTGATGTACATTTCATGAGCAACAGGCAATGCCATGACTAAAGTCGTACCCATCCGTTGACGACCTTGGCGATTTTCACCGTCATTGCGCTGACTAATTTTGTCATTGGCAATTGCCACTGCCTTTTCTAAGTCATTCAGTAGCAGTGAGGGGTCTATGTGGTCGTAGGGAACTTTTGTGAGTTGCTGTACCTGCTGCTGGATTGTTTCAATGGCTAAATTTGATGCGACATTGCCACCTTCGTGTCCACCGATGCCATCACAGACAATTGCTAAGGCTGTTGACTGCGGTGGTTTGCTCACCAGAGTTCCACTGGGTGGGCTACAAGCATCTTCGTTACGTTGGCGGCTTGGTCCAGTATCTGTTTTGGTGATGATTTTGATTGTGGGTGTTTGCGATCGCCCTAATTGTGCTAGTCCCTGGTCTAAAACTGCGATTAATTGATCAGTTGAATTAATCTTTCCTTGAACTAAAGAAAGACTAATGTGTTCAACAAATTCACCTATGGCTGGTTTGGCACCACTAACCAACTGCTGCCAAAATTGGCCTAATTGGGGCAATTCTGGTAATGTTGCTGCGTCGAAACGCAATTCTAATAAACGGACTAATGATCCTTCTACCCGTAATACATCTGAGTCAAGCAAGCTAGAGACGACACCTTCATTTGCAAGAGGTTGCCACAAATGAGCTATTTGCCATAACCAATTGAGCTGGCGCATCGATGTAGCATCATGCCAAGCGGTGGTTAACTCGTTGCCTAAACCCACTTGTTGGATTTTTTCATCTACTAATAATGGAGGTTTTTCTAAAAGTAATATTTCTCGATGGGAGGAGCCGTCAGCGAGAAAAAGCACTCCATATACCTGCGGTATGTTTAAACGATAGGGAATCAGTCTCAGGTAAGCTTTTAGAGGCTGTAAGTGATCTAATTCAGGTGTTAAGGCTAATAAGCCAGGCTTCGTATCTAAAAGAACAAATTTATCAATAACTAAATAGCGATCGGCTAATATTTCTCCAGGACTACCCATACTCGGGCCATCTACCACAGCCCAGAGGTAATTTTTGGGTAGGGGCGTGGAACATCGCTGGCAAAACTTGTGAGTCAGGGGGTTGGCAGCCTGACAATTTTCATTTGGACAGTAGAGCGTTGCCGCGTCATTTTCCATAGTTTTCGCACCGGGAAGCGATTGGCAATTTCTTTAACAGCATTATTCGGAACAATCTAGACCGCTCATCTTTCTTAAACTTCACGTACCCAGACTTTAGATGATGATTTTAGCTAGCGGATATCAGCAGGTGCTAATACTTATTTATCTAAAGAATACGCTCCTAAGTCAACCCTACAGCCTCATCATAGCTTCTATTGCTCTGTGACTCTCCATCGCCAAAGCAACTAACTCCAACCCTGTTACCAAAGCATAACCCAAGCACAACTGCACCCCAAGCTTTTGCTGAATTTCTCGATCATCAAGAGGCAGATAATGTTGGTATTTATTTAGTTTATAAGTAGGATAGCAACAATTAACTTTAATTAAGAATTAAGATAATTAAATATACTTTTGGCAAAAGCACCTGACAAATCAAGTGACTTTAAAAATTTTGTAATTTTGGTGTTGCATAGTTACGGTTTTTATCAAGAAAGGCAGAGGGCATGAGGCAGGAGGCAGAAGGCAATACTGCTTGCTGCCCTCTACCTGTGACCAAAGGGAACAAGGGTCTAAAACCCCGTTGTCTACACGGCGCTTACAATTAGGCAAGGATTCAGACCCCGCCTAATTGTTCCTTCTGCCTTCTGCCCGACGCTCTCTACGAGACGCTAAAAGCGAACGCGGACTCGCTCTAAGCGTAGCTATGCCGCAGGCTGTACGCTGCGCTATCTGCCTCCTGCCTTCTTCAAAAAAGAGAGGTCAGAATATGAAGTTGACATTGCGTGAGCTTATTGTTTGCCGTCAATTGCAACTTGGGGGACTCCCATGCTGTAGTTGGTAACACGGGCAGAAAGATTGTAGCTGATTTCCCCAAGTTGTAGGAGCGATCGCAGATAATGTTCTAAGTCTGACCCAACACGGCGCAAGTTATAGTCTGTGAGGTCTGCGCCACTAGATGCTTCTACTAGTTCATCAAATTTTCGATAAACTTTTTGCAGCGCATCTTCATTCCAGTTAAATTCGTTATCTGGGTCAACATCTAACGTTAAGACCTGTTGACTAGGAACCAGTTCGCCATCCCGGTCAATTTCACCTGCAAAAATGCGGATATGCCGGGTTGTGGACTTGAGCAGCATCGGGTTATCCATAAAAGGGTGTAAGATTTGGGTGGATTACACTGAAATTATTGTAAACGCTATATTCAAGCGTGAATGCTCTCAATCTACAAGCTTTGAAAGCAATTTCAAAAGGGTATATTGAATGGGCATAAGTAAAAATATCATCTCTAGTGATGAACTTGCTACTTCTGTTAGGAGTTGAAGATAAATTTAGTTGCTAGTACTGACAGTAGTCTAATTATTTTTTTGTAAAAATTGCTGGTTGGAGTGTTTTTATTTGGCGTATACAAACAAGTCTAAGCGCTGTGCCAGTTTTACCTAAAGCTAAGATTTTGTACTCAATCAAGGATAAAAGCCAGCAGGGCGGGGTGCTCGGCAAGAATGATTTAATCTATGTACATTTTTCTATGGGTAACAAAAATCTTTATCTTAATAATTATGCTGATTAATTTTTCCGAAATTTTATGTTGAAAAAAACGCACATCAAGTAATATTACTGAATAGCGCTACATCGACCTCTGGCTTTAGTAAACTCAAAAAAATTAAGCGGTTTTACTTACGTATAAACACCAAAATTCAAGTAACAAGTCCAACTGTTATTGACGTTAACATAAAGTTGGTGTAAAAAGCTTTAAAAAGGTCGAACAACTTCTTACAGAAACTTTATTGTGTAGAATCTTAAAAACTGAATAATGGTTATGGCTTACCATTAAGCTACATCTGGCACAAGAACATCAAAATCTAGCTTGAAAATAAAACACAGGAGACTGAAATGGAATACAAAGGTGATTGATGAAGAAAAATTCTTAATTCAAGCACTTTGGATTCAAAGAAGATATAAAGAATTTTGCTGGGCATCTACCTCCTTACCCTCATGACCACCAAGTAAAGGAATCTCAATAGCTATGAACTCCAAAGCATTACCACGCCAGATAAATAATCTCGAAGTAGGTGTTTATGAGTGCGAAATCCATCTCAAATTTCGGTTGATTGAGGAAAAGAGTCTATTAGGCGATCGCGAACAACTGTTACAGGTATTACTTGATGCCTTGACTGAGGGTTCTGACGACTTTCTAGAGACGCTGCAAGCCTCCGTTAAAGCGCAAGAAGTATCAGAGTTCAAAGCCTCACCTCAAATGCGACGTCAGCTAATGCGTTTACGTAATGCTGCTGAAAATCCCCAAACTTAAAGGTGTAATTTAAGTAGAGAGAAAACATGGATTGGGTATCAAATTAAATGTTGATCCCATAGCCCCGTTGCAATAAAAACTAAGCAGCAAATAGAATTCATAAAATATTGTGATTTCTAGTTTGTGAAAGTCTTATTTAGCAGCACGAAGTCCCAGGAACAGTTTCCTCTATTAAAAACTTTGTAGCAAAGGGTACTGGTAGAATCTGAGAGCAAATTCAGCCGGGTGCATTTTACCGAGTTTTTATCAAGACATTGTAGGAAGAACAAAACCCTGTTTCTTTACAGATGGGGAATTGGACAACAGGCGCGAATTCAATGAAAGCCTAAAAGGCTAAAGTGAAAATAAATAACTTTACTTTTAGCTTTTTACTTTAGTTAAGTGCCTGATTTGCTGAAATACTTATGTTTTATCTATCACTGGTAATAGGTCATGGTTTAGCAGCCAGTTACCTATTACCCATATCAAAAAAAGATTTAACGAAGAGGACACGGAGAGGAGGGCAGGGAGCAGGGAGCAGGGGAGGATACTCTCTCATTCCCCATTCCTAATGCCCAATGTCTATTTAGCAAGACCGTGTTCTAGGGCAAAACGAACTAACTCTGTACGGCTATTGGTGCCAGTTTTACTAAACAAACGGCTGACATATTTTTCTACATTGCGGACACTGGTTTCCAAGCGACGAGCAATTTCTTTGTTCATCAGCCCTTCAGCGACCAAATTTAGAACACTTTGTTCTCTGGGAGTCAAATCAATTTTGAAAGGGGCTGGCGATTGAGAAATGGCATTTTTTTGAGTTAACAATGCCTTAATTTGGGCAATCTGATTGGCTAGTTCAGCGAGATCAGGGGTTTCAACGTCATCTCCCGTAGTTGGAGCCTTAGCAGCGCGGCGGGCGAGCAAATTTTCGACTATAGCCACTAACTCATCTGGATCGAAGGGTTTGGGTAGATAGGCATCGACACCAGCATGATAGCCTTGGATGCGATCGCCTGTCATACCCTTAGCAGTTAAAAATACTACCGGGAGCGCTTGGAAGCGAGGGTCTTCTCGCAGTTGTTTCAGGAACTGATAGCCATCCACTTGAGGCATCATGACATCGGAAATCACTAGGTCGGGTGTATTCATTTGCATCCATTCCCAACCTTCAAGGGCGTTACTGGCGACTTGAACGCTGAAACCGCTCTCTTGCAAATAGTCTTTCACGGCTTCCCGTATCCCTGGTTCATCATCCACCAGTAACAATTGTGCTGACATTTAAAATTCCCTTAAGTTTACCTTTTTCCAATTTAGCGAAAGTTGACAGTCATTGAACAAAAGGGATAAAGGAAAAACGAGAGAGCTTGTTAACGTTGGGTGATGGCTGATAACGACGGTAACGGGTTTGTTTCAGCCGGAGACTATTTTACAAAATCTAGATTTGAGGAAGCCTCCGCTCCAGTTTTGCGCTATATGCCCATTTGAAACTGTCTTTAATTACCATTAAAAATTTTTTAAATAACTCTTACCACCGAGGATTTGTCATAATTAATGCCTCTGCTACTGAACTATTTAATGGAATAGAGAAAAAATTTCCTTGGGCATATTCACAATTCAACTTTCTTAAAAGTGCTAGTTGCTCTTTTGTCTCTACTCCTTCGGCTAGCACATCCATACCCAGTTGGTGTGCCAATGTGATAATTATCTCAATAATTTCTAAATTTTTACTATTACTGGCCATCAGGCTGATGAAAGAACGGTCAATCTTCAACACACTAATCGGAAAACTATAAAGACGACCTAATGAGGAGTAGCCCGTACCAAAGTCATCAATTGATAACTCAATGCCCATCTCTCGAAGTTGTAAGAGTACAGCAGTTGCCTTATCGCCATTTTCCACAATTACGCTTTCAGTAATTTCTAGTACTAGAGTGCTAGCATCCAGACCAGTTGAGCGCAAAATTTGCCGAATCTGCTCAATCAAATCGGACTGGGAAAATTGCTTAAGGGAGAGATTGACACTGATTTTCTCTATAAAGTTGGAATGATGGCAGGTTCGCCAAGCTTGCACCTGGCGACAGGCTTCATGCAACGCCCAGTTGCCAATGGAGTAAATTAGTCCAGTTTCTTCTGCCAAGGGAATAAAATCTTCTGGATTAAGCAAACCACGCTCAGGATGCTGCCAGCACAACAAAGCCTCAAAACCTAAAATAGAGCCTTTAGTAAGCGAAACAATCGGTTGGTAATAAACTCGAAACTCAAGGCGTTCAATTGCTCGGCGCAAATCGCTCTCTAACTGCAATTTCGCCAGAGTATTAGCATACATATCTGAGTTGAATAGCTCATAACGCGCTCTGCCCAGCAACTTGGCTCGGTACATTGCTGTATCAGCATCCCTTAACAGTTCTTCTGGATGTTTATAATCTACTGTCGAACTCAACGCGATGCCAATACTTGCCGTTGTAAACACTTCTTGTCCGTCAAGCTCAAAGGGTAACTTCAGTTCTTGTTGAATCCGTTCAACAACTTTGATAGCGTCTGACACATCCTGGATTCCCTCAAGCAGGATTGTAAATTCGTCTCCTCCAAGCCGTGCGGCTGTATCTATGGAGCGCACGCATAGTTCTAGCCTACCCGCAATAGCAAGCAGGAATTGGTCTCCTTTTAAGTGTCCAAGACTGTCATTGATCACTTTAAACCGATCTAGGTCGATAAAGAGTACCGCAAATAGATAATCTGAATGTCGTTTTGAATAATCAATGGCACGCCCTAGGCGGTTCATAAATGCAGCGCGGTTTGGCAGACCCGTCAGTGCATCGTGAAACGCAAGGTGCAGCAGTTGTGATTCGACTCGTTTACGCTCTGTAATTTCAGTTAGCAATTTCTCATTTGCTTGTACCAGCTCTGCTGTCCGTTCTGCTACTCGTATTTCTAACTCATCGTAAGCTTGGTACAACATTTCTTCAGCTTGTTTGTGCTCGCTGATCTTGCACAGAAGCCAACGCCAGCCAACCTGCTTCCCCTGGAAGTCGTACACCACAGATGCCTTACTCATAGCAGGGAAAGGATCTCCTCCCCGTGGTTGTAGGTTAATTTCCCAGTTCAGTAGCTCCTGGAAATTGTTTATCTGAAAGCTAAAGGACTGACGGTCTTGTTGAGCAACAAACAGAATTAATGGTTTACCTACCAAATGTTTTTGGTGGACACCAAGCAAGGTTGCTGCGGCATAATTAGCCTCTAGGATTATCCCTGCGGCATTAGTTACCAAATAACCATCTGGAGCGAACTCAAACAAATCTTGGTAACGCTGGCGCTCTTTCTCCACTGCCGCTCGTGTTAGCTCTAACTCCTCGGAGGCTGTCAATAGTTCTTCCATTGCGGTGTGGAGTTCTTCGAAAGCCTCTGTTATTATGTCTTGTTGTGAGCTTGCCTTAGTTCCATTGCATTGTAATAGTCCCTGTATCTGTAAGCACAATTTTTCTATCTCTTGGCTAAATGCATCCACGTTCATGTTGCTCAACTTACAAAACTATGAAACATAGGTGTGAATGAAGAGAGTAAGAGAAGCAAACCCCATGCCTTCCTCAAGGGTTCAGACCCTTTTGAGCAAGCGAGAATTGGGTTACTTGCAAGAGCTGACATATTGTAAATAAATATGGCAGAACTTATTTTCTTAATTTACTAATTTATCTATCAATGATGAGAAAGCAAACAAATTTGTTCACACTCAGATAAACTCTTCGCACTATTCAGTGCCACAAACTTGTCCATTAATGACCAAAGTACAAAGTTGGATCAAGCCCTACTTGCTGAGATTTTTAATTTATTAAATACAATTTCAATTTATTAAAGTTAAATTTTATTATAACAGTATACTTGCTGTGCCTGATTTTTTTTAAATACTTCTTAAGATATATTCACTTTTGTGATGTTAAGGCAAGAATAAAGGTTTCAGGCAATGCCTTGGATCTGACAAAAGCGTTTTTTCTTACTTAGCTGCTTAGTAGTCCACTAAAGAAATTCGGTGGAATTTTATAGTAAGAAAATCAAGTTATTTTCTCCCTTTGCCTTTACCCGTTATTTTTGACTTGGTCGAGTATTAGTAGTATAAAATGTAATACATAACGGTAACATTTAAATACAAGCAAAAATAAATGTCGAAGGACTAGAAGCTAGGCAAACGAAAGTTTATAAGCCAGTAACTTACAGCTTAAGGAGCATTTTGCACTCCCTACACAATTGACTGCTAGCCCCCAAATATTGTTACAGTCGACCAATTATCTTAGCATTCTCTGGCAGTTTGGCGTCCCGTTGCCCAACAGTACGTGCCCTAGCTGTGAACAAACCAATGGGAGTATTTAATAAATCTACAAGGGTAGCTTGACCCACGATGCCTGCGGCGGGCTGCGCCAACGCCTTCTTAATATCCCTTGGTATTTCTTTCAATAACCAACGTGCCAAACGATAGCCGCATTCTTTGAGTGTAATCTCTCGCATCAAATCTACACCATGCAGTTCATGTAGATAGCGATTTGAGCGTCCATAACGCCGCCATTGACTTTGCAGTTCTTTAAGTGTGGCGCGGTGGCGGTGCTGAACGATCGCATTCGGGGCAAATTCCAAACGTCCGATGTTTTCGCCCAAAATCCGCCAGCAAATATCGGCATCGCCACCAGTGGTAAGATAGGGACGAAATAAACCCGCTTTTTCTAAGGCAATGCGTCGAATTGCCAAATTAGCCGTTTGACCATAGGGACAAAAGGAATGGTTAAGGGTATGCTTTTGCGACAAAGTTTCTTGACGATCTGCGTGCTGTTCTAGCAAAGTTGTGCCTGGTAGTGCCAAAATTTCACCAGCGACAATTATCACTTCTTTATTGACAAAAGGCTGAATTAATGCATCTAACCATTGCGGTTGTGGGCGACAATCTGCATCAGTAAAAACAATAATTTCTCCCGTAGCGGCGCGAATCCCAGTATTACGAGCAGCATAAGAGCTTTGAATTTGGTTTTCGCTCAATGGGCGGATTGTGATGAGGCAATTTTCGGCAGATGTTTTGAGGATGGTGAGAGTGCGATCGCTACTATTATTGTCCACCAACAAGTACTCTACCCGGTCTTTCGGGTAGGTTTGAGACAACAGACAATTGATTAACTCTGGTAAATCTGCCTCACCGTTATAAATAGGAACAACCACCGACACCATTGGTAAAGAACTGGTGGCGGTGGTTGCATCAACTGGCTGATGATTCATAAATCTGAGATTTTAGAGATGGGATTTCTAGCTAGTATTCCCAATCCAAAATCCTAGAACGGTATATCAAGCAGTTTTCATAACTCCAAAAATCTGGATTTGGGAATACTACTATATAAACACCTGACAACAAATCATTCGCGTCAAGCTAAAATTTCAGGTTATCGGCGCGGCTCATGGGTCGATTCGGTTGATTTGCTGGCGGCTGGGCAAAGTTTTTATTGGATAAAATTGCGATCGCCCGGGCATATTGCGGATCACTCTTAGTTCCAATTAAATCTGGATTAGAAGCTAACTGCCGCTCTTGTGCCTCTGTCAAGTCTAGCTTGATATCTGGGACAATCCCTTTATGGTTAATATCTGTTCCCGCAGGGGTGTAGTAATGGGCAATGGTGACAGCCAAGCCGGAACCATCTGCAAGTTCATGAACTGACTGCACTAACGCTTTACCAAAGGTTTGACCACCTACGACTACCGCCCGCTTATTATCCTTGAGTGCCCCTGTAAGGATTTCGCTAGCACTAGCTGAATTACCATCCACTAAGACTGCCAAAGGACGATTTGTCAAAGCAGTGCGATTGGCTTTAGTTTCGTCAGTGCCGCCCACACGGTTTACTGTCTTGACAATTCCGCCGTCATCGTACCACATCCGGGCAATCTCAATGCTCGCCTGCAACAACCCACCAGGATTTCCTCGCAAATCTAAGACATAAGAATCGACTTTCTTAGTGTTTAAATCGCGGATGGCTCGTTGCATCTGTTCTGCGGCGTGGGCGCTAAATTCCCGCAAACGGATATAGCCAATGCGGCGATTTCCTTCTTGCTTAAGGGTATAACGTACCGTTGGCACTTCAATATTTGCTCTCGTCAGTTTCAAATCAAAGGCATTTACCCCTCTCCGCCCCAGCTTTAGTTTGATAGGAGTACCCGCTTTGCCACGAATTAGCTTAGAGGCGTCATCCACTTTCATTTTGAGAGTGGGTTTGCCGTCAATTGCCAAAATTTCATCTCCTGCTTTGATCCCAGCTCTCAGCGCTGGAGAATTTTCTATGGCTTCGACAACGGTGAGCCGCTGAGTTTTTTCGTTCATTTCCATCCGAATGCCAATACCAGAGACTTCTCCAGATGTTTGGCTAGTGAGGGCTTCAAACTGTTTGGGATCCATGAATCGAGTGTAAGGATCTCCCAACTTTTGTAAAGCTTCACGGATGGCAGCATAAGCCTCTTCACGAGAAGAATAGTCTTTGCTCAACAAGCTTTGCCTGGTTGCTTGCCAATCTTGTTGATTAAATTTACCATCAACATATTCATGATTCACCAGTTGCCAAACTTGGTCAACTATCACTTTCGGGCTGTCTTGTAGGGCTAGAGCGGCACGGACACCACGAGTCCAAGCGGAACCGAACACAGACATCGTAGCGGTAGTGGCGATCGCTCCACCAATCAAGGCTACTTGGAGCGGCGAGTAACTTTTTGCAGATTGGTTCATGTATATTAGCTGGAATAATTGTGTTATTGACAGTTTAGCAATCAGGCTTTCCAGAAATTTTTAAGTTTTTATACCCCAAACTAAGCTATGCTCTGTTCATAATTTTTATCGTTGAATGATGCTGAAAATACTGCATTATTAACAACGACTTCTTAGTTTCTTAGCCTTCTCCGGAAGGCTATACTCAATATGTGACACTTTGAGCAGCGTCATGTTTGTACTTCTTTATTACTTTTATAAGATAGCACTTTGATCACTGAAATGCAGCACTGTTAGAAAGCGATTAAATCATGTTTTGTTACTTAAGTCATGAAACCTAAATTTACGATCAAATCATTAATTTCTATTAAAAAAAATTTTGTTGATTTGCAGCAACTGTTACAAAAACTAACTGGTGGATTGTACTTTGTTTTGGGCACTTGGCTAATTTTCACTACTATAACCTTAGTTTTTGCTTCTTCCCAACCAGTAGATGCTTTCTTTGTGCTTGGTGGGAGTATCCGTCGAGAAATTTATGTTGCTCAACAAGCAAAACAATACCCGCAAACCCCAATTTTAATTTCTCATGGTTCCCCAGACCCCTGTATATGGTTACTTTTTCAGGCGGAATTAGCAGAGTTACAAAACGTTTGGTTAGAAAAGTGCGCGAATTCTACCTTTGAAAATTTTTATTATGGTATTCCAATTTTGCGCCGTTGGGGAGTGCATAAAGTCATGTTGATTACCTCCCAGAGTCATTTACCTAGAGCCAAATGGATGGCACAGATTCTTTTGGGCGCTCATGGTATTTGGGTAGAGACAGAGATTGTTCAGGAGTCGGGTGTTCCTGGTAATCGTGAATCTTGGTCCAAAACTGGATTAGATGTAACACGCAGCTTATTTTGGGCGATTGTAAGTCAAATTATTCAACCGCAATGCTCAAATGTAACAAGGCTTACCCAAGTAGATATGCAAACTTGGGAAAATCGAGGTTTTCATTGTGAACACCAAGGAGGGTTAAGGAAATAAGGGGGATGAGGATTTATTCAGAGGACTATAATGCTACTCCGTTTTTGGTAGGAGGAACTAAAAAGTATTTTGCAATTTAGAACCATGAATTAGCGATCACCTGGAATTTTAAGCAATATATTTGCATAAAATAATCGCAATTGGGTGATGCACCCAAAGGAGAATTAATGCAAAAATTCCCAATCTTGTAGCATCAAAATAGCATCTCTATACAAAGACAAATCTACTTGGTGAACTTCTATCCCCTGCCCGATTTTTTGTAGAAGGGTGATGGTCAAATTTCCGCCCAAGTGTTCACGAAACTCGGTAAGCCCCCTAAATAGACAATGCGGATGATCTAGTTGCTCTAATTGTTCTGTCAGTGCCGATACGTATAAAGTAAAACCTAATTTATTGAGTGTAGTTATAACCCTTTGCCACTCAGATTTCAAAAGCTGACCTGTTAAATATGAATAGGTTGTATCTAAAGCAATGCCGATCGCTACAGCTTCACCATGACGTAGGCTGTAATTAGTTAAATGCTCTAGTTTGTGAGCAGCCCAGTGTCCAAAATCCAAAGGACGCGATGAACCCATTTCAAAGGGGTCGCCGCTACCAGCAATATGCTCTAAGTGCAACTGGGAACAGCGATAGATTAGCCTTTCCATTATGTCCATGTCTCGATTAGCCAATTTATCGGCATTAGTCATAATGAAATCGAAGAAATCTGCATCTTTAATTAGCGCCACTTTCACAGCTTCTGCAATACCCGATCGCCAATCTCGATCGTCAAGGCTAGTAAGAAAATCAAAGTCATTCAAGACAGCATAAGGTGGCATGAATGTACCCAAAAAGTTTTTCTTGCCGAAGGCATTGATTCCGTTCTTTACCCCTACACCAGAATCATTTTGCCCTAATACTGTTGTCGGTACGCGTAGCAGCCGAATTCCCCGGTGAGCCGTTGTTGCTGCGTATCCTGCCATGTCTAGGACGGCTCCACCTCCAATAGCTAAGACGTAGGAGTGGCGGCACAATCCAGATGCATTTATGCGCTGATGAATTTGCTCTATAAATCTAGAATCGTTCTTGACTGCTTCTCCACCTGGAACTATTATCGGCTCACTGCTCAGTGTTAGTACATTTTCATAATACTGAGCATAGATTGATAATTTTTTTAGCAACCCTTCCTGATACTGTAAAAATCCTGCATCTACCACTGCTAGCACTTGTTTTGGGGCTGTCTCTCCATCTGTGGCAATCACTTGTGCGAGTAAAGGATTATCTAACTGAAACAGACCTCTAGTGAAGTGAACATCATAGTTAAAGTTCACGCGAACACATTGGTTAATTGGTTGCAGATTAAGAACAGTTTTTTGTTGAATAGCCATTGGAATATTATTACTTGTTAGGTAAGTTTAAATATATGCAATACTGCAATTGAGATGAGAGTAAATCTGAAAATAAAGTTTTTGGGAAGCTAAAATTTAAAACAATTCATTATCAGAAGTGAACTACAAAGATTATCATAAATTTGAAGTTTATTTAATTTAAATTATAAACTTCAAAATCACATTCATTAAAAATTTTATTGATGCCTAAACGTTATATTTAAGGTTGTATACAGATATTATTATTACATTAAATTCTAATTTTATTCCGTCAAGAAAATTGATCTTTTATCTAATTGAGATGATATCTTTACAGTATCTTATTGAAAGTCAGGATATTTTTATAGATTCAGTGAAGTTATAATTTCAGTAGTATATTATTTAGCTGCTTGAATCACAAAGTATCAAGTTTAGTGCTAGATTTTATACTTGGTTGCCATAAAAAAGTTGGGCAACTTTTCCTAAAATTCATCATGAGTAAAGTAAACGAGTTACTGCATCACTGGCTGTCAAAGTCTGTTTCAGAGAAAGCTTTTGTTTGGCTAGAACAGAAGCAGGCACAGATTGCTAGCGGTGCTGCTGAGAGAGTGTTTTTTACGGCTTTTAGTGCAGTACCGCGTTATCTAGGTAAAGAGGATTTGCAGTTAACATTCCAGGACTTGGAAGCAGCACAGGAAGTGATTCCCGGTTGGTATCCTGGTCATTGGAGTGTAGATCAAGCGGGTCGGACACTGTTGCTTCTAGCTTTGCCCCATGATGACGCTGAGAGCTATGTGCGATCGCTTGATAAATTCTTCTCCACTGCCGATATGGGGGAGTTAATTGTCCTTTATCAAAGTTTGCCATTATTACCACATCCAGAGTTACATCGCCATCGCGCTGCTGAGGGAATTCGCAGCAATATGAGTAATGTATTCCAAGCGATCGCACTACGGAACCCTTATCCGGCGGATTATTTAGATAATGCTGCTTGGAATCAGATGGTGCTGAAGGCTGTGTTTGTTGGCAGTCCTTTGCATCTAATTCGGGGACTCGATCGGCGTGCTAACCCAGAATTGGCGAGGATGTTAGCAGATTATGCCCATGAACGTTGGGCAGCTAAACGCTCAGTTACACCAGAACTTTGGCGACCTGTAGGACGGTTTGCGGATAGCGCAATCATCACAGATTTAGAAAAAGTACTGGCTAATGGGGATATAGACGAGCAACAAGCAGCAGCGTTAGCTTGTGCTGAATCTCCTTTATCTCAAGCACAAGAATTACTTTCTCGCTACCCAGATTTACAGTCATCCATTCAAAAAGGTAATCTGACTTGGAATAGTTTTAGTCGCGATGCCTGCGGCGATCTGCGCTAACACTTTTTTGTTTACAAATAAAAGGAAGCAGGGAATAGGTTATGACTTGTCACCTGTCCCTTATCTCCTAATCCCCATGCCCCATGTCCAATCCCAATCTTAAAACCATGATGTTCATCGATCCTCACATTCACATGTGTTCGCGTACTACTTACGATTACTTAGTAATGCGGGAATATGGCATTGTCGCCGTTGTTGAACCAGCTTTTTGGTTAGGACAACCGCGAACTAACGCTGGTTCATTTAAAGACTATTTCAGCAGTCTTGTAGGCTGGGAACGGTTTCGTGCTAGTCAATTTGGCATCCAACATTACTGCACAATCGGCCTTAATCCGAAAGAAGCTAACAATGAGGCACTAGCAGCAGAAGTTATAGAATTGCTACCACTTTATGCCTGTAAAGAGGGAGTTGTTGCCATTGGTGAAATTGGCTATGACGACATGACAGAAGCAGAAGATAAGTACTTTTGTCAACAGTTAGCATTAGCCAAAGAACTCGATATGTTAGTGCTAATTCATACCCCTCATCGCAATAAAAAGGCGGGTGCTAGTCGGAGTATGGATCGCTGTATTGAATACGGTTTAGATCCCTCACAAGTAGTTATTGATCATAACAATGAGGAAACTGTTGAGGAAGTATTAGGGCGAGGTTTTTGGGCAGCTTTTACAATTTATCCACAGACGAAAATGGGTAACGCCAGGATGGTAGAAGTTGTCCGCAAGTATGGACGCGATCGCATTATTGTAGATAGTAGTGCTGATTGGGGTATTAGCGATCCTTTAGCAGTCCCAAAAACTGCTCAGTTGATGTTAGATAGGGGCATTCCTGAAGAGCATGTGCGAGCAGTTTGTTATGAAAATGCCCTAGCTGCTTACAGTCAAACTGGGCAGATGAAAGCGTCAGACTGGCTCAATCCCCAATCTGTTGATCAACGTGAGTTGTTCAATGGCAATTCAGTTTTGCGGGGACAGGAACCAGGAATTAAATCAGTTTCTGATTATGTGTTGATTGAGTAGAAGTTTGGGAGTGGGGAGTGGGGAAGAGAAATTTTTATCTTTTTAACGTAGACACAAAGTGACTTGCCGCAGCTACGGCAAAGGCGCAGAGGGCACAGAGAGAAGAAAGAGAAGGAAAAAACTACTTAACTGAACTGTATTTGTATTGCCTGAGAGGTAATTCACTATGAGTTGTAAATGATAGTTAATGGGTGTTTAGTACATTAATAACTGATCCATTTTTAATATACGTTTTTTTGAGAAATAACTAGATAGGGAGGCAGATAAGTGAATGTTGCAAGCTTAAATTTTCAAAGCTGGCGGGGTTATCTAGAATTGATGCGTCCTGCTAATATCGTTACTGCTTGGGCGGATATTCTTGTTGGTTTTGCTGCTTCTGGCGCTGGGATAAGTTTTGTTCAATTAATCAATGGAGAAGCAAGTTTTGCCATACTAACTCCATTAGCATGGTTGTTATTAGCTACAACTGGCTTATACGGCGGTGGTATAGTTTTTAATGATGTTTTCGATGCTGAATTAGATGCAAAAGAGCGACCGAATAGAGCAATTCCCAGTGGTCGCGTATCTCGTGAAAATGCTACTTTATTAGGGAGTTTACTATTTGCGATCGGGATTATAGCTGCTTTTCAAGTATCGTTGGTGAGTGGTGCGATCGCTATATTTATCGTTCTTTCATCCCTCCTATATGACTCATTTGCCAAACATCATCCTTTTTTTGGCCCTTTAAATATGGGTTTGTGTCGTGGCAGTAACTTATTATTAGGTGTAAGTGCTGTACCAGCAATGATAGGAGAACGCTGGTATTTAGCACTAATTCCTATTATTTATATTGCTGCTATTACCGCAATTAGCCAGGGTGAAGTTCACGGAGGTAAGAAGATTACAGGAGTACTCGCATTACTGCTGATTGTAATAGTTTTGACGGCAGTTTTAGGTTTAGGATTACTAGGAGAGTATACAGCGATCGCAGCATTACCATTCGCTATTTTATTAGCGATCAGAGTCTTGCCTAATTTTATCAAAGCTGCGTGTGAGCCAGTAGCCGAAAATATCCGAAATGCCGTTAAAATAGGCGTTTTATCTCTAATAGTTTTAGATGCAACTATTGCATCTGGTTTTGCTGGTTTGTATTACGGCTTATTCGTTCTAATTTTGCTGCCATTTTCGATAAAGTTAGCAAAAGTATTTGCCGTTACTTAAATTTGAATGTATATATCCAGTAATACCATGAATTGGCTGTATGGGCGCATAGATGTGCGCCCATACAACTGAATATGAGGCAGGTATTTTGTGAAATAGTATAAGCCAAAGAAATTACATATACAAGGGATAAAGCTAGAAAATGAAAATTACAAAAAACAATAATCACTTAACTTATTGCAGCAATATCCATCCTGGTGAAAGTTGGCTAGAGGTTTTTAGCAATTTAGAAAAATATGTTCTCAATCTCAAATCACGTTTATCGCCAACAGCACCTTTTGGTATTGGTTTAAGATTAGCAGATGCAGCTGCCAAAGAACTGTTACAAAATAATAACTTGGCTCAATTCCAAGCGTGGCTTAGTCAAGAAGATTTATACGTTTTCACCTTAAATGGATTCCCTTATGGCGGATTCCATCGACAGGTAGTAAAAGACCAAGTTTATGCACCAGATTGGTCTACACAAGAACGGGTCGATTATACATTAAACTTGGTACAAATTTTAGCTACTCTATTGCCAGAAGGACTTGATGGCGGAATTTCCACGCTGCCATTATCCTATAAACCTTGGTGGCAAAAAGACCAAACTACTTTCGAGACAGTTCTGAAAAAGAGTTGTTTAAATATAGCATCTGTTGTTGTAGAAATGATTCGCATCTGCGAAGAAACAGGAAAAATACTTCATATTGATTTAGAACCTGAGCCTGATGGTTTAATTGAAAATACTTCAGAAGTAATTGATTTTTATCAAAATTGGCTATTACCAATTGGCGGTAATTACTTATCAGAAAAATTAAATATTGAACCGAGTTTAGCAGAAACTAAATTGCTAGAACACGTTCGGGTTTGCTATGACACCTGCCATTTCTCAGTTGAATATGAGGAACCAGAATCTGTATTTGCACGTTTCCAATCGGTAGGAATTAAGATTGGCAAAATTCAAATCAGCGCTGCAATTAAAGTAAAAATCCCTGCTGATATTGAAAAGCGTAGTTTGATAGTTGAACGTTTACGTCCTTTTGCTGAATCTACTTATCTTCATCAAGTAATAGAACGTCGTAGTGATGGTAAACTCCATCACTATCCTGACTTAATAACTGCACTACCGCATTTAGAACAATCTCTAGCTGAAGAATGGCGTACTCACTTTCATGTCCCAATTTTTATTCATGATTATCAAATTTTGCAATCTACCCAAGATGACATTGCTACTGTTTTGCATCTACTTCAAACAAATAATGCTTGCTCACATTTAGAAATTGAAACTTATACCTGGGATGTATTACCAGCAGAAATGAAGATAGATTTGCTGACTTCTATTCAACGTGAATATGAGTGGGTATTAAAACAATTTGCGGCAAATTAAAAGGAGATTAATTTATGCAGAAAACTGTTGTTCTAAATGTCGTGGGATTAACGCCCAGTTTATTAGGAGAAAACACACCGTTCTTATCTTCTTGGGCGGCGATTGGGCAAGTAGTCCCGATCGCAACAGTTTTACCTGCTGTAACTTGTTCGGTTCAGGCTACTTATTTAACAGGAAAATTGCCTGATGAACATGGAATTGTCGCTAATGGTTGGTACTTCCGCGATGAATGCGAAGTGAAGTTTTGGCGGCAGTCTAATAAACTAGTGCAGGCTCCCAAAGTTTGGGAAATAGCTAAATCAATTGACCCAACTTTCACTTGTGCCAACCTTTTTTGGTGGTACAACATGTATTCTTCAGTAGATTATGCCATTACACCGCGCCCGATGTATCCCGCAGATGGCAGAAAATTACCTGATATTTATACCCATCCTAGTGATGTGCGATCGCAAATTCAATCTGATTTAGGAAACTTCCCTTTGTTCGATTTTTGGGGGCCAAAAACTACCATTAGTTCTAGCCAATGGATTGCCAATTCAGCAAAATGGATTGAGGAACGTTACAGCCCTACATTATCACTAGTTTATCTGCCACATTTAGATTACTGTCTGCAAAAATTTGGTCATGATGAAAAACACATCCAAGCTGATTTGCGAGAAATTGATGCTGTTTGTGGCGATTTAATTGAATATTATCAAGCACGTAATACTCAGGTAATTATTCTTTCTGAGTATGGCATTACTCCAGTCTCTAAAGCTGTGGATATCAACCGTGTACTACGGGAAAACGGTTTAATTGCTGTGCGGGAAGAATTAGGGCGAGAACTCCTTGATTTTGGTGCTAGCATTGCCTTTGCTGTTGCCGATCATCAAATTGCTCATGTGTATGTGAATGATCCGGCGTACATCCCGAAAGTGCGATCGCTTTTAGAAGCGACTGAAGGTGTAGCGCAGGTATTGGATGAAGAGGGTAAACAAGCCTACCATCTTAATCATCCTAGATCGGGAGAGTTGGTAGCGATCGCTCAATCTGACGCTTGGTTTACCTATTATTATTGGCTCGATGATGCAAAAGCGCCTGATTTTGCTAGAACTGTAGATATCCACCGCAAACCTGGTTACGATCCTGTAGAACTTTTCCTTGATCCACAAATTAAATTTCCTAAAGGAAAAATTGCTCTCAAACTACTGAAGAAACAACTGGGTTTTCGCTACTTAATGGATGTGATTCCTCTGGATGCTTCCCTAGTTCGTGGCTCTCACGGTCACGTTACTACTTCTCCTAATGAAGGGCCTCTATTTATCACCCATCAAACTCACCTAGTTGGTGAAAATCGCATTGAGGCGACAGATGTTTGCTCGTTGATTCTTAAACATTTAAATTAGGATTAGTCAACTTAAAGTAAAAGTGCGGTTAGAAGCCGCGTCTACACAAACAAAACCCACCTGCGTGGGTTCCAGACAAGGGGCTTAAGCCCCTTGTTCCGTCTTGGCTGACTACCCTGCCAGAATGCAAGGGCGAACGTTTGTCTAGCCGCGAATGAACTTTGCCCAGGCTATAACTTGACAATAATTTAGAAATATGTATGAGCACATCCAAAAATACAAAACAATTTTGTTGTAATTCATAATCATATCGAGTATGCTTTGTATATGAACTCGTTATGACTATGGATTAATTAGCTCTATCAGTAGGCAAGCATCTATCTACTGACTAAAACGTATTTTGGCAATTTGAGTAACTTAACGGAGAACTTCTTTATCCATGACTGAACCCCAAAACTTGACAACTGCTGACGGTATTCCAGTTGCCGATAATCAGAACTCACTCACGGCTGGAGCGCGTGGCCCTGTATTAATGGAGGATTTCCACCTCATAGAGAAGCTGGCTCATTTTAACAGGGAACGTATTCCTGAGCGTGTTGTCCATGCAAAAGGTGCGGCTGCTCATGGTACTTTTACTGTTACCAATGACATCACCCGCTACACTAAAGCCAAACTTTTTTCTGAGATTGGCAAGAAAACAGAAGTCCTCCTGCGTTTTTCTACAGTCGGCGGAGAAAAGGGTTCAGCAGATGCCGAGCGTGACCCTAGAGGTTTTGCCATCAAGTTTTATACTGAAGAGGGCAACTGGGATATTACAGGCAACAATACCCCTATTTTCTTCATCCGTGACCCTCTGAAGTTTCCTGATTTTATCCATACCCAAAAGCGCAATCCGCAAACCAACTGCAAAGACCATAATGCAAAGTGGGATTTTTGGTCACTCAGTCCAGAATCGCTTCACCAGGTGACAATCCTCTTTTCAGATCGGGGAATTCCGAAAACCTATCGACACATGGATGGCTTTGGTAGCCACACTTTTAGTTTGATTAATGCTGAAGGCGATCGCGTTTGGTGTAAATTTCACTTTAAGACTCTGCAAGGGCATCAAACTTTGACTGAAGAAGAATCAGCTAAGATTAAGGGCGAAAATCCCGATCATGCAACTCACGATTTGTTTGAAGCGATCGCTAAAAAAGACTATCCTAAGTGGCGGATGTGTATTCAGGTGATGACTGAAGAGCAAGCGGCAAAACATCCTGACAATCCTTTTGACTTGACCAAAGTTTGGAAACAAGGAGAATATCCTTTAATTGAAGTCGGGATATTAGAGCTAAATCGGAACCCAGAGAATTATTTTGCCGAAGTTGAGCAAGCGGCTTTTAGCCCTAGTGCAGTGGTTCCTGGGGTTAGTTTCTCTCCAGACAAAATGCTGCAAGCTCGAATTTTTTCTTACCCAGATGCTCAACGCTATCGCTTGGGTGGTAACTATCAGCAACTACCCGTCAATCAGCCCAAATGTCCAGTGATGCATTATCAGCGAGATGGCTTTATGGCATCAGGGAACAACGGCGGTAGCGTTCCTAACTATGAACCGAATAGTGCTGAGGGTACGCCCAAAGAAAATCCAGCTTATGCAGAAGGACCTAGCCATTTGGGTGATGTCACAGTCGATCGTTACAGTCATCGTCAAGGAAACGACGATTACACCCAGGCAGGTAATCTGTATCGGTTACTAACTCCTGAACAGCAAGAGCGTCTTGCTAAAAATATTGTCGGCAGTCTCTCTCAAGCAAGGGAGGACATCCAAATGCGGCAACTTTGCCACTTCTTCCGGGCAGATGTTTCTTATGGTCGTCGTGTAGCTGAAGGATTGGGCATTTCAATCGATCCCTCAATGTTTTCTCCAACTGCTCAACCTGTAGGTAACTGGTAGCCTTATCCAATTTTGTGGGGTGTATTATGCCGTAGGCTAACGCACCGAAAACCTGGATGCTGAGTTACGTACTTAAGCTAGATTCAAATACCCGACTTCTTCAAGAAGTCGGGTATTTGGTCTAATCAAAACAGACTCTTTAATGGAGTTCAAAGACTCATTAATGGAGCTAAAAGACTCTTTAATGGAGTTCAGAGGCTCATTAAGTAGATAAACAAAAATATTTACAGTTAGTGCGATCGCACCCTTCGCAAAGCATATCGTAGAGAAGTAGTTATAGGCGTTGCGATCGCACTATTTTGCTTCACTGTATTTGCAATGACATTCTGTAATTAATTATGTTGCCTACTTATCAGACTGGGATTTGAATCCCAGGCGGGTAATGCAGCCGATACAGATTACCTAAATTACTGAAACCAACGCCAGACAAAAGCAACCATTCTCCTGAATCAAGGCTGACGATTCCGCCGCAAGTCTTCCAGATTTTCACGAATGTTTATTGTATTGCGATGATTTGCCCCCAATCGTTGTTTAGCGATTTCCAATGCTTCGATGTACAAAGGTTCGGCATCGCTGTACCTTCCCTGTGAATAGTAGAGTAATGCCAAATTATTTAGGCTTTGTGCCACATTCGGGTGTTCATCCCCCAGCAAGCGTTTATACATCGACAAAGCTTCGATTAACAAAGGTTCGGCATCGCTGTACCTTCCCTGTGCATAGTAGAGTAATGCCAAATTGTTCAGGTTAGTTGCCACATCGGGGTGTTCATCCCCCAACAGGCGTTTATACATCGCCAAAGCTTCGATATACAAAGGTTTGGCATCGCTGTACTTTCCCTGCGAACGGTAGAGTTCTGCCAAATTGTTTAGGCTAGTTGCCACATTCGGGTGTTCATCCCCCAGCAGGCGTTTATACATCGACAAAGCTTCGATGTACAAAGGTTCGGCATCGCTGTACCTTCCCTGTGAATGGTAGAGTAATGCCAAATTATTTAGGCTTTGTGCCACATTCGGGTGTTCATCCCCCAGCAAGCGTTTATACATCGCCAAAGCTTCGATATACAAAGGTTCGGCATCGCTGTACCTTCCCTGTGAATAGTAGAGTAATGCCAAATTATTTAGGCTAGTTGCCACATCGGGGTGTTCATCCCCCAGCAGGCGCTTTCTCATCGCCAAAGCTTCGATATACAAAGGTTCGGCATCGCTGTACCTTCCCTGTGAATAGTAGAGTAATGCCAAATTGTTCAGGTTAGTTGCCACATCGGGGTGTTTATCCCCCAACAAACCTTTGTACATCGACAAAGCTTCGATGTACAAAGGTTTGGCATCACAGTACCTTCCCTGTGATTCGTAGAGTGCTGCCAAATTGTTCAGGCTTTGTGCCACATCGGGGTGTTCATCCCCTAACAGGCGTTTTCTCATCGTCAAAGCTTCGATTAACAAAGGTTCGGCATCGCTGTACCTTCCCTGGAATTTGTAGAGTCCTGCCAAATTGTTCAGGCTTTGTGCCACATCGGGGTGTTCATCCCCCAGCAGACGTTTTGTCATCGCCAAAGCTTCGATATACAAAGGCTCGGCATCACTGTAACTTCCCTGTGATTCGTAGAGTGCTGCCAAATTGTTCAGGCTAGTTGCCACATCTGGGTGTTCATCACCCAGCAGGCGTTTTGTCATCGCCAACGCTTCGATGTACAAAGGTTCAGCATCGCTGTACCTTCCCTGTAATTTGTAGAGTAATGCCAAATTGTTCAGGCTAGTTGCCACATCGGGGTGTTCATCCCCAAAACGTTTTCTAGCAGCTGATAAACATTGTTTACACCAAGGTAAAGCTTGCGCGTAGGCTCCTTGACCTTGGTAAAATCTAGCCAAGCCTAGAAAAGGCCAAATTAAATCATCATCGTTTAACCAAGCCTGGTAAACTGTGGCAGCTTTCCCAAGATGAGGGATGGCAAGAGTTGCTTGAGCAATTTCTATCAATGTGGGTATCTGAGGAATATCCTTGGCTACTGCTACCATTGCTTGACAATAGCCGCGCTTGAGTTCATCTGCTTCGGCTAACTCTTCTAACTTGTCACTCAAGAATTCTCGAATCAGTTGATGCAGCTGGTAAGTTTCTTCTCCAGTGCGCTGAAGTAAACTCAGATTCACTAGGTAATCATCTCTGACATCTTCTAAATCTTCTGAGTCTTGGTTGGGTAAACACCTTTCCACTAAATACCAAGGAATGGGAGCTAGAGCAAAAATACTGAGCAAACACCCCAATTTTTGGGCTTGCTTATCTAGTTCCTGCCAACTTAATTCAAAAGCAGCAAAAACTCCTAATTGTGCTGTCATTTCTGCCGATGGCTCTTGCATTGAACGATGTGTTAGCAGCTTATCTGCTAATCTTTGCCGCATTTTAGCTAGAGATACATCCGGTTTCCGTTGCAAATATCGCGCTACTAACTCTAAACCTAAAGGCAAAAATCCTAAATCAGCACAGAGTTGTTTTGCTTCGTCTGGTTCCCTTTGTATCCGCTCATCCCCAACAAAGGAAACTAACAATTCCAAAGCAGCTACTTCCTCTAACACTTCTAAGCATAACCGCTCAAAAGACTGCCCCAACCACTGTTGCCGTGTGGTGATGAGTATTTTAAACCTTGGCTCACTTGGCGGTAGGTAGGGTTTTACCTGCTCATATTTACTAACATCATCGAATACTAACAGCACATCGCCTGCTTGCCATTGCCGCCAGATGTAATTAATCTGAGTTGGTAAATCCCAATCATCGGGTAGCTGCAAACCTAACTTTGCTCTAGCAAACGCCACAATCTGAGTTCCTAAATCTTCATCCCTTACCCGCAACCAGCAAACCCCGCCTGAGTATGTGGCTTCTTGCCAATGATGTTGAGCATATTGCAGCGCTAGTTCACTTTTGCCGATACCACCCATGCCAGTAACAGTAGTAATGGCGACTCGTTGCGTTTGCTGCAACTGTTGGTGTAGCGTTATAAGTGCTTGTTCTCGTCCGACAAACTTTTTAACGCCACTGCGGGGAAGATTTTGTGGTGAAGTGAGCGTTCCTACACGATACTCTTCTCTATCTCCATCCCAATTTTGCTTATATAAATAGATGGGAGCTTGGTTTTTGTTTAATTGCTCCAAACGCTGTTTAACTTGTTCCGCAATTATTTTCATATTCGGCGGAAAAATCTCAGTAGATGCTTGCTCTAAAGCCTCCCGCACCGCTTGAGAAAAGTATCCTGTTTTATTTTCAGAATTTACCTGAGCTTTTTCTCCTTCTCGCGTAGCCAGTAAGACAAATTGTTGACTATCTGGCTTTGGCTGTCCACTTAAAAAAGCTTTGCCACCTAAGTTAGTTGGTCTTCCCTTGGACTCTAAAACATAATTGGCACAGGCATCAATAATACAAATATGATTACGAATCTGAAATTTATCGGAACCCAACAAAACTAATAAAGAATTTAAATCTGAATTCTGCCAATTCTGTTTATTAGCATCAGCACAAAGCAACCGACGCTCTCGTTCTGAGGTAATCAAACCATGTCCCGCCCAAAAAATGTAGAGTAAATCCCCCGACTTTAGGGATAAAAAGTTAGTCACAATGTCGGAGATATTTTGCTCGGTTGCTAACTCTACAGTTAACCCACATTCCCCAATTAACTGATGATTTTCTTCCAGTGCTGATAAACATAACCGGATATTTTCCTTCGGTACACCGTGCTGATGCAACCAATGAGCAAATTTCAGCGCGTCATCGGCTGGCCCTCCACCTGGCACGTTCCAAGCAGTTTCGTGGTACTTTTCAATACCTACAATTAAGCCAAATGTCCGCTCAGGTTTAGCCATCAACTGCATGATGACTTAGCCTCTGACGTTATGAGGAATTACACAGAAGAGATCGCCCAACCCACTTAAAAAGGGGGCTTTTAGCGTTCCTCCTACGGTGTAGACATAAGTCTGAAGTAGTTTAAGAAGCTGGTTTTTACCCCACCCTAACCCTCCCCTTGTAAAGGGGAGGGAACTAGATTTCCGGCTTCCCCCCTTTCCAAGGGGGGATTGAGGGGGGTAATTCGACTTGTGTGTACACCGTAGCCTTGTATGGGAGAGGTTTGGAGCGGGGTTTTCTAAATACCGGAAAAAGTAAACCATTATGGCAACCTCGAAATAATCGCCTCCCAGGTTTTGGCATTTGTCCAATAAGCACCGTGGGAACGGGGAAACGGTTGTCTGCTATCCACTTGCACATCCTGCACGCGCTCAGGGAAAATTCTATTACCCACGTAACTGAGAAAATCCCGTAAATCGTAGATATTCAACCATTCCGGGAAATGCTCTGGCAATAACTGCCCATATTCTAAGCTGTAGAGGGCGTTAATCTCATATAAAAATGGTGCTTGGGAACCAACTGTTACCAATAATTCCACCTTAGACAACTCCTGCTGCACTAGCAAATCTACACAAGCGATACCTCCCAAGCTATGGGCGATTAAAACCACTGGCGGTTCTGCTTGGGCAATTTGTTCTTGGATAAACGCCCTGATTTTTTCACCCCGAGTCTGATACAACAAAATATCACCAGGCATAGGCGAAATTTTATCAGTTAACTCAAGGCGGTTTCCTCTGACATAATTTGTTCCGCCGTGCTGTGCTAGTTCAACAAATGGCTTTAATAACCAGCCACCCAATCCTAACTCCGCCTCTCCCAAAGCCAGAGTCAGCAATTCCACAACTTCATCCCGCAATTGGGCATCGGTGAGTATGGGGGGAAATTTTTCTTGCAGTTCGCTAATAAACATAGCTTGAGCCACAACTGCTCTAGCTATTGGTGCATAATATTCACTCAAATCAGATTCGGAAACTGTGAGCAATGCCCGTTCATACGGTTCACTGTGGATAACCGCCTCTCGTGCTGGCTCAAATACCTCTGCAATTCCCGCCTCTTGCAACTTAGCTTGCAGTTGAGATCCCGGAGTGAGACTCGCCACACGAGATTGTAAAATATCCCCTGGTTCTTCCCCAAAGGGATTTCCTGACTCAATCGGTTTCAAAGACAACAGCCGCAATTCATACAAAGGATCGCGGTATAATTGCCCCCACAATACAATATCTGCGTCTTCTTCTCCTTGAGATAAAGCTAGTGTCGCATTCTCCAAGGGTACTGATGCCCGATTATCATTGAACTTTGCACCTAATACACCCCAAAGGCAGGGAGAAACTTTGATATCAGGACGTTGGGCGTGAATCTTTTGCTCAATTATCTGAAAAGTTTCGTTGTATTCTGGTTCCCTAATGCCCGTGCCATGTACAAATATTACGGTGGTCAAGTCGCTTCGCTCCAATTAAAAATTAAAAATTATTAATTAAAAATTGCAAGATGCTCTCTACAAGACGATGCACGAACATGGGAGAAGTTTTCTCCTGCCTCCTGCCTTCTTCATTCACTTGGTTTATTAAATACTTCTAAAATCTGTCGGCAAATTTGTTTGAGCTTATCCTCGATTTCATCAGAAGGCGAAGATGCACCGACAACACTCCAGTTTTCTACCGTAGAAAGTCGCCACGCTTCGCCGCGATGATCAAATCCAGCTACCTCAACGCCGATCGCACGGCGGGAATTATTGATGGGATCTTGATAAAATCGGATTTGAATTAAAATACTGCGACTTCGCCAAGATTTGCTAATACCAGGAAAGTGAAAGCCAATATCTATAGAATCTGGATCGACTAACTCTCTGGTTTCCGGGTCATTTTTCCAGGGTTTAAGATCAGATTTGGCATCAGGAAACTCGAATTTGAACAAATTAACCACCGTAGCAATGTTGCTGGCGAGTTCAAGGTTCGTTGCCTGTTCAGCTGCGTTCACTAAAAAACACTCCTATAATTGCGTCGGCATCTTCCGGGATGTGAAGACAGAAAAACCGCCAGAAAGCTTATATTATTGGTGTTTCAGCTTATCAAGACCTTTGAGATTTAGCAACTCTAAATCATACTTCCCTAACAATCCTCCTTACTAAACAGATGCCAAAAATCGCTTCTTTTTGGGACTGGCTAACACCTATTAAGTAATTGTACTTAAAAATTCTTCAAAAGCAGACGGAACTCTGCTCTTTAGAGAAAATATTGAAATTTTCTGCAAAATCCTTGGCTGACAAGAACGATTGACTGCGCTAGCGATCTAAAATGACACTGTGAATCGGTAAACAAAAAGCAATTAAGTTCAATATATGGTGCGTCAACGCTCGATTTTTTCATTTTTCCTAGTACTATTGGCCACATTCCTGATTAGTTGTGGTGGTCCTGGTGTTGCGGTAGCACCTCCGACTTACACAGCAGTACAACTTGAAAAAATTCAGGCTTATGTTCCTGAAATTCAGGCTGTGCGCGCTCGCTCAGAAGAGTTGACAACCCTGATTAAAAGAGGTGATTGGATTAATGTGCGTAACTTTATACATGGTCCCATAACAGAAGCAAAGCTGAATCTGACTTATGTTACTCCCAACCTTCTACCCAAAGACCAACCCATCGCACGTCAAATAACGCGAGATTTTTTTAAAGACCTGGTTAAACTCGATAAAGCTACTAGTGCTGGCAATCCTCTAGTTGCCTTGAACCAATCCCAAGCTGCTTTCGCAGAGATTGACAAATTCCTCGACCTGCTTCCTAAAACCAGCAGTGAAGCAGAGGCAAGTTAAGCGCAAGGTAAAATGAGCTGAGGAGAATGAGGAGGATGAGGGAGAGTAAAAATTGCTCCCCCTGTTCCCTCATCTCCCGTATCTCTCCCATCTTTGCCTCAAAACAGCAATGAGTCATGTAGTTATTATCGGTTGTGGTGTGGTTGGGGTTGCGATCGCCTATGAACTGAGTCAAGAAAAAGGGCTGAAAATCACAGTTTGCGATCGGCAACCACCAGCACAAGCTTCTACAGGCGCTGCACTTGGCGTTTTAATGGGTGTAATCAGCCAAAAAATTAAGGGCAAAGCTTGGCAGATGCGACAAACTAGCATCCAACGCTATGAAACTTTGATTCCTGAACTAGAAGCTTTAACAGGTCGCAAAATCCCCTTTAATCGCCAGGGAATTCTCAGTCTTGGTTTAGAAGAGGAAAATTTAGCAGCATGGGAAAAACTTGTAGAAGTTCGCCACTCTCAAGGCTGGCATTTAGAAATATGGGATACGGCTAAACTCAAAAATATTTGTCCTCAAGTTGCTCACGAAACAATTACTGGCGCTGTCTATTCTCCTCAAGACCGTCAACTTGATCCAACTGCTCTGACATTAGCTTTAGTTGAGGCTGCCCAGCAAAATGGTGTAACTTTCAAATTTGGTGTGGCTGTTTTGGATGCTCACACCTCACCACCTGATTCTTCTCCCCAATTTTGCAATCAACTCGAGACTACAGAAGGAAAAATAGCCGCAGATTGGTTTGTAGTCGCAGCCGGGCTAGGTTCAACACCACTGACAGCAAAATTAAATCAAATAATTGATATCCGCCCCGTACTTGGGCAAGCATTGCAAATGCATCTAGGGCATCCGTTAGGTAATCCAGACTTCCAGCCAGCGATAACGGGTAACGATGTGCATATCGTTCCTGTGGGCGATGGAGATTATTGGGTGGGTGCAACAGTGGAATTTCCCAACAATGGCGATGAGATACCGCCAAATCAAGAACTGTTGGAATCTGTTAGAAAACAAGCGATCGCATTTTGCCCAGAATTAGCCACAGCAACAGTTCTCCGTACTTGGTCGGGGTTACGTCCCCGTCCTGAAGGACGCCCAGCCCCAGTTATTGGGAAGTTGCCAGGGTTTAGTAATGTCCTCCTAGCTACCGGACACTATCGCAACGGTGTTTTGCTAGCACCCGCTACAGCTTATGCGATTCGTGAGATGATTATTCATCAGGGAATAGGGAATGGGGAGTAGGGAGTGGGGGGGATGAAAAAGCAGGGAGCAGGGGGCAGGGGGCAAGGGGGAGAATAAAAAATTACCTTTTTCCCCTCTGCTCCCTGCCCCTCTGCCTCTTTTCAATGCCGAATTCCCAATATCCAATATAGGAAAATAGAGTGTCAATAACAGAACATAAAATCAATGTAGATTCACTGGAATGGTTTTATCGGGAATCTTTACCAATCGGTAGAACTGACTTAGCACCTGTGTTGTTGCTACACGGCTTAGTTTCACAAAGTTATAGCTGGCGTAATATTATGCCTGCTTTGGCTAGTCAGGGTACAAGAGCGATCGCACCAGATTGGATTGGTTACGGCTTTTCTGCAAAACCAGAAAAACGGGATTTTGCTTACACTCCTGATGCTTTTATCACAGCTTTAGAAGGATTTGTTAAAGCGCTAGAACTTGAACATTTTTCTTTAGTTGTCCAAGGATTTTTAGGTTCTGTAGGGCTACAATATGCTTTGCGTCATCCAGAACAAATTGCCAATTTAGCCATCCTAAATACACCAATTTCAACTGCTGCTAAATTACCCTGGAAAATTAAACAAATGGGTTTACCTTTAGCAGGTGAAGTCATGACCCAAGACCCTCTTTTAGTTGACCGGACGCTAGAAGGTGGAAGCCGTTATCGCATAGGAGATAAAGAATTAGATATTTATCGAAAACCATTTTTAAAAAGTTCTTCATCTGGGCGTAGTCTCTTATCAAGTATTCGCAATTTACAGCTTGATTCAGCAATGAAAGAAATTGAATCTGGCTTTAAAGAATGGCAACAGCCAATTCTGATTCAATGGGGTATGATTGACCCTTGGTTATCCGTAGACATTGCCGAAAATTTTGCAAAATCCGTACCAAATACTGAATTAATAAAACTTAATAACGTCGGACATTATCCTCAAGAACACTACCACGAGGCAATTTTACAAGACCTTTTACCGTTTGTGCGTCGTAAAGATGCTCATTAACAATATACTTTTGGCAAAAATCGATATTATAAAAATGAAACCACAGATAAATCATCGGTATTTATCTGTAGTAAAGAAATGAATTCTGGATTTTTGCCAGACTTATAATATTATACCGGCCTGCATTTGTGAACTTTTTATTACCATTAAAAATGCATTACAACCACAAGTAAAAGAGATTAGAATTCATGGCTTATTCATGGTTTAAAGCATTTCATATTGTCGGATTTGTAGTTTGGTTCGCTGGTTTGTTCTACTTAGTACGTCTTTTTATATATCACGTTGAAGCTAACGAAGAACCTGAACCAGCACGAACGATACTGAAAAATCAGTACCAAATTATGGAAAAGCGTCTCTACTCTATCATCACTAACCCAGGAATGTTTGTGACGATCGCAATGGCGATCGGTTTAGTCAGTACCGAACCGGACGTTTTAAAAGAGGGCTGGTTGCATATCAAACTGCTGTTTGTTGCTATTTTAATTGGCTATCATCATTACTGCGCTCGGCTGATGAAAAAGTTAGCAGTAGATGAATGTGGCTGGAGTGGTCAGCAATTACGTGCCTTAAATGAGGCACCCACAGTTATGTTAGTAGCAATTGTCTTGCTGGCTGTGTTTAAAAATAATCTACCTACAGATATTGCTGCTTGGGCTATTTTTGCCATGATTATTTTGATGGCAGTCACTATTCAACTTTACGCCAAAAAACGCAGGCAAGATAAAGAGAAGCTGACGGCACAAATAGGGCAACCACAACAACAAAGTTAGACAAACCTCTGCCTGCCTTGAACTAAAGTTCAAGTCTGTCCCTCTCCGACTCGGAGAGGGAAAAGTTTTGTGTTTCACGTTAAGTTGACACTTGTAACAGCTGTGCTACCCTACCAAAAGTTGCATCACAACAACAAATCTTACCCATTAACCATTACCTCATTCTGGAAACGTTTACAGTAAATCATCCCCAGGAATCACGGTAGTGTAAAAAGTATATTTGCGATTAGCGACATAACGGCGGTCTTGTTTAATAAGCGCCATAAACTCTCTATGTCCCTCACGAGTACGTCCCACCAAACAACCCGCACTAGCAAGGCGAATATCATTTCGAGGAAAATCAAAGCCGTAGTGTTGATTCACATAAAAATTATCACCTGTATCAAGTTTGTCACCAGTCCGTTTAAAATCTTTGTTGAAATCTCTACAAACAGTGATATCTCCAACTTGGACTAATGCTTCGTGAGGTTCTGCTGTGCCGTGAGTGCCAACAGCCCAAGCTTTGTATTGTCCAAACTGAATCCTAGCTGCTCCTTTGGGATTCATTGGATTATAAGTGTAGTACTTCCCTGGTTCTGTAGTAGCTTCCCAGTTATCTACGATTTTGGGAACTCCATTTACGACTTCAATCACAATCCGCCGATCATTAAATTGATTGGGCGTATCACTGTTGAGAGTCCAGTTTGCATCTATACCCTCTACATAAACAATGTTGTATTCTTTTGGATTGGTAAATACCTGATAGCCTTTGGATAGCATATATTTCACAATCCTACTAGCGATGTCGTTGCCTAGTTTTAAGGGGGGTTTAGGAAGATCATCTAGTTTGGTTTCAATTAGTTTTTTGGCTGTGACTGCTCCTAAAAAGCCACTCTCTTCAGTCTTGGTTAATTCTTGAAATTTTTTGAGAGATATCACAGAAACAGGGCCAAATTTCCCATCGGCTGGAGGTTCCAGCAAACCTAAGCCAACTAACAGTATCTGAATCTGACGAGCCAATTCTGCATCCTCTGCGATCGCATCGAATGCCCATTTCTCATCTTTTCCCAAGAAATCTTGTAGTTTCATTATGCACCTACCTTAATTTACTTATTTCTAAGTATAAACATCATTTTCACGATTAATTTTGTTTTAAACAATACTCTTAAGTAAACAAAAGTATAAATTCAGAACAAGCTTGTTTATAGATCAATACGGTTGCGATCGCTAGCTCAAACTCCATCAATGATTCGTTGTCTGCGTGCCAGGCGATTGAGTCCAGTCCACTGCGAGACTGATTGCCAATAACGATTAACGATGGGGATGTAGCCACATGAGTTAGATGGGGCAATTGACTGTAATAGCAGGTTTTGGGTTCAATTCAGGAAGTACGCGATCGGGTACAGATTATGGTTATAGTGCATCTACAGTCTCAGCAGTCTTAAATCATTTCTGAAAATTATATATTTCTTTCTTATTTCTTTCCTTCGCGTCCTTGGGGTTTTTCTCTAACGAGACGCTGCGCGTTGGCGGAAGCCTCTGTCTGCGACACGCTACGCGAACGTAGAGATGGCGGTTCGTTTCCTTATTTTTATTTTTCACAACTCATTTTGGATTGCTATATGATACAAGATACTGTAAATAAACTAGGTTATATTTAACACAAACTCTTTAGCGTCTATCATCATGTTTTTCCACCAATTCACGTGTAAAGAATTGGTATAATCTATTTCCTATTGACTAAGTAGGACTTGTTTATGTTTAGCAACACCATTCAGGATTAGCAGCAATTAATGCTACTGCCTCTGAGCTATGCAATGGACAAGAGAAAAAGTATCCTTGGGCAGATTCACAGTGTAAATTTCTTAAAATTGGCACTTGCTCTTGTGTCTCGACACCCTCAGCAATCACTGTCATACCTAGTTTATGTGCCAGCGCAACGATAATATCAATAATATCCAGATTTCGGTTATCAGCAGTCATTGGGTTAATAAAGGAACGGTCAATTTTTAACACACTAATCGGAAAGCTATAAAGACGACCTAATGAAGAGTAACCAGTCCCAAAATCATCAATTGATATCTCAATACCCAATTCTCGTAGTTGTAAGAGTATAGCAGTTGCTTCATCACCGTTTTCTACAATGACACTTTCGGTAATTTCTAGCGCTAAACTATTAGCATCAAGACCTGTTGAATCCAAAATATGCCGAATCTGCTCAATTAAATTTGGCTGGCAAAATTGCTTAACCGAGAGATTGACACTCATTTTCTTTAATGAATGGTGAGGATAACTCATCTTCCAAGCTTGCATTTGGCGACACGCTTCATACAGCACCCAGTAGCCAATCTCAACAATTAGTCCAGTTTCTTCCGCCAGAGGGATAAAATCTCCAGGATTAAGCAAACCACGTTCTGGATGCTGCCAGCGCAAGAGTGCCTCAAAACCTAAAATAGAGCCATTAGTGAGCGAAACAATCGGTTGGTAATAAACTTGAAACTCAAGACGTTCAACTGCTCGACGCAAATCAGCCTCTAACTGCAATCTTGCCAGCGCATTAGCATACATATCTGGATTAAACAGGGCATACCGCGATTTGCCTAAAGCCTTAGCTTGGTACATCGCCGTGTCAGCATCCCTGAGCAGCTGTTCTGGTTGGTCGTAGTCTATAGTAGAACTCAAAGCAATGCCGATACTTGCACTTGTAAACACTTCTTGCCCATCAAGCTTCAAAGGTAATCTTATTTCTTGTTGAATTCGCTCTGCCACTTTAATAGCATCTGAGACATCTTGAATTGCTTCCAGTTGGATGGCAAATTCGTCTCCCCCAAGTCGTGCAGCTATATCTGTAGAGCGGATGCAGGCTTCTAAAATGTGGGCGATAGTAATTAGAAATTGATCTCCTTTTAGGTGTCCAAGACTATCATTGATGACCTTAAACCGATCTAAGTCGAGAAATAATACAGCAAATAAATAATCTTTTTGCCGTTTAGTTTGTTGGAGCGCGTGTTTTAAGTGTTCCATGAATAAAGCCCGGTTTGCTAAACCTGTCAGGCCATCATAAAAAGCATTCCGCCGCAATTGTGATTCTGCTTGCTTGCGTGCTGTCACGTCAAACCCTGTACTAATTACCAAACTTCTGCCATCGGGTAGACGCCCAAGCGGTGCTGAGTAAAAATCCCAGATGCGTGTTTCACCTGTGCTGGTTGCAATTGTGTATTCACCTTCCGCAATTCGGCTATTAAGACGATATAAGGAATTAATCTGAGATTGTACTTGTTCTTGACGACTGCCATAGGCTCTTTGTGTCCAGTCCGCGATCGTGGGGATATCTTCGATGCTGTAACCTGTAATCTCTGTCCATGTATGATTGAGTTGCAGGATTTTACCATCTTCTGTGTGCAACATGATCGGTAGGGGAGCATCGAGAATGGCACGTCGAAAGCGCTCTTCACTCTGGCGTAAAGCTTCTTGAGTCTCCTTACGGTTGGTAATATCGAAGCGAATGGCAATGTATTGATATGGTTTGCCCGTGTCATCTAGGAACGGTACGATGGTAGTTGCCACCCAGTAGTATCTACCATCTTTGGCGTGATTTTTAATCTCTCCTTGCCAAACTTGTCCCTGAGAAATGGTTGCCCACATTTGCTCAAAGAAGGTTGTTGAATGATAGCCAGAATTGATAATACGATGGTTTTGCCCAATTAATTCTTCTCTGGAATATCCAGAAAGCTCACAAAATTTATCGTTAACTTCGGTGATGATACCTCTAGCATCTGTGATGGCCATAATAGAGGATTGATCCAGGGCAAACTTCATATCTGCCATTTGTCTAAGGGATTGTTGCAAAGCCGCTTCTGTTCGCAACCGCTCGGCAATTTCTTGCTCTAGAACTTGGTTTGCTTGAGATAGTTCTCCTGTGCGTTTCTCTACCCTGACTTCTAGTTCAGCATAAGCAGTTCTTAATGCCTCTTCTGCCCGTTGGCGCTTCATATCTAAGCGATATAACCCTTTTGCACAGTACCAAATTAATCCCGTAAAGGCGGTTACATTGCCAATTACATGGAGGCTCAAGCCAAAAGCATGATCAAACAATCCTACTTTTTCCCCAAATACTCGCAGCCCTCCTAAGGTAAAGGGAATAATGATTGCCGCTGGGAGTAGCACTCTAGCCGTTATTCCACCCGCACTATTGCTGATTATCAAGCCCATCAAACCCTCAGAGGGAGCTACTAACAATGTACCAATCGAGAGTAAGAGAAACGTTATAGCACTGTGGATGGCAGTATGGGTAAATAATGACAGTCCAAATAATGGTTTGATTCCGTAAATATAGCCAATCAAAACCTGTAGCGATGTCAGGGCGGTAATAAGTGCAACTATTTGTACTTGTCGATAACTCCTGCTTCGGTTAGCACAAAGCCATAAAGCAGAACCCATTAAACTAAAGTTTAAGGCTGATATCGGTGACATTCGTCCAGGGTAAGAGGTAGCGATTGCTGCTGATTTATCTGTAAATAGCAGTTGATCAATTCCCAAATCCCACCCTAAGAAGTATTGACTCATAGTCAAAAATCCTAAAAGTGCTATTGCCAAAGCCAACCCCTGAGATATTCGACGCTTTAATTTTCGTGTTGAGTGAAGAAAATTTAACGCCAAACCTGATATGACAAAACCTAAAGCGGTATTAGGTTTCATCGATACCGACTCTGGCAAAATGCTTTTAAGCACTTGAATATCAAAATACCAACCTATCAGTACAACAAACCCTACTAAAGTAACAAATACACTTATAAACTTTGAGATGACTTTTAGTACATTAATTAGATGTTGATCTAAGAGAGAATGGTTCATAAGTACTAATAGTTTTTTACAAAATATCATAGATATCAGACTGTCATCTTCAAGCTCCTCTAGATATAAAATCTCCTAGTTTTCACTAACAACAAAGGCTATGGTTGCCTATATATAGAAATAGGAATCGTATTTGATTATTGAAATATATATAGGGTTGGTAGTACGCACTAAAACTATTATCCAGTGGACATTACCCGCTATAAAGCTACTTAGATTTTTTCATGCTATCAAATCGGATTCCTATATCAATACCTTTGCCAAAAAAAGAGTATGAAAAGATAGGGCTGCCGTAGTAGAGTTATTGTCTCTCACAACGACAACTCAAAACTCACAGACAGCCCATGTTCGATATCCTATCACTGCTACAA